>CP062007.1:0-1200000 GCA_022749295.1 Flavobacteriaceae bacterium GSB9
TTTTATATGATTTGTTCTCCTTAAAAAATTGCGTTGTTCTAGGTTTAACTCATAGTTATTAATATGAAAGCGACCATTTTCTTCAACGATAATGTTAGTAGTATTTTCTAACAAGTGAGAATTATTTTTTAATTCATTGTATAATTCAGGCCATTCTTCTCTGATTATTAGGTTTTTTGATATAAATGCTAAATTGTCTGTTAGTGAACCTTTGGGAATCAAATCGGTTTTTTCTTGCATTTCGGACAGCAAGATTTCTGTTTGAAAAACATTTAGGAATTGAATTATTTTTCTTGGATTTTTTGAAAATTGCTGAGCAACAATGGAAATTATTTCAATTTGAAAGCCTAAATCATAATCGTCATTAAGTCTTTTAGCAAAATCAAATAAATCACCTTCAGAAACACTCTTTATCGTAACTGTGGTGTTGAATAATTTTCTTAAAAATTCATTAGGATTGTTTCCTTGTTTCCTAATATGTTTTTTGATTTCATCTTCATCTATTGGAATGATAAAAACAACACCATTTTGCTCAAGAAAATTTTTAATAGTTAGAAGTAATTCAAAAGCTAAATCTTTATGACATCTATCTATATTATCAATTACGATAACTAATTTTTTTGTTTTCTTTTTGGGTTTCCAAAAAATATTCTTTACCCATTCCCAATTATCTTTTTGCTTATTAATTATTTTATCAATGATCTCACTAAAAACTTTTTCAAATTGTTCAGGTGCGAAAAATTTTTGTTTTGAAATAGTAACCTTATACTGAACAAAGGTTTCTCGTAATAATATTGTTATTACAGTTAGTATTACAGAAATTATGGTTGTTGAGATTTTTAAATCACTTTCACCTGGGAAAAGCCATATCAGAATTAATAGAATAGGTGATAGCGAAAGCCACCACAAAGAAGAATATTTCTTTACAGCAAGTTTATGGTCAATATCTTCACTTCGGTCTTCATAGAAAGAATCAAAAGTATCGCTCATTTCTAATTTGAAAAACTCTTTTAATTCATATAGAAAAGTTCTTCTGAACGAATCGTTTGAATACTTCCAAGCGTCATATTTAAAAACTGCTATTTCTGATTTTGTATCCTCATTGAATTTATCTTCTAGTGTTTTTATAATCGAAGATTTTCCTACTCCCCAACCTCCCAAAAGTCCAATTGTAAATGGTGTGTTAGAATTAACTATGATTTCAGATAATGTTTCAGCATAAGGCTTTGCACCAAGTAAATCGTTTTCTTCGAGATTTATTTCCTTGTCAGGGATGTAGTTTATTTTCATTTATATTTTTTTAATTGCTCTTAGAGTTTTGGGTAATGCTGTACAACGTGTTTGGCTATGGTTTCGTTGCGTGAAAATCCGCTAGGATTTTCCGCCGTAAACCGAAGATAGCAAAATTGCGAGGACTTTCCGAGAGGAAAGTCAGAAGCAATGAATTATAGCCGTTGTTGTAACCAGTTTTTTAATAATTTAGAATTCGTTTCACATTTCCATTTTCGAAATATTCAATGGATTCACCACTTAACTTTCCATTTTTATAATTCCATTCAATTTTCTTTTTCCCGTTTTTATAATATTCAGTTGAAATTCCTTCTGGAATTCCGTCTTTATATTTGAAGTCTGTTCTCTTTTCACCAGTCGGATAATATGCTATTCCGCTAATTAGTATGTCATTTTTAAATTCCCATACCGTTTCTTTTTCACCTGTTTCATAATACCTGATTGCTGTTCCGTCTCTTTTACCATTTTTAAAGGTATATTCCTGAAGAAGTTTTCCGCTTTTAAAATAAGATTTCCCTTCGATTAGTTCTCCATTTTCATAATCCCATTCAGAGTATGTTCCGTCTTTGTGATATTCTTTTGAAATTCCATTTAGTTGATTGTTTTTATATTTCCATTCAACTTTCAATCCGCCATCTTCATAGAATTCTTTTGTTATTCCGTTCAGTTGGTCTGTAGAAGTAGTTTTGTCAGTCACTTCTTTGGTTGGGAAACAAGAAGTAAACGACGTTAAAAATATTATATATAAAATTAGGTTTCTCATTTTCTCAAATTGGTTACAACGGTCTCGTATAACCGTCAGTTACGGGATTAAAGTTAATAATTTTCGGTTAAGCACTGACGTTAGCAATTCCGAGTGGATTCGGACGTAGTCGAATCCGCCGTAATTGCGGTTATACATTGTTGCCAGTAGTTATTTAACTCACTATTTCTGGTCCAATTCCGCCAATCCATTCCCATTTTCCATTAATCTTTTTATAAATATACGTTCCTGAATTTGCACATAAAGAACCGCAGGAATATGAATATCTGAAAAATGCTATTTTTTTATCGATAGAAAATAAAGGCAGTTCTAAACTGTAATAACCACTACCCATTTTATAGATTTCATTCCAATAAGTTTCTAAATCCACTTTTTCTATAAGGTCATCTAAATATTTTCGTTCAATCTTTTTTCGAGGAATATTTTTAGGTTTTAAAACGATTCCTTTTTGTGATTCAGTTTGTTCGTAAATAAAACTGATGTCATTTTTGTCAATTAATTCGCTTAATGAACTGTCTTTGTCCTTTTCGGTTAGTTTTATCAAATCCGCATTCCAATATTCCGATTCCATCGGGAAAATCTTAATCGGTTTGTTCACTATCATTCCGTCAGTTCTCAATACGTCTTTAAAGAAATTTAAATAGTCCGATTCTGAAATTTTGGGTTTTTCTATGGTACTGTATTCAGGTATTACTTTTTCGCTTTTTTTCTCAACTATTTGTGTTTTTTCGTGTCAATTTTGGTTTCGATTGATTCTGTTACTTTCTCATTTTCAGAATCGGTTTTTTGCTTGCAAGAAGTCGCAATGAATATCAAAATTATTAAGACTGGCAGAAGTTTTTTCATAATTACTGGCAACGTTTATGTATAAGGAAAGTTGAGTGTTTGTATGCGAGGATTTTCCGAAGGAAAATCAGAAGCTAGCAAACGAGCAACTAACATTGGTTGAGCTAAAATTAGCAATTTTTTTTATACGGTGTTGGCAATAGTTTTTATTCATATTTCCATACCAATTCAGTTCATCTTTCCAATCAATTTTTTCGTAGTCAACTTGGTCGTTAGTATAAACTCTAAATATTCTTTTATAACCTGTTGAAATTAAAATATTTTTAATTGAGTCTATTTTTTGATTATTTAAACTTTTGTCAATCAGTAAATTGAACTGAAAATTTATCGAATCCAATTCAGTTTCTTGAGAAGCAATAAAAGCAATAGTCTCATATTTAATTTCGTCTAATCCACGAGTTTTGTCACTATCAGTTTTTGCCATTAATTTACCATTTCTAAATCCGACGTAAACGTCCAATCCAATTCCTTTTTCTTTACTTAAAATCAAATTGTTTTTAGAAGGTAAGTCAATGGTCAATTGTAATCGTTTCAGATAATAATCATAGGCATTTTTAATTCGCAAAATAGATGGTCCATAAACGCTGTCTGTTGGTTTTTTAATAAAGAGTGTATCCAGATTTTTACTTAATCTATAATCGAATTCTTTAGTTTTAATTCCGAAACTGTCAAGTCCTTTAATTGTTTCAAGATACAATTTTGAACTGTCAATCTCCCAT
Organism: Flavobacteriaceae bacterium GSB9; assembly: GCA_022749295.1. NCBI lineage: Bacteria > Pseudomonadati > Bacteroidota > Flavobacteriia > Flavobacteriales > Flavobacteriaceae > Flavobacteriaceae bacterium GSB9. Next base: position 3,619 of record CP062007.1, read on the forward strand.
TTGTTTATGTAAGACACTCCCATTCATTTACAATTAGAGAATCTTGATAAAATTCAAATTCATTCAGTCCATTTATGACACTCCAATTACCAATTAGTTTGTCTTTTTCTTTATCGGAAGAAGAACAAGATTGTAAAATCAAAACTAAAATTATTATTCTATAAATGGTTTTCATTCAAATTATTGCCAACGTTTATGTGTAAGGAACGTTGCGTGTTTGAGTGCGAGGATTTTCCGAAGGAAAATCAGAAGCTAGCAAACAGGCAACGACCAAACGATTGACCTAAAATAAGCAATGTTTTTTACACGGTGTTGTAACCAGTTTTTTATTCCATTATTTTTTTGAAATACAAATCCGCTTTTTTGCTGTCAGGCCCATAAATTTCCAAACTCGGTTTTAGTTCGTTATTTTCCATTCCAATATTCAATTCGTATTTATTCGTATTCCAATTATTCATTTTAAAATGTCCAAATTCATAAACCTGTTTTCCTTTCCAAAACAATTCAAAAGTGCAATGACCATATTCGTTTTTAATTCCTTTTTGGTTTTTTCCGTCCGCAAAGATTGTCTTTCCGCTATTTTGGTTCACAACTTTAAAATCCGATAAATTTAGCTTTGAGTCAACTTTTAAGTCAAATGTATTAAAGTCAAATATTTTAGATGAAATTTGAGTCGCAAGACAATGTTCATCTTTTACTTTTTTAGCGTAGTTTTTAAAACCATAGAAACTTGAAATTCCGATTATTAGAATTATAATAAAAATCAGATTTTTCTTCTTTAGCATTCGATTTGTCTTAAATTGGTTACAACGGTTGGGCTATGGTTTCGTTGCGTGAAAATCCGCTAGGATTTTCCGCCGTAAACCGAAGATAGTAAATTTGCGAGGACTTTCCGAGAGGAAAGTCAGAAGCAATGAACTATAGCCGGTGTTGTAAATAGTTATTTTTTCAATTCAAATGTTTTTCCATTCCAAGAATATGTTTTTAAAACTTCAACGGATTCAACTTCGTAATTGTCATTCAGATTTGATTTAGTCAATAAAATCTGATTTTTGATTCCAAACTTTTGATTCGGAAATCTGTATTCATTTATAGGTGTTGGTCCATCACAATGAAGATATTCCGATTCTGGAAGTTCAATTAATTTCCCTTCTTTTGTTTTGAGTAAATAAGTCGAATAATAATTTGTGCAACACGCATCATATCCAGATTCCAAACGTATAATTTGTTCGATATTTGTTAAATTATTGATATTTAAAATCTCAATTGTAGTTCCACTATAAAATTCCAATTCCGATATTTTTATTTCATAAAGTGTTTGTCCGTTATTGTCTTTTAAATAAATAGAAATTGGTTCAGGTGCGTTTTCAGTTGGAAAATTTTCCCAATACTTTTTTATTGTCAGTGAGTCAATTTCCGTTAAATAATATTGCTCTGATTTTATAAAATCATTAGATTCTTGACCAAAAGAGTTCAAGAATGTCAGAAAAATTATTATCAGGATTGTGTTTTTCATAATTATTTACAACGGTTTGTGTAAGGATAGTTGCGTGTGTAAGCAACTAACTTACTAAAAATGGAACAAACCAGAGGAAAATCCGCAGGATTTTCCGAGTAGGCTAGAACCAAGCAATTATTTTTACACGTTGTTGCCACACGTTTTTTATTTCCAATAACTTATTTTTCTCGTTTCAACGTAAATTGGAACGAAATCTTTTGAGTTATTAAAATGTTCTTTCATAGATACATTTTTCTTAATCCAATTCCCATTTTCGTCAAATTCATACTCAAATTTCAATTCTCGATTTAATTTTGAATCCTCAAATTCTTTTGAATTGATAGGATTATATAAAATGTCAAATTCAGTTATGTTGTCCGTATGTTTTTTTAAATCCGCTGATATTGTATAGGAAGTTTGTTTAAAAATTCTTCCGTCTTTCCATTCCATTTCGCTTATCATTTCCATCCATTCTGTTTTATATGACAATTCTATTAGATTGTTGTTATTGTCATATTTAAACAGATTAGTTGTCATTGATTTGTCATTCCCTTTTTCTTTTTCTGTAGAAGATATTATTTTATCATTATCGTCAAAAGTGTATTCTAAATTAACTTCTGTCGTATCATTTCCTTTAACAGAAATTCGTTTTATTTGATAATCATTTTGTCCATAATAAAAAGTTGTTTTATGGTCAATTGTGTCATTTACGAAAACAATCAATTCACTTGTGTTATAAATAGAATCATATTCTGAAGTTTGAATAATTTTCGATTTGTTTGCTTTATTAATTGAAACACTTTTAATGAATTTTTGGTTTTTGTTATAATCAATAACATTGGTTTGTAAAAGACTTCCATAATTATCGAAGTATTCTACTTTTTTCAATTCCCCAAAATCGGTGTATTCCTCTATTTTGTTCAGAACAGGTTTATCTTCATTTTGTGTGTTCTGAAAAGTTGTTTTGTAATATTCAATTTTTTTAACTTTTCCATACAGATTGTTTCCTTGTAAAGCGTTTTTCGAATCTGAATAAATTGGCAGTAAATCAGTTCTCAATTCCGTTTTGTTATGGCAGTTAAACAAAATTATTGACATTAAAGTCAGTAAGTAAATTTTTCTCAATGTACTTATTTTCAAATGTGTGGCAACGGTCTCGTATAACCGTCAGTTACGGGTTTTAAGTTACTGTTTTTCGGTTAAGCACAGACGCTCGCAATTCCGAGTGGATTCGGACGCAGTCGAATCCGCCGTAATTGCGGTTATACATTGTTGCCAGTAGTATTTTATTCAATTGTTTTTTCAATTAGTTTTAATTCTCCGTTTTCAACTTTCCAATGTTCGTAATATTCTTTATCCTCTGAATTATGTCCAATAACAAATCGTTCAATCAGTTTTGGAATTCCGTTTTCCAATTCATAAATATCTCGACCGTGTTCACAGCAACCGTTTCTCCAAGTCGAATTAATTTGCTTTTTTTCGTAATCAAATTCAGGTGATGTTATTTCTCCGTAATCTTTGTTTTCCTCAAAGAGTTCATTTGTCGGATTATAAATCCAAAAGAGAAAAGGAACATTCGGTCCAGCTGGAAGAAATTCCATTAGCCTAAAATCCGTTTTTCCGTCAAAATTCATATCCTCAATTGCAAACAATTGGTCGTTTGGAAAAGTTTTACTGAAATAGTTTTCGGTTGGTTTTATAGTTTGCTTTAAAAGGCCATTTTTCAGAACCTCAATTTTGGTTATTTCACAGTCGTTTTCTCCGCATTTTTTAGTCAAACAAAATTCAAATTCCGCATTTGAAAACTTAATTATTTCTTGTGAATAAAGTTCAAATGAAAGCAGAATTGTTAATATCAGCAGAGTTTTTTTCATATTACTGGCAACGTGTTTGGCTATGGTTTCGTTGCGCAAAAATCCGCAGGATTCTTTCCGCCATGGACGAAAGATAGTAAAAATGAGCGGAATTTTCTGCCGAAAATTCCGCAGCAATGAACTATAGCCGGTGTTGTGTGTAGTTTTTATTTTTCAATCCAATTTACTTCGGGCATATTAATTATTCCACAACCATTTATAAGCCATTTGTTATTTTCTTTTATCAGTTTTATTTTCATTCGAAATCCGTTTTCCAAAATTTTATCTTTAACATTAACGATTCCTAAAATAGTATCAAAATCTATTAATTTAAATCCTTTGTTAGGATAGTCTTGAGCATTAAATATTGGGTCAAAACCTAATCCATATTCGGGGTCTGCTTTATTTGCCTCGTCTATTATTTTTTTTAGCTCGTCTTTAAAGTTTTGACTTACATTTTTATTGGAATCAATCCATTCTGTGAGTTCAATTCGGTTATCAATTTGGTTATATTTTTCAGTATAGCCATTAATAAAATTTAAGGCAATATTAGCTATTGAAGTTGAATCTCTAGATATCATTTCATCTTCCCTAATTTTAGCAATCTTTTCGTTTTTTGGAATATTATTTTTCGACTCTAAACTGTTATCAGTATTGATTTCAAGTTGTTCTTTACTTTGTGATAAATTAATTTTATCCTTTTTACTGTTGCAACTAAATACAATAAAAATTGATACAATTAAACACAAATTTTTCATCAGTTTTAAATTTTAGTTCATGAGCTGAAATTACACACAACGTGTTTGTGTATGATTAGTGGCGTTTTTAAGCAACTAATTTAGCAAATACACACCGAATAGAAAATCCGCGAGGATTTTCGTAAGCAAGCTCGAACTAGCCATTAATTATACACGGTGTTGCCATTAGTACTTTTTTCAGATGTTATTTTATTTATTCTGGGTTGTATAAACCAAATTCCAATTGGAAAAAACCAAATCATAAAAAATTCTCCTATAAAATCACTAAAAGTAACAGTTCGTTTTAATTCAGTCGTTTTGATTGTTTTTGATACGAAATAAAGTAAATAGAAAATGCAGAACATTGAAAATAAATGCATAGGTATAACGACAAATAACATTTTTCCAACAATTCCTCCAACTGCATTATTTCCAGAAGAAAATCCGTAAAATGTAGTTCCGATTATAACTAATAGGAAAAGAATATAAACAAGAGGAATAAAGAAGAATACTTTAAACTTTTTAATTTTCATTTTAATGTCAGTCGGAATATATTTCTGTAATCCAATTCCAATTGACCAAAACCAGCCAAAAAAAAGTCCAACATAAAGAAACATTATAATTGGAAATATTTTCAGCATATTCAGAGTTCCAGTTTGGTCGGGATTTCCGTTTGAGTCAATATTCGCAAACATTGATATCATAGCAACTATTTGTAATAAAATCGGAATCCCAAACATTAGAGTAAATAACTGCCAATGTTTAGCGTTTAAAAATTTGTTTATCATTCAGTTCGTTGGTTGTTTCAGTATTAATGGCAACGTTTACGTGTAAGGATAGTTGCGCGTGCCAGCAACTAACTTACTAAAAATGGAACGAACCAGAGGGAAATCCGTAGGATTTTCCGAGTAGGCTAGAACCAAGCAATTATTTTTACACTATGTTACCTGTAGTGCTTTATTTTTCTTTCATAAGCTTATTCAGTCGTGGTTGTAAAAACCATACTCCAAGAATAGTAGAAAAAATATAAAACATTTCAGGAATCAAGTCAGTCATTTTGTATTCCTTATTTGATTCCTCTTTTTTCAGTGTTCTTGCTGTAAAAATTAATATTTTAACTATGGCAATAAGTCCGATAATTGCTGATGGACCAATAATCCAAGTTTCAATTCGATTATACGATTGTGTCATAATGTTCCTGAAATTAAGTGCTTGGGGAATTAATGAAAGAATATATAAAATCCACCAAAGGTTTATTCGTTTTTGTAAATCCGCATTTTCATTCAAAACATTACCAATTGAATAAATCCATATTAGTATAATTCCAATGTACAAACCAAATGATAAAAACCAGAAGTCCGATTTTACAAATACAAACATTTGTATAGTTCCTAAAATCCAAATTAAAAAAATCTGCCAGTGTTTTAATTTCAGAAAAATGTTCATTTAGTTATCGTGGTTTTCAGCATTACAGGTAACGTTAAGTGTATGGTGTCGTAAGGGATTGCGGGATTCAAACCTATCAACTTACCACCCAAAATTGATGCGGGTGATACCGCTCGAAAACCTCTGAAACCCTTATGCACTATACACATTGTTGGCGTGTCGTTATTTTATTCTTGTTAAAATACATTATTAGAGAACATTTGGAAGTAACTTTCCGCTAGATTCTTCTTCTTCGAAAATTCTTTGATAAATGACTGTAAGTCAAACTCTGATTTATATAACACCTTATTTTTGGTATCCTCAAATTCTTCAGCTGTAAATCTCCGTGGTTTTGGATGACCTGTCCCGAAAGTAGACTGAGCTTCATGGAATAGCATATAATATAGTACCTTAAATCTATAATCACTTGATTTTAATACGTCTAAATCTAATTCTGAAATTTCGAATTCAAAAGTCATGTCTACATGTCCTGATGAAACAGGGAAGCAATATATAAGACCAGTTTCACCTTTATAAATAAAAGGACTGTAACCTTTACTTAAACTATAAACCTCATTCTCTCTTTTCATATTTGTTTTAGCCATTGCTGGCATGTCGTTTTTAATTATCTCTAATTTTAATAATTCCTTTTTCGCTAATTGAAACAATTGTCAAGTCACTTTCTTTTATAATTTCTATCAAGTCCTCTTTAATCAACTGTTTAGGGATTAAATTGAATCCTTCATTGATTTTAAAATTCTTAGTTATGTATTTGTCAAAAGAGTACCGTGATACTTTTCCTCCATTATTTTGAAGAAATTTCAAGCATTCAACTAATATTTCATCATTTATTATCTTCATTTTTTTAATGCACGCCAACGAGTTTGTGTAACAGGCGTTGCGTGATTTAGTTACTAAAATAGTTAAAAAACACAAACATTCACGCATGCGAGGATTTTCCGAAGGAAAATCAGAAGCAATGTGTGTTACACGGTGTTGCCACCAGTTATTTTTTCCATTTGTTTCTTTTTTCATTCCATTCTTCCCAAAACTGCAAATAACCTTTTCGGTCAAATTCGTCTTTTGGGATTTCCTTTTCAGGACTATTCTTATAAAACTCCTCAACTTGGTCGACAAAATTTAAAACTTCGCTTTTATAATTTTCAAAGTCAACTTTTGTTTCAGTTCCGCTTTCTGTTTTCAGCGTTACAATTCCGTTTTCGTGAGTCACTTCCCAATCAATTCCAGTTGGACAACTTCCAATATAAACTTCTTCCATATCATTGTCAAAAACTAAAAAGTGTCCACAGCAAGGAATTAATTGGTCTCCAACAGGATTTTCTTTCGTGTGATTCCGTTCTAAAGTCCGAAGTAAGAGTTGAGCAGTTGCGCTAATCGTCCAACCATCATTTTCGGTTTGGTCAACAACAATTTCGTTTCCAATTTTCACTCGCATTTGTCCGTGAGCACATAAATCCGTTTGAGTATCTTCTTCAGATATCCAATTTGTCTTTAAAAGTTCAATTTTGAATTTATTCGAGGACATTTTTTAATTGGTGGCAACAATTGTATATAGTTAATATTAACTATATATCTATTATACGTGCACTAAGATAGTAAATCTTTGATCTCTGTAAAGGAATTTGTAGCTACATGCGTATAAATTTCTGTCGTTTTTGTTGAGTTATGACCCAATAGCATCTGAATATAACGGATATCGGTGCCACTTTCCAGTAAATGGGTGGCAAAACTATGTCTTAACATGTGTGGGGTTACCCTTTCCTTAATTCCAGCATTTTGAGCTGCTTTTACAACAATTTGCAATACACTTGAGCTACTATATCTTTGGTTGGTATTTGGATTTTCAAACAGGTATGTCCTAGGCTTATAAATTAAGAAATATTTCCTCAAATCATCTAGTACACTTTTGTTAAGAACTGTATATCGGTCTTTGTTTCCCTTGGCCTGCACTACTCTTATAACCATCCTTTTGCTGTCTATATCTTTTAGTTTTAACTGCAGTAGTTCGTTTCTACGTAAACCAGAAGAATATAATAGGCTTACAATACATTTGTGTTTTATGTTGTTGGTATGGTCAATTATTGAAAAAATTTCTTCTTTTGACAATACCTTAGGAAGTTTAGACTCTTTTCTAGGTCTTTCTATGGAATAAAACCGATTGGGCATCCCCAACACCATTTCGTAATAGAACTTAATGGCATTAATGGCCATATTAATGTATGAATTTGATTTTTTATCTTTAATCAATTTTTGAAGATATTGCCTGATATCATTTTCATCAATACTAAATAATTCTATGTCACTGTAATAATTAATAAATTTTTCAAAACTATGAACATAGTTCTTTACCGTACTGTTGGAGTATTTCTTTAACTCTAATTTTTTTAGATATTCTTCAGGGCAAGGTCTGAAATTTTGTTTAAACGGCCGGTTTCTAAACCAAGCTACATCTATAGTGTCGTTATTACTGTTAAGCTTTCTGTCTTGAAAAAAGTAGTTGCAATTGATCCAGGCAACACCTTTAAATTTTTCAAAAATTAAATTGAGATTAGATTTAGTATTTATAATATATGCCATGTTAAATTCTTTACTCCATTTAGGCTCAGGTAGTTCTTTAACTAATGCTTCAATAACTTTATCTGAGTTAAACTGTAAACCAATGCACTGTTTATTATTAATTAAAAGGTGTTTTATTGTGATATGTTTATTAAGCATATAAAATCGTTTTTATACAAGATATTTATATAAAATGAAATAGTCGTATCTTAAACGAATAGTATTCGTATAACATTCGACTAAATTTCTGAAATGGAAAGAAAACCATGTAAACATTGCAAAAAAGAGTTAACGGGTCGATCAGACAAACGCTTCTGTGATTTACACTGTAAAAGTGCCTATCATTATAAGCGCTCTTTGGAAGAAGCGCCACGTTTTTTTAACAAAGTAGACAACCAGCTAAAACAGAACAGGCGGATTTTAAAAGCGTTTAATAAAGCGGGGAAGGCTACGGTTCGTTCAGATGTTTTAGAAGAACAGGGTTTTAACCCTAAGTTTTTTACACATTACTGGAAAAACAAAAAGGGTGATGTGTACCTGTTTGTTTACGAGTATGGTTTTCTTAAAAAGAAAGAACATAGCACAGACAAATATATTTTAATCCAGTGGCAGCATTATATGGGTTAAGTTTAAGGGGCTTCATCCATTAATAAACAAGATTGCCGGTTTCAATATCATAGTACGGAGACTGACCTGTTTCTTATTTGGTACATTATTTATAGGATGATATCTTTTTCTTAGCCGTCGTAGTCCGAACTCGTACAGGTCTTTATTTGTAGCAGCTTTATTTTCATCTTTTGTAAACAAAGCTTTTAGTCCATCGGCTAGTAAAGTGCCTGTTGCTGAATTACCAACACAGCAGTATTAATGGTTTCCTTTTTGTCTTTTGTTTCTGTTGAAGGGAGGTTTTTTTCTTGTTTTATGGCCGGAGAATCTTCCTGTTTCTCAATTGTAGTTTTTTTACTGTGTACGTTGAGGTTTGTTTAAATCACCTTTGGACGTGTAAATTTTACGGGTTGAGAAATTCTTTTTTGGGACAAATCGTATGCAGTTTCGTATTGAAAATTAAGTATTTGTTTAAAGGTAAACATAAAAAAAGCGGTTTAGAAAGGCTAAACCGCTTATTTACATATAATTTTATTTTGTAGCGAGAGGGGGGCACGATCCCCCGACCTCCGGGTTATGAATCCGACGCTCTAACCAACTGAGCTACCTCGCCTAATTTAAGGCTGCAAATATAAAAACAAAATTGGTGTAAGCAAACGAAACCTACAGAAAATATTCTTAAAAAATCTTGTTATTCTTATCAATTAATGTATATATTGGGCAATATAAATTTCACAATTATTTATGGACGATAAAATTAGATTTGATATTGAATTTCCCATACATGCCTCTCCGCAATTGTTGTACCAATATATTTCAACGCCATCGGGTTTATCCGAATGGTTTTCAGATAATGTAAATTCCAGAGGGGAATTGTTTACATTTATTTGGGACGGTAGCGAAGAAAAAGCAAAGCTCCTTAACAAAAAAAGTGGAGAACGCGTTAAGTTTAGATGGCTTGCAGATGAAGAAGACGAACAAACCTATTATTTTGAAATTAGAATTCAAGTTGATGAAATAACGAAAGACGTATCGTTAATGGTTACAGATTTTGCAGAAGAAGATGAAGTTGATGAGGCTAAAATGCTGTGGGAAAACCAGATTTCCGATTTAAAGCAAGTATTGGGCTCTGCATAGCTAAAAAAGTATATTTTAAATTATATTTGTCCCGCTTAAATAAATGAATTTAGCGGGATTTTTTTATGATAAATTTTAACGGAAAGCTATTAGAAAACAATAACATACTATCAATCCAAAACCGAGGTTATGCCTATGGTGATGCTCTTTTTGAAACCATAAAAGTAAGTCACGGAAAAATCTTGTTTTGGGAAGATCATTATTTTAGGCTCATGGCATCAATGCGTATTTTACGTATGGAAATACCAATGCATTTTACAATGGAATTTCTCGAAGAGCAGATAACCAAAACATTGGAAGCTTCAAGTTTATTAAAAGCATCTGCGCGCGTTAAACTGGTTGTTCATAGAAACGAAGGAGGCCTTTATACTCCCGAAACAAATGATGTTGGTTATGTTATATCGGCAATACCGTTAGCTGAAGATTTTTATTTGCTGAAAGATGGATTTTATGAGGTGGATTTGTTTAAAGACTATTATGTGGCGCCATCGCTATTGTCAACATTAAAAACAAACAACAAAGCACTTAACGTTGTTGGTAGTGTTTATGCAAAAGAGAATAATTTAAACAATTGTTTTTTACTTAACACCGATAAGAAAGTGGTTGAGGCTTTAAACGGAAATGTGTTTTTGGTTAAAGGCCATGTTATTAAAACACCTCCTTTATCTGATGGTTGTTTAAAAGGAGTTATGCGAACCCAGCTCACTAATATCATCAAACAAATTTCAGAATATGAGTTGGTTGAAGATTCAATTTCCCCATTTGAAATTCAAAAAGCCGATGAAGTTTTTATAACAAATGTTATCACAGGAATTCAGCCGGTAAGTAAGTACAGAAAGAAGGTTTTTGGTAACGAAGCGGCAAAGTTATTGCTTCAAAAACTTAACGTGAAAGTTAGGTTAAGTTAGTTATAGCTGGGATTTTCAGGTGCGTTAGACCATATACTGTATTCGCCCCCAAACTCGATCATTTTTTCTTTCCAGAAGGTTTCGTAGTCTTTTTCGATAATATGTTTTTCGTATACATTCTCGGTAACTACCCAAGAATTGGCTTTTAGTTCGTTCTCCAGTTGGTTCGCTTCCCAACCCGAATATCCTAGGAAAAATTTAATATCGGTTTCCTTAATGGTATCATTTTTAATAAGCTCTGCTACCTTGGTGAAATCGCCACCCCAATAAATACCTAACGAGATTTCAATACTGTTTGGAATGAGCTGAGGTACCTTGTGAATAAAGTAGAGGTTATCCTGTTCTACGGGACCGCCATTATAAACTTTAAAAGTAGCGCTTAGCTCAGGGATGAGGTCGCTTATGTTGTATTCTAAGGGCTTGTTTAATATAAAACCTATTGAGCCTTCATGTGAATGGTCTGCCAATAAAACGATTGAACGATTAAACGAAACATCCCCAATTATTGCAGGTTCTGCAATCAATAAGTTTCCTTTTTTGGGTTTTGCTGTAACCATATTATGAGGAATTAATAACTAAATCTAATATTTATTTATTAAAAATGCAACTGTTATTAGTTATATATAAAAAAACCCCCACATTTTGTGGAGGCTTTTTGTTCTATAAAAAGGGTAAAAAATTAGTTTACCGCGTTTGATAAATCTGATCCAGCTTTAAACTTCACAACGTTTTTAGCTTTTATTTTTATAGTTTCCCCTGTTTGAGGGTTTCTTCCTTCTCTTGCAGATCTTTTAGAAACTGACCAAGATCCAAATCCAACTAAAGAAACTCTGTTTCCTTTTTGTAAAGCTCCTTCAATTTCAATTAGCGCACACTCTAAAGCTTTTTTTGCAGCAGCCTTAGTGATTCCTGCGTGTTCTGCCATTGCGTCGATTAAATCTGTTTTGTTCATAATATAAAATTTAATTATTAATTAATTGGTTAAACTTTTTTGTTAATCCTCTACAAATTTATACGGATTATGCAACCATGCAAGTAATAGCAAGGGAAAAACGTAGTTTTGTTGATAACTTAGAGCATTTGTTGATAAAGGAAGTGTATTTCGTCGGGTTTTTTGAAATATCAGTTATAATAAGGGTTTACAGCATTTTGGCATTTTCTTCAAATGTAAAGCCGTTTAAAAATGATTTTGCGTCCATTTTTCGTTTGCCAGGCAGTTTTATTTCTTTAATTAAAATGTAACCTTTTGATACAGCTACCTTTAATTCTTTTTTGGTGTGTTCTATAGTGCCTATATTTAAATTGTGCTCTGCTTTTTCTTTTTGTGCGCAGTAAATTTTTATATCCAGTTCTTCGTTTCCGTTTACTAAAGTACACCAAGCGGCAGGGTAGGGACTTAAGCCGCGGATGTGGTTGTATATGTTTTCAATAGATTTGTTCCAGTCTATTTTGCAGTTGTCTTTGTTTAGTTTGTATGCGGTTTTAATGTTTTGCGTTTCTGGCTGTGGAGTGGTTTCTATGTTGCCTTTTTCAATAAGTTTGACGGTTTTTAAAACCAATTTGCTGCCCAAATCCATGAGTTTATCATGAAGACTTCCTGCATCCTCCTCGGTTTCAATGTTTATTTCTTCTTGAAGAATCATATCGCCGGTATCAATCTTTTCATCAATAAAAAAGGTAGAAACGCCTGTTTTAGTTTCACCGTTAATAATGGCCCAGTTTATAGGTGCGGCGCCTCTATAATTAGGTAATAACGATGCATGCAGGTTAAATGTACCATATTCGGGCATTTGCCAAACCACCTTGGGCAACATCCTAAAGGCTACCACTATTTGAAGGTTTGCGTTTAAAGACTGTAATTCGCTTAAAAACGCTTCACTCTTTAAATTGGTTGGCTGTAATACTTTTAAGTTTTGTGAAACGGCATATTGCTTTACGGCACTTTCGTTGAGCTTGCGTCCGCGTCCGGAAGGTTTATCGGGTGCTGTAATAACGCCAACAATATTATATTGGTTTTCTACTAAAGTTTTTAAAGTGGCCACTGCAAAATCTGGCGTGCCCATAAATAGTATTCTTAAATCTTTCATTTATTTTATTGTGCTTATTAATGAAATGGCCATTTTATAAATGACTCAATTTATAGGTATTTGTTGGTGTAATAGTAATAATTTGATGCTCTAATAGCAACTTTAATACTGTTTTTAGTTCGGTTTGCGAGCAGCCCAATGCTTCAACAAGATTTCGAGAAGATTGGTCGCCGGTTTCAAGAATTTCAATGGTTCTTTTTTTTAAGGTGTTTAAATCTTGAGGTTTATTGCCTTTTTTAGATTGAATGCACACCGAACAAATTCCGCAAGGTTCTGTGTCTTTTTCACCAAAGTAAGCGAGTAGTTGAATGCTTTTGCAAACCGAATCGTTTTCCACATAATCGATCATGGCCTCAACTTGGCGTTGTTTCAGCTTATTTTGTAGTTTTATGATTGAAGCGATTCTGTTTATGGTTTTATCGTCTTCTCGGGGTTCTATAAAAGTGATTTGCGCGTCGGTTTTAGTTAAATTCAGTAGGATGATTTCATCGCGCTCCAACTGCGTAAGGCATTTTATAATGTTCGATGAATTTACTGAAGCTTTATCTGAAACCTTGCCTAAATCAATTTTAGTGGGATTATCAAAAATTCCGCCATATAGCCTTAAAATTGATTTTACAATAATATCAAAGCTTTTATTGGTTTCTAAATATCTAAATAATGTTTGGTTGGATGTAATAAACTGAACCGTAGTTTTATTTTGAAATTGCCGAGATAAGCTAATAACACTATTTCGATCTAAAATTAGTAAGGCATTGTAGCATAAAATTGTGTTAAAATTATAGGTTTTGCAAAAGGTACTAAAGTCGAAATCGAAAGTTAGGTATTCGCCCTCGCCGTACGATATTTGGAAATAGGCGCACAACTTCCTGTACACTTGTTTTACAAAACCAACATTGGGCAGTACATTTAAAAATTGGTTTTTTACCAATGCTTTGTCGCTATCGTTTTTTAAAATAACGGCAAATGCTTTTTCGCCATCGCGCCCAACACGGCCAGCTTCCTGAAAATAGCTTTCAAGGCTTTCGGGTAAATTAAAATGGATTACGGTTTTTACATCGGGTTTGTCTATGCCCATACCAAACGCATTGGTGGCCACCATAACTTGTTTTTGGTTATGCAACCAAGCGGTCATGTTGGTTTCTTTGTCAGTATTCGAAAGCCCGCCATGGTAGTTAGTAGCACTGATGCCTTTCGAATACAAAAACTGGCTCAATTCAATAGTCAACTTTCGGTTTCTAACATAAACAATAGACGATTTTTTGTGTTTCTTTAAAATGGTTTCCAGCCTGTAATATTTGTCGTTTTCGGTTAGTACCATATAGGCCAAATTAGGCCTTGCAAACGATTTTTTAAATATTTTCGGATTGATAAAATCGAGCTCATTAACAATATCCTCAACCACCTCTGGTCTAGCCGAAGCCGTTAGGGCAACCGCATTAACGGTAGGTTGTAGCTGTCTTAAGGTTGCAATATTTTTATAAGCAGGCCTAAAATCGCTGCCCCATTGCGAGATACAGTGTGCTTCATCCACAGCAATTAAATTAACGTTCATTTGTCTAATTCGGTCCTGTACCAATTCTTGTTGCAAGCGCTCGGGCGAGAGGTATAAAAACTTGTAGTTTCCGTAAATACAATTGTCTAAAAGCGTATCTAGCTGGTTGTAGGTTATGCCGCTGGTTATGGCCATGGCCTTGATTCCCTTGTTTTTTAAGGCTTGAACCTGGTCTTTCATGAGTGCGATTAAAGGCGAAACAACTATGCAGATTCCTGGTTTGGCTAAAGCTGGAATCTGAAAGCACAACGATTTTCCTCCTCCCGTAGGCATGAGTACAAAGGTGTCTTCGCCCTCTAAAACGGCATTAATTACGGCTTCCTGTTGGGGTCTAAACGTGGTGAAATTCCAATAGCGTTCTAATATGTTTATGGGATGTTCCATCTAAAGCTTAACAGCATTTAAAATAAAATCGGTTCTGTTTTCAACAGTATCAAAAGGAACATCAACTAAATCGTAATCAAAATTTTGATACGTATTTACTAATTGGTCATGGATTTGCATGGCTTGTTCAAAACTTTCGTAGCGTTCGTTATCGCTGGTATAAATAGCGCGCCATGGTTTTAAAATAAATACTTTGTCGTATCTCGAATTTTTACAGGCTTCAACAAATTTTTTAGGGTAGTTGTCACCAATAAAGTCCATGTAAGCTAATATATCTGGGATACCGCGATCAAAAAAAATGGTTTCATTTTTATAAAGCTCAGATTCAAAATATTGTTTTTGCCTACCTCTTAACAATAATTCGCTGAATAATAACGGTTCGGTTAAAAATAATTGTTCGGTCCCTTTTTTTTGAGCCTCCAAGATAATTTGTCTCGAAATCTCTTCTAAACAACTATGGCCTCTGTGGATTAAATTATTAATTAACGTCGATTTGCCCGTTCCGGGGCCTCCTGTTATAACTATTTTTTTGGTATTCAATGTGGGTTTTATTTGATGTAAAATTCGGAATTTAACCGTTATAAAAAAAATAGAAAGGAAACCGTATATTTGCCATCTAAAAAATGACGCTATGGAAACTGCTCCAAATTCAGAGGAATTTTATAAAAAATTAAAAAGCCAATTACAAGATACTTCGCTTTGGCCATCTGAATACCTTTATAAATTCATTGTGATTTCCGATAAGGAAAAAATAAAAAAACTAGAAGACCTTTTCGATAATTTGGGAGCTGTTATTAACACCAAAGAATCTAAAAACGGTAAATATACCAGTGTTTCGGTAAATGTTAGAATGAAAAACCCAGATGCCGTAATCGAAAAATATAAGGAAGTTGCAGAAAAAATTGAAGGCGTAATAAGTCTTTAATATTTTTTTGTATTTTGCGCATGCACAACAACTACATGCAAACCATTAATTTCTACACATTTAATTTTGATAGATAATTTAGAATACAATACAGAGCGCGAGCATTTAATCATTCCAGAATATGGGCGCCACCTTCAAAAAATGATTAATTACGCCAAAGCTGTTGAAAATAAGGAAGAGCGTAATAAAGTGGCTAGGGCTATAATTTCGGTTATGGGTAATATCCAGCCCCACTTAAGAGACGTACCCGATTTTCAGCACAAGCTATGGGACCAACTTTTTATTATGTCCAATTTCGAATTGGATGTAGACTCTCCATACGAAAAACCTACAAAAGAACTTTTTGAAGAACGTCCGGAGCCTTTAAAATATCCACAAAACCATCCTAAGTACCGGTTTTATGGAAACAATATAAAAACCATGATTGATGTTGCCAATACATGGGAAGAAGGCGATTTGAAAGAAGCTTTGGTCTATACCATTGCCAATCACATGAAAAAGTGTTTTCTAAACTGGAACAAAGACACCGTTGAAGATGATGTGATTTACGACCATTTGTTTGAACTTTCGGGAGGCAAAATTAACCTAAAGAATTCTGAGGAAGATTTATCTGATGCTTCAAGTTTAATGCGATCCAAAAGTAAATATTCGGGCAGTAAAAAAGGCCATCACAAAAAAGGAGGTAATCGTCAACGCAAGCGCTATTAGTTTATATGGGAACATTTAAAATTGAAGGCGGCCACCGATTAAAAGGGAGCATACAGCCCCAAGGTGCAAAAAATGAAGCACTTCAAATCTTATGCGCAGTATTGCTTACTCCAGAAAAAATTACAATACACAACATTCCAGATATCGTTGATGTTAACAAGCTCATTAATCTGTTAAAGAAGCTTGGGGTAAAAATTGAAAAGCTAAAAAAAGGGTCGTGCACTTTTCAAGCAGATAACGTAAATTTAAAGTATTTAGAATCCGACCAATTTAAGGTTGACGGACGTGGATTACGCGGATCGATAATGATTGTCGGTCCACTTTTGGCTCGTTTTGGTAAAGGTTATATACCTAAACCAGGAGGTGATAAAATTGGGCGCCGTCGGTTGGATACGCATTTCGAAGGATTAATAAAACTTGGAGCCAAGTTTGGTTATAGCCGAGAAGAGCAGTTTTATGGGGTAGAAGCCAAAAAGTTAAAAGGCACCTACATGCTACTCGAAGAGGCCTCGGTAACTGGTACAGCAAATATTTTAATGGCTGCGGTTTTAGCTGAAGGGCGAACCACAATATACAACGCCGCTTGCGAACCTTATTTGCAGCAATTATGCAAAATGCTCAACAGAATGGGGGCAAAAATTAGCGGTGTAGGTTCCAACATGCTGATTGTTGATGGCGTAGATAGCCTGGGCGGAACCGAGCACACCATGTTGCCCGATATGATTGAAATTGGTAGCTGGATTGGTTTGGCGGCCATGACGAAAAGTGAACTGACCATAACCAACGTATCGTGGGATGATTTGGGATTGATTCCGGAAACATTCAGGAAATTAGGAATAACTGTAGAACGACAAGGCGACGATATTCATATACCGGCGCACACAGATGGTTACGAAATACAAAGTTTTATTGATGGTTCTATTTTAACCATTTCTGATGCACCTTGGCCAGGATTTACTCCAGATTTATTGAGTATAGTTTTGGTAGTGGCTACACAAGCACGTGGAAGTGTTTTAGTACATCAAAAAATGTTTGAAAGCCGTTTGTTCTTTGTGGATAAGCTGATTGATATGGGAGCTAAAATAATACTTTGCGACCCGCATCGTGCCACTGTTATTGGCCATGATTATAAGTCAACCTTAAAGGCGACTACCATGACATCGCCCGATATACGTGCTGGTGTGTCTTTGTTAATTGCAGCGCTCTCGGCAAAAGGGACTTCAACCATTCAAAACATAGAACAGATAGACCGTGGTTACGAAAATATAGATGAACGTTTACGTGCCATTGGAGCAAAAATAGAAAGGATAGATTAAAAAAATCTATCCTTTTTTAAGTTTGTCGTGATTTAAGATTAATTGTTGATTTTATCCTTAAAAACGTCAAATTCCGATTTGCCATTTGCTTTCGGAAAACTATTGTTCCCAGTATTGGTATCTGCAAATTCAAAATTAGGATCTAAATTAATTTTCGACACCGCTTTAGTTTTTACAAATGTTTGTATTATTTCATACTCATTTCTACGCCACACTTGAGCTGGTAAAGTATCAATTTCAGATGAGCCATCAGTAAAAATCCACTCTATGGTTATGGGCATTACTAAACCTCCTAAGTTCTTAATGGTAAGCTCGTAGATGTTTTTTCCGTAAAGAGTTTTTCTGATTTCCTCGTCATCTAAGCGCGAAAGGAATTGGCCATAGCCTTTATCGGGCGTGTTGGTAACGGTTATGGTTTCTGGCCCGTTTGAAAAATTGTTGGTCAAGGTTTCGGTGTTTTTATCGTTGGCCTGAATTTTAACCTTTGAAGATTTTTTTTTATCTTCAAGATTAGTGTCTTCCTCAAAAACTTTAAACCACTTTACATTACTCAATTCCATATCTACATGGTCGGTTGTGAAAAACCATCCTCTAAAAAACCAATCTAAATCGGTGGCCGTAGCATCTTCTAAGGTTCTAAATAGGTCCCCAGGATTAGGGTGTTTGTACTTCCAACGGTTGGCATATTCTTTAAAGGCTTCATCAAAAAGTTCTTTGCCAATAATGGAATTGCGAAGCATCTGCAAGCCAACGGTAGGTTTTATGTAAAAATTCGCACCAAATTGGTTAAACAGTTCGTTGTCTGATGTCGTCATAATGGGGCGCAAAATACTTTTGTCACCGCTCATGAAGGGTACAATGCTTTTTGGAGTAACACTGCTAAATTCAGGATAGCGTTCTGCCAGTGTTCTATGGTGTAAAAAGGTGTTCAATCCCTCGTCCATCCACATCCATTTACGTTCATCAGAACTCACAATCATTGGGAACCAATTGTGCCCTACCTCGTGTATAATGGTACTTATCATGCTTTGTTTGGCGGCATCACTTATAATGCCATTTTTTGGTCTTCCGCCATTAAAGCTAATCATGGGGAATTCCATGCCGATATTAGATGTGTTTACAGAAATACAAACAGGATACGGGTAGTCGAAAGTGGCTTCAGAGTAAACTTCCAGTCCGTGTTTTATGGCTTTTGTGGATTCTTCTTGCCAAACAGGCAACCCTTCTTTAGGGTAGAACGACATGGCCATAACCGTGTTTGTTGGTAATTTTACTGCTTGGGCATCCCAAATAAATTTTCGGGAAGACGCAAATGCAAAATCACGAACGTTTTCAGCCTTAAATTTCCAGGTTTTAAGTTTTGAAGATTTTTGTTTTTCATTGGCAATTGCTTCCTCTTTTGTAATAATCACAACAGGTTTGTTAAATGATTTTTTTGCCAATTGTAATCTTGTTTGTTGGTCTTTGGTGAGTACAGACTCACTGTTTAATAGGGTTCCTGTAGCGGCTACAATGTGGTCTTCAGGAACGGTAATTTCAACGTCATAATTGCCAAATTCAAGCGCAAACTCGCCTAACTTTTGAAACTGTTGGTTTTGCCAACCTTCGGTATCGTTATAAACGGCCATTCTAGGAAACCAATGCCCTAAAAGGTAAACGGTATTGCCGTCTTCAGGAAAATATTCGTAGCCCTCTCGCGATAGTAAAAACAGACTTCTGTCGGTTATAGGGTAAGACCAAGCTATATTTAGTACTGTGGTTTCTCCAGATTTTAAAGGTGTTTTAAGTTTCACCTTCATCATCGTATTGTTTACCATATATAGTAAATCGCTGCCAGAGCTATCTTTAACATATTTAATGCTATAACCAGCGGGAAAATCCATTGCTCGGGTTAAAAACTGCATTTGCCTTGTGCTCATGCCGTTTTTTATACTGTTATTTACACTGCCAAAATCTTCATTGCCCTTTTTGTTTACGTTTTGTTCGAGTTGAATCCAGACATAGCTCAACGCATCTGGAGAATTGTTGTAATAGGTAATGGTTTCCTGCCCGGATAAACTATTGTCTTTTTCATTTAATGTCGCTTTTATTTTATAATCTGCCCGTTGTTGCCAATAATTTTTGCCTGGTGCGCCACTCGCCGTTCTGTAGTTGTTTGGAGGTGCAATTAAGCGGTCTATGGGCTCAAACTTACCTTGCCAAGGCTTATTCTGCGCATTTAGAAAAGAAAAACAGAAAATAGCTACAAGTCCATATTGTAGAATATGTTTCATTAAATATGTATTTGAATTAGTCCCTCACAAGATATGAAATATTGAAGTATAGCCTTAAAAAATGTTCTTTTTAGTTAAATGAATGTTATTTTATTTAAAAACCTTACAAAACGTACCGCTTTTTGTTGCTTTAAGGATAAGCGTTCTTTACATTTGCAACCCAAAACAGAAACAAATATGGCAAAAAAAGATAGCTTAACCTTTGATGTGTTAATAGAGATACCTAAAGGGAGTAGAAACAAGTACGAATATGATTTTGCATTGCACAAGATTCGTTTTGATAGAACTTTGTTCTCTTCAATGATGTATCCCGGAGATTATGGTTTCGTTCCAGAAACTTTAGCCTTAGATCAAGACCCATTGGATGTTTTGGTTTTATCGACAGAGCCATCTTATCCAATGGTAGTTATGGAGGTTCGTCCAATAGGTGTGTTTCATATGACAGATGAAAAAGGTCCGGATGAAAAAATAATTTGTGTTCCGGTTTCTGATCCCGTATGGAGTCACAGAAGTGATATCACAGATTTAAACCCACATAGATTAAAGGAAATAGAGCACTTTTTTCAGGTTTACAAAGATTTAGAAGAGAAAAAAGTAGACGTTGGCGGCTGGGGCAATGCTGAGGAAGCCAGAAAAATATATAAAGAGTGTGTGCAGCGTTATGACGAAAGCGAACACAAGAAAAAAAGAACCTTTACCATCTAGATTACTAGATTCTTAAAATATTAAAAATAAACTGAGCCATCTTAAATTTAAGATGGCTTTTTTTATCACTTATATTTTTCTATTTTTAGCTCCATTAAAAAATTAATCTTAATCTAACTAAACTAATATGGAATTAATAGTGAAATTCTTGCCGCTATTTGGTGTTTTGGCACTAGCGTTTGTTTTAATTAAAAGTTCGTGGGTTTCAAAGCAGGACCAAGGCGATGAAAAAATGAAAAAAATCGCCAAAAATATTGCGGATGGCGCCATGTCTTTTTTAAAGGCAGAATATAAAATATTATCAATTTTTGTAATTGCAGTAGCCATTTTATTGTTTTTTAAAGGAAGCTCCGAAGCCGGCTCTAATGGTATGGTGGCCGTCTCTTTTATTGTTGGGGCTATATGTTCGGCGCTTGCAGGTTTTATTGGCATGAAAGTAGCTACTAAGGCCAATGTGAGAACCACCAATGCAGCAAGAACTTCATTAGGAAAAGCTTTAGAAGTCGCTTTTGCAGGAGGAGCCGTTATGGGCTTAGGAGTTGTTGGCTTAGGAGTGCTGGGACTTAGTGGACTCTTTATGATTTACAGCGAAATGGGATGGGGAATTAACGAAGTGCTTAATGTGCTTTCTGGTTTTTCGTTAGGAGCATCGTCAATAGCTCTATTTGCTAGAGTAGGAGGCGGCATTTACACTAAAGCTGCCGATGTGGGAGCTGATTTGGTAGGTAAGGTTGAAGCAGGTATTCCTGAAGATCATCCTTTAAACCCTGCGACTATTGCAGACAATGTTGGTGATAATGTTGGTGACGTTGCCGGAATGGGGGCCGATTTATTTGAATCTTACGTGGGTTCAATCATCGGGACCATGGTTTTGGGAGCATTAATCGCCACCGAAGGCCTTAATGGTCTTGGTGCGGTTTACTTGCCGTTGGTTTTAGCAGCCATAGGTATCATCATGTCTATCATCGGAACCTTTTTTGTAAAAGTTAAAGACGGTGGCTCACCACATAATGCATTAAATATTGGTGAATTTGGTTCGGCAGGATTAATGGTTGTAGCTTCCTATTTTATAATTAATGCATTAATTCCTGAAACATACACTTTTAAAGGTGTCGAATATGGTGCTATGGGCGTTTTTTGGGCTACAATAGCTGGTTTGGTAGCTGGGCTGTTGGTTGGTAAAGTTACCGAGTATTATACAGGTACAGGAAAAAAGCCTGTAAATGCCATTGTAAGACAATCTGAAACAGGCGCAGCAACAAATATTATCGCTGGTTTAGGAACAGGAATGATGTCTACCATGATTCCCATCATTTTAATTGCTGGTGCTATTTTGGTATCTCACCATTTTGCTGGACTATATGGTATAGCCATTGCAGCTGTAGGTATGTTGGCCAATACAGGAATACAACTAGCAGTAGATGCCTACGGACCAATTTCCGATAATGCTGGAGGTATCGCCGAAATGGCCGAATTGCCAAGTGAAGTACGTGAGCGTACCGATAAACTGGATGCTGTTGGTAATACTACAGCCGCCATTGGTAAAGGTTTTGCCATTGCTTCTGCTGCTTTAACGGCATTGGCTTTATTTGCAGCTTTTATGGAAACAGCCGGTGTAGGCAGTATTGATGTTTCCCAACCCGATATTATGGCTGGATTGCTTGTGGGCGGTATGTTGCCTTTTGTTTTTTCTGCATTATCAATGAATGCCGTTGGTCGTGCTGCCATGGCCATGATTGAAGAAGTGCGCCGTCAATTCAGGGATATACCTGAGTTAAAAGCAGCCCTAGGGGTTATGCGTAAATACGATTCTGATATGACCAAGGCTTCTGATGCCGACAGAAAAATATTTGATGCCGCCGATGGTGTTGCCGAATACGATAAGTGTGTAGCTATTTCAACCAAGGCTTCCATTAAAGAAATGGTGTTGCCAGGTTTATTGGCTATTGCCGTTCCGGTGGCTGTTGGTTTTATTGGCGGTGCAGAAATGCTTGGCGGATTACTTGCAGGTGTAACGACCTGTGGCGTGCTTATGGCTATTTTTCAATCGAATGCAGGAGGTGCTTGGGATAATGCTAAAAAAACAATTGAGGAACAGGGTAAAAAAGGAACAGAGGCTCATAAAGCAGCCGTTGTTGGCGATACAGTGGGCGATCCTTTTAAAGATACTTCAGGGCCTTCTTTAAATATTTTGTTAAAATTGATGTCTGTTGTTGCTTTGGTTATTGCGCCTAGTTTAGTTGACAATGATATTATGACAGCTTATGTTTCTGAAGGTGCTGCATTAGAGCAAACTCAAGTCACTAAAGAAGTGGAAGTTGAAATGGACAAAAATGATGATGGTATTGTAAAAGCAGTTGTAACAACAACTACAACAACAAACGGCGAAGAATTAGTGGCCTACGAAACGTTTGAAGGCTCAGAAAAAGAAGTGAAGGCTAAAATTGAAGCCCTTAAAGTTGATGATGAATTACAAGTAGAAAAAACACTTAATTAGGTAGTTGTAAAAAGCATTAACTAGTTAGTATTTTTTTAAGTAACTAAGAGCTACGAATAAAAAAAGGCTATCACTTTTAAAAGTGATAGCCTTTTTTATGAACAAAACTTATATTGATTAAATATTAGCAGATTTTACGGTTTTGATAATTCTAGCAGCGATTTTATATGGATCACCGTTAGATGCTGGTCGTCTGTCTTCTAACCATCCTTTGTAACCTCTTTCTACAGTTGCAATAGGAATACGGATTGAAGCACCACGGTCAGATACACCATAAGAGAACTCATCGATAGATTGCGTTTCATGGTCTCCAGTTAAACGTTGGTCGTTAAACTCACCGTAAACCTCAATGTGTTCTTTTACTACCGGACGGAAAGCTTCACATACTTTTTCGTAAACTTCTTTACTTCCACAAGTTCTTAATAACGAGTTAGAGAAGTTAGCGTGCATACCAGAACCGTTCCAGTCTAAATCTCTACCTAGTGGTTTTGGGTGGTACTCAATATAGTAACCGTATTTTTCAGTTAAACGGTCTAGTAAATATCTTGCAATCCAGATTTCGTCACCAGCTTGTTTCGCACCTTTAGCAAACAATTGGAATTCCCACTGTCCGCAAGCAACCTCTTGGTTAATACCTTCAAAGTTTAATCCAGCCTCGATACATAAATCAGCATGCTCTTCAACTAAATCACGTCCGTGAGTGTTTAAACCACCAACAGAACAATAGTACATGCCTTGTGGTGCAGGGTATCCACCTCTAGGGAAACCTAAAGGTAATTCAGTTTTGGTATCCATTATAAAGTACTCTTGCTCAAAACCAAACCAGAAATCATCATCTTCATCGTCAATAGTAGCTCGACCGTTAGATTTGTGGGGTGTTCCGTCAGGATTCATTACCTCTGTCATTACTAAATATCCGTTGATACGCTCTGGGTCAGGATAAATAGCAACAGGCTTTAAAACACAGTCCGAAGAACCTCCAATGGCTTGTCTTGTAGAAGACCCATCGAAAGACCAGTTTCCTATTTCTTCAAGAGTACCTTTGAAATCCTCATGCTCCTCTACTTTAGTTTTACTTCTCATATTTTGGGTAGGGAAGTATCCATCTAACCAAATATATTCTAACTTGATTTTTGCCATAATAAATATTTATTTTTTATGAGTGAAATAATAATTTTTGTGAAACAAATATATGATTTATAGAATGTACTATGAATTTTATAGGGGTCTTTTAATTAATTGGTGAGTTATTTTTATTTATGCCCTATTTTTTTAAGGATTATTTTAAAAAAAGATGATTATTTTATTTAAATACTGAAAAAATGTTAACAACAAATTACAGTGGTTTGTAGCATTATTCAAGTTGCTGTTTTATTTTTGCTTAATAATTCATTATCAAAACGTTTAATAAAAATAAAGAATGTCAACATTAAGATTTCATGCTTTAAAAGAATCGTATGCGTACAAGTCTACTGTGTTTGTTGAAAAGGAACGCCGGTCTGATTTATTCGGTAGTAATGTTTTCAACGAAGAAACCATGCGTCACTATTTAACAAAAGATGCTTTTGATGGTGTAACCAATGCCATTCGGTTTGGAAAAAAAATAAATAGAAGTATAGCAGACCAGGTGGCATCGTCTATGAAAGATTGGGCGCTCTCAAAAGGAGTTACTCACTATACGCATTGGTTTCAACCTTTAACAGGTGCTACAGCAGAAAAGCATGATGCTTTTTTTGAAACCACATCAAATGGACTGGCTATAGAAAAGTTTGGTGGTGGGCAACTGGTTCAACAGGAACCCGATGCTTCAAGTTTTCCTAGTGGAGGCATTCGTAATACTTTCGAGGCGAGGGGATATACAGCATGGGATCCCACTTCTCCAGCCTTTATTTATGGAACAACCCTTTGTATTCCAACCATATTTGTGGCTTATACCGGTGAAGCATTGGATTATAAAACTCCGTTGTTAAGAGCGTTACAAGCGGTTGATAGTGCGGCTACAGATGTCTGTAAATACTTTGATAAAAACGTAAAAAAGGTAAGCGCGTCGTTAGGTTGGGAACAAGAGTATTTTTTAATTGATAAAATGTTGGCAACCAGTCGCCCAGATATCAATTTGGCGGGACGTACGTTATTAGGTCATTCTCCGGCAAAAGGTCAGCAATTGGATGATCATTATTTCGGGTCTATTCCAAGTAGAGCGCTTAATTTTATGCGCGATTTAGAAAATGAGTGTATGCTTTTGGGTATTCCTGCTAAAACACGGCATAATGAAGTGGCCCCCAACCAATTTGAATTGGCACCCATTTTTGAGGAAGCCAACTTAGCGGTGGATCATAACTCCTTATTAATGGATATTATGGGGCGTATAGCATCACGTCATAATTTTAAAGTGCTGTTGCACGAAAAACCATTTGCAGGTATTAATGGCTCGGGTAAACATAACAATTGGTCGCTTTCTACCGATTCAGGGGTTAATTTATTGGCACCGGGAAAAACCCCGATGAGCAATCTTCAATTTCTTACCTTTTTTATTAATACCATTAAGGCAGTGCACCAGCACGAAGCGCTTTTACGTGCCGCTGTAGCTTCGGCTAGTAATGACTATAGATTGGGTGCTAACGAAGCACCGCCTGCAATTATTTCAGTATTTATTGGCGAGCAGTTAACCAAGGTTTTAGAAGAGTTGGAAGGGGTTACAAAAGGAAAGTTGTCGCCAAAAGAAAAAACCGAGTTAAAACTTAATGTCGTTGGCAAAATACCAGATGTACTTCTCGATAATACCGATAGAAATAGAACATCACCATTTGCATTTACAGGCAATAAATTTGAATTTAGGGCGGTAGGTTCAACTGCAAACTGTGGTGACCCCATGACCGTTTTAAATACCATTGTAGCTAAACAGCTCACAGATTTCAAAATTGAAGTAGATGCGCTCATTGATAAAAAAGGACTTAAAAAAGATGAAGCCGTTTTCAATGTACTCAGGGAATATATAAAATCTACAAAAGCTATTTTGTTCGAGGGCAATGGTTACGGAAAAGAATGGGAGGAAGAGGCCAAAAAAAGAGGTCTTAGCAATAATAAAACTACTCCGGAAGCGCTTAGGGCTAAAATTTCCGATAAAACCATTAAGCTGTTTGAGGAAATGAATGTTATGAGTAAAATAGAAACCCAGGCCCGCTATGAAATTGAAATAGAATCTTATATTAAACACGTTCAGATAGAAAGTAGGGTGTTGGGTGATATTGCAAGAAACCATATCGTGCCTACTGCGGTGAAATACCAAAATGTATTGATTGAAAACGTAAGAGGTCTTAAAAGTATATTCGATAAAAAGTTCACTACGGTTTCTAAAGAGCAAATTAAATTGATTGAAGAAATATCAAATCACATAGAAGGCATTAATGCCAATGTGACTAAAATGATAGATGAGCGCAGAAAAGCAAATATTATAGAGGATGCTGAAAAAAGGGCCGCGGCCTATTGCAATAAGGTTAAAGCGCTATTTGATGATATTCGTTACCATTGCGATAAGCTTGAGCTTTTAGTAGACGACGAACTTTGGCCGTTGGCCAAGTATAGGGAGCTTCTCTTTACAAGATAAAATTTAACAACTCAAAAAAATCCTGCCCTAAAAAAGCAGGATTTTTTCATTCAAAAAACTACCTTTGCACCTCAATTCAACATTATGGGTCAAGAGGTTTCAAAACGTTATGCACAACGCGGCGTTTCAGCATCAAAGGAAGATGTTCACAGCGCTATTAAAAATATTGACAAAGGTTTGTTCCCCAAGGCATTCTGTAAAATAGTGCCAGATTATTTAACAAACGACGACGATTATTGTTTGATTATGCATGCCGATGGAGCAGGAACAAAATCGTCATTAGCGTACATGTACTGGAAGGAAACGGGTGATGTTTCAGTTTGGAAGGGTATAGCACAAGATGCGTTAATAATGAATGTTGACGACTTGCTATGTGTTGGGGCAACAGATAATATTATGTTGTCTTCAACCATTGGAAGAAATAAAAATGTAATTCCAGGCGAAGTCATTTCGGCTATTATTAACGGTACAGAAGAGTTGATTTCAGAGCTAAAAGGTTTTGGTGTAACCATTCATTCTACTGGAGGTGAGACTGCCGATGTTGGCGATTTGGTAAGAACGATTATTGTTGATTCTACGGTTACAGCGCGTATGAAACGCGATAATGTTATAGATAATGCTAATATAAAACCAGGTGATGTTATTGTAGGCCTTGAAAGTTTTGGGCAGGCCACTTACGAGAAGGAATATAATGGCGGTATGGGAAGTAACGGACTTACTTCTGCACGTCACGATGTGTTCGGCAAATATTTAGCCCAAAAATACCCCGAAAGTTTTGATGCAGCAGTACCTGAAGATTTGGTGTATTCAGGCAGCGTAAAACTAACAGATGCTGTTAAAAATTCTCCTATCGATGCTGGAAAATTGGTGTTGTCGCCAACCAGGACCTATGCACCGATAGTCAAAAAAATCTTATCAAAATTTAATAGTGATACCATTCACGGGATGGTGCATTGTTCGGGAGGGGCACAGACCAAAATATTACATTTTGTTGATCAACTTCATATTGTAAAAGATAATATGTTCCCCGTTCCGCCATTGTTCAAGTTAATCCAGGAGCAATCTAAAACCGACTGGAAAGAAATGTACCAAGTTTTTAACTGTGGTCATAGAATGGAGCTTTATGTAGCCCCCGAAATAGCAGAAGAGATTATAGAGATTTCTAAATCTTTTAATGTAAATGCCCAAATTATAGGGCAGGTAGAAGCATCAAAATCTAAAAAGCTGACAATAAAATCGGAGTTTGGTGAGTTTAACTACTAATTGTGCTATTTTTTTAAAAAAATGGAACGGTTATTGATTGGAAAGTAAACTTTTAAAACAAACCAACAAATCATGAAATATACGCTATTGGCTTTAGTGTGCTTCAGCTTTCATTTTACATACGCCCAACCCGATTCTCTGTTCATAAAAAAAGTAGAAGAAAAATATACTGGTCCAAAATGGGTACAAGAAAACAAGGCCACTTTTGATTTAAGTGAAGTTGCTTTTGTTAACTGGAACTCTGGTGGTACTAATTCTATTTCGGGGCTTCTAGGCTTTTTGTCTTCCGCAAACTATTCCGACAAGTTTTTTGCTTGGCGTAATGAGGCTAGAATTCAATATGGAGTGAATAAGCAAGAGGCGAAAGAATTTAGAAAAACTGATGATTTGTTCGAAATAAATTCCAATTTGGGGTACAGGCCAAATACCAAATCTAATTGGTTTTATTCTGCTAGACTTAATTTTAGAACCCAGGTAACAAATGGTTACAAGTACCCAAATACAGACGAACCTATTTCTACTTTGATGGCACCAGGCTATTTGTTCTTTGGTGGAGGTACAGAATACGGAAAAGAGATAGAAAAGGTGTCGTTATATTTTTCGCCATTAACACTAAAGGCCACCTTTGTGTTGGATGAGAACTTAGCAAACCAAGGTGCTTTTGGTGTAACACCTGCGGTTTTAGACGATGAGGGTAATGTAGTCGTTCCCGGTGAACGTGTTAGAAAAGAAGTCGGTATTTTGCTTACCAACAGTTATGAAATGGAAGTGGTTGAAAATATTAATTTAAAAAACCAACTTAGTTTATATTCCGATTATATTAACAACTTTGGAAATGTAGATATAGACTGGCGATTGGATTTCGACTTTAAGGTTAATCAATTTGTTCATGCTACTTTTGGTTCACATTTACGATACGATGACGATATAAAAACCAAAGAGCCTTCAAAAACCGAGGAAGGGGAGTTCGACGAAGCGGGTGCCAAAATACAGTGGAAGCAATTTTTAGGCATAGGTTTTGCCGTAGACTTCTAAAAAGAAAGATGTTGTTTCTTTTTAAAATTTGTTAACTTTTTAATGTTGATAAATTTTTAAAATACTGTATGTTAATTATTTAAGTGTTTTTTGTTGAAAACTCCATGACTTTTATCATGTTTTAAATTGTATATTTATGGTTAATTTAAATCTTCAATTAACCTAATAACCTTAAAATATACAGTTTACTAATGAAAGCAGAACTAGCCAAAACCCCACGGAAAACCTTCACCCAAGAAGAAGCGTTTAATGCGAGCCTAGAATACTTCAATAATGATGATTTAGCGGCTCGTGTTTGGTTAAATAAATATGCCTTGAAGGATTCTGATGGCAATATTTATGAACTTACTCCAAACGATATGCACAGGCGTATTGCTAAGGAGATAGCCCGAATTGAAACTAAATACGCTAATCCGTTTACCGAAGATGATGTTTTCAGTCTAATTAAAGATTTCAAGTATATTGTGCCGCAAGGTAGCCCAATGGCGGGTATTGGCAACCCTTTTCAAATTGTATCGCTTTCAAACTGTTTTGTTATTGGTAATGCTGGCCAATCAGATTCTTATGGTGGTATTATGAAGATTGATCAAGAGCAGGTACAGCTTATGAAACGTCGAGGCGGCGTTGGGCACGACTTGTCGCACATCCGCCCAAAAGGCTCTGCGGTAAAGAATTCGGCCTTGACTTCAACAGGAATTGTGCCATTTATGGAGCGCTATTCCAACTCAACCCGCGAGGTAGCACAAGATGGAAGACGCGGTGCATTAATGCTTTCGGTTTCCATTAACCATCCAGATTCTGAAGATTTTATAAATGCAAAATTAGAACAGGGGAAAGTTACTGGAGCTAATGTTTCGGTTCGTATTGACGATAGTTTTATGCAGGCCGTTAAAAACGATGGTGAGTACGTTCAAAAATATCCAATTTTTAGCGAAAACCCTAAGGTTACCAAACGGGTGGATGCCACATCGCTTTGGAAGAAAATTGTACACAATGCTTGGAAATCGGCCGAGCCTGGCATTTTGTTTTGGGATACCATTATTAACGAGTCGGTGCCAGATTGTTACGCCGATTTAGGCTATAAAACGGTATCAACAAATCCATGTGGTGAAATTCCGCTCTGCCCTTACGATTCGTGTAGGTTGTTGGCCATAAATTTGTTCTCGTACGTGGAGAACCCATTTACGGAAGAAGCGGCTTTCAATTTTGAATTGTTTAAAAAACATGTTGCCGCTGCGCAGCGTATCATGGACGATATCATCGATTTGGAATTAGAAAAAATTGATAAGATTTTACAAAAAATAGATGAAGACCCTGAGTTAGATGAAATAAAAGCAACAGAACGTAATCTTTGGGTCAACATCCAAAAGAAAGCGCAAGAGGGACGCAGAACAGGTGTGGGAATCACTGGAGAAGGCGATATGTTGGCTGCATTGGGTATTCAATATGGTAGCGAGACTGGAAATGCATTTTCATTAGAGGTTCACAAAACCATAGCCATTGAGGCCTATCGTGCTTCTGTACATTTAGCAAAAGAACGCGGTGCATTTGCCATTTTTGATGCTGAACGCGAAAAAAATAATCCGTTTATTAATAGATTGAAAGAGGCAGATAGCAAGTTGTACTACGAAATGTTGGAATATGGTAGGAGAAATATTGCGCTCTTAACCATAGCACCAACGGGTACTACCAGTTTAATGACGCAAACCACATCGGGTATCGAGCCTGTTTTTATGCCGGTTTATAAGCGTAGAAGAAAGGTAAACCCGAATGACAAAGACGTACGTGTTGATTTTATTGATGAGGTAGGAGACTCCTGGGAAGAATATGTGGTGTTCCATCACCGTTTTAAACAATGGATGAAGGTGAACAATATCGATACTTCTAAAAATTACTCGCAAGAAGAAATTGATGGATTAATCAAAAAATCGCCTTATTACAAAGCTACATCCAACGATGTCGATTGGTTAAGTAAAGTAAGTATGCAAGGCGCCATCCAAAAGTGGGTAGACCATTCTATTAGTGTCACCATTAATTTGCCCAGCGATGTTTCGGAGGATTTGGTTGGAGAGCTTTACTTGAAGGCCTGGGAAGTTGGTTGTAAAGGCGTAACGGTTTATAGGGATGGATCACGTTCTGGGGTCCTGATTTCCAATGATGATAAAAAGGAAGAGTCGGCTGAAGATACATTAACGACGTTTCCAACAAAGCGCCCTCAAGTTTTAGAGGCCGATGTCGTGCGCTTTCAGAACAACAAAGAAAAATGGATTGCTTTTATAGGTTTGATAGATGGAAAGCCTTATGAGATATTTACAGGTTTGGCAGATGATGAGGATGGTATTTTAATTCCGCGTTGGGCCAATAGCGGACTTATCATCAAAAATAGAAACGAAGACGGCACCAAGCGCTACGATTTTCAGTACAAAAATAAAAGAGGTTATAAAACTACAATTGAAGGGCTATCGCATAAGTTCAATCCTGAGTTTTGGAATTATGCTAAACTGATTTCAAGTACCCTGCGTCATGGCATGCCTATTGATAAAATTGTTGATTTAATAAACAGTTTGCAACTCGACAGTGAGTCAATCAACACATGGAAGAATGGCGTGGTTCGTGCCTTAAAACGTTATGTTGAAGATGGTACGCAGGCCAAAGGCCAACAATGTGATAATTGTAAATCTGAAAACTTGATTTACCAAGAAGGCTGCTTAACCTGTAAAGATTGTGGTTCTTCTAAATGTGGATAATATCCTGTTATTTTTAAGTGTTTTTAAAAAAGGGGAGCTATCAAGGCTTCCTTTTTTTTGTTTAGGTTAAAGTACCGGCATTAAGGTATTTATAATATTCAAGTTCTTTTATGTTATTTATTTGTTTTGAATTTCCATTTTTCAATAAGTAAATATCATCAGATATGTCGATGAGTTGACTGTACATATGGTCCGTTACAATAATAGCTTTGTGTTTTTTTTCTTCCTTTATAATCTGGTTTAATTTTTCGATATATAGCGGTGCTAAATGAGAAAATGGTTCATCTAATAATATTAGGTTTCTTTGCATTTTCAGAATAATATAGGTTTCAACTAGTCGGCGTTCGCCACCCGATAAGGTTTTAAATTTGTAATTCTTATAAGCTTCAAAATGTTTAAAGGTTTTAGTGAAGCTATCCCAAGAAACATTAAATAGTTTAAAAGCTTCAATAACCCTAAGGTTTTGCGGAGTAAAATGATTTTGGGGTAAATAAGCTGCTAATTTTTTTTGGTACAATGGCCTTAAAACGGGTTTGCCGTTTAATCTGATTAATTTGTATTTCGGGATTAGGCTACCAAAAATAATATTTAGCAAACAGCTTTTTCCAGAGCCGTTGCTACCAAGAATAGCGGTGACTTTTCCTGTTTCAGCCTTTAGGTAAATACCGCTTAAAATACGTTTTTCCTTAAAATAAAGTTCAACATTATCAATTTCAGCGGTCATATAAAAGCTTTCAGAATGAGCAGAAAAGGTAAAGAAAAAATAAGGTCAATTATAAACAAAAAAGAAAACAGTTTGAGGGATGAAAGGCCTAAGTTTTTATAAAATAACAACTTGCGCTTTTGAGGAGTTTCGCTCTGGATATACCATAAAAACAGGACTAAGAGTAGTTTAGCTATAAGTATAGGAACAATGTTGAATTTCAAAAATGAAAAAATAGCATTTATTCCAAACGACCACAATATATATGGTCTGTAAAAAACAAATAGGGAGAATAATTGCTGCATAGGTAATTATAATAACGCTTTGAGCATGATAATTATTTTAACAATACGGTATAACACCACTTTGCAAGCATTGTAAATTGATAAATTATCGTATTTTTGATACCCAATAAAAAAGGCAGATGTTAGAGAAATTACAAATAGTAAAACAGCGTTTTGATGAGGTTAGCGATTTAATTATCCAGCCCGATATTATTTCAGACCAGAAGCGTTATGTTGAGTTGAATAGGGAGTATAAAGATTTGCGAATCTTGATGGACAAGCGCGAGCAATACATCGAACTTACCAATAATTTGGCTGAGGCCGAAGAAATAATAGCTGATGGGAGCGATCCAGAAATGGTTGAGATGGCCAAAATGCAGTACGATGAAGCCAAAGAAGGGATTCCGAAATTGGAAGAGGAGATAAAAGTGCTTTTAATACCCAAAGACCCTGAAGATTCTAAAAATGCCGTTGTTGAGTTACGTGCCGGTACCGGAGGTGATGAGGCGAGTATTTTTGCTGGTGATTTGTATAGAATGTACACTAAATATTGCGAAAGCAAAGGTTGGCGTGTAGATACGGTAGATTTTAGTGAAGGTACCAATGGTGGATTTAAAGAAATTCAATTTGAGGTTTCGGGTGAGGATGTTTACGGTACCTTAAAGTTTGAAGCTGGGGTTCATCGTGTGCAGCGCGTGCCACAAACCGAAACGCAGGGGCGTGTGCATACCAGTGCAGCAACGGTTATGGTATTTCCTGAGGCAGAAGAATTTGATGTAGAAATAAACCCTAAGGATGTGCGTATTGATTATTTCTGTTCGTCTGGTCCAGGAGGGCAATCAGTAAACACAACCTATTCAGCAGTACGATTAACCCACGAGCCTACAGGTTTAGTGGCGCAGTGTCAAGACCAAAAGTCGCAGCATAAGAATAAGGAAAAGGCTTTTAAGGTATTGCGTTCGCGCTTGTACGATTTAGAATTGGCCAAAAAGCAGGAAGAAGATGCCGCCAAACGAGGTAGTATGGTAAGTAGTGGTGATAGAAGTGCTAAAATTAGAACGTACAACTATCCGCAAGGCCGCGTTACCGACCATAGAATTGGGCTTACACTTTACGATTTGCAAAATATTGTTAATGGCGATATTCAAAAAATAATAGATGAGTTGCAATTGGCTGAAAACACAGAGAAACTGAAGGCCAGCGACGATACTATTTAAACATTTTACAATAAAAAAATAAAATATAGATGATTGCTGTTAGCGCAAAGCTGTTATGGTAATCTGTTGAAATTTCCTCAACGAGGATGAAGAAGGCATGACGACAACCGAACTAGTAAACCAAATCCACAAAAAGAAATCCTTTCTCTGCATTGGATTGGATGTCGATTTAAATAAAATACCAGAGCATCTTTTAAAAGAAGAAGATCCCATTTTTGCATTTAATAAAGCTATAATTGATGCTACGCATCATTTGTGCGTAGCATATAAGCCTAATACGGCTTTTTATGAGGCTTACGGGCTTAAAGGATGGAAGGCTCTCGAAAAAACGATTAATTATTTAAATGAAAACTATCCAGAAATTTTTACCATCGCAGATGCCAAGCGTGGAGATATTGGAAATACAAGTAGCATGTACGCAAAAGCCTTTTTTGAAGATATGGCATTCAATTCGGTTACCGTAGCACCATATATGGGAAAAGATTCCGTTGAACCTTTTTTGGCGTTTAAAAATAAACATACCATTTTGTTAGCGTTGACTTCCAATAAAGGCGCATTCGATTTTCAAACCAAAACGGTAGATGGTAAAGAGCTTTATAAGCAAGTAGTGGAAACCTCAAAAACATGGGAGAATGCCCAAAATTTAATGTATGTGGTTGGAGCAACGAAAGCAGAGTATTTAGCTGAAATTCGTCAAATTATACCTGATAGCTTTTTGTTGGTGCCAGGAGTAGGCGCCCAAGGTGGAAGTTTACAAGATGTTTGCAAATACGGTATGAATGATGCGGTTGGTCTGTTAATTAATTCTTCAAGAGGTATTATTTATGCTTCAAAAGGAGAAGATTACGCCGAGGTAGCTGCTGAAAAAGCAAGAGAGTTACAGGTAGAAATGGCAGAGATTCTTTCAGCTTAGTTTCTTTTATTAAATATTTAAAAATCAAACATAATTCGTCTTGGAGATTTTAGACGGTGTCCATAAATTTTATAGGCCGTTTAATATACAGCCAGTTTATCAGTTTGAATACAGCCAGTTTATCAGTTTGATTTTTATAATCTATTTTTTGTTTTTCTGACATTTATTATTCGTAAATTATAAAGATTAAGTTATCAATTTATCAATGGGTGTAGTCATGAAATCAATTAGAAGTCATTTAAAAATTATTACATGTTTTTTTACATTATTAGTGTTTCTTCAAGGTTGCGTTGTATATAAATCAGAACCTGCAACAATAGAGGCAGCTTCTGAGCCGAATGTAAAGGTTAGGATTAAAATGATTGATGGTGAATTTATTAAGTTTAGTAGTCTTGAGGTGGTCGATAACAAAATTTTCGGTGTAAAGAAAAAAAGAGGAGAGGCTTTTAGAACCTTGATAGGTAGGGATAGCATAAAGAGAATCCAAATTAAAGATAAAAAGATGTCAACGATAGGGAATGTTCTATTGCCAGTGTCTGTAATAGGCTCTATAGTTTTACTGACTATTAGTAGAATAGAAAATAGTATATTATAATAACATAATACGTTTTGGAAGTTTTAGATCAATTACAAAGAACAGTTGCAATAAAAAGTGTTCCAAGGCGAATAGTTTCTTTAGTACCTAGTCAAACAGAGTTACTATGCGATTTGGGATTGGAGGATTCGTTAGTTGGTGTAACTAAGTTTTGTGTACACCCTAAGAATATAATGAATCAAGTTACTGTGGTGGGGGGAACCAAAAATATTCATTTAGATAAAATCTTAGTCCTTAAACTTGATATAATTCTTAGTAATAAAGAAGAAAATACTAAGGAAATTGTTGAAGCTTGTGAAACCATCTGCCCGGTACACGTTTCCGATATTTATACTATTTCCGATAGTATTGAGCTTATTAATCAATATGGTGTTTTATTTGATAGACAAAAGGAGGCCGAAAAGATGTCTACCCTAATAGAAGCAGAGGTTACCGATTTTAAAGTGTTTTTAGAAAATCGGCGAGCGCTACATGTGGTTTATTTTATCTGGAAATCGCCTTGGATGGTGGCAGCCAACAATACTTTTATAAATTGCCTTTTGGAGCTTAATAAGTTTACGAATCTTTATAAAGGAAAAAATCGCTACCCGGAAATTGATTTTAAAACATCAGGTATCTTAAAAAAGACTGATGTTGTTTTGCTGTCCAGTGAGCCTTACCCGTTTAAAGAAAAACATAAAAAAAACATCCAAGTAAACTTTCCTAATGCTAAAGTTATATTGGTTGATGGGGAAATGTTTTCTTGGTATGGCTCTAGGTTGCTAAAAGCATTTAGGTACTTTAAAACGCTCCGTTTAAATCTTGAGAGTCATCTAGTTTACTAGTGTCATCAACAAAATTAGCTATTCTATTTTCTAAGTCTTTTAAACTCACTAACTTGTTTAGATTGGGCTTGATTTTGCCCACTTTGCAAAAATGTGTATTCATAACGTTCCTTTTATATACAAATTACGTGTAAACGTCTTATTCAGACGTCATTATAATGTTAAGGAATTGATAAAAAATTTAAATGGCCGTTTTTTGTTGGTCACGGTAAAAATATTTCAGCTTATTGAGCTTGTTGAGAAGTTTTATGGCTTTGTATTCTGAAATATCACTTAAAGCTGAGTCTGTTTGTCTGAAGTTATAGGCTTGTTCGACCAAAGATTTGTATTGTTTGCTCAGTTTATCCTCTCGATTTTTTATTTGATCGAATCTTTTCATTAGGGGTTGGTTAACAAGTAATTAAATATACATTATTTTGTTCAAATTTGAAAATTTGAATAATGTTTTGTTTAAATCATTATACGTTTAAACAAAAAAGCCGAATGGTTTGCATTCGGCTTTAAAATATTTTTAAGTTTCTCTTAATCTTGCAATGCAAAAACTTTTCTAAGCAAGTCTGTGGTTCTTGAAGACAGTTTTGTTCTAATTTCTTTTTCTTCAATAGCAATCATAGTGTATACACCTTCTAAGGCTTCTACGGTTACATAATCAGTTAAATCAGGATTAACGTCATTTGTAAAAGGTATACTGTTGTATTTAGTAATTAGGTTGTTCCAAATGGTGTCAGCCCCAACTTTACTGAATGAATTTTTTATAACAGGATTAAATTTGTCGTAAAGGGCTGTTTTCGTTTTCGAAGTTAGGTATTGGGTAGCGGCATCGTCGTTGCCTAAAAGGATATTTTTTGCATCGGTAAAAGTGATACCCTTTACAGCGTCAACAAAAATAGGCGTAGCTTCTTTTACGGCATCCTCAGCAGCTCTATTGAGTACTTTTAATCCTTCGTCGGCTAAGTTCCCTAAACCAATATCACGTAAGGCTTTATCGACTTTCTGAAGTTCTTCGGGTAATAAAATCTTAACCAATTCATTTTTATAAAAGCCATCGGTTTGGGTAAGCTTGGTTACTTGTTTGTCTATGCCAAAATCAAGTGCTTGTCTTAGGCCAGAAGCAATCTGGTCGTTGCCAATGGTTTCTCCTTGAGGGAGTTGGCTAACCACTTGCTGCAGTTCGGCACAAGCCGTAAGGTTTAATAAAAAAAAGAAGGCTAAAATTTTACGAGTCATGATATTGGGTTTTATTTTATGGATTTAAATCTAAGAAAATTAAAAGAAGTCACTATTAAGAAAAAATAACCGTTTTGTTATTAAAGACCATTACTTTTCGGTTCGCATGCAATTTTACAGCATTGGCCAAAACTATTTTTTCTAAATCCCTGCCTTTGGCTATTAAATCAGAAATAGAATGTGCATGCGTAACCCGAGTAACATCTTGTTCAATTATAGGGCCGGCATCCAATTCTTCGGTTACATAATGGCTAGTGGCACCAATAATTTTTACACCACGCTTGTAAGCCGAGTGGTAAGGCTTGGCTCCAACAAATGCCGGTAAGAAAGAATGATGAATATTGATGATTTTATTGGTGTACTTGTCAATTAGTTTACTCGAAACAATTTGCATGTATCTGGCAAGTACAATAAAGTCTATATTGTGTTCTTCAAGAAGTTCTAATTGTTTGTTTTCTGCAGCTTCTTTTGTGTCTTTGGTGACAGGAATATGGTAAAAGGGGATGTTAAAATTATCGGCAATAGGTTTTAATGTATCGTGGTTGCTGATAATAAAAGGAATTTCTAAATTAAGTTCTCCCGAGTTGTAGCGTCCCAACAAATCGTATAAACAATGGTCGTATTTAGAAATAAAAAGGGCCATTTTGGGTTTGTGTTCAGAAGAATAAATGCGCCATTTCATCTTAAAATTATCAGCAATATTGGCTTTAAACTCTGCTTTAAAAATTTCTGTATCAAACGTGTCATCTACAAATTCGCTTTCCAAGCGCATGAAAAAGATATCCTGCTCTCGATCTACGTGTTGGTCTATGTAAACAATATTTCCTTGGTTTCCTGATATAAAATTGGTTACTGAAGCAATAATGTTTGGTCGGTCTTTACAAATGATTAAAATGGTAATCTTGTTCATGCATTCCTCAATTTAAAGGCTAAAAATAATGTAAAATTAATTGGGGTTGAATAAGGATTAATAATTTTAGATATTTTAATGTAAATGTCTAATATTTTTGAATATTTCGTAAATTGCATTACGTTATTTTAATGTTTTTTACGAATGAAACAAATCTCTCCATATAAACCAAAACACCATGTACGCATGGTCACAGCCGCTTCACTCTTTGATGGGCACGATGCTTCCATAAATATTATGCGCCGTATCATTCAAAGTACTGGGGTTGAAGTTATTCATTTAGGGCACGACCGAAGTGTTGAAGAGGTGGTAAATACTGCTATTCAAGAAGATGTGCAAGCCATTTGCTTAACCTCATATCAAGGTGGACACAATGAATATTTTAAGTATATGTTCGACCTATTGAAAGAAAAAGGAGCGGGACATATTAAGGTTTTTGGTGGTGGCGGCGGTGTCATTTTACCTTCTGAAATTAAGGATTTGATGGCTTACGGCATCACGCGTATTTATTCTCCTGACGACGGACGCAAAATGGGATTGCAGGGTATGATAAATGATTTGGTTGAGGAATCTGATAATCCAATTCCAGCATTTCAAAAACCAGAAAATATTGCTGAAGACTTAAAGCATAAAGAGGTTAGTACTATTGGCAGATTAATTTCACTTGCTGAAAACAGACCCGAAGAATTCGAGGAACTATTTTCAGGAATAAATCAAGATTTTGAAGCTTCTAAAACAAAAAAAGGAGCTGTTGTGTTGGGGATAACTGGTACTGGTGGTGCTGGAAAATCTAGTTTGGTAGATGAATTGGTAAGGCGCTTTCTAAACGATTTTCCTGAAAAAACAGTCGGTATTATTTCGGTAGATCCTTCAAAAAGAAAAACAGGTGGCGCTTTGTTAGGAGACCGCATTCGTATGAATGCCATAAACAATCCGCGTGTGTATATGCGCAGTTTGGCAACCAGACAGTCTAATTTAGCACTGTCTAAACATGTAAACGAAGCAGTAGCCATTTTAAGGGCAGCAGCATTCGACTTGATTATTTTAGAAACCTCTGGTATTGGGCAGTCCGATACCGAAATTATAGAACATTCCGATGTTTCGCTTTATGTGATGACACCAGAGTTTGGAGCAGCAACACAGCTCG
Source organism: Flavobacteriaceae bacterium GSB9 (assembly GCA_022749295.1). Taxonomy (NCBI): domain Bacteria; kingdom Pseudomonadati; phylum Bacteroidota; class Flavobacteriia; order Flavobacteriales; family Flavobacteriaceae; species Flavobacteriaceae bacterium GSB9. The sequence continues at coordinate 43,282 of CP062007.1, forward strand.
AAAAAATTGATATGTTGGATTTTGCAGATCTTGTGGCCATCAATAAATTTGATAAAAAAGGAGCACAGGATGCTTTGCGCGACGTAAAAAAACAGTACATGCGAAACCATGGGCTTTGGGAGACCTCGCTAGACGATTTGCCAATCTTTGGGACTATCGCTTCGCAGTTTAATGATCCTGGAATGAATGTACTTTATCAGGCTGTAATGAATAAGTTGAGTAAAAAAGGTAATGCCGATTTTAAATCAACGTTTACCGCCTCAAACGAGATTAGCGAAAAGATTTATGTTATTCCGCCTTCAAGGGTGCGTTATTTGTCAGAGATAGCCGAAAGTAACAGGGATTATGATATGATATCCTCAAAACAATCCGAAATAGCTCAAAGTTTGTACGCCATTTATAAAACGATATGTTCTGTTAGCAATGTTGTGGCGAGTGAAACACAACAATCATTCCTTAATAAAAATGGATTGGATTCTGATAAAATTCTAAAACATGCCCAAAATGAAAACGACAAAGAATTTTTAACGTCATTGTTAAAAGAATTTGACAGGGTAAAGTTTAATTTAAGCACGAGCCATTGGGAAACTATTTTAAACTGGAACGATAAGGTAGCATCTTATAAAAAGCCTACTTATACCTTTGAAGTTAGAGGAAAAGCCATAAAAATAGAAACGCATACTGAGTCGCTATCCCATACACAAATTCCAAAAGTTGTTTTTCCAAAATATAAAGCATGGGGCGATATTTTAAAGTGGTGTTTACAGGAAAATGTGCCTGGTGAATTTCCGTATACGGCTGGTTTATATCCCTTTAAGCGAACAGGTGAAGACCCTACAAGAATGTTTGCAGGAGAGGGCGGTCCAGAACGTACTAATAGGCGATTTCATTATGTTAGTGCCGAATTGCCGGCTAAGCGTTTATCAACAGCATTTGATAGTGTCACGCTCTATGGCAATGACCCCGATTTTCGTCCCGATATATATGGTAAAATAGGTAATGCCGGTGTGTCTATTTGTTGTTTGGATGATGCAAAAAAACTGTACTCCGGATTTAATTTGGCCGATAAAATGACCTCGGTAAGTATGACCATTAACGGCCCAGCCCCTATGTTATTGGGCTTTTTTATGAATGCGGCCATAGATCAGCAATGCGAGATTTACATTAAAGAGAACGGACTTGAAAAAGAGGTTGAATCGAAAATATCAAAAATTTATGAAGCTAAGGAACGTCCCAAATATAATGGCCCGCTCCCAGATGAAAACGATGGCTTAGGACTTATGCTTCTTGGTGTTACGGGAGACCAAGTGTTGCCACCAGAAGTTTATAAAGATATTAAAGCTAAAACAATAGCCCAAGTACGAGGTACAGTTCAGGCAGATATTTTAAAAGAAGACCAAGCGCAAAACACCTGTATATTTTCAACCGAATTTGCCTTGCGTTTAATGGGCGACGTTCAGGAATATTTTATCGAGAATAATATCCGAAACTTTTATTCGGTTTCTATTTCAGGTTACCACATTGCCGAGGCAGGCGCCAATCCTATTACGCAGTTGGCGCTAACCTTATCTAATGGCTTTACTTACGTAGAGTACTATTTAAGCCGAGGCATGGATATCAATAAATTTGGCCCCAATTTGTCGTTCTTTTTTTCCAACGGTATCGACCCAGAATATGCCGTTATTGGTCGTGTAGCCCGTAAAATTTGGTCGAAAGCCATGAAATACAAATATGGAGCAAATCCACGGGCACAAATGTTAAAGTATCATATCCAAACATCGGGAAGGAGCTTGCATGCCCAAGAAATCGATTTTAATGATATCCGAACCACACTTCAGGCACTATATGCCATTTACGATAATTGCAATTCGTTACATACCAATGCTTACGACGAAGCCATAACCACACCAACCGAAGAAAGTGTACGGCGTGCTATGGCCATTCAGTTGATTATCAATAAAGAGTTGGGCTTAGCTAAAAACGAAAATCCCATTCAGGGGGCCTTTATAATTGAAGAATTAACCGATTTGGTTGAGGAAGCCGTTTTGTTGGAATTTGATAGAATTACCGAACGTGGTGGCGTTTTGGGTGCCATGGAAACCATGTACCAACGCAGTAAAATCCAGGAAGAAAGTTTGCATTACGAAACCTTAAAACACAGTGGCAAATATCCCATTATTGGTGTTAACACCTTTTTGAGTAGTAAGGGCTCGCCAACCGTATTGCCTATGGAAGTAATACGTGCCACTGAGGAAGAAAAGCAACTTCAAATACAAACACTCAAAAACCTTCATAAAAACCACGATACAGATATGCTTTTGAAACAGCTTCAACAAAAAGCTATCAATAATGAAAATATTTTTGAGTCGCTTATGGAAGTCTGTAAGGTTTGTTCTTTAGGCCAAATTACCCATGCGTTGTTTGAGGTTGGGGGACAATATCGTAGGAATATGTAAAAATTAACACAGTGCTTTTAATAGCAAAAAAATAGTGTTTATGCTTGTGTTTTAACCTTTGACTGATTCTATATAATTTCTTTTTTAAAATCGAAGAGAAATCAAGAGAACTAGACAACTACAAACTCAACATCCAAGAGCGTTGTAGTTTTTTAAACTTTTTAAGCTCACTTCGTAAAATAGGTAAAAAGTCTTTGCCATTACTATTGGAACGCTCTAACCTATATGAGCTTTTGTAAAGCTTGTTGGTTAATTTTCTTAATGAAGCTAAATGCTTGTCTTTTTTATCGGAATAGCGTTGCCGTTCGGCATTTACAATTTCAGGAGCCAGAGATACAGATTGCTGAACGATATCGCCTGAAAAATAAATACTTTGGTCTTCAGAACCATCTGGTTTTAATGAAGATAGGTCGTGGTTTAGATATGTAGAGATGTTTTGCGATAGTGCAAAAATCTCTAAGGCTTTTCTATAAACCGGTAATTCCGATAGGTTTGATGGGGTATTGTGTAACATAATCTATTCCTGATAGCAATTTTATCAAAATTACTCACAAGAAATGAGATTCGTCTTTAGGTTTTAAAGTAATTTTGTACTTTTACTTTAGAATTTAAGTTTTTAATGTTAGTTTTCTTTTAAATGGAGATAGATTCGATTAATAGCAAAATTTTAAGGTGTTTGCAACAAGATGCGCGCATGAGCAATGCAGAAATTGGCCGCCAAGTGGGAATTAGTTCACCTGCTGTTTCTGAGCGTATAAAAAAAATGGAAGATTTAGGCGTTATTGAAGCTTATAAGGCTATTGTGTCTCCTTACGAAATGGGCTATCAATTAAAAGCAATTATAACGTTGAGGGCATTTATGGGGAAGCTGAAGCCTTTTTTGGAAAAAGTGAAAACCTATGATGAGGTTATTAACTGTTACCGTATTACAGGTGACGAAAATATAGTGATGGAAGTGGTTTTAAAAAATAATAAGCACCTCGAATCTTTTATTGATCAGTTGATAACCTATGGTGAGTCGAAAACCCAAATTGTGCTATCACGAGTAGTAAAACAAAAAGCGGTTATTCCCATAAAATAGGAATATTGTTAGTTAATTCGCCAGGGCGGATTTTTTCGGTTTTTACCAGCTTGGTACAGAATAATTTGATGCCCGTCGGGGTCCTGTAAATGGGCTTCGCACCATAACCAAGGTTGGTTTGTTGGTGGTAGGCTAAAAACAAGACCTTTTTGTTGAAGTATTTTAAACCACTCATCTAAATGCTCATCCTCAAAATAAATAGTAATGCCTGGTCCTTTGGGCAATTTTTCAACGTGGTGTAACGATAATGTGGTAGTGCCATCAGGGCATTCAAACCGTGCATAACGAGGAATGGAATCTACAATTAGCCGTAAACCCAAAGTGGTGTAAAAAGCAACCGACTTTTCAAGGTTAGTTGATGGTATGGTAACTTGGTTTAAATTCACCCGTTTTTCTTTTTTTCAATGTGTTTTGCTATTAATTTCGCATGAATTCTCGAGTTTTCAATAAACCATTTATGTGTTTCCTTTCCACCGCAAATAACACCTGCCAAATACAAACCTTCAATATTGGTTTCCATGGTTTCACTGTTATAGGTCGGTATGCGTTTTCCGTCATTTGAAACGGTGATGCCACTATCGGACAGCAAGTCGAAATTAGGTAAGTACCCCGTTAGCGCAACAACATAGTCGTTTGGAATTATAACGGTTCCATCGGGCGTTTTTATAATAACTTCTTCCTCTTCAATTTCAGTAATTTCAGAATTAAAATAAGCGGTTATACTACCTTCCTCTATACGGTTTATAATATCTGGCCGCACCCAATATTTAACGCGCTCTCCAATGCTTTCACCACGGACTACCATGGTTACACGTCCACCTTTTCGCCATATTTCTAGAGCCGCATCAACAGCCGAATTACTAGCGCCAACCACAACCACATCTTGCATACTGTAGTTATGGGCTTCTTTGTAATAGTGCGTGACTTTGCTTCGGTGTTCACCACGTACATTTAACAGCTTAGGGATATCATAAAAGCCAGTACAAATAATAACATGATTGGCGAAATAACTCGATTTGCTTGTGATTACTTTAAAATGTTTGGCTTGTTTTTCAACCGATACCACATTTTCATATAAATGAATGTTTAATTGGTTGGATGTTGTAACCCGCCTGTAATATTCCAAAGCCTCGTCTCTGTTGGGTTTTGGGTTGTTGCTTATAAATGGAATCTCATCAATTTCAAGTTTTTCTGAAGTTGAAAAGAAGGTCATATTTTTGGGGTAATTGAACAACGAATTGGTAAGGGCCCCTTTTTCAATTATTAAATAATCCCAACCTCGCTTTTTACATTCCAAGGCGCAGGCAATTCCAATAGGCCCGCCACCAATAATAATCACTTCTTTTTTTTCTTCCAATCCTTCCATTTATAAATTTAATTCGTGTTTTTTAATTCCGTTAATATTCAAGTGCAGATTTTAACCTTTTGGCTTTTTTCGCATTTAAATACTGCCTTAAAACGAACAGCAAAAATACACAAAACGTCGCCAAAAGTGTAATGATGGCCCACGTGTTATCAAACCCCATATAATCAGCCATGCGCATGCCTGCGTTGTGCCCAAAAATATGAGCGATAGAAAACGCTATCGAGTACAGTGCCATATATTCGCCTTGATTGCCTTTTTTTGCCCTATCGAGGGCAAAAGCATTCGAAAAAGGGAAAGTTACCATTTCCCCAAACGTCATGAGTAACATGCCCAATATTAAAACGCCTTTCCAATCGGTAAGGTTTAAAATAATAAAGCTCGCTCCAGTTAAAATGGCACCAAAAATCATGAGTCCGGTTTTTGTAAAACGTGAATTTTCCAACCATTTTATAAGCGGCATTTCAAAAACAAAAATAAAAAAGCCATTGGCACCCAACAGAATTCCTATTTCCAGTTCGGTTAAAAAATGAGCTTCTTTGTAGTAAAGCGGCATGGTTGAAAAATATTGTAAAAATACCACGCCAAACATCACCATAGCCACCAAGAAAATTAAAAAAGCTTTGTCTTTATAAGCCGATTTTGGGTTTTCAATGTTAACATCGTCTAATACGTTGGTTGTTTTTGGGTTTAACACGGTAATGAGTACCCAAACGGCCAATATACAGGTAATGCCATCTACCCAAAATAGCCCATTATAGCTAAGGGCGGTAATAATGAGTCCGCCGATAGCTGGTCCTGCTGAGAATCCTAAATTTATAGCCAATCGAATAAGGGTGACAGAGCGTGTTTTATTCTCAGGTTTGCTGTACGCACTAAGGGCTACAAACATGGCTGGCCGGAACATATCGGCCACAAACATTACCAAAAGAATACCAAAACAAAAGGCTGCATAAGTTTTTAAAAACTGAAGGACAATAAACAATACACCGGTACTTAGTAAACTAAAAACCATAACTTTATAAAAACCAATTTTATCGGTCAACCGGCCGCCTAACCAAGAACCAATTACTGATCCCAACCCAAAAGCGGTCATAATCCAACCAATTTGGCTGAACGTAAACCCTAAACTTTCGTTTAGGTAAAGCGATAAAAACGGAACTACCATCGTGCCAGCTCGGTTAATTAGCGTAATTAAAGCTAACCACCAAACTTCGCGGGAAAGTCCGTTAAACGTGTTCAGGTAATTGTTGAATAAAGTTTTCATAATGTTGTTAGTTTGTGTTTTTGCTACATGGTTTAGTTTTTTAAAATGGATATCCACTAAAAATAAAAAGTCCGACGGTGACGTCGGACTTTTAAATATTGTATTATTTTATAATTACATCACCACAATATATAACAAGCACGACCTCCCTTATAAGAAACGGTTCTTTGTTTTTTACAAATTGTGATGTTATTGCGCATTTTTGCTTTATTTGATTTGTCAAAGCTAGACAAAATATTTGTAAGTTGCGTTTTTGAATTGAAATTTTTTAAGATGAAGAAACTAATCACCCTTATATGTGTTCTAATTTGTTTAACGGGTTGTGCCCAAAAAAAACGCTTGGTTAAAGGCGAAACGGCCTATCAAAAAGAGCAGAATGCTAAGTTTAAAGATGCTTCAACTTCGCCATTAAAAAAGAAAGATTTAAAGCATTTTGAAGGTTTGGATTTTTTTAAGCCCGATTCGGCCTATGTAGTAAAAGCTACCTTCAAAAGAACACCTAACCAAAAGGAATTTAAAATGAAAACCACAACCGATAGGTTGCCCATCTATGTAAAATATGGTGAGTTGTCTTTTACTTTAAAAGGTGAGTCGTTTACCTTAAATGTTTATCAAAATCAAGATTTGATTAAAGAAGAAAGTTATGAAGATTACCTGTTTTTGCCTTTTTTGGACGAAACCAACGGGTTGGAAAGCTATGGAGGTGGACGCTATTTGGATGCGAGTATTCCTGAAGGCGATACCTTGATTTTAGATTTTAACAAAGCTTATAACCCCTATTGTGCCTATAACGATAAATATTCTTGTCCGTTAGTGCCTCGCGAAAATTATTTAAAAACTAGAATAGAAGCAGGAGTGAAGGCTTTCAACAAAGGGTGAAAGATTTGAAGGCTGGATGTTCGTTTAGCGGTCTCGGCTATAAGTGGTTGATTGTGTTAGTAATTAACTTTGCAAGTATACGCGAAGCTAAAAATCTTTGTAGATTTTCAGAAGTAGGCGAAAACCAGCAATTACTTATAGCCATCTTAATTTTGAAATCTAATTAAATTAGTGTCTTAATTTCTATAAGGATCAAATTCCCAAACATCATTCAGGATGTTATTAAACTTTGTGTAAGCAGGTAAAATATAACCTTTTTTGTTTATACCAAAACTAGTATAAACAGCCATATTAATTGGAGAGTTTTGGAGTTCAATCCATGTGTCATTGCTAATATTGTATTTCCATAATTTGTTTGATACGTAGCCATCACCCCATTCAAAATTTCTTCCTAACCCAACATATGCTTCATTGTTAATTATAAAACTGGCGTACAAGTTATATGCATTTGAAGGTATTGGAGTTTTAGTTATCCATGAATCTTGAGTGGGATTATATTCCCAAAGAGTATTAATTCCAAATGCTGTTTGACTTACTCCCAAAAAACCTTTTTTATCAAGGGAAAAAGTATAATTTCCCCATACAGGATTACTTGTATCAAAATTTCCAATAAAATCAGCTTTTTTATTCCAAGAATCTTGAATTATATTATATTCCCAGAAGTCATAGGTATTGTAACAATTACCAATATAAAATTTACCATCTATGCTAAAATTGAAATTATACCTTCTGTCTGTTTGCAATCTGCCGGGAAAATTAGTTCTTTGCGTCCAGTTATTGGTTTCTGTATTGTATTCCCAAAATCCATTGGCCAATAGAATAAACACTTTTGATTCAGATGTAAAAGCAAAAGGTTTTTTTCCCGAATCTTCTGGTAAGCTCAGATTGTTTTCCCATGAATCATATACAGGATTATATTTCAGCATAAATTTGCTGTTTGACCCAATAACGTAGCCATAACCATTACTTACAAAAGAAGCTGCATTAAATGTTTTAGAACTTTGACTATTTTTTTGTGCCCAAGGGAACCATATATCAAAAAGATCTTGTGAAGTATTTGTGTTGTCTTCAATCGTAACCGAAATATTTACTTTTTGGGCATTATCAACATAAGGTACTTTTACAACTAATAAGTTTTCAGTGGCAGATTCAATTTCTGCTGTAAAATCGCCAAATTTTACAATATTTTCTGAAATTATTTCCGAAAATTGATTTCCACTAATTTCCACAATTGTTCTAATAGGACCAAATTTAGGATTAAAATCGATTATTTCTGGTGGGTAAGCTTTTGCTTTAAATTCAATTTCATTGCCATAAAATATAATTGAACCTATTTTAATGTAAGCGCGAACATAATATTGTGTTTTAGCTTCAAGCCCAGTAATCTTACTTTGATATTCACCAATTGAATTTGGTGTTCCTAATTCTGTTTTAGAGTTATTTACAGTAGGATTAGGGGTTTTAGACCAGCAGTGTCCATGCTCAATTGTTCCAGGATAACCTGTTCCTAAAAAATTAATATTTGCATTTAATGTGGCCGAGGTTTGTGTTATGTCAGTTATAGTTCCTGTGAAAATTACTGGGTCACTAATTTTAATAATTTCGAAATTCTTAACTTGATTCTGTTCACCCAGTATAGTTATTTTCTCAATTGTGGGAGCATATCCTCCTTTTGATATTTTTATTTGATAGGTATTAGCTTTTATTTCTTCAAAACTATATTGGCCTTTAGAATCACTTGTTGTCTGGTCTATTGCGCCTAATATTATTGAAGCCCCACTAACTTTTAAACCATTTGAAGTAATAATACCTTGAATATTTCCAAATGATTCTGGTTCATTCTTCTCGCAAGTGAAAATTGTAATTCCTAATAAAATAAATAGTAGGAACTTGTAGTGTTTTTTTATCATGGTAAAAAAGCGAATAGTTTACATTATTAAATTATGGAATATATTCATACAAATTGTCTAGCGGACTTCCTCCAGAATAATTGTCTCCTCCTCCAATAAAAGCTTTGCCACCTATTACAAAAGAAAAATGCCAGCCTCTTCCTTGAATGATACTATCACTTTCTTCCCAAGTATTTCTGTTTGGAGAATATGTCCATGATTTGCCAAGTCTACTTCCTCCAATATAACCTCCTCCAACGACATACCCTAATCCATTAATCTGAAATCCTACAGATTCATTATTAGCTAGAGGAAAGTCAGCAATTTGCTTCCATAAATCTGAATTTGGGTTATAAGACCAAGCATCTACATCACCTGTATTTGATGCACCTCCAGCCAAGTATGCTATATTATTGATTACAAAACATGCCATTCCTGTTCTTCTATGTCCTCCCCAAATATCAAAAGGTAAATCGCTAATTTGATTCCATTGGTCAGTCAATGTATCATACTTGTAAAAATCCTTATAGCTTACAGGTGTATATGGTTGGAAATCCGTGCCAATTCCAATATAGATGTCATTCCCAATAGAGAAATGAGCAGAATAATCTCTTCTAGCACCTGGAAAATCAGATAGTTTTGACCAAATATTGCTTTCTGTTGAATACTTCCAAAATTCGTTATCCGAATTAGATGTATAATAAAATATTTCGTTACCATTGGTTTCTAGAATTCCACTTGCAAATGTGCCATGGCTAGGAACACTTGTATTTACTTTTACCCATGTAAAGTTCTCATCATTAAACTTCCATAGATATAAAGAATCATCATTGTAATTATCTTTTTCTCGTGCTAAAATATAAGCAACGCCATTTACAACTACGGCATTTTTTGGCCCTCTTCTAAATCGAAAAGGAAGACTCTCAGAAACCATAACCCACTTGTTTAGAATATTAAGCTCAACTTCATATTCAACAACTAAATCCAATAATTTAACTTTTACAATTGCTTTTCTTCTGGGGAAAGGTCCGTAAGGAACTTTTGTATTAATATTTTGGGTGTCTCCAGATAATAAATATGCTTCTGCTTCTTCAAAAATTACCTTGTTTCTATTCAATATTGGATGAAAATAGGCTCCTTGTATAGTGATATCTTGAGTGGCAGATACATTATTTTCAACGAAGTTAATTAATGGTGGTATAAGCTTAAAACTATCGCTAAATTGATTTTCTTGTAATTGAGCTGAAACCTTTATTTGTTCAGAACCACTTTCCAAATCATCAGGAACTAAAACTTTTAAAGTGTTTCTATCTGCATAGGTAATGGTAGCTTCTACGTTTCCAAAATAAACTTTATTTCTTGGTTTTTCAAAATCAAAATGATCTCCAATAATAGTCAATTCGTCTCTAAAAGTGGCATTTAAAGATGAAACCGAAGTGATTTCTGGTTTAAACAACGTAAAATTATTAAAAGTTACTTTTTTCTCATATACTTTAACTTCAATTGTTGGATTATAGGTTTGTAATGTAACAGGAACAATGCATTTAATAATACTGTCATTAGAAACAAGTATTCTGCTTGACTCACCGCCCAGTAATACTTTAATATTGTTGGTTTTTGTAGTGAAATAATTACCCGAAATTGTGATAGTATCTAATAAGTGAGCTTGCTGTGTTACTTCATTGATTATTGGAGTTGTAGATCCTAAAGATACGAATGATTGCTCTTCACTATAATAAATTTCGCTGCTTACAACTTTTATATATGCTCTAACAAAATATTCACCATTATAAATTAAATCAGTGTTAACCGTGTTTTCTATTTGGTTACCTGTTATTTTACTTTCTACAATGATTGAGTTATTTAAAGTTGGTACTGGTTGGTTTGATAATAAAAAACCAGATTCAGAAATTTGACTTAGCTTTAAACCAGAATAAGTGGCTTTTAAATTAACGCCACCTGTTTGAGGAACAGAAACAGATAATTCTAAATTAATTGCTTCAGGAGTTGTAATAGGGTCATCTTTTTGACAGCTAAAACCTAAGAATAATAATATGGAAGCATAAAAAAAGTTTTTTAACATAATGCTAGAAATTGGAAAGTTCGGTTCTTAAAATGATATGATCGTGATTAAAAAAAAGTGTATTTGATGGGGGATATCCATCTTGATAACCAATTAAATAAACATAGTTGTTATGGATAAACATATACTCAGGTCCGAAATTATAACCTTCTGCTTTTAAGTCATTTCTTTCAAACCATTGATCGCTTCCAATATCATATTCCCAAAAGTTTTTAAGATAATTATTATAATAAAATCCTCTGTCATCAATTTGAACATTGATAGCACCTTGAACAGGTTTAGTTATGTCACTTTTCCTAACCCAGGTATTATCAGGAGTGAATTCCCAAAAATTAGTTGTGCGTTGTTCTCCGTTTCCAATATAAAACTTGCCATTGCTTTTAAAAATGCTAGGGCCATTTCTTAAATCGTAATCATTTACTAATGGAATTTCAGTTATCTGTTCCCAAGAATTACTATTTTCTTGATATTTCCAGATTTTTCTATTTTGATATATAGAGTTAGAACCAGTATAACCCAGGCCAAAATATAACTCACCATTATGGACGAATCCTGTAGGCTGTCGAATAAGTTGATTATTTACAAAGTCTTGGAGCTGGGTTACTGTATTGGTTTGTAAATTGTATTTGTAAAAGTTATTAGTTTCTCGTTTTATATACAAATAGGTGTGAATTCCATTATTTAAAGGAAAAAAATAAAATAGTTGTCCAAATATGCCATCTGTGGATATAGGAATTATTGATTCTTCCCATATATTATTTTCTAGACTATATTTGAATATGGCATTGTTTTCTGCACTACTATTTTTAAAAACATTAATATATGCCACATTATTGTTATTGTCATAAAAACTCGACAATGTTATATTGCGTACACTAGCTAGTCCACCAGTAAGCTCATGGTCTCTTTTATATGACCATAAGTACCAATTAGAAATAAGGTTTAAATCTATCTTATTTTCAAGGTCAGTATTAAACATTTTAATTTTTAGGCTTCCAATATCTCTACTCTCATATGGGCCTAAAGGAATCTTAACCAGTAGGGAATCCCTATATCTTTGGGTTATTTCTACTTTATTATCGGCTATATAAAAGTCCTTCAGAACTGTAATATCTGGAAAGAAATTAGATAAATAAATGATAATATCATCTCCAACTTTTACTTCGTTTTTTGATGAACCTGTAATAGTTGGTTTAGGAATTTTTACTCCTTTTAAGATTTCAAGTTCTTGAAGTTGGGCTTTTATCAATAAGTCATGATTAAAACTTTGTAAATTATAAGGAAGTTTAAAAGAAATGGAATCTTTACTGTGACTAGTAACGGTAATTTGCTCGTTGTTTAAGGATATAATATCTGTTTTCTTTGTTGGTGAATTTGTTAAATGTTTACCATAAACAACAACTTCTTTCCCATATTTAAAATTAACTGGAATTGAATCAACAATAGGTGTAAATAATTGAAAAGGAGTTGCTAAAACTTCCATTTTGTCAACGCCTTCACCATTGTCAATTTTGATTTTGAAATCGAATGGATTGAATCCATCATATGGAACTTTAAATTTAACCAAAGAATCATTATTAAAAACAATATCTAATTTTGTTTCATTAAGATATAAAATCACACTTCTTTTAAAATTCTTTCCAACTATGGATAGTGTATCTCCTAAATCAGCTTTATTAGGTAATACATTATCAATTTGCAATATAGGATCGTTTATTGCTTCTTCGTCATTAATAGAATCACTGCTTTTGTCACAAGAATATATTAATACTAGATATGTAACTGAAATTAATTTTAGTCTAAAAAAAACAAAGTTTGAAAAAAATGATTTTTTCTTTAAGTATTTCAAGTAAAACATTAGTTTTTTGTAAAAAGATTGATTTGTTTTTGTCATTTTTTCGAGTACTAAATTTTAATGTTGCTTAAAGTTTGAAAAAATATGTTTAAACCTATTTAAAGCTAATTTTAGGGAAAACGTGCAATAAAATCAGCTATACGAAATTTGGCTAGATTCCAATTGTATTTCAAATTGTTGTAACGAAGTTACATAAGATTTGAAATCCAGAACCTCACTGCGTATAGCCCTAAGCGTTAAACGAAAATAGTTGAAATTTTTTACAAAGTCAAGTTTTCTTACTTAACTAAAAACAGTCCTAAAAAAACAGCTAAAAATCCCAGAACAAAACTGGCCACAGTATAAAGAGCAAAACCAGTAAAATCACCAGATTTTAAAAGCACTTGGTTTTCGTAAGCAAACGTAGAAAAGGTGGTAAAGCCACCACAAAACCCCGATGCCAATAAAAGCACATGATTTTGAGAAAGTGATGTGCTTTTTGCTGCCAGCCCTAACACCACACCAATAACTAAACAGCCTAAAACGTTTGCGGTAAATGTGCCGTAAGGTATGTAAGTGTCAGGTTTGTTTAAGTATTTTCCAATTAAAAATCGCAAAACACTGCCAAAACCACCACCAACAAAAACCAGTACAAGTTGTTTCATTTGTATAAAAATTTTAGGCTATAAAAGTCTTCCTGACAAATATAGTTTAAAATTAAGCACTTTAAGGAAAACCATGGGCTTGCCGTATTTTAAAAATAAACCTGATTAAAATTGTGCACCTTTTATTTTACAGCGATGTATATTTCGGTTATCCAATGGGCAGGATTGGGTTCTGTTTGAGGGTCGGATAAGTAAACCTCAAGCATAGGTCCATTTTCCGTAAATTCCATATTGCTGTCGGCTACGTATTTCATGCCGGTCTCCCAAGCTTCAATTAGGTTTTTATAGTCGCCTTTTAATGTTACTTTTACGGCTTTAAAGGGTTGCATTTGTCCTGTTAAAATGTCACTTTCAGAGGATATTACTTTGGCTGTAGTGGGTACGCAACAAGAGAACATGGTAGCATTATTGTCCATATCCCAATTATGATAAAAAGTAAACGGTGCTCCAGCCATTTTAATGTTGTTTTGCACGGCGTATTGTGTAACTTCGTTCATCATGTCTTGCATTTTGGGTTCCATATCCGATATTTTACAAGAGGTGGTATTGTAGATATAAAAACCGCCACCGTGTTCGGTAAGTCCATCAACATTTACAGTATATTTTTTCATATCGGCTGTAACAACGCTATCTAATTTAAATAGTCCACGTTCAAAATCCGGACCGGTCATGTCTTCAATCGAACCTGCAAACGTGGTGTATATTTTCGTCATAAAGTCCTGTTTTCCGGCCATTTCCCATATAACTTTAGTGCCTTCATCAGTGGGTTTAAATTTCCAATTGATATCAGACTCCGATTCAAATGGCTTTATAAACTGTATGTGCTGCTCAATTAATTTATTTTTTTCCACATTTAAGGTTTTCATATGGCCTTCACCCAAAACTTCTCCGCTCCAAGCATAATTACCGTCAACACCAGAGGTTTTTTCACCATAAGTCAATGCCGCATCGGGTTCTTGTTCTATCCACGGTGAAAAACTGGTCCAATTTTTAAAATCGTTAACCTTGTTATAAACTACCTGCGCTGGAGCGTCGATTATTCTGCTACGTTCAAAACGGAATTCGTTGGGCTGCACCGCAATAAAGATGGCTAAACCGATTATAAATATGAGCAATAAGAAAAGAATGTATTTAAGTGCTTTCATTAATTGAATTTTTTGGAGAATTAGTTAAATCAAAGATAAGGATTTTTAATTTTCGATTAATAAATTATTACATTTGCCGTAATAAAAATTTGTTTTTTTTACTCAAAAGGCTAATTTTTAAATTATTCAATAAAAAACAAGCAAACAATTAAGGTTGCTTTGAGGATTATTAAATTAAAAAATTAATACAATGAAGCTAAAATTCATGCTAATAGCAATAGTGGTCTCCACTATTTTTTGGTCGTGTGCTGATAAGAAATCAGAAAAAAAGGAAACTATGGCACACGAAAAATCAACCGATTTTAATTACAATGTCGATCAATTTGCCGATGTTAAAATACTGCGGTATCAAATTCCGGGTTGGGAAAAACTCAGTTTAAAAGAGCAGCAGTTGGTGTATTATTTAACTCAGGCAGGTTTGGCGGGCCGTGATATTATGTGGGACCAAAATTACCGTCACAATCTTAAAATTAGAAAGGCGCTCGAAGCAATTTATAAAAATTATTCGGGTGATAAATCTACCGAAGATTGGAAGGCTTTCGAAACGTATTTAAAACGTGTTTGGTTTAGCAATGGTATTCACCACCACTATTCAAACGACAAATTGAAACCAGGGTTTTCAGCCGATTATTTAAAGATGTTATTAACAGAAACCAACACCAATTTAGAGGGAGAAGCTTTCGAAGTTATTTTTAACGATGTAGATAATAAAAAAGTAAACCAAGCAAAGGGTATTGATAATGTTGCTTTGTCTGCAGTAAACTTTTATGGCCCAAATGTCACCAATGCCGACGTTGTTAATTTTTACAAAGCCAAAACATCGCCAAACCCAGAACGGCCACTTGCTTTTGGTCTAAACTCGCAGTTAGTAAAGGAGAACGGTGTTGTTGAAGAACGCGTTTATAAATCTAGAGGGCTATATGGCGAAGCCATCGACGAAATTATTAAATGGTTGGAGTTGGCAAAGGGAGTTGCCGAAAATGAGGCTCAAGCTAATGCTTTAGGATTACTAATCGAGTATTACAAAACGGGCGACTTGCAAACTTGGGACGATTATAACGTGGCCTGGACCAATGCCACAGCAGGCAATGTAGATTACATTAATGGTTTTGTCGAAGTGTACAATGATCCTTTAGGTTATCGAGGTTCATACGAAATGATTGTGCAGATTAATGATTTTGATATGTCTCAAAAAATGAAGGTGCTGAGCGATAATGCACAATGGTTTGAAGACAATTCTACTTTAATGGATGCCCATAAAAAAGAAAATGTCGTAGGTGTAACCTATAAAGTGGTTAATGTTGCGGGTGAAGCTGGTGATGCATCGCCAAGTACGCCAATTGGAGTTAATCTGCCTAATTCAAACTGGATTCGTGCAGCAGTAGGGAGCAAGTCTGTTTCTTTAGGAAATATTATCAATGCTTCCAATAATGCTGGTAGCACAGGACGTTTAAAGGAATTTGCACATGATGAAGATGAGGTTAATAACCATGAAAAATATGGTGAATTAGCCGATAAACTGGAAACGGCATTACACGAAGTTATTGGTCATGCATCTGGAAAATTAAACCCAGGCGTGGGAGAAACCAAAGAAACCCTTAAAAATTATGCTTCAACTTTAGAAGAAGGCCGAGCCGATTTGGTGGCGTTATATTATATGTATCAACCTAAATTGCAAGAATTAGGCTTGGTTGATGATTGGAAAGCTGTTGGCCGTGCTTCATACGATGCCTATATCCGTAATGGATTGATGACACAATTAATTCGTTTGAATTTAGGCGATGATGTTGAAGAAGCCCACATGCGAAACAGGCAATGGATTTCAGCTTGGGTTTTCGAAAAAGGACAAAAAGACAATGTTATTGAAAAAGTGACCAAAAACGGAAAAACCTATTTCAATATTAATGATTACGAAAAACTAAGGGAGTTGTTCGGGGAGCTTTTAAGAGAAGCCCAACGTATAAAATCGGAAGGGGATTATGCTGCTGCTGAAGCATTGGTTGAAAACTATGGTGTAAAAGTAGATCAAGCCATTCATGCTGAAGTTCTTAAGCGAAATGAACAATTTAATAGTGCACCGTATACAGGTTATGTGAACCCGGTGTTGGTTGCAAATAAAAATGAATCTGGAGAGATAACCTCAATAAAAGTAACCCAACCTAAATCGTTTGAAGAACAAATGTTAAATTACAGTTCGAATTACAACTTTTTGCCTGAAGTAAATTAAAAGTAATATTATTACAAAAAATGGCGGCTCTTTAACAGAGCCGCCATTTTTTGTAGACACTAAGTATCATATTTATTTTGAAGCAAATGCTTTAACATCTTTTTCGTTAACCTCAGAGCCTCCTAAAATAATGAGGCGCTCCACAACATTACGAAGTTCCCTGATATTGCCCGTCCAATCGTATTCTTGAAGTAGTTTAATGGCCTTATCGGAAAATGATTTTTTTGCTGTGCCTTGGTCCTCGGATATTTTATTAGCAAAATGGTTTATTAAAAGTGGAATATCGTCACGCCTTTCGTTCAAGGCAGGAACCTTAATTAAAATTACGGCAAGCCTGTGGTAAAGGTCTTCCCGAAATTTACCATCTTCAATTTCCTTTTTTAAGTTTTTGTTGGTGGCGGCAATAACGCGCACATCAACCTTAATATCTTTATCGCTGCCAACACGTTGTATCTTATTCTCCTGTAACGCACGCAGTACTTTGGCTTGCGCCGATAAGCTCATGTCACCTATTTCATCAAGAAAAATGGTACCTTTATTAGCGGCCTCAAACTTTCCGGCGCGGTCTTTATTGGCACTTGTAAAAGCACCTTTTACGTGGCCAAACAGTTCACTTTCAATCAACTCCGATGGTATTGCGGCACAATTCACTTCAATTAAATTCCCTTTAGAACGTTCGCTTTTTTCATGTAACCAATGGGCTACCAGTTCTTTACCGGTGCCATTGGGACCTGTTATCAATACGCGGGCATCGGTAGGAGCTACTTTATCTATCATGTCCTTAATTTGTGAAATGGCCTCGCTTTCACCAATCATTTCGTACTTTTTGCTTACTTTCTTCTTCAGTATTTTATTTTCAACTACCAATTCCTTGCGATCTAAAGCATTACGAACAGTATTTAACAGGCGGTTTAAATCTGGCGGTTTCGATATATAATCAAAAGCACCCATGCGCATGGTGTTAACGGCCGTATCTAAATCACCGTGGCCAGAAATCATCACAATAGGTATTTCAGGTTTTATTTTTTTTGCAGATTCCAAGACTTCAACACCGTCCATTTTAGGCATTTTAATATCGCAAAGTACTAAATCGTAATCCTCGTTTTTTATTTTTTCAATACCACCCAAACCGTCTTCTGCTTCTTCAACTTTATAGGCGTCGTTTTCTTCCGATAGAATTTTAACAAGTACTCTTCTAATTGCGGCTTCGTCTTCTATTACTAATATTTTCGGCATAATGATGTTTTAAGTTTTTCTGTATTCAACCTAAGTACGGGTTGGCAAAATATAATCTATAATTTCTTTTTATTTAATTGGCGTTATTTCTGCTGGTTATATATATGTACATCTCTTTGTGGGAATGGAATAGTGATATTGTTTTCCCTAAAAAGTTTATCGATTTCAAAACGAATATCACTTTTAGGAAATTGTGCTTTAAAGCTATCGTTAATGGTAAAAATAATTTTGAAGTTAAGGGAACTGTCACCAAAATCAGTAAAAACAACAGTGGGTTCGGGCTCGCTAAGGACTTCTGGGTGGGTGCTGGCCGCTTGAATAAGCAGTTTTTTTACCAGTTGAACGTCGCTTCCATAGGCAACTCCAACGGTTACGGCCTCTCTTGTGGTGCTTCCGTTTTGGGTCCAGTTGTACAGGCTGTTTTCTAAATATAAATGGTTGGGGATTACTAAAACCTTATTGTCTATAGTTACCGCTCTTGTGGTACGCAGTTTAATTTCTTCAACACGGCCCACTTTGCCGTCTATTTCAATAATATCGCCAACATGAACGGTTTGGTCAATTAATATAAAAACTCCGGAAATAATATCTTGAAACAGGGTTTGAAGAGCCAAACCAATACCAATTAACAGAGCGGCAGAGGCTGCAAAAACAGCGGTTACGTTTACACCAACCGAATGTAGTGTAATCAATAAAATTACCACATAAATAAGCCACCTAAAATAGCCGTATACTACTTTAAATTTGCTTTTTTCTTCTCTTGGTAAATTTCTGGTGAGTATTCTGAACAGAATCCTTAGAATGATTGTTGTTATAAATATTGTCGTAACGACAATAATCAAATCGAGAATAGAAACACTTATTTTCTCGGTGAAATTAATATGAAGGTCTAGGAAGTTTTTAATGTTTTCCCAAACAGAGCTTCCAGCTATTTTCTCTTCTAGTTTTTCTAAGTTTTGACTCATGTATTTAGTATTTAATCCACTTTATAAGGTCTTTATAGGTCGGCTTTTTGCCATACATTAAAATACCCACACGATATATTTTTGCAGCAAACCAAACTGCAAATATAAATGTAGCAATTAAAATTAATAACGACACCAATTGTTGCCAAAGCGGAACTCCAAAAGGAATACGCATAAGCATAACCACGGGAGATGTTAACGGTATAAATGAAAAAATAGTAGATACCGTACCGTGTGGGTCTTCAATAACCGTAAATATACCGATATATACCGCTAAAATTAAAGGCATTAATATGGGTAGCATAAACTGTTGGGTGTCGGTTTCGTTATCTACAGCAGCACCAATGGATGCATATAAGGAGCTGTACAGAAGATATCCGCCAATAAAAAACAAAATAAACGCTATTATTAAGTTTGTTAACGGTAAATGTAAAAATGCAGTGGCTATATTTTGAATTTCTATGTTGGTTTCCTGATTTTCCATAGCTTGCCTCATAATTTCCTGTTGCGGGCTTTGCATTTCCATGACATCAATGCCTAAGAAAAGGGAACCCCCAAACATTAAAATACTTCCAACCAATAGCCAAACTATAAACTGCGTAATTCCTGCCAAAGAGGTGCCTATAATTTTTCCTAACATTAATTGCACAGGTTTTACAGAAGAAATAATAACCTCGATAATACGGCTCGTTTTTTCTTCAATTACGCTACGCATAATCATGTTACCATAAATAATAATGAACATAAATAGTAAATAACCTGCCGCACCACCAAAAATAAGTTTGATAACACTGTCCATTTTTGATGTTTTTTCACCTTCAAAACTTTCTTGAGCAATATTTAAATGGACTTTTGATGCGTTTATCATATCAGTATTTACACCTCGTTTTTCAAGTTCGCGGTTGGTAAGCTCTTTTTCAAGTCTGCTCTCAATATCTGATATGATTGACAATGATGGCGATTCTTTTGAATAGAAAGTAACGGTATTTTGAGTGTTGTCTTTCTGTGATTCTTTACTAATATGAAGCAATCCGTAGCCATCGGTTTCCTTTACTAATGCTATGGCATCATCAAGAGGTATATTTAGGATATTGTACGTCGTATTACCAGAATTTTTAAAAATGTCGCTGATGGTATGCGTTTCGTCAAGAACCGAAATAATACGTATTTTATCGTTGTTCAGTTGAGCCAGATATGCCACAACTGCAATTAGCGCCATAAAAATCATAGGGCTAAGAAATGTCATTATTATAAACGACTTATTTCTAACCTTGGTTAGGTATTCACGTTTTATTATGAGCGGTAAGTGGTTCATAAAAATTAATTGTTTCTTACGTTTTTAATGAAAATGTCGTTTACACTTGGTATCAACTCAATAAAATGAGATACTTGGCCTTTAGAGGTTAAGTATTGCAACAGGTCGTTAGGCGATTCGTTCGGCTTTAGTTTTATGTTCAGTTTTAAATCGTCTTCCAAAGTTTTAAAATTGGCGTCAGAAATGCTGAATTTTTCCCGGAGTTCTCTTTTTAAAATGTCGTTGTACTCGGTACGGATACCAACCTCAAAGGTGTTTGTTTTGTACTGTCGCTTAACCTCGGCCAATTTACCTTCTAAAATTTTATTGGATTTATTGATTAGTGCGATATTATCGCACAATTCTTCAACCGATTCCATGCGGTGCGTCGAAAAAATAACCGTAGCTCCTTCGTTACGCAGGCGTAAAATTTCGTCTTTTATTAAATTGGCGTTAATCGGGTCGAAGCCTGAAAAAGGTTCATCGAAAATCAATAGTTTAGGTTGATGCAGAACGGTAACCACAAACTGTACTTTTTGTGCCATACCTTTCGATAGTTCTTGGATTTTTTTGTTCCACCAATCTCCAATTTCAAGACGTTCAAACCAATGTAATAGTCGTTTTTTAGCTTCAGTTTTGCTCAAACCTTTTAGTTGGGCGAGGTAAAGAGCCTGTTCGCCTACTTTCATCGATTTGTACAAGCCGCGTTCTTCTGGTAAGTAGCCTATGTCTTTTATATGGTGTTCTTTTAGCGGTTCGCCGTCTAATTTTACAAACCCAGAGTCTGGCATGGTTATTTGGTTTACCACACGAATTAAAGTTGTTTTTCCAGCACCATTGGGCCCTAAAAGTCCAAATATACTGCCATCAGGAACAGTTATAGACACATTGTTTAGTGCTTTATGGTTTCCAAAACGCTTTGAAACCTCTGTAACTTCAAGTAAGTTGCCCATGTAAAAAAAATTAGTTCGTAAAGATATTAAATGTTATGTGAGAAGCTTAAGTGATTTTGGTGAAAATTGAAATAGGAATTTAATAAGCTAACACCCTAAAAACAAAACCCACCCTTAAAAATTAAGGATGGGAAAAAAATTGCTATGAAAAAGAAAAATTACCACTAATATAAATTAGTGATAGTCAAATATAGTTTTTTTTTCAATACCAACGGTAAAACTCTTGGATATCTTACCGTTTTAAACAAAAAAAATCCGCTAAATAAGCAGATTTTTCTTGTTAATTAACATATGTTATGAAAACATATCTTTTACTTTTTCAAAGAACGATTTGTCTGAACTTTCAGGTTTTGGCGAGAAATGCTCGTCATCCTGCATCGCTTCAAAAAACTCCTTTTGTTGTTTGTTTAAGGTTTTTGGTGTCCATACATTAACATGTACCAAAAGGTCGCCTTTTCCATAGCCGTTAATGCTCGGGATACCTTTTCCGCGTAAGCGTAAAATTTTGCCAGATTGTACGCCCGCTTCAACTTTAATACGAACTTTTCCGGTAACAGTATCTATTTCTTTTGAAGTTCCTAAAACAGCTTCAGGGAAACTTACGTATAGGTCGTAATGTAAATTATCACCTTCGCGTTGTAATTTGCTGTGTTGTTCTTCCTCAATAAGCACGATTAAATCACCAGATATGCCATTTCCAGGGGCTTCATTTCCTTTTCCGGAAACTTTAAGCTGCATGCCATCCACAACGCCAGCAGGTATTTTTATAGAAACAGTTTCTTCTGCAACTTTCAAGCCTTGTGCGTCGGCACCACTTCCTGCTTTATCCATGGTTTCTCCGGCACCGCCACATGCGTTACAAGGGGCAGAGGTTTGCATTCTTCCTAAAATGGTATTGGCTATACGTGTAACTTGCCCGGTACCGTTACAGGTAGGACAGGTTTTATAAGTAGTGCCTGGTGCCTGTACTTTACGTTTTACCTTTACTTTTTTCTCAACGCCATTGGCAATTTCCTCTAAAGTTAGTTTAACACGAATGCGTAGGTTGCTGCCTTTTGCGCGACGCTGGCCACCGCCACCGCCAAAACCAGAGAAACCTCCGCCAAAGCCACCGCCAAAAATATCGCCAAATTGACTGAATATGTCATCCATATTCATGCCACCTCCGCCAAATCCGCCGCCATTTTCAAAAGCTTGGTGGCCAAATTGATCGTAGCGCGCTTTTTTATCGGGGTTGCTTAATACTTCGTAGGCTTCAGCTGCTTCTTTAAATTTAGTTTCTGCCTCTTTGTCGTCTGGGTTTTTGTCTGGATGAAATTCTATAGCCTTTTTGCGGTAGGCCTTTTTTATTTCGGCAGCACTTGCTCCTTTACTTAAACCTAATACTTCGTAATAATCTCTTTTTGCCATAATCTTGTTTTAAACCCTTTATGTTAAATTAAAGGACTTTAATTTCTATTTCACTGTTGCCCAATAACTACCTTCGGAAAACGGATTACTTTCTCACCAAGTTTATATCCTTTTTCAATGACATCGATAATTTTACCTTTTAGGTCGTCGCTCGGAGCTGGAATTTGGGTTACAGCCTCGTGTGTATCTGCGTTAAAGGCATCTCCCTTTTCAACGTTCATGGCCTTAAGGCCTTTTTGTTCTAGAGTATTTATTAGTTTTTGGTAAATTAAAAACACGCCTTTGCGCAACTCTTCGGTCTGTTTGTCTTCTTCAATGTGTGCAAGCGCACGCTCGAAATCGTCGATAATGGGAAGAAGGGTTTTCATCACATCTTCGCTGGCTGTAGAAAATAACTCGACACGTTCTTTAGCCGTACGCCTTTTGTAATTTTCAAATTCAGCAAATAAGCGTAAAAACTTATCTTTTTCCTGCTGCAGCTCGTCTTTAAGTTGTTCTTCAACAGATTGCTCTTCTGTGGCTTGCTCTTGGGCCTCAATCGTTTCGTTTTGAACAGCCTCCTCGGTTTGTGAGGCTTCTATATCGTTTGTTTTATTTTTCTTGCTCATTGCGTATTTTAATTTTTAATCCAATACTCAAATTGGGTGGCAAAAGTACTGCCATTATTGTAAAAATGCCATAATGTCACAAAAATAATTTTAGTTTTTTCTTAACATTTGATTGTGTAGATTTATAGCATAACATTAAAAATAATTTACAATGAAAAAGAAATTGACAGTACTATTTTTTGTAACCGCTTTATCTGTAACCGTTTTAGGGTGCAAAGATAAGGCTAAGGAAGCCAAAACATCTGAAGCTGAAACACCAGCAAGTACAGAGGCGGCCTCAGAAACCTATAAGACTAAGGTGGATGAATCGACGATTGAATGGAAAGGGTTTAAGCCTACTGGTGAACACTTTGGGACCATCGACATCGAGCGTGGGGTATTCGACGTAGCGAATGGTGAAATTGTTGGCGGATCGTTTATTATCGATATGAAATCTATTGTGGTAAAAGACATGCCCCTGGAAGATGAAAACAATGCCAAACTTACTGGGCACTTAAAAAGTCCAGATTTTTTTGATGTAGATACCCACCCAAGTGCTGGTTTTACCATTACAGGCGTAGAGCAAGTTGAAGGCAAAACGATGCTTTCAGGAAACTTAACCATAAAGGATATTAAGAATAACATTACATTTCCGGTATCGGTTTCCATAATGGGTAATGATTTAAATTTAGAGAGTGAAACGTTTACCATTGATAGATCAAAATGGAACGTAAAATATGGTTCTAAGTCATTTTTTGATAACTTGGGAGACAAGTTTATTAATGATGATATTGAGTTGAAAGTTTCTGTGAAAGCAACTAAGTCGTAATAGGCACCATAAAATATATTGAAAAGAAACCATTCTGTATGAGCAGGGTGGTTTTTTTATTTGATTTATAATCTGAACTTTATAGGAAATCATTTATATTTGGTTTGTTGGCTATAAGTAATTACGATATGAAAAAAAATCTACTTAATATTTGTAACGTTGTTATTGTGTTCGCAATTCGTGATTTCTCAAGTTTAATTACAACCAGAATCGTCCGGCATCAGTTTGGTTGATAATAGTTATAATGATGATTTTTATTATTTAGCACACTCTTCGTTTCATCCTCAAACGGCTTTGGCACTTAAGCTACTTTCAGAACAACAGCAATTAAAAACCAAAAAGCCTGTAAACAACTTTGCCATAATTAAGTTTTTTAGACCTAAAAAATTAGTTGCTTCTGCCATCGCAGCAAATCTTTTAATAAATGGGGAGCTTGTTGAAAAAGTTAAAAACGGTGGTTATTTAGAGTATGTTATTTATGATTTTTCGGAAAAGGCAATCGAAATAAAGAGAGGTTTAGGAGCCGAAGCCTTGCAGTTAATACCCGAAAAAGGCAAAGAATATTACTTTAAAATAGAGCCTAAAGTTGGTGTTTTTAAGGGCGGCTTCATTATAGAACAGCTAACTTCTCCGATTCCCAATAGTGAGCTAAAGGAAAAGCATTATATAAAAAGAACAGATAAAAGCGTTTTAGATTAATTTTAGTGTTATGATGCTCTTATTTTGTAATCTAAAAAAGCTTTAGAGGCAACATGATTAGATTAAATGTTTACCTTTTGCTCAACTTTAATTATTTTGTAAAAATCCCAAATTAATTTAAAATGCTACAGAACAAAAAAAACTGCTTGGTGCCAGCTCTACTTTTTGTATCAATAGTTGCTTTTGCCCAAAACAAAGAATATACAATAGTAAAAAGCCGAAAGTTTGTAGAACCTTTTGTAAAAACCCAATTGGTGGCGAGCGTTGAAGACCAAGCTGGTGGCGTTTATACCGTTAGGTATTATGATGAATACGTCTCTATGAAACACCATCATAGCAATTCAACAGGTTTTATAGTGCAGCATTGGGACAGTTTACAACAATCAATGTCGTATAATAATTATAAAATTGAAACTGGTAAAAAAGGTGTAATTTCGGGGTTTACCATTGTAGATGAAAAATTACATGTTTTAGAATATGAAAAAAATAGAAGAGATAAAACCATGGATTGTTTTATACACAAACCCACAGACTATACCAATGCCTTAAAAAGGGAAAAAATTTTCTCTATTGATATTAAAAAGTTTCCAAACTTTATTATTCCAGCGTTGAGTGATAATTTAGATTCTAATTATTATGGAAACATGGAATTTTCTGAAAATGGAAAATACGTTGCTTTCCATATGGACTCGTACACAAACGATACCGAAGCCCATAAAATTTTCGTTTTTAACAGTGATTTCGAAATGGTTTGGGAAAAAGAATTTAACCATAGTGAAAAGGATAGACTGTTTGATATTCGTCAAGTAGAGGTTGACAGCCAAGGTGACGTTTACATTTTAGGAAAAGTATATCACAACAGAAGACAAAATATTGTAAAGAAAAAGGTTAATTACCATTACGAAGTTTTTAAGGTAACCCAAAACAAAACTGAGCACACTTATTTAAACCTCTTAGGCCGTTTTGCGCATACTATGAGTTTGGTGCTCAAGGAAGATCAAGTGAGCTGTATAGGCATTTATTCAGAAAAAAGTGATTTAAACATTATAGGGTTCTT
The DNA here is from genome assembly GCA_022749295.1 of Flavobacteriaceae bacterium GSB9. Lineage (NCBI taxonomy): Bacteria > Pseudomonadati > Bacteroidota > Flavobacteriia > Flavobacteriales > Flavobacteriaceae > Flavobacteriaceae bacterium GSB9. The sequence continues at coordinate 69,201 of CP062007.1, forward strand.
TTCAGGTAATGATAAATTCGAAATTTCAGGAACCTTATTTTTTTCAATATATAAGGACAATATGAAAATTAGAAATACACTTTTTCAGGAGTTTTCGCCTGAATTTTTAACTAACAAATATGATGTAAGTGGTTATAAGGAAAATGGAGCTTATTTAATAAAGAATATTACAGCATTAGCCGATGGCGGATTTTTATTTGTTGCAGAAGAATTACTTTTGGAATATGGAAATAATGGCTATATAGCTTCTAATTTTAATGATATTTTGATATTTCGCATTGGTAAATTAGGAAATTTAGCCTGGGCCAGAAATATAAATAAGCATCAAAGAGAACTTACACTAAGGGTTAGATCACTATCTTGTTCAACATTGTTCAACAATGAAAATTCATATGTTTTTTTTAACGAGTTTAAAAATGTAATGCCTGTTAATAATAACCTAAATTTTCAGAAGAATAAATTTGGAAATATTAATAAAAAAAACTCCAACCTATACATGGTAAAAATTGACGGCAATGGCAATATATCCTGTGATGCCCTACATTTAAATCGCTTTAACGATATTATGTTTTACCCGGTAAATGGGAAAGCGGTTTATAATTCGCAAATGGTGATTTTTGGTTCAAATGAAAAGCAAAAGCAGTTCCTAACCTTTAAACTGAATTAGTAACAATTTATATTAATGTTTAGACAACAAATCCTGTAAAGCAGGTTCTAAACAGTTAAATTTAAAATTAAACCCTTTATCCTGAATGGCTTTAGAGCTTACGCGTTGACTTTCAAACAATATAATGTGCATTTCACCTAAAACCAATTTCATAAAAAACTTGGGGATATTGGGCATAAATAACGGGCGCTTTAACACTTTTGCCGTTGTTTTAGTAAGCTCTTTATTACTAACTGGGTTTGGTGCTACACCATTGTAAGTGCCGTATAACCGGTTTTGAATAACAAAAAGAAACATGTTGGCTAAATCGTGGATGTGTATCCAAGACTGCCACTGCTGGCCACTGCCAAAAGGAGCGCCCAATCCGTATTTTATAGGTTTAGCCAGCTGAGGTAAGGCCCCGCCATCGTTAGAAAGTACAAGGCCAATTCTTATTTTAGAGATGGCAATACCAACGTCTTTAAAACCATCTACAGCCTTTTCCCAAACATGCACCACTTTTCCTAAAAACGAAGGGCTTATTTGGTTAAACTTTTGGTCGTAATAATTGGTTAACGAGTCGGGATAAATACCAATAGCACTTGCAGAAACCACCTGTTTAATTTGATGGTTTTCACCTTTTAAAGCATCAATTAAAAGTTGAGTCGTGTCTTTTCGGCTATTTAAAATGGTTTTTTTGTATTCGGGCGTCCACCGTTTAGAAATGGTGGCGCCTGCCAAATGAATAATAGCTTCTACATCTATAAAACAATTAGCATCAATCTCTTTTTTATCGGGATTCCAATAAAATCCATTGTAATTATCAGAATGTTCAATTTTAGATTTGCTCGTGGTGAGATAATTGACTTTTATATCGTTTTTATGGCAATGCTTTACAATTTCATTTCCAATTAATCCCGTAGCTCCTGTTATTAAAACGCGCATATTCTTTTTTTATAAAGTTATGAAATGAATTGGTTTGTGATTTAGTTTTAGGTTAGGTTTAACAGATTTGGCCGAATGGGCTTTAGCATTAGTGTACAATCGCTAAGATTTCATTGTCTTCGATGTTTAGCTCAGCAATATTATTTTGAAGTCGTTGCATGTTTCGTTGCTCTAAGCATTTCACGTTTTCCAGGTGGGCCAGGCAATTTTTCAACCGAAAAACCAACAGATTGCATAGCACGGCGCACACTACCTTTAGCCGAATACGTAACCAAAACACCTCCTATTTTTAGAGTATTATACATACTTTTAAAAATGTCTTCTGTCCACAGTTCGGGTTGTACCCGGGCACCAAAGGCATCAAAATAAATTAAATGATAGGCGTTTTTATCGTTAATGTCAGAAAAGAATTGTTGACGTTTTGTTAAAGAGAATGCCGATGATATAGCATGTTTTTCATCCCAATTAACCTCATGGATTTTTTTAAAAATAACAGCGCTATTTTCTGTTTTTAGCACATTAGAATAATTCAGTTTTGAAATTTCTTCGGACGAAACAGGGTAGGCTTCAATACCCACATAATTAATAGACTGTTGTAGTTTTTCAGCTTCTAAAAATGTAATAAAAGCGTTGAGTCCTGTGCCAAAACCAATTTCTAAAATTGAAACAGTAGGATTTGCGTTTCCACTCCGCTCAACGTCACAAACATGTTCCAAGCCGTGCTTTATAAAAACATGATAGGCTTCTTGAATGGCCCCGTGTTTAGAATGGTATTGCTCGTTCCACTCGGGTATATGTATCGTAGCTGAGCCATCGCCCGTAATAATAATTTGTCTTTTTAAGCTCATTTATTGTATAACTAAAACACCATCTGCCTCAAACGAATAGGTGCGTTTTGGTGTCGTAATTTGTGCTATGTCTTCTTTTGATTTTCCAGCGTCTTCAGCGTAGTGGCGTAATTCTTCAACAGGCACTTCGTTAACAAAGGCTTTACCGTTAACAATTACCTCTTTTCCCATAATATTTTTAGGTACAAAAAAGCCATAGTCTTTAAACTTTACCATAATGTCTTGTCCGTTTTCCAAATCCAAACGCATCCAACAGCCTTTGGCCTGGCAAACACTGTTAACTTTCGCTTTTATTTTAGAATTAATACGGTCTCCCATTTGCATGGTTTCATAATGGTTGGCCATAGAGCCTGCGGAAATAGCATCATCTGGAATAATTTGCTTTCCAAAAGAGGTATAGTTTTTTTGTGGGGTTTCAGTTTGTGTATTTGGGTTTTCCTCAGTTTTGTTTTTGCATGAATATAGTGTTAGGGCACAAAAAATGAAGACAATAATAAACCTCATGGTGTTAATATTTCAACTTTAAACGATATTATGTAAATATACCGCTTTTTTAATAACGATTTTATTTAAATTTGTCTCTTTAAACAACCGGACTTATGAGTACTATAATCCATGATATAGAGGTTGAAAAAGCTAAAACTTCTAAAATCAACGAGATAGATTTCGATAATTTGAAATTCGGACATGTTTTTTCGGATCACATGTTAGAATGTAATTTTAAAAATGGAGAATGGCAAGCGCCAAAAGTGGTGCCTTATCAACCTATTACATTAGACCCTTCATCGAAGATTTTCCATTATGGGCAATCGGTTTTTGAAGGCATGAAAGCTTATAAAGATGCCAATGAAAACGTCTGGTTGTTTCGACCGTTGGAAAACTTTAAACGCTTGAATATTTCTTCAAAACGTCTGGCTATTCCAGAATTACCAGAAAGTTACTTTATGGATGGTTTGAAAGCATTGTTGGAAGTTGATAAAGATTGGATTCCGAAAAAAGAAGGAAGCTCGTTGTATATTCGTCCGTTTGTTTTTGCCAGCGGAAATGGGTTTCACGCATCACCGGCCGATGAATACAAATTCATTATTTGTACTGCGCCATCTGGAGCTTATTTTTCAGGGGACGTAAAAGTGTTAATTGAAGAAAAATATTCACGTTCTGCCAATGGTGGCGTTGGGTTTGCAAAAGCAGGTGGAAACTATGCAGGGCAATTTTACCCTACCCAGTTGGCCATTGAAAAAGGATACCAACAAGTAATTTGGACTGATGATAATACTCATGAATATATCGAAGAAGCTGGAGCAATGAATATTTTCGTTCGTATAAACGATACGTTGATAACAGCACCAACAAGCGACAGAATTCTTGATGGTATTACCAGAAAAAGTATAATTGAATTGGCTAAAGCAGAAAACATTCCTGTTGAGGTAAGAAAACTAAAAGTTAGTGAAGTTGTTGAAGCTGCCAAAAACGGAACATTAAAAGAAATGTTTGGCGCAGGAACAGCGGCTGTTATTTCGCCAATAGCCGGTTTTGGTTATAAAGATGAAGATTACGAATTACCTAAGCTGAAAGATACCTATGCCAGTTTCTTAAAAAAGCGTATCACTGACATACAAACCAACAAGGTTGACGATCCATTTGGTTGGCGTTATGAGGTAAAATAAACTAAACCTTTTTAGACGAAAAGGGAAATATTATAAAAAAAAAAAAAAGAGAAACGAAACCGTTTCTCTTTTTTATGTCAATCAAATTCACTTACTTATCTAAAATCGTTTGGATGTCAGGTTTAAAGTAGTTGGGGCCTTTCAGTACTTTACCATCTTCGCGGTAAATAGGCTCGCCATTTTCACCCAATTTGCTCATGTTGCTACGTTGTATTTCGTCAAATACTTCCTCGATTTTATGCTGCATACCGTGTTCTATTATAGTGCCGCACAAAATGTAAAGCATATCGCCAAGCGCATCGGCGACTTCAACCAAATCATTGTTGTTGGCCGCTTCGAGGTATTCTTCATTTTCCTCGCGCATGAGTTTGTAGCGTAGTAAGTTTTTAGACTCACCGAGGTCGGCTTTTGGTGTTTCCCGATGTCCGATTTTAAATGCCGTATGAAACGCTTTTACAGCTTCAATTTTATTCTTCATATTTTTTTTCTCATTCCCGTTATGTTGGGAATCTTATCATTAATAAATTCGTTAAATTTGCATAAAAGTAACCATATGTTCAGTAAAGGTCAAATCATTTTTGGAGTTTTGTTTTTTATAGTATTTGCTGTCATCATTGCGTATACATATAGAAAAGACCTAAAACTCCATAAAAAATTTTATTCGGGTAGCGTATGGATACTTATCGCCTTTATTGCTTTTATTCTTTTTATTTCGGCTATTAAGTTTTTCTTTAAATAATATTACGAGCCTAATCTAGTTTGATAAGTGTTTGATTTAAAATCTTCGCTTTTAGGTTTTAAGTGTTTGGTTTTGTTTATGTTAATGAATTTTTTAAATCTGTTTAAAATAAATTTCACTTTTCTACGCAACCTTTTTAAAAGTGCTGCATCTATTAAGTACTAAACCATACTAAAGATGAATATTTTATTAATTCTCAGCGTTCTTATTGTCATTAATATTTTATTGTTGGTTTTTAGTGTCAACAAAAAAACAGAGCCTTAAATAGCACTCTGTTTTCTTGCCGATTTTGACTTATCGTATTATTCTAAGAAGACTAAAGATTAAGAATATTATTATTGATAAATTTACTGATTCCCGCAATTATCCAGCCTGTTTAGGTATGTTGCTGTTATGCTTTTCAAATGGCTGAGGTATTGTTTTTTTATTTCAGCAATATCCCCTAATTTTAAAGAGGTGTAGTTGCTTTTGTCATCGGTTAATTTTTCGTTACAGTTGCAAACTTGTAGCGATTTGTTATAAGTGTCAATACTGGAAGCAATTATAGTTTTATAATCTTTGATTAGCTTTTCTTTTTCCTTCTGCAACAAATTTGCTCTCTGTTCAGCGAACTTTTGTTTTATTTCTTTTTCTTTTTGTTGTAATGCCAATTGTTGTTCCTTAAGGGCTTGCTGCTTTAATTCTAATAAAATAAGTTCCTCGTTTGAGGGAAGTTTTTCAACTTTATTAGCGTAAGCTGTAAATTTATCGAGTTCAACAATACTTTTTTGGGCCAATTCTTTGGCGCGTTTTACATAAAAGCGTCCGTCTTCATAGGTTTCTGCCTGTTCAACATGAGCCAAAAGGTCAATACTTTTATCAGCTAATTCAAACGATTTAGTGCAGCCACACTGAGTTAGGTTTTCTTTAGAAAGTTTAAAAGATTCCAAAGATCGGTTTGCATAATATTTAAGGTGGCTAATGTTGTTCGACTCGTATGAATCCTTAACGTGCGAATAAGCATTAACCAAATAGCTGCTGGCCGTATCGCAATTGCTCTGGCCGCTAATAATACAAGATGTTAATACAAATAAAATAAGTTTAAAATATTTCATGATTTGGGTTTGGCAGTTAAATTTTTTTAAGTAGGTGAAGACGAAAATATAAAAAACTTGATTAATCTTGGTGCCGTTCATCGAATAGGGGGACACTTTTCGTTGTACCGGTATGAATTTTAGATTTTTAGTGCTTTTATCGGCATCATTTTTTATATTTAAGACAGTTATAAAAAAAAAATATGGATAAATATAAAGTTACAGCACCAATTAAACTTTCAGATACCCAAACTAAAGTCGATATAGAAAAGGCTAAAAAAAAACTAAAATCTGTACGTAAAAAACTGGGCGAATGGCAAAACAGTATGTATGCACACGACAAATATGCTGTTTTGGTCTGTTTACAGGGCATGGATACCGCAGGTAAAGACAGTTTAATACGTGAGGTTTTCAAAGATTTTAATGCCCGTGGCGTTATGGTGCACAGCTTTAAAGTGCCTACCGATAAAGAACGGGGTCACGATTACCTATGGCGGCACTACATCGCATTGCCCGAGCGCGGTAAGTTTGGTGTGTTTAATAGAACACACTACGAAAATGTTTTGGTAACCCGTGTTCACCCAGAATATATTTTAGGAGAAAAAATACCATCGGTAAACGCTGTGGAAGATATTGATGAGGCTTTTTGGGAAAACCGTTTTCAGCAAATAAATAATTTTGAAAAGCATTTGGCCGACAACGGAACCATAATATTTAAATTCTTTTTGAATGTATCAAAAGAGGAACAGAAAAACCGTTTGTTACGTAGGATCAACAAGCCCGAAAAAAATTGGAAATTTTCTCCGGCCGATCTGGATGAACGCGAATTATGGGATCAGTATCAGGCCTGTTATGAAGACGCCATAAACAAAACCTCTAAATTCCATGCACCATGGTATATCATTCCGGCAGACGATAAACCCTCTGCACGTTATTTGGTCGCTAAAATTCTCTACGAGACCTTAAGCGCCTATAAAGATATAAAAGAGCCAGAACTTGACGATGCTATAAAAGCAAACATAGATGCTTACAAAGAAGAACTCCAAAACGAATAATTTTTTGGGCGTTTAACCGCGCTTTCCACTATATCTTTTCTCGTGCCTCAAAAAGGATGCCGTTGCAATCGCTAACGCAGCCAATTGCAATATTTGAAACCAATGCACAGGATAAAGTTGAATTTACGTGAGAGAGGGTTGCTTTTAGCCATCCATTTACGATGTCTTTAAATTTTTTATTCTTTGCAGTAGCGTAGGGTGCGAGTAATGCATAAACACGTAAGCCGGGTGTGGCGTTAAATTGCTCAAGCTGTTTTTGTTCAGTTTTTTTAAAGAACTTATAAGCGGTTCGGCTTTATATGTGGTTTTGGCATAATCGTCGGCTTGGTATTCAAATTTTCTGGAAAATAGGTTCATAATTAACCCCATAATTTCAGAAATAGGTGCATAAAGCAAAGCAAAGGCAATTAGTCCGATGTGAAAACTTGGCGTTTCAACTCCCAAAGCATTAGACAATATTGGGTTGGAAACAAAAAGCGACAGTAAAAAAAGCATAAACCCTGTGGTTAAAATAGAAACAAAAAGGTTGAAAATAATATGCTTCTTTTTATAATGCCCCACCTCGTGTGCCAAAACGGCCACGATTTCCTCATCCTCCAAATCATTGATTAATGTGTCGTAAAGTGTCACGCGTTTTTCGCTTCCAAACCCCGAAAAGTAAGCATTGGCTTTGGAACTGCGCTTAGAGCCGTCAATCACAAAAATTTTATCGAGCTTGAACCCGACGGTCTTGGCGTATGCCGAAATTTTATCACGTAACTCTCCGTCTTCCAATGGTTTTTGTTTGTTAAATATAGGCACGACAAGTTTGGAATAAAACATATTCATAAACAAGGTGAAAACAGCAACTAATCCCCAAGCGTAAAGCCAAAAATAAGAACCTGCTGTTTGGTAAAACCAAACAATTAGAGCCAAGATACCACCGCCAAGAATAGCCATCATCAACCAGCCTTTTATTTTGTCCAGTATAAAGGTTTTAAGGGTTGTTTTGTTAAATCCGAACTTTTCTTCAATCACAAAAGTGCTGTAATACGAAAATGGAAGCGATACAATATCGCTTCCAATCATTATAATTCCAAAGAAAATTAAAGCGACCACAATAGGGTTGTCACTATAACCTCGTGCAATGTTGTCAACAAATTCAAAACCATCAAAAAACAGAAACCCTAAAGTTAATAGTACAGAAAAGGTTGAGGTAACTATCCCAAAACGATATTTTGTAGCCTTATAATTTTGTGATTTTTTGTACTCGTCTTCATCATAAACATCTACAACTTCTTTTGGTAATTGGTCGTTAAAATGTTTGGCATTCAACATATCTAAAATTTTATCGATAATAAAATTGATAACGATAATAGCTATGATGATGTAAAAAAGCGTGTTTGCTGTCATACTGTTTTATATAGTCAATTTGTGTTACCCTGAACTTGTTTCAGGGGCCAATCTATTTATAGCGTGATGTGATGCTTAAATACTGAAAAAAAAATCAGCACGAGCGAATTCAGCATAACGGATTATTCAAAATTCCGTTGTCTCTTGGCCTCAAAAATAAGAATTCCTGCAGCAACAGAAACATTCATGGAGTCTATTTCGCCTTGCATGGGGATAATAATATTTTGATTGGAATGTTTTAACCAGTCATCGCTTAACCCAGTGGCTTCCGTACCCACAACAATGGCGGTTGGTTGAGTGAAATCCTGAGTACTATAATTTACTGAGGCCTGCAGGGCAGCACAGTAAATATTAATACTTTCATTTTTTAAAAAACCAATAATATCTTCGGTAGTGCCTGTGGCAATTTGGTTTGTAAACACACAGCCCACACTGGAGCGGATAATGTTGGGGTTGTACAAATCAGTTTTTGGGTTAGCAATAATTACGGCATCGGCTTTGGCGGCATCGGCTGTTCGTAGTAGGGCACCAATATTTCCTGGTTTCTCAGGGGCTTCGGCCACTAAAACCAATGGGCTTTTAGCATCGAACTTTAGGTTTTCAAGCAGATGGGGTTTGCTTTTTGCAACGGCTAAAACACCCTCGGTAGTACTGCGCAGGGCTAATTTTTGGTAAACTTCTTTCGAAATTTCAACAGATTTGCTTTGTTTCGTCGTTAAGTCTTGTAGTTGTTCAACTGAAAATAGCCCAGGGTAAAATAAAACCGTATCCAAAACGTAACCGCCTTTTAAGGCAAGCTCAATTTCGCGCTGGCCTTCAATTAAAAACATGCCCAATTTTTTGCGTTCGCGAGACTTGTCTTTTAATTGAGCCAATTGTTTGATAAAGGCGTTATTGGTACTTGTTATTTCTTTCATAGAATGTTCACAAAAGTAATGTTACAGTGCATTATTTTCAAAATAATTAACCAGTAAAGCCACAACATAATTATAACTGTCCATGCCTTTACTCTGTTGGTTGGCTTTTAAAAAATTGCTGTAAAACAATTTAAAAAATGGCTCGGCTGGGTTTTGGTGTGTCTCCCAAAACTTACGTACTTCTTTGTAGTTTTTTAAAATACCTGGGTTAACGGTTTCAAGCATAGTTTCGTAAAGGGCTTCATCCCGACGGTAAATTTCATTCAGGCAAAACCGTAAACCAAACGTGTATCCGGTGTAATTAAAATAGATATCACCATGATTAATCGCCGCCAAAAAGCCAATAAAATTGGCTTCGTTTTCGGCAGCATAGCCCAACTGGTGCGCAATTTCGTGCGATGTGGTAGTGGGAAATTTATAAACAGGAATTAAAGCATCAACCTGAGCTTCGTTCGTCAAAGGATTTAAATACCCGCTAAATCCCATATAAGTTAGCGGGTAACTGAACAACGATTTTTTTATACTTTTAGGTTTGTACTCCAAATGAGGAAAAAAGTCTTTCAATCGCTTGTAGCCCAGAGGTGCCATTTTTAAAATATCACCTTTACTAAATGGTACATCAACTTTTGCCGTATCGTTTTTAGCGATTTTTAAATGAATGGCGTTCGATTTTTCTATCAACCGTTCCGAAACCAAAACCAGTTTTTCGGTGGTGTAATCGGCATCTAAATTCAAATTTTTATGCAAGGGCAATCGGTAATAGTTCAATCCCCAAAGCACATGGAACGCAAAATAGATGACACTTAATGCGGCTGCCACATCCCGCACCCAGTATTTGGTGTCCTTTCGTACGCGTTTACGGTTTTTGTAAAGCCATCTCAGGATGTAAATTATAGCAAAGGCATACACAAAATCACCAAACGAAAAAGGCATCCAGCCCAGTATGTATCTAAAAATTTTTGAAATAAAAGGATAGATGCCATTACTGTAAAAATGCTCTACAAAATCTGGGAAATACGAAATACATTTCACAAGGAAATACTGCGGAATAAGCGATAACGCCAGTAGGTTTTTTGTGTTCTTCAGCATGCTTCAAAAGTAAAGAAAAATAATTCGATAAAAATATGATAGTGAACAATAAAAATTTGCCCCAAAACCAGCTGTAAATTTATTGTAGTTTGTTCCTGCTTTTCGCTATATCTGTTTGAAAACTGTGTGGCGGTTCAATATTGCAAAGCCTTTTTATAAGCTTTGCCTCAGCCTTAATTATTTGTTGTTTTCTTTTTTAAACAGGATGCCGCTGCAATCAGGAGCAGCAGCAAAAATCCGGCCCTTTTTGCTACCTTTGTTCGAATTCAAAACAAAACATAAAATGAGCCAAGATATCAGACAACTTCAGCCAACCGCAATATGGAATAAATTTGCCGATTTAAATGCAGTACCCCGTGCCTCGAAAAAGGAAGAACGCATTATCGCATTCATGAAAGATTTTGGTGAAAATTTAGATTTGGAAACCTTGGTTGACGAGGTAGGAAATGTGATTATAAAAAAACCGGCCACCAAAGGCATGGAAGACAAAACTACGGTGGTTATGCAATCGCATTTAGATATGGTTCACCAAAAAAATAATGATACCAATTTTGATTTCGAAACCCAAGGCATCGATATGTATGTCGATGGGGACTGGGTAAGAGCCAAAGGCACTACACTTGGAGCCGACAACGGTTTAGGTGTTGCAACGATTATGGCTGTTTTAGAAAGTACCGATATTCAGCACCCAGCTATTGAAGCCTTGTTTACCATAGATGAAGAAACCGGAATGACCGGAGCCATGGAACTAAAAGGCGGATTGTTAAAAGGCGGTATTTTACTGAATTTAGATACCGAAGAGGATGATGAAATTGGCGTAGGCTGTGCCGGTGGTGTTGATGTTACCGCTACAAGAAGTTACGAAGAAGAGGAAACCCCCGAGTTTAAAATAGGTTACGAAATTAAAGTAAAAGGTTTGCAGGGTGGTCATTCGGGGATGCAGATACATGAAGGCTTGGGCAATGCCAATAAAATAATGAATCGGTTGTTGTTTGATGGTTTTGAAAATTTCGGACTAAGAATTTCTGAAATTGATGGTGGTGGCTTGCGCAATGCCATTCCGAGAGAGAGTAGGGCTATAGTAGCTATTGATGCTGCTAAGGAAGATGTTTTTTTGTCTGAAATCAGTAAACTTTCGGAAACAATAAGGGCAGAATTAAAAACAATGGAACCCGATTTGGTTGTTGAGGTTTCAAAAACTGATACCCCAGAGAGCATCATGGACTTGGGAGTTCAGGAAGGGTTTACCCGAGCGATGTATGCGGCTATAAATGGAGTATACCGTATGAGTGCCGATATGCCCGATTTGGTGGAAACATCAAACAATATTGCTCGAGTTTTAGTTAAAGAAGGGCAAATTACGGTGGCTTGTTTAACCCGTTCGTCTGTAGAAAGTTCAAAAATAGATTTGGCAAAAACACTACGCGCCACTTTTGAGCTCACCGGTTGCGAGGTTGCGTTTTCGGGAGAATACCCTGGCTGGCAACCCAATATGGATTCAGCCATTTTAAAAGTGATGGTGCCGTTATATGAAAAACTCAACGGAGAAAAACCACATGTGGCGGCCTGCCATGCCGGTTTGGAATGTGGTATTTTGGGGCAAAATTATCCGGAAATGGATATGATAAGTTTCGGTCCAAACATTAAAGGTGCGCATTCTCCAGATGAACACGCCCAAATTTCATCGGTGCAAAAATATTGGAAATTTGTATTGGAAATTTTGAAACATATTCCAGCTAAAAATTAAGCTAAAATGTATTTCATCGAATAAATTTGCTTTTAATCTATGTTTTGTTAATATTTGTAATGAGCTCAATTAAAATATTTACAAAAAGCATTTTTTTTGAATGAAACATAAAGTAAGCATCCCCATGCCTCTAAAAAGAAACATTGAAACAAATGCTTTTTCTTTTTTTCTCTTAGGTTTAAGGAACTGGGTCGTAACCAGAACCGCCCCAGGGGTGGCAACTTAAAATCCGTTTTATGGCTAACCAACCGCCTTTTAAAAGCCCGTGTTTTTGTAAGGCTTCTTTAGAGTAATGAGAGCAAGTTGGCGTGTATCTACAAGTTGCAGGCATTATAGGAGAAATAAAGATTTGGTACACCTTTATTAAAAATAGAAACGGTGTAATTAGCAGTTTTTTCATCTTTTGTCAACCTAACGTGTTTCAGGTTCTTATCAGGTTTAATTTGTGTGATTCTGATATAAGTATGGAATCAAAGTATGTACTAATTCATTGAAAACGTCGTGCCGTCTTTCCCGTCTTTAAGTTGAATTCCTATTTCAGCCAATTCATCCCTTATTTTATCAGATAGGGCAAAATCTTTATTAGCTCTTGCTTCTTGTCTTAGTTTTATTAAAACATCAACAGCTCCCGTTAATTTGTCGGTTCCGTTGTCGTTACTCGATTGTTTTACAAGTCCGAGAACATCAAAAACAAAACTGTTCATGGCGTCTTTTAAAATAGCTATATCGTCCACAGAGACCGTTTCACTCCCTTCTTTAACTTGATTAATAAACTTTGAAGCTTCGAATAAGTGTGCAATTAAAATAGGCGAATTAAAATCGTCGTTCATAGCATCATAGCATTTTTGTTTCCATGCTGCCACATCGAATGAAGACGTCTCAGATGGTTTTAACCCATCTAAAAGGTTTAAGGCATCCATAAGTCTATTATAACCTTTTTCGCTTGCCAGTAACCCTTCATCGGTTAAATCCAATACGCTTCGGTAAGACGATTGGGCGTTAAAAAAGCGAATAACGCTAGGGGAGTACGCCTTGCTGAAAAATTTATTATCCCCAGAAAGCAATTCACTAGGGTTAACAGTATTTCCTGTAGATTTCGACATACGTTGTCCGTTAAGCTGAAGCATATTGGCATGCATCCAATAATTAACAGGCGATTTTCCTTTAGCGGCTTCGTTTTGCGCAATTTCGCACTCATGATGCGGGAATTTTAAATCCATACCACCACCATGTATATCGAATTGGTCGCCCAAATATTTTGTACTCATGGCCGTACATTCAAGGTGCCAGCCGGGGAACCCATCGCTCCATGGTGAAGGCCAACGCATAATGTGTTGGGGCTCGGCTTTTTTCCAAAGGGCAAAATCTTGTGGGTTCTTTTTATCACTTTGCCCATCAAGTTCGCGGGTATTGTGAATTAAGTCCTCAAGTTTGCGTTTACTTAATTTACCGTATTCGTTCAATTCGTTAAACTTGTGCACATCAAAATATACCGATCCGTTTACTTCATAAGCAAAACCATTTTCTATTATAGTGCTGATCAGTTCAATTTGCTCAATTATGTGGCCAGTGGCTGTGGGCTCAATACTCGGCGGCAAGAAATTAAAAGTGTTTAATATATTGTGGAAATCAACCGTGTATTGTTGAACCACTTCCATGGGTTCTATTTGCTCCAAACGTGCCTTTTTAGTGATTTTATCTTCACCGGCGTCTGCATCATTTTCTAAATGGCCAGCATCGGTTATGTTTCTCACATAGCGCACTTTGTAGCCCAAATGTTTAAGGTACCTAAAAATCATATCAAAAGACATAAAGGTCCTTACATTGCCTAAATGGACATTGCTATAAACGGTAGGCCCACATACGTACATGCCAATATAGCCTTCCTCTATGGGTTTAAACGTTTCTTTCTTGCCTGTTAACGAGTTGTATATTTTTATTTTTTGGGTTTGGTAAAGCTGCATCAGTTGAATTTGGCTAATGGTTATTTGTTTGGGGCTATAAATGTTAAAACTTAGTATCCAATTTTATGTAATCAAGAAATTCGCGCCTTGTGGCCATATCTTTAAATTTTCCACCAAACTCTGAGGTTACGGTACTGCTTTCAATATCTCTAATACCTCTTGAGTTAACACATAGATGTTTGGCATCTACGACGCAAGCGACGTCTTTAGTGCCCAAAACGTTTTGCAGTTCACGTACAATTTGAATTGTTAAACGCTCTTGAACTTGTGGGCGTTTTGCAAAATAATCTACAATACGGTTCATTTTCGAAAGCCCAACAACCGAGCCATTAGAAATGTAAGCAATATGGGCTTTTCCAACAATAGGAAGCAAATGGTGTTCGCAAGTAGAATATACAGTAATGTTTTTTTCAACCAACATCTCACCATATTTGTATTTATTGTCGAAAGTAGAAGCACTTGGCTTTTTGTCTGGGTCTAGACCGCCAAAAATTTCCTTAACAAACATTTTTGCCACACGGTTAGGTGTGCCTTTAAGGCTATCGTCAGTCAAGTCGAGACCCAAAGTTTCCATGATGTGGCGCACATCGTCTTTTATGATGTCTATTTTCTCTTCGTTAGAAAGTTTAAAGGCATCTTGGCGCAGTGGTGTGTCCTCAGATGTGCCAATATGCTCGTTACCTAAAGCGTCAAAATCTTCTAAATTGTTGTCGAATTTCATGTTACTTATGTTGTTTTCAATGGTCTTGCCCATAGCCATTATGTTACTCTGTTTAATTTCAGTGAGTTGGCTTTAATTGTTAATGGGGTTAACCTATCAAAATTTAATTTGCAAAGATAAGCATTTCACTTTTGTTATGCTTTGTGTTTACAAATATTTAATACTTACAATGATCTTGTTAAAATTACGAAAAACAATAGCCAGGTTTGTTAAGAATGCCACCAGTTTTGTTTGATATTGGCAACAGCAATTTTACGTTTTAAAGTTTTTAAGAGCGCTGTTCCGAGAAAAATTCAGTGAAAATTCAGTGATTTAGGATTAATGAGGTGCTTTTTTTTAAGCAGTAATTTAGCATGTTTAAACTTTATTTTATATTAGCCTTTATATAAGTTGGTTTTTATTATTAATTAGACTCATTTTGGCTTATAGATTTTATTTATAGGTGTTGTTTATATGGTTTAAAACCAATTACATATATTTTTTATTTAAATTTATTCTTTAACTTTTTATGTGGATTCATTTTTTATGCTTTTAGTCAATTTTATATTAGTTTGAAGTGCTTCCGTGAATCTTATTTTAAATTTTCCTGTAACATTTTTTCCCGTAAAGCTACTTACGTTGTAACCAAACCAAAACATTGAATAAAGAACTCGAACATAGTTTTGTGGAGTTGCTGGAAAAGCATCAAAATATTGCGCATAAAATATGCAGGTTATACACCAATAATTATGATGCCCACAACGATTTGTTTCAGGAAATAACCATTCAACTTTGGAAAGCCTATCCTAAATTTCGTGGCGATTCAAAATTTAGTACCTGGATGTATCGTGTGGCTTTGAATACAGCAATAACGCTTTATAGAAAATCTAAACGTACCATAAATACACAGGATTTTGAAGGTGTAGCATTTAAGATTAAAGCAGAGGATTATGATGACACCGAAGAACAACAACTTAAGCTTTTGTACAAAGCCGTACACCAGCTAAACGATATTGAAAAAGCTTTGGTTTTCCTGTATCTTGAAGATAAGAACTACAGGGAAATTAGTGAAACATTAGGTATTAGTGAAGTGAATGCCCGAGTGAAAATGAACAGGATTAAAACGAAACTAAAAACCATTTTAAATCCGTAAGGTTATGGATGAATTAGAGTTATTAAAAAAAGGGTGGCATAAGCAACCAGGGCATAAAAAGCTTACCGTTACAGATATTTATCCCATGTTGCATAGAAAATCGTCTTCTATCGTTAAGACGTTATTTTATATTAGTGTAGCTGAACTAGTGTTTTGGATACTGGTAAATACCATACCGTACTTTACTTCAGATGCTTACCGCAAGCGACTTGATGATGTTTATACCGATGATATTCTATTTACCTGGCTTACTGTTTTTAGTTTTGCCGTAATTGTGCTGTTTATCTATTTACTTTACAAGTCTTATAAATCCATTTCGGTAACCGATAGCGCTAGACAATTAATGGAAAGTATCTTGCGCACACGAAAAATAATCAAGTATTATGTGCTTTACAATTTGGTTATGGCTGGCGTATCATTGCTTATTGGGTTTTATTTTGCATTTACCCATAACCCAGAATTGGCCAATCAGGTGGCGCATTTTAGTAAAGAGGAAACAATGATGGCTACGGCTATAATTGTCATTTCTACAGTGGTTTTTATACTTGTTATTTGGCTGTTCTATAAACTTATTTATGGTCTGTTGCTAAAAAGGCTCAACAGGAATTACAGGGAATTGAAAAGATTAGATGATTAGTAGTTGTTGGTGGTATTACCAGCTGTTGGATATTTTTTAACTATTAATTAAACCAAACGGCATAGCCTTGTCGCCTTAAATAAAGGGCGAGTTTCTTTTCTAAGTCCATAGCTTCAGCTCTCGTATCGATAGGATTTAGGTGGTTGTACAAGCTTGGGCGTAAATACAAACCATACTTTTGAACAATATTTGATGAGATTTTATAGCCCTTATTATTTCTGTAGCCAGTTTTGTGTTGTGTAAAACGTTCTTTAGGTGTTTTGCTGGTCATGCCAACATACAAGCATTGAAGAACACCGTTAAATTGAGGGTTAGCATGTCTGAATTTGGTGTTTTCGGTAAAAACACGCTTTGATAATTCTACGACATATACGTTGTATTTGGTTTTTGGCATATTTTGGGCAATCTTGAAAATTAGATTAAGCGTGGCGTGGTCGGGAATATTTTACAGCGATAAAGTTCCCTTTTCTTTCTTTAGGAGCTAACTACTTAGTAAGCGATAGGTGTAATGCGTTTAGATGTCTGTATAAAAAAAGTAAACCTTGGTGCCAATTTTATTAGCAACCAAGGTTCAATAACTAATTTTATTTTTTAGTGCTTAAATTATTCAATAATTCCAGCACAACTCACTCTTGCGCCAGCAGCGCCAGAAGGTTGTGAAGTAAAATCGTCTGCTCCGGCATGAACAATGATGCCTTTGCCTACAATGTTTTTTGTGTCGTCGTCGCAACCAATACACCATTCGTCTGTGGTGAACGAAATGGTACCATTACCATTTTCATCTGCATTAAAATTACCTATGTCGCCTTTGTGGTAACCTGCTGCATCACCCCATTTGCCATGTGGTTGTGCAGTAGGATTCCAGTGGCCGCCAGCAGATTTTCCGTCGGCAGACGAGCAATCTGATGACTCATGAATGTGTATAGCGTGTTGGCCGGGCTCAAGACCGCTAATTATGGCCGTCATGCTTACTTGGCCGTCTTCTTCTTTAAAAACAACATTGCCACTTACGTTGCTTTCGCTTTTTGCTGAAAGCGTCATTTTTATTTTTTTAGGTTTAGTGTCTTCCATTTGGGTTGGCGTTGGTACTGTTCCGGGAGCAACTATTGGAGCTTCCTTTTTTTTGTCTTTACAAGATATCAACCCTATGGATAATATTAAAAATAGTATGCTTATTTTCTTCATTGTTTTTTGATTTTATTGTTTCATTCGAATTTAACACAATATTGAAACAATAGCAAATTACTAACTGATATATATCATATTTTTAAAAAAACCATTACTATAATTTTGGCTTATAATTGTAAGGTATGTCAAATTCGTTAGTTGATAAATACAATGTGGCCGGTCCGCGTTATACGAGTTACCCAACGGTACCGTATTGGAATTCGGATACGTTTTCTTCTGAAAGTTGGGAGAGTTCGTTGGTTAAATCCTTCTGCGAGAGTAATGCAGAAGAGGGGATTAGCCTTTATATTCATTTGCCTTTTTGTGAAAGTTTGTGTACGTTTTGTGGTTGCAATAAACGTATTACCAAACAACATAGTGTAGAATCTCCGTACTTAGATGCAGTTTTGAAGGAATGGAAACTTTATCTAAAGCTGTTTGATAAAAGGCCAATTATTAAAGAAATGCACTTGGGAGGTGGAACCCCTACATTTTTTAGTCCTAGAAACCTTGAGCGGTTAATACGTAGTATTTTAAGTGAGGCTGAAATTGCGGAGAATAATGAATTTAGTTTTGAGGGGCATCCCAATAACACCACAAAGACACACTTGCAAGTTTTGTATAATCTTGGATTTAGGCGGGTAAGCTATGGTGTGCAAGATTACAATGAAACCGTTCAAAAGGCCATCCATAGAGTTCAGCCCTTTGAAAACGTAAAACGAGCAACAGAAGAAGCAAGAGCTGTTGGGTACACTTCAATAGGGCACGATATTATTTTTGGCCTACCGTTCCAAACACTTGAACATGTAAAAGAAACCATTTTAAAAACAAAAGAATTGCTTCCAGACCGTTTAGCCTTTTACAGTTATGCTCATGTACCGTGGATAAAAGGAAATGGTCAGCGAGGGTTTAACGATGATGACTTGCCTTCTGCAGCACTTAAGCGACAACAATACGAATTAGGTAAAAACCTTTTGGCTAGAGTAGGTTACAGCGAAGTGGGGATGGATCATTTTGCTTTAAAAACAGATGGTTTATATAAAGCTAAGTTAAGTGGATATTTGCACAGGAATTTTATGGGGTATACCGCATCAAAAACCCAGGCCATGATTGGGTTGGGGGTTTCGGCGATTAGTGATAGCTGGTATGGTTTTGCGCAAAATGTAAAGACTATAGAGGAATATTACGATTCGTTGGGTAAAAATAAAATACCAGTGTATAGAGGGCATATTTTAAATGGGGAAGACTTGGTCATCCGAAGACATATTCTTAACTTAATGTGTCATTTTAAAACATCGTGGCACGATAAAGCCATGTGGTTCGAAGAAATTCCAGATGTGCTTATAAAATTAAGAGAGATGGAAAAGGACGGATTGCTAAACATGAACAAAAATGGTATTGAAGTCACCCCTTTGGGGCAGCCGTTTATACGTAACGTTTGCATGGCTTTTGATGTGTTGCTGCAACGCAGGCAGCCAAACGCCCAGTTGTTTTCAATGACCGTGTAAAAAAATGTTTCACTAAAACCAAAACATCATGAAAACCATTATTGTACCTATAGATTTTTCAGAACATTCAGAATATGCCTTAAAAACTGCAGCCAAGTTGGCCAAAAAATTCGATGCCGAAGTACTGGCTTTACACATGCTCGAAATGTCCGATATAATGCTCTCGGCTTCCGACGGCATGCAAAATCAAAAAGCGATGTTTTTTTTGCAGTTGGCTGAAAAGAAATTTAAAGATTTTCTAAAAAAGGATTATTTAAAAGATGTACGCATCAAACCTATAATAAAGCATTTTAAAGTGTTTAGCGAGGTTAATGATGTGGCCTTAAAAAATAATGCCGATCTTATCATTATGGGGTCTCAGGGGGCATCTGGTATTAAAGAGTTTTTTGTTGGCTCAAATACCGAGCGTGTTGTGAGACATGCCGAAATACCGGTGCTTGTTGTTAAGAATAGTGTGGCCGATATTAATTTTGATGAGGTGGTGTTTGCCTGCAATTTTGCCGAAGAAACCATAGAATCTTATTTAAGAGCATGCCGGTTTTTCCGAAAACTTAAATCTAAAGTGAATTTAGTTTATGTGAACTTGCCCAACGAAAGATTTAAAAGTTCAACTGAAATAGAAAAGTTGGTTGTTAACTTTTTTACGAAAGCAGAACGCAGTTTAGAAAAAATGAACGATGTTAATTATGTTTCAGATTATACTGTTGAAAGTGGAGTGTTGAGTTTTGCAAACAAAATTGGAGCCGATATTGTAGCCATATCCACCCATGGCAGAAAAGGTTTGGCACACTTTTTTGAAGGAAGCGTGAGCGAAGATGTGGCGAACCACGCAACATTGCCCGTTATGACATTTAAAATTTAGTGGTTGATTATATATTTTGTTTTTGAGTGAAAAAGGGCTAAATAATTTTTTTAGCTCTTTTTTTATAGGTTGTTGTCTAATTTTAAGATAGCCAAAACATTAAAAAGTCCAGCTTTTGTATTGAAAAAGTCGTTTTCTAAATTTATAGCTTTTAGCTTGGCATCAATAAGTTTAGATTCTCTGGAATTGACCAAAAACATAGAGCTTTCCCCTAAAAAGAATTTGCGTTCTTCTGCCTTCAGCATGGTGTTGTAATCTTCAACCATAACCTGAATAAAATCACTTTGTGTTTTAAATGATTCTAGTTCTTGGTTAATGGCGTTAATTTTATTTTTTAGTGATACTTTAGTGGATTCAATTTCAAATTTAGTATCCTGTAATTTAATGTTCGCCAATTTTAAATCACCCCGTTCCTTTCGTAAGAACAAAGGGAAACTCACATTTAATCCGCTTTTATAAGCTGATGTGCTAAAGGAACGTGCAATTTCTGGTGTTTGGGAAAGAAAGTTGTACTGTAGGTCTACTTGCGGTAAAAGGTTGTTTCTTTTTAAGCGTTTTTCTAAGGTTAATTGCTGTAATTTATAATCTAGCGACAGAAGCTTTGGGTGGTTGTTTAAGCTCATGTTTTCTATGTCTAATTCCGATGTGTTTAGAACAATATCTATCGATTGTGCAGTTGTTACATCAGGAATAACGTTTTCTTTAATTTCGATGGGCGTGTTTTCGTTAAGCCATAAATAATTAGAAAGTTCCAGTGATGATTTGATGAATTTTATTCTGGATTTTTCAAAGTTTAACTTCCTGTTGTTTAATGCAATTCGGGCCTCAAGGGTGTCTATGGCCGGTACTTCTCCAACTTCATGGCTTTTTTTAATACCGTTAAAACGTATTTGGGCATTGCTTAAAAAATCTTCGTAAACCCGTTTTTCATTATAGATTTTTAGCCAATTGCAATAGGTTGTTGTGGCTTCGTACAAAATCTGGTTGACTAATAATTGGCGGTCTGCTCTGGCTTGTTTGGTATAGAGTTTAGATTGCTTGAGCATGGCCATACGTTTATTGGAAAGCAATCCTCGAGCCAATGAAACCGATACACCAACACTATACAATCCGTTGTCGGGTAGTGTTGATTCTGGGTTTAAGTAATAGCCCGTGTTTTCCTCAAAATTTCCCTTTAACTCAACGCCATACCAAGTAGGGATTTTAAAGGTAGCATTAAGTTTGTCGTAATATTCTGTGCCTTTAAAAGTTTTTCTGCCATAATCGACCTCTAATTTGGGGTCGAAAGCACCGCGTGCCTTTAGTAATTTTGCTTCACTTTCGGTAATTACTAAATTGGCCTGTTTTACGATAGGGTGATAGGCCTTTACGTAGCCAAGGTATTCCGATAAGCTTATTATCGTAATGTTGTCTTGTGCATGTAAGGCAAAGCCAAAAAGAAGGGTTATTTTCAAAAAAAGAATTCTCATTTTTTCGAGGTTTTATTGTTGGTTTGGGGCTGATAATAGTTTGGAGGGAAACTGTTTATTTGTCGCCATATTTCAAACCAAATGGGCACATCTTCCAAAAGAGCAATGGTACGTGCGCCAGAACCAACACGTATTGCTTCTGGCCATTTATAGTCGGTTTCGTCAGGAGCAAGTAAAACTCTATATTTTCCATTGGGACTAATGAAATTTTCGATTGCAACTATTTTAGCACCATAAGTTCCGTAACTGGCATTGGGCCAACCGCTAAAAACAATGGCAGGCCATCCGTCAAACTGTACACGTACTTTTTCTCCAATATGCAAAAGGGGTAAGTCGATGGGGCGTACATAAGTCTCTACGGCTAAATCGTAGTTTTGTGGCATGATGCCAACAAGTTTTTCGCCTTCCTTAAAAGTAACGCCAACACCGCCCATAAGGGCTTTATTGATATAACCGTTTTGGGGCGCTGTTACATAAAGCAGACTGTTTCTAACTCTATAATTGGAGTAAGCATTTTCAAGTTTTGTTACCTGGGCTTTGGTATCGAACTCGCCCGATTGCGCTGTAAACATGTCGCTCTGTGCTTTCGCTATTTTGTCGGCATATGCTTGGTTAATTCTGGAAAGTTCAATTTGTGCATTAAGAACTTCGTTTTTAGTTGCTAAAAACTTGTTTTCTTGCGATACGAGTTTGGCCTGTGTTTCCTGAAGTTTTAATCGTTTGTCTTCTACATCCCTAACTGCTTTAAGTCCTTCTTGCTGAAGCGTTTCAATACGATTAAATTGTTTTTGAGCTATTATCAGGTTGGTTTTGGCAGCCTCTAAGTCAATGCTGTCGCTTTGAACTTTAAGTTTGGCCTGTTGCAGTTTGTTCTTGGTTTGTTTTAGTTTTAATTGTTGTTCGTTTTGCAAGGCAGCAATTTGCCTGTTTAAGGCTTTAGCTTTGTCTTGGTAGGCGTTTGCCGAAGAAGTTTTCGCTTGTATTTGTTGATTGGTTCGTTCAACCAACTGGTCATCAAAATATTCACTTTTTATTTCTGAAATTCTTAAAATGGTATCACCCTTTTTTACAAAGTCGCCTTCTTGTACAAACCATTCCTCTATTCTGCCAGGAATTTGCGATTGTATGGTTTGAGGGCGTTGGCTAGGTTTTAAGGTGGTAACCATACCATTTCCAGTAATGTTCTGTGTCCATGGAAGAAATAAAACGATAAGCCCTATAATGGCAGCCGCTAGCAAAAATCTGTTGAAGTATTTGTAGTACGATTTGTCTAGTATGTTTTTACCCGACTCAAATTTAGTAAGGTCAACTTTTTTGTTCAGTTGGTTGTGGGATATATTAAGCATGGTTAACTACGTTTAAATTTTATGGTACCTCGATCTAAATTAATCAGCTCGTTACATTTGTCTATCCATGCATCGTTGCTGCTAACCACGATAAGGCCCCATGGTCTGTCTTTGTGCGTTAAATAATCTATAATGGTGTTCGTTTCGGCTTGATTGAACCTGTCTAACGCATCTTCCAGAATGAGCAATTTTGGGTTTTTAAGTATCGCACGGGCTAAAACGAGTTTTTTGGATATGGTGAACGAAAGTTGCTTGCCATCAGGGTAAAGTACGGTATTTAACCCTTTTAGTTGGTCTTTGATGAATGGCTTTAGTCCAACAATATCTAGAGTTTCGTAAATTTTCTCATCGCTTATTTCAGGGTTTCCAAACGTGAGGTTTTCTCTTATTGTCCCTTCAAAAGGTGTTTCGTCGGATAGGGAAAGTCCCAATTGCGACCTGTAAAAATTTAAATGCAAACTGTCAATCAACATATCGTTTATGTAAATATGTCCTGAGGTCGATTTCATAACACCAGCAATTAACTGAAGTAATGTAGATTTACCTGCACCGCTTTCCCCTTGAATTAAAATTCGACTTTTAGCATTGATTTTAAACGAAATATCTTTTAGAATAGGTTTTTCCCTATTGGAGACTTTATAGGAAACTTGGTCTAGTTCAACAGCAATATCTTTTGCGAAATTGGGGCTTTCGCCATTTTGACTTTCAAGCTCCTTGTCAACAATCTGACCTATTTTTTCTAAAGATGTCAAAGTATCATAGAAAGGTTCCAGACCTAAAATTAATTTTTCAACTGAAGCAATTATCAATAGAATAATGATTTCTGCAGCAACAAACTGCCCAATGTTCATTTCTTGGTTTAAAACCAAAGCGCCACCTATTAACAATAAACTGGCCGTTACAACCACTTTAAAACTTATCATTTGAATGAATTGCAGCATAAGAATCTTAAAATGGCTTTCGCGTGATTTTAAATAATCGTTTACTAAAGCATCATTCTTCTTGAGTCCTAAATTGGTACTTCCAGATAGTTTAAAACTGATTACCGTTCGCGCAATTTCTTGTATCCAATGGGCAACTTTGTATTTATTTTTAGATTCTTTAAGGCTGGTTTCAAGACCTTTTTGAGCCGTAAATTTAAAAACTACAAAAATGAGCCCTAAGAGTAGTATGCCGAATATTATAAAAAACGGATGGTAAAATGATAATAGAATAAGAGCGAAAACAATTTGCAAAACAGCTGTTGGTACATCAATTAATATTTTAGACAAACTTTTTTGAATGGTTAGCGTATCAAAAAACCTGTTGGCGAGTTCTGGCGGATAGTAATTTCTTAGTTCGGCCATTTTTATTTTAGGAAAGCGATAAGCCAGTTCGAACGACGAACGCGTAAAAATACGCTGCTGTATGGTTTCGATAATGCGTAGTTGCATTAACTGTAAGGCCCCAGAAAATGCCACGCCAAGGGTTACTATAATTACCAGTATTATCCAAGAGGTGGAAATTTGTGCGCCTTGAATTAGGTTGATAATAGCCTGAATACCAAGTGGTAACGATAGGGCAACTATACCGCCGAAAACTGCATAATAAAAAATTTGACGGATGTCGCGTTTCTCTAGTTGGAGTAATCCAATTAAGCGTCTCCAAGGTGTCATGTTGGAATGTTCCATAGTTAAGATTTCACGGTTTTAAGTACGAGATTTTTGTAAAATTCAGTTGGGGTTAAGCCCGACTTGCAGTCGGTAATAGATACAAAGTGGTCTTTTAAAAAATGCTGATGCAAACTGCCTTCTAAAATGGTGCTGGCCATACTCAACGGGAATTTGTAATTAGGGTTGTTTTCTAAAATCATTTCGCTAATTCGATGTACAAGGCGTTTGTAAACCACAAAATACCCATCTTTATTCTCTTGATCTACTTCTTTGGTTAAAAAAGATTTAGAGTTTTCGTTTACTATAATTCGGTTTAAAAGCACTTCGTTAATATGGGAGTAATTGGAATCTTCCTTTACACTTCGGGTAACAACATCTATAGCTTTTTCTAATTTTTCTTCAGGCTTTAAGCTGTACGTTTCAAAAACTAATTGGTACTCTATCCACGCCCAGTACCAAGAGGATAGATATAAAAGTAGCTTGTGCTTGCTTTCAAAATAACGGTAAATTGAGCTTTCGTTAGATCCTATTGCTGCGCCAAGTTTTTTGAATGTAAAACTATCAAAACCAAGTTGGTCTATTAAAAGGATACCATGCTCTACGATGCGTTTTCCTAAATCTGAAGATTCTGGGTCTTTTACATAGATTTTTTCAGGAACCGAAATCTTTAAATTAGAGAGTAAGTTTTTCATTATTAAAAAATATACTCACAAATATAATAGTAATACTATTAAAATAAAATGTAAAACTATCAATTTTACTGATGCACGATCATAAAATCTTATATCATGGTAAAATTAATTAGGTTTTGAAGCAGATTTAGTGACAGTTCATTGTATTAATGACCATATCTTGCATGGGGGCAGGAGAGAGGTAAGGTATGCCTAAGCCTAAACCACGCAGAATAAATAATGCGCCAATAAAAACAACAAAAACAGGGATGGCTTTTTGAATACGCTTTCTGGCAGTGCCCTTTAAAAATTGACTGAAATAAATAGCAGATGTCATCAAAGGAATAGTTCCTAACCCAAAAGCAGCCATATATAAGCTGCCGTTTATGGCATTGCCACTAGCAATAGCGGCAAAAACTGACATGTAAACCAATCCGCAAGGTAAAAATCCGTTTAAAAAGCCAATAGTTAAAAAGGTATCGGTTCTTTTGCTTTTTAGGGCTTGCCCTAAAGAAGATTTTACTTTACCAATTAGTCTGTAAATTGGTTTGGAAACATTGTATTTGTTGAGCCATTTTTGAGGAATTAAAACGACCAAAATCATTATAATACCTATAAATATGGATAGCTGTTGCTGAAATCCAAAAATATACAGACTTTTACCGATGAGGCCAAAAATTAAGCCGATTATGCTGTAAGAAAGCAATCTACCAATATGGTAAACGGTAATTTGCCAGATTTTTTTAATGGTATTGCTTCGGTCTACGGGTAGCATAAATGCAATAGGGCCGCACATTCCCGCGCAGTGGAAACTGCCCAAAAGCCCTAAAACCAATGCCGAAATTAACATATCAATAGTTTATTGTTTCTTTGTATAAATAGGCGTTGCCCTTGTATTGCCAATCTATTTTAATGTTCCAACGGCCATCTACCAAACGTTTGTCAGGTATGAGCAAATATGGTTTGGACAATGAAATGTCGGTTTCAAAGTCCAGTTGTTTGTTAGATGGCCTATATAGGAACATTTTTCCTGTAATTTCTTTATGATCAATCTTACTGGGGAAGTAAATAACCAACCCTTCGGTTACATGCTTGTATGTTATATTTTCACTAAGTTTATTAGCGTTTTGTAGTTTGTTAATGTCCTTTTGATAGTTCAGTTCTTCGGCATAGTAATCTTCGGTCACTAAATCGTGGTCGTACTTGCTGTTTACGTTCATTGTAATAATAAAGTACATAATGAAGCTTATAAAGCCTACAAAAGCAATTACAATTCCCGTTCCCCAATTTATTTTCATAATCTTGTTACCTGTTTAACCAGGGTTTTTTAATTCTTGATTTCTTATTTTTATCTAAAACTCCGAGGTCCCAAGAAGTTTGCTGTTGTTGTTTCAATAAGTGTATCGTCTTCGTAAACCCCAATTTTTATTTTATTTCTGTCGCCCGATAGGGCAGAGTTATTAATTTCTATAAAAAGTGTGCCTTCGGCTATTCCTTGCTTCGGAACGTTTAAGTTTTCAGTCGTTGAAACCAATTTTAATTTGCCTTTATGAGAAAGCAATTTTAAACTAACGTTAGAAATATCTTCGGTAGTTTTATTTACCAGTTTATAGGTAAAAACATTGCTTATTATGTTGTTATCTTTGTGTTCGTATAATTGCCCAGGTAACCGTAGCACATTGGCCTCTATGTCGTTTCTTAAAAACAGCATACCTGTTAAAAGGCCTATAAGGATGGTTAAAACGGCAATGTAACCTTTCATCCTAGCGGTTAATTTGAAAGGGATTTTCTTTTCTATATTTTCTTCGCTGGCATATCTAATTAACCCTTTGGGTTTGTTGATGCTTTCCATAATATGATCGCACTCATCGATACAAGCGGTGCAGTTTACACATTCCAATTGTGTGCCGTTTCTAATGTCGATACCTGTGGGGCAAACATGCACGCATTGTAAACAATCAATACAATCACCAAAGCCCAGCGCCTCGCGGTCTTCATTTTTTCTAAACTTTTTTCTTCCGTTTTCAGCTTCACCTCTTTTGTGGTCGTAGGCTACAACAATGGACTTTGTATCTAAAAGTACGCCTTGTAACCTACCGTAAGGACAGGCTATTATACAAACTTGCTCTCTAAACCATGCGAAAACAAAGTAAAATACTGCTGTAAAAATCAGCAAAGGGAAAAGCGTTCCCAAATGACTAAAGGGACCGTCTGTGATGTATTTTAATAGTTTATCACTGCCAATTAAGTAGGCCAAAAATATGTTAGCGATTAAGAATGAAATCACTAAAAATATAAACCATTTTAAAAGGCGCTTTCTTATTTTTTCGGCATCCCATTTTTGTCGGTCTAATTTTCGCTGTTTGTTACGGTCGCCATCAATCCAGTATTCAATTCTTCTAAAAACCATTTCCATAAAAATGGTTTGTGGGCAAATCCAACCACAAAAGATGCGTCCAAAACCAACTGTAAAGAGCGTGATGAATACTACACCAATTAGCATTGAGATAACAAACAAGTGAAAATCTTGAGGCCAAAAAGGGAAACCGAAAATATTGAATCGGCGTTCAAGCACGTTGAACATCAAAAATTGGTTACCGTTAATTTTAATGAAAGGTGAAATGAATAAAAACGCCAACAAGAAGTAACTAACCCATTTTCTGTAGTCGTAAAACCTTCCATTGGGTTTTTTAGGGTAAACCCAGGCGCGCTTACCTTCTTCGGTAACGGTGCCAATGGAGTCTCTAAATACTTCGTTGTCTGGGGTTCCCATAGTTAATATGGCGTTTTTAAAACCTGCCGGGTGAATAGTTAAAACCCGACAGGTTTTGTTGTTTAGTTTGAAGTTGTTTGCTAATTACTTGATTGGAGGGTTACCGTAGAATCAACTTCTATAACCTCTTTTTCTATTGTTGCAGGAACTTCTAAATCTTCAATATTAGTTTCGTCTGTAGTCCATAAATCGCCTTGAGGTGCTTTTGGTTCAGCAGGTGTTGTTCCTTGAAATTGTAACACATAACTGGCTACTTGGGCCATTTCGTAGGGTTTGAGGTTTTGTTTCCAAGCAATCATTCCTTTACCGGACCGACCACCTTCCGAAATGGTTTTAAATACATTTTTAATGCCACCGCCCAATATCCAATATTGGTCTGTTAAATTGGGGCCAATACCGCCTCCTCCATCGGCCTTGTGACAGGCCACACAGTTTTCGTTAAATATGGTTTCGCCAGCTTTTAAGTCGGCCGCATCCGTTAATATTTCAACCGTGTTGAAATCTACTAAATCTTTCGCTGTTTTTTTGTATTCTTCAAGGTCGATTTTAGCTTGGGCTAATTCGGTTTCCAGCTCATCAAATTGCCCTTCGCCATCAAACACGTGGTATCTTAATAAATATGCCGCCGCAAATATAATTGACGCATAAAATCCATACAGCCACCACGGTGGTAAACTGTTGTCGAGTTCTTTGATGCCATCATAATTATGATCTAGGATAATTTCGCCTTCTTTTTCAATAGGTTTTTGCCCCAAAAGTTTCAAATAGATTTTTTTAAGCCAATTGAAATTAAAAGCATTTTCTTTTTCGGCCAAAAAGCGGGCTTTGGCTTCCTCGTCTAATTTATGCAGCATCACATTTTCCAAGGCACCAATAATAGCTTCTATGGCTATTAATATTAGCAACACTAAGAGTAAAAATAAAAGTACTGCCGGATACTCTACAAAAGCGGGTTGGTTACCTGAGTCCACAAAGAATTCTGTGGCAGCAAAAATGATAAAAAACGCTACTGGAACTCGTATCCAAGATGGAATAAATTGTCTCATAATGTGTTGTCGTTTTGGTTGTCTAATGGAATGTTGCTTACGGTATTTATGTATTCTTTTTTAGCGGTAAACACCCACCAAAAAAGCACTAGAAAAAAGGTGAAAAATATGAGTAGGGATATTATGGGGTATATTTCAATACCCGTAATACTTTCCATATGGTTTTTTACAAATTTTAACATGGTTTGTATTGTTTGTTTTGATGGTTAATTTTGTGCTGTGGTTTCAACATGGATATCAGTGCCTAAGCGCTGTAAGTATGCAATAAGCGCTACAATTTCTCTGTTTTTCATTTCTACAAAGACTTCACCGTTTTCAACGGCATACTTTTTATCGGCTTCATAAGCTTTTGCGAAATCGGGGTCGTTATGTAGGTTTTCTTCAATTTGAGCACCTTGTTTCAGCATGTTTTCTTGTGCCATGGCGATATCAT
The DNA here is from genome assembly GCA_022749295.1 of Flavobacteriaceae bacterium GSB9. Lineage (NCBI taxonomy): Bacteria > Pseudomonadati > Bacteroidota > Flavobacteriia > Flavobacteriales > Flavobacteriaceae > Flavobacteriaceae bacterium GSB9. Next base: position 98,700 of record CP062007.1, read on the forward strand.
CTTCGGTGTACGGTACGCCAAGCGAAACCATGGCTTTCATCTTGGCTTCGGTTTGCGATTTGTTCAATTCACTTGATATCAACCAAGGGTAACGTGGCATGATTGAGCCAGATGATGTGCTTTGTGGGTCGTACATGTGGTTAAAATGCCAGTTGTCGGAATACTTTCCTCCAACGCGATGTAAATCAGGGCCGGTACGTTTACTGCCCCAAAGGAATGGGTGGTCGTAAACATATTCACCAGCTTTTGAGTATTCGCCGTAACGTTCTACTTCACTTCTAAAAGGGCGAATCATTTGGGAGTGACAGCCCACACAGCCTTCACGAATGTAAATATCACGGCCTTCCAATTCAAGAGGTGTATAAGGTTTTACACTTGAAATTGTTGGAACGTTTGATTTTACCATAATGGTTGGAACGATTTGAATGATTCCTCCAATTAAAATGGCAACTGTAGCCAATATGGTTAACTGAATAGGTCTTCTTTCTAACCAGGTGTGCCATCCTTCAGATGCTGTGCGTTTGTTCGTTACGCGTTCAAGCGCAGGTGCTTCGGCCAATTCATTTTCAACAGCGCTTCCTTGTTTTATGGTAACAATAACGTTGTAAATCATTATCAACATACCGGTAATGAATAGCGTTCCTCCAATGGCTCGCATCCAGTACATGGGGATGATTTCTGTAACGGTCTCTAAAAAGTTTCCATAGGTTAAAGTACCGTCTGGATTGAATTGTTTCCACATACTGGCTTGTGTAAATCCGGCCACATACATTGGAAGCGCGTACATGATGATACCTAGTGTGCCAATCCAGAAGTGGAGGTTGGCCAGCCCTAAAGAATATAGTTTGGTTTTGAACAGCCTTGGTACTAAATAATAGACCATACCAAATGTTAAGAAACCGTTCCAGGCTAATGCGCCAACGTGTACGTGGGCAATAATCCAATCTGTAAAGTGTGCAATGGCGTTAACGTTTTTTAAGGAAAGGGTTGGCCCCTCGAAAGTAGCCATGCCATATCCTGTAATGGCAACAACCATGAATTTTAAAACAGGGTCTGTACGTACTTTGTCCCACGCACCACGTAAGGTTAAAAGGCCGTTTATCATACCACCCCACGATGGCATTAGTAACATCACCGAAAAGGCAACACCTAAGTTTTGAGCCCACTCAGGTAAAGCGGTATATAATAAATGGTGTGGACCCGCCCAAATGTAAATGAATATCAATGACCAAAAGTGAACAATGGAAAGCCTATAGGAGTATACAGGTCGGTTAGCAGCCTTTGGAACAAAATAATACATCAAGCCCAAAAACGGAGTGGTTAAAAAGAATGCTACGGCGTTGTGCCCGTACCACCATTGCACCAAAGCATCTTGAACACCAGCATAAACCGAATAACTTTTCAGCCCACTAACGGGAAGTTCCAAACTGTTAAAAATATGAAGTACTGCAACCGTAACAAATGTTGCTATGTAAAACCAAATGGCGACATATAAATGGCGTTGTCTTCTTTTTAAAATCGTTCCGATTAAATTCCAACCAAAAACCACCCAAACAACGGCTATGGCAATATCAATGGGCCATTCCAGTTCGGCATATTCTTTAGAAGAAGTAAACCCTAAAGGTAGCGTTATGGCAGCAGCTACAATAATAAGTTGCCAGCCCCAAAAGTTTATTTTACTTAAAACATCGCTAAACATGCGCGCCTTGAGCAAGCGTTGGGTAGAGTAGTAAACGCCTGCAAAAATAGCGTTTCCTACAAAGGCAAAAATAACGGCATTGGTATGAAGCGGACGCAATCTGCCAAAACTAAGCCATGAAATGCCATCGGTTAAATTTGGAAATAAAAACATAAAGGCCAAAAGCAGGCCTACCAGCATTCCTACAACACCCCAAAGCATGGTAGCATACAAGAAATTTTTAACGATTTTGTTATCGTAGTGAAACTGTTCCATTTGTGTGATTTTGATTATTGATCTTTGTTAGTTTGAATTGATTTTTTTGAGTTTTCCTTAACCAGTTCGTCTTCAAAAAGCATGCGTACAGATGGCGTGTAGCTATCGTCAAACTGCCCTTTTTTAACGGCCATAATAAAGGCTAAAAAGAAACCTATGGCCACAATAATACTTATGGCTAATAAAATATATATAACACTCATACCTAATTGAAGTTATGGTTCAAAAGTACTTTCATGGTTTTGCTAAAAAAATGACATTTGTCATGTTTTTGGGTATTATCTTATTTTCTTGCCGACTATATTGGTGGCAATGGTTGTGAAAACTACAATGCTAATTGAGCTCAACGGCATTAAAATAGCGGCGACAACTGGTGCTAATTGTCCGGTTACTGCAAAATAGAGTCCAATGCAGTTATAGATAAAAGAGAGGAGAAAACTCCATTTTATAATTTTTATGGCTGATTTGGATAGTTTTATATAATGGTACAATTGGTTGAATTTTGAGGCATCTAAAATAGCATCGCAAGCAGGCGAAAAAACATTGACGTTCTCAGAAATGGCTATACCTACATCACTTTGTGCTAAGGCTCCGGCATCGTTTAGGCCGTCGCCAACCATAAGCACCTTGGCACCCTCGCTTTGATGGTATTTTATGTATTCCAATTTATCTTCTGGTTTTTGGTTGAAAATAAGTTTTGTTTTAGTGGGCAGTAATTTGGTTAAGTTGTCTTTTTCGCCCGAATTGTCACCAGATAGAATAACCAAGTCGTATTCCTTTTTTAGTTTGTTAAATAGCTTTGAAAGCCCTTTTCGGTAAGCATTGTAAAATGTGAATTTGCCTTTGTAAGTGTTATCGGTACTAACATGAACACTAGTGTTTAGCGTTGAAACATCAGTTAAGCTACCAACAAAATTTGCAGATCCAACTTTTATGTTTTTGTTGTTGTAGCTAGCTTCAATGCCATGTCCCAAATGCTCTTTGTAAGCATCTAGAGTTAAAATATCATGTTCGTTCAAAATGCTATATAAAGAACGGCTTAAAGGGTGGTTTGAGCCACGCAATGTGCTCCTTAATAGAGTTTTCTCCTCTTTACTGAGTGTTGAGCCTTCATAGCTTATGCTTGTTTCTTTGTTGGTGGTAATAGTTCCGGTTTTGTCGAAAATAATGGTATTGATTTTTGAAAGCTGTTCAACAACGGAAGTGTTTTTAAGATAGAATTTCTTTTTACCCAGAATACGTAGCACATTCCCAAGAGTAAAAGGAGCCGCTAACGCAATAGCACAGGGGCAAGCAATGATGAGTACAGAAGTAAATACATTTAATGCTTTACTGGAATCAACCGCCAGCCAAAAAGCAGTAGCAACAATGGCAATGCTAAGAATGGTTAGTGTAAAGTGTTTGCTTATTGTATTGGTTAAATTGGTGAAAGATAATTCTTTGTCACGCTTAAATACATCGTTGCTCCAAAGTTGTGTTAAGTAACTTTGTTCTACCGATTTTAAAACATCGACTTCAATATTGCCGTTAAGTTGCTTTCCACCTGCAAAAAGTTTATCGCCCGATTGTTTAGATACGGTTTTAGACTCACCCGTTACAAAACTATAGTCAATTTGTGCGTTTCCTTTTATCAAAATACAATCAACAGGAATAAGTTCTTCGTTTCTAATTAACAGGCGGTCTCCCTTTTTGATGTCGTAAACCTGAATGGACTCCTCATTGCCTTGGTCGAGGATTTTGGTCACACCAATGGGGAAATACGATTTGTAATCGCGTTCAAAAGATAAAAAAGAATATGTTTTTTGCTGAAAGAACTTACCAAGTAGCAGAAAAAACACTAGACCTGTAAGGCTATCGAAAAAGCCCGATCCCCAATCGAAAATAATTTCGACCGTACTTCTTACAAACAATACCACAATACCCAGCGCAATAGGAACATCAATATTTAATAGACGTGATTTTAAACCTTTATACGCCGAAATAAAATAGCCTTGGGCCGAGTAAAAAACAACCGGCAACGAAAAAAAGAACATGAGCCACCTAAACAAAGGTTTAAATTGTTCGAGCCAAAACTCGCCCATTTCAAAATATTCGGGAAACGACAAAAACATAACATTGCCAAAGGCAAAACCCGCAATGCCTAATTTATAGATTAAACTGCGGTTGACTTGTTTTTTTCCAATGCTATAATCATCTAAGCTTATAAATGGTTCGTACCCAATGCTGCTTAGTAGGGTAACTAGGTTTTTTAACGAAAGGGTTTTTATGTTAAAGTTAATCCTAACCGTTTTCCTGCCAAAATTAACGGTAGTGCTGTTAATTGCAGGGTTAAGCTTGTTGAGGTTTTCCAATACCCAAATACACGAACTGCAATGAATATGTGGAATATAAAGCGTTACTATTTGGGTGTTTTCATCGTTGAATTCAAGAAGTTGATTGACAATCTTTTGATTTTCCAAAAAATTGTATTTGCCTTGAATATCTTTTGGAGTGGCTCCTGGTGCTTGCTGCAAATCGTAATAGCACGTGAGGTCGTTGGCGCTAAAAATCTCGTAAACCGTTTTACAGCCATGGCAACAAAACGACTTGTTGTCAAAAACAATTTCAGACGAAGCGGAATCCAGCCCGCAGTGGAAACATGTGTTATGTTCCATAATATTTGCTCATTTATACCTGGAGCAAAAATCTTAAAACACCTTGTTTTAAAATATGATATTTGTCATGTTTTATTTACTTTTACACAACTTCAATTTTAACCAAAAATGAAATATTTTAACCCTAACACCCAAAGCAATTATTTAACAATAGAGACCAATTCGTTTGGTTTGAAACGGTTTTTGTCTATTTTTTAGCAATTTTAAAAAACCCATATACATGTTCCAAAACGACAAGGATGTTTTTGCCGTTCTTTTTGAGTCGGTTTCAGAAGGCGTAATAGTTGTTGATAGCCAACAAAAAATTGTTGCCGTTAATACCTCGGCAGAGCGTATGTTTGGCTATAACAATCAAGAACTTTTACATCAAAATCTTACTGTTTTAATACCTAAAAGCCATCAAGCAACACATGGCGAGCATGTTGAGGGTTTTATGAAACAAAAGGAAAGTAGGCAAATGGGGCATGGGCGCGACTTGTACGGTGCTCGCAAAGACGGTACTACATTTCCTGTAGAAGCAGGTTTAAACCCATTAGAAATAGGTGGCGAGTCGTTTGTTATGGCTTTGGTAATAGATATAACCATACGTAAGGAGCAAGAGTTGCAATTGCAAGAACTCAACATGCAATTGGAGAAAAAGGTTGAAGAACGCACAAGGACATTAACAAGTACCGTTGAGACTCTTAAAACGGTGAATATACAACGCGATGCCGAGATAAAAAAGCGTATCGAGGCCCAAAATAAAACCAAGGAAGCCCTAAAAAAAGAAAAAGAGCTTAATGAGCTTAAAACTAAGTTTTTGTCATTGGTTTCCCATGAGTTTAAAACACCGTTGAGTGGTATTTTAACGTCGGCCATGTTACTTGGGAAATACAAACTAACCGAACAGCAAGAGAGACGGGATAAGCACATAAAAACCATAACCGATAAAGTGCATTACCTCAATAATATTTTAAATGACTTTTTGTCCATCGAAAAGCTTGAGACAGGTAAAGTAAATTACAGGTTTAGCACCTTTAAAATCAGTAAGGTGGTCAACGAGGTGGTTTATAATGCCAATATGCTTTTAAAAGAGGGGCAAACCATCAACTACCCAGAAAACATTGATGAATACTCATTGTATCAAGACGAAAAAATTATTGAGTTAGCCCTGTCTAACCTTGTAAATAATGCTATTAAATATTCGTCAGAGAACACTTTGGTGGATATAAAAATAAACCAAGGTGAAAAAGAAACGACCTTTAAAATAAAGGACAACGGAATAGGTGTTCCGGAAAAGGACCAAAAGCGTATTTTTAACCGTTATTTTAGGGCAGAAAATGCTTTGTTGACTCAAGGAACGGGTATAGGGCTAAACATAGTAAAAAGTCATTTGGAAAAGCTTGGGGGAACCATTAGTTTTAAAAGCGAAGAAAATAAAGGAAGCGAATTTACATTTGTAATACCAAACAAAGCAAAAGAATGAAAAAAGTATTATTGATAGAAGATGATGTTATCTTACGTGAAAATACCGCAGAACTACTGGAACTCTCAGGTTATCAGTTAATCACGGCTCCCAATGGTAAGGCTGGGGTAGAAGCAGCTAAAGCCAATTTACCCAACATTGTTGTGTGTGATATTATGATGCCTGAGCTTGATGGTTATGGTGTTTTGGAAGAATTGGCTAAAAACGAAAACACCAAACATATCCCTTTTATCTTTTTATCGGCCAAAACAGAACGCAAAGACGTTAGAAAAGGTATGGATTTAGGTGCAGACGATTATATAACAAAGCCATTTGAAGAAGAAGAGCTGATAAGTGCTATAGAAAGCCGGTTGGCAAAAGCAATGATTTTAAGGGAAAGCAATGATGCCAATTCGGAAGTAGAGCAAGAACAGGATGATGAACTTAGAACATTAAACGATTTAAAAAACTTTTTTGATGATAATGGTAAGGAAATCAGTTATAGTAGGGGCGAGGTAATATATGAAGAAGGTCAGCATTCAAACAATATTTATTTAATTTCTAAAGGCTTGGTAAAATGTCACAGGTTAGACGAAAAAGGAAAAGACCTAACCACGGCACTCTATAAAGAAGACGACCTTTTTGGTTATACCTCCTTTACCCAAAATACAATATATCAAGAAACTGCCGCCGCTGTAGAAGACTCTACGTTAATGGCACTGTCAAAAAATGACCTTAAAGATGTGCTCAATACTAATCATACGGTCACTTTAGAGCTTATTCAGCTGTTGACCGACGACCTAATACACGTTAAAGACCAATTGTTAGAAATGGCCTATAGTTCCGTAAAGCGAAGAACAGCTTCAACGATATTGAAGTTTGCCGAAAAACTCAACAGAAAACCAGATGAAGCCATTAGGATTTCCAGAAACGATTTGGCCAGTGTTGCTGGTGTGGCCATTGAAAGTTTAATTAGAACGCTTTCTAGTTTTAAGGATATGGGGCTTATTGAAATTGAAGGCAGAAACATAAGAATCCTAGATATTAACAAGCTGGAAGAAATAAGCTAGGAGCCCTAAAGGTGGCCGAATTATGATTTTGGTCATATTTCATTATACATCATGCTTTTACCTTTGTCCCAAGAAGACAAAGCGCATGAAGAATATTTTGATACCTACTGATTTTTCGGAAAATTCATGGAATGCTATCGTATACGCACTCCAGTTTTTTGATCAGTCGCCGTGTAATTTTTATTTGTTGCATGTAAATACGGTTCGTACTCTCGATACGGCCGAAAATGAATACATGCAAAATAGTGGCATGACTTCAAAAATGCTTACCAAACCTTCTAAAGTTTTTTTACTGGAAACGGTTAGCAGAATTAAGGAGAGTTTTTCTGAAATTCCCAACCATAGGTTTTTTACAATTTCAGACCACAATAACCTTATCGATTCTATGCGCGAGCAGGTTGCTCAGCACAAGATTGATTTTATTGTAATGGGAACCAAAGGTGAATCTGGAGTTAATAGGCTGGCTATTGGATCGAATGCCGGAAATGTAATTACAAAGGTAAAGTGCACAACTTTGGTGGTTCCAGAAAACGCCAAGTATGTTGAACCTAAAGAAATTGCATTTCCTACCGATTTCTCGATTTTTTACCATCCTGATATTTTGCAGCCCATTATAGATATTATTGACCAAAGTAAGAGCGAATTAAGCATACTTAATGTTAATAAAAGTAAATTAGGCTTGAATAAAGACCAACAACGAAATAAGGAATATTTAGACGACTATTTTTCGAACTACAAGCATAGTTTTCACTTTTTAACCGATCAGTATATCGAGAATGCCGTGCAGCAGTTTGTAGACTCTAAGGGTGTAAATTTAATAGCTATGTTGGCCAAAAATTTAAATTATTTTCAACGTATTTTATTTCATCCAGCAGTAAATAAAATTAGTTATTACAAAGATGTGCCTTTTTTGGTATTGCATTAAAAAGCGGAAGTCTTCTTTAATAAATTTATAAATTTTCAACTTCATCAGGGTATGGGAAAATGCGAACATTGTATCATTAAACAGTTTAACGCTTTAAAATCATTAACCAAAGCCGAGTTGGTACGTATTTCTGCGTGCAAAACAACCAAAACCATTAAAAAGGGCGAGGTTATTTTTGAAGAGGGCGAGGTATTGAATGGTGTGTATTGCATAAAAGATGGTATTTGCAAACTTTCAAAATTAAGCGAAAACGGAAAAGACCAAATTGTAAAAATGGTTGTAAAGGGTGAATTGCTGGGGCAGCGTTCGCTAATTTCCGGTGAAAGCTCAAATTTACAAGCTGTAGCATTGAACGATATGGAAGTTTGTTTTATACCTAAAAGTGAAATCATTGCAGATTTACAGAAAAACCCAAAATTTTCGTTTGATGTTTTGCAGGAAATGGCAAGGGATTTAAAACAGTCTGATGATTTTATAGTCAACATGGCGCAAAAATCGGTTAGACAGCGTTTGGCCGAAACCTTAATTTATATACACGATAGCTTTGGTGTAAACCCAGATAATACACTAAGCATATTACTATCAAGAGAAGACTATGCCAATATTGTGGGTACTGCTACCGAATCTGCAATTCGTGTACTATCGCAGTTCAAAAAAGAAGGGCTTGTTTCTACTACAGGAAAACATATTAAAATTAAAAACTTAGAAGGTTTAAAGCAAGCCAAGTAAAAAAACTATTTATGTAACTTTCTGTGGCATAAATAAATCTAATGGTATTTGTTTTTCGAGTTGTATAAAAAATAGTAATTTTATACAGCTATGAAACAAACATACACACTCAAAAAAGGATTTGTTTTTAAAAGCTATCAAGCACCAAATCAATCGCCTTTCGATAAACTTTTCGAAATATTCAAGGAGTTGATAACCCACACTTCGGGTGATTTTGATGAGGCTATCGACTGGCTTCGCGAGTTGGATAAAGAATATAGCTTAACTACGCCGGAATACACTATTGACGATTTTATTGAAGACCTCAAAAAGAAAGGTTACCTGCGAGAAGAAATAGACCTCGATGGCAATGGCGGTTTGGCAATTACCGCTAAAACTGAACGAGCCATTCGCCAACAGGCACTCGACCAAATATTTGGTAAAATAAAACGCAGTGGTCAAGGTAATCACAGAAGCAAAAACCTGGGCGTAGGCGATGAACGTACGGGAGATTTTAGGAATTATCAATTTGGGGATGCCTTGGATAGGGTTTCTATGACCGAAAGTTTAAAAAACGCACAAATAAATCATGGTATTTCCGATTTTACACTATCCGAAAATGATTTAGTCGTAGAGGAAACCCTCCATAAATCTCAAATGAGTACCGTTTTAATGATTGATATCAGCCATAGCATGATACTTTATGGCGAAGATAGAATTACACCCGCCAAAAAAGTAGCTATGGCGTTAGCAGAACTTATCACAACACGTTACCCAAAAGATACCCTAGACATATTGGTGTTTGGTAATGATGCTTGGCAAATAGAAATAAAAGATTTACCCTATTTAAAAGTGGGGCCTTATCACACTAATACGGTTGCTGGTTTAGAATTGGCAATGGATTTACTTCGGCGAAAGCGAAACACCAATAAGCAAATTTTTATGATTACCGATGGTAAGCCCAGTTGCTTGTGTTTGCCAAATGGAGAATATTATAAGGATAGTTTTGGTCTAAATCCAAAAATTACCGGTAAATGTTATATGATGGCGCAGCAGGCCAGAAAGTTACACATTCCAATCACAACATTCATGATAGCCAAAGACCCTTACCTTATGCAATTTGTACGGGAGTTTTCATATGCCAATCAAGGCAAAGCATTTTACACAGGATTAAAGGGCTTAGGAGAAATGATTTTTGAAGATTACGAATCCAATAGAAAAAAGCGTATTAGAGGGTAATTCAGAATAAGAATTCAAGTTTAAAATCAAGAAGTTATTACATCGAGCGTTGTCGAGATGTCCCAATAATTAAAAAAAATATGAAAATAGAAACAATAAAAACCTTTGGTGATTTAAAAAAGTCAGGTTACCAAAGTAAATCGATAAAGGATGAATTGCGAGACAATTTAATCCAAAAAATTAAAAACAAAGAAACCACATTCAAAGGCGTACATGGTTACGAAAACACTGTAATTCCAGAGTTGGAACGTGCTATACTATCGCGCCATAACATCAATCTTTTAGGGCTACGCGGACAGGCAAAAACAAGGTTAGCACGTTTAATGCTGAATTTGTTAGATGAGTATATCCCATATGTACAAGGTTCGGAAATTAATGATGACCCCTTTTCGCCAATTTCCCGTTATGCAAAAAACTTACTAAAAGAAAAGGAAGACAACACGCCAATTGCATGGTTGCATAGAAGTGAACGATTTGCCGAAAAACTGGCCACTCCAGATGTTACCGTTGCTGATATTATAGGTGATGTCGATCCTATAAAAGCGGCCAATTTAAAATTAAGTTATGCCGATGATAGGGTGATTCACTACGGGATGATACCCAGAGCTAACCGCTGTATTTTTGTTATTAATGAATTGCCTGATCTACAAGCTCGTATACAAGTCGCACTATTTAATATTTTACAGGAGGGTGATATCCAAATTCGAGGATTTAAATTGCGTTTGCCTCTCGACATCCAATTTTTGTTTACAGCAAATCCAGAAGACTACACTAATAGAGGTAGTATTGTGACGCCTTTAAAAGATAGAATTGGCTCGCAAATTTTAACGCACTATCCTGTAAATATTGAAACAGCCAAGCTGATTACCCAACAGGAAGCTAAATTGGTTGAAAGCCAAAAGACAGGAGTGAAGGTTCCTGATTTGGCCAGAGACCTATTAGAACAAATTGTTTTTGAAGCCAGAAAGAGTGAGTACATCGATGTAAAAAGTGGTGTGAGCGCCCGTTTAAGTATTACAGCATTGGAAAACCTGTTGAGTACTGCCGAGCGACGTGCACTCCTGAGTGGAGATTCAGAAACAACGGTAAGGCTTTCAGATTTTATAGGTATTATTCCTTCCATTACCGGCAAGGTTGAGTTGGTTTACGAAGGTGAGCAAGAGGGTGCGGTAGTCGTAGCGCAAAACTTAATTGGAGAAGCTGTTAAAAGTTTGTTCCCTAGTATGTTTCCTAAAATTGAAAAACTCCAAAAGCAAAATGAAGAAAGCCCTTATGATGAGGTTGTTTCGTGGTTTTTCAACCATCAAGAAGGTTTTGAACTTCTAGACGATTTAAGCGATAAGGAGTACAAAAGCCTTTTAACATCCATTACGCCTTTAACCGTTTTGTTAAATGAGTTTCAGCCCAATGTTTCAGAACATGATAATTGCTTTGTTAGGGAATTTGTGCTTTGGGGGCTAGTTGAATTTAAACTCTTAAGTAAACACAGATTTTCTGAAGGAACCCAATTTAAAGATCCTTACGGAAGTTTTATTAGCGGCATTTAGTGCATTTTCAATTTACAACTTAAACCCGGTAAAATTTTTAAATCCATATTTAAAACAATCTTATTTTTTTGTTCTAGCAAAAAATAATCTGCATGCTTAAAAATGTAGGTTTTGGCGTAATTTTTCCATATATTAAGCCAATAAACGCAGTTTTTTTGATGGTTTTTGAGCAAAAACGTCGAAAAATTTAAAAAGAAGGTTTTTAACATATGGATAAAGATTTAGTGAAAAAGAGCCCTATAAAGCTCTTATCATTTGATATTGATAATACATTAATTGAATTTCACACCCTAAAAGGTAATTTTACCAAAATTTGGAATAAATACAAGCATGATTCTAACGTCCTGCTAACCTATAACACTGGGCGTCTTGTGGATGATGTTAAAAACCTCATAAAAAAGGGCGTCTTACCAGAACCTGATTATATAATTTCAGGGGTCGGTACACATATATACGATTATCCAAATCAATGTGTTGTAAAGGAGTTTAACGATGTATTGGATGATGGTTGGGATATTGCAGCTGTAGAGAATATTATTCAAAGTATAAACCACCCCATTAGCGAACAGCCCTCAAGATTTCAGCATTCATATAAGAGAAGTTACTTTTTTTATGATGCCACACCAGATCTTATTGACGGCATAGAAAAAGATTTTGCCAACGCCAATATGCACATCAATGTAGTCTATTCAGGTGAGAAATTTTTAGATATTTTGCCCAAATATGCCAATAAAGGAAACGCTTTACAGTGGTTGCTTAAAAAATTAGATATAAAGACCAATGAAACACTTGTAGCTGGAGATAGTGGTAACGATTCGGCAATGTTCGATCTTCAGGATATAAAGGGTATTGTTGTAGCCAATGCCCATGAAGAACTGTATAAGTTCACTAAATACAGACAAATATACCATGCAGAAGGCGAGCATAGCAACGGTGTTATTGAGGGGTTGGTATATTATGGTGTTTTGCCAAATGAAGCACTTGTGGCTATGGAGAAAGACCATTCCGAGGACTTCATCATTCAACAGGAATTAAATACCATCGCTCTTGAGGATGAGGATGAAAAAATAGCATTAATCAAAGAGGGCTACAAAAAGGCAATAGAGGCTTTAAAGAAAAACATTACGCCTTTGGGTTTTTCGGCCTGTTCTATAAAAGATAATGTGCCTAGTGGTACTGATGAAAACTATCACAGTGTATGGGCAAGAGATGGTGCTATAACTGTTATTGGGTCGCTTCCGTTAATTAGGGATAAAGAAATTCATAAATGTCAGCGACAAACTTTAATTACGTTGTTTGAGCACATTTCACGTAACGGACAAATACCGTCAAATGTTAGAATTAAAGATAACGTGCCAGATTATTCGGGAGTTGGAGGTATCTGCTCGATTGATAGTGGAATTTGGGTGGTTATTGCATTCTATGAATACGTAAATGTAACCAAGGATATTGATTTCCTTCGTAAATATATTTCGGATATTAAAGAAACCATGCGTTGGTTAGGTGCGCACGACAGTAATAACGATGCGCTTTTAGAAATACCCGAAGCAGGAGATTGGACAGATTTATTCGGTGGTAGTTATAATATCCTTTACGATGAAATTCTGTGGTACCGAGCCAATGTGTGTTTTGGGCGAATGCTTGAAATGTTGGGTCAATATGAAGAAGCAGGGGAGTATATCAGGTGGTCTCAAGTTATTAAAAAAGAAATTTTACAAAACTTTTGGCCATCCACCCAACAGAAACTTTTTCAATCGGTTTCGTTTGCCGAACGACAATTTACGTTAGGCGATACCTCATATTTAATAGCACAAACTACACCTTTCGATTTTAGTTGGCGTTGTGATGTGTTTGGTAATGTATTGGCCTTTTTGCACGGCACCGTTGATGCCGAAAAAGCACACCAAACTTTTAAATTTATGTTGGGCGTTGGAGTAAATGATCCCTTTCCAGTGTCAAATGTCTATCCCGTGGTAACACCAGGAGATCCAGATTGGAGACCCTATTATACAGTTAACCTGTTAAACTTGCCAAACCATTATCACAACGGTGGTATTTGGCCATTTGTGGGAGGCTTTTGGGTGAAGTTTATAAATAAACTAGGTCTTAAAGATGTGGCCGTTTCTGAGCTCCATAAATTGGCACTTATAAATAAAGAAGGTCTAACCGAAGAATGGGAATTCACCGAATGGGCCCATGGTACTACAGGTAAGGCCATGGGTAAAGCTTACCAGGCTTGGTCTGCTGCACAGTATATTTCTGCTTGCCATCATTTAAAAATAATTAATAAATAACTAAAATAAAAAACTATGAAATCAATTTTAATGATCTCTTTGCACGGATATGTAGGTGCAAATGCCGAATTAGGAAAACCAGATACAGGAGGGCAGGTAGTTTATGTTTTAGAGCTTGCAGAGCGATTTAGTAGGTTAGGAAAGCGTGTCGATTTAGTAACCCGTCAATTTGAGGACCAACCTGAATACGACCACGTAGATGAAAATTATAGTATTTGGCGTATTCCTTTTGGAGGTAAAAAATTCATTAGGAAAGAAGATATGCACGATCATCTAAAAAAGTTTGTAACTAACACTTTAGCGGCTATAAAAAAGGAAAACAAAAAGTACGATATTGTTTACAGCCATTATTGGGATGCTGGTTGGGCAGGACAAAAAATTGCCGAAGAGCTTGGTATTTCCCACGTTCACACCCCCCATTCGCTAGGGTGGTGGAAGCAGCATACCATGGGAAGCGATATGGACGAAAAGGAAATGGAGAAAAAATACCGTTTTAAAGAGCGTATACGCAAAGAGTATTTTGTTTATCAAATGTGTAATTACGTGATTGCAACCACCTTACCTCAAGTTGATTTACTTACGCAGCAATATGATGTTTTACCTCGTAATTGTGGTATGATTCCGCCGGGTATTGACGAAAACCGTTTTTATCCGGTACCATCAAAAGAAAACGATAAAATTCGAGCCAAATATGATATTCATCCCACCGATATTTTGGCATTGGGAAGAATGGCACACAATAAAGGGTATGATTTATTGTTACAGGCCTTGCCAACTGTATTCGAACTTTGTCCGGAAGCCCGTTTGGTAGCAGCCATTGGCGGAGACCAGTCTGCACAAGATGATAAAGGGGTTGCCGGTTTAAAAAAATTAGCTGGAGAACTCGGTGTTTCGGATAAAATTACTTGGAAGAATTATGTGGCCGATAAGGATTTGGCCAATGTGTACCGGGCAGCCAATATTTTTACCATGCCATCTCGGTACGAACCTTTTGGAATGGTAGCTATTGAAGCAATGGCTTGTGGTACGCCAAGTGTGGTTACGGTTCATGGTGGACTTTACGATTTAATTGATTTTGGAAATCAAGCGCTTTTTGCCGATCCTCACCGTCCCGTTGAATTTGGAGCTATGATGTCGATGCCATTACAATACCCTAGATTACGAAATGAGCTTTCTGTGGAAGGTGCTAGATTTGCTCGTAGAAATTTTGGCTGGACGGGTATTGCAAAACGTATCTTGGCAATATTCAACAGTTCAATTAACCAACAATCAATGGAATCAAGTATTTATACAAGTTAAATATTATACGTTTCTAGATTTTATATTTTCAGCGCATAATCGAATAATTTCGATTATGCGTTTTTTTCTTGTAATTTCACGTTTTGCCTGGTTTAGCCAGTAGAGATAGCTTTTTCGGTATGAAGGCGCAAAACTTTTGTAGTTATTGTAGGCTGTTTTGTTCTTGTCGAATTCCGTTTGTAAATCAGAAGGGATAATACCGTTTTCAACATCATCCAAGGTATTCCAGCTTCCATTTTGTTTTGCAGTTTCAACACATTTCAAACCGCTTTGGGGCATCAAATTTTCCGCATTCAAAGCTTTTATGTATTTTTTGTTTAAAGCGCTCCACACACTTTTTTCGTTTCTCGGAGTGAAATATTGGCGTCGCTTTCCATTGCCCAAACTTTTTACGGTAGAATCTATCCACCCGTAGCATAAAGCAACTTTTACAGCTTCTTCCCAGCGCATACTATCATTTTTATGGTCTAACTTATAGAAAATTAAATAAACCCCATTCTGCTTGGCGTGGTTTTGGTGTAGCCAGTTGCGCCAACCACTATCAGTAAAATATAATTCTGGTATTTTGGTCAAGGGTTAAAGTTTTTTATACTCGATATAAAAATCTGGGGCGATTTTAAAATTATCGATTTTATCTTGAAATGTTTCAGTATTCCAATCAGCTTTTGGAAATAGCCATTGTCCCGTTCCGTTTACGGCAATTTGAATGGGCATATCGAAGTTGTCAACAATATTTGTCCAACGGTATTTTAGCTTGTTTTTTTTAATCTCGTACTCTAAAGTTGGGATTTTTACTGTTCTCAAATACTGGTTAAAGAATGCAGTTAAATCAATTCCGGTTTCAGATGATAAAAAATCTTCAATGTGTTGGGATGTTACTGTTTGATGATAGAATGTGATATTCAGTTTTCTTAAGATGGAGCGCCATTTTTCATCATCATCAATAAGTTGTCTTAGTGTGTGAAGCATGTTGGCGCCTTTAAAATACATGTCGTCAGAGCCTTTGCTGTTAACGTTGTATTCTCCAATTATAGGCCTGTCGTTTAAAATATTTTGGCGTGTTCCAATAACGTATTCTGAAGCGGCTTTTTTTCCGTAATAGTAATCTAAAAACAGATTTTCGGAATAGGAGGTAAACCCCTCATGTATCCACATATCGGCCACATCTTTGTTGGTTATACTATTGGCAAACCATTCGTGGCCAGATTCATGGATAATAATGAAATCGAATTTTAAGCCCCATCCCGTACCCGAGAGATCGGTACCTAAATATCCATTTCTATACTGGTTTCCATATGTAACGCAACTTTGATGCTCCATGCCCAAATAAGGCACTTCAACCAGTTTAAAGCTATCTGCATAAAACGGATATTGCCCGAACCAATGCTCGAAAGCTTCCATCATTTTAGGGGCATCGGTAAACTGTTTTTTTGCCTTTTCTAAATGGTCTCTTAGGACATAGTAATTCATATCTAAATTACCCGCCATACCGTCGTAAACCTCAGAAAAGTTAATGTAATCCCCTATGTTTATGCTAACGGCGTAATTGTTTATGGGATTGGAAACAAACCATCGGTACGTTTTGGTATCTCCAAATTGTTCAACACTTCTAAGCCTTCCATTTGAAACATTTATTAAACTTGAAGGCACATTAACGCTTATCTGCATACTGTCTACCTCGTCGTACATATGGTCTTTACAAGGCCACCATACACTGGCGCCCAAACCTTGGCAAGAAGAGGCTATGAAATGATTACCGTTGGTGTCTTTTTCCCAGGTGATACCGCCATCCCAAGGTGCTCTTACGGCTTCTTTGGGGTGTCCTTCATAAAATAATTCAATGCTTTTGATATCGCCAATATTTTGATTTTCAACAAGTGTTATAAAATGGGCATTATCATTGTGCTTTATTTCTAAATTTTTACCATTTTGAACAGCTTTCAATAATTGCATTGGAGGCTGTAAATCAATTTGCATAACAGATTGATTGTTCAACACTTTGTAGTTCATGGTGTTTTTACCCGAAATGAATTTTCTATCGGGACTGACTTTCATGTCTAGGTCATAATAGGTTAAATCCCACCATTCGCGTTCTGGAGTAATGCTTCCTCTCAAGGTATCTTGCATTGTAAAATGGGTTCTCTCATCCAGGAGGCTCTGTGCCTTAGCCGAAAAACAAAAAAATGCAAGTAAAAAGTGTAGTAAAAGGAAGTGAAAGTTCATTTTTATAATTTCGAGTAAATTAAGCAAAAAGCTTCTTAAGTTTTTGTTAAATCTATTTGTAGAATTTATTGAAAATTAAAACGCCTCGAAATATAGTCAAGGCGTTTTTAAAATTGAGTTAGTCACTCTGCTTAGAAGCAGTATTTATTTTCATTAATTACTTTTTGTGCTATAATATGCCTCAATTCTATAATATTAGGCATGTTTACATATTTTATATAGCGCTTAAGCCCCATAAGCATCATACGTTGTTCGTCTCCTTTAGAAAACGAAATTATCGAGTGTTTCCCTGCAGTTTCAATGACATCGATAGCATGGAACAGGTTGAGTTTGGCCATAGCTATTTGCTCTTTTACCTTGTCTTCGCCTTCCTTTTTTGCCATTTTTTCGGCACGGAGTATAGCAGATTCGGCCAAGTAAATTTGAATTAAAATATCGGAAGCCGCTAACATAAGTTGCTGTTGTTTTTCTATTTCCTCACCGTACTTTT
Organism: Flavobacteriaceae bacterium GSB9; assembly: GCA_022749295.1. Taxonomy (NCBI): domain Bacteria; kingdom Pseudomonadati; phylum Bacteroidota; class Flavobacteriia; order Flavobacteriales; family Flavobacteriaceae; species Flavobacteriaceae bacterium GSB9. Next base: position 116,547 of record CP062007.1, read on the forward strand.
TAAGTGCAGCACCTGCAACCATCAAGAACAGTTTTTTCAGGTTTTTTACAATGCTTTTTTCTTCTGAAAATAATTCTGAGAAGTCTTTAGGTTCAAACGACGGGATGCCAACCAATTCTTCGGCGACTTCTTGTGCTGGTGTTAATAGGTCAACGTGGCCTTTCATGGCTTTTTTAATAAGCATGCCAATGGACAGCATTCTGTTAATTTCGTTTGTTCCTTCGTAAATTCTAGAAATCCTGGCATCGCGCCACGCCGATTCTATTGGGGTGTCTTCCGAAAAGCCCATACCACCAAAAATTTGAATACCTTCATCGGTACAGTTTTGAATAAACTCAGAAACAGCTACTTTCAAAATTGAACACTCAATGGCATATTCTTCAACACCTTTCAGTTCTGCTTCTTGGTCTGAGTCTTTGCCGTTATTTTTTCTAATGGTAATACGGTCTTCAATGTTTTTGGAAGCCCGATAAGTTGCTGCTTCGCCTACCCAACAGTTGGTTGCCATTTCTGCTATTTTTTGACGGATAGCACCAAAACTTGAAATAGGTGTTTTGAATTGAATACGCTCGTTGGCATATTTTATCGACTCTGTAATAGTGCGTCTTTGTGCATCTAGACAGGCGGCAGCCAATTTAATTCTGCCTACGTTTAAAGCGTTCATGGCAATTTTAAAACCATTACCTCTTGTTGAAAGCATGTTCTCAACAGGAACTACGGTATCGTTAAAAAATACCTGCCTGGTTGAAGAGGCACGAATACCTAATTTGTGTTCTTCTTCGCCCAGCGTAATGCCATTAGGGTTTTCTGGGTCGTATTCAACAATAAACCCGGTAATATATTTATCATCTTCAATACGGGCAAAAACAATCATCAAACTGCAGAATCCTGCATTAGAGATCCACATTTTTTGTCCAGTTATTTTATAGGATTTTCCGTCATCCGAAAGCACAGCTTTGGTTTTTCCAGAATTGGCATCACTGCCCGCGCTGGGTTCGGTTAAACAATAAGAACCAAACCATTCTCCAGTAGCTAATTTAGGAACGTATTTTTGCTTCTGCTCTTCGGTTCCGTATAAAGTAATGGGTAAAGTGCCAATACCAGTATGTGCACCAAAAGCCGTACTGAAAGAACCTGTAGCACCAGAAATATAGTCGCAAACCAAAACGGTATCGACAAAGCCCATTCCCATGCCGCCATATTCTTCAGGAACGGCAATACTTAAAAACCCGAGTTCGCCTGCTTTTTCCATACAAGATTCGGTAAGAGCGTAATCTTTTTGTTCAAATTGCGCCTTCTTGGGCCAAATTTCCCGGTCAACGAATTCGGTTACGGCTTCTTTCATCATTTTTTGATCTTCATTGAAGTCTTCGGGAGTAAATATGTCTTCGCAGTCAATTTCTTTTACTAAGAATTGTCCGCCGCGTAAAATGTCCTTTTCTTCCATAGTTTTTTAAGATTAATAGATTCAATTAGTCTTATTTCTAATTTAAAAATTCAAAAATACCACATGCACCTTGGCCTGTTCCAACGCACATGGTAACTGCACCATACTTTCCTTTCATGTTGCGTTGGCGCATTTCGTCGAATAATTGAACGGAAAGCTTTGCGCCCGTACAACCAAGCGGATGCCCCAATGCAATAGCTCCGCCGTTTACATTTACGAGGTCGGGATTTAAATTCAATTCTCGAATAACAGCTATAGATTGTGATGCAAAGGCTTCGTTAAGTTCTATAAGTTCTAAATCGTCTTGTTTTAAACCTGCCAGTTTCAATGCCTTAGGAATCGCTTTTACAGGACCAATACCCATAATTCGGGGTTCTACCCCAGCAGCGGCATAATTTACTAATCTTGCAATAGGCTCAAGATTGAGTTCTTTTACCATGTCCTCGCTCATAACCATAACAAAAGCAGCACCGTCACTCATTTGTGAAGAATTACCAGCGGTAACACTTCCGCCTTGAGCAAAAACAGGTTTTAGTTTTGCTAAAGCTTCTAAGTTTGTGCCTTTTCGTGGACCTTCATCTTTGGTGACCGTGTAATTTTTTGTTGCTTTTTTTCCATTGGAATCAATATAGGTTTCTTCCACCTCTATAGGAACGATTTGCTTTTGAAAACGGTCTTCTGCCTGTGCTTTTAAAGCTTTCATATGCGAATTATAAGCAAATTCGTCCTGGTCTTCGCGTGAAACATTAAACTGGTTGGCTACAGCTTCAGCCGTATTGCCCATTCCCCAATAATAATCGGGGTGTCCTGCTTTTACGGTGTCATAATTCAATTCTGGCTTAAAGCCCGTCATGGGTACGGCACTCATACTTTCGGCTCCACCGGCGATAATACAAGAGGCCATTCCCGCTTGAATTTTTGCTGTGGCCACACCTATGGTTTCTATTCCAGATGCACAGAACCTGTTTACAGTTACACCGGGTACATCGATACTGTCCAATCCAATCAGTGAAATAAACCGCGCCATATTCAGACCTTGTGAACCTTCGGGCATGGCATTTCCAACAATGACATCATCAATGCGGGATTTGTCAAAACCTGGTAACTCCTTCATCATATACTGTATGGTTTCGGCTGCCAATTCGTCTGTTCGCTTAAAACGAAAAACACCCTTTGGAGCTTTGCCAACAGCAGTTCTGTATGCTTTTACTATATATGCTTGTTTCATTTTTTAATTTCTTAATGGTTTTCCTGTTTTTAGCATGTGTTGGATGCGTTCTAAAGTTTTACGTTCTGTACACAAACTCAAGAATGCTTCACGTTCTAGGTCCAATAAATATTGTTCGCTCACCAAGGTAGGCTCCGATAAATCGCCACCAGCCATTACGTAGGCTAGTTTGTTGGCAATTTTATGGTCGTGTTCGCTAATGTAATTGGCAGCTTCCATGGAGTCGGTACCGACCAAGAACATGCCCAATGCCTGTTTTCCTAAAACCTTAACATCGGTGCGTTTTATAGGTTGCGTGTAGCCAGCTTCTGCCAATAGCTTGGCATGTGCTTTAGCGGTAGCAATCTGTCTGTCTTTGTTTACAACTATAATATCTTTTCCTTTTTGAAGCACACCTAAATCAAAAGCTTCATAAGCTGAGGTAGATACTTTCGCCATACCAATAGTTAGAAAATATTCCTGTAAAACATTGAGTTCAACATCACCTTTCCTAAAAGTGTCTGATGCGCGCAGAGCCATTTCTTTCGAACCTGCTCCTCCGGGAATAACACCAACCCCAAACTCAACCAATCCCATGTAGGTTTCGGCTGCTGCGACAACCTTGTCAGCGTGCATTGAGAGTTCGCAAGCACCGCCCAACGACATGCCGTGAGGCGCAGAAACCGTTGGAATTGCCGAGTAGCGCATGCGCATCATGGTGTCTTGAAAATATTTGATGGCACCATTGAGCTCGTCATATTCCTGTTCAACGGCCATCATAAAAATCATACCGATATTGGCACCAACTGAGAAATTGGCGCCTTGGTTGCCGATAACCAATCCCTCGAAATCTTTTTCTGCGATATCGATAGCTTTGTTTAAACCAGCTAGCACATCACCGCCGATGGTATTCATTTTACTTTGGAATTCGCAATTTAAAATGCCATCGCCCAAATCTTCAACAACAACACCGTCATTTTTGAATACCGCTTTCGACTGCCTTATGTTATCTAATATAATGAAGGCATCTTGTCCGGGTACTTTTTCTTGTGATTTTGAAGGTATATCATAAAAGTAAGTGGCGCTTTCTTTAATAGTGTAAAAAGACGAATTTCCAGCAGAAAGCATATTGTTTACCCATTTGGCAGGTTCTAATCCTTCTGCTTTTATAAGGTCGATACCTTTTTCAACACCAATGGCATCCCAGATTTGGAATGGGCCATGCCCCCAGCCAAAACCAGCTTTCATGGCATCGTCTATTTTATATAGTTCATCTGAAATTTCAGGAATTCGATGTGACACATAAGCAAACAATGCAGCAAACGTTTTTCGATAAAATTCGCCAGCTTTATCTTTTCCTGAGATAAGAATTTCAAACCTATCAATAACCTTATCAACCGATTTAGTCAACTCCAAAGTGGCAAACTTTGCTTTTTTAGAGGATCGGTATTCTAAGGTGTTGAGGTCGAGCGACAGAATTTCGCTTTTTCCGTTATCACCTTTAATTTTTTTATAAAAACCTTGCCCAGTTTTGCTGCCGTACCATTTGTTTTTCATCATGGTATTGATGAAATCGGGCAGCTTAAATAATTCTATGCGCTCGTCGTCTTTGCAATTTTCAGCAATACCATTGGCTACATGCACCAAAGTATCTAAACCAACGACATCTACAGTTCGGAACGTGGCCGATTTTGGCCTGCCAATTACCGGTCCCGTGAGCTTGTCGACTTCTTCGATGGTCAGATCCATTTCCTTAACCGTATGGAACAGGCTCATAATGCTAAAAATACCAATTCGGTTTCCTATGAAGGCCGGAGTGTCTTTTGCAACTACTGAGGTTTTTCCTAAAAACTGTGCGCCATAACCATTTAAGAATTCTAAAACTTTGGCATCTGTTTTTGGGCCAGGAATGATTTCAAATAACTTTAAGTAACGAGCTGGATTAAAAAAGTGGGTACCACAGAAATGTTTTTGAAAATCTTCGGTTCGCCCTTCACTCATAAATTTTATTGGAATCCCAGAGGTGTTGCTCGTAATTAATGTTCCGGGCGTTCTGTGATTTTCAAGTTTTTCAAAAACCTGCTTTTTTATGTCAAGGCGTTCTACTACCACTTCCATGATCCAATCGACATGGGCCACCTTGGCAATATCGTCTTCTAGATTTCCAGTGGTGATTCTACTTGCAAATTTTGGGTGGTAAATAGGAGAGGGCTTTGATTTTAAGGCAGATGCCAAAGCATCGTTTACTAATCGGTTTCTCACTACTTTATCATCTAAGGTTAAACCTTGTGCTTTTTCTTTATCGTTTAGTTCTCTCGGAATAATATCCAATAGCAGGACATCTACGCCAATATTGGCAAAATGACATGCAATACCGCTACCCATAATTCCGGAGCCTATAATGGCTACCTTTTTAATTCTTCTTTTACTCATTTTATTGACTAATCATTTTGATTATATATCTTTTTGTTACAAACCATTTCGTTGATGGTTTCGGCCACTTCATAAAAATGGTTGATTTTCTCTTCAGAAATATTGGCTCGGATAACTTCGTTAAATGTCAGTACTTTTTCTCTCGATTGCGCCCTTTTTTCCCTACCAAACTCTGTTAAACATATTATTACACCGCGTCCGTCATTTGGATTGGGGCAACGCTCTATCAGGCCTTTCTTCTCCATGGTTTTTAAAATTCGTGAGAGACTTGTGGCTTCCATGCCCATTTTTGGACCCAGTGCCGTAGAGGGGGTGCCTTTTTCGGGATCGATGCTTAATAATGTAAAGCCTGTTGCCATGGTGCTTTCAAACTTTGCAGCTTCTTCATTATACATTTTTTGAACGGTGAGCCAAGTGGTTCTTAATACATAGTCGATGGTTTTATCTTTCATCTATCAATTTAATTATCACGTTGTGATTTCTGCGCATGCAGTAGTTTGTATTTTAGTTTATATTTGTTACGTTCCAAATATAAAAAAAAATATTATGCATGCATAATAAATAACGTGAAAAAATAAGCCTATTATTTGTTGTTTGTTTTACTTTGGCCGGTAAATATTTTCAATAAGAGAAGCGTATTTTTGTTTTATAACATCTCGCTTCATTTTCATTGTGGGCGTTAAGTGCCCTGATTTGATCGACCAAACTTCTGGAGTAAGCTCAAACTTTTTTATTTGCTCCCATTTACCAAATTTAGTGTTACAGTTGTCTACTTCTTTTTGTATTCTTTTCTGAACAATAGGTGAGTTGGATATTTCGGTTTCTGAAGATCCAACCTGGTGTCCTTTTTGCTTAAGCCATTCTTGAATAAATTCAAAATTGGGCTGAATTAAGGCGGCCGGCATTTTTTCGCCTTCTCCTATTACTATAATTTGCTCGATGAATCTTGATTGTTTTAGCTCATTTTCGAGTAAGGTGGGTATAATGTATTTTCCGCCAGATGTTTTAAACATTTCTTTTTTTCTACCGGTAATTTTTAAAAAACCCTCAGAATCTATTTCGCCTTTGTCTCCTGTATGGAAGTAATCACCCGTCATAACACTTGCTGTTTTCTCTGGTTCTTTATAGTAGCCCATCATTACGTTTGGTCCTTTTACTAAAATTTCGCCATCTTCAGCAATTTTTACTTCCACTCCGTCAATAATTTTGCCGACATAACCAATTTTCCAGTTTCCATTTCTCTTATCGCTGGCCGATACACCAGGCGAGGTTTCGGTGAGGCCATAACATTCCATTATGGGCATATTGGCAGCTCCAAATATTTTGCCCAATCTAGGTTGTAAAGCAGCACTACCAGAGGCTAAAAACACGATGTGGCCACCCAGTGCAGCCTGCCACTTACTGAAAATTAGTTTTCGGGCAATGGATAGCTTTAATGTATACCATAAACCATTTTTTTTGTAAGGCTTGTATTGGTTTCCAATATCAACAGCCCAAAAGAAAAGTTTTTTCTTTATACCGGTTAATTCGGCCCCCTTAGCTATTATTTTATCATAAACTTTTTCAATTAATCTGGGGACAACTGTCATGGTGTGGGGTTCTATTTCTTTTGCATTATCACCTATTTTATCAAGGGCTTCGGCAAAATAAGTTTCAATACTAACATATTGATATAAGTAAGTGAATACACGTTCGAAAACGTGGCATATGGGTAAAAAACTCAAAGCGCGGTCTTCTGGAGACAAAGGGAATCTTTTCCGTGCTGCAAGTACATTTGAAACAATATTGTTGTGAGAGAGCATTACGCCTTTAGGTTTTCCGGTAGTCCCCGATGTATAAATTATAGTAGCCAATTCTTCTGGTTTTACATTGTTTTTTCTGTCTTCTACGTCATTTTGGTTACCTTGGTCCTTGCCTAATTCAAGCAATTCAGAATAGTGTTTGCATCCTTTTATGTGGTTGAAAGAATAAACCTCCTTGATTTTGGTGTTGGATTTTACTTGATTGATTTTTTCCAAAACTTCTTCATCCGAGACAAAACAATAAATAGATTCACTGTGGTTTAATATATATTCATAGTCTTCAGCACTAATGGTTGGGTAAATGGGAATGTTTTGAGCGCCAACTTGAAGTACACCAATATCTACAATATTCCATTCGGTACGGTTGGTTGATGAAATGACCGCAATCTTATCGTTTTTGTTTATACCAAGTTTCAACAAGCCCCTACTAATGGCGTTTGCTTTATCAATGTATTCCTGTGTAGAGGTTTTTACCCATTCACCATTATATTTTGTGACCAGACTGGCCTTTAATGGGTGGTTTCTTAATTGATGATATGGAAAATCAAAAAGTCTGGTTATATCTTTCATGCTTAATTTAGATAGTCTAGTACTGCAAAATAGCAAATTAAAATGATTTTTGATTAATGATGATTTACGAATTCTTTGTGTTTTAGTATTCAAATTCTAAAGAGTTGTCTAATAGTTTGAGACACATTACATTTTATTCTTTTTGAAAAAATGTATCTAAAATAAGTTTCATTGTTTTTGCTTTTGTCGTTGTTTTTGTTAAAAAAATGACGTTTTAGAAGTTTTTAAAGTTTTTGTTGCGTTTAGTTTATTTTTTCATCTGTTTTTTTATTTAATATTTAAATCGATTCGCGTCATCTGTTTGCTGATAAAAGTCATCTTTCTTCAGGGTTTTGGTGCCTAATTTTGACACCTAGTTAACATGAATTATCACAAAATATTATAAATATATAGAAAGATGGAAGTAAAACAGTTTAAGCCAGGTACATGGACTGATAAAGTTGATGTTAGGGATTTTGTCAATAAAAACGTAACTCCTTATCATGGTTCTTACGATTTTTTGGTAGGACCTAGTGCAAAAACCCAAAAATTATGGGATATATGTAAAGCGGCAACCAAAGAAGAACGACAAAATAATGGTGTACGATCGCTAGATACCGATACAATTTCGACAATAAGCGCTTTTGATGCTGGATATATCGATAAAGAAAACGAAGTCATTGTTGGTTTGCAAACAGATGAGTTGTTAAAGCGTACCATGAAGCCTTTTGGTGGTTTTAAAGTGGTTCAAAAAGCATTGTCTGAACAAGGTGTAAAACCAAATGACAATCTAACCGAATTGTTTACAAAATATGTTAAAACCCATAACGATGGTGTTTTTTCTGCCTATAACGCAGAAATTAAAAAGTTCCGTTCATTAGGATTTTTAACCGGGTTGCCAGATAACTATGCACGTGGTAGAGTAATTGGCGATTACCGCCGCATAGCACTTTATGGTATCGATTTTTTAATCAAGTCTAAAAAAGAAGATTTGGCAAAAATCACAGGGCCGATGACCGATGCCGTTATTCGCATGCGCGAAGAGGTTGCTGATCAAATAAGTGCGCTTAAAGACATGATTGAACTTGGTGCAAAATACGACTTAGATTTAAGTCGACCAGCAGAAAACGCACGCGAAGCGGTGCAATGGACCTATATGGCTTACCTTGCCGCTGTTAAAGAGCAGGACGGTGCCGCTATGTCTTTAGGTAACGTATCGACCTTCCTTGATATTTTTATTGAAAATGACTTGCAAGAAGGTTTAATTACAGAGACCGAGGCTCAAGAGTATATTGATCAATTTGTTATGAAACTACGTATGGTGCGTCATTTAAGAATGAGTGCCTACGACGAGATTTTTGCAGGTGATCCTACGTGGGTAACTGAAGCTATTGGCGGTATGTTTGAAGACGGAAGAACCAAAGTAACCAAAACATCTTTCCGTTTTTTAAATACACTTTATAATCTAGGGCCTTCACCAGAACCTAACATGACGATACTTTGGTCTAAAAATTTGCCACAAAACTTTAAAAACTTTTGTGCAAAAGTGGCTATCGATACCTCTTCAATTCAATTTGAAAATGATGAGTTAATGCGAACCATTAGAGGTAATGACGATTACGGTATTGCATGCTGTGTATCTTACCAGGCACTTGGTAAGTCTATTCAATTCTTCGGTGCTCGAACCAATTTGGCTAAAACTTTATTGTTGGCCATTAACGGTGGGCGATGTGAAATCACCGGAACACAAATGGTTGAAGGTATTGAGCCATGCGATTGCGAGTATTTAGATTTTGATAAGGTTATGGCCAATTTCAAAATAGCCATGAAGGAAGTGGCTCGTGTTTACAATGACTCTATGAACATTATCCACTACATGCACGATAAATACTATTACGAAAAAGCTCAAATGGCTTTAATCGATACCAACCCAAGTATTAATATTGCCTATGGTATTGCAGGGTTGTCAATTGTGGCCGATTCACTTTCTGCTATAAAATATGCCAAAGTAAAACCTATTAGAAACGAAGAAGGTTTAACAGTCGATTTCAAAATAGAGGGCGATTTCCCATGCTATGGTAACGATGACGACCGTGTTGATACTTTAGCGGCTAAAGCAGTAGCCGATTTTAATAGCGAACTTAAAAAATTACCGGTTTATAAAAATGCTGAGCCCACCTTGTCTGTGCTCACCATAACATCAAACGTGGTGTATGGTAAAAAAACCGGGGCAACTCCAGATGGAAGAGCAAAAGGCGTACCGTTTGCACCAGGGGCTAACCCAATGCACGGTAGGGATTCTCACGGTGCTATTGCGTCACTAAATTCTGTTGCAAAAATAGATTATGAAGATTCCCAAGACGGTATTTCTAATACTTTTTCTATTGTTCCGAAATCTTTAGGAGCCGATAGTGAGGAACGTATAGAAAATCTAGCCACCATTTTAGATGGTTATTTTTCAAGAAAAGCACAGCACGTAAACATCAATGTGTTAGATAAGGAAACTTTACTTGACGCTATGGAGCACCCAGAAGAATACCCACAACTAACCATTAGGGTTTCTGGCTATGCCGTTAATTTTGTTAGGCTAACAAAAGAACAGCAAATGGAGGTTATTACGCGTTCGTTCCACGAATCATTCTAGTTTATATTTAATGTTTTTGTATGTATCTGGAAAACGAATTGTGGTGATTAGTTTTTCAGGTACATTTTTTCAAGCTAAATCCTATCAAAACAAAAGATAACATATTACGGGTTCATTCTGTAGAATCTTTCGGCACTCATGATGGTCCGGGTATTAGAATGGTGGTTTTTTTACAAGGTTGTAAATTAAAATGTTTGTACTGCCACAATCCAGATACCATAGATACGTCTGGTGGAAAAGAAATCCATATTGATGAATTAGTAGAACAAGCGGTTAAAATGAAACCCTACTTTGGAAAAAAAGGCGGGGTAACCGTATCTGGTGGCGAACCACTGTTGCAATCAAAAGGGTTGATTCCTTTTTTTAAACGTTTAAAGGAAGAACGCATCCATACCAATATTGATACCAACGGCAGGGTTTTAAATCATTTTACTGAAGATTTATTGGACAACTATGCCGATTTGGTAATGCTTGATATAAAGCATGTAACTGAAGAAGGCTACGAGTTTTTAACTGGGCAGAAAAACAAAGAAACCACGTTTACCTTTGCTAAACATAGGGAGGCATCGGGTAAAAAAATGTGGCTGCGCTATGTACTCATTCCCGGAATAACTAATAAACCAGAGCTGCTTCATGAATTGGGCAATTACTTTAAGGATTATAAAACCATCGAGAAATTTGAAATTCAGCCCTATCACAAATTGGGCATCCATAAATGGGACGCATTGGGCTGGGATTACAAGTTGAAAGAGGCTAGAGAGAACACAAAGGAAGAAATTGATGCCGCGGCCAATATTTTGAAAAATTATTTCAAAGAAGTAAGAGTAAACTAATTAATGTTTAACACCATGTATGTATTCTTTTTTTGAATAATAAACACCAACCAATGAAAAGTTATAAAGAACTTCATAAACCAGCTTCAGAATTTGCTAGTCGGTCTGAATATCTAGAACACGAACTGCAAATTATGAAACCCAAACGGTACCGACTTAACCTTCCTGGAAGAGATTTTAGGTTCGAGTGGGAAGATTTAGTTCCAGCTTTAGCTGGTACACTAGGTATTATTGCCATGTATTCGTCGGTGATGATGGCCTGGGCAAATGGATTGACCGAAGCTTGGGACCATATTACACTGGGTAAAGATTTTGCCATCGAGGTTTCACGAGTTGAAATGATAATCCCTGCCATATTATTTGTGGTTTTAGCGTCTGGTTTTTTTAACCCGAGAGCAAATTTGGCTGGAAACCATGGCCCAATGATTCCGTTAATAGCGAGTATAGCCATCGCAGGCGCCCACCCTTTGGCATTGGCCATTTTAGTAGGGGTGTTCGGTTTGCTTCTTAGTTTGTTTAAAGGCGGCTCTCGTCTAGTAAATTTAACCAGTAAGGGTGTAGCCGGAGGATTGCTGATATTTTTAGGCTTTACAGGAGCTTTTAGCCAAATACAAGCGGTACAATCATGGGGTGTAGGACTGGAGTCTTCAAGCGTTCAACTTGGTTCTATGGGCTTTTTAGGCTTGGTGATATTGGGCGTTACAGTGGTTCTTTACAGTTTTTTGGCCAGAATAGACAAACGTTGGTTAGCAATTCCCGCATGTGCCATTACGGCATTACTTGTGGCTTTAATTGGTGGAGCTGGTTTCGACCTGCAGTTTACAACCGAAATGGGCTTGCCCAACCTAAATCCGGTACACTGGTGGGGCAGTACCGAGGAAGGATGGATGCTTGGACTTCCCAATGCACAGCATTTTATAGCCTCTTTACCCTTTGCGATTTTAGCCGTTGCCATGTGGTCACCAGACTTTTTAGGCCATCGTATTTTTCAGGAAATGAATTATCCGAAGCGTTCTGAAAAAGTGTTAATGGATGTTGATGACACTATGACGATGTGCTCGTTTCGGCAAATGGTAGGTACGGCCGTTGGTGGTGGTAATATAACCTCGTCTTGGGGAACTTATATGATTCCTGCAGCGATAGCCAAAAGGCCAATTCCCGGTGGGGCTATTCTTTTGGGCTTAATGGTGTTGGCGGTTGCTATTTTAGGAAGCCCAATGGATGTGGCTGTTTGGCCACCAGTGCGGTGTATAGCTTTATTGGTTGGCGTGTTTTTGCCTATGATTGAGGCAGGTATTCAAATGGTTAAAAAGAGTGCTTGTGCACAAGCGGCAGGAATTTGCGTTTTTACGGCAATGGTTACCAACCCTGTATTGGCTTGGGCTTTAGCAATGTTTTTAGATAATAACGGATTAATTGGAGATAAGGAGCGAGCCTCGCAGCTTTCACTTATGGATAAGTTGGTAATACCTTTGAGCATTTTGCTCATTTGTATTTCAGCAATTCTAAGTGTGGGTATGTTTAAAAACAGTTATGGCATACATTCTTTTTTATAAAAAATAAGAAAGTTTCATATGCATTATAAAATCTATAGTTAGTAGAATTGTAGTGGTTAATTTTTATTTAATTTCAATTAGAAAGTCCCGGTTTGGTTGTCAATTCGGGATTTTCTTTATCCAATGGGTCTTATTTCAATTTCAAATAAATTGTCAAAAATATCGAAAACCTTTTGAGCCTCTTTTTTTCTGATGGTGATGGTGATTTCACAATCCATTTCCATTTTTTGGTCTATAATTTTTAACCGACGCTCTTTAATAACGCGCATTACGGTATTCATGTTTTTATAATCAAAACAGATTTTATACTGAATATTTATGGTCTTTTTTACAATTTTTGAAGCTTCCAATGCCATCTGCGCAGCGGTTCTGTAAGCGTTTATCAGCCCGCCAACGCCCAGTTTTACGCCGCCAAAATAGCGCACAACAACAATTAAAACATTGGTAACCTCAAAAGATTGTATTTGTCCGTAAATGGGCATTCCAGCCGAATTGCTAGGCTCCCCGTCGTCATTGGCGCGATAGTATATGTCTTCTGCTCCAATTTGGTAAGCATAGCACCAATGCCTTGCAGCGTGATGCTCTTTTTTAATGTTTTCGAGATGGGTTTTTATTTGGTCTTCGGTTAAAACCGGAAAGGCGTAACCAAAAAATTTACTGTTTTTGTCTTTAAATAGAACGGGTTCGGAGGGTTTACGTATTGTTTTGTATGTGTCTTTTTCTTCCAAATTAAAATAAGTTCTTTTTGGTTTCAAATAACGTAGTTACATCTTCAGTTTTTGGATTTATGTGCCAAGTTTTAAAACCTAATGCATTGGCGCTTTCAATATTACTTTGGTTGTCATCAATAAAAAAACATTCTTCAGCTTTCAAATTGTTTTTGTTTAATACGAAATTAAAAATAGCTGGGTTTGGCTTTGCGATGTTAACTTCGTGTGACAGGTAAAAGTCATCAAAACACGCTTTAAAATCGTTATAAAACCATACGTTTTCCTTTATCCATGTAATGTGTAAATCATTGGTGTTGCTCAGTAGAATTAGTTTGTAATCTCCCATATTTTTAAGTGTTTTTATAAAATCCAACCGATGCTCGGGGAAGTCTTTCAGCATAAAATTCCAGATATGCTTTAATTCGGTTTTTGAAAGCTTCGGAAAATTACTAGCGTAAGCATCGAGAAACTCATTGGTAGACATTAAGCCCTGCTCGTACAAGCTGTTGAATGCTGAAATATCTTCCGAAAGGGATTCCATTTCAAACTTTTCCAATGCAAATTTTAGTGCACTTTCTATATCTAAATTGATGAAAACATTGCCAAAATCAAAAATAATAGCTTTAATCATAGCTTAAAATTTTTAGGGTGTCGTTGATTATTTTCTGTTCAGAAATTAGAGCACCTGATATTTTAGGAGCCCGAACCCCAGATTTAAACATAGGTTTTCCTGTAAAAATCCGGGCTTCGTCCCATAAATTTTCATCAATAAATATTTGAAGGGTTTTTGTGCCGCCTTCAATAATTACCGAATTTATATCTTCGTTGTATAGCCTATTGCATATGGCTTTAGCTGATGTGTCCTTTAGTAAAATGGTTTTGGCTTCATCATTAAAAACACTGTTTTTTTTTGAAAGCGTTTCATTTTTATCCAACACAATACGAATAGGGTTTTGCCCAGTCCAATCCCGAACGGTCAAACTCGGGTTATCTTGTAAAACCGTATTGGCACCCACTAAAATGGCCTGTTCTTCGGCGCGCCATTTATGTACCAATTGCCTTGAAAAAGGGTTGGTAATCCAAACGGGTTTTTGTTCGTTTTTTGTATCTGGAGCGATAAATCCGTCGCTTGTTTCGGCCCATTTTAAAATAATATAAGGGCGTTTTTTGTTATGAAACGTAAAAAAACGTTTGTGGTGCAATTTACATGCTTGTTCCATAATGCCAACCGTAACATGGCAACCGGCGGCTTTTAGTTTGGCAATGCCTTTTCCGGCGACTTGCTTGTTATCGTCAATACAGCCTATAACCACATTCGGGATTTGGTGTTGTACAATCAGGTCGCTGCAAGGTGGTGTTTTTCCGTAATGCGAGCAAGGTTCCAATGTTACATAAAGTGTAGCTCCTTTTAGTCGTGTTTTATCATTTACAGAATTTATAGCGTTCACTTCGGCATGGTTGCCACCATACTTGCTTGTAAATCCTTCACCTATAATTTTGTTGTTGTACACAATTACACACCCTACCGAAGGGTTTGGTCGCGTTGTGCCCAAACCGTTTTTGGCTATTTCTAAACAGCGTTTTATGTAAATTTCGTGCAGGTTTGCCATTAAAATTTAAGTCTTACGTTTTCAGTTATATCAACGTGGTACGAATGCGAAAAACCATAAACTTTATACTTTATATCGCCTTTGTACTGTACTTTAACTTTTTTACTGAACAAAGAACCAATTAATCCGCCAAGGTTTTTATTGGTAAAAATACTATCGGCTGTAACAAGGGTGCGCAACGGAATGGTAAATTCATTCTTTGCAGGAACCTCAAAATTTTTGGTTGATACGGTGGCCATTTCATTATCGTTAACAATTACTTTTATCGCATCGGTTTGCAATTCGCCTCCAATATCGTTTGGGTTTATAAAGCGGGCATCGGCCGTAAAGGTTACAAAATTAGGATTAGAGTCTTCAATTTTAATATTCTCAACACCAATAAATTGAGGCTTTTCTGTAACCGTACAAGCTATTACAAATAAACATATTGTTGATAAGATTATAAGTTTTTTAACTTCCATTTTTTTCTAATTAATGTATCTTCACTTCGTTAAATAAGCCTTAAAAGTGTGTAAAGATACTATAGTTATTCGAGAAATTGAACCTCAGGATAATGTGCAGATAGAGCGCGTTATTAAAGCGTGTTTTCATGAATTTAAAATTCCTTTGAAAGGAACGGCTTATGAAGACCCAGAAACAGCCCAAATGTACGAGGCTTATCAAAACCCGAAGGAAGTCTATTATGTTGTTGAGAGTAACGGAGAGGTTTTTGGAGGTGCAGGTGTAAAACCTTTAAAGGATTACGATGAAGGTTTTTGCGAAATTCAAAAAATGTATTTTGCTCCAGAAATTCGAGGAAATGGGTACGGAAAGATGCTGTTTGAAAAATGTATCGATGCAGCAAAAAAAATGGGCTATAAAACCTGCTATATAGAGTCTGCCTCACAGTTAAAGGCAGCTATTCATGTTTACGAAATTTTTGGGTTTAAGCACATAGACAGTGCATTGGGAAATACTGGGCATTATTCCTGTGGTGTATGGATGACAAAAACATTATAATCTTAAAATGGAGTTAAAGGCAATTCAAACTAAGTTTCATCAAGAATTGGATGCTATCTATCCTGTTGAGGAGGTTGATAGTTTTTTCTATCACTTGATTGAAGCTTATTTTGGAGTAAGTCGGGTTCAATTGGCTACCAATCCAAATTTACATTTTGATGATAACCAAAACATTTTGAATGCTTTGGTAGAGTTAAAAAAAGAAAAACCCATTCAATACATCGTCGGGGAAACCGAATTTTTCGGGTTACCATTCCAAGTCAATGAAAATGTACTTATCCCCAGACCAGAAACTGAAGAGCTTGTGGAGTGGGTGCTTAAAAAGGTCGATGCAAAGGTTCAAATAAGCATTTTAGATATAGGTGCGGGCAGTGGTTGTATTGCGATAGCCTTGGCCAAACACTTACCAGACGCAAAAGTTTACGCCCTTGATGTTAGTCCAAAAGCCTTGAAAGTGGCCAGTAAAAACGCAAAAATGAATGGGGTTGAAGTCACATTTATAGAAGCCGATATCCTGTCGGTTGATAACATTACTGGCCATATAAAATTCGATATTGTTGTTTCTAATCCACCATATGTGCGGGAAAAGGAAAAACAATATATGAAATCTAATGTTATAGATAACGAACCTCATATAGCACTTTTTGTAAAAGATGAGGATCCTTTGGTATTTTACAAAGCCATTACAGATTTTGCCAATGATAATCTAAATAATAGTGGATTATTGTTTTTTGAAATTAATGAATACTTGGGAAAGGCAATGATAGACATGCTAAGGCATAAAAACTTTGAACACATAGAACTAAAACAAGATATCTTTAAAAAAGATAGGATGATTAAAGCCGAAAAAGCTAATGGATAATACGCAAAAACGCATTGAAAACTTACGAAACGAGCTTCGCGAGCATAATTACAACTATTATGTGCTTGATAGCGCTACGATTTCAGATTTTGAGTTCGATATAAAATTAAAGGAACTTCAAGCATTGGAAGCCAAGCATCCAGAATTTTTTGATCCCAATTCGCCAACACAACGCGTAGGTGGAGCGGTAACCAAAAATTTCGAGACTATTGTTCATGAAAATAGAATGTACTCGCTTGATAATTCCTATTCAAAAGAAGATTTGCTAGACTGGGAAAAGCGTATTAAAAAATTAATCGATGGCGATATACAATACACTTGCGAATTAAAATATGATGGTGCCTCTATCAGTCTTACCTACGAAGACGGTGTTTTAATAAAAGCGGTCACACGCGGTGATGGCTTTAAGGGCGATAATGTAACGGCAAATGTAAAAACAATAAAGTCGGTGCCATTGCAGTTGAAAGGCGATTATCCGCAAAAATTCGATATACGGGGCGAAATTGTTTTGCCATTTGATGGTTTCAATAAAATGAACGATGAACGTATTGAAATTGGCGAAGAACCTTATAGAAATCCAAGAAATACAGCTTCGGGTAGTTTAAAATTGCAAGACAGCGCCGAAGTGGCCAAACGTCCGTTAGAATGTTTACTGTATAATTTAGCAGGGTCCAACCTTGGCGTTAACACCCAATTTGAAGGTTTGGAAAAAGCTAGGCAATGGGGGTTTAAAGTGCCTGATGCTGCAAAATTAGCAACTTCCATTGATAAGGTTTTAGAATTCATTAATTATTGGGACACAAACCGCCACGATTTACCCTATGAAACTGATGGTGTGGTTGTAAAAGTAAATAGTTTGCAGCAGCAAGATGAGTTGGGGTACACAGCCAAGGCACCGCGTTGGGCCATGGCGTATAAGTTTAAATCAGAACAGGTTTCAACCCGCCTTAATAACATCAGTTATCAGGTTGGTCGTACTGGAGCAATCACGCCTGTAGCTAATTTAGAACCTGTAGAGTTGGCAGGAACCACTGTTAAAAGGGCGTCTTTGCACAATGCCGATCAAATCGAAAAGTTAGATGTTAGGGTGGGTGATACAGTTTTTGTTGAAAAGGGTGGTGAAATTATTCCGAAGATTCTCGGTGTGGATTTGTTGAAGCGTTTGCCCGATTCCAAGCCAACTGTTTATATAAAAAACTGTCCCGAGTGCGGTACGAAACTTGTGAGGCAAGATGGCGAGGCCCAACATTATTGTCCTAATTACAATGGTTGTAAACCACAAATAGTTGGTAGGATTCAGCATTACATTTCTAGAAAGGCAATGGATATTGAGGGCTTGGGAGGCGAAACCGTAGCGCTTTTGGTTAAAGAAAATTTAATCTCAAACTATTCTGATTTATACGAACTTACAAAAGAACAAATTATTCCGCTTGAGCGCATGGCCGAAAAAAGTGCTGAAAACATGATTCAGGGTATTGAACAATCAAAACATATACCTTTTGAACGCGTTTTATATGCTTTGGGTATTCGCTATGTAGGTGAAACTGTTGCTAAAAAATTGGTTAAGCATTACAAAAGTATTGACGCTGTTGCTGGTGCATCGCAAGACGATTTGGTTAATGTCGATGAAATTGGTACTAAAATTGCTGAAAGTGTCCATACCTTTTTTACTTCCGAAGAAAACATCAAGATAATAGAACGTTTGAAGCAGTTTGGAGTTCAATTAGAAATGACTGCAGAGGAACTTGAAGGCAAAACCAATATTTTAGAAGGACAATCTATAGTGGTTTCTGGAGTTTTTGAAAGTGTTTCCAGAAATGAGCTAAAAAAGCTCATTGAAGATAACGGTGGAAAGGTAAGCAGTTCTATATCTTCTAAAACAAGTTACATCGTTGCGGGTGATAAAATGGGTCCCAGCAAAAAGGAAAAAGCAAAATCTCTTAATATAGAAATTGTAGATGAATACGAATTCTTACAAAAAATAAACAAAAAGATGCATTTCATCGATTAAACACACTTTTTTACCGTTTAAATGCATTTAATATATATATTTGACATCAAAGTTAAATGTGTCGCTTATGTATAAGTCGAAAGTATTGATAGGTTTTGTAGTTTTATGTTATCTACTATTTGCTGTTTTTGAGTTTAGTGGCTTTAGTAAAGTCGCTTATTACCTACATTCATTAATTGTTCCTTTAATAACATTAATTTATCTGCTTTTTATAAAAGATAAGAGTAGGTTGTTTTTGTTGTTTTTAGTGTTTTATACAATATCTGATATAATGGGATTAATAATAGGTAATATGCCTTTTGATGAAACACGAAAACTATACGATTTTCAATATTATTTTGGAAACCTATTGTATATATTGTCCTATCTATTTTTAGTAGTTAAAATATGTCTGTCTTTAAACTTTAGGCATATTATAAAGCATTTTAAAACTCATGTTTTTGTGCTCTTGGCACTTAGTATTTACTTTGTTTATGTTTTGCAAGTGGTAATTGGCAGGGATTTGGTCTTAGAAAGTGATTACTATTTTGAGTTAATTTACAATATTGTCACCATTTTATTGCTTCCTTTATCGCTGCTAAACTATTTTTATAAAGACAATAAAAAAGCCCTGTTTTTGTTTTTAGGTTCATTGTGTATTGTATTTTCGGAAGTTATGGATGTGGCCAATATTTATATTACCGAATTGAGTGTTTTAAATTTTCTGTCTACAACATTTGCACTGGTTGCTTTTTTCTTCTACTATCAGCAGTCTAAATTACGTAATACACCTAGAGAGCAGGAATTTAAGTTTATAGATTAGGTTTTTCTTTAAAAGGAATATGCTTTTTATAGTGATTTAAAATTATAACAGACATCGAAAATGTTGCTATGGCTGTAATAAAAAGCATGCCACCGTCACCTTTAACTTCAACTCCTAACTTGGTTAAATGCATTAATATGGCACCACCAAGAATAACAATAGCAATAAAAGCCCCAATCCAAGCTGTTTTTCTAAAGACTAATAGAATGCCTGCAATAAGCTCTAGTATTCCTATTGCTATTCTGCCCTGAGGTTCCAATCCTACTTTTTCAAAAATATATACACTGTTTGGATGGGCGAAAAATTTAAAGCGAAGTGTTTGTATAAGTATTAAGGCCACAATAACTCTTAAAGCAAAAATGAATTTTTCTTTCATGTTAAAAAAGTATACTTTCAGCTTTAGACGTATTTTTAAACGATAACTTATTGATTTGCCAAGGAAAATTCGATGAACGGTATGTACTACGATTTTTTTCGACGAAAGTGGTTTTTATTGTGTTAAGGTGTTTAAATTACATATATTGTAATATCCTACTTATGTTAATGTTATGAAAAATTGGTTCCTGCTATGTTCTGGCAAGGTTCTTTTTGCAATTTTTTTATTAATGGTTGCAACAATTTTTGCCGCTTTTTATTTAGAAAACCCAGTAGTGTTGAGTTTTGTTCTTTTCTTAGCCGTGACTACGTTTTCTGCTTTTTTGCTTATTAAATTGCAATGATTTAAGTTGGTCTACAGGAAGCTTCTTGTTATTTCTGTTTTTAGGAAACGCTTTCGGTGCTATTCAATTGAATTACAAGCACATTTCCTTGCCCCGGATATTGTACTTGCTTTGCATAGTTAGTTTGTTTTTTGCGGTTTTGCCAAAATTAAAATTACAACAGCTTCAAAAATAGGTAAGGGTTTATTTGGCATTTATTTTTGTAACAGTTTTGAGTTTTGGTTTGAGATTGGTCGTATTTTTAGGCTGATTATTTCAAACGATTTTGAGTTTTATGTTTTTGTGTTGCAGAGTTTTAGTTTCTTGGTGGTAGCCTTTTTGTCGTTTGCGGTGTGCTTGAATTCGCTAAGCAAGAGTAAGTTGGCTATTACATTTTTTGTTGGAATAATGTGTTTTGTCTTCTGGCTGTCTATGGACTATGTGGCCAACTATTACGTTTACGACTGGCTTTTTAAGGTTTTAAGTAGTTTGTTCTTTATTATCCGGCTCTATTTTGTGTTTAATTTTATGCTGATGGAAGAAAAAAACAAAACGTACGTTCAACGTTTAAGCATATCTTATTCAGAAATAAATTTAGCTTAAACTATAATTGAAGTGCCGTCTGCAGCTTTGTTTTTATCCTGATCAAAGTAAAAATCTATTTTTCCGAGGTTGATACCGTAACACCCTACTTGATTAACCAGCATGTTTTTACCGTCAATATTTTTGGTTACAGTTGGTTTGGGCAAAAAGGTATGGGTGTGTCCGCCAATAATAAGGTCAATATCCTTGGTTGATTGGGCTAATTTTAAATCACTGATTTTATTGGGGTTTTTTCCATAATGATACCCTAAATGCGAGAGACATATAATCAAATCGCATTCCTCTTCTTTTTTCAAAATGCGTGTTATGTCTTGGGTGATTTCAACAGGATCTATATATTTTGTTTCCTTGTATAAAGCCGGGTCTACAAGACCATCTAATTCAATGCCTAACCCAAAAACACCTATTTTGATACCAGCTTTTTTAAAAATTGTATAGGGTTTGGTGTGGGTATCCATTATAGTGTTTGAAAAATCGTAATTGGCCGTTAAAAATTGAAATTCGGCATGTGGCAACTGGGCGTATAGTCCATCAATTCCATTATCAAAATCGTGGTTGCCTATGGTAGCGGCATCGTATTTAAGTTTGCTCATCAATTTAAATTCCAGTTCACCGCCATAATAATTAAAGTAAGGTGTGCCTTGAAAAATATCGCCAGCATCCAACAAGAGGGTGTTGGGATTTTCTTTTCTTATACTATCAATTAAACTGGCACGGCGAGCCACGCCTCCCTTATTGGCGTTTTTACCGTCATGGGGCCCAAAGGCATCAATATGGCTATGAACGTCATTGGTATGTAGAATGGTTATTTTTGAAGTGTTTTTACTGGAAGCGAACGATTGAAGGCCCAACCCTCCAAGGGTTAACATGGCTGTTCCAGCTGTTGCTTGCTGAATAAACGTTCTTCGTTTCATTGTTGTTTTAATTAATTTGGGTAAATCTATCGTCTTGAACAGGGCTTATGGTATCTGTTTTTATAAAATTATCTATCAAGGCATTCCTTATTTTATAATCCAGCTTGAAAATACTGTCGTTGGGTTTAAAAAAAGCCATATTGTCACCACCGTTGTATAAATAATCATTAGTAGCTACAAAGTATGTGCTGTCTTCAATAATTTCTTTTCCATTTATTTTAGCTTCAACGACCTCAAAATGGCTGTCAATTGTCAACTTTAACTTTGAGATGGGATGTGCGCTTTTTCCTTTCCTTAAATAATCGATCATATAATTAACCTGTTTTCCTTTTAGGCCAACAACAACAATACTGTTTTCAAAAGGCATAAGATTAAAAGCAGTACGCTTAGAAACTTTTCCTTTTGGCAAAATTGAGCGAATACCACCATAATTCAATAAAACCATGTCGATATTCTTACCTGTTCGTTTTTTAAAAATAGGATTGGCTTCATTGTAAATGGCATCGGCCATAAAGTTGCCAATTGCCGTATTTAATTCACCATCGGTTTTGGAGTAGGTGTCTGCTGAATAAGCTAAAACACTATCCAAATCTTTCTGGATATTGTCTCGGTAGGGCTTAATAAATGCTTCGATTTCCGTATCATAATCCAATGAGTCGGTTATGGCTATTTGCTCGCCTTTTATTTGGGTAAGTTGTGGGTTTGAGTGTTTGCAGCCTGAAACAACCAAAAAATATAACAAAATAAAGAAATGTGTAAACCTCATGTATAAATCAAATAATTTGAATGTACTTTTGCTACCTTTGCGCAAAGGATAAAGATAAATGATTTTAAAGGGTTTTAAGGAAAATTCAAATAAAAAGTACTTAAACAAATTGTTATCTAAAAGGAAAGCCAATGTTGCCAATAATAAGGTGATAAGCTTGGGCGTTGTTTTAAATATTGATGAAGTTGAAGGTTTTGAGCAGTTTAGAAAACTGGCCGATTATTTAAAAGTAAGGCCAAATCGTTTAAAGATAATTGCCTTCTCTGAAAATAAAAAAGAAAATTTAAATTCTTGGGACCAATGTTATAATCCTAAGGATTTTGGTTGGAAAGGTGCCATTAAAAACGTAGAATTGCAAGAATTTTTAAACAAAGAATTTGATGCGCTTATAAGTTTTTACGAAAAAGACGTACTAGAACTAAAATTAATTACAGCGCTTTCAAAAGCAAAATTTAAAATCGGTATTTTACAATCAGACGAACGCCTTAACGATTTAATAATTAAAACGAAATTAAAGGAGTTTGACCTTTTTAAGGAAGAAATTTTTAAGTACCTAAATATATTAAAAAAAATAAAGGAATAATGAGTAGAAAGTTTTTAGGAACGGGAGTTGCATTGGTTACACCTTTTAACGAAGATTTAAGTGTAGACCATAAAGCCTTGGCCAATATTGTAAACCACAATATAGACAATGGCGTTGAATATCTTGTAGTATGCGGTACTACGGGAGAAACTGCAACCCTAACTAAAGAAGAGAAGCAAGCGGTTTTACAAACGGTATTAAAAACAAATAATGGTCGTGTTCCCATAGTTTTAGGTATTGGAGGAAACAATACCTTAGCCGTAGTAGAAGAAATAAAAACGACAGATTTAAGCAATGTTGACGCCATTTTGTCGGTTACGCCGTATTACAGTAAGCCAACGCAAGAAGGTATTTATCAGCATTTCAAGGCCATTTCAGAGGCATCGCCCGTAGATATTATTTTGTATAATGTGCCTGGAAGGACTTCAAAAAATATTGAGCCTGAAACCACAATACGAATGGCTAACGATTTTAAAAATATCGTAGGTGTAAAAGAAGCCGGAAACAGCATTTCTCAATACTACGAATTAATAAAAACCAAGCCCGAAGATTTTTTAATTATTTCAGGTGATGACGATTTAGCACTTGGCGTTGTCTTAGCTGGCGGTGCAGGTGTAATATCGGTTATAGGGCAAGGGTTTCCAAAAGAATTTTCAGAAATGATTCGCTTAGGTTTAAAAGGTGATGCCAGAGCAGCTTTTAAACTGCACTTTAAATTAATTGACGTTATTGGTTATATTTTTGAAGAAAATAACCCAGCTGGAATAAAAGGGGTGTTTGAAGCTCTGAAATTGTGTAGAGACACCGTAAGATTACCACTAGTGCCAGCTTCAGATCAGTTAAAAGCCAAAATAGCAGATTTTGTAAAGCAGTTTTAGTCTGTTAAATATTACTTAATCCTTACGTTTACAAGATTTAAGCCATTATTTTAGCATCAAAATAATATTTTTAAAATCCATAATAATAGCTTAATTTTGCAAGCTGTAATAAAAATAAATGAATAAATTTTTTTACATAGTAATAGTATTAACGCTTTTAACCGGGTGTAGCGAATATCAAAAGGCATTAAAGACCGAAGACATCGCCACCAAGTTTCAAATGGGTGAAGCCTTGTATAATAAAGGTAATTACTCTAAAGCAAATCGTCTTTTTGCACAGATAGTACCGAGTTACAGAGGGAAACCACAGGCTGAAAAGCTGATGTTTTTGTATTCCAATTCATTTTACCAAATGAAGGATTATTATGTGGCAGGTTATCAGTTTGAGCGTTTTGCGTCCAGTTACCCTAATAGTGAAAAATTAGAAGAGGCGTCTTTTTTTAGTGCAAAGAGTTATTACATGCTTTCTCCAGTATATTCAAAAGACCAAACTGAAACTAAGGAAGCTATTGAAAAACTTCAAGAGTTCATAAACCTTTTTCCAGAGTCTAAATATGTGGCAGAAGCCAATAAATTGGTTAAGGAACTAGATTTTAAATTGGAAAAAAAGGCTTTCGAAATAGCCAAACAATACAATTTAATCTCAGATTATCCGGCTTCGGTTAGGTCATTCAATAATTTTATTTTCGATTTTCCGGGTTCAAGGTTAAGGGAAGATGCCCTATATTATAGATTAGATTCGGCATACAAGCTAGCTATGAATTCTATTGAAATCAAAAGCACACTACAAAATGGTATTGTACGCTTAAGAAAAAATAGACTTGAAGATGCTAAGGAATTTTCTGAAGCTTTCAAAGAATCATACCGCAATTCTGAATACATTGAACAAGTTAATGAAATGGATGCAGATATTGCCCAAGAATTAAAAAGTTACAGCGCAAAAAGTTAAATATAACAACAATGGATTTAAAAAAAATCAATGCTCCGGTGAATACGGTAACGTACGACAGAAATCAAATAGATGAGCCAACAGAGAACATCTACGAGTCTATTTCTATCATCGCAAGACGTGCAGAACAAATCAATACAGAAATTAAAAAAGAGCTTATTGATAAGTTGGAAGAGTTTGCTACTTACAATGATAGTTTAGAAGAGGTATTTGAAAACAAGGAGCAAATTGAGGTGTCTAAATTTTACGAAAAATTACCAAAACCTCATGCATTGGCCGTTCAAGAATGGCTTACAGACAAAATTTATTTTAGAAATACAGAGGACGATTCCAAATAATTATTTCTAAATTTAAACACCATTTTACAAACTCCAAAACCGTTTTAATAAAATGGCTTTGGAGTTTGTTGGGTTAATATTGTCAAGCTATTTTTTATGAGTATTTTAAGCGGAAAGAACATACTTTTGGGAATAACGGGAGGCATCGCCGCTTATAAAACAGCTTCGCTGGTTAGGTTGTTTGTAAAATCGGGAGCTCATGTAAAGGTTGTAATGACACCTGCAGCCAAAGATTTTATAACGCCTTTAACCTTATCCACTTTATCAAAACATCCTGTGTATTCGTCGTTTAACAATGATGAAGGCGATAATGCCGTTTGGAACAACCATGTCGATTTAGGCCTGTGGGCCGATTTATTTGTGATTGCCCCAGCTACTGCCAATACGTTGTCGAAAATGGCCAATGGTGTCTGCGACAATTTATTGCTCGCCACGTATTTGTCTGCCAAATGCCCCGTGTATTATGCACCAGCGATGGATTTAGATATGTACAAACATAAAAGTACGTTGCGCTCTTTCGAGGTATTAAATAGTTACAAAAATGTAATGATTCCTGCCGCTAGTGGTGAATTGGCCAGCGGATTGGTGGGTGAGGGCAGAATGGCAGAACCCGAGGATATTGTAGCGTTTATTGAAAATCATGTTTTAGATCAGCTTCCACTAAGAAATAAAACAATTTTGATTACGGCCGGTCCAACTTACGAAGCTATAGATCCGGTGCGGTTTATTGGAAATCATTCCAGTGGAAAAATGGGTTTTGAAATTGCTAAATCAGCAGCCAATTTAGGAGCAAAGGTGATTTTAGTTTCAGGGCCAACACATCAAAAGGTGTCACATAGCTTAATTAATGTTGTTCCAGTAACAAGTGCCCAAGACATGTACGATGCAGTACATAAATATTTTGAAACCGTTGATGTGGCCATCCTATCGGCGGCTGTGGCCGATTTTACACCAAAAGAAGTCGCCCAACAGAAAATAAAAAAGAAAACCGATACGTTAACATTAGAGCTAACGAAAACCAAAGACATTCTGGCTTCTTTAGGCAACATTAAAAAATCTCAATATTTAGTTGGTTTTGCTTTAGAAACCCAAAATGAACTCGAAAACGCAAAAGGAAAATTAAAAAAGAAAAATTTAAACTTAATTGTGTTAAATTCGTTGAACGATAAAGGAGCAGGTTTTAAAAGTGATACCAATAAAGTTACCTTTATTGACAATAAAGACCAAATTACTGAGTTTGAATTGAAATCGAAGGCCGAAGTGGCTACCGATTTAATGAATAAAATTATATCTGAAATTGATGCGTAACATACTGTTTTTATTAGCTTTTTGTTTTTTCGTAAGCGGATTTTCCCAAGAATTGAATTGTAATTTGGTGGTAAACGCCGAACAAACGGGAAACGAAAACTTCCCTATTTTTAAAACACTGGAAAAAGAACTTACCGAGTTTATAAACAATACAAAATGGACCAACCAAACGGTTAAGCCTCAAGAGCGAATTAATTGCAGTATGGTTCTCAATATTAGCAATTACAGCGGTGAAACTTTTCAAGGGACTTTGCAGGTGCAATCGTCGCGCCCCGTTTATGGGTCGTCATTTAGTACGCCCGTATATAATTTGAACGATAAAGATTTTAGCTTTCGGTATTTAGAATATCAGAATTTAATTTACAATCCGTCGCAGTTCGAATCGAACCTAGTTTCGATATTAGCCTATCATGTTTATATGATTTTAGCTTTGGATGCCGATACATTTGAACAACATGGAGGCGACGAATATTACAAACAAGCACAGATTATTACCAACTATTCACAACAGGGCAATTTTAAAGGTTGGAAAGTAGAAGACGGCTTACAAAGCCGCTTTGCACTGATTGATAATGTATTGTCGCCAACATTTAAAGAATATCGCGATGTGCTATATGATTATCACCGCAATGGCTTGGATGTTATGAGCGATAACATAAAGGAAGGAAAAGACGAAATAGCATCGGCTTTAGAAAGTTTTCAGGCAATGAACAGCCGGCGTCCTAATTCATTTTTACTCCGTACCTTTTTTGATGCAAAGGCTGACGAAATTGAACAAATTTTTACTGATGGCCCTAGCGTAGATATTGCCAGTGTGAAGGAGACGTTGCAAAAAGTAGCGCCCATGCACAGTAGCAAATGGCAGAATATTAAATATTGATTTTAGCTGGAAGTTTTAAGAAGTAAGCCTGAAGTTAATTACTGCAAACAAAAATATGCTAACATCACTTTCAATAAAAAATTACGCCTTAATCGATAATTTGCAAATCGAATTTAACGATGGCTTTTCGATCATTACAGGTGAAACCGGAGCGGGAAAGTCCATTTTATTGGGCGGCCTGTCTTTGATTTTAGGAAAGCGTGCCGATTTAAGCAGCTTAAAAGATGCTTCGGAAAAATGTATAATCGAGGCGGTTTTCAATATTTCAAACTACAATCTGAAAACGCTTTTTAAGGAGCAGGATTTCGATTTTGAGGAACAGACCATCATCCGTCGTGAAATTTTACCCTCCGGAAAATCGAGAGCCTTTGTAAACGATTCGCCCGTAAATTTAAGCGGATTGCAATTGCTAGGCGAACGGTTGATTGATATCCATTCGCAGCACCAAACCCTGGAGCTTACCAGTAACGAATTTCAATTTCAGGTGATTGATGCTTTAGCAAAAAATGAAAGCAAATTACAGCAATACAAAACGGAGTATAAAAGCTATAAAAAGCTAAAAAAAGAACTTGACGAACTTATATCGTCAAAGGCGGAAGCCATAAAGGAACACGATTACAATGTGTTTTTATTAAATGAGTTGGTAGAAGCCAATTTGATTGAAGACGAATTGGAACAACTAGAGGAAGAATACGAAACCCTCAACAATATTGAAGGCATTAAGGAAAGGCTTGGCGAGGCATACCAATTATTGAGCGAGGATGAAATTGGTCTGCTTTCATCGTTAACCACTTTAAAAAACACCTTTCAAAAACTATCTGGGTATTCATCAAAATATGAAGAATTGTTCAATCGTGCCAACAGCAGCTTAATTGAAATGGACGATCTTTTTGGCGAAGTGAACAATTTACAGGAAGCCATGGATGCCGATCCACAGCGCTTAGAGGTTGTTGATGCCAAATTAAAACTTTTGCACAATTTGATGCAGAAACATACTGCGGCAAATGTTTCAGAATTGATAGCCATTAAAAATGAGTTGGAAGACAAAGTATCGGTTACAGAAAATTTAGATGGCAATATTGAAAAAAAGGAAGCCGAAATTGCAACAAAGGCCAACCAATTGGATGCCATTGCTGAAGACATTCATAAAAAACGTACGGAAGTTATTCCGAAGTTAATAAAACAATTGGAGAGCATTTTGGCCAGCTTGGGTATGCCCAACGCCCAGTTTAAAATAGAGGCTGGTTTGGGTACCACATTTTTATCTAATGGAAAGGACGAGTTGTCATTTCTGTTTTCAGCTAATAAAGGCGGTAGTTTTAATGAGCTAAAAAAAGCGGCTTCAGGTGGAGAGCTTTCCAGGATTATGCTGGCTATAAAATCGGTTTTGGCAAAATACATTCAACTACCAACCATTATGTTCGATGAAATTGATACAGGCGTTTCTGGTGAAATTTCAAATAAAATGGGAGATATCATGCTCGAAATGAGTAAAACCATGCAAGTGTTCTCTATCACGCATTTGCCTCAAATTGCTGCAAAAGGGCATTCGCATTATAAAGTGTTTAAAGAAGATGTTAACGAGGTTACCCAAACCAATTTAATAAAGCTTAACCATGATGAGCGTATCGTTGAAATAGCGCAAATGCTAGGCGGAAAAGATATATCGTCTTCGGCTATTGCACATGCTAAGGAACTGCTTAATTAAAACTTTGCTATATTTAAAACATAAATAAATACTATCTTTACCCACTCAATATTCATAAAACTAATCAACATATAAAACACTACGCATGTATAATTTATTAAAAGGAAAAAGAGGAATCATTTTTGGGGCTTTAGATTCTAATTCTATCGCTTGGAAAACCGCAGAGCGCGTGCATGAAGAAGGCGGAACGTTTGTTTTGACTAATGCACCTGTTGCCATGCGCATGGGACAAATTAATGAATTGGCCGAAAAAACAGGTTCCGAGATTATTCCTGCTGATGCCACTTCTTTGGAGGATTTGGAGAATTTAATCGAAAAATCTATGGAAATTTTGGGTGGCAAAATCGATTTTGTTTTACACTCTATCGGGATGTCCATTAACGTTAGAAAAGGAAAACACTATACCGACCAAAATTATGATTGGACACAAAAGGGTACCGATGTTTCTGCAATGTCTTTCCACAAGGTTATGCAAACGTTGTATAAAAAAGATGCGATGAACGAGTGGGGGAGCATTGTAGCCTTAACTTATATGGCAGCGCAACGCGTGTTCCCAGATTATAACGATATGGCCGATAATAAAGCGTATTTGGAAAGTATTGCGCGTAGTTTTGGGTATTTCTTCGGAAGGGATAAAAACGTACGTGTTAATACCATTTCGCAATCACCAACACCAACAACAGCTGGTAGTGGTGTAAAAGGCTTTGACGGTTTTATTGCTTACGCCGATAAAATGTCGCCACTAGGCAATGCAACAGCTATGGATTGCGCCAACTATACCGTAACCCTGTTTAGCGATTTAACCAAACGCGTTACCTTACAAAATCTTTATAACGATGGTGGTTTTAGTAACATGGGGGTTAGTGATGCCGTAATGAGTACTTTTATGGGTGAGGATGAGTAAAAACACTTTCAACTATATAGTTAAAGCCACCTTTTTAAGGTGGCTTTTTTTGTTACATTTGTACAATGAATTTAGATTTTTCATTCATAATACCCGTGTACAATCGTCCTGATGAAATTCAGGAATTGTTGCAAAGTTTTAGTGTTTTGGAAGGCGATACCGATTTTGAAATCGTAATTGTTGAAGATGGCTCCGAACAATCATCAAAAACTGTGGTTGAAGCCTTTTCCGAAACATTGAATATTTCCTATTTCTATAAAGAAAATTCAGGTCCAGGCGATTCCAGAAACTATGGTATGAAACGCGCCAAAGGTAATTATTTTATCATTTTGGATTCCGATTGCATTTTGCCGCCACAATATTTAAACGCGGTTAAAAAAAGCCTCGAAGCCGATTATGTAGATTGTTTTGGCGGGCCAGATGCAGCGCACGAGTCTTTCACCAATTTGCAGAAAGCCATCAATTTTTCAATGACTTCGTTTATTACTACAGGAGGTATTCGCGGAAGTAAAAACAGCGTGGATAAATTCCAACCCCGAAGTTTTAACATGGGGTTATCAAAAAAAGCGTTTGAGGCTTCAAACGGCTTTGGCCGCATACATCCCGGTGAAGACCCCGATTTAACCATTAGGCTTTGGGATTTGGGCTTTAAAACCAAACTGATTCCCGAAGCATATGTGTTTCATAAGCGCCGCATTTCATGGAGTACATTTTATAAACAAGTACACAAATTCGGACTGGTACGTCCTATTTTAAACGCTTGGCATCCATCAACCTCAAAAATCACGTATTGGTTTCCAGCTTTTTTTATTTTAGGCTTGGTATTGTCTTTGGTGCTTTTGTGGTTTCAAATAAATGGGCTATTTAAAATTTATGTCGTGTATTTTGCTTTGGCGTTTATTTTAGCCTTATTGAGTACCAGTAGTTTGGTAGTAGCCTTATTGTCGATAGCTGTTATTTTGGTGCAATTTTTGGGGTATGGTTATGGGTTTTTAAAATCGACTTGGGCGGTTGCAGTTTTAAATAAAAACCCTGAAAGGCATTTTCCTAAATTATTTTTTAAAAGAACATGATAAAAAAAATAAAAAAGGGTATACTATCTTCCATTAAAAGCAAGCGTATCAACGTTTTTGTGCTCTTTTTGTTATTGGCTTTTATTATTCTAATTTTTACAAAGCTTTCAAAAGAATATACACATACGGTGTCCTTTCGAATTGAAAAGACAAATGTACCGGATAAATACGTGATTTTAAACGATTCGGTGAATCTCAATATTACCTTAAAGACCCATGGTTTTAAATGGATGAAATATGCTTTTTATCGCCCAAAGATTAAGATAGATTTCACTGAGGATGTGTATAAGAAAGACGCTGTTTTTGAATGGACCAAAAGCAAGGCTTTTTTAGAAAACACACAGTTTGATAAAGAGGTAGATTTGCTGAATTTGTCGCCCGATACACTAAGGTTTCGGTATGGCGTTAATTTGATAAAAAAGGTTCCTGTTAAGGTCAATACCGATATTAAGTTCAGTTTGGGGTACGATTTAGCAGGCAAAGTGGCTTCAGAACCAGATTCCATTACGGTAATAGGCCCTAATATTATAGTTTCAAAAATTAATTTTTTAGAAACTGAACCCTTAACTATGGTAGATGTTCGTACCGATGTAAACAAGACCGTTACGTTGAAATTGCCTGACGAAAAAGCCAATTTAAAATTCTCTGAAACCAAAGTTGACTTAAAAGCTAAAGTGGATAAGTTTACCGAGGGCACTTTAAAAATTCCTATTACCATGATAAATGTGCCTCAAGAAATAACCTTAAAATACTTCCCGAAAACTGTTGGCGTGTCGTATTATGTAAGCTTAAGTGATTTTGCAAACGTTACGGCAAAAGATTTTAAAGTGGTTTGCGATTATACCAAAGCAGCACAAAACCAGTCGTTTTTAATACCAGAATTGGTTAAATGGCCAGAAACAGTCAAGAATGCCAAAGTGAATCAGAAACACATAGAATTTATAATAACAAAATAATGATAGTAGGGCTTACAGGAGGTATTGGTAGCGGAAAAACAACCGTAGCAAAACAATTTGAACAATTGGGTGTTCCGGTTTACATAGCCGATGAAGAGGCCAAAAAACTAATGAACTGTTCACCGGTTATTAAACGCGAACTTACGCACCTTTTTGGCAAAGACGCTTATAGAAATGGCGAGCTCAACAGGCCTTTTATTGCCAATATTATTTTCAACGATAAGTCTTTTTTAGAAAAAATGAACGCCATTGTACACCCACGTGTGGCCAAACATTTTAATAAGTGGATCTTTAAACAAGATGCCCCTTATGTGATAAAAGAAGTAGCTATTTTATTTGAAAATGGTGGCGATAAAGCATGCGATCTCGTTATTACGGTAGTAGCACCAAAAGCGGTAAGAATAAAGCGTTTATTGGATCGGGATGATACTTCAAAAGAAAAAATTGAGGCCATTATGAAGAATCAATGGACCGATGAAGAAAAAACCAAACGCTCTAATTTTGTTATCAATAATGTAAATTTAGACGATACTAAAGCTCAGGTATTGCGCATTCACCAAGAAATTCTTAAAAATTCTTAAATTTTAACATTTTTGTTAACATTAGGTTAAAACCTCAGTTTTCTAAATGTTAAAATGTTAAATTTGAATGATGAGCAAAAAATTATTTGTCCTGCTGATAATATTAATGAGTTTATCGCTCATCGGTATTATTGCTATTCAGGCTTATTACATAAACGACTCGGTACAGAACGAAAAAGAGCGTTTTAAATCTAATGTGGTTGCGGTACTTAATAACGTATCTAACACCATTGAGGAAAATGAGTTCGAGAAGTACTTTTCTGAATATTTAAGACTGGATAAAGAAAAAAAGACTGATGAAGATGCTATTTCGCAGTTGCTTATTTATCAAAAAAATAATAGCACTAAAGAAACACTAATTTACAAAAGTAATATACTAGAAGAAAGCTATAAACTTTCTTCTTCGCTCTTTGACATTGGTTTAGATAGCCTTGATATAAAAAATATTATTGGGAGTTCCACTACCGAGATTTATAAAGATTTAGGTTCTTCTGATAGAGACTTGAAAAGTCCCATAACAAGTATAGCAAGAAAGGGAGCCTTTGAAGAGGCTCAAAAGTTGAGTTTTGAAAAGGATTTTAAAGCCCTTTTTAAAACCAGACCAATTTATAAAAGGGTTTCTAAGGAAGAGATAGAAAACTTGCTTTCCGAAAGGCTAAAAAAATATGGTATCAACATAGATTTCGAATTTGCTATATACGGTAACGATTTGGCTACCAAAGTAAAAAGCGAAAATTTTGAGAACTTGGCTAATTCTACCTTTGGCGTACCTATTTTTTATGATGAAAACAACCGAAGCCTTTACAGGCTATTGGTTAACTTTCCTGATGACCGGAAATTTATATTTTCATCAATCATCGGGATGATTTTATTATCGGTGGTCTTTACTTCAATTATTATTTTAGCCTATGGCAGTGCTTTGATGCAGTTGGTAAAACAGCGAAAAATTTCAGAAATTAAAACCGATTTCATCAACAACATGACGCACGAGTTTAAAACGCCCATAGCAACGATAAACTTAGCGTTAGATGCAATTAGGAATCCAAAGGTTATTGAAGATAAAGATAAAGTGATGCGCTACCTCTCCATGATAAAGGAAGAAAACAAACGCATGCATGCCCAGGTTGAAAACGTGTTGAGAATATCTAAACTAGAAAAAAACGAACTAAACATAAGTAAAGATAGAGTAGATTTACATGAGCTCATCGAAGATGCCATTACCCATGTAGAACTTATTGTTGAAGACCGTCAAGGCTATATAAAAACCTTCTTGGATGCCGAGCAGTCTTCGGTTTTGGCCAACGAAACACACTTTACCAATGTTATAGTTAATATGCTGGATAATGCCATTAAGTATTCTCCAGATGCACCAAAAATTGAGGTCTATACCGAAAATGTTGGCAACAACATTATTCTAAAGGTTAAAGACCACGGTAGCGGTATGAGTAAGGCTGCTGCCAAACGTGTGTTCGAAAAATTTTACAGAGAGCACACCGGAAATATCCACAATGTTAAAGGCCACGGTTTAGGCTTGGCTTATGTTAAGCGTATTGTGGAAGACCACCAAGGTCACGTATCAGTAGAAAGTGAAAAAGACAAAGGAAGCACATTTATAATCAAGCTTCCGCTAATATCGTAAACTATGGAAGATCCAAAAAAAAGAATATTATTGGTTGAGGACGATCCCAACTTCGGTACCGTACTTAAAGATTATTTAATGATGAACGATTACGAAGTTACCCATGCCAAAAATGGTATGGAAGGCTTTGAAAAGTTCAAGAAAGATGATTTCGATTTATGCATCCTCGATGTGATGATGCCGTACAAAGATGGCTTTACCTTAGCTAAGGAAATTCGAGAAAAAAATAACGACGTTCCTATTATATTTTTAACCGCTAAAACGATGAAAGAAGATGTTTTGAAAGGGTATAAAGTAGGGGCAGATGATTATTTAAATAAACCTTTTGATAGTGAAGTTCTATTAATGAAAATTAAGGCCATTATTCAAAGAAAAGCAACCGAAACCATTTCGGACAGCAAACAGTTTGAATTTAAAATTGGAAAATTCGATTTAAATTCCAAACTTCGTTTCTTACGCTTTGATGGGGGAGAACCTGTAAAACTATCGCCAAAGGAAAATGAACTGTTGCGTTTGTTGGCATTGCACGAAAACGACTTGATGCCCCGCGAATTGGCATTAACCAAAATTTGGCGCGACGACAACTATTTTACCTCGCGTAGTATGGACGTATATATCGCCAAATTGCGTAAATACCTAAAGCCAGACCCAAAGGTTGAAATTCTAAACATTCACGGTGAAGGCTTTAGATTGGTGGTTAATGAGTAAAATTATATTGTTTTAAATATTAAAAATCCAGCTTTTGGCTGGATTTTTTTTGTTTTATAATTAATTTTTGGCGTTTCGTTTAACGTCAAGCTAAAATGAGTATGCCTGCCAGCCGACAAGGCAGGCGCCCCGTTTACTCTAGAAGTGCTGAAATTTCTGTTTCGCTTTATCATACCAGAGAGCTCAGTTCGCATATTCATTTTAGCACTTGTTATAGTTATAGTCATTTATTCTTTACCTTTAATCAACCCTCGAAAGAATTGCTCTGCATAGTCCAAATCTTCAATAAGTGTTTCTTTGCTGCTCAGTAAAACATCCTCTGTAACCCCGTGCCAAGGATTCATGATCTTTTCAGCCAGAAACTCAAGATTCTGAGGTTCCAGCATTCTTTTTAGGTCAAGAATACGTTGTAACCAACTACTTGCAGTTGCTGAGGTTTCGGGATTTTGTTGGCCCATAATATCCAGGTAAATTGGGGCTGAATGAAAGTTAGTGGTAGCTTTTAGAATATCCAGATGAGCGGGAAAAGGATATAAATTTTCTTGAATCTTATCACCATATCCACGCAGGGCCAACCAACCTGAGGTTTTAACAGTATGCAAGAACTCGAAACTCAATGAGTCAGAAGTACTTACCCGTGAAATTTTTTTTATTACTCGACCATTTTCAATAATTTCAATAAAGTTCAGATTGTCAGCTGTAGTATCAAATTTCACCCATCCTGAGACGGATATGCTATCGCCAACTTTCAACTCAAGATCACTACCCATTTCTTGTCCATTCACTTGAAAATCCAAGACAGGTCCGGTGGTGACAAAAGTCCTACCCTTTTCAATGCCTTTTAGCCAGTTTTCGAATGTGAAGTCTCCATCCACTTTTGTATAAAAACGTTCATGACCGGGGATTGACTGATCAGCACAAGGATAATCTGTACCCGCAGTTGGGGTCACCTTAAACCCGAGGTTGAGGACGTCATACCAACTACGGTAATCGCTTCGATTGAATTGCAGTACCTCGATAAAGTGCATCAGGTCATGCGGAAGTACGATGGCCATACCAACCTGGGGAGAGGGACCGGCCGCTTCATCACTCCATGCGTGAGCAAATCCATTGAGACCTCCATACTCTAAGGATTCTTCCCAAATCAACCGATAGACCATGTACTTCTCTAAATTGAATAGAGCCTTTTCTGCACCTAATGAAATCGTATGACCTAAAATGTGAGTTCTAGGGTTTTCCTGACCACCTGCCAAAAGGTATCCATTTTCTTCATAAATGCTTTCCGATCCAAAGGCATATTGTTCAGCCATTTTAAAATTCTTGACTTTTCCTGACTGCAATAGATTTCCTATATGTATATCCTCTGCCTGCATTATTTTGGAAATGTGAGGGTTCATTTCAGCAATAGGGCGCGGTATATGCAAATGGTCATCAGCACTGTACCAGTTTCGATTACGCATATTTGTCCATCGCGATAACTGGATAGTATGGGTAGTGTTTGAATCTGGAATAAGTTTCACCGTATCTATCGATGCAATGAACTCTGAACCTTTGAAGGCCATGATATAAACAGTCTCCGGTAATTGGGTAATGGAGGAAGATCCATCAGAATAGAACTGAAATGAGTTGAAATAAGGATTAGCAATTTCTTTGTTGAACAACTTTAATATAGATTCAATATCAGTTAACTGGGCTCCTTTATCGCTCATGTCGCAATCACCACCCGCAATCAACGCATCTTCTGCAATGTAGAAATTATTTTCATTGTCTTTAATCTGAACCCTGGCGGCTGTTTCTGTCCCCGTATCATCCAGAATCCTTAGACTCAGTCTTCCATTTTGCGCTTGAAGGGATATGCAACATAATTGGAATACTACACACGAGACTAGTTTTGATAATTGGATGGTATTCATATTAAATGGTGCAAGGGAAATATTGACTATAACTTTAAGAATATGAGTCGTTTTAATGACTTATATCCGTCGTTAAACGAAGGTAGTTGAAATCTTTTACAAAGTCAAGTCATTAAACTCAAAGTAAATCGTTATTTTCGTTAACAACACAGTTTTTTAAAATTCTTTATTTATGAAACAATTCACTTGCTTCAACAACAGTCGTTTAATTGGCTTTAGCTTAGTTGTCTTTTTATTTTTCAATATGTTGTTACATGCCCAAGACAAGGTGAAAATCGCTTGTATAGGTAATAGCATTACTCAGGGGTCTCATTTGGCTAATCCAGCTGAAGATTGTTACCCGTCGCAATTAAGAAACCTTCTTGTTAAAACTTATGGCGACACTTGTGTAGTAAATAACTACGGCTTGTCTGGACGGAATATGTTAAAGAATGCACCAAAACCTATTTGGAAAGAACCAAAATTTAGTGAAGCCTTAAAATGGGCACCCGATATATGTTTTATTTTGTTGGGAACCAACGATAGCCCGCCTGATTTATGGTCGAAAATAGGACATGAATTTTTAGGTGATTACCTATCTATGATTGATACCTTAAAATCAAAAAACCCAAATATGAAATTTATTATTGGCTCGCCACCACCAATCTGGAAAGGGCACCGATATGGTGGCGATACTTGGGGAAAGAAACATAATGATAGCATTATGGTAAACAGTATCATTCCAAAAATTGAAACGGTTTCTAAAAAAAGGGATGCTATTTTAATAGATTTTCATACGCCATTTATTGATCATATTGAGCTTTTTCCAGACTACCTGCACCCCAATCCGGAAGGGGCCAATAAAATGGCTAAACTAATATTTGAGGTTCTCGAAAAGAAAAACATGGTTCAAGAAGTTCAGAAATTGGAAGCGGCTCAGGATTAGTGAATAAAAATTTTTGCAATTATTTGTCATTCTTAATGAGATGCAAAACAAGTTCAGCATGACAAAAAGGAAATTTTATTACAGTAAATTCTATTTCTAAAAGGTTTTCAATTAAATCCTTTCAATCAGCCAGTTTTTAAACTCGTAAAAGTTTTGCGGTGCTACGCCATGACCAACAGGAAATTCGGAATACTGGTGTTTTATATTCAGATGACTTAAAAACGGGACGGTCTGCCTGGCCCAATCCACTGGAATCACTTGGTCGACACTACCGTGCGAACAATAAAAATCCAGGTTTGAGTAATCTGCGGTTTCTAAATCCTTAGGCAAAATATCTTGGTTTATGTAGCCGCTTAAAGCTACTATGTTTTTTACTTTTTTAGGATAAGTTAGTGCCACGGCATAACCAAGGATACTGCCTTGGCTAAAACCTAAAAGGTTGACTTTATTTTTGTCCACTGGATAAGTGGCAACGGCTTCATCAATAAATTGAGCAATTAAATCACGCGATTGCTTGGCCTGTTCATTATCGTTCCATTTTCCCTTTTCAGCGTCAAAATTAATGGCGTACCATGCATTGCCAAAAGGTTGCATAGCGTAAGGTGCTTTTACCGAAATGATAAAAAGTTCTTCAGGCAATTCTGAAGCAAACGAAAACAAGTCATTTTCATCACTTCCGTAACCGTGCATCATTATTAGCAACGGTGCATTTTCGGTTAATGAAGATGTTCTGGTAATATGCTCTAAAGACAATGCGGTATTTTCCATGTTATTAACCTAGGTTTGCAAAAAGTTTTTGGTAAAAAGGGCCGAGCAAAGGGACTTCATTCATTTTTTTTGAAACGGCTCCCGAAAAACCATAAATAAAAAGAACCGCAAAAAACAGGTAAAATGCAGAAGTTACCATCCAGCTGTCAAAACTGCCAACAGGATAGCCTAAAGCCCAAAACGTAAGCCAAAGCCCGAGCGATTGCCTAATGTGAAAACTGGCAAATGCGCTTTTGTTTTTTTCTTCGTTATTTAAAAAATAGGCGATAATAACACCAATGATGGTGATGTAACTAATAATGGCATTCTTGCGTCCGCGTTCTATATCTGCTGTCATGTTTTAAGTGTTTAAAACCACTTGGTTGTTAGAAATAATACCGTAAACCTTACCTTTAAGTGTTTCGTTTTCAAAAATGGCATTCTTCGATTTAGAAACTATTTGGTTTTTGGTAAAGGTTGCTTTTTCATTTGGGTTGAAAAGTGTAAGGTTAGCTTTATTGCCAATATTGATAGTTGATTGTTCCATCCCAAAACGTGTTTTCCCTTTTGTTAGAAGGTCTATGGTTTTCTTTAATGTGAAAATTTGTTGAAGCGCACCAAATGCACTTTCAAGTCCGATAGTGCCATATTCAGCATGGTCGAATTCGATTTTTTTAAGCTCGACATCAACTGGGTTGTGGTCGCTGGTTATCATATCGATGGTGCCGTCCTTCACCCCCTCAATTAAAGCTTCCATATCGGTTTGTGTCCGCAATGGCGGCAACACCTTAAAATGCGTATTAAAATCACTTAAAACATCATCTGTAAAATACAGATTATGAATGGCGACGCTGCAGGTTACGTCCAGTTTTTTCTTTTTGGCCGCTCTAATCAAAGCAACAGATTTAGCCGTTGATATGGTTGGGATATGTAATTTTCCGCCGGTATATTCCAGTAAAAACAAATCACGCGCTACTTGCAGCTCTTCGGCCAAGGCGGGAATTCCTTTCAATCCTAATTTAGTGCTGTTTATATTTTCGTTTACAACACCTTTCCCTGCAATTTTATTTTCCTGCGGAAAGGAGCATACCAAACCGTTAAAATTACTCGCATATTGCAGGGCAATTTTCATGAGGTTTGGGTTGGATATAGGTTTTTTATAATCGTAAAACGCTACCGCTCCGGCCGATGTCATATCATAAAGTTCGGCTAGATCATTACCCAGACTGCCTATCGTTAAAGCGCCAATGGGCAATAGGTTTACGGCGTGGTTATTTGCTTTAGATTTTAAAAAGGTAATATCGGAATTCGAATCAATAACCGGTTTACTGTTTGCGTTAACGGCAACACTGGTAAAGCCGGAAAAAGCGGCTGTTTTCAGTCCGTTTTTAATGGTTTCACGTTCTTCAAAACCGGGTTCTCCAAAACTTACGCTACTATCAAACCAACCCTGCGAAATGTGCAGGTTTTCAAGATGGATTTCTCGATAGTTTTTGGTATTTTCAATGCTTTGGGCTATCTCTGTAATCGTGCCTTTTTCAATTAAAATATCTTGAGTAGAATTATGGAACTCGCTTTTAGAATCAATAATTGTGGCCGATTTTATAAGTATGTTCATTTAAAGAATTTTAAGATGAGCATTTCTATTAGCAGTAACGCTAGTGCAAAAATAACAAACCATTTCCATAGCGCATTAACTTTCGAGTCACTTTTTAAAGCATCGAAAGTTTTGGTAAAAGAATTGCTAACCGTTACATTTTTTAAAGCCGATAAATCTTTGTAGTTTAAATTACTTTCGTCCCTGTTGTAGTTATAGCTTAGGTTTTTTACGGTTTTGTTTTT
The DNA here is from genome assembly GCA_022749295.1 of Flavobacteriaceae bacterium GSB9. Taxonomy (NCBI): domain Bacteria; kingdom Pseudomonadati; phylum Bacteroidota; class Flavobacteriia; order Flavobacteriales; family Flavobacteriaceae; species Flavobacteriaceae bacterium GSB9. Next base: position 156,925 of record CP062007.1, read on the forward strand.
ATTTTTAACAGCGTATATTCCCGAAATATCTGGTGTTTCAGAAGTGTAAACAACTACTTTGTTATTAAAATATTGCTGTTTCGGAATAATATTTACTTCGTCTTTAATCAATGATAAAACAGCGTCTTGTTGCATTTGCGTTTCAATATCAAAAGTATTTTCGTTTCCAATGGTATAGTACAATTCTGGTGTTTTATGGCTCTGCCTACCGATGTTGTAAAGTGTGGGTACAATAAGCTGTGAGTTCTGAAAACTTGAATTTTCTTGATTTAGCGCCGAAGTGAATACATAAACATTTTGGCTTTGGACAAGAAAAGGCGCTCCATCCTCAAATTGAAGAACAGGAGCCATAGTGTTTAACGCAAGTTTGTAAAAACTGTTAACACTTGGGTATTGAAAGTTTTTTACTTGTTTTTCAAAAACCCCGTTTTTAAACAGCGGATGGCCATAATTTATGGTGGTTACACGTTTTTCGGTTGGATTTAATTCTGAAAAACGGTTGTTGTAATTGGCTAAAAATTGATTGTAAGATTCTGTGTTGATATTTTTTGAAGGAATAATAACGATGGCTCCATCTTGTTTGGCGAATTGCTGTAAAGCAACCGAAAGCGATAGGGGGATATCGTCTAACTCATTTAAAACGATGAGGTGTTGCGAATCGATAAGATTGAAATCGAGTTGGTTGACTTGCGTTGAAGAATAATTAAATTCATCATCGGTATAAAGGCGCTTTAAAAATGAATCGTCTGCTGCATTAATAGCCAAAACATTAATTTTTGGCGTTTTATTAATATTGAAAAATAATGTGTTATCGAATGGTAGGTTGGCATCGTTTATAGTTATTTTTCCATTAATGACCTCATTGGCGGGAATTGAAAATATGGTTTCTGCCCGTTTATTGATGCTAACCGATGTTTTAGCAATTAAGGTATCGTTATTAAATAGCGAAATAGGAAAGTTATCTATGGGAGTTCCACTATTTCTCAAAATAATGTTCAAGTCTATGCCATTGGCACCTTTTTTAGAAATAAAAGCACTATCGACCCAAATGTTGTTACGGTTTACTGGTTCGAGTTTCACAAGATTTAGTTGGGTTGTAGAATCTGGTTCTGGACGAAAATTGGCGTCTAATCCTTGAAAATCTGAAATGAGAACAATATTTTTTTCAATGCCATTTTTATTGCTAAACGCCGACTTACTTTTTAGTAGGGCAGCTTCCGTTGAAATAGTGTTGGCGCTATATTCCATTTGCAACAAATCATTTTTTATAGCCTTTATGGAAGTGTTTTTAAACCTGCTGTTATTGGTTATAATGGTTACGTTTTCGTCTTCAGGAATATTAGTAATCAAATCTTGAATGGCACGCTTAAACAAAACGCCCTGTTTACCTTTGGCCTGCATGCTAAACGAATTATCGAGATAGATAACCGTTTCCTTTTCTGTTTTAAAGCTGTTGTTTTTAGTGGTAAAAGGTTGTGCAAAAGCAAAAACAAGAGTTGCTAAAAGTAACATTCGGGTTAATAAAATCAGCCATTTTTTTATTTGCGAACTTTTACGGGTTTGCATGGTAGCTGCCTTTAAAAAGGCCACATTGGTAAAATCTACTTTTTGGAATTTCCGAAGTTGAAATAAATGAACAATAATAGGAATGAGCAGTAAAAAAAGCGCGTAAAGAAGTTCAGGGTGTTTAAACTGCATAGTGTTTTTTAATTATTCAAAACTACATATTTTATCTAATATAGCATGCTGTTTTGGTTGTAAGAACTTGTCTTTTATATCCATAATGCTTTGAATGTATAGAAAGTAACAGCTTTACAAATATTTTACTAACAAAAGAAAACATAATCTTCAACAGGATTAAGTTGTAAGGCATTTAAATAGGCCCGAATTTCTTTTTGCGCTTGTTTGTTGGCTACTGTAATAATGCTTTGCGAGTTTTTTATGCCCGATAATGTTTCAAAGGGTTGCATGGTTTTTCCGTAAATATCTTTCCCGATTTTTTTAGGGTTGTCGCAAATCCATTCAAAGTCAATGTTGCTATCAACTAAAGTTTTTGCTACAATTTTACCCTTTGCGCCAGCGCCCCAAACTACCAATACCTTTTGTGGGTTGTAATCGATATCTAAAAAATGATTGATCTTTAACGATGTAAAATGATTTTGGGCATAATGTACGTGCGTTCTAGAAGTTCGGGTGCTATAATCGCGCCATTGGTGCAATATTTCGTTACACGGAATGCATTTAAAACCGTTTTTGTAAAACCGAAACGTTAAATCGTAATCCTCGGGGTAAATATGTGGGTTAAACGCATCGCAGGCTAATAAATCTTCGCGATAAACCATCCAACATGGCGATGGTATAACACACTCTTTATAAATCTCATCGTAATTACTGCCTGATTTGGTGAGCCTGTTTAGCCAATCTTCGTAGCTTTTGTATCCCGGTTTTACGCCACCTTCTGCAAAATATTTAACCAAGCCCACGGCGACATGGTTTTTGCCGTACTGAAGTAGGTTTTTAGAAAGTGTTTCGATTTTATTGGGCATCATGATATCGTCGCTATCCATTCGGGTAATAAAGTCGCCCTCACTTTTAGAAAATGCTAATTGAAGGGCATCGATAATGCCATTTCCCGTGTTTTCAAAAAGTTTAATCCGTGCGTCGTTTTCCGCGAAAGCGTTAACTGTTTGGTAACTGTTGTCGGTAGAGTGGTCGTCAACCATTAACAATTCCCAATGGTCATAGGTTTGGTCGGTTACTGATTGGATGCATGCTTCCAAAAATTTATCCGTGTTCTTAAACGGAACTAAAATACTTACCAAGGGTTTTTGCATGTTGCGAATTTAACAAAACCTTAAGAATGGCGACCGTAACATAATGGTATTTTGCACGTCAATTAAAAAACTTTAAATCTTAATACATGAATTCTAAGACTATTATGGCTTTAATGGCCGGTGTTTTGTTGGCTAGTTGTGGTTCTGCAAACAAAACAGGAAACGATTTGGCAACAAATTTGCCCATTGAAGCAACTATAGATTTATCAAAAATTAATAACGACAAAGCCCCTGTAACCATTAATCCAGGGCGGTTTACTCAAAAAGTGGTAACCTATAGGCTGCCAAGGGTTATTCAAGGTACCTATTCGGTGAGTGATTTTGGAAAATACGTAGATGGTTTTAAGGCTTATGATTACTCTGGCAATGAAATGGAAGTAGCTAAAATAGATGCTAATTCATGGACCATTGCAAATGCCAAAAAACTAGATAAGGTAACTTATTTTGTTAACGACACCTATGATATTGAAGAAGAAGGCGGTATTGGTAAAGATCAACCGTTTTCGCCGGCAGGAACCAATATTGAACCCAAAAACTATGTGTTGAACCTACATGGTTTTGTTGGGTATTTCGATTCGCTTAAAAGCAACCAGTACAAACTGAATGTCACTGCAGATGCCGATTTTGTTCGTACTTCGGCATTGCAAAATATAGACTCTAAAACCAGTACAGATGGCCAATGGATAACCACAAGCTATTTGGCGCCACGTTACTTTGATATTACCGATAACCCTATGATGTACGGTAATTTAGATGTTGAAGAGTTCCAAGTAGGCGATATAAAAATTGTATTGAGCGTGTATTCGCCAAACCAAAAACATACTGCGGCATCGTTAAAAGAAACCGTTTTTAAAATGATGAAAGCCCAAAAAACCTATTTGGGCGATATTAACTCAACCGCTCGATATGATATTTATTTGTATCTGTCTGATGGTGCCGACGATTCGCCTAAAGGGTTTGGCGCTTTAGAACACCATACATCAACAGTAGTGGTTTTACCAGAGTCTATGGATGAAGACGCCTTGGCCGATGCCATGGTAGATGTGGTGTCGCATGAGTTTTTCCATATCGTTACACCGTTAAGTGTGCATTCTGAAGATGTCCACTATTTTGATTACAACAACCCAACCTTTTCAAAACATCTTTGGATGTACGAAGGGGTAACCGAATACTTTTCAACCTTGTTTCAAATAGACCAAGGTTTGGTGGATGAAAATAAATTTTATAACGAAATTTATAGTAAAATTCAGGCCTCAAAACAATTAAACGATGCGATGAGTTTCACCATAATGAGTGAAAATGTGTTGAAAACCCCCTATAAAGACCAGTACTTAAACGTGTATCAAAAAGGAGCTTTAATTGGCATGTGCATCGATATTTTAATGCGAGAGGAAAGCAATGGGCAGCGAGGTATTTTATCCTTGATGAAAGAACTTTCAAATAAATACGGTAAAAATAAGCCTTTTGATGATGATACGTTGATAGCTGAAATTACTGAAATGACCTATCCGTCCATAGGCGAATTTTTAAATACACATGTGGTTGGTGATTTACCAATAAACTATAACACGTTTTTCAAAAAAGTTGGTTTGGAGATTGGAACGGGAAAAGTTGAAACTAATTATATTGTTATGGATGGTGCCCCCATTGTTAGTGGAGATGGAAAAAAAGGAACTATATTTTTTACTGAAAAAGTATTGAAAAATAGTTTTTGGAAGGAGCAGGGTGTACAACCGAATGATATCATCAAAAGCATTGATGGTACCGAAGTAACCTTACAGAACGCTAACCAGGTGTTGCAGCAAGTGTTTTTATGGAAACCCGGTAGAGATATTGAGGTAAAGCTTGAGCGCGATGGGGAAGAAGTACTTATAAAAACCACAACAACCCAAGCTTACACTGAAGGGGAAAGGTTGATTGAAAATCCAGATGCCACAGAAGCACAAAAGGCCTTGCGTAAAGCTTGGTTAAAAGGGTAGTTATAATTTTAGAAAGATAAAAGCTGTCTGAAAGAAAGTTGTTAAGAGTGAAGCGAAGAAACTTTTAAATATTTTATTTTCAATATAATGAGGTTTCTCGATATTTACCGCAAACCATGTTTGCTCCTCTTAATATCAAATGCTCGAAATGACAAAGAGATTCTTTTTAGACAGCTTTTTTATACCCTATTAAGTTGAGCATTTTGAACCTAATGTTGAGTTTGACCGTCAGTTCGAGTGATTTTGAGGAACGAAAAATTGTATCGAGAACTTTTTGGTTATCAAAATCTTAATTCTCGACACAAATTTTTCTCATTGCAATCGAAAAATCATACTCTGGTATAGACAATCTTTTCAAAATTCACAACAGGTTATATCATTAAGATTTTAATAATCTAATTCTGAATTCGTAGAATTATCAGTAAGCGCATTTAAAAATGCGATAATATCTTGTTTTTCTTTTTCCGATAGGTTTAACGGGTCAGTTGGCAAGGTTTGGTTCTCCATTTCTATGCCCAAGCCCGCAGCGCCTCCAATATTGTAAAAATGTAATACTTCATCAAGCGTTTTATAAACACCATTGTGCATATAAGGTGCTGTGAGTTCAATATTTCTAACAGTTGGAGTTTTAAAGAAATACTTTTTTTCTTTGGTTTTAAACAAATTGTAGCGCCCTAAATCGTTATCAATTTCAGCATGAATGGTATCTGTAGTTTTTGGAATACCAATAAGCTCCATTTCCGATTCTTTAAAACGTGTAGGTACGGTGCCGTTAAATAGCGGTGCAAAATGACAAGTGGCGCATTTCGCTTTACCATTAAACAGGTTAAAGCCATTAATTTCAGATGCCGATAATGTGTTTTCTAGGTTGTTGATGTTTCGGTCGAATTTCGAATTAAAAGGCGTTAAACTTCTTATAAAACTGGCAATGGCATGCCTAATGTGATCTTGCTTTATGGAATCCTTAAAAGCGGTTTTAAAAGCCTCTGTGTATTTAGGGTTGTCTTTTAATACTTTTTCGAAAGTGTCTAAATCGCTATGGAATTCATTTTTGTTTTTAACAACCGAAACAATTTGTCCTTCTAAGCTGCCAGAGCGATTGTCGTAGAAAAAACCTTGTTGTAAACCAGCATACAGCAATGTCGGGCTGTTACGGGTTACACCTTTTGAGATTGTTAAACCATCGGTGTATCCCTTTTCGGGGATGTGGCACGTGGCACAGCTTATGGATTTTGAGGAAGATAAATCATTTTCAAAAAATAACATTTTTCCCAAAACCACTTTTTCTTCTGTTAAACTATCGTTGTAACCAGAAAAATGGTTTATGTTAAACGTTTGGTTTGAAAATAGTGAAGTGGCCTTGTTCTTAATCGCTTTTTCAAAAGGAAATGTAACTTTCCAATCGGTAACCGTTTGGTTCCAAAGCTCAAGGTTTTTATGCGTATGGTTTTTTATAAAGGCATAGCGGTCAAAATCCTTAAAATCGGCATTTAAATCGCGGTTGGCAGCTTCAAGGGCTTGTGTCCACTGCTTGTAAAGCGTACTGTTATTAAAAGAAGATTCATAAATATCCAAATAGGTTTTTAATGCCGAATATGTGGTTTGGGCTTCTTCTAGCGACTGTTCCAATACGGGAGAGTCAAAACCTGTAATGCCTGTTAAAGCCGTTCGTATAATTTGGTCCCTAACTATCCAAAGCACATGGTATGGTTTTATATAATTAAAATTGAGGTTTTCTTTTATTAGTTGAAGCCGCTGTAATGTTTTTTGCGCATGGTTTTTAATGCTCTTAAAATCTGGGTTTTCAACAAAAAGTTCTTCTTCCAAAACCTGAAAACCAGTTGGGTTATTAATTTTTATATCGGTGGCATCCTCTTCTTCCACCTTCAAAATGTTGGGTTGATTTAAAAACTTATAGTTTTCTGAATCTACAAAGGCCAAAATAGGCTCGGCCCTTTTAAAGTGTAACCGCGCACTTCGGTAATACTTTTCGCATGCTTTGGGTATGTCGCTATTTGATAGGCTGTCCAAATAAGTTATGGTTAGCCCTAGCACTCTAGAGAAAGCCTCTTGAAGCATTTTGTTTTCACTTGTTTGCTTACTTTGGTATGTTGATTGCTGCTCTTGTAAACAAGAACTTAATAACAATGAAAAGAGGCCTATGATAGCATAAGCCCCTTTTTTATAATTGAAATTCATAAGTTATTATCGGTTTAAACCTTTTATAACATAAAGCATGCTGCCTTCGTTTCTGTCTGTATTAGGGTTTGCTAAAGGGTCGGTAAATAATGGGTTTTCCCAACCGTGGTTTTGGGTAATTAACAAGAAGGTACGGTCTACATCAATCGTTTCAGAAATATCGATCATGCCAGTAATTTCCCAGTTTCTAGAAGTTGTGCCATAGCCCAATGATTCAGCGTATTCTTGGTTACACTCTAAAACGGTTTTAAGGTTTTTAGATGTAATGTTGTACTGGTACAATTGGGCGAAGTGACTCTTTTCTGGAGTATCGGGATATCCGTTTGGATCTTCTTGGATATACACATAGTTTTCGGTTACAACAATGTTGTCTGGACTGTGGAATGCCTTAGCTTTTCCATCTAAAATGTCGCCATCCAATACACAAGTTATTGTGCCGTTAAGTGGATTGTTTTTATCTAAAATAACATGGTAAATTCTTCCGTAAAATGTGCCTTTTCCTAACAAAGCATCCTTCTTTCTACCAGTAACGGCAAAAAAGAATTCTCTGTTGTTTTCTGCAGACCCTCGTCTCCAGTCGATATCCTCAACTCTCGAGAAGCCCATAATGCCTTTTGCTCTAGATTCAGCTTCAAGCTCGTCTAAAGTTCTTTCGTTGTATTCTTCAAATGCAATATCGTAAGTAACACCTTCCTGCATATCCATTTCATAGTTAATCCCCTCGGTTAAAACTTTTAAACCGTAAAGGTTTCCACCGTGCAAGTCACCTTGGTTGCCAACGTACATAGCTAATTGGCCAGAAGGTATTTCGTTATCGCTAGTATCGTCACCAACAAGCACAACGGTTTTTCCTGGGAATGCATTTTTATGCATCGCCACGGCATTTTCAACCGACCATTGTCCTAAAGCTGGAAGGGTTTCAGCAATTGAGGCATCGGCGCCATCTTTATATGGGTCTGTTACAAAAACCGCTTTAGAAGTACCGCCCCATTCACCTCCAGAAAGGTATAATGGACCAAAGCCATGCTCTTCTGGGGTTATCATGGAACCAGAGCATTGGGCGGTACGAGCTGTAGCTTCTGCATTTAATATATATTCTCCAGCAACGGGCTTGAAAGTTTCGTCTAAAGTGATTCTAGCTACAGAGTAATCAGCTTCAATATTGTTTATTAAAGTAAAAGTGCCGTCGTTATTTTTTAAAAGTCCAGCACCGTCAGCCATACTGCCATAAACAAAGTTAGGTGTAATAGGCAATTCGTCTTCTGAAGACAATAGTGTGGTTACGTGTAAGTTTTTAAACCCTGGCTTTAAATCAAGTAGGTTAGGAGTAACCGAGCGATTTTTTAATACAATAGTTTTTTTGCCCTTGTTGTTCCCATGCTCAACAAAGTCTTTCATATCGCAAGACGTCAAAGCAGCACATGCAAAAAAGCTTAGTAAAATTGATTTTTTCATTTTTAAGATAATTTTAGTGGATTAATAGTTGGTGTAAAATTACCTTGATAGCCTTGAAGCGAGGTTATGAAAACTTTGGCTTTGAATGAAGATTTTGTAAATGTAACGTTACTTATGTAAAGAAAAGCTTAACATTTAAACTCATTCTAATTAATGTAAGTACAATTTAAGAAGTCTGCGGTTGATTTGTATTCCAAATGAAGTTGAATGTTGTCATCTTGAGCGGCAAAGGTTTTAATTAGGTTTCGACTTCATTCAACCAGACATATAAATTGTTGGTAGTTTAAGGCCAATGGAAATATTTATATAGAACTCATGTTAATTAAAACTTTTCAAAAACTCCCAAACCAAAAAGGGCGAAGTCGTACTTTGCTGGGTCATTGGAGTCTAAGATTCTTAGTGCTGTATCCAATTCCAATAAAGCTTTGGTGTCATTTTGTTTTCTTTGCAGTAAGCCTAGTTTTCTAGCTACATTACCCGAGTGGACATCCAGAGGACAGGAAAGTTGGTTGGGCGATAAGGTTTTCCAAATGCCAAAATCTACGCCAGTATTGTTTGGGCGTACCATCCACCTTAAAAACATATTAATGCGTTTGGCTGCCGAATTTTTTAATGGATCGCTTACGTGTTTTTGCGTTCGCTTTAAATGGTCTATTTCAAAAAAAACAGATTTAAATTTTGAAATAGCGTGTTGAAGCGAATCTGCTTCGGCGTGTTTGGCAAATACCTGCTCTAAGCCTTGGTGGTGCTTATAAATATGATTTAAAGAGGTTATAAACTGAATGCAATCGACACCGTTAAACGTGCGGTGTACAAAGGGCAACAGTTGTTCTAAATCGGTATCTTGGTGATTTATTACAAAATCATGCGGGGCATGATCCAACAAAACCATGAGTTTTTTCGCGTTATTGATAATACTTTTTCGATTACCCCAAGCAATGGTAGCCGTTAAAAAACCAGCTATTTCGATGTCCTCTTTTTTTGAAAACTGATGTGGAATTTGAATCGGGTCGCTTTCAATAAAATCCGGGTTGTTGTAAGTTTCAACTTTAGCATCAAGGAATTCTTTTAATTCGGATGGATTTAGCTTCAAAGCAGTATTATTCATGGTTAAATATCTACCTCAAAAATACAATTTTTCTATTGGAGTAACCGAATATAATATCGATAAACGGTAAAAATATCGTTTAAACGGTAAAAAATCATTCAAAAGCCATACTGAAAATAACATTTATTACGTTATTTGATGAACTAAATTTTATGTTATGAGAAAATTAATAGTCCCCATTTTAGCCATTTTTCTTATGGGCTGCGAAGAAACTGAAGAAGCCACACAAAGTGTTGATTCAGCAGCAGCTTTAGAGGCGTTAACCGAATATGTTACAGTAAACAAAATATTTCAAGATGTTGGAAATAATAGTGGCGATGCCCTTTTAACGGCTGAAAATACTACCGGATCGCGATCGGCAAAATCTAAAAGTGAAGGGCCAACTATTACCGTGTCTCCAATGGATTTAACAACATTCCCTAAAACCACAACGATTGATTATGGTGCAGGTGTGTTGTGCAAGGATGGTGTTACTAGAAAAGGTATTGTGACCGCAGTGTCAACGGGATGGTACAGAGAAACAAACAGTGTGCACACCACTACGTTTGATAATTATTATCATGAAGACTTTAAAGTTGAAGGCAACCATGTGGTCACCAATCTGGGAGCTAATGCCGATGACCAATTGCAATACAGTGTGGTTATCGATAATGGAAAAATTATCATGCCAACTGGAGCAAGTATTAACTACACCGAAAATTCAACTAGAACTTGGGTGGCTGGAGCTGATACACCTTTCAATATTTGGGATGACGAATACAAACTGGATGGTTCGCAAACAGGAAAAAGTTCAAAAGGTGTACCTTATACCTTAACTATTGAAGAAGATTTACATGTTTTGTTACTGCCACGCGGTATAGAGGCAGGGATACTTGACGTAAGTGTTGGGAGCATCAACAATATAAAAATCAATTACTCGGCTTCTAACATTACTATTTTTGGAGAAACTTATCCGTTTGGAAATTAATCGTTAAAAATTAATTAAATAGATATAAGGTTTGTAGCGTTTACAATGTGCTGTAAACCTTTTTTATTTTGAAGGCTGGTCAGTAATAATTTTGCCATCAACCATAGTGAGTTTTCTATCGGCCATGTCGGCAAGCTCTTCGTTATGGGTCACAATAACAAAGGTTTGTCCAAACTCGTCACGCAGTTTAAAAAAGAGGTTGTGTAGGTTTTCGGCGCTTTCACTATCTAAATTCCCTGAAGGTTCATCGGCAAAAATTAAATCAGGATTGTTTATTAAAGCTCTGGCAACAGCTACACGTTGCTGTTCACCACCAGAAAGCTGACCAGGTTTATGGTCGTATCGCTGCGATAACCCTAAAAAATCCAACAACTCTTTAGCGCGCTTTTCGGCATTTGTTTTGTTAGTGCCTTTTATAAAAGCAGGTAAACAAACATTCTCCAATGCTGTAAATTCGGGTAGCAATTGATGGAACTGAAAAATAAAACCAATATGTTCATTTCTAAACTTAGCCAAGGCTTTATCCTTTAAAGCGCTAACATCGGTTCCGTTAATGTCCAGCTTGAAAGATGCTTTAGACGAGGCTTTGTCTAACGTGCCCAGAATTTGTAAAAGTGTTGTTTTTCCGGCACCAGAGGCGCCTACAACCGAAACGATTTCCCCTTTTTCAATATGGAGGTCAACACCCTTTAAAACGTGTAAATCACCGTAATATTTATGAATGTTTTTTGCTTGAATCATTGGTTGAAAAAAATCAGTGGTGAAATTACTATTTTATGTTTTCCTGTACAATTTCAAATGCCTTTTTTATTGTGGTATCCATTTTTAGGGCTATATTTATTTGAAAAATAAAATTTATGGGCCATGCCGTATAAGAGTTTTGAAGAATATAATTTAAAAGTTACCGACGACGTTAAGGCGAGATATGAACATATAATAAGCGATTTGGGAGAAAACCCTAGTCGCGAGGGCTTACTAAAAACCCCTGAGCGTGCCGCCAAGGCGATGCAGTTTTTAACCCAAGGGTATCATCAAGATCCAGTTGAAATATTAAAGGAAGCCATGTTTGAAGAGACTTACGACGAAATGGTCATTGTTAAGGATATAGAGTTGTATTCGCTCTGCGAGCACCATATTTTGCCATTTTTTGGAAAGGCTCACATCGCTTATATACCCAACGGACAAATTGTTGGGTTGAGCAAGTTGCCTCGTGTCGTTGACGTTTTTGCACGGCGATTACAGGTTCAGGAGCGTTTAACCGAACAGATTTTAGATTGTATAAACGACACCTTAAAACCTCAAGGCGTGGCGGTCGTTATTGAGGCATCGCACATGTGTATGATGATGCGTGGCGTTCAAAAGCAAAACTCGGTAACCACCACTTCGGGCTTTAGGGGACAGTTTGAAAAAAGTGAAACCAGAAATGAATTTTTAAAGCTCATCGGGAAGTAATTATGGTATATTTCTTGTTTTGTTTATAGAAGAAAACGTATGGCATGAATAAATACAAAGTATTAATAATAGGTGTCATTTTAGATGCCTTAGGTTATGTTTCTTTTTTTATACCTGGTGTGGGTGAGTTTTCAGATGTGGTTTGGGCGCCCGTTTCAGGTTGGTTAATGACCAAACTTTACAAAGGGAAACCCGGTAGAATTGCCGGAGTCATCGCTTTTGTAGAAGAGGCTTTGCCCGGATTAGATGTTATTCCAACCTTTACTTTAATGTGGTTGTACACCTATGTTTTTAATAAAAAAAAGGAATAATTGAAAAATGAGTATAAAAAAACCGATAGATTTCTATCGGTTTTTTCTATTGTTGTAGTTGTAAAAGAATTTAATTCTCATCAATCAAAACCCAGTCGCCTTTGGCAATTAAAGGTTCGGCTTGTTTGTATTTTAAGGTTTTGTTCTCACCATTTAAAACATGTTTAATGGTAACACGGTCGTTACGGCCTATTTTTGGTCTGTCGCGAACAATGGTTTCCACAACTTCCGGTTTACGTTGCGTGTTTCCAGCGGCTCGGCTTTGCGCAGAGCGTTCATCTAAATTAGGGATTTCCTCTTTTGTGGTCTGCACCTTTTCCTGTTTTCTTGCTCTGGCCTCTTGAATGGTGTCTTGTGTTTCTTGTGGCAATTCACCTTTAAACAAGAACGAAATCACATCTTTGTTCACTTGGTCAATCATCGCTTTAAACAGTTCAAAAGCCTCAAACTTGTAAATTAAAAGCGGGTCTTTTTGTTCGTGAACGGCTAATTGTACCGATTGTTTCAACTCGTCCATTTTACGTAAATGCGTTTTCCATGCATCATCGATAATAGCAAGCGTAATATTCTTTTCAAAATCGGTGATGAGTTGTTTTCCTTGGCTTTCGTAAGCTTTTTTAAGATCGGTCACCACATTTAAACTCTTAGTGCCATCGGTAAACGGAACTACAATGCGTTTAAATTTATCACCTTGGTTTTCATAAACATTTTTAATTACTGGGAAGGCGATTTCAGCATTACGTTCCATTTTTTCTCTGTAATGCTCAAAGGCCGCTCTGTAGATTTTTGAAGTAATTTCCTGTGCTGATAATTTCCCGAATTCCGCCTCAGAAACAGGCGAGCTCATTGAGAAATAGCGAATCAATTCAAATTCAAAATTCTTGAAATCATTGGCGTTTTTGTTGGTTTCGGCAATACCTTCCGTAGTATCGAAAATCATATTGGCCAAATCTACACGAAGCCTTTCTCCATGAAGGGCATGCTTACGACGTTTATAAACCACCTCACGCTGGGCGTTCATCACATCGTCATATTCTAACAATCGCTTACGAACACCAAAGTTGTTTTCTTCCACTTTTTTCTGGGCGCGCTCAATAGATTTTGAAATCATGGAATGCTGGATAACTTCACCTTCTTTTAAGCCCATTCTATCCATCATCTTGGCGATACGCTCGCTACCAAAAAGGCGCATAAGGTTATCTTCGAGCGATACATAAAATTGCGAACTTCCTGGGTCTCCTTGGCGGCCGGCACGACCACGTAACTGCCTATCAACACGACGCGAATCGTGGCGTTCGGTACCAACAATGGCCAATCCACCAGCTTTTTTAACCTCGTCGCTTAATTTAATATCGGTACCACGACCCGCCATATTGGTGGCAATCGTTACTTGACCCGCATTACCGGCTTCTGCAACAATTTCGGCTTCTTTTTTATGTTGTTTGGCGTTTAAGACGTTGTGCGGAATTTTTCGGATACTCAACATTTTACCAAGCAATTCCGAAATTTCTACCGAAGTGGTACCAATTAATACTGGGCGACCAGCTTGCGATAATTGTGTAACTTCTTCAATAACCGCATTATATTTTTCACGTTTGGTTTTGTAAACCAAATCTTCCCGGTCATCGCGCGCGATTGGTTTGTTGGTAGGTATTTCAACCACATCTAACTTATAGATTTCCCAGAATTCGCCAGCTTCGGTAACCGCTGTACCCGTCATACCAGACAATTTGCGGTACATTCTAAAGTAATTTTGAAGCGTTACCGTAGCAAAGGTTTGGGTAGCGTCTTCAATTTTTACGTTTTCTTTGGCTTCAATGGCTTGGTGCAATCCATCAGAATAGCGACGCCCGTCCATAATACGACCGGTTTGCTCGTCAACAATCATCACTTTATTGTCCATCACCACATATTGGGTGTCTTTTTCAAATAAAGCGTATGCTTTTAAAAGTTGATTAAGCGTATGGATGCGCTCAGATTTTACACCGAAATCTTTGAATAGCTCTTCTTTAAGTTCGGCTTCTTCTTCTTTTGGTAGATTTTGCTCTTCAATTTTAGCAACTTCAACACCTATTTCGGGAAGGATGAAGAAATCTGGGTTTTCTTTTCCAGAAATGTATTCCACCCCTTTATCGGTCAGTTCTATTTGATTGTTTTTTTCTTCAATCACATAGTACAGCTCGGCATCAACCTTTGGCATTTCGCGGTTGTTATCCTGCATGTAAAAGTTTTCGGTTTTCTGAAGCAATTGTTTTACACCTTCCTCACTTAAAAACTTAATTAATGCCTTGTTTTTTGGCATACCACGATACACGCGAAGCAGTTGGAAACCACCTTCTTTAGTATCGCCATCGGCAATTAGTTTTTTGGCTTCGGCCAATACGCCAGTTAAATATTTACGTTGTACGGCAACAATATCGTCTACTTTGGGTTTCAGTTCGTTAAATTCGTGGTGGTCGCCTTTGGGTATCGGGCCAGAAATAATTAATGGTGTACGGGCATCGTCAACCAAAACGGAATCGACCTCGTCGACAATAGCGTAGTGGTGCGGACGTTGCACCAAATCTTCTGGCGCGTGCGACATGTTATCACGCAGGTAATCGAAACCAAACTCGTTATTGGTTCCGTAGGTGATATCGGCATTGTAAGCTTTTCTACGGGCAGCCGAGTTAGGTTTGTGATAATCGATGCAATCAACACTCAATCCGTGAAACTCGAAAATTGGTGCCATCCAAGCGCTATCACGTTTTGCCAAATAATCGTTTACCGTAACTAGGTGCACGCCTTTTCCTGCTAGTGCGTTAAGGTAAACGGGCAAGGTGGCTACTAAGGTTTTACCTTCACCGGTTTGCATCTCGGCAATTTTACCTTGGTGCATGGCAACACCACCTATAAGCTGTACATCGTAATGTACCATATCCCAGGTAATGGGTTTTCCTGCGGCATCCCAAGAGTTGGCCCAAACGGCTTTGTCGTTGTCTAAAACCACATAATCTTTTTCGCCAGAAAGTGTTCGGTCGAACTCATTGGCCGTTACGGTAATAGCGGTATTGTTAACAAAGCGTTTTGCAGTTTCTTTTATCACGGCAAAGGCTTCGGGAAGAATATCGTTTAAAACGTCTTCGGTAATTTTATAGGCATCGTCTTTAAGCTTGTCGATTTGCTCGTAGATATCTTCGCGCTCATCGATGTCTTCGGTATTTTCGGCTTCTTCTAAAAGCTTGTCGATTTGCTCGTCAATGGCTTTGTTTGCTTCGGCAATTTTAGCCTTAAACGTATTGGTTTTTTCTCTTAGTTGGTCGTGCGATAAAGCCTCTAGTGCGGCTTCAAACGATTTAATTTTATCAACTATAGGTGTTAGGGCTTTTACATCTTGTTTCGATTTATCGCCAACAAACATCTTTAGTACAGAATCTAAAAAACTCATGTGTATGTTGTTTTTATATTATGTGAGCTTAAAAAAAACAATGCGGTGTTATAATTAAGCTGCACGTTGTTTTAGGAGTATTTTGATGCTTTTTAAAAAGCACTCAAAGATACATTATGTTATTAGTTAAATTAAAAATAAGAACAAAAAAAAAGCCTCAAATCGAGACTTTTTAACTATTCTTTATGCTTTTATTTTAATATTCATCTTCATTCCAAAGATAATCTTCGTCTGTAGGATAGTCAGACCAGATTTCTTCAATTGAATCGTAAGATTCACCTTCATCTTCAATCGACTGCAAATTTTCAACAACTTCTAACGGTGCACCGGTTCTAATGGCATAATCTATCAATTCGTCTTTCGTTGCTGGCCATGGCGCATCACTTAAATAAGATGCTAATTCTAAAGTCCAATACATTTTATGTGCTTTTTATTTTTTGCAAAAATAAATTTTTAGTTTAAACACACAAGGAAAAAATGAATTATTTAATCATTAATTTTAAGAACGTATTCTTTTACAATTTAAACTTGTGCAAATTTATTTTCGCTAGTTAAATTTTATAGGTTTTTAAAGAAATTAATTAGATGTGAATTTCACTTTTTTTCCGCAATCCACTTAATTTCTTTCGCTTTCAAATCATAAGACAATTTTCGTGCCAACACAAAAAGGTAGTCAGAAAGGCGGTTTAAATACGTGAGGGCATTACTGTCAAAAGGCTCTAGTTCATTAAGTGCTGAGGCTAGTCGTTCCGCCCTTCGGCAAACGCATCGTGCAATATGACAGAATGACACGGTTTGGTGCCCGCCAGGCAATACAAAGTGTGTCATGGGGGGCAAGGCTTCGTTCATAGTGTCAATTTCATGTTCTAAAAGCTCAATATCTTGGTTGGTGATTTTAACAATGTCTAAGCGTTCTTTTCCATTTTTTAAAATCGCTTTTTTGGGATCGGTAGCCAAAATAGCACCGAGCGTAAACAGTTTACTTTGAATTTCGAGTAAAATGTTTTTATAATGGTCGTTAATCTGTTGGTCACGAACCAGGCCTAAGTGCGAATTTAACTCGTCAACGGTTCCGTAACTTTCAATGCGAAGGTGGTGTTTTGGTACACGAGTACCTCCAAATAAGGCAGTAGTGCCGCGGTCTCCTGTTTTTGTGTATATTTTCATGTTTTAAATATAAGGGTTAAAAATAAATCACCAATTCTTGGTATTGTAATGTGCCAAAAGTATTTATAATTTAACATCGTTTTAACGGAAAAAACTTATTTTCGCTGGTTAGCAACAAAAAATCTTACAACCAAATCTAAAAACTATGAAAAAAACCACGTTATCAGTTTTGTTCTTGCTAGGCGCTATGAGCCTGCAAGCGCAATCATTCATCGGTTACCTTAGCGACAATTATAGTGGCGTTAACGGTGTGATTTCCAACCCGGCTAACATTGTCGATTCCCGTTTTAAAACCGATATAAATCTTGTAGGAGCAAGTGCTATTATTGGAAATGATTATTACGGCGTAAATGTTTTAGACGCCTTAAAAGATGATTACGATTTCGATTTAGATGCTACTAAGTCGCCATCCAACAACAATAATATAGGCTTATATGAAGATGTCCTTGGCCCGTCGTTCATGTTTAACTTATCGCCTAAAAGTTCTATTGCCGTATTTAGCAGGGCACGGTATGTGGTAAATATTAATGAAATTAATGGCAATACAATAGATGAGATCGATAATAACGAAACGGACGATTTTGTTGTTAACGAAGGCGATTTTAATGCGTTTGGGCAAGCATGGGCAGAAGTTGGTGTAACGTTCGCCAGAGTATTAATGAATAACGAACAGCACTTTTTGAAAGGTGGATTATCACTGAAATATTTGCAAGGCATAGGAAGTGGCTATATATATGGTAGAAATGTTACCGTAGATTATGATGCAGATGGGGCAGGACCAACCACGGGTAGTTTTAATTCTACAGGTGAAATCACATACGGTCGCTTTGCTGAATTTGACAATGATAATTATGACTACGAATTGCCGGATGCCAATGGTCTTGGTGTCGATTTAGGGTTTGTATACGAATGGCGCCCCAACCATGCCAATTACACCAAAACAAATGCAAAAGGAGACAGTTACGCTTTAAAACATAAAAACAAATATAAATTGAAATTAGGCCTTTCACTTACCGATTTAGGCGCTATAAATTATAAAGAAGGCCAAGAAGATTTATATGAAATCGACGCTAACGATGTATCTGAAGACGATTTTGATAATGCGGAAGATTTTCAAGCTTTTTTAGAAGATATTTCTAGATCAGATGAGTCTAGAGTTGGGTACAAAACACACCTGCCAACGGCTTTGCATTTTAATGCCGACTGGAATTTTAGCGGTAAGTTCTATTTAAACTTAAATACCGATTTTGCATTGACCAAAAAAGGTAAGGAAAATACCAGCAGTATTTTAAACATTGCCTCCTTAACCCCACGTTTTGAAAGTAAATGGTTTAGTTTTTATCTGCCTTTAAGTGTGGTGGAGTACAATGGGTTTCAGGCTGGTGCTGGTTTAAGAGCGGGCCCCTTATATCTAGGTTCTGGGTCTGTGCTTACGGCTTTAACAAGCGACAACACCAAAGGTGCTGATGTATATGCTGGGCTTAAAATACCAGTATACCAAGGGAAGGCTAAGGATAAAGATGAAGACGGAGTAATTGATAAGTTAGATGCTTGCCCAAAAGAAGCTGGACCTGTTGAAAACAATGGTTGCCCTTGGGGAGACGCCGATGCCGATGGGGTGCTGGATAATGTTGATGACTGTCCTGAAGAGAAAGGCTCTTCTGAAAATAGCGGTTGCCCCTGGGGAGATATGGATGGCGATGGTGTGCTCGACAATGTTGATGTGTGTATTGATGTTTCTGGAGCGGCCGAAAACAAAGGATGCCCTTGGCCAGATACTGATGGTGATGGTGTATTGGATAAAGATGACGAGTGCATAGATGTTGTAGGAACCGTTTCAAATAATGGGTGCCCAGAGCCTGAGCCAGAACCTGAAGTGACTGAAGAAGTTCAAAAAACATTGAATGAATATGCGAAAACAATTTTGTTTAACTCAGGAAAAGCTACTATTAAAGCGGAGTCAAATAGTGTGTTAAAGGAAATTGTAGGAATCTTGCAGGAGTACCCTTCGGCTAAATTCTCTATTGAGGGCCATACCGATAGTGTGGGAAGCGATGCCCTGAATCAAAATTTATCGGAAGAAAGAGCGAGTGCTGTAATGCATTTCTTGATTGAAAATGGCGTGGCCTCAAACCGATTGTCGTCAAAAGGTTATGGAGAAAGCAAACCGGTAGCGAACAACGCTACCAAAGCTGGTCGTGCTTTAAACAGACGTGTTGAAATTAACTTAATGAAGTAGAAAACAGAATTCTACAAAATTAAAAATCCCGAAGCTTTGAAGCTTCGGGATTTTTTTTGACTTATAATCGAATGTAAAAATGTTCTTTGGCTTGTTCTTTTCTAAAAAATACCAACCCCCAAAAAAACGTATCGATGGTTACCGTCACTTTAGGATGTTTTTTTATAATTTGCCAAGCTTCGGTCATGCCTTTGCTCCAGTAAATGTCGTCGAAAATAAAAATGGAGTCGTTGTGGGCGGTTTCCAGTAAGGTTTCAAAATAGCTTAAAGTAGGTTCCTTTTGGTGATTGCCATCAAAAAACACCAAATCATATTGGTTTTTGGTGCGTTTTTTTAATTCATTAGTAATATCACCAGTTACGATTTCAGCGTTTTGAGCATCGTATTCTTGCAAACGATTTTTCGTGAATGTTGAAATATTAGGGCAACCCTCAATAGAAACGATTTTTCCATTTGGGGTTCCTAAACTTATAGCATGTGTGCCAATACCCAACGATGTACCCAATTCTAAAACGGCTAGTGGTTTAAAATATCTAACGATTCTGTACAATAGTTTTGTCCGATGATTTGTGGTACCGGCATTTTTGGTAATCTCTGAAACTTTTCTTGTTTTTTGTATGGCAACACGCGAACCAGCGCCCAAATCGGTCACGTTTATTTCTGTTTTATCCTTTTTTAGTGCCTTTCGGTAGTTTAAAATAATGCGGTAATCGGCATATCTTTTTTTGTCATAAAAACATTGCGTTACCAAATTGTATACAAAAGGGGAGTGTACCCCATGCTGGTTGGTCGATTTTAAGAGGAATTTTATGTATTGCGTGGCTTGGTAAAACATCAATTCTTTTTGAGCTGAGTTCTGGTGTTTCAACATTTTAATGAAGTTTTATCCTTCCAATTTTGCAGATAATTCAAACCAGCGTTCTTCTTTGGCTTCAATAGTGTCTAAAATCTTCTGCAATTCTTCCGAGAGTTCATTGATTTCATCTTGTGTTAAATCAGGATTAAGGAATTTGCTTTCTAATTCTTTTTTGTCGTAAGCCAGCGAATTAAGTTTACTTTCAATATTTTTCAGTTCCTTTTCTTCATTGTATGATAGTTTGGAGGCTTCGTTTTGTTTTAGTGCTTCCTTTTCCTTTTTGTCTTCAGAACTGGTGTTTGAAACTACTGGCTGACTATCCTCATAAACTCTATAATCGGTGTAGTTTCCAGGGAAATCTTCAATAAGACCTTCGCCTTTAAACACAAGAAGATGGTCTATAACCTTGTCCATAAAATAACGGTCGTGCGACACAACAATGATGCATCCGGGAAAATCCAGTAAAAACTCTTCCAGTACATTTAGTGTTACAATATCGAGGTCGTTAGTGGGCTCATCGAGAATTAAAAAGTTGGGGTTCTGAATTAAAACGGTACATAGGTAAAGCCTTTTGCGCTCACCACCACTTAATTTCTCAACAAAATCGTATTGCTTTTTTCTGCTGAATAGAAAACGCTCCAACAGCTGTTGGGCACTAATTTGCCGCCCTTTTTTTAATGGAATGTAATCGCCAAACTCACGGATAACGTCAATAACCTTCTGTTCGGGTTTAATTTTAATACCGCTTTGGGTGTAATAACCAAACTTTACGGTATCGCCTTTTACTACCTTACCGGAGTCTGGTTTTGCGGTTTGCGTTAAGATATTTAAAAAAGTGGTTTTCCCCGTGCCGTTTTTTCCAATAACCCCTACACGCTCGCCTTTTTTAAAGGTATAATCGAAGCTATTTAAAATGGTTTTGTCTTTAAAAGCTTTCGATACTTTATGGAACTCTAAAATCTTACTGCCCAAGCGTTCCATATTGAGCTCTAACTGCACTTGGTGGTCGCTGCGGCGCTGGTGGGCACGGTGCTTGATATCGTTAAAATCGTCAATTCTAGATTTCGACTTTGTAGTTCGTGCTTTGGGCTGGCGGCGCATCCAAGCCAATTCCTTTTTAAAAAGCTGCTTGGCTTTATTGGTTTCAACAGCTTCGCGTTCAATACGTTCCTCGCGTTTTTCTAAATAATAGGAATAATTGCCCTTGTAGCTATACAGTTGGCCGTCGTCCAATTCAATAATTTCGTTGCAAACACGTTCCAAAAAGTAACGGTCGTGCGTGACCATAAAAAGGGTGATGTTTTCCTTAGCAAAAAAGGCTTCCAGCCATTCAATCATTTCTAAATCCAGGTGGTTGGTGGGCTCGTCTAAAACCAATAAATCGGGTTTATTGATTAAGGCATTGGCCAATGCCAATCGCTTTTTCTGTCCACCCGAAAGGGTACTTACTTTTTGTTCTAAATTATCAAGTTTAAGCTTGAAGAGTATTTGTTTGTAAAGGGTTTCGAAATCCCAGGCCTGATGGCGCTCCATGGCATCAAATGCCTTTTGGTAAGCATCGGTGTCCTCAGGGTTTAAAAGTGCTTTTTCGTAATTGGAAATAATCTTTAAAATGGGGTTGTCGCTGGCAAAAATGGTTTCTTCCACCGTTAAATTGGTGTCAAATTTTGGGTCTTGCGACAAAAAAGAAACTTTTATGTCTTTTCGGTAAATAACATTCCCGGAATCGGCTTGGTCATCACCCGAAAGAATATTCAAAATGGAGGTCTTTCCCGTGCCGTTTTTGGCCACAAAAGCTATTTTTTGGTCTTTATGGACGCTAAAGGAAATGTCTTCAAAAAGGGTGTGTTCACCGTAAGATTTCGATATGTTTTCTACTGTTAAATAATTCAAAGCTCGTATTTTTTACAAAGAACGTACAAATAACCAAAAAATAAGGCAAAAGTTTTATTGTTAAGGCTTAAAACTTATATTTGCTTTAAATCAATGTGCCTCAATATGAAGAGCTATTTTATTGTTTCTTTGTTGGTTTGTATGCTTTCAGTTTCATGTATAACCAATAAGGATATTGTTTATCTGCAGGACAAAGGTACAGGTTCTAACATTGCTTTGCCTATAAATGAACTTTCTAAACCTTATCGCGTTCAGGTTAACGATTTGTTAAGCATCAATGTAAAAGCGTTGGATAAGGAATTGGTAGAGATATTCAACCCTACCACATCATCAAATAATTCAAATAGGGGAGGGTCTGAACAAGCTTTGTACTACAGTGGTTTTACGGTCGATTTACATGGAAATATCGAGTTCCCTATTTTGGGCGAGCTTAATGTGCTGGGCTATACCGTAGAAGAAATTGAAGATCTGGTAAAAAATGAATTACTAAAGCAATATTTTAAGGAAACGGCACAGATATTTGTTACCGTTAAACTAGCCGGTTTAAAGTATACCACCTTAGGCGAGATGGGCACCGGAACGCATGTTATTTATCGCGATAGGGTAAATATATTGGAGGCTATTGCCAATGCTGGTGATATACGGTTAACAGGCGATCGCCGTGATGTTATGATCGTTAGACAATACCCAGAAGGACAAAAAATACACCATATTGATCTTACCGATATTAATGCCATGAAATCGGAGTTTTATTATATACAACCTAATGATATCATTATGGTTAAGCCCCTAAAACGAAAAGCGCTGGGTGGCGGTCAAACCGCAATTCAAAACCTAACAGCGATTTTAAGTGTGTTTTCGGTATTGGTAAGCACCTATTTTATTATACGCAGTTTATAACCTATGGAAGACGACTACGGACAACAGCCCAATGCGGTTAATTTCGATTTTAAGGCTTTTATATACAGGACGTTAAGCTACTGGAAGTGGTTTCTGTTAGCTTTAGTTATTGGGGTGTATGTCGTGTACCAGCAAAACATACGGGAGGAGTTTCCGTACACCTTGGATGCGTCGTTAATGATCCAAGATGATAAAAACCCCCTGTTCACTTCCAATACCAGTTTAATATTCAACTATGGTGGTGTTTCGGGTAAGGTTCAGGATGTGTTGCTTAATTTAAAGTCCAGAAAGCATCATGAGAAGGTTGTGGATAGTTTAAACCTATACTTAACGTATTTAAAATCGGGACGTTTTCGTAAAACGGATATTTATAAAGCGGCCCCTTTTGAATTTATAGGCGACCAAGATGCTTTTCAGGTCATTGGGCATCCTATTCAAATCACTTTTGTAGACGATACCCATTTTGAGCTGTCTTACGATTTCGGTGAAGTTGAATCTGTTAACCTGCAAAATTATACCACTAAGGCCATTAAAAATGTTCCTGTTCAAACGTTAAGCATGTCTAAAACCTATAAAGTGGGCGACTATATTAATCTTGATGTTATTAAGGGTAGTATTGTAACGAAAGATTCGGCAAAATCTTTACAGGGAAAAACTTTTTTTATTGAACATGTTAGCTTTAATAGAGTTGTAAGTCAGTTTGTTAAAAACTTTCGGGTAATACATGAAAATAACTCCTCTTTGCTGGAGTTAAGACTTACCCATAGTAATAAAGCGAAAATTGTAGATTACCTAAATACCTCGATCTTTATTTTAGATCGCGAGCTGCTGCAACGTAAAAACCAATATGCCATCAATACTGTAAAATTTATTGATAAGCAGTTGGCCAGGGTGAAAGCGGAGTTGGGTAAAAAGGCCGACTCTTTAAACCGATTTAAGCAACAGAATAAGATTTTTAACATTAATAGCGAGAGTGCCTTGTTGGTAAGAAAAATAGAAGACTATGATACCGAAAAACAGGGGTTAGAGGAGTCGTTGTTATATTACGATTTGCTTAAAAATTACCTCGAGACCAGTAAAGATTTCACCAACTTTCCAGCCCCGGCATTACAGGGTATTGAAGACAGTAATATTACGGGTTCTATAGCCAAGATTATCGAGTTGTCTTCAGAAAAATCGAAGTTGGAATATTCGGTACGAAGCGATGCGGCGGTATTTGATGATTTGAACCGACAGATTGAGGGGCTCAAACAAATAATTTATGAGAGTATTTCTGCCAATAAAGCGAATATTAGGTTTCAAATACAAACCATTAATCGCAATGTGGCAGAGCTTGAAGGCGAGTTTTCGGTATTGCCCGAAAACCAACAAAAACTTCAGGGCATTGAGCGTGAGTATTTGTTGAGTCAGAATACCTACAACCTATACCTAGCCAAACGCGGTGAAGCAGAGTTGGTAAAGGCTTCCAATACTTCAGATATTGTTCTTATAGAACCCGCTAAAGATATTGGCCAAGGGCGTAATGTAAAGAATTTAAATGTTCGTTATGTGTTTGCTGTTATAGCAGCGTCGGTTCCTATTTTTTTGGTTGCTTTTATTGTGACTTTCTTTGATAGAAAAATCCATGTGCCTTCCGATTTAGAGCCTTTAACAAAAATACCGATGCTAGGGGTTATTGGTAGGACAGAAGCCGATACAAATTTGGTGGTTTTGGAGAAGACCAATGCTCCAGTTTCAGAAGCATTTAGAGCGGTGCGTTCCAGTTTGCAGTTTATCTATAAACGTCAGAATGTAAGCGGAACCAAAACCGTGATGATCAGTTCGTCGGTTAGTGGTGAAGGAAAAACCTTTTGTTCCATTAACATCGCTTCGGTATTTGCCTTGAGCGGTAAGAAAACCGTGTTGGTTGGTCTCGATTTGCGTAGACCAAGGATATTTGACGATTTCAAGATTCAAAACCAAGTAGGGGCGGTTAATTATTTAATCGGGCAAGCTGGCTTAGAGGATATTATTCAGAAGACCAATGTAGAGCATTTGGATGTGATTACGTCAGGCCCAGTGCCACCAAACCCGTCAGAATTATTAATTGGCGACCACATGGATGCCTTTATGGCGGGATTAAAAGCAAAGTACGATTATATTATTTTAGATACACCACCGGTAGGTTTGGTATCCGATGCATTGGAGTTAACAACGTATGTTGATGCTACTTTATATGTGGTACGCCAAGATTATACCAAGAAAGATATGCTTGCGTTTATTGACGACAAGTATAAAAAGGGTGAGGTTAAAAACATAAGCTTTTTATATAATTTTTACGATAAGAAGGCCAAATACGGTTATGGTTACGGATATGGTTATGGTGCGTATGGACATGGCTACCACAGTGAACTAGAGCCTAAAACTAATTGGTGGCGAAAAATAAAAAAGCGTTTTAAAGCTTAGGTCGTAAACAATTACGATGTTAGCGCAATCTTCCTAGACGAGTCAAACGCATTAACACAATAATTTGTTTGTCATGCTGAACTCGTTTCAGCATCCATAAAAATAAACCATAGAAAACAAAGTTAAAACTTTTGAGACGCGCATACCACAATTATTGGGTCTACATCTTAACGAACAAGCCAAGAGGGACACTTTATATTGGCGTTACTGGAGGCATAGACGATAGGATGGAACGGCACATATCTGGTAAAGGGTCCGTGTTTGCAAGGAGATACCGCCTGAAGCAGTTGGTATATGTTGAGGAATTTCAATATATAGACGATGCCATAAAACGAGAAAAGCAATTAAAGAATTGGCATCGCGATTGGAAAATCAATCTAATTGAGGGCAAGAACCCGGAATGGAAAAATTTGTGGGCCCCTCTAGACCCTGAAACAAGTTCAGGGTGACAAGTTAATCCTTGTCTTGCCGCAACATACCTTTGTCATGCTGAACTTGTTTCAGTATCTCTGTTTTATATATTCCTTAAAGTTTTAAGTCGCTACTGCGAAGGCAGGAACCCATAAAAAAAGATTTTCTACATCAAATTTATTTAATTTTGTAAGAGTTTCAGTATTTTGCCAGCCCATACGATTTAGTGTAACCCATGAATACATTATTAATAACCGCCATAGAAGCTGCAGTGGCTGCCGGACAAGTCATTATGAAGGTATATGCCAATGACTTCGATGTGACTCTAAAAACCGATAATTCCCCTTTAACTGTCGCTGATCAGGAGGCCAATAGAGTGATTAATGGTTATTTAAAACAAACCCATATCCCCATTATCAGTGAGGAGAACAAGCAAATTGATTATGAGGATCGCAAGATTTGGGATACCTGTTGGATGGTCGATCCGTTGGATGGTACCAAAGAATTTATAAAACGCAACGGCGAGTTTACCGTAAATATCGCTTTGATAGAAAAGCGTAAACCCATCTTGGGCGTTATTTATGTACCCGTAGCACAAACCTTGTATTTTGCTGAGGTAAAAACCCAAAAGGCTTATAAGTGCGTCGTGCCCAATCATACCTTTAGTAAAGGTGTACTCGATAAGCGTCAAGCGATCAAGCCAGATTGGAATCTGAATACAACACTGCGTGTGGTGGGCAGTCGGTCGCATCAAAGTGCAGAAACCGAAGTGTTAATCAAGGAATTTCAACAAGAAGGCTATACGGTAAACTTAGTGTCAAAAGGCAGTTCGTTAAAGTTTTGTTTAGTGGCCGAGGGTGCCGCCGATATCTATCCCCGGTTGGCGCCAACCATGGAGTGGGACACCGCGGCGGGGCATGCTATTTGTGTTGCCGTAGGACTTGAAGTTACTCAGGTGGATAGTGATCGCCCTTTGGTCTACAATAAGCCTAATTTATTGAACCCCTTTTTTATAGTGCAGTAACACCCCTATGAAACATAATAAAAAGCAAAAATACAGCATTACCCAGCAAGATAGAAGGTTGATAAACAACCATAAACCATGCCTAATTTGGTTCACAGGCCTGTCGGGGTCTGGTAAATCGACCATTGCCAACTTATTGGAAAAGGAACTGCATAAACAACAGGTTCATACCTACACGTTGGATGGTGATAACTTACGACGGGGTTTAAATAAGGATTTAAAGTTTACTAAGGAAGACCGCACGGAAAACTTACGCCGCACGGCCGAGGTGGCCAAACTATTTATCGATGCGGGGATGGTCGTTATTGCTGCCTTTATTACGCCCTATAATAGTATTCGTGAGATGATCAAAACCATTGTTGGTGACGCCTATTATATAGAAGTATTTGTAAATACCCCGCTTGAAGTTTGCGAAAAGCGCGATGTGAAGGGTTTATATAAAAAAGCACGCAGTGGAGAGATTAAAAACTTTACGGGGATTAGTGCACCTTTTGAGATTCCCGAGCAACCTACATTGGAAATCAAAACCCTTGAAGAGCCCCCGGAAGATGCGGTAAATCGGATTTTGGAGCTGTTAACAAAGCGGCTTTAGGTTGTTAATTCATGTCATGCTGAACTTGGTTCTCGATACAATCCCGATAAAAATAATCGGGATCACTCGAACTGACAAGGTACTCGATACAATGTTCTCATGCTTCGAAAACCACTCGAACTGACATGGTTTGGTTATGGGTCGTCACGTCGAGTGGATTTGTGAGGGACGAACAAATTTGTATCGAGACGCGTTTATAAATTTTGACTTTAAACCATGAAGATATACTATGTCTATATTTTAAAATGCTCAGATGGGAGCTATTATACAGGATTCACATCACACCTTAAAAACAGGTTTGTAGAACATCAAACGGGGAAACACAAAGACAGTTATACGTATACCAGACGCCCTGTTGAATTGGTTTTTTATGCTGAATTTACCGATCCAAACCTAGCAATTCGATCTGAAAAGCAAATAAAAAAATGGTCTAAAGTTAAAAAGGAAGTTCTGATTAATAATGAGTTTGATAAATTGCCAAATTTGTCTAAGAAAAAGTTTTAGGTGACATGGTTCTCGATACAATCCCGATAAAAATAATCGGGATCACTCGAACTGACAAGGTACTCGATACAATGTTCTCATGCTTCGAAAACCACTCGAACTGACATGGTTTGGTTATGGGTCGTCACGTCGAGTGGATTTGTGAGGGACGAACAAATTTGTATCGAGACGCATTTTTCTAAAACCACTCGAACTGACACTATAAAGTTGATTCCTCATGCTGTACCAAAACTTTGTCATGCTGAACTCGTTTCAGCATCTCGTGTTGCCATTAAAAGAGATTCCTTCACTTCGTTCGGAATGACGGAAATTTGTGATGTTTTTATAATACTTTGCACGTTGAACGTATTTTAAAACCTCGTGTTGTGTTGTAATAAAGGGCCCTTCGACTGTACTCAGGGTGGCAGTATGGTTTGTTTTGTCATACCTGCGCAGGCAGGTATCCACTTAGTAAGCATGATTAAAAGGTCAGGTGGTTTTGAATAATGGATTACTGCCTTCGCAGGAATGACAGGTTGTTGTATTGGTTTTGTGAAATTCTCGTTTTCTCAGGAATGACAATAATTTGTCATGCTGAACTCGTTTCAGCATCTCATGTAGTTATTGATGTATTCCTGTTTTCGCAGGAATGACAGCGAGTTAACTCATGTCCTGCTGAATTTATTTAAGCATCTCAAAGTTCGTCAAATCTACAATAAAAACATTTTTTACTTTAAATGATTTTTCAGTAAGCATTTACCTCATTATATTTACTCTTTATAGCAAAAGGCATCTAGTAAATTGCAAGACAAACTGTAAATCGCCCAAAGAATCTATGCCATTGGAAACCAGAATTTACCAAAAAGAAAACAACTTAAATGTTTTTAAGCTATTAAAAGCAAGTTTAAAAGATATCTATAGCTCTCGGTTTTTAGCCAAACAAATTACGGTTAGAGATATTAAGGCCCAATACCGGCAATCGTACTTTGGTATTCTATGGGCGTTTATTATGCCATTAACCACTGCTTTTGTCTGGATATTTTTAAGCAGTTCCGGAACGGTTAAATTGTCTGATACGGGTGTGCCGTACCCCGTATTTGTATTTTCAGGCACCCTTATTTGGTCTATTTTTAAGGAGGCCATTAATACCCCAACAAACAGTACCAATGCAGCCAAGGGCTTATTAAGTAAAATAAATTTCCCAAAAGAAGCATTGGTGGTATCGGGTATTTATAAATTAGTGTTTAATAGCGCCATAAAGATTGCGTTACTTATTGTTTTAATGCTCGTTTTCGGTGTAGAATTTCAATGGACGCTACTGTTGCTGCCTTTGGCATTTCTGGCTGTTATTATGTTGGGCATTACTTTGGGGTTAATCATTACGCCGTTAAGTATGTTGTATAGAGATGTGGGAAAAATAGTAGGTTTGGGCCTGTCGTTTTTAATGTATATAACCCCTGTGGTTTATGCCATTCCCAAAACAGGTATTATGAAAACCCTTATGGAATATAATCCTTTAACCTCCATCATCCAAGTCACCAGAACGGTACTTTTGGGGGGCGAATTTCAATATGTTAATCAATATGTTATAGTATTGGCTATTTGCGTGCCGCTGCTGTTTTTAAGCTTGGTATGGTATCGTTTATCCATTCCTGTAATTGTTGAACGAAATTAATAAAATGTGAAAAGTGAGACGTGAAAAGTGAAAAGTGAGACGTGAAAAGTGAATAGTGAAAAGTGAAAAGTGAATAGTGTGGCGTGTGATGTGAGTAGTTGAAAAAACGCTTCACGATTCCCGATTGTCGTTTCCCGTTTCACGAATCCCGATTTCCGTTTCCCGAAAAAAAAGAATTATGGATCATAAAGAGTTGGATGTTTGGAAATATGGTATGGATTTGGTCGAACTTATTTATAAAGTTACTTCTGCCTTTCCTGATGATGAGCGGTTTGGTTTAACTAGCCAGATGCGTCGTGCAGCAATCTCTATCCCTTCTAATATAGCTGAGGGATGCGGTAGAAAAAGTGATAAGGAATTAATTCAGTTTTTATCTATTGCTTTGGGGTCAGTAGCCGAATTGGAGACACAGTATTTAATTGCAGTTAGACTAAATTATATTGTGACAGATTCTAATATTGATGATGTTATTTTAAAAGAGAAACAATTGTTACTAGGGTTTAGGAACTATGTAAAGCGGAAAACGTGAATCGTCAAGCGTGAATCGTGAATCGCCTCACGTTTCACGAATCACGTCTGACGAAGAAAAATGAACAAAAAGAATAAACATATAGAAAACAATACCAACGACGTCCTTGTAAAGGTAGAAGGCTTAAGCAAAAAGTTTTGCAAAGACCTTAAGACCAGCTTGTGGTATGGCGTAAAAGATTTAGTAAGTGGCGTAAGGGGCAATAAACACGAACGGCAACTGCGACCCAAAGAATTCTGGGCGGTAAAAGATGTGAGTTTTGAGCTGCGCCGTGGTGAGTGTTTGGGTTTAATAGGCCATAACGGTGCCGGAAAAAGTACCCTGCTTAAAATACTAAATGGTTTGATAAACCCCGATGCCGGTAAAGTGACCATAAAAGGGCGTGTAGGCGCTTTAATAGAGTTGGGTGCTGGCTTTAACCCAATTTTGAGCGGACGCGAAAACATTTATAACAACGGCGCTATTTTAGGCTTTAGCCGTAAAGAGATAGACGAAAAAGTAGAGGCTATTATAGACTTTGCCGAAATACGCGAGTTTATTGATATGCCGGTACAAAATTATAGTTCTGGTATGAAGGTACGTTTGGGCTTTGCCGTAGCGGCGCAAATGGAACCCGATGTACTCATTATTGATGAGGTGTTGGCTGTTGGGGATATTGGGTTTAGAATTAAATGTTTTAATAAAATTACTGCTTTGTTACAAAAATGTGCAGTAATTATTGTTTCCCATTCGATGCCTCAAATAGCAAAAACAGCTACAGTAGGGTTGTTGATGGGAAAAGGAAAGGAAAAAATGCTTTCAAGAGATATTGGTAGAATTATAGAAATGTATAATTCGGAATTTAAGAATAGTATTTCTAATGTTTTTTCTAAATGTATAAAATTAGAGCAATTATTAGTTAATCAAAAGGATATTCTAAATAATCAAATCAATGTTAATTTTGGAACAAACCTTGAATTAGATATTACATTTTTATTCGAAAGCAGGAATAAAGATGATTTAAATGCTTTTTTTAATGTGATTCTAATTATTTCTGATAAAGAATTGAAGCCTGTAGCAACTACAAATTCAGATTTGTTTAATATTAATAAAGTCAGTAATCGCGTTTTTTTAAAGTTGAAAGTTCCTAACATTAGACTATTTCCATCTCAATATACTATATCTATGACTTTTAATAAAGTTTTTAATTCAGATAACCATCACAGAGACACTTATTATTATGGACAAAACATAGGTGTGTTTACAATATCTGATGCACCATTAATAAATAATCATGCTGTTTTAATACTCGATTCAAAATGGACAATTAAAGAGAAATAATAATAGATAAAATGTTTTAATGTGTGACTAAGCTATTTTTAAATAAAAAACAACCACATATATTTCTCCATATACACAAAAGTGGAGGTACATCTTTAATGAATACTATTGATGTTAATTACAATAAAAAAAACATACATGTAATTAATGGTAAAACTTATAGAGCATCTTACCAAGACTTTAAAGGAAAAGATAAAAGTTATAGGAATAAGATAGATTTGTTAAGGGGTCATCATTTTTTTGGGTCTCATAAGTATTTAAGGGGTAATGCTATGTATTTCACAATGTTAAGAGAGCCCGTTTCAAGATTGTGTTCTTTATATAATTATTTATTGGAAATAGATTTATACAAACCAATTAATGAAGAAAAAATGTCTTTTAAAACGTTTTTAGAAAGTGGTTTGGCTATGGCGGCAGATAATGGTATGACTAGAATGTTGACCAATCATGATTTTGATAAGGTGCCAAATGGTGAGGTTAATGAAAATTTATCTGAAGAGGCCATTGAAAACTTAGAAAATTATTTTGTGGCAGTTGGGCTTACTGAGCATTTTGAGGCATCTCTAGAGTTATTTAAAACAAAATTAGATTGGAAAAAAATACCAATACTTAAAGTAGATAACAGTACTAAGCATAAAAAGATATCTAAAAAGGAAGTGGAAGCTATTTTTATTACAAATCAAGAACTGAATCGCTTTATAGCAGCTGATTTAAAAGTATATCAATATGCTAAACAAAGGTTTTTTAAAGAGGTAATGATATAACCGTATGTTTAATTTATTCAATAAAAACAAACAAAAAAGGCATTTCAATTCCGATAATATCTCATATACCAATAATTTTGTCTTTATTCACATACCTAAAAATGCAGGGACGGCTATAAGCAAAAGTTTTGGTATAGAAACCTCCAAACACAATACCGTAAAAGAGTACATAAGTGCTATGGGAGAAAAAAAATATGGTAGCATGCTGTCTTTTGCCTTTGTAAGAAATCCGTTTAGCCGTTTTATTTCATTATATAATTATGCCAGAATGGAAGAATCGTATTATCATTCTTCCATTAATCCAGATAAAGCCATTTATGGCAAGCATATGGATTACGATATTCTAAAACATGCAAGTATAGAAGAAGCAGCATTATTGCTTAAAGCGGGTAAGTTGGTTCATAATCCACCACATACACAATGGCATACACAGTGCTTTTGGTTAAAAGACCAGAACAAGAACTTAAATGTTAAGTATTTGGGGCGCTTTGAAGATGTAGATTTTCATTTAAGAAATTTAAGGCAGTTACTGGGTTGTAAAGAGGTAAGAGCCTTGTCTAAACTTAATGCTTCAAGTAAAACAACATTAGATTATAGAGGGTTGATTGACAAAGGAACGAGAGCTGTTCTGGAAGATGTTTATAAAGAAGATTTAGAAACATTTAATTACGATTTTTAACATGGTACACCTCTCTGTAATTGTTTGTTGCTACAATAGTGCACACTTATTGAACGAAACATTAAGCCATTTAGCCAAACAAGTAGTAAATAAAGGTTTTGTTTATGAAGTGGTTTTAGTGGATAATAATTCTACAGATAATACTGCCGAATATGCCACAAATATTTGGGATGAACTGAATACTTATGTTGCTTTTAAAGTAGTTCGGGAATCTACACCTGGGTTGTCCTATGCCAGAAAAAAAGGGGTGTTAGCTAGTTGTGGAGATATTATTATTTTTTGTGATGATGATAATTGGTTGCAGTCCAATTATATACAAACCGCCTATGATTTTATGATTTTAAATCCTAGTGTAGGTGCACTTGGAGGGCAGTCTGAAGGAGTATTAGAAGGAAAGGAACCAATTTGGTGGCAAAAAGAAAAATTAAGTTATGCAGTAGGAAAACAGGCTGAGCATAGTGGAAACGTGTCTAAAAGAGGTTATGTGTGGGGAGCTGGAATGGTTTCTAGACGAGATATCTTGTTTAAGCTATATCAAAGTGATTTTAAAACACTGTTAACAGGAAGAAAAGGGAAGGGGTTAGCATCAGGGGATGACAGTGAAATTTGTAAATGGGTTTTGTTAATGGGTTTTAAACTATGGTATTTAGAAGGGTTGTTTTTTACCCACTATATTACAAAGAATAGGTTGAAAGATGATTATTTGCAGAAGTTGCTAAAAGGTCATCAACAGTCACAAGAAATACTGAACTTATACAATTGGATTTTAAAAACGGATTTGCATAAAAAGATAGTCAATTTAACCATTAGAAAAAGATTGTTTTATTTGAAATCAGCACTAAAAAAATGTATTAAAAAAAACGTTCATTGGAAGAAGTATATGCAAGTAACTTTTATGGGTTATGTTTATATAGATTCAAATCTTTATTCAATTTTTAAAACCTATAAAAAAGTACATAATTAGAGTTTAGTGTATGAAAAGAATAATTTTTAAACGTATTAAGTCTGTATATAGGTCTATTTTTTATCATCAGCTAAAGAATAAAACAATAATTATATATACGCTAGGTAAGGTAGGTTCATCAACAGTTTATAGTCGGTTAAAGAAATATAGTAAATGGAATAATATTTTTCATGTTCATTTTTTATCGGATGAATGGTTACATAACAGACTCAAAACAACCAATCATTATAAAACAAATAATATAGCTGCTCAAAAAGTGTTTTCTCATATTGAGAAGCATCCAGATGATAAAAAATATATAATTTCACTGGTTAGAGAGCCGGTATCAAGAGAGATATCAAACTTTATGCAAAATCCAAATGATTTTGTTGATGGAGATATATTAACGCATTCAATAGATGATTTAAAATCTGCCTATTTAAATAAACTAAATTACGATTATACGTTTAACTGGTTTGACACCGAATTTAAAGAATTTACGGGGTTCGATGTGTTTGCACGTCCTTTTAATAAAGAAAAAGGCTATTCCATTTATGAGCATAATGATTTGAAAATTTTAATCATTAAACTAGAAAAGCTGAATAGGTGTTTTAATAAGGCAATGAAAGCTTTTTTGGGCGTCAATTTAAAACTAACATCAAACGCAAATCAAACTTCGGATAAGAAAATTTCTTCTGTTTACAAGAGGTTAAAAGAAGATATTAAGTTTTCAGAACTTGAATTAAAAAAGGTCTACAGTCATAAATATGTCACACATTTTTATACAGAAACTGAAATAGAATCCTTTATTTTAAAGCACCTTAGAAAATAACAACATGCTTATTTCTATAATAACAATTAATTACAATAACGTAAAAGGCTTAAAGCATACATTTGATAGTGTGTTTAACCAAACCTTTGGGGATTTTGAATACATTGTAATAGATGGTAATTCTACAGATGGAAGTAAAGAGTTAATAGAGGTAAATAAAGATAGATTGTCTTATTGGGTAAGCGAGCCCGATACAGGTATTTATAATGCCATGAACAAAGGTATAAAAAAAGCTACTGGAGATTATTTGTTATTTTTAAATAGTGGAGATCTTTTTGTTAATGACCAAGCACTTGAAACTTTTGTTAGCTATAACCCTAAAGAGGATATTTTGTATGGTAATATTACGGTGGTAGATAAAAATAAAGAATGGGTTAAAACCTATCCCAAAAAGTTAACCTTTGGTTATTTAAAGATTGATTCCTTGCCACATCCGGCTAGCCTAATTAAGCGACATTGTTTTGATGATTATATCTATGACGAAAGCCTTAATATTGTTTCTGATTGGAAATTCTTTATTGTGGGTATTTGTAAAAAAGGATTCTCCTACCGTTATGTAAATGAGGTTATAAGTGTGTTTAATTATGATGGAATGAGCTCATTACTTTCAAATAAGCACCTTATTGATAAAGAGCGAAAAGAGGTTTTAGTTAAAGAGTTCGCTACTTTTTTAGAAGATTATAAAAAGTTAAATAGGTTAGAGCAACTTGTCCATACCTTAAGAAAATCAAAAAAAATACAGTGGATGGTTAAACTAAGATTAATAAATAAGTTTTAATGCAGCCATTAGTTTCCATTATTGTACCCTGTTATAATCAAGCCCAGTATTTAGATGAGTGTTTGCAATCGGTACTATCGCAAACATATACTAACTGGGAGTGTGTTATTGTAAACGATGGATCTACTGATACCACCTCAATAGTTGCCGAAACATGGTTAGATAAAGATTCAAGATTTAAGTATTTATCTCACGATAACGCCGGTGTTTCCCAAGCGCGTAATTTTGGTATAGAAAACGCTAAAGGCACTTATGTTTTACCTTTAGATGCCGACGATTTAATAGCCGATAATTATCTCGATTTGGCCATACAAGCATTTAAAGACAATAC
Organism: Flavobacteriaceae bacterium GSB9; assembly: GCA_022749295.1. NCBI lineage: Bacteria > Pseudomonadati > Bacteroidota > Flavobacteriia > Flavobacteriales > Flavobacteriaceae > Flavobacteriaceae bacterium GSB9. The sequence continues at coordinate 192,518 of CP062007.1, forward strand.
TAATTTAAAAATAGTATATGCTAAGGCACAAAAGTTTGGAGATATAAATGAAGATTGGAACTTGCCTAAATTTAAATTTAAAACCTTGTTAAAAGGGAACATTATTTTTAATTGTGCTATGTACAAACGTCAAGATTGGGAAACTATAGGAGGATATGACCCTAGTTTTGATATTGGTTTGGAAGATTGGGACTTTTGGTTAAGCTTGTTAAAAAATGATGCTGAAGTATACCAAATACCAGAAATTTGTTTTTTTTACCGTATTAATAATGCTTCAAGAAATCACTCTATTGTTCAATCTCAATTAGATAATCTTTATAAAAAACTAACTCTTAAACACCTAAACTCTTATATAGAAGCGTATGGAAGTTATAAAAGTTTATTAACTGAGATAGATAACTTAAAAAGGCAAAATAAACGTTTACAAAAAAAGGTTGACTATGTAGCGGAACATAAAACAACAAGATTGAAAGCTATAATAAAGAAAATATTAGGATTATAAAATGGTAATAGAACCCCTTGTCTCCATCTGCATCCCTACCTATAATGGCGAGGCTTATCTATCCGAAGCTCTGGATAGTGCTTTGGCACAAACCTACACTAATCTTGAAATTGTAGTAAGCGATGATGCTTCTACCGATGGTACTTTGGATATTGTTGGAAAGTATAAAGACAAAACCCCCATTCCCATACGGGTGTTTCATCATGCCCCTAATGGCATAGGGGCCAATTGGAACTATTGTATGCAACAAGCTCAAGGCCGCTATATTAAGTTTTTGTTTCAGGACGATGTGCTGGAGCCTACCTGTGTTGAAGCTATGCTAACCGTTTTTAAAAACCATCCAGAAGTGGGGTTGGTAGCCTGTAAGCGAGCGTTTATTGTAGAAAAAGTTATTGTAGATGATGCCCAGAAACAATGGTTGGACGATTACAAAAACCTGCAAGTCCAGTTTAACAGTTTTAAAGAGTTGCTTTATCTGGATAAGACTATGTTTAAAAGAAGAGATTTTTTGCAAAGTCCGTTGAACAAAATAGGTGAACCCAGTGTCGTTATGTTTAAGAGAGGACTTATTGATACTATTGGCTGGTTTAGAACCGATTTAAAACAAGTACTCGATTACGAGTATTGGTACCGTATTGTAAAACACCACCCGGCAGTGGTAATAAACAAGCCCTTAGCCAAGTTTAGGGTACATGCCGAGCAGGAAACGCAAAAAAATAAAGCCCGTGTGATTAACGATTATAGTGTTTATCGCAACATTTTAAAAAATGATTACGCCCAATTATTACATCCAGAAGTGTTAAAGAGACTCACACCTAAAAAGCATTATAAAGGGTATTATTTTGTAAAAAATCTTAAAAAGCGCATAAAACGTATCTTTAGCTAATGGTAAAACCAACAACCTATATCATTATTGTTACTTACAACGGTCTTAAATGGCTAAAGCGTTGTTTAAAAAGTTGTGGCAATTACCCTGTTTTGGTAGTGGATAATGCCTCATCCGATGGTACGGTAGGTTATATAGAACAGCAGTTTCCAAACGTCACGTTATTAAAACAAGAGACTAATTTAGGTTTTGGAGCAGCCAATAATATAGGCATGAGCTATGCGTTAAACCATGGCGCGAAGCAAGTGTTTTTACTTAATCAAGATGCGTATGTGGTTGATGATGCCTTGGAGCAGCTAATCGCTTTTCAAAAGACGCATCCTGAGTATTGGGTGTTAAGTCCGTTACATGTCACACCAAGTTTAGATAGGCTAGACGAGAACTTTTCGCATTATGTAAACTATAAAAATAATGCATCCTTTTATTCCGATTATGTATTAGGAAATCCCATAAAACCTGTTTATGAAGTACCCTTTGTAAATGCAGCGGCTTGGTTAGTATCTTTAAAGTGTTTAAACACTGTAGGTGGGTTCGATCCAATGTTTTTTCATTATGGCGAAGACGATAATTATTGTCAGCGTGTTTTATTTCATGGGGGTAAAATAGGCGTAGTGCCAAACGCTAAAGTTATTCATGATAGAGTAGATCGTGTACAGCATCCAATAGAGCCTTTTTCAGAAGCCTATTACCAGCATAAACTTAAGAACTTTAAAAAGCGACACGCCAATGTGAATGCGTTTGATGGTGTTGTTATAGAAAAAACAATTACAAAGTATAAGCGACAAATTATTAAAGCTTTGCTATTAGGACGGTTTAAACAAGCAAAGCGATTACGATATGAACAACAACTTTATATAACCGCCAAACACGCTATTGTAAAAAGTGTGGCACAAAATAAAGAACCAGGGGCAACGCACTTAAACCTAAAAGATATATGATGAGTAATCACTTGCTTTTTATGCACTTACCAAAGTGTGGCGGTACTACGTTTCATCGTGTATTAGAACAACAATACAGGCCCTCAGATATTTTTGATATTAAAGTGGTTAATCATGTAAGATTAAACACCCAAGAGTTTATAGACTTGCCGCAGCAGCAACGTGATAGTATAAAGTTGATAAAAGGACATATGGAATTTGGACTACACCGTTATTTCTCTGATTCAGCTGAATATATTACCTTTTTAAGAGATCCTGTTGAGCGTATTATATCGTATTACTATTACGTAAAACGACGCCCTAATCACAGGTTGAGACAACAGGGTTTGTTTACTGATGATATGTCGCTTTATGAGTTTGTAACACAAATAGATGAGGGTGATATACATAATGGTCAAATACGTTTTATAAGTGGTTTACAGACTACCGATAAACAGGTTATGTTGGACACAGCAAGAGATAATATAAAAAACTATTTTGCTTTTGTAGGGACTATAGAACAGTTTGATGCCTGTTTAATGTTGCTAAAGCAGAGGTATGCTTGGAAGATGCCTTATTATACTATAGAAAATAAAACAAAGCGTAGACCGGATTTAAAAGACATTGATGCCCAAACAATAGTGGCTATTAAGGAACGTAATAAAGAAGATATAGAATTATATAATGAGATGTCTGCAAAGTTAACCAAGACTGTAGAACAACATAAAACCTTAAAGTTTGATTTGTTTTGGTTTTACTCTTTTGCTAGATTCAAATGGTTGAAAAATAGTGTTTTAGGTGTTTTAAGAAAAGGATATTATAAAGTAAAAGGGTAAAACAGTTTTATTGTTTAGAGTGTGGTTTCTCCACAACCGATATGGAGTATTTATAAATGATTTATTTTTTGGGGTTGGTGAGATGTGAATAGTGCGATTTAAATAACAAACGTGAGTAGTTAGGCGTTAGTTTCTGTTTTGAGACCCTGAACCAAGTTAAGGGTGACAGGTCTTGTAAAACATGTAACTCAATTCCTTGTCCTACTGAACGGATTTCAGCATCTCAATTAAGGTGTTTTTACTATAGTTTAGATTTGTCATTCCTGCGTAGGTAGGAATCCACATCGGAACAGCTATACCGTATAAAACTGAAATGCCTTTTAAATGAAAGTAACCATACTAAAAACAGATGTCTCATGAAACGACGTTGTACCATGAATGTCATAAAAAAACGGAAGCCCAAAAGGGCCTCCGTTTTTTGTCATGCCTGCTAAGGCAGACAACCACTTAGTTATTGCTTAAATCACCTCAATAAGCTGTAGGGCATTAAACGACCCATTATTTAGCGGGTACTGCAAACCATTAATCTCCTGAAAAAAAGCCGTTTTCAAAAAAAAGAAATTATGCCCAGAACCCGCTGCCGAATCAGGAGGTGTTAAAGTAACCGCAGTGGCTGTGCCATTAATGGGTAGGTTCACTACCGGACTAACCTGCAAATCCTTAACATCATTTACCAAATCGAGATTTAAAAAAGCACAGCTAAACCCCACATGGGTGGCACCGTCGGGCACACTCAACTGCTGACTCGGAACCAGATTGTTAATAACAACCTCTCCAGTGCTCGTATTTAAGCTATAGGTAGCCTGTAATACACTATCCAAAGTGGCGTGTTTGTTAAAGTTAAACCCTTTAAGCCAGGCTTTGCCCATAGCGGTATCCAGACCTGTAGCCACGTTACGCTGCCCACGAACCGAGGTAAGATCTTCATTTTTAACCTTACTGAGTACTTGGGTAAGCCGCGAGGTTGTTCGGTTGTCTTTTGCATCTGCTAGTAATGCTGAGATCGCCCGACGCAGGCGTTTGCCGCTAGTGGCAACGCCACCAAATTCAGTGCCGTTTTCACGGGTACGGGCAAACGCCGGATCATTTAAAATGCGGTTTTTGCTAACACCTCCTTTGGTGCGAACCATGTAACCGTCTTGACTTTTGTAAAAGGTCAGCTCATCCAGAGTGCCCTCAATTTTAATTATGCTATTAACCTTAGCCATAATATTAATTTTTATGATGCTCTAAGCATCGTTATACAAATTTTTGTGGTTAAGCCGGCTTTTAACCACAAGTAATTTTGCAATTGCAGGGTAAACATAGAACAGAAATACGGGTTAAAAAAGAGATGGGTTGCCTATGTGTTTGTGAAGTGTAAATAGTTAGTATATAGTGTGTTGTGGTTGTTATGGTGTTTGTAAGTATTTAGCTAGAATATAGCAAGGATAGCATATATAGCATAATAGTAGTTTACACAAATAATCAAATAAAATGAAAATAGCTGGTTTGTCAAGGTGAGAGTAAAGCATCTAACATATGTCAAGTGTATGGCTTAAGTATAGATGGTGTATGGATGGTGTATAATTGGAGACACAGGCTTTTTTATTAACTTTTTGTAAGAAAAAAAATATTAAATTGTTGAAAACTTTTTAATAACGTTGCTATTCTTTTGGTTGTTAAGTAAAAGAAAATGTGTTAATTAGCTTTTAATTAACTAAATGATAAATTATGAAAACTGTACTAAGAGGCGTAAGCTAGCACACCTCTATAAATACTGTGCTGCTCTAAATAGAATTGTAATTATGAGTAATCGCATATGTATTTACCCCAAAGATGTACAGGCCATTATGGGTAGCAGTTACAGCTATGCCTCTAAAATTATCCGTACTATTAAGAAGGAATTGGGTAAAAAAAGCCATCAAGTGGTAACCATCCGTGAATTTGCGAAGTATATGGGGTTAGAGTTTGAAGAAGTCTACGCCGAAATTACCGGAACCGAATACGCCACACCTAAAAAAAGAAAAGTATCAAACGATGTAAACGGACCTAAAAAGTTATCTGCCTAAATGATGTTTGCCTTAGCTATATGAAGCACTGCCCACCACTAGACACCCCAAAGCCACAACTGAAAACTCTTAAAAGCCCCTCATAATTAGCAAAAAATACCTGCTATTGTTACAATACCTTGTCATGCTGAACTTATTTCAGTATCTTATTGTTAATAAACCTCTGTCATGCTCCTGTCTGCCACACAGCTAAGGAACTTGGTTTAGCATCTCTTTATAGCATCCGTTTTCAATAGTCACACAACTGAAACAAGATTAGTTTTTTGTATGCTTCACTATTCACTATTCACTATTCACTATTCACTATTCACTATTCACTATTCACTATTCCCAACAGATAACCCTCAATACAAAACCCATGACCAATAACCAAAAACTCAGATGCGTTCATTATATTAGCTATCTAATTATTAAGCATGCCAGAACAACCTCTCGTATCTATAATAATCCCCACATACAACCGTGCGCAACTCATAGGCGAAACACTGGATTCTGTGCTGGCACAAACCTACCAAAACTGGGAATGTATTGTAGTAGACGATGGCAGTACCGATAATACGGTAGAAGTCTTAAAAGCATATATTGACAACGATTCTCGATTTCAATACCATCGTAGAACAGATGAACATTTACCAGGTGGTAATGGCGCAAGAAATTATGGTTTCAAATTGAGTAAAGGGGATTATATACAGTGGTTTGATAGTGATGATGTGATGACTTCAGATTGTTTAGAAAAAAAACTTAAAATGTTTGACGATAATTGCCAATTTGTAATATCGGAAGGTGCTTATTTATTTGAAAATGGTAATACAAAAAACTTTGGAGTAAAAGTAAATAGTAATTTGTATAAAGACTATGTAACATGGAAGACCAGTATTTTTACACCATCTATTTTATTTAAAAAGTCATTTATAGAAGCTTCAAAAGTTTTTTTTAATGAGCTTTTACATAAAGGGCAAGAAACTGAATTTTTAGCGACTTTATTTTATGAGAATCAGGACGCAAAATTTAAGATATTGCATGAAGAGACATTTTATTATCGAAGACACTCATTAACCAAGAGTGCTGAAAGTGAAAACTATATCCCAAGGTTTAAATGGTCAAATGCATATAATCATTTAAGCAATTTAAAAAGATGTATTGAGTTAAAGGATGAAGAATTAATAACCTATTTTTTTAAAAAATGCTTGAAGTTATATTATTCAGCTGTTAAACATCAAGATAAAAAAACGTATCAATTTGTGTTTAAAGAACTAAAGAACATGCTTTTCTTGAACAAGCTTACTGTTTTACTCAAGCTTAAAGCACTGAGATATTTAAATAAACGTATGGCCGATAAATTGTTTAATCATTTAAGGTGCGTGAAAGTAATATGAGTATACCTAAGACTATTCACTACTGTTGGTTTGGGGGTAATGCCATGCCAAAAATGTTGCAGTTCTGTATGGCTAGTTGGAAGGAACATTTGCCAGAATACCAATTTGTACTTTGGAATGAGCAAAATACTCACTTAGATTGTGAATTTGTAAAGCAAGCATATAACGAGAAACGTTGGGCTTTTGTATCAGATTATATCAGATTAAAAGCTGTTTATGAGTATGGCGGGATTTACTTAGATACGGATATGTTACTTACAAAACCTTTGGATGATTTTCTTGAAAATGATTGTTTTTTCGTGGCAGAACATGAAAGTAGTATTGGGGTAGGTGTTTTTGGAGCTGTTAAAAAACACCCTTTTATATTAACATGTTTAACATTTTATCAGCAGTCTAAGGTTAAAGTGCCTCCTATACCTAAAGTTATTACAGATGCTTTTCTAGAAAGCTATAATTTTTCTACTCATTTTAGGCATAATATTTTTAGAGAAGATATTGCTATATATAAACCAACTTATTTTTATGCTTTGCCTTATACAAAGTATTACGATATACATCACTACAAAAACTATGTAACAACAGCGTCTTACGGTGTACATTTATGGTATGGCTCTTGGCATGACTATGATGTATTTGTATATTTCAGGAGAAAGGAATTTTTAAATGGGTTTAAAGAACTTTGGAAATTATTTTTAAAAGGGAAATTATTTAAACCACGATATCTAAAAAAAGTTTTGGTGGCTTTAAAAGATGGTTTAGTAACCAGAAATGCGTTTAAATGAAAAGAATCATCTTAATTATCCCCTATTTTGGGCAATGGCCTGTGTGGTTTGATGCGTTTTTACTTTCTGTAGCTAAAAACCCAACAATTGATTGGTTATGTCCTACCGATTGCTCCATACCTAAAACGCATCCAGAAAACATAACGTTTTTACCTACGACATTATCCACATTAAATACAAAAGTGAATACCATAGTAGACGCAAATGTCCCCTTAACCCCAAGAAAGTTTTGCGATTTAAAACCTGCTTACGGAGCCATTTTTTCCGATGCTATAAAAGAGTATGATTTTTGGGGCATTTGCGATATGGATATTATTTGGGGAGACATTCGTAAATATATACACCCAGACATTTTAGAAAATTATGATATTATATCGAGTAGAAAAGAAGCCATATCCGGGCATTTTACCTTATTTAAAAATAAAGCAGATATAAACCAGCTTTATAAACAGTTGCCTGATTATAAAGCATTATTCGCGCATCCCAAATTTCAATGGACAGATGAAGTCGTTTTGACAAGGTATTTAAAAAACCAACCGAAACTAAATGCATTAAATTTAAATATATATTGGCCAAAAAATTTATGCAATGAAGAGCACGGAAGGGATTCACACCAAGAATATCATTTAGACCTTTGGCAATGGCAACATGGTAAAATGATAAATACCCAAACCCATGAAGACGTCATGTATTTACATTTTATAAACTGGAAACGTACCTTGCGATATTGTGAGGTGAAATATAAAGATAACCCAAAGGCGTTTTATGTGTCGTATAATGGTATGCATTATCATGCACATACTAAGGCGCAATTACTATTAAATGCTATAAAGAATGTGTTTAATGGGTATTATGTAAAGGAGAAAAGACGAGTTAGAAAGCGTAAAGTAATGCGCCTATTAAAAAAAATTAAACAATACATAAAAAACTAATGTTTGGAATATTGAGAACCTTATTGGCAGTTAATGTTGTATTGTTGCATGTTTTTAATGTACCAGCTTTAGGTAATTACTCAGTGTCATTTTTTTTTGTTTTATCCGGGTTTCTCATGACTTATATCATGCATCATAGCTACGGTTATGATTTTAAGGGAGTCAAAATTTTTTGGCTTAACCGTTTTCTTAGGTTGTATCCCTTATATTGGTGTGTTTTAATATGCACAATATTGTGTTTAATTACATTTCCAAAAATAACACGGCATCCACATTTATACTTTCCAGTGACCTTTCCAGATTGGTTATATAACATAGCGATGGTATATCCAAATCAAGTTCCACATCATATCAAACCTAGATTGGTTCCGCCTTCATGGGCCTTGACAAATGAAATCGTCTACTATTTGTTAATTTCAATAGGTATTTCAAAAACAAGAAGGCGAACGTTTATTTGGTTGATTTTAAGTGTTGGTTATTATATGTTTACTTATTTGTTTTATGACATACCAACATATCGTTACAGTGCTATATGGGCATCTTCATTACCTTTTGCTCTCGGAGCTGCATTGTATTGGATAAATAGAATAAAGCCTTTAAAAAGAGTTAACTTATTTAGTGTTATTGGTGTGTATGGGTTGTTTGTTTCAAATGCATTATTTTTTAATAAGCAAAATTTGGGAGTTTATGGTGAAGCGTCAATTTATATAAATTTAGTATTGGCGGTCTTACTTATTTATATGTTATTTAATTTTAAAAGTAAGAATTTATTAAAGCATTGGGATAATTATGTTGGGCGGTATAGTTACCCCATCTACCTAGCCCATTATTTAGTCTTAATTTTTTATTCGGCGATTTTTTTCTTTGATAAGAATACTTCTAACTTTAAATTGCCCTATAATAAATTATTTCCATATTTTTTGTGTTTAGTTTTAGTCTGTTTTTTATTGGTTCATTTAATTGACAAGCCTGTGGACAATATTAAAAGTAAAATGAAACGTCAACACCTTAAAATTAAATAGAATTGATTGTTTTCATTCACATACCTAAAACTGCAGGAACTACATTTTATAGTGTAGTCAAGAATAACTATAATAGTTTTTTAAGGCCTAAAATAGATCGAGAACCTGTAAATTATTTGGTACAAAACCTCAAAGGGAATAACATAAGTTTGAGGTTGCCAGGCGGATATACGTCAGCGCCCCAAATGATTAAAGTTTTGGAAGAACATTTTGCTGACAAGTTGAATGAAGTCAGCTTCATTGGAGGTCATATAGGGTATGGTTTACATAAGTTGACTTCCAAAGATATAAAGTACATAACTTTTATAAGAGACCCTAAATCTAGGTTAATATCTGATTTTAAAGAGCATCATAAACCTGGTCGTTTTTTTTATGAAGATTTAAAAAAAAATGGATTTAGGCTTAATGATTATCTAAAGCTCTTGAAGGAAATGAGATTGGATAATATAATGACAAGGCAATTGGCAGGACCTTATGATTATTTTTTGCTAAATAGAAGTACAGTTTCAGAATCTATGCTTAACATGGCTATAGGAAATAGTATGAAAGTAGATGTATATAAAATGGAAAACTTTGATGAGGCCTTGTATCTTATGAAGAAAAACATGGGATGGAAAAGTTTAAAATATACTGAACATAATATATCAAAACAAACCATGATTGACTTAGAATTTGATAGTGATTTGTTAAATGATGTGATTAAGTTTGATTTGATATTGTATAAGGAGCTGAATAAAAATGTTTTAAATAACTTCAAACTAAATTGGAGCCAGAGATTAGAAATGAAGTTAAACAACATTATTTATTAATGAAGATTACAATAATCCACCCGTTTACGCCACAAGCCGCTGGTGTGGTAGAAGCTTCGGTAGCAACCTACCACAGTCAGCCCCATGCCAAAGCGCTGCAACAACTGGCTGGGGAATATCCGGAATACAAATGTGCAATGGCTTATTTTACACCGAAGTGGCGCGGGTATCAGTATGACTATAATGATATAAACTATCAGTTTTATCCTGTGGATTTTAAATGGAATGGCGACCATAAAAAATGGAAGAAGCAGTGGTCTAAATCTTGTTTAAAAGCTTACAAAAGGAGCGCCCCTGAGGTAAACATTATTAATATGTCGGGCCATTCCAGTCCGTTTTCGCATGCCTTGACTAAGCATATTTTAAGCGCCGGGAAGCCATACATTCCCATGCTGGGGGGGCAGCATTATAGCGATACGCCAGAAAATAGAATATATTATCAACGGGCACACCATATTCTAGTGCATACCCAGTTGCAAAAAGAAAGTATGCAAACCATGCCGATGTTTAAGGGGTTGGATATACGGGTATTTCCTTTGGGGGTAGATACGTATCGCTTTAAGCCGAATAGGAAACATAAAAGACAAGACCCTAAACTTTTATACGTGGGGCGTATTGTAGAGTTAAAGCAAATCCATCTGGCTATTGATGCTTTGAAGGCCTTAGTGCAAAACGGGTTTAAAGACGCCCAGCTGGATATTATCGGTCCTGTATTTTCAGAGGCTTATTATGAAACATTACAGGTTCAGGTAAAACGATTTGCTTTAGAAAATCACGTTCGCTTTTTAGGGCATAAGGAACACAATGAATTGCCCAAGTATTTTCAGCAAGCCGATGTACTGCTTTTGCCCAGTGAAAAAGAAACCTTTGGGATGGTGATGGTTGAAGCGATGGCCTGCGGGACGCCTGTTGCGGCTTTAAATGGTTCAGGAGGCCCTAAAGATGTTATTGCACATGGCGTAGATGGTTTGTTAAGTGATAAGGCCACTTATACCGATACCGTTTTAAACCATTTTAAAACTGCTGACCGTAACGCCATGGAAACCGCAGCCCGGGCAAAAGTTGTTGAGGCCTATAGCTTGGAAGCGACCTATAGGGTGTTAAAACAATCGGTAACCGATGCTTTAAAGCAGTAATTATGGACGCATATCAGGTTATCATACACGCACCGCAAGAGCTTAATCACAGTTCTAATATTCAAACTGGGTTATTTGAACTGGAACAGGCGGGGAAGGTTTCAACGGCCATGAAACTATTTTATAAGCGTCGCATGGGCCGATTAATAGTAGATAGTCAAGGGCATATCAACAAAACCAAACAGGCCAATCCTAAAGTGTCTTTGTATACCCTTATCGATAAAATCAACAATAAAAAAATACGGTTCGCCTGCGATTTGTATGACCATGCCGAGCAGTTTTCTGAGTCTGCTTTACAGTCTTGCGATTATTACTTTAAACGTCATTTTGTAAGCCATTATATAGACGCTTTACCCAAACAGTTTCGAAATAAAATATACCCTTTTGGTCTGGCTTTTGGAGTAAAGTCGGAAGACGCCCAGTACAAATATCATTTCTTTTTAGGGTTGTTTTTAGGGAATTTAAGCCTAAAACCCGATCGCTTGGTTTTGAGACGACTTAAAAACACATATAGAAACCAATTACGGCATTGGGAATTCATTAAAATGACCCGAAGCATTAAGCAGTTTGAAAATCATACATCGCAGCTATCGGATAGTATCATGTTTCAAACGCGATGTTTCCCAGAAAAAAACAGCGATGTAAAGGCCATTCATGAACAGCGATATCGCCTTATAACCTTATTAAAAAATACATTTCCTAATAACTTTAAAGGGGGTTTTATACCTTCAGATGTAGTTGAACGAAAGTATCGGAATGCTTTGTCTAACGTTCCAAGTGAACCCCATGCATATCTGGAAGCGATGAAACAGGCCGGTATTGTGATTTATACACGAGGTTTAGCAAATTCCCCAGCTTGGAAACTACCCGAGTACCTGTCGCAGGGTAAAGTCATTATTGCCGAACCCTTAACCGCTGAATTACCAGAACCCTTAGTACATGGGGAGCATCTGTTATATTTTAATACCGATGACGAATTGATACATCATATTAAAACCGTTTTGAAGGATAAAGCGTTGTTTCATAAATTGTCAGCTAATGCCCGGCGTTATTTTGAAGATTATGTGCATCCGGCAAAAAATATTAAGCGTATTTTAGATTTTATGATCATAAATGCTTAAAACTATTTTGAACACCATTTTAGTACATCACCGCTCCCCACACCATGCCCAAAACTCTGGGTATGGCCGTTTGGTAGATTACTGTCCTGACGCGACCGTACTAACTGGAGAGCCGCGATTGCCTTACCGTATGGCCAAGTATATCGGGCAATGGCATACGCAAAATGCGGGCATATACAATTCCAGTAGTGTACAAAAAGAATGGCAGTTATATAAGGCATTAAAGCAACTAAAGGGAAAAACCGTTGTACATTATTTAAATGCCGAACGTGATATTCGGTATATACCAAAATATATAAAACGACGGGATGTTAAGTTTATAGGAACCTTTCATAAGCCGCCAGAAGTACTAAAGGAAACCATAACAGACACTAGCTATTTAAAACAATTAGATGGTGCTATATGTGTTGGGCATAATCAAGTAGCGTTCATTAAAGAGTGGTTGGGTTTAGAACAGGTAAACTATATCCCTCATGGAATCGATACCGGTTATTTTGTACCTAATATTTCAAAAAAGGCTCCAAATCCGACCTTGTTATTTGTGGGACAGCATTTAAGGGATTTTGATTTGTTTAATACGGCTATCTCAAAAGTTTTAGAACTATGCCCAACGGCAGAAGCTATAGCTATTGTGGCAAAACCCTTTGTTATGAAGATAAAACAACATCCTAAAATACAAGTGTATTCGGAAGTGCCTGATAAACAGCTTAGGGACTTTTATCAAAGAGCCACGGTGTTGTTTTTGCCTCTCAAGGATGCGACGGCCTGTAATGCTGTATTAGAGGGCATGGCTTGTGGTTTACCTGTTGTGACCTCAAATGTGGGGAGTGTACCAGAGTATTTGAGCGGTACAGGTAATGTGTTGTGTGACAATAGTGTGGAGTCTTTTGTTGAAGCCTTAGTAGCTTTGTTAAAGGATGAAGAAAAATTAACACGACTAGGAAAGGCTTCTCGAGAAAAAGTAATGTGCTATGATTGGCAACGGGTAGTAAAGCAGATTGGCGATTTTTACAAATCAATGTATTGATATTGAATCAGAAAAAACAACATATTATCATTTTTGACGGCTCCTTTGAAACCACGCCGTTTATTAGACGCCTAATGACGGGGCTCATCAATCGAGGCTATAAAGTTTCCGTTATTGGGTTTAATGAGCATAATCCAGAACCAGTAGAAGGTGTTTATTACCAGTCTTTGGGAAGTAACCAATCTAAATTACGTTTCATACAAACCAGTTTGGCTTTAGCCTTAAGGTATGGTAATGTAGAGCAGGTATTAAAAGCTCTGTTTTATTTTTTTAAGGGGCAGCGTAAGGCGATACAAACCCAAAACTTAAGCTTGGTTTTTAAAAGCTTACAACCCGATATTGTACATGTGCAGTGGCCATCTTTATTACCATGGTTGGAACCTTATTTACAAAACCCAGATTTTAAAATCGTATTAAGTCAGCGCGGCTTTCATGTGAATGTGCGTCCATTTGTGAATGCTGAAAATATGAGGTATTTGCAATCGGTATATCCTAAACTGGATGGTTTGCATTCGGTATCAAAAGCCATTTCGGAAACAGGGAAAGCAATAGGAGTACCTTACACGGGTATTGATGAAGTTGTTTACACTGGATTTCCATTGGACCAGATTGATTTTCAAAATAAAACAAAACGCCATGATACTTTACGATTACTCTCGGTAGGCAGGGCACACTGGATAAAAGATTATCCCACAGCAGTGAAAGCCTGCGCCGTATTAAAAGCGAAAGGCCTAGATTTTCATTACACCATCATCGGTGGTCAAGGTGATGAAGAACTGTTGTTTTTAATTCATGATTTAGGATTGGAGCAGTGTATTAGCTTAATTGGGAAAATGTCCCAGAGTTCAGTTTATGAACAGATGCGAAATACTGATATCTTACTGTTGCCAAGCATTGAGGAGGGTTTGGCCAACGTAGCGGTTGAAGCAATGGCCTTGGGCACACCTGTAATCAGTACTGATTGTGGGGGTATGCCAGAATTGATAACCCATGGTATTACGGGGTGGTTGGTGCCGGTGGGAGCGCCTGAAGCTATGGCCAATGAAATTTTAAAAGTGCAAAGCTTGCCTAATGATGTATTGCATACGATAACTAAAGCGGCCCGTAATATTGTAGAAGAACAACATAGTGAAACACAACTTTTGCGGGGTATGGAAAAACTATATAAACAGGTTTTGGAACCTTGAAAATTTAAGTATCTTCGAAATCAAATGACCAATTTACAAACCCCTATAATCCCTATTGAACAGTGCTATGCTATCCAGAAGCAGGGCTCACATACCATGGATAGAAAAGCGGTGTGTATTTATGTAGCACTTGGTTTTTTTTTAGGTGAGGATCGTTTTTATAGGGATGAGGTTGCCCTGCAACCCGCAAGGCATTATAACCTTGATTCTAAAAATCAAATAATATCTGAAAGCCCTTATTTTGAATGGCATTATAGCCCAAGAGAGATTTCATTTCAAGCTGCTTTGGATGAGTTTACCGATTTATTTGAAAGCATCATTAAAGAGCAATCATTAAGCCAATCCGTGATATTGCCCTTGTCGGGTGGTTTGGATAGCCGTACCCAAGCTGCGGCGTTACATCATCTTAAGGCCGATGTGCAGTCGTATAGCTACGCTTTTCAAAATGGTTTTCCCGAAACTAAGATAGGGGCGCAGATTGCAAAACACTGTGGTTTTGATTTTAAGCCGTTTGAAATTCCTAAAGGGTATTTGTGGCAGGTGATTGACGACTTAGCACAAATGAATGAATGTTATTCCGATTTTACCCATCCTAGGCAAATGGCTGTCTTACCTGAGTTGAAACAGATGCATGGCGAATTTTCATTAGGGCATTGGGGTGATGTATTGTTTGATTCAGGTATTGGTCAAGCGGAACAGGAGTTGCCTGAATTAGATATTTTATATAAAAAGTTGATAAAGAAAGGTGGTCTGGAATTGGCGACCTTGCTATGGGAACACTGGGAACTGGAAGGTGGTTTTGAAAGTTATTTAAAATGGCGCTTGCAAAAATTACTCGATGGAATTGCCATAGAACATAAAGAGGCTAAAATTCGCGCTTTTAAATCGCTATACTGGGCGCCGCGGTGGACTAGTGTGAATTTAAATGTGTTTAAAGAAGCACTTCCCATAAACTTGCCGTATTACGACGACCGGATGTGTCGGTTTATTTGTGAAATTCCTGAGGACTATTTGGCCAATCGCCAGTTGCAGATAGCCTATATAAAGCAACGGAATCCTAAACTGGCTAAGGTCATGTGGCAAAGTCAAAAACCTTATAATTTATACAATTACCATAAGAATAGAGCGCCTTGGAATTTGCCCTATCGCATTAAAAATAAAGTTGTTCGAGAAGTAAAAACCGTTTTAGGAAAACCATTGGTTCAGCGTAACTGGGAATTACAGTTTTTAGGTGAAGTAAATGATCGGCAACTAAAAGATTATATATTTGATGAATCCTTTTTAGAGTTTGTTGGAAGACATGCCGTGGAAACGGTTTATCAACAATTTACGCAGAAAGATACGGTGTATTATGCGCATCCGTTAAGTATGTTATTGACATTGAGTTTGTGGTGGAAACAGAATATGAAAAAAGCGAATCACAAAAGGTAAGCAGTGACATAGTACTTTTTGTCATGCTGAATTTATTTCAGTATCTAAAGAAGCTGAAAAGGCTTGGGATTTATCAAAGGATTAGGAACTAAAGAAAGGAATAGATGCAGGAATGATAAAGTTTGATGAATGCACAAAAAGTGTAAAATGATATGTAAGTGGGCCGATTGTTGGAAGTTGAGGTGATTGTTGGTCTTTGGGAGTGATAGGTTTTGAAGAAGTAATAAGATGTAGAATACATTATTTTGGGGTACTAAACACTATTGTTTGTTATACCTGCGAAGACAGTTATCCATGAAGAGTAAGTTTGGGAAAACAATTAAAGAAATAGAGCGGTATGTGTAGTTGTTTGATGAGTGATAGAAAGTAGTTTTAATGCTAGTATGATGGTTGTGAAATGCAAGGAGTTTATAGTGTTAGAAAAATATTTAATAAGAAGCGTATGAGAGTAGGTTATCTTTATGTAGCCAATCAAAAAAAATTTATTGATGAGGCGATGATTTCGTCACGTTCTCTGCGTCAGTTCTCTGAATTGCCTGTAGCCTTAGTATGTACTCAAGATATAGCTTCAAAAGATGTTTATGCTTTTTTTGATGAAGTGATCATTCATGAAGAAATGAAGCAATATGTATATTTGTCTAAAGTATTGGGTATACAAAAATCTCCTTTTGATAGGACTATATTTTTAGATACAGACACTTTTATATGTGATGATATATCACCTCTTTTTGAGCTTCTGGAATTGGTAGATATAGCGACCAGTATTGAAAAATCATACCATACTACGGATAAGATAAACAATATTCGATTTAAAAATATTATTCCTGAGTTTAACAGTGGTGTGATTGTTTATAGAAAAAACGAAATAACACAAAAACTATTCAAGGATTGGTTTCAAGTATGTATAGATAATAGAATGGGTAATGACATGCCAGGGTTGAGAGAATCTATGATAAAAAATTTAAAAGCGGTTAAATTTTTTATTCTGCCAGAAGAATACAACTCTCATGGTTACAAAAGCATGTTGCAATTAAATGGTAAAGTAAAAGTGATTCATGAAAGATTAGGTGTAAAATGGAATAGTACTACGCCTTATTTTTTACCATATGATAAAGGAGAAAAGTTTGCCAAGAAAATAAACAAAACCATCTTTAAGAGAATTTATATTCCATACATTGGAATAATACCTTACAACTGGAGTCCTGCAAATATTTTACTTAAACTAAAGAAAATGATAGGAGTGAAACGAGTTTCGAAAAACAGATAATATGGGAAAAATCAAAATCCTTTATACCATACCTAATTTTGATACCGCAGGGAGTGGTAAGGTGGTTTATGATTTGGTTAAAGGCCTTAATAAAGACTTATTTGATGTAGAAATTGCTTGTTCTCATAATAGAGGTTCTTTTTTTAAAACTGTTGAAGGCTTGGGTGTACCTATACATATTATAAAAACCACCACAGCTTATCGTCCTTTTTTTACTTTATATAAGCGATTAAACCCTATAGTGACGTTTTTTAAATCTAACAAGTATGATATTATCCATTCGTGGCACTGGAGTAGCGACTGGACAGAAGTGCTGGCGGCACGATTAGCTGGTGTGAAATGGCTCTATACCAAAAAAGCGATGAGCTGGGGTAATAAGCACTGGAAGATTAGAAGCTTTTTAGCAAATTATATTGTTACAATTAACGATGAAATGCTAGCCTTTTTTCCAAATAAAAAACAACAAGGTTTAATACCATTGGGTATAGATACCGACTTTTATAACCCCGAACATTTTAAAAACGGATTTCCTCGAATTGAGAATAAATTTCATGTTATAACGGTTGCCAATTTAGTGCCCGTTAAAGGTATAGAAGTGTTAATAAAGGCTTTAATTTTACTAGCAGACACTAATATACAATTAACAGTTTTAGGAGAAGACACCAATGATTACGCATCCACTTTAAAGCAAAAATGTATAACATGGGGTATAGACCAACAAGTGAACTTTATAGGTAAAAAACCTGATGTGAGACCATATTTAGCAGAGGCAGATTTATACGTCATTCCAACTTTAGATGCGGGCCGACGTGAAGGTATGCCTATGGCTTTGGTAGAAGCGATGAGCATGGGAGTTCCAGTATTGGGGTCTCAAGTATCGGGCGTTGATTATGTATTGAAAGATTTTCCGGAATTATTATTTAAACCCGGACATGCAAAAGATCTTGCCGTTAGTATAAAAAGGATAATGGATCAATCAAACGAACAGAACAGGATATTGGGAGACACGCTCAGGAAATATTGTGAAAACCATTTTTCACTAAGAAAATGTATTCTTTCGCATGAAGTACTCTACAGAAAAATGAAGCATGGAAAATAAAATAGACCTTAGTATTTTAATTACACACTATAACAGATCAGAGGCCTTGAAAGCCTGTTTGGAAGCTATTGATGCGGTTGGTTTTTCTTGTAATTATGAAATTGTAATTAGTGACGACGGTAGTAATGAAGCCCATTTAAACCATATAAAAACACTTAAATATGACCAACTTTTATTGTCTGAGGGTAATCAAGGCTTAACTAATAATATTAATAAAGGATTAAAAGCTTGTAAGGGGGCTTATATTCTGTATTGTCAAGAAGATTTTTTGTTGAGCCCACAAGTAGCTTGTGTCTTAGATGAATGTCTGGATTTACTTAAAAACAATGTTTTGGATATGGTTCGTTTAACAGCGAATTATAGATTTAACTATTTAAAAGCATTGACCGCCAACGTTAGTAAAATTCCAAACTTTTCCATAAGGAATTTTAATGTTAATACGTTTCGTTACAGTGACAACCCTTTTATTACAACCATCGACTTTTACAATAAATTTGGTTATTATTTAGAAGACGTCTCTGGGCCTTACGGAGAAACAGAATATGCCATTAGAATTTTAAAATTAGGAGCTAAAATAGGCATTGTAAATAAAAATTTAGCTAGAGCTCATGCAGAAAGTGTTTCTGTGATGAAAACCTTTTACCCGAGTAAAAAAAGAAAAGGGAGTAGAAAGCTTTGGCGTTCAGCGAGAGCTTTAAGACAACACATAGAATGGTTGTTGTACGATCCAAAAAAAAGGCGTTTGTTAACCTATAAAAATTTAAAAAGGGTTTCATGAAAATAGCGTTGGTACTTCCTACTCCCCCCAGTTACTCTGAAACCTTTTTTAGGTCGAAAATTCAGGGGCTATTAAATCATGGCCATAAGGTGGTTTTGGTAACAGGGAGAACAACAGAAAAATTTGATTTATGTAACGTTATTTACCATCCTAAGGTTTACAAAAATAAATACCTGCAGGTGCTTGCTATGCTCAAGGTTTTTATGGGGCTATGTCCATATTACGAATCTGTATTTCGGTTTTTAAGTCTAGAAAAACAAGCAGGTACACCATTTAAACGCATTATTGAAAAACTATATATTAACGCTACATTATTGAAATTGAAGGTAGATTGGGTGCATTTTGGTTTTGCAACCATGGCTATAGATCGCGAATTGGTACCAAAGGCCATTAAGGCTAAAATGGCTGTGAGTTTTAGAGGGTACGATATAAATGTGTATCCCTTAAAGCACAATAATGCCTATAGTATTCTATGGCAACAGGTCGATAAAGTCCATAGTATTTCAAACGATTTGTTGCAAAGGGCATATCGGTTAGGCTTGCCTGAAACAACGCCTTACCATATTATTACCCCAGCCGTTAATTTAGATGCACATGGAGAACCTGAACAAGCTAAAAACCATAAAACTATTCGTATAGTCACTATAGCCAGGTTGCATTATATAAAAGGAATTGACCTATTGTTGGAAATAGCAGCGATTTTACGTGAAAAGCACATGGATTTTGTTTGGGAGGTTATTGGAAGTGGACATAAAAAAGAAGAAGAACGTTATTTGTACCAAAAATATCGATTGGGTTTGCATGATAACGTGCGGTTTTTAGGAAAAATGAATCATCAGGAGACGCTTAATATCTTAAAACAGGCCGATTTATATGTGCAAACCAGTGTGATAGAAGGCTTTTGTAATGCGGTTTTGGAAGCCCAAAGTTTAGGGAAGTTAGCCTTGGCATTTGATAAAGGGGGGCTTAGGGAAAACATAAAGGAAGGAGAAACGGGTTTTTTGGTTAAAGCGGTTAATGCTACGGCTATGGCGAATACCATAATTGAAGTAATAAAGCTGCCTATAGAAGATAAACAAAATATAAGGGAACAGGCTAAACAACGTGTAAAACAACACTTTAATTTAGAACAACAGCAAAAGGTCTTTAATCAATTTTATACGGTATAGTTTATATGAAGTTATATTACCCTAAATCGCATTATATAAAGAAGTATCGTGGAGAGTTATTTCCTTTGTTAAAGCCATTTTTAAAAGGCGAAGGCTTTACAAATCAAGATCGTATGGCGTTGTATGGGGTATCAGATACTGATTTTGAAATCGTTGCGACTTTGGATGACGCGGAAGTCTGTGTATTGCCCATGTCGTGGAATTATTATTCGAAAACTAACCAGTTGGGCTTAGCGCAGGAATGCATTTTAGAGGCTAAAAAGTGCGCTAAAATAGCGTGGTCGTTTATATCTGGCGACCATGGCGTTAAATTTCCAGAGTTCGATGGTGTCATCGTTTTTAGGTTAAGTGGCTACCAGTCCAGAAAACAGCTGGGGCATCAGGGGATGCCAGTCTTTATTGGCGATTATTTGTCGAAACAAAATCTATTAAACCGTTTTTTACCTGATACAAATGAACAACGGCCAGTAGTGGGCTTTTGCGGTCAGGCCCATTTATCAAAAGCACAGGCCGGAATCGATCTATTGAAAAAAAGTTGGTTTAATTTAAAAAGTGTACTCGGGCTAAGTGCTTATGAAACCGAAACCATTATCCCCACCACGTACTTAAGAGCCCGTTTACTAAAACGGCTCCAGAAAAGTGAAGCTATTCGCGACCATTTTGTTTTACGTAAACAGTATCGGGCCGGGGTTAGCAATCAACAGGCTAGGTACCAAACCACACAGGAATTTTATAAGAATATTTTGGAATCGCAATATGTGCTTTGTGTTCGGGGTGGCGGAAATTTTTCGGTACGCTTCTATGAAACCCTTATGATGGGGCGTATTCCGGTGTATGTGCATACAGATGGTTATTTGCCTTTACAGAATACGATAAATTGGAAAAATCATGTAGTTTGGATAGCACCTGATGAGCAACACCAAATCGCAGAAAAAGTCCTATCTTTCCACAATAAATTGGGGCCGGAAGGCGTATGGGCCCTATGTAAACGTAATCGGGAACTTTGGGAACGGTACTTAACATTAAAAGGGTTTTTTAAAACGGTTGCAACAGAACCCCAATAAAAAGACATTGATGCCATTTCAGTTTTTAAAATATTTACAACCTACACACTATTTTCGATTGCCAACTCATCAGGGCCGGTATGTCTTTCCTAAAGCCAATCATTTGCCGCAAGAGATTTTAGAGACATTAGATAGTGAAGATGGTTATACGTGTGAAGTAGCCAAGCAGTACGATGTGTCTTGGCAGGCGGTACTGAAGGGATATACTGGTGATGCGGAAACCTACACCCAATTTGAAACCTTGGCTGTTAAAGACGAATACCGTTTTATCAGACGCTATTTTAACCCAGCTTGGGTGTTTTATGTGTTATTAATAAGACTAATGACTTTTAAGAACCCCATCAAAGAAATTAATGGTTGGTTGTGTACGCGTTCGGTTACTCGTAATGACGCATATACCAATCCGATAAAATATCCCCAATGGGATAAGGCAACTTTTAAATTGTTGCAAAGTAAACCTTTGGTAACGGTGGTTATTCCTACCTTGAACAGATATGAATATTTAAAGGATGTTTTAAAGGATTTAGAACAGCAAAGCTACACCAATTTTGAGGTGATTGTGGTAGACCAATCCACACCATTCAAGAAGGCGTTTTATAACACTTTTTCGTTGAATCTTTCCGTAGAGTATCAGGAAGAAAAGGCATTGTGGCGGGCGCGAAACCGAGCCATAAAACAAGCAAAAGGCGATTATATCTTATTGTTTGATGACGATAGCCGGGTGGACAAGAATTGGATAAGTAATCATTTAAAATGTCTAGAGGTATTTGATGCTTCACTGTCTTCAGGCGTCTCTATTTCTTTAGTAGGAGCTGAAGTGCCCAAAGATTATAAATATTTTAAAATTAGTGACCAACTCGATACGGGCAACGTACTTATTAAAAAGGATGTGTTTAAAACGCTTGGATTGTTTGATAGGCAATTTGAAGGTCAGCGTATGGGTGATGGCGAGTTTGGATTACGTAGTTACTTGGCTGGCTTTAAAAACATATCGAACCCTCAAGCGCAACGACTACATTTAAAAGTAGGGGCCGGTGGATTGCGTGAAATGGGCAGTTGGGATGCCTTTAGGCCTAAAAAATGGTTGGCACCGCGCCCTATACCAAGTGTTTTGTATTTATATAGACGCTATTTTGGACCTGTTGCTGCACGTTTTGCATTATGCCGCACAGTGCCACTATCGATACTACCTTATCGGTTCAAAAAAAACAAAACGCTCTTGGTAATAGGTGCAATATTGACATGCTTATTTTTACCTTTCGTATGTGCTCAAGTGTTTTGGTCATGGCGTTTAGCGAGCAAAAAGTTAAAAGAAGGACCAATAATAGATAGATTGTAATGGGAAGCCATGTTAAACAAGTGCTTATAGTCGCTTCAGAATTTCCTCCACAACCTGGAGGTATTGGCAATCATGCTTGGCAATTGGCCAAGGCCTTGAAACATAAGGGGTATCAAGTCAATCTAGTTACCGATCAGCGTTCGGATGATGGAAACGCTGAAGCCGATTTCGATAAAACATTGCCTTTCCAGATACAGCGCATAAAAAAGAGGAATGTTAGGTTGTTTATGTACATCCATCGCCTCATCAAAGTTTTTAGATTGCTCAAGACAACAGATTATGTTTTAGCTACAGGGAAGTTTTCGTTATGGAATATAAGCTTATGTGGTTTAATGAGAAAACGGTTTTCTGTTGCTATTGTTCATGGTACAGAAGTCAATTTGCCCACTGGATTTTCCAAAAGTTGTGTAGAGTGGTCGCTACATCAGTTTGACAAAGTCGTGGCCGTTTCAAATTACACCAAACAATTGATATCGCATTTGTCCATTTCTGTGGATGTAATTCCTAATGGTGTCCCTTTTCAAGATTGGCAGCATCGAGGAGCTGTTTCAGAGGAAAGCCAACAAATAGGCTTTCCTAAACTTATAACTGTAGGCCGAGTTAGTGAACGTAAAGGGCAAGCAGCGGTTGTGGCCATGTTGCCCGAACTCATAAAAACGTTTCCAAAACTTCATTACCAATGTGTCGGTATTGACACGGCAGCGGGTTCGGTTAAGCAATTGGCGGAGCAGTTAGGGGTTAATGGGCATGTAAGTTTTCATGGGGTATTGGAACAACAGCCTTTAAAACAGCGGGTAGCCGAAAGTGATATTTTTGTAATGCTAAGCAAACCTGGATTAAAGGGCGATGTGGAAGGTTTTGGAATTGCCGTTTTAGAGGCCAATGCATTAGGTGTTCCAGCCATAGGGGCAAAAGGTAGCGGTGTAGAAGATGCTATTAAAGATAGGCAATCTGGGCGGTTAGTGACTTTAGGAGATGCAGGAAGTTTCAGGAATGCCATTAGTGCTATTTTAGAGCATAATGACAGATATAAACAAGAGGCAATAACTTGGGCCAAAGCTCATGATTGGAGTATTATTGTAGAACAGTATATGGCATTGCTACCATGAAAAAATTGACTATAATTTCACATACCGAACATTATAAAACAACCGAAGGTCAATTGGTTGGTTTTGGTGCTACAGTAACGGAGATTAATGGTTTGTTGGAGGTGTTTGATAAGATTGTGCATGTTGCTGTATTATATGATCAAGCACCCCCACTTAGTGCTTTGCCTTACAGGTCTAAAGCCATTCGTTTAGTAGCCTTACCAAGAGTGGGCGGCAAAAGTATATCGGATAAATTGAAAGTGATGTGGAACGCCCCCAAAATACTTAGTATAATTCATAATAGCTTAAAAGGGAGTACCCATTTTCAGTTTCGGGCACCGACAGGTATGGGAGTATACGTTATTCCTTACCTAGTCTTTTTCAGCTCAAAAAAAGGTTGGTTTAAATATGCTGGTAATTGGAAGCAGAAACATGCACCCTTAGCGTATCAGTTTCAACGCTGGGTATTAAAACAGCAACACCGAAAAGTAACAATTAATGGCAATTGGCCTAATCAACCCAAACATTGTTTGTCTTTTGAAAATCCTTGCCTTACGAATGAAGAGTTAGCGACAGGTAAGATAACTAGAAATACAAAAGACGTATCGACCGGAAAAAGAACGCTGTGCTTTGTGGGGCGCATGGAAGCTGCAAAAGGTATTGAACTGCTTATAGAGAGTTTGTTGAGCTTGAATCCATTGGACAAGGACTTAATTGATACAATCCATTTTATAGGACAGGGGGAAGGCATAGATAATTACAAACAGCGGTTGGCCGAATCTGGCATGTCGTTTACGTTTCATGGCACCTTACCTAGAAATTCGGTACATCATATTTATAAATCAAGTCATTTTTTGATATTGCCTTCTCAATCAGAAGGTTTTCCTAAAGTGGTTTCAGAAGCCCTGAATTATGGCTGTGTGCCCGTAGTCTCCAATGTGTCGGCTATTGGTCAGTATATTACGCATGGGAAGCAGGGAGTCTTGTTAAACCGTTTAACAACTCGTAATTTAACACAACGTTTGCAATTTTGTTTGCAGATGGATGCTAATCAGTTCAAGGCATGTATTCATCAGCCCGAGCCGTTTTACGAACAATTTACCTATGCCCATTACAACAACCGTATCTTTAATGAGGTTTTAAAAGCCGATATATAAAATACCTAGGGTTTAAATCTTTCAATTTTAATAGAAATTATATATTTACTCGATAATCGAGGTTAAGGCATAACGTGAAACCTCGATATCATGGACTTTTTAACTTCTGTAAATAAGCTTTTTGGTGTTTAAAGATAAATACATTAGAAATATAGTGCTGCATGTGTGTATCGGGATGCTTATTTATTATAACGAGGGGTTGTCGAAGTTTTATTTTTTTGGCCTAGTGTCCTTTTTTTTCTTTAAAATTATAAGAGCGCAAAAGTCCGACAAAACCTTAGAGATTTTAAAAGCCTGCACTTATGTATTGGCCGCCGAAGTGTTGTTGCGAATGACTAAGGGGAGCTTGCTTTATGAGGCCAGTAAGTATTTAGTGATTGTTTTTTCTATAATAGGGCTGTTTCATAAAGGGTTTAAGTTGAAAGCAACGTCATATGTAATCTATATTGTGTTGTTGATTCCCGGTATCTATGTGTCGTTATACCTTTTGGATATTAGCTACAATATCAGGAAAGCAGTAGCCTTTAATTTAAGTGGTCCGGTATGTTTGGGCTTATCTGCTTTGTTTTGCATGGGGGTTTCGGTGACCAAACGTCAGTTGGAGCAAATTATTAACTACGGAATTTATCCGCTATTGAGTACCGTGGTTTATATTGTGTTTTACACGCCCAATGTGGCAGACTTAGCCTGGAATACAGAGTCTAATTTTGCAGCATCAGGAGGCTTTGGACCAAATCAAGTGGCAACTGTATTGGGTTTAGGCGTTTTTTTCGCTACGGTGAAGTTTTTTAATTATAGTAAAACGCCGCTGTTGCGCTATGTGAATTTAGGTCTTATTCTTTTGTTTTCGTTTCGCGCCATGTTAACCTTTAGTCGTGGTGGTGTATTTACGGCCATGATTATGATTCTTTGTTTTTTATTTTTTGAATATAAAACCATGGATAAGCGAACAAGAAGCAACATGTTTATGTCGCTCTTTTTGTTTATTGGCATTATTATAGCTACATGGGTGTACTCTTCGGTGCAAACTAGCGGACTTATCGAAAAACGTTATGCTAATGAGAACGCTATGGGCGAAGAGAAGGAAGATATCACTACGGGGCGGGTTTCAATATTTATGGAAGAAGTGGAAGCTTTTGTAAGTAGTCCTTTTTTAGGTGTAGGCGTTGGGCGTGTTAAAGACATACGGTTTCAAGAAACTGGCATTCATGCGGCATCGCATAACGAAATGAGTAGAATTCTATCAGAACATGGGCTACTGGGCATTGTGGCCTTTGCGATATTGTTATTGGTACCTTTGTTTTTTAGGATAGGTGATAGGAGCAATACCTTATTTTTTTCGTTCTATTTTTTCTGGTTTCTAACTATCAACCATTCGGCAATGCGTATTGCTGCTCCGGCGTTTATATATGCGCTTAGTTTATTGCACGTAACATATGACAAACCTCGGTTAAAAAAGAAATTAGCTAATCGTTAAAGAACGTATCTTAATCACAATTTATGTTTGTGACTCTCTTGAAGGCTGAATGTGTAGCACCAATAGTTAATCTTTATACGTTTTGTAGTCATTTTAACCCATATAAAAAATTACTTAGTATCTTTAAGCCACTCAAATCAGCTACTACCTATGTCCAAGAACAGTATTCACTTTAATATATCGGAGCGTAAAATCCTGTTACGTGTTTTGGATATGGTTTCGATACTTGCTGTGCTTTACTTTGTGGGCAACACATTTCATTTTGATTATTTT
Organism: Flavobacteriaceae bacterium GSB9; assembly: GCA_022749295.1. Classification (NCBI taxonomy): domain Bacteria; kingdom Pseudomonadati; phylum Bacteroidota; class Flavobacteriia; order Flavobacteriales; family Flavobacteriaceae; species Flavobacteriaceae bacterium GSB9. The sequence goes on from CP062007.1 coordinate 219,244, forward strand.
ACAATTACCAAGGTAAACTGGAGGTGGGTATTTGTACTTGTTTTATACATATCAGTATTTGGCACCATTTTCGAATTATACGATTTACAAAAGTCCAGTAAACTGGAAAAAATAGCAACAAGTATTGTGTTTACGGTATCAACAACCGTTCTGTTCTATTTTTTAACGCCATTTTTTACACCAGTTTTACCCGATAACCGTTTACAGATTCTCTTCTTTTATTTTTCAATTTTAGTAGCGTTGTTTTTGTGGCGTTGGGCCTATATTTCATTTATTGTATCGCCTCGGTTTTACAAAAGAGTACTAATTATTGGCGAAACATCGAATATCGAAACCATCATAGAAACGTTTAAACGTTCAGACCCGAATTACAAAATAGTGGGGTTTGTGAATTGCGAACTCAATAAGCAGTCGCCTGTTAAATTTAAAGGTGTTCCCGAGTATAGTCCAAAACAGATTCGTGAGGTCGTTAATAAGGAAAATTTATCTGAAATTGTAGTGGCTAGCTATAGTACAGAAAACATTACTTCTGAAATTTACTATATCCTTATAAAATTACTGGAAGAAGGCTTTCCTATTAATGAATACACACAGGTGTATGAAGATTTAACCCAGCGTATTCCCGTGCAGTTTGTGGGTAAGGATTTTTATAGGTATTTTCCTTTTAGCAGAAACAATCAAAATAAACTGTATTTGTTTTTTCATCGTTTTTTTGATGTTTTGGTTTCCATTCTGGGTCTTGTGATAGGTTTGGCGTTTTTGCCTATTGTACTGTTGGGAAACCTTTTGGCGAATAGAGGTCCCCTATTGTATAAGCAGGAACGGGTTGGCAAAAACGGAAAGGTTTTTAATATTGTGAAATTTCGTAGCATGGTAATAAATGCAGAGCCATCTGGAGCGAAGTGGGCCACTAAAGGCGATGTGCGGGTCACCCCGTTTGGGAAGTTTTTGAGACATTCAAGGTTAGATGAAATTCCACAATTTATAAATATCCTTAAAGGCGAAATGAGTTTAATAGGCCCCAGGCCCGAACGCCCTGTTTTTGTTAAGGAACTGTCTAAAATGCTTCCTTTTTATGAAACCCGTCATATGGTAAAACCGGGGCTAACAGGTTGGGCACAAGTAAAAACACGTTATGGCTCTTCGGTTGACGATAGTTTACTAAAATTGCAGTATGACTTGTATTACATTAAGCACCGCGGTTTTTTTCTGGATACCAATATTTTGGTAAAAACACTAACCACTGTTATTTTCTTTAGGGGACAATAATTAAATTGACTATTGACTACTAGAAAAATAGTGAGTTAAAAACAAATATCTAATGCCTAATGCTAGGAGTAGTGGAATCAATCCAATAGCAAAAACCTGAACACCAATAATCCAGTGTAAGGTTAATAGGCAAAGCAGAATAATTAAAAGCTTTACGTATTTTATAAACCAAGCGCTAATGTCTTGTTTGAATAACTCACCTATGACAAAAATATTAAGCGCAAAGGCCCAAAGCAGATTGTAGTTTTGGTGTGTGCCCAAGTGGTCGGTAGCAAACCAAAGTAATAAAATAAAAATGCCGATGATGCCTGTAATGCCGAAAATCAAAACGTCCAACCATTTACTTCGGGTGCTGGTTTTGTAATCCCTATAGGTAGTATAAATTATAATCAGCCCAACGATTCCTAAGATAAACAACGGACTCGTTAAAACCGATTGGGATTGTTTTACCTGCTTTTTTGTATAGATTACCTGGCTTTGTTTTACTAATGGCTGGTTGCTGTTTTTAATCGTGGCATTACTGAAAAATTCGTGGATGTTTTCAGGTAAAAACATGTGTTGTTCTGGGGTTGCCGTTCTATCAATTACCGAGCCTAAGGCGATATCGATACCCAAACTGCCCCATGAATTTCTATTTAAATTGTTTTGGATTAAAGTTCTAAAGCTAGCTTCTTTGTAATTTTTTGGAGGGTAAAAGGTAATAGAATCGTTCAAAGCAACTAGGGTCACATCCTTTATTTTAGTAGCACAATTATCAAAAAAGAAATCATAAAGATACTTTCTGTTTTCAGGTTTGTAATTGTTGATGAGGTAGTTGTACAATCGTTGTTTTTCTACTTGGTTTAGGTTTAAAACCTGTTCTTTTATAGAACGGTTAAAATAGATGTAAACCTGATAGAACCTATTAAAATTTGTTTTGTTAATGAGGTAATGGAGTTTACCTTGTGCAAATTTTAAATAAAAATTGGGGGCGTCAAAATCGTATTCGCCATACCCATAAACGTCGTCTATTCCTTTTTTGGGGTCTTTAATTCTAAAAGCGCTATGACCAAATGAATCGTTTAAGGAAGTACCCGGGCCAACGGTTAATACGCTAATTTCGGCACTTTCAGATAATTGGTTTTTTTGTGCAATGGCAACGATGGAAATAAAAACTAACGCTAAAAATAGTAGTGCTTTTTTCATCATCTAAAAATACTGAAATCGAGTTTTAGTGAAAATACGTTGGAGTATAAAGCTACACTTTGGTCGCCAATATCGGTAAATGCATAGTCAACTTGTATGCCGTTATATTTAAAACCTAAGCCTAAACTGGGTTGAAAGCTCAACTGTTCAGAATTATCAAACTGGGTTTCGTTCTGGAAATTTCCCATGCCAGCACGAAGGTAAACCATATCGATATATCCAAATTCAAAACCTAAGGCCGGGTTAATACTTGCTGCCGAAGTTGAAATGATGTCGTTGTTCTCTTCAAAACGAACGTTCAAATTTACCGAGGTTAATAATGTGTAATCGTAATTAAAATCCACCAGCTTTGAAACGCCTATTTGCAATTTGGGAATAGTAATTTCGGTGGTCTCGGGCAATTCTTGGTTTTGGCCTTCAACAGCATCTTGTATGGTTTTAAATTCTTCCTCATCAATGGCCCAAGCATTGAACGTCGTGGTAATATCTCTGGCCATAAGGCCAAATTTCCAATTGTTATCGGTTTCAAACTGCATTCCAAAGTCTAAACCAAACCCCCACGATGAGGCAAAATCTCCTATGATTCTTCGGATAACTTTTGCATTGACACCGTAATTTAAACCCTGAACGGGCAGCGAGCGGGCATACGAAAAGGTTAAGCCGTAATCGGCCGTAGAGAATAAACTGATTCGGTCGTAATTAATATTGCCTTGTTCGTCTATAAGTTGGGTGGTGTTTAAAATGTCGTCAACAGCAAATCGAATCAAAGAAACTCCCACGGCACTTTGTTGGTCCAATGGCATAGCAAAAGCCGCATAGTCGTAATTGGCAATATTGGCAAAATAACTGGAGTGCATTAAGGCGAGCTGGTTGTCTTCAAGCTTTAAAAGGCCGGCAGGGTTCCAATATCCCGAATTTACATCGCCGGTATGTGCCGTTACGGCACTGCTCATGCCCAAAGCGGCAGCATCGACCCCGATATTCATAAACTCGTTGGAATATTTTCTGGTCGTTTGCCCAAACAGCGAAATAGACAATAAGCACAGTAAAGTGATAAGGTATGGTTTCAATCCCAATTTTTTTACAAATATGCACATAATTTACAAACCTATAAACTTGAATTTGCAGTATATATTGTTTAATTCTTGCTTTAGACGAAATTTGTTTATTATTTTTACAAAGTAAACTAAGCTTATGAAATGAGACATAACAAATCTTGGAACTTACCGAGATGTTCAATGGCGAATTACATCTGACCGATTAGAAAACAATGAATTATAAACAGATGAAAAAATACATACCCAATGCCCTAACGCTGTTAAATTTATTATGCGGATGTATTGCGGTAATCTTTGCGGTAAACAATAACTTTGTAGTTGCTGCTTTCTTTGTTTTTTTAGGCATATTCTTCGATTTTTTTGATGGTTTTGCGGCACGAAAACTAAATGTACAAAGTGAATTGGGGTTGCAATTGGATTCTTTGGCCGATGTGGTTACCAGTGGGGTAGTGCCCGGAATTATAATGTTTAAGTTGATTGGGTTGGCTACAGAATCGGGGGAATCCTTCAGTTCATCCTTGGGGTGGGGCACCGATTTTTATGGCGTTACCTATAGTGTATCCCTCACAGCTTTTTTTGGTCTCGCCATAACCTTGGCTTCAGCTTATCGTTTAGCAAAATTTAATATAGACGATGAGCAGCAAACCTATTTTAAAGGTCTGCCAACGCCAGCAAATGCCTTGTTAATTATAGCGTTACCATTAATTATCGAGTTTCAAAATAGCGATACCATTAATGCCATCATTCTTAATAAATGGTTTTTAATAGGTGTAACGGCACTGAGCTGCTATTTGCTTAATGCTAACATTAAGTTGTTTGCATTAAAATTCAAGGATTTCAGTTTTAAGAACAATGCAATTCGTTACGTTTTTATTTTGTTGTGTTTGGTGTTGCTCATTGTTTTGCAGTTTGCCGCTATCCCTCTAATTATTTTACTTTACATTTCCATGTCGATTATCTACAATTTAACTTCAAATAAATAATTAATGGCTTCTGGAATTTTTGCCTTATTAGATGATATTGCTGCGCTGATGGACGATGTTGTGGTGATGACCAAAGTTTCAACAAAAAAAACCGCAGGTATTTTGGGGGACGATTTAGCTGTTAATGCCGAAAAGGCCACGGGTTTTGTATCGTCAAGAGAACTCCCTGTTTTGTGGGCCATTACCAAAGGGTCGTTTTTAAACAAGCTGATTATTTTGCCTATTGCGTTTTTGCTCAGTTCGTTCTTGCCTTGGGCGGTAACACTAATTTTAATATTAGGGGGTGTTTATTTGGCTTTTGAAGGTGCTGAAAAAATAGTTGAATATGTTGTACCCCATAAACACGACAACAACCACACTAAAGTGAAAAATAAGAAGGCAGGAGAAATTCTGGATGTTGAAAAAACAAAAATAAAGTCGGCCATATTTACCGATTTTATACTGTCCATAGAGATTGTTATCATAGCCTTAGGTACTGTTTTAGATAAACCTGTTTTGTTCCAAATACTGGTAGTCTCACTTGTTGCCATTATTGCAACGGTTGGTGTTTACGGTATTGTTGCACTTATTGTTAGGATGGACGATTTAGGCTATAGACTCATTAAACAGAGCGATAACAATAAAGGGTTGCTTTTTACTTTGGGTAATATGTTGGTTAGGGCTTTGCCGCTTATTATAAAAAGTTTATCGGTAATAGGTACCATTGCACTTATTTTGGTTGCTGGAGGGATATTTTCCCATAATATTGATTATTTCCATCATGTTTTAGAAAGTTGGCCATCGTTTATAAAAGACTTTATTTTGGGCTTAGCCGTTGGATTTGCTACTTTTTTAATCGTAATAGGTTTTAAGAAACTATTTAAAAAGAAAACTAAACACACAGACTAAACGTATAACATGAAAAATTACACCCTGTTTTTTGCATTAATTTTGTTTAATGCCCTATCGGCACAAACCCCAATAACATCTGGTCCTGACTGGACGGTAACCAACATCACCGGGAACAGTGCATTAGACCGCCCCAATACGATGCTGTTCGGCCCAGATAATTATTTGTGGATTACAGAGCGCCAAGGAAAAGTTGTGTCGAAAGTAGACCCAACAACAGGAACGAAAACTGAAATGTTAAACCTCTCAAGTAAAGTATATCAATCGAAAAGCCAAAACGGTTTAATGGGAATGACGATACATCCAGATTTGTATGCCAATATAAATACCAATACCAATAACTATGTGTATTTGCTTTACACTTACGACGCCAATTCAGGCTCTGGAGTAGATGATAGGTTTAGAATAGAACGTTACAATTATGACGCTTCAACGGGTAAGCTCGATAGCGCTAGTGCATTCACGGTTATTGAAGGTATCGAAGCAAGTACGGACCATACTTCAGGAAAAATTGTTATCGGTGCAGACTTGAAAATCTATTGGACCATTGGTGATTTTGCTGCAAATAGAGGTGGCAATGCCTGCAATGAAATTCGTTCACAATATTTACCAACGAGCCCAACAGATTATTCTGATTATAAAGGTAAGATTTTCCGTTTGAATTTGGATGGAAGTATTCCAGACGATAATCCCGTTTTAGAAGGTGTAAAAAGTTATGTTTATGCTTACGGTTTTAGAAATGCCCAAGGATTGGTTGTAGGGTCTAACGGTAAGATATATTCTTCTGAACATGGTGACAAAACCGATGACGAGCTCAATATTATCGAATCTGGTAAAAATTATGGTTGGCCGCTTATCGCGGGCTATAATGATGATATGGGCTATGCGTACTGCAATTGGTCTAACTATCCATCTGAATGCGGTTCATATAGCAATATAATAGCAGATTGCCCAGAATCGCCAATTGAAGAATCGACATCAGCAGCCAATATGCCCAATTTTATGCCGCCAATAGGGACTTACAATAGTACCTTGGCCACAGAGCCAACGGCAGGTAGTTCTTCAGGGTGGCCTACGGTGGCCCCGTCTAGTATTGATATTTATGAGGCTGGAAAAATTCCAGGTTGGGACACATCTCTTTTAATACCAACATTGAAAGCTGGTATTATTTTTAGAACAAAATTAAATTCAGATGGTTCGGCATTAGAAGACGGTTCATACGAAGAATTTCACTCATCAGGCGATCGCTTTAGAGATGTGGCCATTGATGCCAATGGTTTAATTATTTATACTATTACCGATGCAGGAGCCGTTATAAAACTGGAGTTTGTGGGCGAGCCTTTAAGTACTTCAACGGTTTTGAAAAATACATTGTCTTTATATCCCAATCCTGCAAATACTAAAACAACCATTAGTTTAGGGACTAGTTTTAAGGGCGACGTCAATTTGCTACAGGTTTTCGATGTTAATGGAAAAGTGATAAAATCAATTAAAACTTCCGAAAAGCAGTATATTCTTGATACGTCTAATTTTACCAATGGCATTTATTTTTTAAAAGTTTCAAACAATAAGAATACGGTTTTGGCGACAAAAAAGTTAGTTGTTAAGCATTAAGAAAATGGATTCATAAAAAAGCAGGTAAGAATTTACAAATTATTACCTGCTTTTTTGTTTTTTGATTATGAGGTTTAAATAATAAGATAGAAAAGCGCTTAATCCCTTATTTTCTTTTTACGAAGTTCGAAATTCTGTCCGAGATATACTTTACGTACCATTTGGTCGTTGGCTAGTTCTTCTGGCTCGCCGGCCTTAAGAATGCTGCCTTCAAACATTAGGTATGTTCTATCGGTAATGGCCAAAGTTTCTTGTACGTTGTGGTCGGTAATTAAAATGCCAATATTCTTTTTGGTAAGTTGCGCCACAATACGTTGAATATCTTCAACTGCAACAGGGTCAACCCCTGCAAAAGGTTCATCTAGAAGTATAAAACTGGGGTCGGTGGCCAAGGCCCTTGCAATTTCGGTTCGGCGACGTTCACCTCCCGATAATAAATCTCCACGGTTTTTGCGTATATGGCCTAAACCAAACTCTTCAATTAACGATTCCATTTTATGAAGTTGTTCTTTTTTACTGAGTTTGGTAAGCTGTAACACGCTTAAAATATTGTCTTCAATACTTAGCTTTCTAAATACCGAAGCTTCTTGAGCCAAGTAGCCAATACCGTTTTGGGCACGCTTATACATCGGGTATTTGGTGATTTCGGTTTTGTCTAAGAATATATGGCCGCCATTGGGCTTTATCAACCCCACGATCATATAAAACGACGTGGTTTTTCCAGCACCATTTGGGCCTAAAAGTCCAACAATCTCCCCTTGTTCAACTTTAAGCGAAACATCTTTTACTACCTTTCGTCCGCTATAGGACTTCATTAAATTTTTGGCCTCTAAAATCATAGTTTTGTTTACGTGATAATCGCGATTTAAATACTACTATACATTCCTCGAAATCAATCTTGTTTTAATAAACGCTAAAAATACTAAAATCATATGCAACTATTAAAGCCTAAGCTTTATTTTACGCTTTGTTGCTTTTTTCTTTGCGCTTTTGGTTCCTAACCACAATTTTAGAAATGTAAATACTCACTTGGTAAAGCACTAAAATAGGAATAGCCACAATAACCTGGCTGGCAATATCAGGCGGTGTAATAATGGCAGAAAGTATTAAAACAATTACCAGGGCATATTTTCGGTATTTCCTTAAAATTTGAGGGGTTACCAAACCAATTTTTGTTAAGAAATAGATGATTATAGGCAACTCGAATATTAAGCCGGAGGCTAATGCAGACGACCTCACCAAAGCTATGTAAGAGCTGATGTCTATTTGGTTATCAACTACCTCCGAAATGCTATAATTGGCTAAAAAATTTAGAGACAAAGGGGTTACAATGTAGTACCCGAAAAGAACGCCGAGAAAAAACAATAATGACGAAATAATAATGAAACCTCGAGAATGTTTACGCTCGTCGTCGTGTAATCCGGGGCTTATAAATTTCCATAGTTGATAAATAACGTACGGAAAAGATATGATAAAGCCTCCTAAAATAGCGGTCCAAATATCAGCAGAAAATTGCCCAGCCATGGTACGGTTTTGAATGATCATAGGCATTTTTTCAGCACAGAAAGTGGTATCAACACCTATAAACTTTGAAGCCTCACATAAAAAATGATATGTAGGGAAGCTCATTCTTAAGGGAGCGAAAATAATCTGGTCAAAAATAAACCGACTAAAAATAAAAGCTAAAGTGGCAACAATAACAACGGCCAAACAAATTCTGATTAAGTGCCAGCGTAAATCTTCAAGATGGTCTAAAAAAGACATCTCGTTAATATCCTTTTTTGCCATTATATTATACCTTCTTTAATTAAATCATGTAAGTGCACTACACCCGCATAGTTGCCGTTTTCTTCAACCAAAAGTTGTGAAATTTCATGGGCTTCCATAAGCTCAATGGCATCGATAGCCATAGATCTAGCCGTAATACGCTTGGGGTTAAGGCTCATAATATCTTTAGCCGTGAGGTTAGAAAAATCGTTGACTTTTGTAAGCATACGACGTAAATCGCCATCGGTTATAATACCTATTATTTTATCGTTTTCAACAACGGCGGTAACACCAAGCATTTTTTCGGTAATTTCAACAATAACATCTTTTATGCTCGTGTTGGCTTCGACCTTTGGTTTTTGATTGGCCGAAGAGATATCTTCAACCCTTAAATATAATTTTTTGCCTAAAGCGCCTCCCGGGTGGTACTTTGCAAAATCATTGCTTGAAAAACCGCGTAACTCCAAAAGGCAAATCGCTAAAGCATCTCCCATAACCAATTGGGCTGTAGTACTGGTAGTTGGTGCCAAATTGTTAGGACAGGCTTCTTTTTCAACGTAAGTATTTAAAATATAATCGGCATGTTGCCCCAAAAAGGAATCCTTATTCCCTGTAATCGCAATGAGTTTGTTGTTTACCCTTTTTATGAGTGGGACAACCACTTTTATTTCTGGTGTATTTCCGCTTTTAGAAAGACAAATAACAATATCGTCTTTAAGGATTAAACCCAAATCCCCATGAATGGCATCGGCAGCATGCATAAAAATAGCCGGAGTTCCGGTAGAGTTTAGGGTGGCTACAATTTTATTGCCTATAATGGCACTTTTACCTATTCCTGTAATGATAACGCGTCCTTTGCCGTTATATATTTCCTGTACAGCATCGGCAAAGTCGTCTGTTATTAATCTTGACAAATTTAAAACGGCCTTGCTTTCCATTTCAATAGTTTGCTTGGCAAGGCTCAGAATAGCATTTTTGTCTTTCAAATTTTGTTAATTTTAAGTTGATGTTTAAAGATTTTATTATCTTTAGTGATAATCAAAATTGAAAATTGTTGTAATTTGGTTTTTCGTTACAAAACTAACGAAAAAAATATGAGGGTTCTTCAAATGCTATATTAAATTCAATTATGGATTTTAAGAAATTATAGTTATTTTTAATAGTTAAAATTTTAATACAGTTCATGTCAATAACAAAAACCGACTTGCATGATGCCCTAAAAAAGTATTTTGGGTTCAGTAAGTTTAAAGGACTTCAAGAAGATGTTATAGATAGTCTCTTATCAGGAAACCATACATTTGCCATAATGCCAACGGGTGGCGGTAAATCACTTTGTTACCAACTTCCCGCGTTAATGACCGAAGGTACGGCCATTGTGGTTTCACCGTTAATTGCGCTGATGAAAAACCAGGTAGATGCCATTAGAGGGGTTTCTAAAGAAGATGGCGTTGCGCATGTATTAAATTCTTCGTTAAATAAAACCGAGGTAAAACGCGTAAAAGAAGATATCGTTAACGGTATTACCAAACTGCTTTACGTAGCACCAGAATCGTTGACTAAGGATGAAAATGTTGAATTTCTAAAAACTGTTAAGATTTCATTTTTGGCTATTGATGAGGCCCACTGTATTAGTGAGTGGGGGCATGATTTTAGACCAGAATATAGAAACCTTCGAAACATTATAGGCCGCATTGGTGATAATATTCCTATTATAGGTTTAACTGCCACGGCGACGCCTAAAGTGCAAGAAGACATTATTAAAAACTTAGGAATTACTGGAGCTAAAACCTTTAAGGCTTCATTTAATAGGCCTAATTTGTATTATGAAGTGCGGCCGAAAACAAAAAATGTCGATGCCGATATTATACGGTTCATCAAACAAAATGAAGGCAAATCGGGTATTGTTTACTGTTTAAGTAGAAAGCGCGTTGAAGAATTGGCCCAAGTACTACAAGTTAACGGTATCAAGGCAGTTCCGTATCATGCAGGATTAGATGCTAAATCGCGTTCACAGTATCAAGATAAATTTTTGATGGAAGATGTTGATGTGGTAGTGGCCACCATCGCCTTTGGTATGGGAATAGATAAGCCCGATGTACGGTTTGTTATTCATCATGACATCCCTAAAAGTATTGAAAGCTATTACCAAGAAACAGGTAGAGCAGGGCGCGATGGCGGTGAAGGGCACTGTTTGGCGTTTTATGCCTACAAAGACATAGAAAAATTAGAAAAGTTCATGTCTGGTAAGCCTGTGGCCGAACAAGAAATAGGCCATGCGCTTTTACAAGAGGTTGTTGCATTTGCAGAAACGTCTATCTCGCGTAGAAAATTCATTCTCCATTACTTTGGTGAAGAATTTGATAATGAAACAGGCGAAGGTGGCGATATGGATGACAACGTGAGGCATCCCAAAAAGAAAACCGAAGCCAAAGATGATGTTAAATTATTATTGGAGGTCATTGAAAAAACAAATCAAAAGTACAAATCAAAAGACTTGGTTAATGTTATCGTTGGTAAGGAAAATGCACTTATAACCTCACACAAAACAAACGAACAACCCTTTTTTGGCGAAGGAAAAGCGAAAGACAATAAATACTGGATGGCGCTTTTAAGGCAAGTTTTAGTAGCAGGATACCTTAAAAAGGACATTGAAACTTATGGCGTTATAAAACTGTCTGAAGACGGAAAAGCCTTTATTAAAAACCCTAAGTCGTTTATGATGGCCGAAGACCATGTTTACGAAGGCGAACAGGAAGATGGCTCTATTATAACTGCAGCTAAAGGAGGTGGGGCCGTTGCCGACGAAGCATTAATGATGATGCTTAAAGACTTGCGAAAGAAAAATGCAAAAAAGCTAGGTGTGCCGCCATTTGTTATTTTCCAGGATCCGTCGCTCGAAGATATGGCTTTAAAATATCCAACAACCATTTCTGAGCTCAGTAATGTGCATGGTGTTGGTGACGGAAAAGCTAAAAAATATGGCAAGGACTTCGTTGCCTTAATAGCTAATTACGTTGAAGAAAATGATATTGTAAGACCAGACGATTTGGTTGTGAAATCTACAGGTGTGAACTCTTCAAATAAGCTTTATATTATTCAAAATGTAGACAGAAAATTGCCTTTGGATGATATTGCTTCATCAAAAGGTATGACTATGGAAGAGTTTATAAAGGAAATGGAAGCCATTGTTTATTCGGGAACAAAGCTGAACATAGATTATTGGATTGATGAAGTTTTAGATGAAGACCAACAAGAAGAAATCCATGAATATTTTATGGAGTCCGAATCTGACGACATAAAAACGGCAATTGATGAGTTTGATGGCGATTACGATGATGAAGAATTGCGTCTGTACCGCATCAAATTTATTAGTGAAGTAGCGAACTAACTTTTTTTAAACAATCTAATGTTAAACTTCCGTCTTAGGGCATCATTCCCTATCTTTGCACTTTCTTAAAAATTAGAACCATGCAAGACGGATTATACGCAAAATTCAATACCTCAAAAGGAGAGATTTTAGTGGCTTTAGAATTCAAAAAAACACCGGGAACAGTCGGTAATTTTGTAGCTTTAGCCGAAGGAAATTTAGAAAACTCAGCAAAACCCCAAGGCACACCATATTATGATGGTCTAAAATTTCACAGGGTTATTCCTGATTTTATGATTCAAGGGGGCTGCCCACAAGGCTCGGGTGCCGGAAATCCAGGGTATCAGTTTGACGATGAGTTCCATCCAGATTTAAAGCACGATGGCCCAGGTGTATTGTCTATGGCCAATGCAGGCCCAGGAACCAACGGTAGCCAGTTTTTTATAACCCACGTTGAAACTCCTTGGTTAGATAATAAACATACGGTTTTTGGAAAAGTAGAACATGGCCAAGAAGTAGTTGATGCTATTGCGCAAGGTGATAAAATTGAATCTTTGGAAATTGTACGCGTTGGAGATGAGGCTGAAAATTTTAACGCAGTTGAAGCATTTAGAGTGTTTGAAGGAGCCAGAGAAAAACGTGTTGAGGAAGAAAAAAAAGCTGCAGAAGCCGAACTTGATAAAATAGCGACAGGTTTTAAAAAAACAGACAGTGGTTTGCGCTATCAAATTATACAAGAAGGGAGCGGGGTTAAAGCTGAAAAAGGTAAAACGGTTTCAGTACATTACAAAGGTCAACTTGCGGATGGTACGGTTTTCGATTCTTCTTATAAACGCAATCAGCCTATTGAGTTTCCAATAGGTGTTGGTCAAGTGATTCCAGGATGGGACGAAGGCATTCAACTTTTAAAAGTAGGCGATAAAGCCCGTTTGGTTATACCAAGTCATTTAGGTTATGGAGGCCGTGGCGCAGGAGGTGTTATTCCACCTAATGCAACTTTGGTGTTCGATGTTGAGTTGATGAACGTGAAGTAATAATTACTAACAATAACAAATCTTTAAAAAGCATCTAATTTTTTAGGTGCTTTTTGTTTGCTGTTTAATGAAGGAAGAGCAGGGCAATTAAAGCGTTTAGATAATTTTCTTTATGACGCGAAGTTTATGCGTGTGCATTCGCCTATCGGTATTGTAAATTCCAGAATGGTCCAATCGGTCAATTCGAACTTTTCCATGGGCGTGGATAATGTAGTTGTCCTTCATAATAATGCCGACATGGGTAATAATCCCTTCCTGATTATCAAAAAAGGCTAAATCACCCGGCTCACTTTCTTCAATAAAACTAAGTGCTTCGCCTTGAGTGGCCTGTTGCGAGGCATCACGGAGCAATTTGTAGCCATTAAGTTTGTAGACCATTTGTGTAAAACCTGAACAATCAATACCAAAAGGCGTTTTTCCTCCCCATAAATAGGGAGCGCCTAAATACAAAAAAGCGCTCTTTATAATGTTTGATTTGTCGTTTTGCTTTTCAGTTGATTGTCCGTCGTAACCATGACTTAGCAATGAAAGGCCACTAAGATTGGAACCTATGGGAATGGGGAATATTTGGTGCGTTGTATCTTCAATAAACTCCACCAAATCGGTTGATAGCTTAAGAGGTTTATTTACCAAGCCTTTATATTGGTCTTCATTAATTTCAAGATACTGTTTGTTATCAATCCATCCTTCATATTTGTCAAAAGAAAGACGTATTCTGCTCCAATTTTTACGCTGTTCCAATACTTTGAAAAAATCGCCGTAAAGTACTTGCGAAACAAGTTCGCTGGTGTCTGTGGGCTCGTTTCTTAAGGGAACAATGCTTAAATTACAAATTCCGTATTGCATTAAATACTTTTAATTCCGTTCAATAATCATTGCTGATGCACCGCCACCACCATTACAAATAGCGGCTGCACCTATTTTTGCATTGTTCTGTTCTAAAACATTAAGTAAAGTGATTAAAATTCTAACGCCCGAACAACCAAGCGGATGCCCCAAAGATACTGCGCCACCATTAACGTTTACATTAGAATCATTTAACCCTAGAATTTTCATATTGGCGAGGCCCACTACTGAAAAAGCTTCGTTAAATTCAAAATAATCGACCTCGTTAATGGTTATTTCAGCTTTGTCCAATGCTTTTGGCAGTGCTTTTGCTGGAGCCGTTGTAAACCATTTTGGCTCTTGGGCGGCATCGGCATAACTTTTAATGGTAGCAAGCGGTTTTAAACCCATTTCATTGGCTTTTGCTTTGCTCATTAAAACCATAGCGCCTGCACCATCATTTATTGTAGAGGCATTGGCTGCCGTAACCGTGCCATCTTTTGAAAACGCAGGACGTAATTGCGCAATTTTATCCATTCTTACATTTTTATATTCCTCGTCTTCAACTACTATTATAGGTTCTCCGCGCCGTTGTGGGACTTCAACTGGAACAACTTCGTTGTTGAATTTGCCCGCTTTCCAAGCCGCTTCAGACCGTTTGTAAGATTGAACCGCAAAGGCATCTTGTTCTTCTCTTGAAAATTTATATTCCGTAGCACAAGCATCGGCACAAACGCCCATGGCATTATGGTCGTAGGCATCAACTAAACCATCTTTTTGCATCCCGTCAATTAAAGTAGCTGGCCCAAATTTTGTTGCAGTTCGCGCATGATAATAGTGTGGAATCAAGCTCATGTTTTCCATGCCTCCAGCAACTACTATATTGGCATCCCCTAACGCTATAGCTTGAGCAGCTTGCACAACAGCTTTCATGCCAGAGGCACAAACCTTATTTACGGTTGTACATGGCACAGTATCGGGTATGCCAGCAAAAATGGCGGCTTGTCTTGCAGGGGCTTGCCCAGTGCCAGCTTGCACCACGTTGCCCATTAAAACTTCTTCTACAAGTTCGGGCTTTAGGTGTATTTTATCTAGCGCCCCTTTAATGGCAATGGCTCCCAAATTAGGTGCAGGTATGGTAGATAAAGCACCCATAAAACTGCCAATTGGTGTTCTTGCTGCAGAAACAATAACGACTTCGTTATCCATTAATTTAAAATCTTTACTTTAGTACTTGCGAAAATAACGATTTTTTGACAGATATATAAACGATTGCTCCATTATAAAATATCCTAAACACCCATAAATTTGTTACATTTGATTTCTAGATGAAAGACTTTATAAATACGCTATATAGAAACCACTCCTTAATCTATAAGGCCCTACTGTTCCTAGGTACAACAATTTTGATTGTGTATTTGTTTCCGAAAAGCGGAAAGTTTAGGTATAATTTTGAAAAAGGAAAACCTTGGCAGTCTGAAAGCTTACAGGCGCCATTTGATTTTGCTATAAAAAAGACCGAAGACGAAATTGCTGCCGAAAAAAAGGAAATTGTTGATAATGCCGTTTTGTATTTTGATATCGATACATCGGTTGAAGAACAGGTGAGGGAACGTTACAAAACTCAATTTAGAGCGACCCTTTCAGATTCGTTATCCCGAAACGTTTCGAATACATTGAAGGAGGCGGGAACGGCAATAATCTCACAACTATACGATTATGGAATACCGAGTGAAAATCATGAGTTTTCTGAAAACAAGCGGATAGCTATACTCGACGGACGCGAAAAAATAAAAGAAGGTTTTTATTCAAACCTGGTAGAGCAAGACGGTGTAACCCAGGTAATTGAGCAAATTCTTAGAAAAAATAATCTCTCTGGTTATAAAACCGCTTTTGTATCCATGTTTTTTGATTTGGTCGAACCTAATTTATCTTACAATAAAACGATAACAGATAATGTTCTGCAGGACGACCTAAGTAAAATTTCATACACCAAAGGAAGTGTAGCAAAAGAAACCTTAATCGTATCAAAAGGAGAAGTGGTTGAAGGCAGCAAGTATCAAATCTTAAAGTCTTTACAATCTGAATACGAATCCCAGGTTTGGAGTAAGTCTAACTATAATTGGATTTTGTTTGCTTATACACTGCTTGTCGCTTTGGCTCTGCTTATGCTGTTATTGTTTTTACGAAAATACAGGCCTAAAGTTTTTGAAGACAATACTAAGGTAACCTTTATATTCTTTAACATTTCGTTGCTCATTTTTATCACAACGTTAGTTGTAAATTATGATGCCAAGTACATTTATATTGTCCCTATTTGTATTTTGCCGTTAGTGTTCAAAGCGTTTTTTGATGCCAGGTTGGGGCTGTTTGCCCATGTATTAACGGTATTACTTTTGGGGTTTATTGTGCCCAATAGTTTTGAATATGTTTTTCTTCAAATAATAGCGGGAATTGTAACCATTCTTACTGTATCAGAATTGTATAAACGTGCTAATTTGTTTATTTCGGTTGGTCAGATAACACTAATTTACATTATTGCTTACTTTGCTTTTTTTGTAATTCACGAAGGAAGTGTTGAAGCTTTACATTGGCAAACCTTCATTTGGTTTATTTTATGCGGATTGGCCACATTGTTTGTACAGCCATTAATTTATGCCTACGAGAAGCTATTTGGTTTAGTGTCAGATGTGTCACTTTTAGAGTTGTCCGATACCAATACAAAGTTACTCAAAGAGCTTTCTAATTTGGCCCCAGGTACATTTCACCACTCGCTTAATGTAGCCAATTTAGCTGAAGCTTCAGCAAATGAAATTGGAGCAAATTCGATGTTGGTTAGGGTAGGTGCACTGTACCACGATATCGGTAAAATGAAAACCCCAACCTATTTTACCGAAAATCAATCTACAGGAATCAATCCTCACGATGAACTTTCTGCGAAGGAAAGTGCCCGTATTATAACCAATCATGTTTTAAACGGCATTGAAATAGCACGAAAAAACAATTTGCCCGATAGGGTGATTGACTTCATAAGAACACACCATGGCACCAGTTTGGTTTACTATTTTTATATGAAGGAGAAAAAAGATTTTGAGGTAGTTGACCGAAAAGATTTTAGTTATCCAGGGCCAAAACCATTTAGTAAAGAAACTGCTATTTTAATGATGTGCGATAGTATTGAAGCGGCATCGAAAAGTTTAAAAGAACCTAATTCAACTAAAATTGAAGCTTTTGTAGAGAATATTATAAATAAGCAGATTGAAGAGGGGCAATTTTTAAATGCCAACATTACTTTTAAAGAGATTGAATCGATAAAGAAAGTGCTAAAGCACAAGCTAGCAAACATTTATCATTTAAGAATTGAATATCCCGAATAAAATTCAGAAAAAAGTCTAAAAATAGTTGTGTGCTTCTTAGGTATGAATTACATTTGCAACCGCAATTTTATTGCACAGGTTCTTATTTAAAAAATTTAGGAGAGGTGCCAGAGTGGTAATGGAGCAGATTGCTAATCTGTCAACGCGTAAGTGTTGCCCGGGTTCGAATCCCGGTCTCTCCGCTAGAGTTTAGAAAAGCCATGCCCCGGCTGGTTTTTTCGCTAAAAATGTCTTCAAGATATTTTTTAACGCTCAGCTCGGGGTGTAGCGTAGCCCGGTTATCGCGCCGCGTTTGGGACGCGGAGGTCGCAGGTTCGAATCCTGCCACCCCGACTTTTTAACAAATCAATAAGCATCAAAAACTTGGTAATCGAATAATTATCAAGTTTTTGTGTTTTTAGGCCATCATAATAGTTAAGTTCCGTTTACAGATAACAAAGTAAAAAGTGTAAACCAAATTCATGCTTAAAACAATGCAATTGGATTAGTTGATTTGACTTTCGTCTCGCAAACTAAAAGACGACAACTATACAGTCGCAAATGCTCTTTAGCTTGTTGTTTTCTGTAACACTCCACGTAAAATTAACAATCAAGTTTCTGTTTAAACAGCAGTAAACGGTAAACCTTCATGTGTTAGTTTGCAACAAATACTAGTTTAAAGCAGCCTTGTAAACCTGTAAGCAGCGTTCGCGAGCCATTTTATGGTCTACCATTTTTTCAGGGTAAGTGAGCTCTTGAAAATCGGGTACCCATGTTTTAATATACTCTAAGTTTTTATCAAATTTTTCAATTTGTGTGGTTGGGTTGAAAATTCTAAAATATGGTGCGGCATCCACACCGCAGCCAGCCACCCACTGCCAGTTGCCTACGTTACTGGCCATTTCGTAATCGTGCAGTTTTTCGGCGAAATAGGCTTCGCCCCAGCGCCAATCAATCAATAGGTGTTTACATAAAAAACTGCCCACAAGCATGCGCACGCGGTTGTGCATAAACCCCGTTTGGTTAAGTTGGCGCATGCCGGCATCTACGAAAGGATAGCCCGTTTTACCTTCACACCACAATTTAAATTCATCTTCGTTGTTGCGCCACTCAATACGGTCATATTTAGGTTTAAAACTTTTTGTTGCCGTGTGCGGAAAATGCCATAAAATATGCATGAAGAATTCGCGCCAAATAAGCTCGTGCCAAAAAATTTCGTTTTTTTCGGCAATGGCTTTTTTTATCATTTTCCTAACACTTACTGTACCAAACCTTAAGTGTGGACCTAGTTTTGAAGTAGCGTCTTTGGCAGGAAAATTCCGTTTGCTTTCGTATTGTTTGATAAGGGTAGGGGTTACTGTGTAATCTTCAATTTTTTGTGATGCCGTTTTAAAGCCCATATCGGCCAAAGTAACATTGGGTAGCCTGGTATGTTTTACTAAATTATTTAAATAGCTATTCGTGTAATAAATTTCTAGGCTGTGGTTTTTAAACTTTTCTTTCCAGGTTTTCATGTACGGTGTGTAGACCACGTAAGGTGTTCCGTCACTTTTTAGTACATCGTTTTTTTCAAAAACAACCTGATCTTTAAACGTTTTAAACGAAATGCTATGCTGTTCTAAAAGTGATGCTATTTTAGAGTCACGTTCTTTGGCATAAGGTTCATAATCGTGGTTGGTGTAGATTGTATTAATATCGTAATCGTTAATAAGATTTTCAAAAACGCTTTCAGGTTTTCCGTAAAATATAGCAATGCTACTGTCTCTTTCTTGTTGCAACTCATTCCGCATACTCTGCAAAGTGTTATAAATAAAGGTGACGCGTGCATCGTTTTCGCGGAGCTTGTCAAGAATATTTTTATCGAAAATAAAAATTGGCAAGACAGGGTTTTCGCTCTTTAGGGCTTCATAAAAGCCAACATTGTCATCTAATCGTAAATCGCGACGAAACCAAAATATATTTAAAGGTTGTTTCATGTTTTAGTTGATGCTTTTTCAGGTCATGGCTTTAGTATTTACCAAAAATGTCTTCAAGTTTTTTGCGTCTATAGCTAAAAATTTCTTCTAATTTAGGCTTAACAATAAAAGGGTGAACCATTTGACCGATAAGACCGAAAGGGAGTTTGTAATCGATAATGTCTTCCATTTCTACACCGCCTTCAATTTCTTTTATAAAGTGCTTATGGTGCCACAGTGCATAGGGGCCAAACCTTTGTTCGTCAACAAAGTATTTTTGATCCAAACTATGGGTTATTTCGGTTACCCATTTGGTTTTTATACCCAAAACAGGTGTTACGGTATATTGAATAATTTGCCCTGCGAACATGGGTCTATCGGCACCAGAAAGTATGTTGAACCCCATATAATCTGGCGTTATGGTTTTTAGGTTTTTGGGGTCTGATAAAAAATGCCATGCCTGTGATGCTGAAATGGGTAAATTTTGTTTTTTGTGTAACCTGTATATTTTCATGCCTTTAATTGTTAGATAGGATGTATGCGTTAAGTGATGTAGCTACACACAACCAAACAAAATAGGGGAGTATGAGAATGGTTTTTTTGTTCATGATACCTTTGTAATCAAAAATAAATTTGAATATGACGAGTGTTAGCAGAATGATACATGCCAAACCTGCGGCAATAAAATGTTTGTTGAAAAAGATATAGTTCCAAAGCACATTAAGAATAAATTGAAGAGTAAAAAGCGCTATTAGTGTAGTGCTTCCGGGTAGTCGTTTGTACAAAAATGCCATGTAAATAGAGAAGCACAGCATTATGGTAGTCCAAGCTGTGCCAAATACCCAGCCAGGGGGTGTCCATGGGGCTTTGTTCAAGTTCAGGTACCATACCGTTTGCGGACCGTTATCCATTAACCATGTGCCAATAGCTAGCCCAGCAAAGTTTATCACTAAAAAAAATATAATGTATTTAAGCAGCTTCATGTTTCATTCTGTTTAAAATATTAGCAATATCTTGCGCTTGAGCAAATTTTTGATCGCTAGCTGTTCTATTAATTGAGGAGAGTTCATGCCACTCTTGCATTAATTTTTTAAACTGTGCTTCTAACTTTTCTTTTTTTGATTTTTTCTTGAAAAAACTAAACATCGCTATTTTTGTTTTAGTGTTTATAATTTGAAACTCACAATACCACAGTCCATTTCAAAAATTTGGCCAGAAATGGACGCCGATTTATCTGAAATTAAAAATGACGCCATGTCGGCTACCTCTTGAGGTTCTAAATACTTTTTTAGAGGGTGTCTTTCGGTAATGTTATCAATCATTTTATCGTTCCGCAGAAGCTTAGACGCCAATTGGGTATTGGTTACCGTTGGAGCAATGGCGTTAATACGAATAGTAGGTGTAAGCTCAGCACCAAGTGATTTTACTAAACCTTCTACTCCAGATTTAGCTGTTGCGATACTAGCGTGAAATGGCATGCCCAATTTGGCTGCAACGGTACTGAAAAGTAGGATTGATGGTTGGTCACCGTTTTTTAAAATAGGAAGATACTTTTGTATAGCTTTTACTGCGCCAAGAACATTAATATCGAAATCATTTTGGAAATCCTCAGCGCTTAATCGCAAAATAGGTTTTAGGTTGATACTTCCTGGGCAGTAGATTAAAGTATCTGCAGTTTCAATCTCTGGTAAATTGTCCTTTAAAATATCACAAGTGTGATGCGTTAAATTAGGATGCTCTTGTTCGGGAGCGTTCCTGCTAATATTGATTATATTACAGGATTGGATTTGGTTATTTAGAATGGTGTTTCCGATGCCCTTACTGCCACCAATTATAATTATTGTTCTCATAGGTTTCAGGGCATCTTAGAATTTATGGCCTGCCCTTTAGCCGTTTTTCAATTTTTTGTTTTATTGCTGTTAAGCGTTTCATAAGATCCATAATTTCAGGATCTTTATCTTTTTTGTATATTTTGTTTAAACTCAGTATTAAGTCTTTAACTTCTCTAGAAGATTCGATTCGCTCACTTGTGGTTTTAAAGGTGTGTTTGCGTTGCTCGAATTCTAAAGCTCGGTCAATAATCTCCATAGTTTTGATCTTTATTCTAAAATTGCTATTAAACGAAATATGTAGTATTTCCTCAATTTCACAATATAGTAAAATCTATGATATTTATGATTTTTGTCAATGTTTTTTATAAAAACTTTAATATGGTTTATTGTTGGATATCGATTTTTTAAAAAGTATCAAGCCTTAAATCGTAAGGGGAGCACCTTTTAGGCGTTTTTCTACTTTACGTTTTAAAGCGGTCAATCTTTTCATCATATCCATTAAATTGTCATCTTTCGTTTTCTTGTAAACCTCATTTAATCCTAAAATAAGGTACTTGGCTTCTCTAGATATTTTTACTCGGTCGCTCGTAGATAGCGATTTCATTTTCCTTTGTTCTAATTTTAAAGCACTTTCCATTAATTCCATAATTAGTCCAATTTTATATGATTTTGAAGTTCTGCAATTTTTTGTGGCGCGTTAAACTTTCCGCCATAATAACAGGTTGTAGTGGATGATGTGTCGTCTTTAATTCCTCTTGAGGACACGCATAAGTGTTTAGCGTCTATAATAACTGCAACATCTTCTGTTTTTAAAATACTTTTTAGTTCTTGAGCTATTTGATTAGTGAGCCTTTCTTGAACTTGTGGGCGTTTGGCATAGTACTGGACAATTCTATTAAGTTTTGATAAGCCAATAACTTTTCCAGACGATATGTATGCCACATGAGCCTTACCAATAATGGGAACAAAGTGGTGCTCGCAATTGGAATAAAAGCTTATGTTTTTTTCAACCAACATTTGGTTGTACTGATATTTATTGTCGAAAAGCGCCACTTTGGGCTTGTTTTTTGGATTTAGTCCGGAGAAAATTTCGTCAATGTACATTTTGGCGACGCGCTTGGGAGTGCCGCGAAGAGAATCGTCTCTTAAATCCATACCCATTACATCCATAATTTCTTCGAATAAAATCGCGATACGCTCTTTTTTCTCTTGGTCTGTGAGTTTAAACGCATCTTTTTTTAATGGTGTTTCAAGACCTGTGTATAAGTGGTCGTCACCGATATCATCAACGGAAAAACCATTTAATTTACGCCCGTTGGTTTTGGTATGTTCTGATTCTATTTTCATATGTTATGCAATTTTTTGATGATAATTTAAACTGATTAGCGTTTTGCGATTTTGTTGTTACTAATTTGTCTTTGCCTTGAACACTTAAAACGTCCATTTTTAAAACGCCTTAGCTTTTCATGCTTGGTTTTCCTGCCTTGAACCCGTTTGCGCCAAAGCTTAAAGCTATTGGCTTTTAGTTTATTACGCATAATGGTGATGACATCTTGTTCCTTTAAGCCAAATTGAAATGCAATAGCATCAAAAGTGGTTCGGTCTTCCCAAGCCATTTCAATAACTCTATCTATGTCATAATCAGATAAAGTCATGCGTTTTGAAATTTATGTGTTTCATCAAAGCGTAATTTTTCTTCCATCAATTTTTTGAAAAAAGTTCTGTTTTCCCTGAAGGTTTTATTGTTTATAAAATGAATGAATTTGCCTTGCGCATGGATACTAATACCATTTGTTTTGTACAGTACAAGCTGATAATAGGGAATTATCCAAGTGTAATTTTTAAGCCCTTTGTTAATGTAAATAAGAATACCGTTTTTTCTTAATTCAATATTTCCATAATTTACATCCGAAACCGTGTTCATGTAAGTTTTTAGATTAGGGCTTACTTCTCCAATAATCATTCTTTTGGAACCAATACCGCGCATTTTGAATATTTCCAACAAAGTGAAAGACCGCCCAACTAAATCGGTTATTATTTCTTTATGCTCTTTGTTGTAATAAGTAGAATCTAAAACCATATGATAACAAAGGTACAAAATGTTTAATTATTATTAAAATAAGTTAAACAAAAATATACGTTTAATGGATTGATAGTATGCTAAGCTTTGCTATCGTGATTTTTAAAATTGTTACGATTCGCTAAAGTATGTTTCTTTAAAATCCTTTTACTTTCGCGTTTTACTAGGCTGTTTTTTCGAAGGTTCCAAAGTGTGTCTGATGCTTTTTTTCTGGTAACATCAATATCTACGATAGGGTTTGGGTAATCTACACCCAAATTAAAATCATAAAATTGTTGTTCCATTTTTGTCATTAAATAGGGTTGGTGAATAAAAGGTAATTCCAGTTTTTTAAGTTCTGGCACCCATTTTTTTATAAAAGTACCATCGGGATCGTATTCAATACTGTTTTTTATGGGATTGTAAATACGAAGCGTATTAATTCCTGTTTCGCCTGCCTGCATTTGGAGTTGGGGAAAGTGAATACCGGGTTCAAAATCAAGAAACATTTGTGATAAGTGTGTTGTAGCTTCTTGCCAAGGTTGCCAAAGGTTGTGTGTAAAGAATGATACGACAAGCGCACGCATCCTAAAGTTTAAGTAACCAGTTTCATTTAAGCACCGCATACAGGCATCAACTAAAGGAAACCCTGTTTTTCCAGTTTTCCACGCTTCTTGATACTCTAAAGAAATGCGCTTTTTTAATTTGTGATAGCCTTTGTTAACACTCGCTTTTTCCATCGTATGCTCCATTT
Source organism: Flavobacteriaceae bacterium GSB9 (assembly GCA_022749295.1). Classification (NCBI taxonomy): domain Bacteria; kingdom Pseudomonadati; phylum Bacteroidota; class Flavobacteriia; order Flavobacteriales; family Flavobacteriaceae; species Flavobacteriaceae bacterium GSB9. The sequence continues at coordinate 243,190 of CP062007.1, forward strand.
CAAACTTTTGAATAAAATGAGATTGCCATCTTAAACGAGATATAAAGGCATTGAGTGATTTTTTGTTTTTTATTGCTTGCTTTACATCGTTTGTTTTATGCAAGATTTCTCGAACCGACAAATTTCCCCATGCGATGTAGGGTGATAGCCTACTGCACGATGCTCGGCTCAATTCTGGTTTGGAAATGTTGAACATGTAATCTTCATAGCGGCCGTTTAAAAATGACTTTAAATAGCGTAGTCCTGTGGTGCGGCCACCTTTTTGAAATGGCGTATGTAAATCCGTTTTCAAGTTGGGAACATTTAAGTTTTTTTCGAGTTCATTTATGGAGCTTAAATCCAATAATTGGTTGTCTTTAGGTGAAAACGGCAATGGTTCCATATCGTAAAAAGCATCGCAAATCTCTAGCCATTTTGCACGGTCCTTTAACCCGCGTTGAACTCCATTATTAATGTTTTCGTGCCAATTAATAATGTTGTTTTTACAAAAACGCTTAAATGATTTGTCGCGGTTAAAGGTCACAAGTAAACCCGTTTCTTGGTGCGAATACACGTTTTTTATTTTGTAAAAGGATAAAATCTGATTTATAGCTGCAATGACATCAGATTGTACAACGAGTACTTTCGAATTGTATGGTTTTAAAGTATTATTTAAATCAGTTAGTGATTGTTTTATAAAATCCCAATGACGTTGACTATAATGTGGATCGTTTAAAAGTAGGGGTTCAAAACAATAAAATAATAGAACTTTACCGCCAGATTTTAGGGCGTTATTTATGGCTTCATTATCCTGCAGCCGTAGGTCACGTTTTAACCAAACTAAATGTATTTCGGACTTAGTATGCATCTTGATTGTTTATAATATGCTGCGCTCTTTTTTTAATGCTTTGTAGTTTTGAACTATCCATTTTATCAAGTATGCTATACATCATTTTCATTCTGAAATTATTCCCGAGTTGCTCTCGTTTTTCATCTAAAAAATTCCAATATAGACTGTTAAACGGACAGGCATTATCTTCAGTTTTTTTGTTTTTATTGTAATGGCAGCTATCGCAATAGTTACTCATTTTATGTATGTAGGAGGCAGAAGAAACATAGGGTTTTGTAGCTATTTTTCCGCCATCGGCAAACTGGCTCATTCCTCTGGTATTCGTTAATTGTACCCATTCAAGAGCATCAATATAAATGCCCAAATACCATTGGTCAAGCTCATCAGGGTTTGTTTGTGTTAAAAGTGCATAATTTCCAGTAATCATAAGGCGTTGTATGTGGTGCGCGTAGCCATTGTCTAGTGAATTCGTTATGGACTGTTTCAAACAGTTCATTTTGGTGCTTCCAGTCCAGAAAAAATCGGGCAAAGCATTATTGTTCCCTAGTTTATTTTGGGTTTTGTATTCAGGCATAAAGGCCCAGTACATGCCTCGCATATATTCACGCCAACCAATAATTTGCCTAATAAAGCCTTCGATTTGCGAAATGTGAATATTGTCGCCATGTTTTATGTAATAGTTCAGTGCGGTGGTAACGCAATCTTTGGGAGAAATAAGTTTTAAATTCATCGCGAAAGACAACCTTGAGTGAAATAAATAGGTTTCATCGGTATGCATGGTATCTTGATAATCGCCAAAATGAACCAGTAGATTTTCACAAAAATATTTTAGCTGCTCTAAGGCTTGATTTCTATCAATGGGGTACGAAAATGTCATGGAAATAAAACGTCCAATAGTATCTATGTTGGTAATCTTGATATCTTCTATAACCTCAGAAACATCATTATTGAACCATTTGTAATGTGGAATGTTTACATCGCCATTCCATTTGTTCCTGTTGCTCTTATCGTAATTCCATTTACCACCTTCAGGTTGATTGCCAATCATTAAAATGTCATGTTTTTTACGCATATTTCGATAGAAATTTTCCATCAGAAATTGCTTTTTACCTTGAAAAAAGGTTTTGAGGTCTAAACGCTCTGTATAAAAATGCTCCGCTGAAAAAACTTTATGTTCAATATTTAATTGACTGCAAAACTGTTTTAATTGCTCATCTAAGCGATATTCATCGGGGTAGATGTATTCAAACTTTTCAATGCTTTTGTTTTTTATAATTTCGGAAAGATTATCAGTCAAATTTTGCCGATTATTATCGTCATTAATTTTGAGGTAAATGATTTGATGGCCTAGGGTTTTTAAATCTTCTGAAAACTGGCGCATGGCAGCAAAGAAACCGATGACTTTTTGAATGTGATGTGTTACATAATCGGTTTCTTGACGCATCTCGAAAAGGCAATAAATAGCCTCATCGTTTGTTTCCTTAAACCAAGAGTGCTTTATGTTTAGCTGGTCGCCAAGTATGAGTCGAAGTGTTTTCATTTTAAAATAAAGTTGTTTGTAACCAAAGCTTTTGAAAAGTACCAAGCGAATCGTAACGTTTCGACTGTAAAGCGGTATCAAATTTTCGGTCTCTAGGGTCGTTTCCAACGCCGGCTACGTACATCCAATTGCCATAATTGCTATGTGCATCATAGTCTACAAGAAGCGATTCAAAGTAAGCAGCGCCAATGCGCCAGTCTAGGAGTAAATCTCTTGAAAAAAACGAAGCCACATTTTGTCGCCCTCTATTGCTCATCCATCCCGTTTTTTGTAACTCTACCATGTTAGCATTAACGAATGCTGAACTCGTTTTGCCGTTAATCCAATTTTCTACGAGATATTCATCAGTGTTCCATTCATAATCTTTTTCAAGTATACCGCCAATTTTAAAAATGGAGTTGCCATGCTTCAATGAAATATATTTAAAATAATCGCGCCAAATCAATTCAAAAATGAGCCAGTAGGTTGATTGGTTTTTAAAGTGCTCCTTTTCAAATTGCTTAACCGCCCAGTAAATGGTTCTTGCGGAAATACTGCCATTTGCAAGCCATGGCGAAAGCTTTGAGCTGTAATCTGTGCCCACTAAACCGTTTCGTGTTTTTTTATAAAACCCCAGTTTTTTGGTTTCGAAAACGTAGTAGATCAAGCGTTGCAGTGCGGTTGTTTCGCCGCCTTCAAAGGGGAAGGCTGAATTTGAGTTGGTTTCAAAATATTCAAAACCAAGCGTTTCTAAAGTTGGTATTGTCGTGTTGTTGGCGATGTCGGTTTTTTTTGCAGCTGAAGTATTCTGAACTATTGGCCTAACTTTACAGTTTTTTTCAACTGTCTTTCTAAAATTTGTAAACACCTTCGGAATGCTTTTGAAAGGTATATTAATGTCATCGGGGTGGTATAAAAACTGGTCAAAAATTTCGTAAAACTGGATAGTTTGTTTTACGGAAGCTTTTACAGAGTTTAAAATTTGTTTTTCTTCTTTTGTCCATTCTTTTTGCAAATAGACATTCTTGATGTTGAAGTTAGAGATAAAGCTGTTGAATTCAGTTTCTGGTTTTTTGAAAAAAACAAAAAGTTCAATATTGAGCTTAAGTAGGTTTGTTTTTAGGTTTATAACCGTTTCAATAAGGAATTTGGTCCGAAATTTTTCTGTTTTTTTAAACCCGTAGTTTGAAACTTCAAATAGCCTAGGGTCGAAAAAATAAACGGCAATAATTTGCTCGTGGTTTTGGGTGGCAAGATTGAGAACAGCATTATCTCGAACCCGTAAATCGTTTCTAAACCAAACTAATCCTGTATTTTTCTTATCGCTCTGCATCGTTTGCTGCAATATTTTATATGCTCCCAATTGTTCTCCCACTTTTTTCTCCAGCTAAAGGGAAGCTTGCAAACCGGACATGTTTTTTGTGGTAAATGTTTATTTTTATGACTCAACTTTTACAAGTTTGTTAATCATTCCTGAGAATATAAATCCGTGAAATGGCAGTACACTGTACCAGTACAAGCGACCCCAGAGTCCGCGTGGCCTAAACGTAGCTGTTTGCTTTAATAGATTGTTTTCAATTTTAAATTCGAGCCATGCTTCCCCAGGCAAGCGCATTTCGGCATAAAGGAGTAGTTTTCGTTTTTGCTTATCTGCAAAAATAACACGCCAAAAATCAAGTGCATCGCCGGCATCTAAATCTGTAGGGCTGGTTCGTCCGCGCCTAAGGCCGATGCCGCCAAAAAACTTGTCGATATAACCTCTTATGCGCCATAAAAAGTTACCGTAGTACCAACCGTTTTTTCCGCCAATTTTCCAAATTTTATCGATGGTTTTATTGGCATCGGTTACACGTCGTTCTTTGTAATCCTTAAAACAACCATATTGGGGCACATTAATATATTTGTGCAAATTGTTTCTTAGCCTGCCACTGCTTACCATGGAGTCTTTCCAACTAGATACAATACTATTTTGCTCAATCTTTTCGAAAGCCAATTTTACGGCTTCTTTGTAGGTTATGGGGTTAACTTTTAAAATTTTATTGATGTCGCTTGGCTTTCCTATAATTTGAACGCCCATACTATCAACCAACGAAGTAGCTAATTTGTAAGAAGTTGAAGTTACGAAATACAACCAATAAGATGACAGCTTTGGTGTCATTACGGGGACGGTTAGAATGTAGCGCTTTAACGCCCTTACTTCTGCAAATTGAAGTAGCATATCTTTGTAGGTAATGATTTCTGGCCCAAAAATATCGAAGGTTTTGTTGTATAATTCGGCTTTACCAACAGCCCTCGACAAAAACGCAAGCACATCTCTTATGGCTAAAGGTTGGGTTTTGGTGTTGAGCCATTTTGGAGCGATCATGTAGGGCAGTTTTTCAACTAAATCCCTTATAATTTCAAACGAAGAACTGCCTGATCCCACAATAATACCAGCTTTAAAAATAGTAAGCCCATAGCGTTTCGATTTTAGTATACTTTCTACATTTTTACGTGAGCGCAAGTGCTTTGAAAGTTTGTCTTCGTTGGTTATACCACTTAAATAAATAACCTGTTTTACGTTGGTTTTTTCAATATATGTTTTGAAATTCTTGGCACAACGGGCTTCGAGCGATTCAAAATCTTTAGACGAATTAGACATGGAATGTATAAGATAATAGGCCACATCAATATCGTTGGGTATATTTTTAAGTGTTTCTGGTTTTAAAAAGTCGGCTTCAATAAAGTAAATGCCTTCTTCTTCCAAATAGGTTTTGTCTGCTCTCAAACGGTCTCTAACAACACAAACAACGGTATGACCTTCGTTTATTAAAAAGGGGATAAGGCGTTTGCCTATATAGCCTGTTGCTCCTGTTACAAGAATTGTCATTTTATTATTTTATTTGCTTTCTAGGGTTAAATCTTTAGGGCGCTGGTAACCAAAACGCACCCTTTTTTCTGGAATTACGTAACCGTCCAAACCATTTATAGCGGCTACATTAGCTTGGGAAAGATTTATAAAACCATCGTTTTCAATTAAACCATTGTTAACATAAAGTCCATTTATTTTTCCTATTACCAGTATGGTATCGTTGGCTTTGATGTGGTATTCTTCAACAAATTCCATAGCTAATTGTATGGGCGAACCCGCTACAAATGGTGCAAAAAAGTCGTTTTTGTACTCGGGCGTTAGATTTGTTACATCAAATTCTGATATGGAGGCATCATACTTTGCAGAGGTGTGGTGAGCCGCTTCCGTAATATTTTCATGAATGTGGTTGATGGTGTAAAACCCAGTAGATTTTATGTTTTCGTATGTATTTCTTATTACGGTTGTGGGTCTTAAAAATAAACCGAGCATAGCAGGACTCGACCCAATGTGGGTAATGGAACTGAATACGGCAACATTTTCAACACCCGCTTTTGTGGTTGTTCCAATAAGATTGGCCGATTTATAGCCCGAACAACTGTTAATTAGGTTGATTTTAAAAATGTGGTTTAATTCTTCTATGTCTGTTTTACTGTAATGGATCATGATAGTTTTAAATAATTATCGATTTTTATGTTTTCGGCTTTTAAGTCGAACATGAGGTTGTATAAGCCAAAAAAGGTTCGGTTGATGTAAATAAAATGTTTAGAGCCTCTGTTGCCATTCATTTTTCTTAATTCTGTACTTTTTGAATAGCGCTCACCTAAATCCGCTATTTTTCCAAAAAAATCGGCATTGGAAAAATCGAAAGTATCTTGGTGGAAAGGCTGCGTAAATAGGCTTAACATCTCATGAAACATGGCAGTAAAAAACGTTGTTTCTTCTTCTGTATCGTCTTGCTTTAATATTTCGAGTTCGTAAAGTTTTGATACAAAATAATCATGGTTATTAATGTTCTCTTTTTTTGCAAGTTCGAAATAGGGTTTGTAAAAGTCGTTTGGAATCGTTTTCATGCAACCAAAATCGAGTGCAATCAATTCGTCATCTTCAGAAACCAAAAAATTCCCAGGGTGTGGGTCGGCATGTACTTTTTTTAATTTATGAATTTGAAACATGTAAAAATCCCAAAGGGCTTGCCCAATTTTGTTTGCTTTTTCTTTATTGGCGTTATGGGCTGTAAATTCCGAGAGGTGTTCACCTTTCATGTAGTCCATTGTAATAATGCGCTCAGATGAATAATCCTTATAATAATTTGGGAATTTTAAATTTGAAATGTGCGAGCAAGCCGCTGCTATTTCTTCGCTTTGTTGCAATTCTAGGATGTAATTGGTCTCTTCGATAAGTTTATTTTCAACTTCCTTAAAATATTCATCGGAGTCTTTGCCTTTGATGTTAAACATGCTCATGGCTACCGGTTTTACCATAGCAAGGTCTGAAGCAATACTTTCGGCAACACCCGGATACTGTATTTTAACGGCTAACTTTTTACCCGCTTTTTCGGCGATGTGAACCTGACCGATACTGGCAGCATTTACCGAAGTCGCATTAAACTTGTCAAATAAATCTTCTGGTGTTTTGCCAAAATATTTTTTGAAGGTCTTGATGACCAAAGGCGGCGATAAGGGTGGAACCGAAAATTGTGCCAGTGAGAATTTCTCGACATAAGCTCGAGGTAAAATGCTTTTTTCCATACTTAGCATCTGTGCGACTTTTAAAGCACTGCCTTTAAGTTGTTTTAGGCTATCGTAAATATCGGCCGCGTTGTTTTGGTTTAATCGTTCGCGCGCTTTTTCTGGGGTAGATACAATCTTGTCTCCGTAATATTTTAAATAGTTTACGCCCACTTTGGCGCCCGTTGAAACGAGCTTGGTGGCGCGAGATATTTTAGTTGATGGAATATGGTCTATAGTTTTCATGGGCATTTTAGTTCATATGTATTTTTTCCTTAAATAAAAATTTGCCCAAGTCCATAACACTTTGTAAAGGGGCGACATTGATAACATCAAAACTGGTGTTTACCGATTTTTCGATAAATATGTCGGTTTTTTCAAATGCGGGAGAGCTATCGTCCAGCCAAAACTTTATGGTAAGTATAAGTTGCAGCCATGCAGATTCTTTAAGTGCTTTTTGCTGGATTTTTTCTAATCGTTCTTCTTTCAAATCCAACATTTGAATGCCTAAGCTGTGGATGTATTCAGAGAAATGTTTTTTAAGACCAGATAAAGCCTTTAGTCCTTTTAGATTGTTTTTGTAGCTGTTAAGCACATAAACCACATAACTTCTGTTTGCCGTTAAATTCTCAAAAAAAGTGTAGTAGAAACTGAGTAATTTGTTTCGAGCATCAAATATTTGATAGTCTTCACTATTGTTGAGTACCTTCAAAGAATTTGTAAAAAAAGCTTCAAAAACGGCTTTTTCAACGGCCTCAAACGAAGCAAAGTGTTCGTAAAACTTAGTTTCCTCAAAATTGTTAGCCTTTGCAAAGGCGTATATCGATTTTGGATTTTCACTATTTTCAAGGATGTAATCCATGTAGAAACTTATAATGTCATCGTTCGATATGTTTTTTTTCTTTGCCATAATTACTGTGTTGTTTCTAACAAAGTTACAAAATGTTTAACTATTAATATAATAAGTTAAACAAAATATTAGAAAGTAGATTCATAATGAATTTATTTTAAGCTTTTGTTAACATTAATCAGCATTTCGATGCGTAATTTTAGAACTAAAAATTAACCGAAACATTAAAAAAATCAACAACATGAAAAGACTAGTATTAATTTTATTGTCGTTTACCATGGTTTATACCACAAACGCTCAGGTAGAGACTCCCGCGCCAAGCCCGGCAAGTAAGGTTGAGCAAAAAGTGGGGCTAACTGATATTACTTTAGAATACTCAAGGCCTGGCGTGAAAGGGCGTACCATTTTTGGCAATTTAGTGCCTTTTGGAAAGCTTTGGAGAACAGGAGCGAACAAAAACACCATGATTACATTTAGCACCGATGCCACAATTGATGGTCAAACCTTAAAAGCCGGTAGTTATGCTATTTTTACTAAGCCTAGCAAGGATTCTTGGGAGGTTTACTTTTACAGCGATACCGAAAATTGGGGTACACCAAGAAATTGGGACGATAGTAAAGTAGCGGCTAAAACTACTGTAAAAACGCATGAGGTGCCGTTTAATGTTGAAACTTTCACTATTGATATCAACAGTATTTCTAACAATGGTGCAACAATTGAGTTTATCTGGGAAAACACTTATGCTGGTGTACCATTTACATTGCCTACTAGCGATTTAGTTCAGGCTTCAATCGATAAAGCTTTAAGTGGACCAAGAGCTAATGATTATTATTCCGCTGCAGTTTATTATTCACAGGAAGGTAAAAATTTAGATCGGGCTAAAGAATATATTGAAAAGGCTATGGGTATGATAGAAAAACCAGCCTTTTGGCAATTGAGACAACAGTCTTTAATTTATGCTAAACTAGGAGATAAAAAAGCGGCTATAGCAGCAGCTAAAAAATCCTTAGCTGGAGCTGAAGCAGCAGAAAATGCCGATTATGTGAAAATGAATGAAGATTCGCTTAAAGAATGGGGGGCGATGTAAGTTGTAATTTTATTAACGTATAGTTATACAAAAGCACAAGGTTTAAATCTTGTGCTTTTTTCTTTTTTTAACTTAGTTGCAATTACCATCTACATCGCAGGTGTTGCTGGTAGAAATAATTTCCAATTTACTTTGGCTCTCTTTCCAGACTTTTTCAAGCGTTTCTGTAAATACTTCAACGGGTTGTGCTCCAGAAATACCGTATTTGTTATCCAGAACAAAAAACGGTACACTATTAATTCCTAAGTTTCTAGCTTCCATTTCGTTTTGTCTAACTTCATAAGTGTAGTCGTCAGATTCTAGAGTTTTTCTAACTTCTGTTGCGTTCATACCCAATTGATTGGCTAGAGATACAAGAACGTCTAAGTCGTCAATATTTTTTCCTTCGGAAAGATGGCTTTTCAATAAGGCTTCTTTGGCTTGGTTTGCTAAGCCTTTTTCTTTGGCTATGTGCAACAAACGGTGCGCATTTAATGAGTTTGCAGGAACAGATTGTTCTAATTTAAAATCAAGCCCTGTATTAGCGGCCATAGCCGTAACATTATTAAACATATGTTTTGCGCGTTCTTTGTCAATACCTTTGGTTTCAACAAAATGGGTTATAGCATCAACATTTGTAGTAGTTTGCAAGTTAGGGTCTAACTCGAAACTCTTCCATTCAACTGTTACTTTGTCTTTGTGAGGGAAATGCTCTAGAGCGGTTTCAAAATGTTTTTTTCCAATATAGCAAAAGGGGCAGCGTATATCAGACCATATTTTTATGTTCATACATTATTTTAATTTGAAGTCTTAGACGCAGTAGCTTATAAAAACTTTCAGGTTATTTTTAGTATAATAAAAATGACTCATTCAAAATATAAGCTGTTTTTATAAGCGTTGCAAATGTAGAGAATTTCAGGAGCAGTTCCTTAAAATGAGACATATATTAAAATATGGCAACATAAGTTGTATGGTATAAATTATGTCGTGGCGAAATTTATACCAATTGAAACCCCTTTATTAAGTATGATGTTGTCCTTTTTCTCAAATTTGGAATTATATATTAACCTTTAAAATTAAAAGTCATGAAAAATTTATTATTCGGTTTTTTGATTATAGGTGTAACCGGCCTAGGGTATTCCCAAGTTACTCAAGAAGTACAATTAGAAGATGTCGTATTAAACAATATTAATAGAGACTATCTCGATAAGGTACAAAATAAAGATGTAGCTGAAAGTGTTAAGAACTTAGAACATATTGCATCTAAGCATGATATATCGGCTTCCTCATTATATGATGGGAGAGATGAGACTTTTAGATCAAGATTTATAGGGTCTAAAGGATTTATAGATGCTTATTATAACAAAGATGGTGTAATTTTAAGCACTCTGGAAAAATATAAAAATATCAAGCTTCCAGAGCATATTCGTAACTCGGTTTTTATTGAATTTCCTGAGTGGTTGGTTGATCGTTCTTTTTACGTTGTATTTTATGATAAAGATAAATACACAGAGAAGACTTATAAGTTATTATTAAAAAAGGGAGGTAAAAAGAAAAAATTAAAAGTAGATTCTAATGGTATGATAAACTAGTAAGTAAAAGAAAAAAACAATTAATATGTCATATTTTAGTAATTTTTATTAGCAAAATCCCTCTGGAATTATTGGGATTTTGCTTTTTTTGAACTAGTAATCGAGTCCGATAATATTTCTAACCTTATCTAAGGTTTCTATTAAGTTTTTGCTAAAATCAAAAGTCATAACATCACTTTCTCTTTTTCCTTCAAGAAGCAGATTGTTAAAATGAATCGTTTCATAATTGTAGCCTATGGTGTTGTAGCTGAAGTCTTTAATCTCTTCTTTACCATCTTTTATAATTGACACATTAGAAGGCGCATGAAATTGTGTATTGATTTTTATGGTCGCTTTATCACATTCAAAAATGGCTTGTGTTGGTAGCTCTTCGATAAGCGAACTCTTTAAAAATGCCTTGACACCACCACTATAATTAAATTCCATATTGCAGGAGCTATCGGCTCCATTTTCAAAAAAAGTGGCATTGGCCACTATATTTTTAGGTATGCCAAGCGTAGAAAGCGCTGCAAAAATAGGGTAGATACCGATATCTAAAAGACTACCGCCACCCAGTTTTTTGTCAAAAAGACGGGTATTGGTGTTATAAGGGCGTTTAAAACCAAAATCGGCTTCCAGTTTAATAATTTTGCCGTAGGTTTTATTTTTTAGTTCCCTTAAAACATATTGGTAATGTGGTAAGAAGTAGGTCCAAAGCGCTTCCATTAAAAGCACGTTTTTTTCTTTCGCTTTGGCAATCATGTCTTTAACTTCATTGGCGTTCATGGCAAACGGCTTTTCTCCCAAAACAGCAATGCCATTTTCTAAACACATTAATGCATTTTCTTTGTGTAAACTGTGTGGCGTGGCAATGTATACGGCATCAATATTGTTGTCGTTTGCTAATGCCTCATAACTGTTATATGCCTTTTTAGCGTTATGTTTTTTAGCAAAATCGTCTGCTTTATTTTGCGAGCGCGAGGCTACGGCATACAATTCTGCATCACTAATTGTGGCTAGGTCTGTTGCAAAACTATTGGCAATTCTTCCTAAACCAATAATGCCCCATTTTATGGTCTTTATTTCTTTCTGTTTGGTCATTTTCTTTGCGTTATTTGAATTAAACAAGCCAAAGCCATTACTATGATACATCCTACGAAATTAAGCCATAAAAACGGTAAATTTATAATATCGAATTCGTTTAAAAAGTAGAGTGCAATCACTGCTGCTTGTGTCATTAAAGCAGCCATAAAAACGGCGTGACCTTTTACAAATTTAACGAAAAACGCCAATAGGAAAATGCCTAGGACGTTACCATAAAAGATTGATCCGATAATGTTTACTAACTGTATTAAGTTTTCAGCCAAATTCGCAACACAAGCTACAGCTATCGCCATGATACCCCAAGCAAAGGTGAACCATTTTGAGGCTTTAACCATATGTTCCTCGCTTTTTTCGGTCGTATTTCTTTTATATAAATCGATGGTGGTCGTCGAGCCTAGTGCGTTAAGTTCGCTGGCGGTGCTGGACATGGCGGCACTTAAAATAACGGCTAAAAGCAGTCCGATTAATCCACGGGGTAGGTTGTTTAAAATGAAGTGGATAAAAACATAATCTTTATCATTGCTTTCAACTTTTATATCTTGTTTTTCTGAAGCTTTATCGATTAAATTTCTGGCCTCGGCCCTGATTTCGTTCTGGGCTTCGTTGGCAATGGCTATATAATTTGAAGCGTTTGGGGTTTCAGAGGTAATAAACGATTTTATAATGGTTTGCTTATCGTTAAAAACAGCTTTTTGTTCTTGCTGAAGCGCTTTGTATTCGTCTGAATATTCCGAATTTAAAACAAGCTCTGTAGCGGTTGGGTTAAAATTAACCGGTGCTTCGTGAAACTGATAGAACACAAAAACCATCACCCCAACCAATAAAATGAAGAATTGCATGGGTATTTTAAGTAGCCCGTTAAAAATTAACCCTAGTTGCATTTCTTTAACCGATTTTCCTGATAGATAACGCTGTACTTGGCTCTGGTCGGTCCCAAAATAGGACAGCATTAAAAACGTTCCGCCAATAATACCACTCCAAAACGTATAGCGATTATTGAGGTTGAATGAAAAATCCAATACTTGCATTTTGCCACTTGCTCCGGCAATATCGAGGGCTTTTTTAAACGTGATATCGGGCGGAAGCTTATCGAAAATTAAGAAGAACGCTACGAGCATTCCGATAAAAATAACCAGCATTTGGTGCTTTTGTGTAACGTTTACCGCACGCGTACCGCCCGAAACGGTATATATAATGACCAACACTCCTATGGCGATATTTAGAGTTAGCAAATCCCAGCCCAAAACTACCGATAGAATAATGGCGGGCGCAAATATGGTAATGCCTGCTGCTAACCCGCGTTGAATTAAAAATAAAATGGCGGCAAGTGTTCTTGTTTTTAAGTCGAATCTATTTTCTAAAAACTCGTAGGCGGTGTAAACTTTTAAACGATAGAACAGGGGTATAAAAACCATACAGATAACAATCATGGCAATGGGAAGGCCAAAGTAAAATTGTACGAAGCCCATGCCGTCGTTAAAAGCTTGGCCTGGTGTAGAAAGAAATGTTATGGCGCTGGCTTGGGTGGCCATTACGGATAAACCTATGGTCCACCATTTTGAGGTGTTTCCACCACGCAAATAGTCGGTTACATTTTTACTGCCACGGGTTTGCCATGTTCCATAAGCTACAATGGCTATTAGTGTGATGGCTAAAACCGTCCAATCAATCCAGCTTAAAATTTGCATGTTTTAAAAGGATTTGGTGATGAGGTAAAACACAAAAAAGTAAATCGAATTAGCTATTAAAACGATGGAATACCATTTTAACCATATGTGCTTAGGTGGTTCGTTTTCTTCCATAATTTAGTCGTTTAATTGGGCGTGTTGTTTTAGGTCCTCTTTTCCAATGGAAAGCATATTGGCAAACAATCGGTAGGCACCAGAAACTCCAGCAGGAAACTCCCTAAAAAAACTTAGACCTGTATAAATGTAATAGCCTTTTCCGTGTTTAGCGACCAACAAACCGCCTTCTTTCGGACTTTCGTTTTTATCATTCATGGATAATATGGGGGTAAATTCTTTGCCCCATGCATTAGGAAAATATAAGCCGCGCTCTTGTGTCCAGCCTGCAAAATCGGTTTTGGAGATTTTGTTAGGGTAATTTAGTACGGGGTGCTCAGGGGTTAAAAAACGGACTTCGGCATGTTCATCTGTAACACGGTCATGTGATAACTTTAAGTCGTATGGAGCTATATTATCAAATTTCAACCCGTAGGATTTGCTGTATTGTACAATCATGTTGCCACCTTGCTCAACAAAATCAAAAAGTTGTTGTTGCTTAAATTGTAAATTATCCAAAGTATTATATGCCCTGATACCAACCACTACGGCATCGAATAGGCTCAGCGTTTCTGGACTAATTTCATCGGGAGTAATCGTTCTCACATTATAACCAATTTGTTCCAAACTCTCGGGAACCGTATCTCCCGCACCTTGAATATAGGCTATGTTTTCACCGCGTTTTTTAATATCCAGCCGAACAACTTTACTTTCACTGGGCAATAAAACAATTTGGTTTGGTATATGCTCATATTCAATTTCAATGAGCTCTTTGGTATATTCTTTATCGCCAATATGAACTATAGGACCAATATATCCTTCGCTTTGGTTTTTAGGTGGAATCAAAGTGAAAACCAAGGTTTGCTCCTCACCTTTATGGGTAATGGAAACTTTTTGGGTCTTTGGGTAAACATGCCAGTCTTCGGGATGGCAAATTTCAACTGAACCTTCCAAATTATCGCGACCAGCTTTTACTAAAACGGTTATATCGTGTTGTTTATCACTATTTAGAATGATGGCTTTTTTAGTGATTTTTGCCGAGGCCTCAGGAATAATTTCAAAAGGTCGATAAAGCTCCCCTTTGTCTGGTTCTGAATAGCGTTGAATGATGTTTTTAGTGAACGAAATTGGATAGTTTTCAATGAGTAGATTGAAATTGAATTTTAGAATTCTGGGTGTTTCAGGCAAACCAATGAGGTTTTTGTTTTCCACTTTATACATACCCAAAGTGCCTTTGCTGTTTAACCAATAAGGGGAAGTGGGTTGAGCATCATCTTTAATTTTAATGGCTTCTTTAAAGCTGAATTTGGTATTGTTGTTAAGAGAAATATTTTTCAAAATATTCAAACCATCGGTATTGGTTAAACTTACTAAGGTTATAGGTGTTTCGCTTCGGTTAACGGCTTCAATGTTTATATTTACTGTTTCTGAAGGTGCCGCTATGTGGGTTTCTGCTGATGCTTCCAAATACAGGCCAGCACACATTTCAATAATAGATTTTAAGGCTTTTGTTTTTTGAGTTTTCCAATGCTTATTTTCAACTTTTTGAAGTAATTTGTAAGCTTCAATAAGTTCTGAAATATGCACCGAAGGGTTTTTAAAATTAAAATTCTTTTCTATTTTACATAGAATATCACCAATAGCTTCTCCCCCTTTTATACGGCTCCAAGAGGTGTCGATTCCAGCAAAAATATTTTGATTGTTTTCTAGAGGTTCGCCTTTTAAAAACTCAATATATTCGTTTTGGCTGCCACGTTGCAGCGAGGTGCCAAATCCTTGGCTTAAATGTTGGCTTCTAGCTAGGGCGGCGACTTCGTTGTTTGATGTGCCGCTTATAGGGTAGTACATGCCAACATCAAAAATAAGCATATTGCTTTTATCTATTTTGTCAAAGTTTTCTCTACTGCCATAACGCCACCAGCTTGTATTGTAAAACAAGCGTTTTGGTTGCCACACACTGGTTTGTTGGAGTTGTTCGGGGTAAACAGATTTGTTGTTAGCTAAATCGAAGGCTTCCATGCTTAACATGGCCGAGCTGGTATGGTGCCCGTGTGTACTTCCTGGAGAACGGTGGTCGAAACGGTTTATGATAACATCTGGTTTAAATTTCCTGATGGCCAAAACCACATCACTTAAAACTTCTTTTTTGTTCCAAATATCAAGGGTTTCGTCGGGGTGCTTCGAGTAGCCGAAATCGTTGGCTCGTGTAAATAGTTGTTCGCCACCATCAACACGCCGTGCCGCCAACAACTCTTGGGTTCTAATAACACCCAAAAGTTCCCGTATTTCAGGTCCGATGAGGTTTTGACCGCCATCACCTCGCGTTAGGGATAAATAGGCTGTGCGTGCATTTAATTGATTTGAGAGGTATGAAATTAACCTTGTGTTCTCGTCATCTGGGTGTGCAGCCACGTACAAAACAGAACCTAAAAAGTTTAACTTTTTTAGGGCTTTATAAATCTCTGCAGATGAAGGTGTTTTTGGTTTTTGAGCTTGTACTGTTGAGCAAATTAATATGAAAATAAATACGTATGAAAAGATTTTGCGCATAGTGGTTGTGTTAGCAAAAATCCAAATATAAAAAAGAAACCAGCGATAATGCTGGTTTTAATTTTTATTTAACGGTTATAGAAATGTTAGCAATTAATATTTGTCGTTGTTTTGAATCTATCTGCTTATCTTAGATAAAAATGACCTAAAGCGTTTCTTTTAAATTTGTTTTAGGTTCATTTTTTGGGTGCTGGGTTCAGGTTTATCTGGTTCGGCAGGTATAATGGGCTGCGAACGCTCATTGAAGAACAACTGGTGAAGCGAATCCATGCGTTGCATTATCTTTTTGATTTGCTCATCATGCTCCATAAGACCTTTCTGAAAGAAATCATCAGGGTTGAAATCTTGAAGATTTGTCTTTTCTCCAAAAAAGTCATTAAAAAACGCATCATTAAACATGTTTTTGTTTTTAAAGTGCTTTTCGAATTCCATTTTTAAACTATCGTTTAGTTTTCCGCTGGACGAATAACTGTATGAGTAAATGGAATCATACTTTACTAGATTACCATTCTCATCGTATTCTTTGTTTACGGTAATGTTTTCATCGGGAATAGTGCTGTTTTGCGCGATTTTGTTTTGTTTTTCTTGACCTGAGCAATTAAAAAAAATAAGTAAAGAGAACAATGGTATAATTTTAAGCGTTTTCATAACAGATACTTTTAAATTAAACTAAAATTCGCTTCTTAAACAGCAAAAAATGTACCAATAGAATTTGTTAAATGATATGGTTTTGTTAAAATGTCAGACTGGCAGAAGGAGGCAGGCCTTGTTTTTATTCGCAACAACAATTTTTATCGCTTTTCGCTTTTTCAAAGCACTCTTTCCCTTCTTTAAAAGCAAAATAAGAAAGCCCCAACGTGCCAAGACTGTCTATGTAAGCAATTCCAAAAAGTTCATAAATGCCACTGCTGATTAACAAAATAATAGACATGTAAACGCAAACCATGGTGCAGATGGCATCGGCTAAAATTGGAGCGGAATTTAGCTGTTTTCCAACCTTCCTTTTCCAAGCCACCAAAATCCACATAGTAAGAATTGAAATTATTGAAATAACCACGCCCCAAAATGTAGTGATCGGTTTATGCGTCGTCCAAATGTTATATATACTTGTTATCACTAAGGCAAAAACCAGTATATAGAAAGCCGTTCCGGTAATTCTAAGTGCGGTACGTTCAAAATTATCACGTTTACTGTTTGGGTTGTTTTGAATTCTTAAAATCATATGGGCAATGCCAAGACCAGACATCACTTCAATAAAACTATCTGAACCAAAACCAAAAAGCACCAAGCTTTCGTCTTCAAACCCAAGGTAGGTAGAAATGAGATCTTCTGCTATGTTGTAGATTATGGTGAACAACGCAAGACCAAAAGCAATCTTATATAGTTGTTTGTTGCCATTAGGTGTATTTATGTATTTTCGATTATTTTGACTATTTCGATTAAAGCTAGCTAAGAGATTAGTTTATTCTGTTATCCGATTGTATTTCTTTAAAGTTTCAATAAGTAGATTGTGTGGAATGGCGTATGCTTTATTCCCATTAATCCCTATCATAGTTTCTGCAGCTACCATGGCATTTATTATGGCTTCTTCAACTGCTTGAACTGTTGCTTCAAAAACAGGCATTAGTAAATCGTTTGACATGGTTTGTACGGTTGTCATTTCATTACGATTAAATGCTTCTTCATTTGCTGTTGAAAACGCTAAAAAAATATCTCCAGAGCCATTACTTCCTCGGCCGCCAACAATACCCACACCTAAAGGTATTCTTTGGGAAACCCTTTTTAACTGATGGGGTAATAATGGAACATCTGTTGCAACTATAACGATAATGGAACCGTCTCCTTCCTGGCGTCTTGATTTTGGAGGTGATTTATATTCGTAATTTAAAGTGTCCTTTAATTCAATTCCAACCGGAACACCAGCTATTGATAAGTTTCGTTTAGCTCCGAAATTGGATTGCACTATGGCGCCAACAGTATATGTTGAGTCCTTAATTTTAAAAACTCTTGAAGCGGTTCCCGTTCCTCCTTTGAAGCCTAAGCACATCATGCCCGTTCCGCCGCCAACATTACCTTCAGCTATTTTACCACTTGAAGAATTTTCAATGGCCTCTAAAACATGTTCTTCTTTTACATGAAACCCATAAATATCATTCAAAAATCCATCATAGGTTTCGGCTACCACTGGATAGGTGTACCACCAGCTTTCGCCATTGTACCAATCTGTATCAACAAACCATTTTAGTACAGCCTGCCTAACCTCACCAACACTATTGGTGTTTGTTATCATAATAGGGGTTTCTAAAAACCCAGATTCGGTAACCCATGTTGTTCCGGTCATTTCTCCGTTACCATTAAGGCTATACCAGTTGGCATAAACCGGATTGAATTTTTTGGCTTTCCCTCTAGGAAAAATTGCCGTAACCCCAGTTCGTATTGGGCCCTTGCCTAAAATGTTTTCGCCTTCGCCAGAAATGATTGTGCTGTATCCAACTTCTACACCTTCTACATCGGTAATGGCATTAAACTTTCCTGTACTTCCCACAAAAGGAATACCTAAATCTCTTGCTCTTGGTTTTTGGCTGTGTAACTGCGTGCAAATGAGCATTACTAAAAGCAGTGGAATTCTTGTTTTCATATTTATGGGATTTTAGCTTGTAAAAGTATTAAGTTACCAATTTAACTTCTTCGTTCACAAATTCTATTATATATTCTAGTTCTTTCTCTTTAAACTTAATTTTAAATTCAGAAGAAAAAGCCTTGTCACCCGTAGGAAACCAATCTTTAAGTTTTTTATTAATGCATATGAACAATCCATTTTCGTCTCCGATAGCACAAAATTTTTCAAATCCACCATCATATACATCAATATTAGATATCTTTTTTAGCGTTTTGTATGTTGTTTCTATGTTACTAACCGGCATGCCGATTTCAGAAATTTCAAGTAATGAATCAACACTAAAATCATCTGGGTTTTCATTTTTTAAATTTTTTCGAGCAATACATTCAACAATGTTTTTGTCGTTGTCGTAGAAATAGATGGCCTTGGCGTTCCAAGAATCAAAGTCTTGAATTTTTTCTTTGTCTATTTTTAAGATTTCCACACGTTTTTTTAACCATTCTAAAGCCTCATTTTCTTTATCTCAAGGAATGTTTATTGCAAAGTGGTAAGGCTGAAACGTATTGCTTTTTACAATTTCAAGATTTGATTTTCCTATTTTGAAAATTGCTTGGTTTTCTGACTTTTCAATCAAGTTTAATCCAATGATGTTCGAATAAAAATCAATCTGTTTTGAAAAATTTTGAGTGTATATTTTGAGTGCTTTAATTTTCATGGTTTTTGGTTTAGCACCTAGCTAACGGTTTTATTGTTTTTTCGATTTATTTCTTTTCCAAACTTTTTTATGACTGTTATCAATGCTTAGCTGTATCATATTGGCAGTTAAAGCAACAAAGGCGCCTATAGATAAGAAGGTAAAAATAATAGTGAATATTTTACTGGTAACGGTATTGGGAACAAAATCGCCATAACCAACAGTAGACATCGTCATGACTGAAAAATATAAAGCGTCTATAACAAGCCAATTTTCATATTGGTAATAGAAAAGAGTTGAACCGATTAGCAGGAAAATAACAAATAGAAATAAAAATCGAAATTCTGAATCTTCTTTGATGCCTTTAAAAATAATTTTGGCAAATCGATATACATTTAAGAAAAATGAGAACATATGTTTTGGTTATAAATTTATTTTTCTGGCAGGTATAATTGGTATGGTTAGTGTTGTTTAAGTACCTAATTTAGCAAATGCAAACCAGAAAGAAAACCCATGGCGAACTTTATTGTGTTGACCAGAGCTACATTACTTAATCTTGAAGTTTCTTATTGTTCTTTGTAGTTCAATTTAATCCAGATAAGACGAATTTTTGTATGTATATTTATTATTGGGGATAGCATGTAAATATCCTGAAATAGGTTAAATTTTTTTCTCTCTGTTTAATTTGTTTAAATATAAGGAAGTGCTGTGTTAAGATGTGTTTACAACCACTTTTTCCGCTTAAAATAAATAAGCATGGCAATAAAAAGTAAGATCATAATGCCCCAAAGTATAAAATAACTGTACTTGTACCGAAGTTCAGGTATATATTCGAAATTCATACCGTAAATGCCAGCAATAAAGGTTAAGGGGATAAAAATAGAAGCCATAATGGTAAGTACTTTCATTACTTCGTTCATTTTGTTGCTAATGGATGTCATGTACATGTCCATTAAACTCCAGATCATTTCACGGTAAATATCAATATTCTCTGTAACCTGTATTAAATGATCGTAAACATCTTTGTAATAGGTTATCGTTTTTTTGTGTATCAGGCTATTTTCGTTTTTTTCAATGCGGTTTATAATGTCGCGCAGCGGAAAAATAGCACGTCTAACACGTAATATTTCACGTTTTAAGTTTTGTATGTTCTGGCTAATGTCATCATCTACATCGCCTGAAAAAATGGAGGTTTCAAAATCTTCAATTTTGTCGCCAAGTATTTCAATAACACTAAAATAATGGTCTGTTATCGCATCAATTAAAGCATAGAGCAAATAATCGGCGCCCATGCTGCGTACGCGTCCTTTGGCATGCCTTATGCGTTCCCTAACACTATCGAGTACATCGCCTTCGGCTTCTTGAAAAGTTAGTACATAATCGGGGCCCAGCACAAAACTGACCTGTTCTGAAACAATGTTTTCGTTGGCGTCATAATAAAGCATTTTTAGCACCACAAACAGATACTCGTTGTATTCATCAATTTTGGGGCGCTGCGAAATGTTTACGATATCCTCCAACACCAAGGGGTGCAGTTCGTAATGTTCGCCTATTCTCTCTATCTCATTAACGTGGTTTAGTCCGTTTATATTAATCCAGGTGATGGTGCCTTCTTCAAAGCTAAAGCATTCTTCTACATCGTGCAGCACTTTTTCAACGCATTGTTCTTTGTTGTAATCAAACGATTCAATAAATAGCTTTTGTGAATCTTTTTGGCCCGTATAAATAATACTTCCCGGAACTTGACCGATAACTTTTTTTGAGGTATGTCGCCTGGTTTTTGCCATATAATTGTGGTTTTTAAACGGTAGCCGAACCGTCGTCGGATAGGTCGTCGGCAATAGCATCTTTTTGTATGAGCGTTACCGCCTTTTGTAACATAAGGTTGTTGGGATAGGTAACCAGATCGCCGTTATCTAATCGTAATAGCAGTTGAAACGCTCTAATATCTTCAATAATGGCCATAATAGGGAAGTCTTTATCGTGAATCTCTATTTTGTCACCAACCTTATAAGGAAAATTAAAAAACATGATAATGCCCGAGGTCACATTACTTAAAATAGACCAAATGGCGAAAAGCCCAATACCTATAACCGCAAATACCGATGAAAAAACAACGGCTATTTCCTTAAACTCGGTACCAAACACAAACGACTCCAAAAGTAAAGCTATTAAGAGGAAGGTAACGGTAATGTATCTTCTAATAAGCCTGATTCTAGCATCGTTTATACCATTTTTTCGCGCTACTTTGGTTATGGTAAAATGAACGACATATCTAATGACAAAAAGAGACAACAGAATAATGGCGCTGATTATTACTTCATTTTGGTAACTTTTTAAAAATTCTATAAACATAAATTAAGGGTTAGTTGTTAAGACAAATATACATTCAAAAAGAAAAATAAATTTAATTTAAACGCAAGGTTTCCCTAAAAACATCATCTTTGTTTTTATTCTTTTTCCAGTAAGCCGATTTTATGGTTTTAAGTTTAGTGGCCTTGGTAGTTAAAACCTTTGCCGATGCTCCAAAATCGCTTTTAAAAGTTTCTTCCCAGCTTAAAATGTCATACGGAAAATTGGGATTAAAATGAATGGTTAATGTCCTGTTTAAATCGGGATAATTAATAGTATATTCGTTTTTCGTTAGGCTAACTTGGGCCTTATAAGCTTTTATGGGAATGTGCTTTAGCCTTGTAAACTCTAACGAAGGAATAATATTTAATTCACCCTCCGGTAGCGATTTCGGATTTATGCGCAGTTGCACCCAAAGCTCGTTTTCTAATATGGCTTTACTTAATTCAAATTCTTGATCGGCTTCATTTTGAAAGTATGAATGCGACATAATTTCAAAGTTTTGGCGGTTATTGATCTGAGCATAAACATGGCCGCACCATTCTTGTATTGAGCTCGATGCCTTTAGCGCATGCTGGTTATTGGCTACCGGATAAAATGTACTCTGCATAATGGAGTAGGGGTAAATGCCTGTATTAAAGTTTTTGGTGGCGTTTAGCTTTAAAACAGAAATATTATTGGCGTTTTGGTTGTTGGCCTTAACTTGTAGCTCTGGCAAAAAATCTTCGGTTACATAAACTAAAACAGCGGTTCCCTGGCGAATTTCTCCATAACGGGCTTGTTCCAATTTGTACGACGATATTTCTGCCTCTCCAGAATACCAATATTTTTTAAAAGTTTCGGGAAGTTGAGTGTTTTTAAAAGGTTGTACCACTTTAAAATCTGTTTCCCATTTGTGGGCAATTGCTTTTTGGTTTTCTTTTTTACAGGAAGCCAGAAAAACAAATAGGGAAATCCAAACTGAAATTTGAACTTTTGAAATCATTTTAAGAGAAGTTGTTTTTTTTAAAATTACGAACAAATTATTGATTCGCAATAGTCATTAACGTTTTGTAAACAAGGTGTACGGGCAGGCCCATAACATTATAGTATGATCCTTCTAGTTTGGTAACGCCAATTTGTCCAATCCATTCCTGTATACCGTAACCCCCAGCTTTATCAAAAGGTTTGTAGGTTTTTATGTAATGGGAAATTTCTTCATCTGTTAATGCCCTAAAGGTTACTTTGGTAATATCGTGTATGGTTTTTTCAAAAGTGGATGTGGTAAAACAAACCGAAGTGATCACCTCGTGGGTTGAATTGCTCAACGATTTTAAAATACGGAAGGCTTCAGCATCGCTTTGAGGCTTGCCTAAGGCTTTGTTGTTATGCCAAACTATGGTGTCGCTGGTAATTAAAATGTCGTTGTTCTGCAATTCATCCTTAAATTGAAGAGCTTTCAGTTGAGCCAAATAATTACTGATTTCAAAATGAGTGAGTCGCGGTGGATATTCTTCCTTAACGGGTTTTAATCGGATTTCAAAATTCAGTCCTAAATTTTTAAAAAATTCCTGTCGCCGGGGGGAGCCCGAGGCCAAAATAATATGGTGGTTTTTCAGTTTCTTTCTTAGCATCAGTTTAAAATAACATATTTGTATAAAAGTAGTGAAAGCATCCCGAAGCACATAACCAGTTTGTACATGGTGCTTAAATGAGCAAAATCGGTTTTTGTTTTGCTATTAAAGGTTTTAATGGAAATGTAAATAAGCGGCCCTACCACAAAAAACAGAAAATAAACTATTGCTATAGGCTGTTTGTAAAGATTGGTGTTTAAGTAGTAAATGATTCCGGCAAGTGTAATAACGTTTAAAAAAACTAAAATGTTTTTGGTGCGTGCCCTTCCTAGAAATATAGGGAGTGTTGCCATTCCGGAACCGTAATCGCCATCAATATCTTCAAGGTCTTTGGCTATTTCGCGCAGTAGATTAATGGTGAACGCAAACAGGGCATAATCGAAAATCACCTTAAAAAACAACAGTTGTAAGGAGTGGTTTGATGGGGTTAACATCGGTACTAAGTCAAAAATACCAACTACAATTAAACTCATGGCGACTAAAATCGAAACAACCACATTGCCCACCAAAACCGTTTGCTTAAGGTATGCGGCGTACAGGTAGAGTAAAAATGAAATTAAAATAAAAACCGAAAAAAACGATGGCTTGCCCACACGGTGCGATAAGTAGAAACCAGCAACAACGCCAACCATATTGAGAACCATAAAAGCCGTGTAAGCCTTGTTTTTTGACATGTGCTTGTCAATAATAACGCGTTGCGGTTTGTTAATGGTATCGGTTTTAATATCATAAATATCGTTTATTATGTTACCTGCGGCAGCTATGCAGAGGCTTGAAAATACCAAAAGAAAAAAACTGAAACCGTCTAGGCTTGAATGCGTTCCAAAAGGTTCTAAAAGGGCGTATTTAATAAGCCATTGCACTAGGGCAATCATCAATAGGTTTTTCCATCGAATGAGGCTTAGAAAATACAATCCTTAAAAATTAGAAGCTAGTTTTATTATTAAAAACCGAATGAAAAACCCAACCGGAATTGTTATTAACAAAAATGCTATAATCGTTTTTTGGGTTCTCATTTTTTCGGCTTTTCTTATGTTGTTTTTTATGGTTTCCTTTTCTTCTTTCGACAGTTTTTTATGAAGAAAATTAAGTTGATGGTGGTAGTGGGTTTCTTCATTTAGTTTTTCTTTTAAAGCCGAAAAGCTTTTGTTAGCCGATTGGTTAAATACGCTTTGGTTATTGCCAAAACCTATATAACCAAAACCTGTACTATGTCGCCTTTTGTTTCTGCTCAAAGTGTTTAATGTGGTTAGATACTTTTATTTTCTTTATTTCATAAAAAACGTCATTGTTAATTTTCACTCTACAGGGAGTGCTTTAAAAGTATTAATCTTGCACCTGAAAAACAAATGGGAAACTGTATTTTGAATTTACATATTTGTTGTTTTTTATGGCAGGTATGAATCTGGGAAACCTATTTACCGTTCTTATAATTTCATCGCTTAACCCTTCGTTATTGGATTCTACACTTATGTTTGTTACATGGCCTTTGTCATTTATTATAAATTCAATATCACTTTTAAACATGCCAGATAAACCTAAGCTAGATGCTATTTCAGTATTAAATTTCCGCATAAAAAAGCCCATAACAGTTTGCGACACGCATTTTTTTAACTCGCTTTTGTTTTTTAAATGGGCGCAATTATAGGTTGTGCTAAATGCATCTAGATTGTTTTCGATGATTTCTTCTATGGTATCGTTAATCAAAGGTTTGTTTTCTAAAAATCGGCCGGTTGATAGCAGCGCTTCTTTATCTATTTTAAGTTTAGTGCTTTTTCCTATTTTTTTTAATTCGAGTTGGGCGCCATTGAAATTTAATAAAAGGCTGTTTTCTTTTTGCTGAGCCTGAACATACAGGATATTAGACATTTTTTTACTGTTGCCAATGTTAATAGTATTGTTGGCGGTATAGAAATACAAGGCTTTATTGAATATGTTATTGTTAAAAGGTTTGGGTATGGATTTGTCGGTTTTAATGAAAACAATCCCTTTTTTGTTAAAAATAAATGCTGTGCTTTTAAAAAAGGAATGTAATGCATCTATCTCTTTTTTGTTGAAATTAGATATTGAAGTATCTATATTGGCCTCAATGACTTTCCATGACCCATCAAGGATTTTATTCGAAATGTTCTGAGAAAATAAAGCGTTAAATGTAAAGTACAACAAAACAATGGTGAGATTCTTTATTGCGCCGCCAATGTTTATATTAATCATACTTTGCACCATAATTGCTACTCCATTTTCCTTGAACTTTAAGTACTTGCTCAATAACATCGCGCACGGCACCTTTGCCGCCCTGCTTGTGAGAAATATATTTTGAGATACTCTTGATCTCTGGAACGGCATCTTGAGGACAGCAAGGCAAACCAACCAAATTCATTACTGGATAATCGGGAATATCATCACCCATGTATAGTGTGTTTTCAGATTTAATATTATTATCGCTAAAATATTGGTTAAGCTGTTCAATTTTATTGTCCGAACCTAGAAATACATGTTTTACTCCCAAATGGTTTAACCTAACGCGCACACCTTCATTGGTTCCTCCAGAAATAATACAAACATTAAAGCCTTGGTTTAAGGCGGTTTTAATGGCGTAACCGTCTTTGGTATTCATGGTGCGTAGCATTTCACCGTTGGTGGTTATGGTTACAGAACCGTCGGTTAAAACGCCATCAACGTCAAAAATAAAGGTGGTAATGTGCTCTAAATATTCTTTATAACTTTTTTCTTCCATGGGTATGTTGTATCGAGGTGGTTAGCAGTTCGTATATCGCTTTGTGGTGATGGTTGTTTAAAAGCTTTAAATGACTGTTTATTGTTTTTTGATCGTTGCGCTTGGCTGGGCCTGTTTGAGCCACGTAAGGCGACATGTCTTGTACCTTTTTGGCTGTTTCTAAAATCAGCGGTTTAAGCATGTCGAATTCGGCGCCTTCGCTTTCCGTTATTTCGTGCCCAATTCGGTATAGCTGATTGGTAAAATTGTTTACATAAACAGCCGCTAAGTGCAATACGCGTCGCTGGTTGCTGTTAATACGCTTGATGGGGCTTCCCAAACTTTGTGCCAATTTTTTTAATAACGGGTAACTTTTTTTATCAATAGTTTCAATGCAGATTGGCACATTGGCAAAATCCATTTCAGCATCTTTACTGAAGGTCTGCAACGGGTAAAGCACCCCGCGTTTATGCTTTTTGTCCAATTCATGAACATTGGCACATCCCGAAGTGTGAACCACCAACCTGTTTTCAAAAGGTAACTGACTTGAAAGTTCACTTATGGCATCGTCACTAACTGCCAAAATATAGACATCGGCCGCTTTTAAATCGTCTAAATTATTGGTGATGTCAACTTCAATTTTGTATGGGGTTAAACGGTCTAAATTTCTGTTAAACCATTGAACAACAGAGATGTTTTCTGTCTTTTTTAAACCTTTAAACAAATGGGTGGCCACATTGCCAGCACCAACTAACACTACTGAAATCATAGGGCTAAAATAGTTAATAATGCCCGATTTAAAAACCTAAGCTGTATCTTTGTGCAATATGTGCAAAAAAGATATTCAAACGCGCGAGGATGTTTTTCTTTTGGTATCGACTTTTTACGGAAAAGTTAGAAAAAATAATGTTTTAGGGCCAATTTTCAATAACGCTATTGATAATTGGGATGAGCACTTAGAGCTATTGACAACCTTTTGGGAAAGTAGTTTATTTATGACACGGAAACTCGAAAAAAAATATATCGGAAACCCTCTAAAGGCCCACGTAAAAGTAGATGCCGATAATAATCATAGCATTACGGAAATGCATTTCGGAATTTGGTTAAACCTTTGGTTACAAACCATCGATGAACTCTTTAAGGGTGATACTGCCGAAAATGCCAAACGCCGTGCCCGTAAAATGGCCACGTTTTTATACATGAATATTTTTCAGTCTAGGAGTAGTAGGGTGTAGTGTTCTGCCACAGCAGCATTGGCTGTTGCATTTTTGAACCTAATGTCTTTACAAGTGTAAAGGGTTCCTGTTTCAAACTTCGGTCTTCGAATTTATGCCTTCTTTTTTTTATAACACTTTAACACGTCCAAATAAACTTAAATCCCTAAATTTGCACGACCTTAAAATAGGCACATATTATGCAAAAAAAGTTGGCCAATATTTTCTTTTCAACCAAGCTTACCGCCGTATTGTTTATTGTTTTTGCTGCTGCTATGGCAACAGGTACTATTTTAGATGCCGGACAAGACACATCGCCCACGCCTTACACTAGAAATTTGATTTATAACGCCTGGTGGTTTGAGGCCATTATGGTGTTTTTTGTAATAAATTTTGTTGGCAATATTTTTAGATTCAGGCTTTACAAAAAAGAAAAATGGGCCACCTTTATTCTGCATATTGCCTTTATTTTTATTCTTTTAGGCGCTTTTATAACGCGTTATGTAAGCTTTGAAGGTATGATGGCCATTAGGGAAGGCGCTACGGAAAACACGTTCCTTTCTCAAAAAACATACCTCACCACATACATTGATGGAGATTATATGATTGATGGTGTGCCACAACGTTTGCCTATTGAACGTGAAGTGGATTTTTCTGGCAGAATGGAAAACGATTTTGAAATTGAAACTAAATACGACCAGCAGCCCGTTAAGATTGAATTGGAAAAGTTTATTGTTGGTGCCGAAGAAGATATCGTGCCTGATGATAATGGCGAAGAATATCTTAAAATTGTTGAAGCCGGACAATCTGGACCACATAATCACTTTTTAAAAGTAGGGCAGGTAAGTAGCATTCATAGTATACTTTTTGCACTGAATAAACCAACCGATGGCGCTGTTAATATTACCTATAAAGGCGATTCACTTACCATAAATTCACCCTTTGAAGGCGAATACATGACCATGGCGACCAGGGCACAAGGCAAACTGTTAAAAGATAGTATTCAGCCCCTGCATTTACGCTCGCGTTATGTCATCGGTAACATGCAAATGGTGTTTCCAAAACCCGTAATTAAGGGACGTTTTGATGTGGTTAAAACATCTCAAATGCTTAAAAACGACAAAGACGGTGTGGTACTTAAAGTAACAACCAACGGTGAAACCAAACAGGTAGGAATAATTGGAGGGAAAGGAACTAATGGCGAGTTTAAGCAAGTTGAAGTTGGTGGATTGGATTTTGCGTTTAAATACGGAAGCAAAGCGTTGGAGTTGCCGTTTTCGATAAAGTTAAACGATTTTGAAGCTGAACGCTACCCCGGTACCGAGCGTGGCTATTCGGCATATTCCAGCAAAGTGACGGTTTTAGATGAACGAACCGATAATTTTGATTATAAAATTTACATGAACAATATCCTAGATCACGATGGCTATCGCTTTTTTCAATCTGGTTTCGATCCCGACGAAAAAGGGACCATCCTTTCTGTAAATCACGATTATTGGGGCACTTTAATTACGTACATAGGTTATTTTATGCTCTATTTTGGGTTGATGGCTATTTTATTCAGTAAGCATTCACGTTTTGGCGAGCTTAAAAAGTTTCTTGAAAAAGTAAAAGCAAAAAAGGCGAAAGCCTTAACTATTTTGATGTTTTTCTTGGCCTTGTCTGGATTTTCACAGGAGCATTCTGCTAACGATGGGCATAACCACACAAAGACCACCAAAGCGCAAATCGATTCTATTTTGAAAGCCAATATAACACCAAAAACACATGCCGATAAATTTGGACATTTGGTGATTCAGGATCTTAGCGGTCGTATGATGCCATTGAATACTTATGCTTCCGAAATGCTTCGTAAACTTAGTAAACATGATACTTACGAAGATTTTGATGCCAATCAAGTGTTTCTTTCCATTCAGGAAAGCCCGATGTTGTGGTATAACGTTCCTATCATTTATTTAAAACCGAAGAAAAGCGATTCTATTAGGTCGCTTATCAATATTCCAAAATCTGAAAATTATGTGGCATTGGCCGATTTTTTCACCAATAGTGGCGAATACAAATTAGCACCGTTTTTAGATGAAGCTTACAAAGCGCAAGTGCCTAACGGATTTCAAAAAGAGTTTAAGGAAACCGATCAGCGCGTGAGTTTATTGTACAATACGATTGAGGGTATGTCGCTAAAAATTTTTCCTATTCCAGAAGACGGCAATAATAAATGGATTTCAACCTACGATTACCAAAAAAAGCCTTCAGTAATCAAGGATTCGTTGTATGCTAATTTTGTAAAAAATGGATTCAGGACCTATTTGTTCACCTTAAACCAAGCCAAGCAAACGGGTGATTTTTCAGAACCCGAAAAATTACTTGAAGCTTTCAAAAAAACACAACACCGTTACGGTGGCGAGGTGATGCTTAGCGATAAAAAAATCAACACCGAAATACTTTATAACAAATACGATATTTTTAAGAAACTGTTCAGTTGGTATTTGTATGCCGGTTTTTTTATGTTCGTGTTGTTGATTGTTCAGATTTTTAAAGACAACAGCAGGCCTTTAAACACCTCCATAAAAGTATTTAAGTTTATCATTTTAGGACTTTTTGTGCTGCACACCGCAGGGCTTATAGCGCGTTGGTACATTTCTGGACATGCGCCGTGGAGTGATGCCTACGAGTCGATGATTTATGTGGCATGGGCCACTATGTTTTTTGGTTTGGCCTTTGGAAGAAAAAGTGATTTGACCTTAGCATCTACAGCTTTTGTTACTGCTATGATTTTAATGATTGCCCATTGGAACTGGATGGATCCTGCTATTGCCAATCTGCAGCCTGTTTTAAACAGTTATTGGCTTATGATTCATGTGGCGGTAATAGTGGCGAGTTACGGCCCCTTTACTTTGGGAATGATTTTAGGTGTGGTATCGCTGCTATTGATGATTTTTACCACCAAAGCTAACAAAGCTAAAATGGATTTGAATATTAAAGAGCTGACTATTATTAATGAAATGGCGCTTACAGTGGGCTTGGTGATGCTTACCATCGGGAACTTTTTAGGCGGTATGTGGGCCAACGAAAGTTGGGGGCGTTATTGGGGCTGGGATCCTAAAGAAACGTGGGCGCTTATCAGTATTATGGTTTACGCCTTTGTTATACATGCGCGTTTGGTGCCTGGATTGCGTGGCCGATGGTTTTTTAACCTGATGTCGATTATAGCATTTGCCAGTATTATGATGACTTATTTTGGGGTGAATTTCTATTTGGCCGGACTACATAGCTATGCTAGTGGTGACCAAATTGTAAGTGTAAAGTTTATTGGTATCGCCTGTGTACTTGTTGCTATTCTTGGCTTTCTCGCTTATCGCGGATATGCGAAACACTATAAAAAGTAAGGTTGAATTCGTATTTTTATTGGTATTCTGTTTTGGAAGGTTACGTGTTTGAATGTGAAGTTTTTCTTATGGCAAATTAGATACATTAAATTGAGCAACACGGTTTAAAACTGCAAGAAAATTTTTTTATTCACGTTATTACCAAGCATTTTCCTTTCTAAACCCCAAATATTTTAGAAATCAAATCCTTGTATTCTTGTATGTTGGCCACATATTTTTTCTGAATTCTAATCCACAATATAATTCCAATAGTTATTATCAATCCTCCTATTAAATACACATAGGTGCTACTGTTTTTTTCTGAAATCACTGCAATTAAAACAGCCAACCCAACAATCATGTTTGTAAATATGACTAAAACCCATAAAAAATGTTGTTTAAACGAAATTTCTACGTGGGTTTCATAGTCAGTTTCTGATTTTGTTAATTTTCCACGAACCACTAAACTGTTTAGAAAGAATAAGTACCAAGGGTAAAGAATCCTTTTTCGGAAGTTAAACATAACCGAATCGTTTTCTCCTTTCTTCATATTAAATACCAAACCGTTTACAGAATTAAGTGCGTTTTCCATGCTTTGACCGATGGTTTTGGGGGAGTTTTTTGTTTTAAAATGCCATTTTTTCATATTGTTATTTTATTAGAGGACAACTAACCAATTAATTTTTTAAGCTTGTAACCAGCCTAAACTAATCTATCTTTATCAAAACCATAAGATTTTTAGACGGATTGGATAGCCACAGCCTGTTATTTTCTATTTTATAATCGGTAACGACTTTTAGAGCGTTTAAAAATTGATTTTCAAGGTTATTTTGTTGACACATCATTTTGGTAGTGGTAATATCTGTAAATCGTAAAATGCCAGGTTCAAAAAACAGTTTGCCATTCATTGTATTACAACCGGCATAACCTTTAAATGAGTTTAAGTTAGCGTTGATTTCCATATAAGGAGGTTCCTTTTCAAAGGGTGCTTCACTTACTTTTTTTTCAGTGAGTTCTTCTAAAACCCAGATGTCGTGCAAGCGGTAATCGGTTACGTATTTGCCACAACCCTTTAAAGAGGTAAATTTTTTGTCTTTACCTGTTTTCTTATTGATTTTAACAACATAGGGTGAGATTGCACCAGACATAGCATTTGTGCATTCAGTTTGGCTAATTTGAATATTCATTTGTGCCATTTCGGTATGTAGTGCATATTGCTTTACATTGCTGTCTTGAGCAAGATTGGGTGTTGTATGCGGTGTTACAATGGAGTCTTCTATGGTGTTTAGTTTAATTATTTTCGGAGATATGGTTAAACTCCAAAACGGTTCGGTACCACTGGCTTTAAAATATACATCGCTCGGATTTACTTTTTTAGAAGCTTGGGTGGTTTGTGAGGTAGTGTCTGATAGTATATTTTCAACTGGTTTAACAGTATTACTTACTTTAGGTTTCTTATCAACACATGAAGAAACTAATAAGATAATACCCAGTACGAATATAGTAGCCTTTTTCATATCTATTGGATTTTATGAAACCACATCATGGGGATATCATCGACCATTAAGTTTAGTTTCCCATAGTCATCAAAGCTGTACTTATTTATTTTTTTCATCGTGTTTAAAAACACCTTTTCACCTTCGCCACAATACATCATGGTTGTAATGCGCGGTTCTCCAAAAGAAACGGTTTCCCCTTCAAGTTTAAAAGGCGCCGAATAGGCATTGCAACTGTTATTTCCCGCTACATTTTTAGATGTTTCATTAAACGTTATTTGTGGGTTTTTTTAGGAAACAAACCCTTAAAAGCAATACGAGGCCCAGAAATATACTCCAGTTCCCAAGTAGTGTTGTACAATTTGTCGCTGTTGCTTTTGTTGGAATTACAAGAAAAAACAATAAAACTCAAAAGAGCGATGCATAAAACCAGCGTTGATTTCATAATTTAAAATGTTAATATTTGTAATACGTACTCAAATATACGTAAATACACACAAATTTTAACTGAAAATAAGTTGAATTATTTAATTTTCAATGAGTTGTAAAATATAATTAAATCCCAAGCCAAATACAATGGCCAAACCAAAACTAAGCAGTGTGCCAATTAAAATGTACTCGGTAAGTTTTCGGTCTTTGCTTTTTGATAGGTCGCCAAAACGAAATACAGATTTGGCAGCAATCAAAAAACCTACACCTTCCCAGTGATTGGTGATGATAAACATAAAAACAAACAAACGCTCAAGGATGCCTATGTAAGCACCGGCATGTTTTAAAGAGTCGGTTTCGGTGTATTCTGAAACGTCCCATTTAGATATTAAGGTTTTCATAATTATAGAAGAGACCTGAGTTACGCCCAAAATGCAGGTTATAAAAAGCAGGGTTCCTGTACCGAAAAGGGTATTTAAATCTACTTTTAATGGGAAATATAGATTGATGGCCACGGCAATGATTATAAGGTGCGCCAGTTGGTCTAGGGCAAATAGTAACCGATTATTAACCTTAGGTTTTAATTGAAGTTTTACAAGATCAATAACGTAGTGCGATAGAATAATTATAAGCATGCCCAGCCAATACTTAAAATTGAATTGAAGCACCAATATCAGCACACAGGCGTGCACCAAAACGTGCCAATATAAAAACTTCGATTTGTATCGGTGTTCTTCTTTATGCTGTACCCATTTTTGGGGCTGAAACAAAAAATCGCCTATTAAATGGGCCAACAATAGTTTAAGGGCAAAACTTAGCATAAGGTCTGTATTTGCGTTTTAAAATAAAGCAATAATTTGGAAATTTCGTCATAACCAGCGCGTTTAAGCCCTTGGCTTATATTGCCCTGCGTTCTCTGTAACATTTCAGCAATCTGGCTTTGGTTTAATTCAGGGTTTTCTAAGACGGTTTTTACCAACATAGCAGAGTTGTTGGTCCAGTTGTCTAGGGTTAATAGCGCGAGTTCCAGCATTAGGTTTATGGCGCTATCAAAGTCTGCAAACGGCGATTTTATCGCCAAGGTAGTTTTTTTTAAGTTTTCAAAACATTTTCCCGAATTTACAAAAGCACTGCCATTGGCCTCCGTAATGTTTTTAGAGTGATAGGTTTTTTCGCCAATTCCAATGGCCAAACGTACATCAACATGGTTAAATTGTTTAATGCCCGATTTTATCAATAAGCAGGCCTCTAGGGCTTCTGCAGGGCTAACTTCCAGTTGAAAACTATCGCCACGATAAATTTCCCAAGCCGATGGCGCGTCTCCATAGTGTCTTAAAATAGCTTTAAGCGTTTCTAACCACTTATCTGGAGAGGTTTTTTGTGAATTGATAATGTCGCCGGTTATAATACTGGTCATTTGTTTTGTAATAGGTACTCAAATGTATAAACTTTCTATGATAACTCCAAAAATATTAACTAAAAGACTAATAAATTAAAATATTAACTAAAAGACTAATAAATTAAAATATCATTTTTAAAGGTAATAAATTAATGTGGGTGATTTTAAATTCAAATAATTTAAGATTTTGGCGGTGTTTTCTAATATCATGTTCTGATATATTTGCAGTTCAATTAAAAACAAGATTTATGAAGCTATTAAAAGAGTTTAAAGAATTTGCCGTAAAAGGTAATATGATAGAAATGGCCATTGGTATTATCATTGGTGCTTCGTTTAACAAAGTGATTGATGTTTTGGTAAAGCAAGTGTTTTTGCCACCAATATCGTTACTGACAAATGGTGTTAATTTTGAGCAGCGTCGTATTATTTTAAGAGATGCTGTACTGGATGCAGAAGGTGGTGTTTTAATCGATGAAGTTGCCATAGGTTATGGTGCTTTAGGTGAAGTAATGCTCGATTTTTTAATTATTGGTTTTACCGTGTTTATTGTGGTGAAATTTATGAACCGACTTAAAAATAGAGCACACGATTCTAAAGATAAAACCGTGGCCACGCCAAAAGATATAGAATTGCTAACGAACTTGAACGAGCTTATGAAAGAACAAAATAAGCTTATAAAGACAAGCCAGAAATATAAATAAGATTTGGTTTTTTAATGGACAAAAGTTTCCGTTTATAATAGAACGTTATTTTTTTTTGATTAATTGTAATTAGTCAATTTTATTCTCGACGATTATAAATATAAATTCCTTACGATATGAGAACCTTTTATCTGCTTTTTTTAATGGTTTTAATGTTTCAAGCCTGTTCGGAGTCAAATGACACTATTCCTGAAAAAGAAGATATGCAGATGGATGACCGTATGGACATGGAAGAGAACAGTGGGAATAGCGAAGAAGCAGACATGGGAAGTGCTTATTCTGGAGATTTTGTTTCAGTAAACCATCCTACGTCGGGAATAGCTACTGTCAACAAAGACAAAACCCAATTATTATTCAAAAATTTTAGTACGGACGATGGTCCACTTTTAGAAGTATACCTCGCTACAAATACAAATGCATCTGATTTTATTTCGTTGGGTGAACTAAAAGGCATTAAAGGCGATTACCAATACGATTTACCCGAAAATATAGACTATACCACCTACAACCATGTTATTATATGGTGTGTTGAGTTTTCGGTTAATTTTGGCTACGCCGTTTTAGAGTAAGGTTTTTGCTTTATGGTAAGCAATATCCTTAAAATCGCTTATTACCATATCGGCCTTACTGTAGTCTTGGTTTTTTGAATGAAAACTGTCGTAGCCAACACAAAAAATACCTGCAGCTTTTGCTGCTTCAACACCGTTGGTAGAGTCTTCGATAACCATGCATTCCTCTCTTGTAAAACCTGTTGCAGCAGCCGATTTTATAAAAATTTCAGGATGTGGTTTCGACTGTTTTAAGTCACCACCACTAAATTTTGCTTTAAAATATTGGTTTAGGTCAAAACGCTCAAAAATTTGATTGATGCCGTCCATAGAAGCCGAAGACCCCAAGACCAAGGTCAATCCATTGCTATGGTAATCTTTAATAAGGTCTAAAACACCGTCAATTAGGGTAAGGTCAGAATCAGAATCAAAAAAACGCTTATAGTGTTTACGTTTAAGAGCTACCAAACTTTCAGGCGATTGTTGCAAATTAAAATGATCTTGTAAGCGCTTACAAATGTTTATAGTAGATTGCCCTGTAAACGATTGGTAAAGTTTTGGTGAAACTTCAATACCAATCTCATCGAACAGATCGTGGTAGGCTTTGTTGTGCATGGGCTCGCTATCAATTATAACACCGTCCATGTCAAAAATAACTGCTTTTAGCATCTCTCTTTTTTTTTTTTGCGAATATATTGAATTAATTAGCAATGCTTAAAAAATGCTTGTTAAGGTCATGTTAGAATTTTAAGCTTTTATCTAGCTAGAAAATAAAAAAAGAGGCTGTTTCATTATTATTAAAACAGCCTCTCACAACAAAAAGAACCCAAGTTTAAAAGTGCTCATGTAAGTGATGGTGTTCATCAATTAATGGACCACCTTCAGTAATTTGTTTGGATGCTGAGAGTACAATTTTTATAATGGCCATATGGTTGGTACTAATAGTAAAGTTATTATGAAAAATATGAGCAGGAGTGGAGCGCCAACTTTTAGGTAGTCCATAAATTTGTATGCGCCGGCCGTCATTACCATAGCGTTGGTGGTAGTGCCTATTGGTGTTAAAAATGCTGTTGATGCACTTATGGCAACTACAATCATAAAAGGTTCGGGCGATAAATTTAGCGAACTAGCGGCCAAAATAGCAATGGGCGCCATAAGTACGGCTGTAGCCGAATTATTAATAACCTGGCTAAAGGTTGTAGTTAATAAAAATACGCCTCCTAAAAGTGCTACAGGGTGTATTGCTCCTAAATAATCAACCAATCCGTTAGCAATAATTTGTGCCGTACCGGTTTTTTGCAGTGCTATGCCCATAGGGATCATGGCCGCAATCATAACCACACTTGTCCAACTGATGCCCTTGTAAGCTTTAGAGATAGGAACACAACCTGTTAATAAAACGACTCCAGCAGAAATTAATGCAGCAATAGATCCGGGAACTATTTTGAAAACCATGAATATAATCATCAAAATAAGTGCCCCTAAGGCAATAAAGGATTTGTGGTTTAGTTTTTCAACATTTTTGGCCATTCCCTCCGGACTACCTATA
This sequence comes from Flavobacteriaceae bacterium GSB9, assembly GCA_022749295.1. Lineage (NCBI taxonomy): Bacteria > Pseudomonadati > Bacteroidota > Flavobacteriia > Flavobacteriales > Flavobacteriaceae > Flavobacteriaceae bacterium GSB9. The sequence goes on from CP062007.1 coordinate 279,734, forward strand.
ATAACTAAATTTTCATGTTGTTTTTTTAAATCTTCAATATTCTCCCAAGTACCTCGAATTAGAAATGCATCGCCAGCCTTAACCGTAATTTCCTTGTCCAATAAGGCTTCTTTGTCTCTAGATGCTGCTAAAAGCTGAATGCCAAATCGTTTAAAATAGTCGCCTAATTTGTATTTTCTTCCAACTAATATAGAGTTTGGGTTAACGATAACTTCGGTCATGCCAACCTCTTGGTTTATCAAGTTGTTTTTTAGTTCGTCTGCAATGGGGTCTAAAGGTAATAGACCGAGCCTGAAGGTTATCATCAATTTATTTATGGCTTCCGTGTCGCCTTTCACGGTAATAATATCATGATAAAGAAACTCTGTGCTTGGGTCTGGAAACTCAATAAATTGTGGTACTTGTTTCAATAGGTTGGGATGCCTTCTTTTTATTCTAATAATAGAAACATTGTAGTTTTTTTCAAATTGCCAAGCTTCTATTTTGGTGTTCAATAGCGGTGAAATAGATCTTACTCTTAAACGGTAATAGCCATTATCTACTTTATAAGATTCAATCCAGTTGTGCAGGGTAGATTCAATATTGATTGGTTTGTTGTTGGTTTTATTTTTAGGTAATAATTTGTAACCTATAAATCTGAAATATAGAATGGCAATAATGAGCAATGGTGCTCCAATTAATGCGAATTCAAAGAACGAAAACCCTTCAAATCCATTCTCGACAAGCGCATTGCTCGCAATAATATTTGGAGGTGTGCCCGTTAATGTAAGTAGCCCGCCAGTATTTGAGCCAAAAGCTACAGGCATGAGCATTTTTGATGGAAATGTACCAATACTCCAGGCCGAAGAAATGGTTAAAGGCATTAATGTAGCCACCGTACCGGTATTGCTTACAAAACCAGACAAAATTCCGCCTCCCAAGGTTACTATGGCTAGTAATTTAGGTACGCTGTTGCCTGCCCATTCTACAAACTTTTTACCGGCCATGGCGGTCCAGCCTGTTTGGGCGATGCCTTCACCAATAATAAAGAGTGCCGCAATCATAATAACGGTAGGGTTACTAAACCCGCTTAAAGTTTCCTCAGCGGTTAAAATACCTGTTAAAAATAGACTTAACATCGATATTAGAGCCACAATATCTGGTGTAAATTTACCCCAAACAAAAAGGGCTATGGTAACAACTAAAATGAAGAGCATTAAATAAATCATATCTTGTTTTTCTTTGTTAGTTTTGAATTTTAAAAATAAGTCGTTTTCAAGAAAAATCGTTCTTAATTGATGGTGTAAAATTACTTTGGTAATAAATTCTTAATTATGATTTATGTCATACTTGACCAATTCATGACATTTTTCAATTATTGTTATATTTAGAATGTAAAAAATGAAGAAAGCGTTATCGAATACGTTTTCGTTATCGTATATATTACGATTATCGAATATTTTATCAATTATTTTTGAGAAACGACTGCGTTTAGGATATAAAAACTGAAATTAAACAACTATGAAATTAGATATTTTGGCGATTGGCGCTCACCCAGATGATGTTGAATTGGGTTGTGGCGGGACCATTGCAAAAGAAGTGGCCAACGGAAAAAAGGTAGGCATTCTTGATTTAACCAGAGGCGAGTTGGGCACACGCGGTACGGCAGAAACTAGAGATGAAGAAGCCGAGCGCTCAGCTAAAATACTTGGGGTTCAGGTAAGGGAAAACCTAAGGTTTGCCGATGGTTTTTTTATAAACGATGAAAACCATCAATTGGAAATTATAAAAAAAATTAGAAAGTACCAGCCAGAAATTGTATTATGTAATGCGGTTGACGATAGGCATATTGATCATGGTAAAGCTAGCAAGTTGACTAGCGATGCTTGTTTTTTAAGTGGCTTGGTTAAGATTGAAACCAAATTAAACGGAGAATTGCAACAGCCTTGGCGGCCAAAACAAGTGTACCACTACATACAATGGAGAAATTTAGAGCCTGATGTAGTAGTTGATATTACTGGATTTTCCAATAAAAAAATGGCTTCGGTTTTAGCGTACGAAACCCAATTTTTTAACCAGAGTAGTAAAGAGCCACAAACCCCTATTTCGAGCAAAAACTTTACGGATAGTGTTATTTACAGAGCACGAGATTTAGGTCGTTTAGTGGGGGTGGAGTATGCCGAAGGTTTTACGGTAGAGCGTCATGTAGCGGTTGATAGTCTATTCGTTTTGAAGTAATTGTATTTTTGCCCTTTTTTTATTTTAATTCCAACATAAAATATTAAAAAAAGATTTTGTAGATACCATAGAAAACATTTACATTTGCACTCGCATTTATGATGCGTTAAACACGGTGGTTGTAGCTCAGTTGGTTAGAGCGCCTGATTGTGGTTCAGGAGGTCGTCGGTTCGAGACCGATCTTCCACCCAAAAAGACCAAGCCTTTCAATTTTTATTGAAGGGCTTTTTTTGTTTTAGGAGTCAAGTTAGTTGTATTTAAGGTTAAAAGCTATAGTCGCGTTCAACTTTTGCAATTCGCACCTTGTAATCTTTGTACCATTTGGCCTTTCCTTCTTTTTGGGCGTATTGGTGCTCGGTGTGTTGTTTCCATTGCTTTATAGATTCTAAATCTTCCCAGTACGAAACGGTTATGCCTAAATCGTTTTGGGCACTTTCTAAACCAAGAAAACCTTGTTGCTCACTGGCTAGATTAAACATTAAATTTGACATCTGGGAGTAGCCATCGTCATTTCCCGATTTTATGGAAGAGAAAATTACTGCGTAATAAGGTGGTTGGGGTGTATGCGCTATCATTAGAAAAGTAGATTTAATAGGAAATTGGTTTATTTTCTTGACAATAGTCTAAATATAGCTAAAACATGATTAATTTCATTTAAGAAAATGAGTTGTAATGCATTAAGGATGTTAAAGGTTTAGCTTTTTGTTTTTTCTGAAAATAATAAGTTATTGGATAAACTGCAGAAAAGAATAATTATATTTTAAACATTCTACTTCCAATTTTCAATCCAACTTTACTCGCTCGGCTCTATTGGCGAGTTCCCAAGCCATATGGAAAATTAAACGCGCTCTGGTTTCTAAAAACTCATAATTTATTTTATCGGGTGTGTCGCTTGGTTTGTGGTAATCGGCATGGGTTCCGTTAAAATAAAATATGACAGGTATGTTGTGCTTTGCAAAATTGTAGTGATCAGATCGGTAATAAAAACGGTTAGGGTCGTCGTCTTCGTTATAAGTATAATCAAATTCTAAATTAAAATAGGTTTTATTGACCTTTTCAGAAAGGTTGTGCAGTTCGGTACTCAATTTATCCGACCCGATAAGGTATAGGTAGTTATCGCTGCCTTCGTGTTTTTGATCAACGCGACCAATCATATCAATATTTAAATTGGCAACCGTGTTTTTTAAGGGTAAAATGGGGTCAACTTCGGTGTAATAACGCGATCCGTAAAGGCCAAGTTCTTCACCTGTTACGTGTAAAAATAAAAGGCTTCGTTTTGGGCCATGTCCAGCCTCTTGGGCGGCCTTAAAAGCTTTGGCAATTTCAATTATGGCAACGGTACCAGAACCATCGTCGTCTGCGCCATTATTTATTTGGTCGTTTCCTGTAATACCAATATGATCGAGGTGAGCCGAAATGATAATAACTTCTTCTGGCTTTTCACTGCCTTTTATGAAAGCTAAAACATTTTCGGAATCCTTGATGCCGCTTGGAAAATAGGACGCCGGAATTTCCTGAAAATAGTCCCCATCAGCAATGGGAGATGGGATACCTGCTTCAACGTAATGCTTTTTTATAAATTCAATCGCCTTTTTTTGCCCAGGTTCACCAGTTTTACGTCCTTCAAAATCATCGGATGCATACGTATAGAGCATAGTTTTAAGTTCTGAAGCCGTAATAGTTTTGGCATAATGTTCGGGTGCAGCGGTTTTGTTTTTTGCGGTTTTGTCTTGCGAGCTACAAGACGATATAGATACAATAGCAGATATAAATAGAGCTAAGATTTTCAATGCAATAAGTTTTTTTGGTGTACTATAATACAAAAAATGTAGTTAGGCTAACTTAACTTTAGTCTATTTTAACAGTTCGTTTTGATCGTCGGTTGAAAGTCTGCGATTTTGGTTTGCAATTTGCCAAGCTGTAGCAAAAATGAGTTTCGTACGTTTTTCTAAAAAATCGAAGTTTATTTTGTCAGGTGTATCAGTTACCTTATGGTAATCGTCATGTTCACCATTAAAGTAAAAAATAACAGGAATACCTTGCAGAGCAAAGTTATAGTGGTCTGAACGCGCATAGTAGTTGTTTTCCTCATCTTCAATGTTGTACCTGTAATCTATTTTAAGATTGAAATAGGTGCTGTTTACTTTTTCTGAGATGTAGTGCAATTCTTTGCTCAGTCGATTAGACCCTATAAGGTAAAGGTAGTTCTCATTTGGTTTTTGAACATTGTCAACACGCCCAATCATATCTATATTAAGGTTGGTAAGTGTTTGGCTTAGGGGAAACACGGGGTGTTTTACATAAAATTCTGATCCGCGTTGACCAATCTCTTCTCCCGTGAGATGTAAAAACAGGATGCTTCTTTTAGGGCCATGCCCATCTTGTTTGGCAAGTTTGAAGGCTTGGGCCATTTCCATTAGGGCAACATTACCCGAACCATCATCGTCGGCTCCTTGAAATACTTTGCCGTTTTCTGATATGCCCAAATGGTCTAAATGAGCAGAAATGATAATGACCTCTTCTGGCTTTTCTGTGCCTTTAACGTAGGCCAACACATTTTCTGAACTGTTATATTGGTTCTCCATGAAACTAGACGGAACCGTTTGAAAATATTGGTTGCCACTAATGGGCGAAGCAATGTTTTCGCTTTGATAATAGTTTTTTAAGAATAAGGCAGCTTTTTTTTGTCCTGGTTCGCCAATTTTCCGGCCTTCAAAATTAGTGTCGCAAAATTTGTAGAGGTGCGTTTTTAGCTCATTGGCGGTTATGGTATTGGCATATTTTCTTACCAAAATACTATCGTTAAATGTGATGCTGTTTTTAAGGTTTTCAATTTTTGCCGTGTATTTTGGGGTAGCACATGTACCAACTAACGTAAATAGAGAGAGAATAGCAAGGGTTTTCATTTGTGTTTATATAGGTTTAATCCCATGTAACTTACAATCAAAACATTCTCTGGGGCTGGAAAATTATTTATTGTTCGAGTTTCATAAAAAAATCAACAACAAATATATGAAAAAAGAGAAAATACTTACTGCCCTATTGGAATATCTTCCTATTTGTCTTCGTCAGTGTTCAAGTTCCCAATTTTAAGACCTTCAAGTTTTTATGCTTTTATAAGATTTAGGTTTGGGGCGGACAACTGATTTTTATCATAGTTTTAGTTGGGGTAGTGCTTTATATTTACTTAACAGTCAGTTTTTTAAAAATTATTTTTTTATATTATAATAGCCCGTTTGCTCAGTAATCATCAGGGTTTGTTTTAAATAAAGCTTGTAAACAGATGAAAAATATACTACTGCCTACCGATTTTTCTAAAAATTCCATCAACGCTATTCATTACGCTATGGAATTGCTTAAAGCTGAGTATTGTCAATTTTATGTTTTAAATGTTCAGAAGGCGTCATCGTTCATAACAGATGACCTCATGGTGGTCAATTCTTCAACCACCGTTTATAAGACTTTGGTTGATGCCTCAAAAAAATCGATGCAGAATATAATTGCTACTGTTAAAAAGAAATATAAAAACAGAAAGCATCAATTTCACACCATAGTAGATTATGATAATTTTGTAGACTCCATAAATCAAGTTTGTGATAATCAAGATATCGACTTGATTATAATGGGTACGCACGGTGCGTCTGGGCTCGGGAAGTTACTTTTTGGCAGTAATACGGTACGTGTAATGCAGCGCTGCCCAATACCTGTGTTGGCTATTCCAACGGGGTGTAAGTTTATTCAGTTAAATTCGGTTGCCTTTACAACAAATAATTTAAAAGTATTTAAACAGCGAGAGTTGAAGGCTCTTAGCGATATAATATTACAACACAATTCTAAATTAAATATACTTCATGTTGCAGACGAAAACCATTTAGCCCAAAATCAAACTTTAAATGAAGGTTTTTTTAAGGTTTATTTCCCTCATGCGAATCATGAGTTTATAGACGTTACTGGCCATGATATTTTTAATGTCGTTTACAGCTACATTGAAAACAACAATATAAAAATGCTGGCCATGATGAGTAAAAAACATTCATTTTTAGAACGGTTATTCACTAGGCACGCGGTAGAAACTTTTGCATTTAAAATTGATATCCCTTTTTTGGTTATGCCGGTGGATTAATGTGATGTTTTGCAACATGAAGTTACTTTTTGTTAAGGAAAATGTGTAACATTTTTGAGAGTAGTGCGTCTTATGGGTAAAGTATCAATCAAAATATCATAGCGTTATGAGACAAGATAATCAACTGATAGTTATAACACACTTAAGCCAACTTATTACCTTAGTTATAGGTTTTGGCAGTTTACTTTTGCCATTGGTTTTTTGGCTTACGCAAAAAGACAAGGTTTACCAAATGGATGCTCACGGCAAAAACATTATTAATTTTCAACTGAGTTTAATAGTATATTGCATTATATGCGTACCGTTGATATTGTTGTTTGGTTTAGGCCTTTTAGGGTTTATGGTTTTAGGGCTGGTAGCTGTCGTATTTCCTATTGTAAATGCTATAAAAGCAAGTAAGGGCGAAATTCCAACTTACCCGTTTACCTTTAATTTTATAAACTAGTAAAACTTCAACAGTAAATTAAAACAATAAAGAAACGCCCACTTGTTTTAGTGGGCGTTTTTAGTTGGTTGCCTGGGCAACGACTTGTTTAGCTTAGTTTAGTAGTTTGCTGTTTTTATATTTAATTGTTAAGCATTACCGGCATAACCAACATGGTAACTTGTTCGCCTTCGTCCAAACCATCTACAGGGGTTAAAATACCAGCCCTGTTTGGCATACTCATTTCTAGCTGAACTTCATCGGCATTTAGGTTGTTTAGCATTTCGGTTAAAAAACGGGAGTTAAAGCCAATTTGCATGTCGTCACCTTGATAATCGCAGGTTAAACGCTCTTCGGCTTTATTACTGTAATCAATGTCTTCGGCAGAAATATTCAATTCAGCACCAGCAATTTTTAATCGTATTTGATGCGTTGTTTTGTTAGAATAAATACTTACACGTTTAACGGAATTCAAAAACTGGTTTCTGTCAATAACCAATTTGTTAGGATTTTCCTTTGGAATTACAGCTTCGTAATTAGGATATTTTCCGTCAATTAACCTACAGATTAATTCAGAATTTTCAAAAGTAAATTTAGCGTTAGATTCGTTGTATTCTATCGTAACATCATCTTCACTGGTTGCCAAAATACCTTTTAATAAGTTTAATGGTTTTTTGGGCATGATAAATTCAGCCACCTGATTGGCGGTAATATCTGCTCGAGTATATTTTACAAGCTTGTGGGCATCTGTAGCAACGAATGTTAGCCCTTCGGTTGAAAATTGAAAAAATACACCACTCATCACCGGACGTAAATCGTCGTTACCGGCAGCGAAAATGGTTTTGCTAATGGCTGTTGCTAAAACATCACCCGTTACAACGGTTTTACTAGGGTCTTCGAGAGCAACAGCTTTAGGAAATTCGTTTCCATCGGCATAAGCTAAGGCATATTTGCCATGGTTGGAGCTAATTTCAACGGTATTGTTGTCTTCAACAACAAAAGTTAATGGTTGTTCCGGAAATGTTTTTAAAGTATCGAGTAAAAGGCGGGCAGGCAGGGCTGCACTTCCTTCGCTGTCACTTTCAACGTCTAAGGTCGAAGACATAGTCGTTTCTAAATCACTGGCAGAAACGGTAAGTTGATTTCCGTTCAGTTCAAATAGAAAATTATCTAAAATGGGTAAGGTGTTCGAATTATTTATTACGCCTCCCAATATTTGTAATTGTTTTAATAAATAAGTACTTGATACTATAAATTTCATCTGAAGGATTTATTGTTTTTCAAGGGTTGGTCAAACAAAATTTTAGCAGAACACTAAAGTAGGATTGTAAAAACCCATTTTATTTTGCCCAACGAATTAGTTTAAATTGAAATTTTACTACCTACAAATATATTCGAAACCTTATTTATTTCGAAACAAACTTATTAACATTTAGGAGGTGTATTTTTTCCTTCTAAAGACGTTGAAAAGCAAACCAAAAACACCCAGTAAAATTAACGGAAACACAATGTTTATAAGCTGCCATTTAGTTTTTTGTTCAGCGATTTTTTGTTGGTTTAAAAATGCCACGGCAATTTCTTTAGAACGAATGTTTATAAGTCCGTTGTCGTCTAAAAGGTAATTTACGGCATTAAGCAAAAATTCTTTGTTGCCATAGGTTTGCCCTGTCCATCGGTCGAAGCCTAATTCTTGGGGTACATTTCTCACCAAATCGTTTTTCACCACATCGCCATCTGCGATAACAATTATTTTAGTGGGGTGGCTTAGATTTTTTACTTCTGAAAGCTTAAAAGGCTTTATACGGTTTTCATAGACCGAATGAAATGCACCCTCCAATAGTACCGCTAGTGTTTGGTTGCCAGTATTGAACAATTCGGGATTTTGCTTTTTGGTAACAATGTTTAGGTTTACCTCCCGAGGCGTGCCTTCTAATTTTGTGTATGGAGCAGATTCTAAAAGAATGGTTTTTTCAACGTTATTTTTTAAGGTGTCGATTTGGTTGGCAAAATCGAATTTCACTAAGTTTAAATTATTTACAATGGGATGGTTGCTGTTGCTACTGGCTAACGGGGAATAAGGCCATTTTAAGTGCTGAAATTGCGATTCGTTACCGCTGCCCATGGCCAAAGTAATGGGGGCAGAGTATAGTGAGCTCACCATAACGGGATTGATGCGTACACCGTATTTAAAGAAAAAATCGGTAAGGTTTAAATCGCGTGCAATAGCATAGTTTTTTCCATCTGCATTGTATAGGCTATCTTTTTCCATAACTACCGCATCGACCATCCATAAGCTTTTACCGCCATTCATGATATATTGGTCCAACACCAATTTTTCGTCTTCAGTAAACGCCTCGGTAGGTTTAGCCGAAATCACCAAATCGAAACCTTCAATTTCCTTAAGTGTTTTTTGCGGATTGGCAGCTACACTATCCAAGGTAAAAGGCGCAATAAAGTAGTATTCGCCCAGTTTTTTTACAAAATCGGCAATGTACTTGTCTTCAAGTTGTTTATTGCCTTTTAAAATCGCTATTTTTCGACGCTTGGGCTTGGTAAGTTTACTAAAGCCATCGGCAAAAGCATATTCGAGGTGCTGTACAGAGTTAGAAACCAATTCCTGTTGATTGGCTCCAATTTTGTTTTTAACCAATGAAATGGTTACCGTTTGATTGTTGTAACTTGCCAGAGCCCATGGAAAAATTACAGCCTGCGAAGATTTACCATTTTCTTGAACACTGAGTTGCATTGGGGTTAGTCCACGCTGTGTTAATTGTTGAATGTTACGGTCGCGGTTAGTTTCATCTTCAAGAGGATTGATAAATTTAAAAGTGATATTACCGTTTTCAGCTTGAAACTCTTCAAGTAATTGTCGGGTTTCGTTTTGAAGCCTTCTGAATTCTGACGGAAACCCTTCTCCTTCTAAAAAGACATCAATAACTATGGGAGAGTCGACGTTTTTAATGACATCGACTGCAGATTCGCTAAGTGTATAGCGCTTATCGGCTGTAAAATCGAAGCGTTTGTATATTTTGCTGCTTAAAAAATTAAGTGCAATTAATACAATAGTTAATACGACAATATGTTTTAAAAATTTATTCAAAAGATCGTTCTAATTGGTATTGACTAACTGTTTTAACTTTATTTTTTTCAAATTGTATTTCTATGCATTCTTGTTTGTTGTTGAATGCTCCCGGTTTTAAACCCAAATTGTAATTCCATTTATTGGGCGTGTTGGTTTTTAACGTATCATCCCAACCGTACCATTCACTTTTTCCTAAAAATTGTGCTATTTCGGTTTTTGTTTTTCCAATAAAAACACTGTCGTTTAAAATATTATCGCTCATTTCGTAACGTAGCCCCGGACTTTCTTTCCAAGCTTCGGCATTGAAATGCTTTTTGTGATGATAGCTGCTAAAAATGTTTAACAACGGATAAAAAACGTAAAAGTAAACTATTGGCGCCAAAGCCAAACTCACTAAAAAAGTAAGCCATTTTCGTTTATCGATGGTATTGATAAATAGCCAAACGAGAATAAAAACAATAATCATTAAAATTATAAAAGTTGTCGTTATAATCATTTGCGCTCGTTATCTAATTTTAACTTGGTTAATATTAAAAAGAACAGTGTTACACTCAGAAAATAAACAATGTCGCGGGTATCCAAAACACCTCTGCTCATACTTTTATAGTGGGCATTCATACCTAATTGTTCTATAAAATTACTGGAGGCAAAATCGGCTATGCCTTCAAATCCAATATAAAAAATAAAGCATATAAAAACGGCCGTAATAAAAGCTACAATTTGATTATCGGAAAGTGTTGATGCGAATACGCCAATGGCATTGTAGGCTGCTACTAAAAACAAAAGTCCAAAATACGAGCCCCAAGTGCTGGCCATGTCTAGATTACCAATTGGATTGCCCAATTCGTAAACTGTATAGACATAGAGAAGTGTAGGTATAAGTGCGAAAATAATTAGAATGAACGCACCAAAATATTTTCCTAAAACAATACGGAAAACCGATATGGGCTTAGTAAGCAGCAATTCTAGGGTGCCTTGTTTTTTTTCGTCCGAAAAGCTGCGCATGGTTACCGCGGGGATTAAAAACAGTAAAATCCAAGGCGCCAATAAAAAGAACGACGATAAATCGGCAAAACCATAATTGAGAATATTGAAATCGCCTTTAAATAACCAAAGAAATACACCGTTTAACACCAGAAAAACACCAATTACCAAATAGCCGATTGGTGAAGCAAAAAATGAGTTTATTTCTTTTTTAAGTATGGCAAACATTAATTTTTCGTTAAAGTTAAAAAAAGTAGCCTTTTATTATCGGCTTAAAGATAATCGTTATTTTAATGATTCTAGCTTTTCAACGCTCCAAGCTTCAGGGCGGATGCTAAAAAGCGGTTTTATTTTGCCCCAAACCCTTTTAAAAAGTTCCGATTTTCGATAATTTTCCAAAGCTTCTTCAGATTCCCAATAGCTGTAAGTAAAAAATACGCTCGGGTTGTTATGGTCTCTGTACAATTCTAAAAACGAACAGCCTTCAAATGCTCGAATTTCATTTTTGGTCTTATGGAAATTATCGAGGAACACCTCAATATTCTGTTTATAAAACCCCATTTTTACTATTCTAACTAACATAAATGTCTTTTATTAATAATCGGTTATATTAGGTATGGTCTTAGAAATTTCAACGCCTTTTGGAATAACCGAAGATGTTATAAAATTTATACTCACGGCATCCATTAACCGCAACCCTAAAAGTGTAGATGCGCTACCTACCGTACTATTGTTGCTTTTGTAAACAGCAATTTCTAAAAAACCTCCAGAGTTAAAAACCACTAATTTGCGACCTTCGTCGTGCCTTTTGTTTTCGGGCACTTCAAAATTTACAATATCGCTATATTTTTCATAGATTTTTTTAAACGTATAATTGCGAGCAGAAATTTCGAAATTCCGGCCTTTTTGAATGGTTTCAAAAAAACTGCGTTTTATGTTGGTCACGACATTTCCGTAATTGTCAATATAAATAACACTGCCAATAATTTGTGTTTTGTCGTCGTTGACAAACGGAGTAATATTTTTTATGGGCTTTATTTCCGAAATGTTTTTGCCAATTACCTCTAAAGTGCCTCCGCGAGCTATATGGCAGGCCACTTTAACAAACACATCTAAAACAGGAAAGCTGCTCTGTATTCTGTCATGTATGTTTATTTCAACAATTTTTTGAGGGGCAATTTCAGAACAAATCATACTCATAATACCGTTGTTGGCGCAAATAAAGTAGTGGTCGTCCAACTTTATGGCAATGTGCTTGTTTTCTGGATTCAACTCAGAATCAATGCCAATAATATGTATGGTGCCTTTTGGGAAACTGTTATAAGCATTTTGGATAATATAAGCCGCTTCAGAGATGTTAAAAGGCGATACAGAATGTGAGATATCAACAACTTTCACTTCTGGCAATTCACTGTGAATGGCTCCTTTCGTAGCCCCAGTAAAGTGGTCTTTTTCTCCAAAGTCGGTTGTTAAAGTAATTATTGCCATTGGCAAAATTGTTGATATGTTTTTAGTAAAAGCTTACCCAAATTTATGTATTTTTGAGTTTTAGTAAATAGTAACACAAACCTACACAAATTTTGTTTTCGTTTTAAATATTATAAATGAAAAATTGTGGGGTTATTAACAATACGAAAATAGATTTCCTAAAAAAACCTTTAGATCGTCTGTTTTCAAAATGCCATAGCATTTAACATAATATAGTATTTAAAAAATAATTATAAGCCTTTGAACGAAATCATTCTTGAACTCGAAGAGATTACTCCAAAAGAGTTTTTTGGAGCACAAAACGCTAATATTGAACTTTTAAAAAAGTACTTCCCCAAGTTAAAAATTGTAGCCCGTGGTAATAAAATAAAAGCTTTTGGCGATGAAGAACTGTTAGAAGAGTTTGACCGCCGTATGACCATGCTTTTTAAGCATTACGGAAAATACAACAAAATCGATGAGAACACTATAGAACGTGTACTAACGAGTCAAAGTAGTGACGATTATACCACCTCGAAGCAAAGTGGAGAAGTTATTGTTCATGGCGTAGGAGGTAGATTGATAAAGGCACAAACCGCCAATCAACGTAAATTGGTGGAATTGGTTAGAAAAAACGATATGGTTTTCGCCATAGGCCCTGCCGGAACAGGTAAAACATATACAGGTGTAGCATTGGCCGTACAAGCTCTTAAAAACAAAGAGGTTAAGCGTATTATTTTAACACGTCCCGCCGTAGAAGCAGGTGAAAATTTAGGGTTCTTGCCTGGTGATTTAAAAGAAAAGCTAGATCCATACATGCAACCCCTTTACGATGCATTGCGTGATATGATCGCTCCTGAAAAACTGGCCCATTATATCGAAAATGGTACCATTCAAATAGCACCGTTGGCTTTTATGCGTGGACGCACGTTAGATAACGCTTTTGTTATTTTAGATGAAGGGCAAAATACCACTCATGCCCAAATGAAAATGTTTTTGACCCGAATGGGAAAAAATGCCAAGTTTTTGCTCACGGGCGATCCAGGGCAGATTGATTTACCACGTCGAACCATTTCTGGGCTAAAAGAAGCACTTCTAATTTTAAAAAACGTAGAAGGTGTTGGGATAATATTTTTAGACGACAAAGATGTTATCCGTCACAAACTGGTTAAAAAAGTGATAGCTGCATATAAAAGCATAGAGAATAGAGAATAATGAGTAATACAATTATAGATACCAATTTTAATTTTCCAGGACAAAAAAATGTTTATAAAGGAAAAGTAAGAGAAGTTTATAATATTAACGATGAGCAATTGGTTATGATTGCCACTGATAGGCTTTCGGCCTTCGATGTCGTTATGCCAAAAGGAATTCCTTATAAAGGGCAAATATTAAACCAAATAGCCACCAAAATGATGGCCGCTACCGAAGATTTAGTGCCCAATTGGCTAACATCCACACCTGATCCCAATGTGGCCGTTGGACATCTGTGTGAACCTTTTAAAGTTGAAATGGTTATTCGTGGTTACATGTCTGGGCATGCAGCTCGTGAGTACAAGGCAGGAAAACGAATGCTTTGCGGCGTACCTATGGCAGAGGGTATGAAAGAAAACGATGCATTTCCAGAACCTATAATTACGCCAGCAACAAAAGCAGAACAAGGCGACCATGACGAGGATATTTCTCGGGAAGATATTTTAAAACGCGGTATTGTTTCAGAGGAAGATTATTTGGTTTTGGAAGATTACACCCGTAAACTATTTCAAAGAGGAACAGAAATAGCAGGCTCTCGTGGATTGATTTTGGTTGATACCAAATACGAATTCGGAAAAACCAAAGACGGAAAGATTGTGTTGATTGATGAAATCCATACTCCAGATTCCTCGCGTTATTTTTATGCCGATGGGTATGAAGAACGTCAGAAAAAAGGTGAACCACAAAAACAATTGTCAAAAGAGTTTGTACGCCAATGGTTAATCAGTAATAATTTTCAAGGTTTGGAAGGACAAAAGGTACCTTACATGAGCGATGAGTATATTCAGTCCGTGTCCGAACGTTATATCGAACTTTATGAAAACATAACTGGGGAAACTTTTGAAAAAGCAGATGTTTCAAATATCCAAAGTAGGATAGAGGCTAATGTTTTGGCGTATTTAAAATAAACACTAACAAAAAACACTGCTAACCGCTTCGTTGAAGTGTTGTTGTGTTTAAACCGTAATTGTTTACAGAAATATAATTTAAAAAAGAGTAGGAAGAAATATCACAAAGATACCCTATAATTCTTTAAGTCTTATATTTTTAAACTCAACTTTCATTGGAGGGCCAGTATGTACTTGGAGGCCGATAAAACCGGATTTTAAATGGTTTTCAGGATTTTTGTCGGTAACATCACTCATAAGGATGCCATTCACAAAATGCTTTAGCCTATTGCCGTTGGCAATTATGTGAAAGCTGTTCCAGTTATTTGGTTTAATATGTTTGGCCAAATCATCGGGATTGCCCAAAGATTCAATAACTTCTAAACTTTGCCATCTATTGTTTTTTATATTAAGTTTCAGGGAGTCTGGGTTTAGCGCTTTAGGTTGTGGATGCACAATTGTTTTTTCACCTCGGCTGGCCAATGTGGTTCTTCCCCGTTCTTCGTAGTTCATGCCGGTATATCGCATTCTACCGTCGATATCGCCTTGAAACCCTTTTAAGGCATGTGGTAGTGAATCAATAAATGCGCTACGGTAGTTAATTCCGCTATTGCCTTTATCGGAAATTTTAAAGTCTAATTTAAGCTCAAAATTTGAAGGCGTGCCACCTTTCCAAATAATAAATGTATTTCTTTTTAGCAGTGTTTCAGGAGTGACCTCACCAATCAAACTACCATTATTTACGCTCCAATATATAGGGTTACCTTCCCAGTTGTCAAGGTTTTTTCCGTTGAAAATACTAATAAAGCCGTATGTGTTTGTTTCAGATTTATTTTTGCAACCAAGTACAGTTAAAAAAATGAACACAACCATCAATATTTTGGTAAAGCTACATTTATTATGAAACATGTTTTTTGTTTTTAATACTCCTAATCTACTTAAAAATATCATAAGTATAAAAATAAGAGCGTCAAAGCAAAAAGATTACGCATTTATACCCTTATTTAAAGGGACTAATGTGATTTTTTGTGTTAATTATTGAAAATTACCACGCGTCCATTTAGCGATTGTTCGTTACGGTAATTGTTAATAGGCATGTTGTTTTTTAGTTTCATTACTTCTTCAACTGATAGTACAATGGGTTCCTTAAAGACAATCCAGTTAACATTTTCTGAACATGGCGGGGTGGTTAGGGAGCCACTGTAGGAATAAAAATGTTTGTCTTTTGAAAACAGCTCCGATAAATCAATGTTTTGGTGAATTTCCTTTTCTGCACCGTTTTCAAGTGGCAAAAAGCTTTCAAAAAATTCAAAAAGTTGACTTTCGTCACCTTCCTCTCCCAAAATGCCCAAAACCGTTATTACTCCTACTTTGTTTACATGTACCAAGTGCATTTCTATAGGGTAGGTAATGCCGTTTATTTTGTGTTCCGATGGTTCATGGAAATGTATTTGTTTTAGAAAATACGTTTTGTTTTTATAATTGATAGAATCGCCAGGTTCAAAATCGAACTGGATGGAGTGGCCGTTGTTTTCAACCTTTTTAATTAATGTTGTTGGGGTGTATTTAATTTTCAAATCACCTTTTGAAGCTACAGAATCGGTGTCTTTATGAATTATGTTTATTGGCGATTGATAATTGCCACCACAATCTGAATTTTTTTCAATTTCAACCCAATGTTCGGGCGACGTTTCTCCTGAATAACTCCAGTGGTTTTGACGGTGTTGGGTTTTATTGTTGTGGGCTGTTTTCTTATCATTTTTACAGGCCGAAAAAAGCATTGTAACTGCAAGTAGTAAAGGGAGGCTAGTTTTCATCTCTAATTTTTATGTGGGATAAAATTAGAGCTTAACAAGATTTTAAATCCTAACTTTTGTCAGTTTTGCTATTTTTTGTTCAAAAAAAATCCCAATCCTAAAAAGGATTGGGATTCTTAAATTTAGTATTATCAACAGATTAGTTACCTGCTTCTAAGTTTTTCATTTCTTTTTCAATCATGTCGTAGAACTGATCGATTTTTGGCATAACCACGATACGCGTACGTCTGTTTTTAGCACGGTTCTCTGCTGTGTTGTTTTCCACTAACGGTACATATTCTGCACGTCCTGCTGCAATTAATTGTTGTGGGTTAACATCTAAGTCTTCTAAAACTCTTACAACAGAAGTTGCACGTTTTACACTTAAGTCCCAGTTGTCCAGTAAAGGCTCTTTTCTATATGGTACATTGTCTGTGTGGCTTTCAACCATACATTCAAAATCTGGTTTGCTGTTTACTACTTTGGCAACTTTAGCAAGAACTTCTTTAGCTCTTGATGTTACTGTATAGCTTCCGCTTTTAAATAATAATTTATCGGCAATAGAAATAAATACAACGCCTTTTTCAACATTTACCTCAATGTCTGGGTCATTGATGCCTACTTCACGTTTTAAGCTTGTTACCAACGCTAAAGTTACACTGTCTTTTTTGGTTAGGGCATCTTGTAAACGTGTGATTTTTAAATCTTTTTCTTTCATGCTCTCTAACGTTTTTTCGATGTTAGAAGCACCTTTGGCAGATAGTACCTGTAGGTTTTCGTTGTAGTTTCTTAAGTCTTCAACTTGCTCTTCTAAAGCGGTGGCTCTTGCTGTAGCTGAAGCTCTGTCTTCCAAACAAGAGTTCAATTTTACAGTAGCAGAATTCAATAAATCTTGAGTTTCTTTTTGTTTTGCTTGAAGATCGGTATATAGTTTTTTAGATACACATGAGCTTAAAAATATCATGGACGATAAGCTAAGCAATAAAACTTTTTTCATAATTTAATAAAGGATTAATGTTTCGTGTTAATTGTTCTCACAAAAATATATAAAAATCTACCGTTTTAAGCATTTTAACAAAACTTTTACGAACTATTTATGAAATTTTGTAATAACAATTTCTTTTTATGAAGTAGTCGACCACAATAGACGGTTTTTGGTAATAATTTATCTTGTTTTTTTGTGCTCTCCGTTGTTTAAGAAGTCTCTTTAAGTGAAAATAAAAACTAAAATGGGCTTTTATTATGGCAGCGATGTGTCTTGGTTTAAATTCCCACAAAAATTTAAATGCTGCTATGCCATCCAAAACAAGACGGGTAAAAAGTTTGCTGAATATTGGGCCACTCGCATTTTTGGTGAGTGCAAATAGGCTGTTTCTAAAATTTAAAAAGGTTTTTTTAGGGTTTGAATTGCTAAGCGTGGCGCCACCAACATGAAATACAGTTGAATGCCCTACATATTGAACGGTATAGCCTCTGTTTTTTGCCCGCCAACACAAATCGATTTCTTCCATGTGGGCAAAAAAGTGCTCGTCAAAACCATTCAATTCTTTAAAAACAGTACTTCTCACAAACAAGCAAGCTCCAGAGGCCCAGAATATTTCTGTTATATCATTGTATTGCCCATAGTCTTTTTCAATGGTGTTAAAAATGCGTCCTCTGCAAAATGGGTAGCCGTATTTATCAATAAAACCACCGGCAGCCCCGGCATATTCAAAAAAACTCTTCTTTTTGTAATCAAGTATTTTTGGTTGAACAATGACAGTATTTTTTTCTATATTAAAGAGCTCAACAACAGGCTGAATCCAGTTTTCGGTTACTTCTACATCGCTGTTAAGCAAACAATAAATATCGGCATCAATTTGTTTTAAGGCGTCGTTGTAACCTTTTGCGTATCCACCATTTTCTTTATTTTTTATAATTTTTATTGAAGGAAAATGCGTTTCTACAAATTTTATGGAACTATCTGTTGAGGCATTATCGGCCAAATAAATTGTTGCTTCGCTAGAATATTTAATAACCGATGGCAAAAATTGCTCCAATAGGGCTTTTCCGTTCCAGTTTAGTATGACGATGGCAATATTCACAGGGTATACTCAGGGATGTTTTTTAAGAAGCTGTAACGCTCGTTTTTAAAATCCATTTGACAATAATAGTGATTTATTCCGTTGGTAACCATTAAAAAGGTGGCATTCAACTTTAAATTATACCGCGCAATTTGATCAAAAGTGGTTTGGTCTATTTGTATATGTGGCGCTTTGCACTCTACAATTAAATATATGCTTCCGTTAGAATTGAAAACAACAATATCGTAGCGCTTTTTTAAACCGTTGAGGGTCAGTTCTTTTTCTACGTTAATCAACGAAGCGGGGTATTTTTTTTCATCCATTAAATACTGTACACAGTGTTGTCTTACCCATTCTTCGGGCTGTAAAACAACGAATTTTTTACGGATACTATCAAAAATAGAAACTTTATTTTCTTTATTTTTGAAACGGAATGAATACTTTGGAAAATTAAGTGCCTGCAAAGCTTGTTTCGTTTATTCTTCAAAGTTAAACACAAAATAACAAATACCAATTTCAAAATATAAATTCTGTAGACAACCTTATAAATTTTGGAAATTTGCGCTTATAACCTCAAATATTTAAAGAAGATTTGGACGAAGTAAAACAGCTAGTTACAGATATTAAGAGCGGTAACATAAAACCCATATACTTTTTAATGGGGGAAGAACCGTATTATATTGATAAGATTTCCGATTTTATAGAAGATACTATTTTAACCGAAGAAGAGCGAGGTTTTAACCAAGTGGTGCTTTACGGAAGAGATGTAAGCGTAGAGGACATTGTAAGCAATGCCAAGCGCTATCCGATGATGTCCGAACGGCAAGTCGTTATTGTAAAAGAGGCTCAAGATTTATCGCGTACCATTGAAAAATTGGCCAAATATGCCGAAAATCCACAGCCAACAACGGTTTTGGTAATCAATTATAAGTATAAAAAAATAGATAAGCGGAAATCACTTTACAAAACCATTAGGAAATTAGGGGTGGTTTACGAGAGTAAAAAGCTTTATGAGAATCAGGTGGCTGATTGGATACGCCGTGTGCTTTCGCCAAAAAAATATGATATATCACCAAAAGCGGCCCAAATGTTGGTTGAGTTTTTGGGTACCGATTTAAGTAAAATCAACAACGAGCTGGAAAAACTTAAAATTATATTACCAAAAGGCACACAAATCACACCAGAGCATATTGAGGAGAATATAGGAATAAGTAAAGACTACAATAATTTTGAGTTACGCAAAGCGGTTGGTGAACGCAACGCTACCAAAGCTTTTAAAATTGTGAAGTATTTTGGTGAAAACCCAAAGGATAATCCTATGGTTGTTACCGTTTCTTTATTGTTTAATTTTTTTTCTCAATTACTCCAATTTCATGGCCTAAAAGATAAATCGCCAAGAAGTGTAGCTTCGGCCCTAAAAATCAATCCTTACTTTGTTAACGAATACATTGGTGCCGCAAGAAACTATCCGATGCGTAAAGTGAGTGCTGTGGTTGCAACCCTTAGGGAGTTTGATGTAAAGGGTAAAGGTGTTGGTGCAAATGCGGTGCCGCAAGGCGATTTGTTGAAAGAGCTTTTGGTACGCATTTTAAACTAATTAATGTTATGGATGTCGGCATTCACTCCAGTTGGAAACCCTATTTAAAAGAAGAATTCAATAAACCTTATTTTAATAACTTGGTTGATTTTGTAAAATCTGAGTACAAAAGCCATACCTGTTACCCGCCTGGGAATAAAATATTCAATGCCTTTAATCATTGTCATTTTGAAGATGTTAAAGTGGTTATTATTGGTCAAGACCCTTATCATGGGCCGAATCAAGCCAATGGTTTATGTTTTTCTGTATCGGATGGAATAACCCACCCACCGTCACTAATAAATATTTTTAAAGAAGTTGAGTACGATTTAGGGATTCCATATCCTCAAAGCGGTAATTTAGAGCGGTGGGCCAAGCAAGGTGTGTTATTGCTCAATGCCTCTCTAACGGTTAGAGCGCATCAAGCCGGTAGTCACCAAAACAAGGGCTGGGAAACATTTACCGATGCCGTTATTCAATTAATAAGTACAAAAAAGGAAAATGTGGTCTTTTTGTTGTGGGGCGGATTTGCTAAAAAAAAGGTGAAGCTAATCGATAAAGCAAAGCATACCATTTTAAATTCAGGTCATCCTTCTCCTTTAAGTGCTAATAGAGGGTATTGGTTTGGAAATAAACATTTTAGTGCAGCTAATAAGTGGTTGGAATCCTCAGGGAAATCCCCAATTGATTGGAGTTAAAAAGTATTGATAACAAGACTGTTATGGAAAATAATTGATGTAAATAACATTTAGCTGCCAGTTGGTGCAAGAATTTTCGTTTCGCTCTTTAATTTAACCATAGTAAATTGTTTTGCTGAAGCCTTTTTTGCTTCTTTATTACAACTAAATTTAAGCAACAAAAAATTCACTAAGACTAAAAAAGAAATAATCAGAGTAATTGTTAAATACATAGAGTTTGGAGTTTATTTACCAATAACCGGTAAATTGCATTTTTTTACGACGAAAAACAATTTTGTTGTAAAAAATATGTAATATTAATATTATTTTTGTGTAAAATTAATAACAAAAGTACTACAAATCGATAAGAGTTACACTTAATTTTTATTTTTTATTGCTGTTTAAATTCTTCAGTACAATATTTATAAATCAATAAAAAGTTAACTGTATTTTTATTGAAATGAAAATATGATTTAAGGCACCTGTAATTTTTAGGGTTGAAAAATTTTAAGTTTTAGATGGAATCATTAAATAAGTTCATGAATCAGTAACATACTTTGATGAATTCTTAAATTTTAAATTTTGTAAAGTATTCTTCCTTGTTAATCGTTAAAATTTATGAAATAAAATTTATTTTTGACGCAAATAACTAATGACTATGGAAGAACCAAAATGGGTCAAGGCCAAAGATTACGAGGATATTACTTATAAAAAGTGCAATGGCGTTGCTCGAATTGCTTTTAATAGACCTAACGTTAGAAATGCTTTTCGTCCTAAAACCACTAGTGAATTATATGACGCTTTTTACGATGCGAATGAAGATGTAAACATTGGGGTGGTGCTATTATCGGCTGAAGGTCCTTCAACAAAAGATGGTGTATATTCTTTTTGCAGTGGTGGCGATCAAAAGGCTCGTGGGCATCAAGGTTATGTTGGTGAAGACGGTTACCACCGTTTAAATATTTTGGAAGTACAACGATTAATTCGTTTTATGCCTAAAGCTGTAATAGCCGTTGTACCAGGATGGGCTGTTGGTGGTGGGCATAGTTTACATGTAGTATGCGATCTTACATTGGCTAGCAAAGAACATGCAATATTTAAACAAACCGATGCCGATGTAACCAGTTTTGATGGCGGTTACGGTTCGGCGTATCTCGCAAAAATGGTAGGCCAAAAAAAAGCACGTGAAATCTTTTTCTTAGGACGAAATTATTCGGCACAAGAAGCCTTCGAAATGGGCATGGTTAATGCCGTGGTGCCGCATAATGAATTAGAAACTACTGCCTACGAATGGGCACAGGAAATATTAGCTAAATCACCAACATCTATAAAAATGTTGAAATTTGCTATGAACTTAACAGATGATGGTATGGTGGGGCAGCAAGTTTTTGCAGGAGAGGCTACAAGACTTGCATATATGACCGATGAAGCTAAAGAAGGCAGAAATGCGTTTCTTGAAAAAAGACAGCCTAACTTCGATAAAAAATGGATTCCATAATGCAGAAATTTTCAGTTTGGATCTCTGCTATACGGTTAAGAACGCTCCCATTGTCTATTTCAGGAATCATATTGGCATCCTGTTTGGCGGCTTATGATGGCGTTTTCGATTGGGGCATTTTTACATTGGCAATTTTAACGACTTTAAGTTTTCAAATACTATCTAATTTGGCAAACGACTATGGCGATGGCATAAAGGGAACTGATAATAATGATAGAATTGGTCCCGAACGTGCCATCCAGTCAGGAAAAATTACACCTGAAGAACTTTTCAATGGTATAAAAATAAATATTTTAGTATCTATTGGATTGGCATTTTTTCTGGTGTTTTGGTCGTTTGGGGTAAGCCACTTCTGGTTAACTTTATTTTTCTTTTTATTAGGTATCGCTTCCGTGGCAGCAGCTTTGCGTTATACCATTGGCGCAAAAGCATACGGCTATAGAGGCTTGGGCGATGTTTTTGTTTTTGTTTTTTTTGGTTTAATTAGTGTTGTTGGCTGTTATGTGCTTTATGCTAAACAGGTAAACCACGTGGTGTATTTGCCGGCAATAACCGTAGGGTTATTAAGTACAGGAGTTTTAAACCTTAATAACATGCGGGATAGAGTGTCGGACGAAAAGTCGAACAAAATAACGTTGGCTGTTAAGTTGGGGGGGGAAAGAGCTAAAACTTACCATAATGCATTAATTACAATGGCTATAGTAACCTCAGCTTTGTTTGGTGTTTTGTATTATACCTCACCATTTAATTTAATGTTTATTGTGGCTTACATACCTTTAATTCTTCATTTAAAACGAGTAAACAAAAATACCATTCCAAAACAATTGGATCCAGAATTAAAAAAATTGGCGCTTACAACAGTTTTGTTGGCAATATTAATGGGAGTGGGGCATTTATTATAGATTTTTTGTAAATTCATGGTTTAAAAATAACCCTATGAAAATCACATTTTACGGTCATGCTTCCCTAGGTATTGAGGTTGGTGATGTAAATATTTTAGTCGATCCATTTATTACACCAAACGCGAAAGCCTCGAGTATAGACATTGAGTATTTAAAAGCCGATTATATTCTGCTAACCCATGCACATCAAGATCACATAGCTGATGTTGAGTCGATTGCTAAACGAACTAAAGCTGTTGTAATTTCGAATTTTGAAATTGTAAGTCATTTTGAAAAATTAGGAATTGAGGGCCATCCAATGAACCATGGCGGTAAATGGGAATTTGAGTTCGGCACCGTTAAGTATGTTAATGCCATACATACCTCATCTTTCCCTGACGGGAGTTATGGTGGCCAACCCGGCGGGTTTGTGCTAGAAGGTGAACATAAAAACATCTATATCGCTGGCGATACGGCATTGACTCATGATATGAAATTAATTCCGTTGCAAACCAAATTGGATTTGGCTATTTTGCCTATAGGCGATAATTTTACAATGGGGGTAGATGACGCCATTTTAGCAAGCGATTTTGTTGAATGTGATAAGGTTTTAGGCTATCACTACGATACCTTTGGCTATATTGAAATAGATCACGAGGAAGCTAAACGCAAGTTTTTTGAAAAGAACAAAGATTTAATGCTGCTTGAAATAGGAGACCATATAGAATTGTAAATGATAAATGCCTCGATTAAAACCTATACCTTAAATTTTAAAAAGCCTAGTGGTACCTCGCGTGGCGTACTAAAAACAAAGGATACCTATTTTCTCATATTACATTCTGAAAATAAAATGGGTATAGGCGAATGTGCCCTGTTTAGGGGGCTTTCTGCCGATGATGTGCCCAACTACGAAGATAAGTTGAAATGGGTGTGCCAAAATATAAATTCTGGTTTAGATTATTTATTAGAAGCATTAACCAAATATCCAAGCATTCAGTTTGGTTTAGAAATGGCTTTTAAATCTTTGGAAAGTCAGGATATGTTTCAGTTGCTTCCGTCAAAATTTTGTGACGGTGAAGCTGCCATTCCAATAAACGGGTTGATCTGGATGGGAAGTGAGGCGTTCATGAAGCAACAAATTACAGAAAAAATCAAGCAAGGTTTCAATTGTTTAAAAATGAAAATTGGTGCCATAGATTTTCAAACGGAAGTTAATTTGATAAAATCTATTCGCAATGAATTTTCATCAAAAGATATTGAATTGCGGGTAGATGCCAACGGCGCTTTTTCACCGGAAAATGCCTTAGAAAAGTTAAAAATACTTTCAGAATATAATTTGCATTCCATAGAACAGCCCATTAAGCAAGGGCAAGAGGAACAGATGGCAAATTTATGCGAAACGACACCATTGCCCATTGCTTTGGACGAGGAACTTATTGGTGTGTTTTCCTTAGAGAAAAAGAAAACATTATTGCAAACCATAAAACCGCAATATATTATTTTAAAGCCTAGTTTGGTTGGTGGTATAGCGGGTAGCGATCAATGGATAGCTGAAGCTGAAAAACAGCAAATAGGCTGGTGGATAACAAGTGCGTTGGAAAGCAATATTGGTTTGAATGCTATTGCACAATATACATATAGCAAGCAGAACTTGATGCCCCAAGGTTTAGGGACAGGAAGTTTATTTACAAATAATATTAGTAGTCCATTACAAGTTAAAAATGGTAAATTGCGATATCGAAAAAACGATGTTTGGAACCTCGAAATTTTAAAAAATTAAAAAGTAAAGCATGTATATAGCTCAAGCGTTTAAAGGATTGTACGATTGGTGGCGCTATTTGTTGGGCGTAATGATAATATTTTGTGCATGGCAACTTGTGGGCATGGTGCCGTTGGGCATGGCTATTGTCGTAAAAACATTAGGCAGCAATTCAGTTGAAATACCAACAGATATCCCAAATATGATAGATTTGTTGGGCAGCAATCTGTTTTTATTTTTGATGCTGATTTCTTTCGCTTTCGGGCTTATAGGTGTTTTTGTTTCGGCGAAAGTATTGCATAAACAGTCCATAAAAAGCTTAACGACCACCAGGAATAAAATAGATTGGAAACGGTTTTGGTTTATTTTTATACTTTGGGGCGTTTTGTCCAGCGGTTTTGTGATTTTAGATTATGTTTTAAGCCCGGAAGATTATCTATTCAACTTTCAACTTCAGCCTTTTTTGGTTTTGGCAACTATTGCCATATTGTTGATTCCATTGCAAACCAGTTTCGAGGAATATTTTTTTCGAGGGTATTTAATGCAGGGGGTTGGTGTTGTTTTTAAGAATAAGTGGGTACCACTTTTAATAACTTCTATGGGGTTTGGTTTAATGCATATGGCCAATCCAGAAGTCGAAAAAATGGGGTACATCATCATGGTGTATTATATAGGTACGGGGCTGTTTTTAGGTATTATAACTCTCATGGACGAAGGCTTGGAACTCGCTTTAGGCTTTCATGTGGCCAATAACCTGTTTACGGCGCTTTTGGTCACTGCAGATTGGACCGCTTTTCAAACCGATTCCATATTAAAAGATTTATCCGATCCAACCGAAATGGCTTTGATGGATATTTTTGTACCTGTTTTTGTGGTTTTTCCCATTTTATTGGTTATTCTGTCTAAAAAATACAAATGGAACAACTGGAGCGAAAAACTATTGGGAACTGTTACCGAACCACCTAACGAAGATTATAAAATTTTAGAATAATATGATACCAAATTACACGAATGTACACTTAAAGTTTAAGTTGGATGGACTAAGTTATAAATACGACCAACTTATGGAGGTTGCCTACAGTTATGTGAAAGAAGGACTGCCATACCAACAGGATTTAGGTAATTTTTTATTGGATTGGCTAGATCAACACGATTATGTAACCGTTAAAACATCTGGGTCTACCGGAAGGCCCAAAAGCGTAAAAATTAAAAAACAAGCCATGGTAAATTCAGCCATTGCAACTGGCGATTTTTTTAACTTGCAACCTGGCGATAAAGTGTTAAACTGTTTGCCTTCCAACTTTATTGCCGGAAAAATGATGATTGTTAGAGCAATAATTTTGGGGCTGGAATTAGATATGACAGAACCCGCTGTATTACCATTAATCGATTATGAGAAGGACTATGATTTTTGTGCTTTTACTCCAATGCAATTAAAAAGTTTTGCCAAATACTTAAAAAGTATCAAAACCGTAATTGTAGGTGGCGGAATGGTTTCAAGACCAATTATTGAAATGGTTAAAGACAAGAAGCCCCAAGTTTATGAAACTTATGGCATGACCGAAACTGTATCGCACATAGCTGTTAAAAAACTTAATAATTTTGGGGAAGGAGAATCTATTGAAACATCATATTTCCACACCTTGCCAGATATAACCGTTTCAACTGATGATAGAAATTGTCTGGTTATTGATGCTCCGCATCTTACCGATGACAAAATTGTTACAAACGATATCGTGAAAATCCACTCCAATACCAGTTTTGAATGGTTGGGCAGATTTGATAATGTTATAAATTCAGGAGGCATAAAACTATTCCCAGAGCAAATTGAAAAGAAACTGCAAAGCAAAATTGAAGGTGAGTTTTTTATTGCATCCAAACCAGATGATACATTAGGGGAGAAACTGGTTTTAATTCTTGAGAGAAAAGAAGACAATTTAAACAGGGCTGTTTTTGATGTTTTGGATAAATACGAAAAACCAAAAGAAATATTTACGGTCCCTAAATTTAAAGAAACATCATCAGGAAAAATCCACCGTAAAAAAACATTACAACTTCTAAATATTTAAATACCGCTGTAACATTTTGGGTGTTTTGGTTACCTATCTGTAAAATTGAGCTATGAATTTTTTAAAACGTGTGTTATCCACCGTAGTGGGGATAATAGTATTTTTAACAATCTGTTTTTTTGGTTTGATTATCATCGGAGCACTTTTTGGCAGTGACCCCAATGAAACGATAAAAGTAAAACCAAATTCAGTACTTGAACTTAGGCTCGATTTTCCCATAAGGGATTATGCTGGAAAAATTGAGTTTGAAGAGTACCCCATTTTAAATGAAAGCGAAAAAAATGGTCTTTTCAACCTTATCGATGCGATAAACTATGCAGCAACCGATGATAAAATTAAAGGTATTTCAATTGATAATCATTTTATAGATGCTGGTATTTCACAAACCAAAGCACTGCGTAGGGCGCTTTTAAAATTCAAGGAATCTGGGAAATTTGTTACGTCTTACTCCGATATTTATACACAAAAAGACTATTATTTAAGTTCTGTGGCAGACACTATTTATTTAAACCCCGTTGGTATAATGGAGTTTAAAGGTTTGTATTCCGAACGTTTGTACTTTAAAGATTTTCAGGAAAAATCCGGACTTAAAATGGAAGTGGTGCGTTTGGGTAAATACAAAAGTGCGGTAGAACCCTTTTTGGATAATAAGATGAGCAAAAATAACAGGCAACAAATTACGGCATATTTAAACTCGCTTTGGAACGATATGAAAGCCGATATCTCATTAAGTAGGAACATTCCAATAGCACAGTTAAATACAATAGCCGATAGTTTATTGGCCCGTAACCCTGTTTTGGCAAAAAGATCTAAACTCATTGATAAAATAGGTTATTACGATGAATATATGAATGGTATTAAAAATGCCATTGGTATCGCCATTGATGAAGAGTTGCAAACCGTCACACTTGAAGACTATGCGCAATACGCCTCCAATAAGGTAAACCGCTATAATAAAAACAAAATAGCAGTTATTTATGCCGAAGGCGATATTATTTATGGTGAAGGCGATTTGGGCGTTGTTGGTCAGGGCACTATGAGTGAATCGCTTGTTGAAGCCCGGGAAGATGATAAAATTAAAGCCGTTGTTTTACGAATTAATTCTCCTGGGGGTAGCGCATTGGCTAGTGAACTTATTTGGCGCGAAATAGCACTTACTAAGCAGGTTAAGCCCGTTATTGTGTCAATGGGCGATTTTGCGGCTTCCGGTGGGTATTATATTGCCTGTAACGCTGATAAAATTATTGCTGAACCAACAACTATTACAGGAAGCATTGGTGTATTCGGTATATTGCCCAATGGCAAACAGTTGGCCGAAAACATGGGCATTAATGCCGAGCAAGTGGCCACTAATACTAATGCTGTAACTTATAGTTTTTTTGAACCTTTAAGTAATACACAACGCCAATTTATACAAGAGGAGATATTAGATACTTATCAACTTTTTTCTAAACGTGTGTCGCAAGGAAGAGGATTAACCTCAGAAGAGGTGGAATCCATTGCACAAGGGAGGGTTTGGACGGGTAGTGATGCCTTAAATATTGGTTTGGTTGATGAATTGGGTGGATTGGATTTAGCGTTGAATTATGCAGCTGAAATGGCAGGAATTGAAGATTATCAAGTTGAAGAATTACCTGTGTTTAGAAAAAACATAGAGGAAATGCTTGAGAAATTTGGTTTGACTAAAACCAAGGAGACTATTTTAAAAGAGGAATTGGGCGAGGAAAACTACAAATTGTTGAATAAAATTAAAGCTTTGTCACAGAAAAAAGGTATTCAGTTGTTGTTCCCATTTTCAACTGAAATAAAATAATGTTTTTATAAATATACATCACAGGGCCGAGCATTGTGTTCGGCCTTTTTTGATTGTTTGCTCATCGAAAAGGGTATTTGGCTCAATAGTGATTTTTTTAAAGGAGTGTTGGTTATAGGTTTATGCTAAACTTAAAAATCAACTATTATGAAAACACTAGTAAAAGTCATTTTTATTTTCATGGTCGCTATCCATGTTCAAGCACAGGAACGTTTAGTTATTGGAACAGTTTCAAATGAAAGCGGAACACCTTTACCGGGCGTTGCGGTTTTAATCAAAGGGACATCCACGGGCACATCAACAGACTTTGACGGGCTCTATAAACTTAAAGCGAAAAATACCGATACTTTGGTGTTTTCTTTTGTGGGGTATAAAACTAAAGAGCAAAAAATAGGTGTGCTAAATACGGTTTCAGTTTCATTACAACCCGATGTGGCGTGTTTAGATGAAGTAGTTATAGTAGGCTACGGAAGCCAGCGAAGAAGAGTTGTTACAAGTTCGGTTTCCTCTATTTCAGCTTCTCAGATAAAACGCCAAAAACAAAAGGCATACCATAATAAACTGGCGAGTCAAATTGAATCGAAGTCAGCACCAACTGCGTTAGCAGGAAAGTTGGCTGGGGTTTCAGTTTCAACAAATTCCAAGGCTCCTAAAACGAGTTCACAAATTAAAATAAGAGGAGTTTCCTCGGTTTCCAATAGTAAAAAGCCACTTGTGGTTATCGACGGGGTAGTTTCTTCTTATGAAAAACTGGAGCAATTAAAGGTCCATTCGGTTAATGCTATTGATGTTTTAAAAAACGCTAGTGCGACATCCGTTTATGGTAGCAGGGGCGCTAATGGTGTTGTTTTGGTTTCTACAAAAAATGGGAAATACGCTCATAAAAACAATACATTGTACATTGTTGATGGCATTCCGATAAAAAAGGAAAACAACTATATTGTTGAAAGTTTTGATAAGTCTGATATTGATTCCCGAACACATTACACTAAAGCAGAAGCTAAAAAGAAGTTTGGTAAAATAGCTAAAAACGGTTGTACCGTAATTACAACGTACCAAGGAAATTTTAGAATAAAAAACAATGAAAGCTATGCTGTTATTGAAGAAAACAGGTTTGAAAACACATCGCTATCGCCGCTTTCAACATTCTCTGTAGATGTAGACAAAGCCTCTTACAGTAACGTGCGGAGAATGATAAACAAAGGCGAGTCTGTGACTCCTGATGCTGTTAAAATTGAAGAAATGGTTAATTATTTTGATTATGACTATCCGCAACCTGTTGGTGAGCATCCATTTTCAATACATACCGAAGTGGCAAAAACACCATGGCACAACCAAACTCAATTAGTTAAAATAGGGCTTCAGGGAAAAACATTTTTGAATGAAGAGTTACCACCATCAAACCTGACATTTTTAATCGATGTATCGGGCTCCATGAGTTCGCAAAACAAATTACCGCTTTTAAAAAAGGCCTTTAAACTATTGGTAAATCAGCTTCGCGAAAAGGACAAGGTGTCAATTGTGGTATATGCTGGTGCTGCTGGTGTGGTTTTAAAGCCAACCTCTGGTATGCACAAACAAAAAATAAATAATGCTCTAGATAGATTAAATTCCGGTGGTTCTACAGCTGGTGGGGCAGGCATTAAACTAGCGTACAAACTTGCCGAAGAAAATTATAAAAAGCACGGTAATAATCGAGTTATCTTAGCTACCGATGGCGATTTTAATGTAGGTGCATCAAGCGATAGTGCTATGGAAAAATTAATTGAGAGAAAACGAAAATCAGGCGTGTTTTTATCGGTTTTAGGTTTTGGGTACGGAAATTATAAAGATTCTAAGTTAGAAACCTTGGCCGACAAAGGTAATGGAAACCATGCCTATATTGACAATATGCAGGAAGCCCAAAAGGTGTTTGGTAAAGAGTTTGGAGGAACGCTGTTTACCATAGCAAAAGATGTTAAAATTCAGATAGAATTTAATCCAAACAAAGTACAAGGTTATAGGCTTATTGGTTATGAAAACAGAATGTTGAAGGATGAAGATTTTATAGACGATACAAAAGATGCTGGCGAATTAGGGAGCGGACATACCGTTACAGCGTTGTATGAGATTATTCCAAAAGCAGTACAAACAGATTACTTGAAAGCGGTTTCAGAGTTAAAATATTCTAAAACACAGGCTTTAAATAATTATTCAAATGAATTGTTTACCGTAAAATTCAGATACAAAAAACCAGAGGCGGATAAAAGTATGGAAATCGTCCATATTCAAAATGATGACATTTCTGAATCCTCTGCCGATTTTAAGTTTGCTTCGGCCGTAGCTTTGTTTGGTATGCAATTAAGACAATCTAAATACCATAACAATTCAAATTTAGAACGTGTTTTGTCCTTAGCCAAAGCAGGAAGAGGTGAAGATAAAGATGGTTATAGGGCAGAGTTTATTAGGCTAGTACGTTCTTGCCAAAGTCTTTAAGGGAAATTAAAAGAGAGCAAATTAAAAGTTGCTCTCTTTTAATTTTATTTCTCCATCTTAAAATAATAGTCTAATGAATGTTTTCCAGAACCATAGATTAAGAAAAAAGCACAAGCTAAAAGTGTTACTAATGCTAAAATTAAATTACCGCTGTGCATTTCGCCAACAAAATTAATAACTACAGCGCCGATCAAAATAGGAAGCTGCGCAACGATAGTCCAACGTGTTAGTAGCCCAAAAGCAATTAAAAGTCCGCCAATAAAGTGAGCAGGAGCAACATAGTGTACTATAATCATGCCTCCGGCCATATTTTGCATGGGTTTAAAAAGTTCCATGAGCATGGTACTATCAGACATAAAGTTGATGCCTTTAAAAAACAAAAAGGCACCCAGAGCAATACGTAATAAGTCAATGGGCAAATAAGTGTGCCTATTGGCCCACTTATTTAGGGTTTTTATTGTTTCCATGATTGAAAGTTGTTGGTTTTCAATCTATAAGATACAAAAAAATGCGCAGTTTTAGAAATTAAACCTGTAAAACCCCCATGTTAAAACGCCTTTCGATAGGTGCGTGATTAGCCGCTTCAATACCCATGCTAATCCAGGTTCTGGTGTCCAAAGGGTCGATTATGGCATCGGTCCAGATTCGTGCCGCAGCGTAATATGGAGACACTTGGTTGTCGTATCGGTTTTTAATTTTATCGAACAATTCGGCTTCTTTTTCTTTGGTGATTTTTTCACCTTGTTTTTCCAAGGAAGCTTTTTCGATTTGCAACAATACTTTGGCAGCTGAGTTGCCACTCATTACTGCCAGCTCGGCACTGGGCCAGGATACAATAAGTCGTGGGTCGTATGCTTTTCCGCACATAGCGTAATTACCTGCACCATAACTGTTACCAATAATTATAGTAAATTTTGGCACTACCGAATTACTCACAGCATTTACCATTTTGGCACCATCTTTTATAATGCCACTGTGTTCACTTTTACTGCCCACCATAAATCCGGTAACGTCCTGTAAAAATACCAACGGAATCTTCTTTTGGTTACAATTGGCAATAAATCGGGTGGCTTTGTCGGCACTATCATTGTAAATAACGCCGCCAAATTGCATTTCGCCTTTTTGGGTTTTTACCAGTTTACGTTGGTTCGCTACAATACCAACGGCCCAACCATCAATACGGGCATAACAAGTTATTATCGTTTGTCCGTAGCCCGCTTTATATTCATCAAATTCCGAATTATCTACCAATCGTTCTATGATTTTATACATATCGTATTGGTCAGCTCGAGATTTGGGAACAATACCATAAATATCCTCTGGGTTTTCGGTAGGCTTTTTTGTTTCAATACGGTTAAAACCAGCCTTATCAAAATCCCCAATTTTGCCCATTATGTTTTTTATAGTGGTTAAAGCATCTTTATCATCTTTGGCTTTATAGTCGGTAACTCCAGAGATTTCACAATGGGTGGTGGCACCGCCCAGGGTTTCATTGTCAATGGTTTCGCCAATAGCCGCTTTAACCAAATAGCTTCCCGCGAGGAAAATGCTACCAGTTTTGTCCACAATTAAAGCTTCATCACTCATAATAGGTAGATAGGCGCCTCCAGCAACACAACTGCCCATAACAGCAGCAATTTGGGTAATGCCCATGCTGCTCATTACAGCATTATTCCTAAAAATGCGACCGAAATGTTCTTTGTCAGGAAAAATTTCGTCTTGCATAGGCAAATACACTCCAGCTGAGTCCACCAAATAAATAATTGGCAATCGGTTTTCAATAGCTATTTCCTGAGCGCGTAGGTTCTTCTTACCTGTAATGGGAAACCAAGCACCGGCTTTTACCGTAGCATCATTGGCCACAACTATACATTGCTTGCCTTGGATATAACCCATTTTTACAACGACACCACCCGACGGACAACCACCATGTTCTGGGTACATGTCTTCACCAGCGAAGGCACCAATTTCTATGGAAGGTTTTTTGTCGTCCAGTAAAAACTCAATGCGTTCACGCGCGGTCATTTTACCTTTACTGTGTAATTTTTCAATTCTACTTTTTCCGCCGCCAAGGCTCACTTTGACTAGGCGCTTTTTTAATTCTGAAATTAAAAGCTTATTGTGGTCTTCGTTTTTATTGAAGTTAATATCCATCTAGTATGAGTTTGTCGCTAAAGTACAAAAGTTTCAAAATTTAATTGTAGAATGTTAATGAAATGCTAAATAATATTACATGGAAATATATTCCTTGGAAAATAAATTTATTTTTTGTACTTTTGAAGTGTTAAAAGAAAGATAATAACATCTCAGTAAAAATTTCGAAGAAAGAGAAATATTCGAGAAGATGTTTAAAATAAAAAACACATGAAAAAGATAATTGCATTTGCAGGAAGTAACAGTAAAAATTCCATTAACAAACAGTTGGTAACTTATGCCTCGAGTTTATTGGAGGACACAAAGGTAGAATTACTCGATTTGAATGATTTTGAATTACCGCTTTACGGTATCGATTTAGAAAACGAAGCAGGTATTCCTAAAAACGCACACAAGTTTTTAAGCTTGATTAAAGAATCGGATGGCATATTCTTGTCCTTGGCCGAACATAATGGCGCCTATTCAACGGTTTTTAAAAATTTATTCGATTGGATGTCGAGAATAGAAAGTAAAACCTTTTTTGGTAAGCCCATGTTGCTTATGGCAGCATCACCAGGGGGTAGAGGCGGGGCATCGGTTCTGGAGATAGCCCAAAGTAGGTTTCCATTCCATAATGCTGAAATCGTTGAAGTGTTTTCATTACCCTTTTTTGGTGATAATTTTGAAGCTGGAGAAATTATAGATGATAAATTAAATATCGATTTGAAACGGAAAGTGGAAGCCTTCGAAAATATTTTAGAAAATGCAAATACTACACAAGTTTAATAAAACTAAAGGCCTATTTTACTTGGAGTTAAATGGGCAGGTTAAAGCCGAAATGACTGTTAGCATGACTAATAAGCATAAAATGATAATAGAGCACACCGAGGTTGACCCGAGCTTAAAAGGTCAGGAGATAGGGTATGGATTGGTTGAAGCGTCTGTGCATTATGCTAGAGATAACCAGTTAACAATTAAACCAATGTGTCTGTTCGCTGATGCTGTTTTTAAGAAGAAACAGGAAGCGTATGCCGATGTGCTATCGCAATAGACTAAACAAAAAAGAAATTATAGTGTAATATCATGGGAGACCTCTCTAAAGATATCAATTCAAAGTTTGAAAACAACCGCGTCAAGGCGTTGATTAATATCGTTTATACGGCCAATTGGATTACAGGGTATCAAAACGATTTTTTTAAAAGCTATGGCATTTCACCACAGCAATACAATATTTTAAGAATTTTGCGTGGTGCTGGTAAACCATTAAATGTACAAACCATTAAAAGTCGAATGATTGAACGGTCGCCCAACGCCACTCGGTTGATGGACAAACTTTGCGCCAAACAGTTTATAGAGCGTTTGCCTTGCGAGTACGATCGCCGAATCGTAAAAATAGCCATTACCGATGAAGGATTGGCTTTGCTGGAAAACATTCCAGATGATTTTAATAGCAAATTGCTTGAAAATTTAAATGAAGAAGAAGCCGAACAACTAAGTTATTTACTCGATAAAATGCGGTAAGAATTTTTTTATCAAAATTTCACTATGGAAATAAAAAGAAAGGATTTTTAAAATGAAATTAAATACAATAAAAAACAGAGGTGCCAGCCATTTTGTGAATATGGGCGATATTAGGTTAAGACAGCCTTTACCCACACGTAAAATAGACATGGTTGATCCATTTATTTTGTTGCACCATTATGGACCCTATCATATCTCTGAAGCGCACAACCCGTTCGATTTGGGGCCGCACCCGCACCGTGGTTTCGAACCAGTTACCTTTTTGTTTCAAGGCGAGCAGCTGCACCGCGATTCATTGGGGAATGAAAGTGTGGTGAAAGCTGGTGACGTCCAATGGACAACTGCTGGTCGTGGAATCATTCATGCCGAAGCGCCCACAAAAGCTTTCGTAAAACAAAGTGGGTATATCGAAGGTATTCAACTTTGGCTTAATTTACCTGCGGAAAAAAAGATGATTCCAGCAGCTTACCAACACGAAAAACACGACGACTTTAGAGTGGTAACATCTAAAGATAAAAACATAATTACCAAAATTGTTGCTGGAGAATTAGATGGTGTTCACGGACGTATTAAAACTCAAACCTCGGTTAATGCGTTCGTGATTGATGCCAAATCTGGTGGAGAAACCGAAATCGAAATTCCGGAATCGCACAATGCTTTGCTGTACTTATTAAGTGGTGATATTAGGGTAAATAATTCTGAGGAATTAAAACTCGATGCCATTCAAATTTTAGAATTTAACCGAGATGGCAATGGTATTTCATTAAAGGCTAATGCTGATTCAAAATTATTATTGGTTTCCGGGGAACCTTTTAACGAGCCCGTAGCCACTTATGGTCCTTATGTTATGAATACCCAAACCGAAATTCTGGAAGCCATGCGCGATTTTCAATCCGGTAAAATGGGGTTCCTTCCGGCCAATTAACTTAAAAAATGCTATGAAAAAAGTCATTCATAAATCAGATACGCGTGGGTTTGCCAATCACGGTTGGTTAAAATCGCATCACACGTTTAGTTTCGCAGGATATCAAAACCCTGAACGGATGCATTTTGGTATGCTTCGTGTTTTAAACGATGATGTGGTACAGCCTAAAATGGGGTTTGGCACGCATCCGCACCAAGATATGGAAATTATTTCCATTCCCTTAAAAGGTGCTTTATCGCACAAAGATAGTATGGATAACAAACGGTCTATTGAAGTTGGTGAAGTGCAGGTTATGAGTGCCGGAACGGGCTTGACTCATTCTGAGTTTAACGACTGTGCAACCGATGAAGTCAATTTTCTTCAAATATGGATTATTCCAGAGGAAAAAGGCGTAACGCCCAATTACGAACAGCGAAAGTTCGACTGGTCGGAGCAAAAAAACAAATTACAAACCGTTGTAGCTCCCAAAGCTAAATTGGAAGGTAACGCCCTGCCTATTAGTCAGCAAGCTTATATTTACCGAACTAATCTGGATGCAGAAAAGGCCATTGAAGTAAAAGTGAAAGAAGATAACAACGGACTTTATATTTTTGTGGTTGAAGGCGACATTGAAGTAGCGGAAACAAATTTGAACGCTCGCGATGCCATTGGCCTTTATGAAATTTCAAAAATAGAAATTAAAGCCCTTAAACCGTCTCAACTTATAATTATTGAAGTGCCGATGTTGGTCTAGAAAACACCAAATTATTTTAAATAATTTTCGCTTCCAATCATACTCTTGTTCGTCACTCTGAACTTGTTTCAGGGGCTCATCATAAAATTGTGACTTACAAACAAGATGATAAGCTAAAACCAGTTCAGCATGACAAAACCAAGGTTTGTGATTATAAGCAGACAATCTAATAACTTATTAAAGCATTCCTCTATTCAGGTATGCTTTTTTTTAAAATAGGTTCTTCCTAAATCTTTCATATTTTTGCCATCCTATGAACGATAATTTTACAAACGAATTTTTCGGAATTGGCATCCAAAATGGTAAAACCCCAGAAAATTTGGGCGTGCTTTGGCGTTCTGCCCAAAACTTAGGCGCGAGTTTTATTTTTACCATCGGTAATAGATACGCCAAACAAGCCTGTGATACCCACAATGCGGTTAAAGCGATGCCGTACTTTCATTATGAAACCTTCGAAGAATTTTTTAATAATTTACCTAAAGGAGCCAGAATAGTAGGGGTTGAGCTAGATGATAAAGCTGAAAATTTAGAAAACTTCAAACACCCGAGACGTTGCGTATATTTGCTGGGGGCCGAAGATCACGGGCTCTCCAAGCAAGCCATTGAAAAATCGCATTTTTTGGTGAAATTTAAATCCCAATTAAGTTTGAATGTTTCGGTAGCGGGCAGTATCGTTATGTACGACAGACAGCTTAGTAAACCACGAAGTTAGTTTACCGTTTCTTTATGGCTTCCTTTTCTAAAACAGTGTTCTTCGCCAATAAAATTGGGGTCGCCGTACTTTTCAGACCAAAAGCCTTCCAAAATATCTTTTGTTAGACATTTGTAAACGGCAACGCCTCTAAATATAGAATGCGCCGCTTTGTAATAAAAGTTAATCACTAAAATATTGTTTTTAAAAAAACCAGTGCCGAATTGCTTTTGGTCGTTACCAATAGTCCAACTGGCCTCGATGCGGTTGTGTTCATTCAGCGCAAGTTTTAGTGTTCCGTTGTATTCTGTGGCTTCCAAATCTTGGTTTTTGCCCATTATGTTGTATTCTCCAATGAGGTCTTCTACGGTCATTTGCTATGCTTTTGTAGTGATAATAACTACTTTTCGATTGGTTATATCGGTTGTGAAAAACAAATATAAATGGCCGCCATCTTTTATTTTGAATTTTTTTCGGATTTGTTGCACCGTTTCCGGGAAATTTCGCGTTGTAATATTGGCTTTGTTTATCCCTAGCTTTTTGAAGTTCTTTTTGTTATACGGTAAGCATTTTTCAATTTTAA
This sequence comes from Flavobacteriaceae bacterium GSB9, assembly GCA_022749295.1. Classification (NCBI taxonomy): domain Bacteria; kingdom Pseudomonadati; phylum Bacteroidota; class Flavobacteriia; order Flavobacteriales; family Flavobacteriaceae; species Flavobacteriaceae bacterium GSB9. Next base: position 317,365 of record CP062007.1, read on the forward strand.
AAGCTCTACCGGGGAAATTGATTAAATGCTCGCTAGTATATAAATGAGTATGCTGTTGGATTTTAAAAACATTGAATTGTTTGGCGATGGAATGGAATCCGCCAGATTTTAAAATAGCCACATTAGGCTCGTATAAAAAAGAAAGCGGTTGGCTGTAAGCGGAAATTGTATTTTTTTCATCTTTATAATGAAATGAAAAATACGCATTATTTAATTTTTTTAGGTTTACCGTTTCCACTGAAATTTTCCCAATAAAGCCTGCTTCTAAAATCCAAAGTAGCTCCTTCACTTCGTTGTTAACAGCTATAACATGGATGGTTTTTACATGTTTTAACTCATCTAACCCTACCGAAAAATCAAGTAGCGGCGAGGTTTTTATCATTATATTTTTGGTGTTTTTAAAAAGTGTTTCGATATGTTCGGGTACATTGGGTAAACAGTCTTTTAAAAAAAACACTTTGCCTTTAATGTCGTGCCGGCGTGAGGGATCGATATAAATCCAATCAAAGTTGGTTTTAAAGTCTTTAAGGTAAACAATACCGTCTTCGTTGATTGTTTTAATATTTTCAACATTAAGCTGCTTGTAATTGTGTAAAACGATATTAGAAAGGTCTTGGTTAACTTCGCAGTGCGTTACTTTCTGAAACTGTTTTGAAAAATAAAAACAATCTACTCCAAAGCCTCCTGTTAGATCAATTATGGTTTCGCCTTTAATGAGTTCGGATTTATATTTTGCTGTAATTTCAGAAGAGGTTTGTTCAATATTAAGCTTGTTAGGGTAGTAAATGTTTTCAGTTTTAAACCACGTTGGAAGCTTTTTTTCCGAACGTTTTTTTGCTTCAATCTGTTCGGTAATGGTTTTGGTGTCAACAGCAGAAAACGGTGTTCCCTTTAGTAGAATTGTCGTAATTTCAGAATTTAAATTGTCGTTTATAAATTTCTGAATTTCAGTATTTAAAATTGATTTATTCAAGTAAAACTATAAATTCTTTGTTAGTTTTTTAACAATCTTGTTTTCAGATAAAAAGGCTTTTAAAATCACTTTTATGGCTGTGTAAGCCGGAATGGCTATTATAAGACCAATAACTCCAAACAAGATACCTGTAATTAAAATAACCAAGAATATTTCTAAAGGATGCGACTTTACACTTTTTGAAAAAATAATAGGTTGGCTACCAAAATTATCTATCAATTGGCCAATAGCGAAAACAACAAAAACCCAAAGTGTTTTAGGTAAAATAAGATTGCTAAAACTTTCACCCAGATTACTGGTCATGGTTAGAAGCATCATTAAAAACACGGCAATTATCGGGCCAACGTATGGTATCAAATTGATCAAAGCACATAAAAAGGCTATGACTACAGCGTTTTCAACCCCAATAATTAAAAGGCCAATAGTATAGATGATGAAGAGCACCAAAATTTGTAAAATTAGCCCAACAAAATATCTAGACAGTAAATCCTTAATCTTAGTTGAGGAAGTTTTCCAACGGCTCTCTTTATTTTCTGGGATAAAAATAAGAATACCGTTTTCAAACAATCGGCTATCTTTTAAAAAGAAAAATGAAATAAAAAGCACTGAAAATAGGCCTACGCTAAAACTGCCCAATCCGCTTACTATGGAATTTAAAAAGTTTGGGATAAGTGATAGATCCATTTTTGAAAGTAAATCGGTTTCTTTTAGCGATTGTTCTACATCAATTTGATGCAAATCGAAATACGTGATGATTTCTGTGTACAAATCTTCAATGTTGCGCTGTAATTCATCAATATTTAATAACGATAAATTCTGTCCTTGCTTGATAATTAGTGGAATAAATAGCCCAGCCAAACCTATAAAAACACCTAATAAAAGCGCCATAGTAACAATTACTGCAAAAGTGTTTTTAAATTTTAATCGGTGGTTTAAAAACCGCACTATGGGTCGACCAATCAAAGAAATGACAGCTGAAATAGCGATATAGCCAATAACCGAACGTACTTGGTATAAAAAAAACAGAACTAGAGCAACACCTAATACAATGGCAACTGCCCGTAAAATACCGTTTGAAATTATTTTTGAATTCAATGGATGATGTTTTGTTTAGTAAATCTAGTCATTTAGAATGAAAGTAAGAAATTGTACGGTTTTTATGCGATAAAATGCTTTAATTCCTATAACCTAAAACAACTGTTTTGTTATTTCATAAAGCGCTATGTTGGTTGCCTGTACCACATTCATGCTACTGTTTCGACCAAACATTTCAATGTGAAGAATGGTATCCGAATTTTGCAGGATAGCTTCGGAAACGCCAAAATTTTCATCGCCAATAACTAATGCTATTGGATGTTCTGCTGAAAAATTAAATGTATGAATTGGGATACTCGAATTAGTGATTTCTAGAGAAATAATTTGATAGCCATTTTGTTTTAAATCTTTAATAACTTTTGATACCGATTGTTGAATTTCAAAAGGCACCGATTTTTCAGTAGACCGTGATGTTTTAGTCATTTTTCTGCCCAAAGAAACATCACCACAAAGCATAAGTTTTTCAACACCAAAGGCATCACAAATTCTAAACAAACTACCAATATTTGGCGCGTTAGTAACGTTGTCGCAAACCAGAGTAACTGAAAAATTGCGTTTCGAAAAGCGGCTATTGTAGTGAGTGAGTTGCATTTTGCAGTTAGCAGTTAGTAGTATTCAGTTTCGGTATTGTGTAGAAAATAAAACTATTTGATTAGTATCCTTTTGTGTTTTTGTGCCTTAGCGAGAAACCAATCAATTTTCAAAAGCATATTTTACAATATTGGCGCCCATTTTAAGGGCTTTTTCTCGAACATTGGCAGGGTCGTTGTGTACTTCGGGGTCTTCCCAGCCATCTCCCAAGTCGCTTTCATAAGTAAAGAGTAAAACCAATCGTGATTCATAAAAAATGCCAAAAGCCTGCGGACGTTTGCCATCGTGTTCGTGAATTTTTGGTAGCCCTTCAGGAAACTTGAAAGCGGCACTAAAAATGGGGTGGTTAACGGGTAATTCAATCAAATCTTTATCAGGAAACACTTTTTTAAGTGCTTCGGTAATGTAAGGCTGCATACCATAATTATCGTCAATGTGTAAAAAACCGCCAGATATCAGGTAATTTCTTAGGTTTTCTGCATCGTTTTCACTAAAAAATACATTGCCATGCCCTGTCATGTGCAACAATGGATATTGAAAAATATCGGAACTACCCGTTTCGACGGTTTCAGGTTTGGAGTTTATTTTAGTGTTTATATTTTGGTTGCAAAACGCAATAAGATTGGGCAATGCCGTAGGATTACTGTACCAATCGCCTCCACCTTTGTACTTTAAAACGGCCAGATTTTGGCAGAAAGCAAAAGTGGAAAGACAAAAAATAAAAAGTAAAAAGGTGTTTTTCATATGCAAATCACTCATTGGTAAATGCTACTGAATGGCAAGCTACAATGGCGGCCGTTTCGGTGCGCAAACGTGTTTTGCCCAAAGTTACGGGAATAAAATGGTTTTTTAGTGCGGTGTCTATTTCGGTTGCTGAAAAATCGCCTTCCGGACCAATTAAAACCGTAATCTCACTACCAGGCATCAACTGGCTTTTTAATGATTTTTTATCGGTTTCTTCGCAATGGGCAATGAATTTTTGACCTGTAAAATCTCTGCTTATGAAATCTTTAAAAGTTACAACCTCGTTTAATTTTGGCAAATAATTGTTTAACGACTGTTTCATGGCCGATTGCAAAATACGCTCAAAACGCTCTATTTTCACAACTTTACGCTCACTGTGGTCGCAAATAATAGGTGTAATGGAATCGATGCCAATTTCGGTCGCTTTTTCTAAAAACCACTCATAGCGGTCGTTCATTTTTGTAGGAGCTACCGCTAAATGCAAACTGTATTGGTGTTTAGGGTGAAACTGGTTCGAAACAATGAGCGCTTTACATTTATTGATTTTTGGCACAGAAATTTCAGCGGTGAACAACCAACCCTTACCGTTGGTGATATGTAGGGGGTCGCCAGCCGATTTACGCAATACTTTTACAATATGCCGACTTTCATCTTTATTGAATGTGAAAGTTTTGGTGCTTTCATCTATATCTGGACTGTAAAAAAGCTGCATTATTCTTTGGGTTCAACAATTTTTAAAACTTCAATTTCTGAAATGTTTTTTGAGGCGTGTGTTTTTAAAACTACATAATACCATTTTTTCGACGGAATATCAACTGTAAAAATATCATTTATTTGGTGGTTACCATGTATAATTTCATTTTCAAAATCAGGATGCAGTGTGCCTTCTGTAAACCAACCTAAATCACCACCTTTTTTTGCGTTTGCGTCCATGGAATACTGTTTGGCAAGAAAGTCGAAAGGTGCACCGCTACGGTATTTAGCAATTATTCTATCTCTTAAAGCATTAATGTTTTTTACATCGTATTTATTGCCGTCTAAAAAAATATAGGCGGCACGATGATAAGTGTTTTGGATTTTGTCAACCACTTTATAGTATGTTTTTTCAAACTCGTTTTCACTGGTTTTAGTACCGCCAAGCCCAAGTTTAAACAATGCTTTTGTAAGTCTGGTTTTGTGTTTTTCTTCGTTAAAGGTTACCAATTTGTTCTTTTTGGAATTTCTGTACTCTAAAAAATGTTCAATTTGTTCTGGGGTTGAAATACTGTCCAAATCTTGCTCGATGGAGGTTTGAGCTGAAGAAAATAAGGGAATAGAGAATAACAGAGTAAAAAGTAAAAGGTTTTTCATAACGTAGGTTTTTTAATTCGATTTCAAATTTAAACCTATTGAAAATGTAATCGCGCCAAGTAAAAATAAGTTTTTAAGAATATATTGTTTATAACTTGTTTTTTAACTTTTGAAGAAGAGGAAAAAAAGCAAGCCAAAAATGAAAGTTAGTAGTGAAACTAAAATGGAGTAATTGAATGTTGTGATAACATAATAATTGTCTTTGATGTTAAAAGCTAATGTTTCGTTTGAGTTATAATAAAACCAGCTTCCTAATAGCGTTAAGATTGTAATTATCCATAAAAAATGGTGCAGTTTTAAGTTCATTTTTAAATTTTCAACCGCGCCGAAGCTACTACATCTTGCTGGGCAAAATCCTGCTGCAAATATTTTAAATGACCAACAATGGCAATCATGGCAGCATTATCTGTGGTGAATTCAAATTTAGGTACATAAGTAATCCAGCCAAATTTGCTTTCACCGTCTTTTAAAGCTTGCCGAATCCCAGAGTTTGCAGAAACGCCACCGCCAATGGCAATGTGCTTAATGCCCGTTTCTTTCGAGGCTTTCTTTAATTTGTCAATTAAAATGCCAATAATGGTGTGTTGAATGGATGCACAGATATCGTTTAAGTTTTCTTCAACAAAATTAGGGTTGGCTTTGGTTTCCTTTTGAACAAAATACAAAATGGCCGTTTTTAATCCCGAAAAGCTAAAATTAAGTCCGTCAACTTTCGGTTTGGTAAACTTAAACGCTTTTGGGTTTCCTAATTTGGCACGTTTGTCTATTTCTGGACCAGCAGGGTAGCCTAAGCCTAAAATTTTCCCGCTTTTATCAAAGGCCTCACCAACGGCATCATCAATAGTTTCACCGATAACATCCATGTTAAAGTAATCTTTAACCTTAACAATCTGGGTATGGCCACCAGAAATTGTCATGGCCAAAAAGGGTAATGGTGGTTTTTCGTAGCCTTCTTCATCGATAAAATGAGCTAAAATATGGCCTTGCATATGGTTTACGTCTATTAATGGAATATTGAGCCCGTAGGCCAACGATTTGGCAAATGACGTGCCCACCAATAAACTGCCCATTAAACCAGGGCCGCGGGTAAAAGCAATAGCGTTAAGTTCTTCCTTGGTAATATTAGCTTTTTTAAGAGCTTGGTGTACCACAGGAACTATATTTTGTTGGTGTGCACGTGATGCCAGTTCGGGCACCACACCGCCATATTCTTCGTGTATTTTTTGGCTGGCAATAACATTGCTTAAAATACGACCGTTATGCATAACAGAAGCCGCGGTATCATCGCATGAAGACTCAATTCCGAGGATGTAAATATTTTGTGAGGACATTAATAAAAATTAGGCACAATAATTGTTAATTTTGAAAACGAATAAAAGGCTCTGAACATTTTCGATTACTCGTAGTTGCAAAAGTAATTCATTAAAAACAAAAATAATAAGGTTAAGCGTATCAAAAAAAGACTAAAAATACTGTTACAGTTAATAGGTATTCTTCTATTGTTGTTCATCATTTTGGTGTTGGTGCTCACTATTCCCTACGTTCAGACACAATTAGGAAAATATGCCACCAAGCGCTTAAACGAGGATTTCAAGACCAATATAAACATCAATAGGGTAAGTTTACAGTTTAATGGCGATGTAGAATTAAAGGACATTTATATTGAAGATTACAAAAAAGATACGTTAATAAGTATTCAAGAGCTAAACACTTCTATATTAAGTTTTACCAATTTGGCCAGTGGTAGTTTGGTTTTTGGCGATATTGATATTGAAAACCTGCTGTTCAACATAAAAACCTATAAAGGCGCTAGCGATACCAATCTAGATGTTTTTGTGCGAAAGTTTGAAAGTAATAATCCGCGCGAAAAAAAAGGTAATTTTCTATTATCATCGAGCGACGTTACGATTAACAACAGTACGTTTTTGTTATCTGACGAAAACAGGGAAACCAAAGAACGACTCCATTTTAACGATTTAAACATTAATGCCACTAATTTTTTAATTAACGGAAGTGAGGTTAGTGCTAGAATAAACACCTTGGCATTTGAAGATAGCAGAGGCGTGGTTGTTGATAATTTAATGACCAATTTCAGCTATACCTTAACCGACATGACTTTTGAGAACTTAGAGATTAAAACACCAAGATCTAACCTAAAAGGCAATTTAAAGTTTTTGTATAAGCGTGAAGATTTACAGTATTTTGAAGATAAGGTACAACTAAAAGCCAATTTTGAAGGTTCAACCATTTCGTTGGATGAATTGAACGTTTTTTACAATGAGTTTGGAAACAATCAATCGGCCAGATTTGATGTTACGCTCTCTGGAACTTTAAATAATTTACAGGCAGATAACTTAAGACTCACTACCAGCAGCCGAACACAAGTTTATGGCGACCTTACCTTTAAAAACTTATTGAACAAAGCGCCTAATAACTTTTACATGAATGGTAACTTTAGAAATTTATCGTCCAGTTATGGCAATTTAAGAGCGTTGTTGCCAAACATTTTGGGTGAGGCCATACCATCTTCGTTCGAACGGCTGGGTAAGTTCACCATAGTGGGTAATTCGCAAGTAACGTCATCGACAGTTTTGGCAGATATTAAAATTGATACCGAATTGGGCTTGGCGAATTCCAATCTTAAAATCACTAAAATAAACGACATCGATAATGCCGATTACAAAGGTAAAATTGTTTTTAAAGAGTTTGATTTTGGTACTTTTTTAGACGACCCCAAAGTTGGAAACGGATCGTTGGATTTTGATGTGAACGGTAAAGGGTTTACAGCTGAAATGATAGACACACAGGTAAAAGGAGAGGTGTATCAGTTAATCTATAACAACTACAATTACCAAAACATAAAAGTAGCCGGAAACGTAAGAAATAAAATTTTTGACGGAAACCTGATTGTTAACGATCAAAACTTGCGTATGAATTTTAACGGGTTGGTAGATTTCTCAGAAGTTGTTAAAAAGTATGATTTTGAAGCCGTAGTAGATTATGCAGATTTAAATACGCTTAATTTCGTAAAACAAGATAGCGTTTCTAGGTTTACAAGTCGGGTGAAAATGAATATGAACAGTAGCAGTCTAGACGATGCCTACGGAAAAATAGCCTTTACAAATACAGTTTATAAAAATGAACACGATACGTATTACTTCGATAAGTTTGATGTATCGTCGCGATTTGATAATAATATTAGGTATGTTGAATTCAGTTCGCCTGATATTATTGAAGGAAGTTTAAAGGGGCGTTTTTTCTTAAAAGATTTAAAAAAACTATTCGAAAACTCCATTGGCTATATTTACACCAATTACATTCCGCATGAAGTAAAAACCGATCAGAGCATCGATTTCAATTTTAAAATTTACAATAAAATTGTTGAGGTCGTTTTTCCAGATATCGAATTAGGTAAAAACACATTTATTCGTGGACGGGTAGAGAGTGAAGAAGAAAACTTTAAGCTAACGTTTAAATCGCCAAAAATAAAACTTCTTGACTATTACGCAGAGGGGTTAGAACTCCAAGTAGACAACAGTAATCCACTTTTTAATACATATGTTGAGGTTGATAGTTTAGATGCCAAATACTATCAAGTTTCCGATTTTAATTTAATTAACGTAACGGTTAACGATACGTTGTTTATGAGGTCGGAATTTAACGGCGGAAAACGCAGCCAAGATATTTATAACTTAAGTTTTTATCATACCATAAATGAAGAAAATGAATCCGTTTTAGGGTTTAAGAAATCTGATATTACAATAAAAAACAACAAATGGTTCATAAACGAGGCGCAAGACCAGTTCCATAAAATTTCATTCGACAAAAAATTGACAAAATTGGATATCGATAAGTTTAAAATAAATCACAAAAACGAAGAGATTAAACTTTCGGGCTTTTTAAAAGACTCTACCCAAAAAGATATCAAACTAGATTTTACTAATGTAGATCTCGAAAAAATAACACCCGATATTGATAGTTTATCTTTAGCGGGAAATGTAAACGGAAAGTTGGATATTCTGCAAAAAAACGGAAGCTATCTGCCAAATTCAACCATAGTAATCGATAATTTTAAGGTCAACGACTTTTTGTTGGGTTCTTTTGATGCAACTGTTACCGGGAATGAAACGCTTACAAACTATGTAGTCGATGCCACAATAAAGGACGATACTTCAAAATCATTTAGTGCCAAGGGCGATATAAATGTATTGGGCAACCAATCCACAATAAATGTGGCGCTCAATTTCGATAAATTCAATCTTTTACCGTTAAATCCGCTTTTAGAAGGAGTTTTAACCAATATAAGAGGAGCGGTTTCGGGTGCTGTAAATGTTGTAGGCAATTTAAAACGACCAGATATTAATGGCGATTTAATAGTAAAAAGCGGCGGTTTGGGAATCCCTTATTTAAATGTCGATTACGATTTTAATAACAATGCTTCGGTGACCTTAAAAAACCAAACGTTTGTATTCAATAATATTAGGCTAACCGATACTAATTACAATTCCAAAGGGGTGTTGAACGGTTCTATTAGCCATTTTAACTTTTCTAAATGGCGTTTGGGACTTGATATTGCAACACCACGTTTGTTGGTGCTTGATACCAAAGCCACCGATGATGCACTATATTACGGTACAGGCTTTGTTGGTGGACGGGCGAGCTTAACAGGCCCCACAGAGCAGTTAGTTATAAGTGTTGTTGGAGAAACAAAACGCGGCACAGTATTTAAAATTCCGTTGAGTGATGCCGAGTCGTTTGGCGATAATTCATTTATTCATTTTATAACAAAAGAAGAAAAAGAGGCCAGGGAAAAAGGAACAGAAGTTGTTTTTGAAGAAATACAAGGTTTAGAAATGGACTTTGACCTTGATGTTACTGAAGATGCCGAAGTAGAAATTATTATTGACAAAGAAACCGGACACTCATTGAAAGGACGAGGTAGAGGCGGGCTCTTAGTAGAAATAAATACCAATGGTAAATTTGATATGTGGGGAGATTTTGCGGTATTTGAAGGCGTTTACAATTTTGCTTACGGAGGCTTGATTCAAAAAGAATTTATTGTTCAGCCTGGTGGAACAATAGCTTGGGACGGCGACCCGCTTAAAGCACAAATAGATATGTTGGCCATTTATAAAACACAAGCCAACCCTTCACCATTATTGGATAACCCTATAAATAGAAGTATTCCTGTTGAATTGAATATTGAACTGACAGGAGATTTAGAACAGCCCAACCCCGAGTTTAGTTTTGAATTTCCAAATGTAAACTCAACCATAAAATCTGAGCTTCAATATCGTTTGGAGTCTCCAGACGATAAGCAAAATCAAGCTCTGTACTTAATTTCCACCGGGTCGTTTTCACGAGGCTTGAATGAGCTTAATTTTTCAGGTACTATTGCCGAGCGTTTAAATGGTATTATTAACGGTATATTTACCAACGGCGACAGTAAAATAAATATTGGTTTGAATTATGAAGCCGGACAGAATAGGCCCGATTATCAAACTGATGACCGTTTTGGGGTTACCCTACAAACTCAGATAAGCGATCGCGTATTAATAAACGGTAAGGTAGGGGTGCCTGTGGGCGGAGCAACCGAAACGGTGGTTGCCGGCGATGTTGAAATAGATTTTCTGTTGAATGAAGAAGGAACACTCACGGCTAAAGTGTTCAACCGAGAAAACAGTATCCGTAATTTTGGAGAAGCCATCGGCTATACCCAGGGTGTTGGTCTTTCCTATAGTGTAGATTTCGACACCTTTAAAGAACTTCTGAAAAAATTATTGGCAAAACCTAAAAAAAGGGAAGACGTCATAATAGAAGAACAGCCCGAAAACGAAAACGCCAACGTATTGCCAGATTACATATCTATCAAATCGGCCTCCAAATAATTGTGCACTTTTGATGTTTTCCGAATAATGGCCATACTAAAACGTTATAGTTTTAAAAAAGTATTAAATTGCCAAAAATGCTTTAGATATATGGTATTTGTTTATTAATTTTACGCTTCAAAAATTTAAAATAAACGAATGCCTAAAACTATAAAAAAAGTAGCTGTATTAACTTCTGGTGGAGATTCACCTGGAATGAATGCAGCAATACGTTCTGTTGTAAGGTCATGTGCCTATCACGGCGTAGAGTGTTTTGGAGTCTATAGAGGTTATGAAGGTTTGATTGAAGGTGACTTTGAATACTTGGATGCCCGTAGTGTAAAAGGTATCATCAATAAGGGAGGGACGATATTAAAATCGGCACGATCTAAAGAATTCAGAACAATAGAAGGGCGCCAAAAAGCCCACCAAAACTTAAAAAATGCCGAAATAGACGGTTTGGTTGTTATTGGTGGTGATGGTTCATTTACTGGCGCACTTATATTCAATCAAGAATTTGGTTTTCCAGTTATGGGAATTCCAGGAACTATAGATAATGATATTTTTGGTACAACCCACACGCTTGGATTTGATACGGCTTTGAATACGGTAGTCGATGCTATCGATAAAATTAGAGATACGGCCAGTTCACACAACCGTTTGTTTTTTGTGGAAGTGATGGGGCGTGATGTGGGCCATATTGCTCTTAATGCCGGGATAGCTGGTGGTGCCGAGGAAATTTTAATTCCTGAAGAGGATTTAGGGTTAGACCGATTGGTAGAGTCTTTAAATAAAAGTAAAAAATCTGGAAAATCGTCCAGTATTGTTATAGTTGCTGAAGGTGATAAAATAGGTAAAAATATTTTTGAGCTTAAAGACTATGTTGATGAAAATATGGAAGGTTACGATGTACGTGTTTCTGTTCTAGGGCACATGCAACGTGGAGGTGCACCCTCTTGCTTCGACCGCGTTTTGGCCAGTAGAATGGGGGTTAAGGCCGTTGAATCTATGCTAAATGGCGAAACAAACTATATGGTGGGGCTTATAAACAGTAAAATGCAGCTTACACCATTAGAGCAAGCTATTAAAGGAAAAACAAAAATAAATTTAGAATTATTGCGTGTCTCAGATATCATGAGCACTTAACATTTATAAACACGATTATGTCAAAATTAAAAATTGGAATTAACGGATTTGGAAGAATAGGTAGAATTGCTTTTAGAGTAGCAGCTTCTAGACCTGAGATTGAAATAGTAGGAATCAACGATTTGTTGGATGTTGAGCATTTAGCATACTTATTAAAATACGATTCAGTACACGGGCGTTTTGATGGTACTGTTGATATTAAAGACGGTAACTTAGTTGTTAACGGAAACGAAATTAGAATTACTGCAGAGCGTAACCCAGAAGATTTAAAATGGGATGCCGTAGGAGCCGAAGTTGTTTTAGATTGTACTGGTATCTTCACAACTTTAGATAAAGCACAAGCACACATTAAAGCTGGAGCTAAAAAGGTAGCTATTTCTGCACCTTCTGCTGATGCTCCAATGTTTGTAATGGGTGTAAACCACGACAAGATTACTGCTGAAGATACTATTGTTTCTAACGCTTCTTGTACAACAAACTGCTTAGCACCATTAGCAAAAGTAATTAACGATAACTTTGGTATAGTTGAAGGTCTAATGACAACTGTACACGCTACAACAGCTACTCAAATGACTGTTGATGGCCCTTCTAGAAAAGACTGGAGAGGTGGACGTAGTGCATTAGCTAACATTATCCCGTCTTCAACTGGAGCTGCAAAAGCAGTAGGTAAAGTAATTCCAGAATTAAACGGAAAATTAACAGGTATGGCCTTTAGAGTACCAACTCCAGATGTATCTGTAGTAGATTTAACCGTAAGAACCGAAAAAGCAGCGTCTTGGGACGAAGTAAAAGCAGCTTTAAAATCGGCTTCAGAAAACGAATTAAACGGCGTGTTAGGATACACTGAAGAATCTGTTGTATCTCAAGATTTCGTTTCAGAATCATTAACTAGTGTTTTTGATGCTGGAGCAAGTATTGCGCTAAACGACAATTTCCTTAAATTAGTATCTTGGTATGATAACGAGTTTGGTTACTCAACCAAGTTAATTGATCTTGCTCAACATATAAGCAAAATATAATTTGGGAATATATAATTAATATTAATTACTCCACACTACCTAATCTTATTAGGTATTGTGGAGTTTTTTTAGTTTTAAACTTATGGTTTTAATTGTAGATAGTGGTTCTACCAAATCAGATTGGTTAGCGGTAGATAATAATGGAAATAAGTTAATGGAAAAAATCCGAACTAAAGGGCTCAATCCAGCCATTTTACCGGATAAGAGATTAATTAAGATCATTAACAAAAGCAAAGAGCTAAAGAGCAATAGCGAGGCGGTTACGCATGTGTTTTTTTACGGCGCTGGGTGCGGTACCGAAAACGCTCGAGCCATCTTAAAAGGGGTGCTTGAAGCGATTTTTGTGAATGCCCATGTTGAAGTTAATGAAGATACATTAGCAGCTGTTTACTCTACAATTAATACCTCAGATGAGGCCGCAGTGGTTTGCATTTTGGGCACAGGGTCTAATTGTAGTTACTACGACGGTAAAACCCTTCACCAACGTGTAAATTCTCTGGGGTATATTTTAATGGACGATGCCTCTGGAAACTATTATGGCAAACAGCTCATTAGGGATTATTACTTTAACCACATGCCCGAAAATGTAAAAATAGCATTTGGTAGTAAGTATAATATGGAAACCGATTTTATAAAATATAACCTATACAAACAACCCAGCCCTAACGCTTATTTGGCCACTTTTGCCGAGTTTATGTTTTTACATAAAGATTCAGAGTATACCATTAACCTTATTAAAGATGGCATTAGGCTTTTTGCAAAAAACATGATTTTTCAGTACGAAGAAGAACTAAAATCGGTACCGGTTCATTTTGCAGGTTCTATTGCTTATTTTGCTAGGAAAGAAATACGTGAAGTTGCCGAAGAAATGGGCTTTAAAGTTGGGAATTTTGTGCGTCGCCCAATAGATGGTTTGGTGCCCTTCCACACTAAAGATTTATAAATTTTTAAAAGCGTTCTAAGCTAATATGTCGCTAACGCAAGTAGCCTATTACATTTCCAATAAAGACAATAAGAAACAGCTTATTGACGAATTAATATCTGGAAGCAAGATTTCAAAACTTTCAGGTTTAAAGGGGGCGCTTTTTTCTGAAATAACCCTCAATAAACTCATTGAAGAGGAAATTAGGCACGACGATTTTAGCGTTGTTACGGCTACAAAAAACAGTCTTCAAAATTCCTCGCAAGGCGAACGTAAAAAGGCACTTTTAAAACATATTGTTAAGCAAAACCCTGACTATATTTTGGTCGATAATGTTTTTGATAGTTTAGATACGGCCACCCAAGAAGAAATTAGTAAAACACTAGAAGAATTAAGCGCTACGAAACATATCGTTCAAATTACCAATAGAAAGCGAGATATACTTCCTTTTATTAAAACCATTTATAGTTCAGAAAACGGAAACTATAAAGAAGGAATTGATGGGAATAATGCACATAGCAAAAATCAATTTGTAATGGATTTGCCAAATCCGGAGCATGTTTCAACCGAGAGTTATAATCCGTTGGTAAAATTTAATAAAGTTAATGTTTCGTATAACGGTCGCCCTATTGTAAAAGATATTTCTTGGGAAATTAAATTGGGCGAATTTTGGCAACTTATAGGGCCAAACGGTTCGGGTAAAAGCACGTTACTTACCTTAATTTCTGGCGATAATCCCAAGGCTTACAATCAAGATATTGTGTTGTTTGGTAAGCAAAAGGGCAGTGGCGAAACCATTTGGGATATTAAAAACAAAATAGGACACTACAGTTCTGAAATGTTGAGAGGGTTTAGGCGGTTGGACTCTATTGAAAAAATGATACTTTCTGGTTTTTTCGATTCTATCGGACTTTATAAATACCCTACCGAACGGCAAATTTTTATAGCTCACGAATGGTTGGAGCTTTTGGGACTATTGGATAAAAAAGACAAAGATTTCTTGTCTTTATCTGCCGGTCATAAACGTTTGGTGCTCATTGCGCGCGCCATGGTAAAACATCCCCCCTTATTGATTTTAGATGAACCCACTAACGGATTGGATGATGCCGATGCCCAACTTTTTGCCCAACTCATTAATAAAATTGCCAACGAAAGCCGAACGGCTATTTTATATGTCTCGCACCGAAAGGAAGACCATATAAAACCTAATTTTACTTACCAACTTACACCAAATAACCAAGGTTCTACGGGCAAAGTTGTTTAGGTGAAAACACTTGTTATTGTTTAAGTGTATTACACAATTAAAATTTTACATTTATATGATATCAGCAACAAAACTTTTAATCTCCTTATTTATTAGCATGATTAACGTAATAAAGTTTGAATATAATACGCTGTATGCCATTTGAATGAACGAACCAAAATCATATTTACTGCTTTTGATTTTTATATTTCTAGCCATAAAGATATATAGACAAACCGACACGAATAATGCAAAGGATTCAACCAATATTCAAAGTTACCATACCAAGATTTGACTTTAATAACCGGATATCAAATCCATAAAAATCATTTTTCAGAAATTGGAATTAGAATAAAAGAAGATAAAATTGTTGGACATCATCCAAACACAATTATTTATACAATATCAAACGAACTCAAATAAAACGATAAATTCTATCTGGGGACTTAAAGCTGGAGTTTGGATTGGGGGGACAAGCGGACTTAATTTGTTATTTGAATTTAATAAACTATATGGAATTTGCCAAAAATACGGTTAGATTTAGACCTGAAATCGGATTTGGATTTGGTGTCCTAACCAACAAAGACTTTGACGGAATGAATAAACATAATTTCGTATTAAACATAATGATTGATTTGAAAAAATTGAATAAAAATTATAGAAACGGCATACAACACCTGCTATAGTTCATTGCTTCTTACTTTACTCGCTGAAAGTCCTCGAAAATTTACTGTCTTCGGATTACAGAAGAAAATACTTACGTGTTTTCACGCACCGAAACCATAGTCCAGACCGTTGTATCGAAAAGCGAAAAAAGTTTTTCGGATGTCATTAATCGTTTTCCAAGTCGTCATCCATATCTTCAATAAGCTTTTCAAATTGTGAAGATTGTACTCTTACATTTCTTTTAACACGATATCGCAAGTGTTTTATGCGTTCCCTTTTAAGGCCTTTTATTAAAGAAAATGTCATAACAAGTAGGATAATGGCAAAAGGGAATGCCGCCAGCATTACAGCGGTTTGCAGTGTACTTAGTCCGCCACCAATAAGTAGCGAAATGGCCAGCAAGCCTTCAACCAAAGCCCAAAAAACACGAGTGCCTACGGGAGCGTCAAGTTTGCCTCCGGTGGTAATAAAATCTATGACTAAAGAACCGCTATCACTTGAGGTAACAAAAAAACTGATGACCAACAGAATGGCGACTAAGCTTAAAATGGCACTAAATGGATAGTTTTTAAGCATTTCAAATAGTGCTGTAGAAATATCTAAAGTTACCGCACTAGAGATATCGGCTAATTGGTTTAGCTCCAAATATATGGCTGACGACCCAAAAATGGTAAACCATAAAAACGAAAAGAGTGTGGGTAAAATAACAACCCCTGTTAAAAATTCTCTAATGGTTCTGCCTTTGGATATCCTGGCAATAAAAATACCTACAAACGGACTCCATGCAATCCACCAAGCCCAATAAAATACGGTCCAATTGTTTTGCCATTTGGTTTCAGAATATACTTCTGTATAAGTTCCTAATTCAACAAGATTTTGAAAATAAAGCCCTATATTTTCAATAAAAGAATCTAAGAGGAAAACGGTTGGACCAATAATGAGCATAAGCAGCATAAATACTGCAGCAATACGGATGTTTAGCACGCTTAATAGCTTTACACCTTTATCTAGACCAGAAACAATGGAAGCAGTGGCGAGTAGTGTAGTAAGCGTTATAAAAATCACCTGTGTTTTTACCGAGTTTTCTATGTCGAATAAGAAATTGAGCCCCGATCCTACCTGTTGGGCACCAAAACCTAAAGTAGTCGCTAAACCAAATAAGCAAGCAATTACAGCCAAAGTATCAACTAAATGTCCAAAAACACCATAAATTTTTTTGCCCAAAAGCGGAGCAAACAGCGACCGGACGGTAAGTGGTAACTTTCGGTTGAATGTAAAAAAAGCAAAGGCTAGTGCAATCATGCCGTATACAGCCCAGGGATGCAGTCCGTAATGTAAAAAAGTAAACTGAAAGGCTTGTTTTGCCGCATCAACCTCACCGTTAACAGGAATAGGAGGGGTACTAAAATGTTGAATAGGCTCGGCAACACCATAAAATATAAGGCCTATTCCCATACCGGCAGAAAACAACATGGAATACCAGGAGAAATTACTAAAATCTGTTGTAGCGTTACGTCCGCCCAATTTTATTTTTCCAAATTTACTAAAAGCCAAAATTACGGCGGTCACCAAAAGTATGTTCACCGTAAGAATAAAAAACCACCCAATTTTATCGTAAAGAAGGTTTCTAAATTCAAGAAAAAAATGGCTTAAGGGTTTTCCAAATATGATTGCAAACGATACAAATAAAAGTATAACAATGGCGGCAGGAATGAAGACTGGATAATGAAAGTCAAAAACTTTTTTGGATTTTTTCACAATTAAAATGGCTTATTTTAATAGTAATCATTTAATGTTGAAAAGTATAATTACTACCTTAATATTAATGCGAAACTTTTAAAACACAAACAAGGTATTCTTTAAAAAGTTGTGGTTGTTTTAAGGGGGGTTAAACAATAAATGTAGCCATTTCTGGTGGGATGAACAAAATAGCACTTAAAAGGCTAAACCTAGCGGTGTTATAAAAACAAAACCGTATTTTTATTTAGCGCTGGAGTTTGCTTGTATTGAATATGTATTTTGCTATATTAAAATGGTAAAAAATTAAACTATAAGAAATGAAACGCACTACAGTATTTTCAACCCTATTTTTGACCTTATCATTAATGGCATTTACGCAAAACCCGCTAGATTTTGGTAGCGATATCAGAACAGCTGATCCCTCAGCTCATGTATGGCAAGACGGACGATTATATATCTATGCATCGCATGATGAAGAATGTCAGGAAGATTTTTGGATGAAAGATTGGCATGTGTTTTCATCAGACGATTTGGTTAATTGGACAGACCACGGTGCTTGTTTGTCGGTGGATAGTTTAACCTGGGCCGATAACTATGCTTGGGCGCCCGATTGTGCTTATAAAGACGGAAAATATTATTTCTGTTTTCCAGCAGGTACAGGGCATAAAGACCGTGTTAATCCAGAAAATAGTACGAAGTGGATGGGCATTGGTATTGCAGTTAGTGAATCGCCAACAGGGCCTTTTGAAGACCATACTGGGGCGCCATTATGGACAGAGCCTTACTCTAACGACCCGTGTTTATTTATTGATGATGACGGTACACCATATGTGTATGCACATGGTAGTGGGGCGGACTATAAAGTAGTAGAGCTTACTGACGATATGAAATCTGTAAAAGGTGATTTTTATAAAATGGACATGGGCGGTTACGAACCTTCTATGGAAGGGCCTTGGATTTTTAAAAGAAATGATAAATATTATTTTACTATGCCTGAAGGTAATCGTGTGTTAACCTATTATATGGCTGATTCTCCAAAAGGCCCTTGGATGTACAAAGGTGTTATCATGGAGCAGGAACACCAAAGTAATAACCATCATTCCATTGTGGAATACAATGGACAATGGATTTTGTTTTACCACCGATGGCTGGATACGGGTGATGCTTGTGATAACCGGGAAAGGCAACGCCATATTTGTGCAGAATACATTTATTTTAATGAAGATGGCACGATTCAATCCGTAAAAAGAACAGAAGCAGGCTTATCGGCTCAACCCAAAAAATAATAAGGTTGGTTTTTACACAGCAGGCCTAATATCTACAGCGACTTTCATTTTGTTTTTTCCAGTACTGTAAATAACGCCTTTTAGAGGTGGAACATCGTAATAATCTCGCCCGTAGGATACGATGATGTGTTGATTTTTTGGTATTTGGTTGTTCGTTGGGTCGAAGTCAACCCAGCCAAAATGTGGTATAAAAACCGAAAACCAGGCATGAGAGGCGTCTGTACCAACCAATTTTTCTTTACCTGGTGGCGGTAATGTTTCAATATAGCCGCTAACGTATCGGGCGGGCAACCCAACCGAGCGCACACATGCTATGGCTATTTGTGCAAAATCTTGGCAAACACCCTTTTTTTGCTTAATAACTTCATGAATGGGGGTGGCCACATTGGTGACTTTAGTGTTAAATTCAAAATCGGTGTAAATGCGTTGCATTAATTCATGGGCAGCTTCAAAAATCGGGCGGTTGGGCTTAAAAGATATTTCAGCGTAAGCTCTAATTTCAGGAGAAATATTGGCAATCAAAACCGATTCCAAAATAAATTGTTTTGCTTCAATAAACTCAGGCTTAAACCTCTTCAATGCAGAAAGTGCATCATTTAAAGTTATATTTTGTCCGTCGTTGGAATCATAAATATTAGGAGCTAAAGTATAATCTCTTAACACCTTACTTTTCGCCGTAACTTCTAATTTGGTATGATGTTGCTGTATAGAAAAGCGGGTAATGGTATTGCCAAAAAAATCTAATTTTTCTGAAAATACGGCAGGGGTAGGGCTAATGTCAATATTGTAATCTATAACAGATTGCCCAGGCATATTCTTTGGTTTTATGGTAGCAATATTATGGCAAAAGGTTACGCCATTATCATATTCGTAGCTTGTATTATGCGATATTTGAAAAATCATTTAGGCTAGCGGAAAATTTTGGGTGAACAATTGTTTTTGCTGATAGGTATGATTGAAATACGTATCGGAAACGGCCATAGACGTCTCATGAAGTAAATCACTTATTTTTGATAGCATATCGTCCAGGTTTTTTCGGTGTTTTCCATCGGAATCCATTTGCAATAAATGGGCGAGGTTGGCATTATCAATCAATTCGTGGGCTTCGTTAATGTTTTCTTGGCATTTCAGGAAGGTACTGGTTCCTTTTGTTTCCGGTAATCTTGTAATGTCCTTTTTTATTCTTCCTACTTGATAGGCGAGCGATTTAGCGTATTCTTTGTCCAGCAAAATCAATTGAATCACATTTTCTAAGCTCAAATACGAACGGTAACTATATCGATAAATGTTTAAGCTCTCATGACTGCTTAACAAGGATTCTAATATCTCGTACTGTAAATGTTCATTATAATCAAAAACAAGTAACGAACGGCATTTGGCTATGCTCATCATGGCCTGTTCGGTTTGCAAACCAATAAAATACAACAACAAGCCCTGATTAACTAAAATGCTTTCTTCAATAAGCCCCATAAAAGCAATTAGCCTTGTTATAATACGGTCTAATAGTTTTGAAAGTTCGGTAATCGATCGGTCATCATTTCCCAAGAATTTAGACCATAGCCTATAGATACCATCAAATACACGCCACATATCTTTAGACCATAAACTTCTGAGTGTATAGTATGAATTACTGAAACTCTGCATTATTTGGGCCAAACTACCCAAACGTTTGTCGTCGGTCATTAACGAAACGATTTCCTTCAATGGGTTTTTTAAGGTTTCTGAAGCGCCTTTGCCCACAAATCCAGGAAAGGTTGATGTGATATTGGTTACGGATTTATAAAGTTCCAAAAGGCTTTCAGACTCAGAGCCACGGATGTTGTATTGCTCCTGGTTCATTTTATTGAGCACCATGCGTAAGTAACGTGCGGTAACCAAAGCACGCCCTAAATACCTGCCAGACCAATATAGGTTTTCGGCTGTATTGCTGGGTAAATCGTTGATGTCAGAAATTGAAATTTTACTTGAACTGTTCCACGAATAATTTTGAATATGGTTTTGCTCATGGTCTGAAATCACCCAAAAGTCTTTACTTATGCCACCACGTTGATTGGAAACAAAAAGCGTTTCACGTTCGGCGGCAACACGAACCAAACCACCGGGCATAACCTGGTAATCGTTGTTTTTAGCTATGGCAAATGTTCGGCAAATGACTTTTCGGGGTTCCAAGGTTCCGTTTTTAAAATCTGGTGCGGTTGAAAACGATATTTTTTCCTGCGCCACAAATTTATAGGGTGTTAGGAGAATTTCTTTTCTTAGATTTTCAAGGGCTTTATCATCTAGAAATTCACAGAAATAAATGTTTTCACGATTAGAGCGATCTATGGGTTTAACAACCAAATCTTTTAAATGGTCTAAAACATAATTTCGTTCTTTTTCTTGGCCACACCACCATGATGCAATTTGCGGTAAGATTAAATCTTCACCTAAAAAATAATTGCAGATGGCGTTCATAAATGGGATTAATCCAGAATTTTCAAGAATGCCACTTCCGATTGGGTTGACAACGGCAACCCGTTGCTCACGAATTACATCCAAGAGTCCGGCAACACCTAAATAGGAATCTTCACGTAGTTCTAAGGGATCCATAAAAACATCATCAACACGTCGTAAAATGACGTCTACCTGTTTTAATTCCTTTAGGGTTTTCATCCAAAGTTTACCGTTCCTAACAACCAAATCGTTACCGGATACCAAGGGATATCCAAAAAAGGAAGCCAAATAAGCGTGCTCAAAAAATGTTTCGTTATGCGGTCCAGGAGTTAAAATAACAATATTTGGGGTGCTCTTATTTTGCGGAGCGGCATCAATAAGCATTTGGTTTAGCTCATAAAAATATGCTGTGGGTTGTAAAACATTAATGTTTTGAAAGATGTTGGGCATGGCCCTACTGAGTGCATATCGATTTTCTAGCGCGTAACCCATCCCCGAAGGTGCCTGCGTTCTATCGCTAACTACCCACATACGCCCGTCTGGGCCCCGAGCCAAATCGGATGCGTAGATTAATAAATTTTTCGAGGTTTTATATTGAATTTGGTCGCATTGTCTTAAAAAACCGCGGTGGGCAAAAATTATTTCCTCTGGTATAATACCATTTTTTATCAATTCGCGTTCACCGTAAACATCTTTTAAAATAAGGTTTAATAGTTCAGCACGTTGAGCAATACCTTGTTCTATGGTTTTCCATTCATTTTCATGAATTAAAAAAGGAACCATGTTTAAACGCCAAGAACGTCGCATGCCATTGGGGTCGTTGTAAACATTATACGTAACCCCGTTTTCTTCCATCAGCCAATTGATTTCGACTTGCTTCGCCAATAGGCTTTCGGAGTCCATTTGGGTTAAGTTGTGAAGTAATTGCTCCCAATTGGGATTTACGGCCATGTTAGATTTTAATACTTCATAATAATTCCTGGAATCGGAAAAATAATTTTTAAATAAGGTATTTGAATCTATAAACATGCGTTATTATTTTTTTCTTAAATCTAGGGTTACAGGAAATTCGGCATTCAGTGGCAATTCCTTGTAGTCAAATTTTTTGGAACAGTATTGTTTTTTTATTTGGCTATACTCCTTTTCGTTAATCATTCCTCCTTTATCTTCAACAATATCGCCTTGGGTATGCCCAAAATCCCAGAAACGGTTAATGCGTCTAGATTCGGCCTCGAGGCTGTTTACAGGATAGGTTTCGTAGGCGCGCCCACCTGGGTGCCCTACAAAATATGTGCAACCACCCATCGAGTGTTTGTTCCAAGTGTCAACAATATCAAAAACCAATGGCGCATCTATGCCTATTGTGGGGTGTAACGCTGAATATGGGTTCCAGGCTTTATATCGAATAGCGGCAACATATTCACCTTTTATACCGGTACTGGTTAAAGGCACTTTTACACCATTGCAAGTTACAACATATCTTTTAGCGGTGAAATTAGAAACTTTAATTTGAACACGTTCCAATGAGGAATCAACATATCTGGCTGTTCCGCTGCCCGACATCTCTTCGCCCAGAACATTCCATGGTTCTATAGCTGCCCGTAATTCAAAATGTATATCGTTGATTGTAGTCATTCCATAAAGCGGAAACCTAAACTCAAAAAATGGGTTGAACCAGTCTTCCTTAAATTCGTAACCAGCATGGTTAATCTGCTCTACAACACTTTTGATGTCTTGGCGAACAAAATGCTCTATTAAATATTTGTCGTGTAGTTCAGTACCCCAACGTACCAAATCGTGTTCATAGGGTTCTTTCCAAAACCAAGACACCAGCGTTCTCACCAATAAATTCTGCATCAGGCTCATTTGTGGGTGTGGTGGCATGTCGAAGGCACGTAGCTCCAAAATACCTAAACGCCCCGATGAAGAATCGGGTGAGTACAGTTTATCTATACAGAATTCGGCCCGGTGGGTGTTTCCAGTTAAATCGGTTAGTAAATGACGAAATAAACGGTCGGTTAACCAAAAAGGAACATCGCCATCTTTCGGAATTTTATTGAATGCAATTTCCAATTCATAAAGGTTTTCCATTCTTGCTTCATCGATGCGCGGCGCTTGGCTCGTAGCGCCGATAAAGGCACCAGAGAATAAATAGGAAAGCCCCGGGTGGTGTTGCCAAAAGGTCAATAAACTTCGCAATAAGCTAGGTTTGCGTAGCAGTGGGCTATCGGCAGGTGTTACACCGCCTAAAGTAACGTGGTTGCCGCCACCCGTACCTGTATGCTTGCCGTCCAACATAAACTTTTCAGTGCCTAAACGTGAGTGTTTGGCATGTTCGTATAGTTTTAAGGTGTTACTAGTGAGTTCTTTCCAGTTTTTTGCTGGTTGCACATTAATTTCAATCACGCCCGGATCGGGTGTTATTTTCAAGGACTCCAAACGGTTGTCATGCGGTGGGTCGTAGCCTTCAAAAACAACAGGAATGTTTAATTTTTTTGATGTCGCTTCAATGGCCGCAATAAGGTCGAGATAAAATTCGGCAGCATCCAAGGGTGGCAGAAATAAATAAAGTTGATTATCTCTAAGTTCAGCACAAAGGGCTGTACGAACAAAGTATTCGTGTTCAACTTTTTTTTCGCTGTTACGTTGCGTCTTTTTGCGTCGTTTTTCAACCTTGTCGGAATATAAAGGTAAGGCATCCTGTTCTGAAAATTGATCAGGTTCAAACTTTGGAAACTCTTTCTGTTTAGGTTTTTGAATCAGCGAATCCAGCGGTAACCTCAAACCAATGGGTGAGTTGCCCGGAATTAAAAAAACGTGCTGTCTCCTAAATTCCCAATCGCAAGTGTACCAAGTGCCTTCAGAATTGTTTAACGGCAATACATAGCCAACGGGTTTTGAGGTGCCGTCTTTTAATATTTCTTTTAGTTTGTCTTTTACTAATAGATTGCCATTTTCTTTAGTGGGATCGATATCTACTGGCATTTTTCCTTCTTTCCAAAGGAAGTAAAAACTGTCTTCGTAAGCGGGTTTTATATTTTTGTCGCTTAAACCCAAATAGGTTGTAAGTGTTTTCAAGAAGGTTTTATCGGTATTTTCCGGAAGCTTCTCATGGTTTGAAAACAATGAAAGAAGTTTCTTGTTGTTCCAGACAGGTTTACCGTCTTTTCGCCAACAAATTTCTATAGACCAACGTGGAAGTGGCTCTCCCGGATACCATTTGCCCTGTGCTTGATGCAAAACGCCGCCTTTTCCAAACTCATCATATAATCTTGCTGAGAGGTCTTTAGCCAGTTTCCGTTTGTGTTCGCCGTCGGCATCGGTATTCCATTCAGGCGATTCCATATCATCAATCGAAACGAAGGTGGGTTCACCTCCCATAGTTAGTCGCACGTCGTTTTTCTGCAATTCGTCTTCAACCTTGAATCCGAGATTGTAAATGGCTTTCCATTGTTTTTCGGAGTAAGGTTTTGTTACGCGAGGTGATTCAAAAATGCGTTTAACCGAGTTTTCAAAAAAGAATTCGGTTTCGCAAATATCGGTCATTCCCGTAACGGGCGCAGCGCTTTCAAAGGAAGGCGTGCAAGCCAATGGAATATGGCCTTCACCAGCTAAAAGGCCAGAAGTGGCATCAAAACCAATCCAACCGGCACCAGGAATATAAACTTCGGCCCAAGCATGTAAATCGGTAAAATCTTCTTCGGGACCAGAAGGACCATCCAACGATTTTTCGTCTGATTTTAATTGCACTAAATAGCCGGAAACAAAACGGGCGCCAAAACCCAAATGACGCATAACCTGAACAAAAAGCCAAGCATAATCTCTGCACGATCCGTTTTTTTGGCCGAGCGTTTGTTCGCATGTTTGTACGCCCGGATCCATGCGGATGTTGTAATTTAAAAATTCATTTATTTTTCTGTTAATATCGATTAAAAAATAAATGGTCTTGCGCGGAGAACGGTCAATAGTTTTCAGGAATTCCTGAAGAAGGGGTCCGTTATCGGTAACTTCCAAATAGGGTAGAAGCTCCTTTTTTGTTGTTTCAAGATAATTAAAGGGATAATCTTCAGCATATTTTTCAACGAAAAAATCAAACGGGTTAATGGTTTTTAAATCGGCTATAATTTCAACATCTACTGAAAGTTCTTTGGTTTTTTCTGGAAAAGTCAACCGAGCCAAGTAATTTCCAAAAGGGTCTTGTTGCCAATTGAAAAAATGATTTTCAGGTTTGATTTTTATGGAATAAGCCTCAATGGGAGTTCGGCTGTGTGGTGCCGGTCGAAGCCGAAAGATATGTGGCGATAGGGAAACTAAACGGTCGTATTTATATAAGGTTTTGTGTGAGATAACAATTTTTAAAGCCATTTTGAGAATTGGTTTATTTGGAAATATACCTTATAAAAATACACTAAATTTTAGCATATTTTATATGGATAGCTTTTTCGTTAAATTATTATTTAGATTTTAAAATTTTCTAATTCAAAATAATAATATTCGTGATTTTTGTCGATAATTTTTTTAAATCATCAAAGAAAAGAGTTTGCACCCTTTTTTTATTTAGGAATCGTAAACCCTGTTTTCTTGTTCATTAACCCTTATAAACGTAGTGCGTTTGGTGAGTTCTTTCAAACGTTTTGCGCCAACATAAGTGCAAGTACTGCGTAATCCACCAAGAATGTCTTGTAGGGTGTTTTCAACAGAACCTTTGTAGAGTACTTCAACGGTTTTGCCTTCGCTAGCGCGATATTCGGCAACGCCGCCCACATGTTTTTCCATGGCAGTTGCAGAACTCATTCCATAAAATTTGCGAAAAGGCTTGCCATTTTTTTCAATCATTTCGCCACCACTTTCATCATGGCCAGCTAGCATTCCACCAAGCATAACGAAATCGGCTCCAGCACCAAAAGCCTTGGCGATATCACCTGGAGAAGTGCAACCACCATCACTTATAATCTGTCCGCCAAGTCCATGTGCAGCATCTGCACATTCAATTATGGCCG
This sequence comes from Flavobacteriaceae bacterium GSB9, assembly GCA_022749295.1. Lineage (NCBI taxonomy): Bacteria > Pseudomonadati > Bacteroidota > Flavobacteriia > Flavobacteriales > Flavobacteriaceae > Flavobacteriaceae bacterium GSB9. Next base: position 343,440 of record CP062007.1, read on the forward strand.
ACAGTTGTGGGTAGCCTACGCCTGTTTTAACACGCGTGGTACATACCGAACCTGGACCGATGCCTACTTTTACAATATCGGCTCCGGATAATAAAAGTTCTTCAACCATTTCGCCTGTTACCACATTGCCGGCAATAATAACTTTTTCGGGGTATTGTGCTCTGGTTTGTTTTACAAATTCTGCAAAATGCTCCGAATAGCCATTGGCAACGTCAATACAGATAAACTTTAAATTCGGATTGATTTCAAAAATTTGAGCTAGTTTTTTTGAGTCTTGTTCGCTGATGCCTGTACTAACGGCTATGTAGTTTTCTGCGCCATTTGGCAAATTGCTAAAAAACTCACGCCAATCTTCTAAAGAATAATGTTTGTGCATGGCGGTGAATAATTTTTGTTCTGATAGGGCACGGGCCATATTAAAAGTTCCTACGGTATCCATATTAGCTGCCATGATAGGAATGCCTTCCCACAATAAAGGGCTGTGCAAAAATTTGAATTCACGTTCTAGGGTTACCTCAGATCTACTTTTTAAAGTAGAGCGTTTGGGCCTAATCATAACATCTTTAAATCCTAATTTTATATCGTATTCTATCCTCATGTATTCGTTATTAAGTGTAGGGTTTCTTAAGCTTAAAAGTAAATAAATTTAAAATATTTACCCCAAGTATTAGCATATAATTGTTTTGTGATTTTCCTTAATTATAAATAAGTTTGTTGAAAGCGCCAGTCTAATGAATTTCCTGTCAAAATTTATAAAATCCTTAAAGGTAAAAAAGAAGTTGTCTATTTTTATCTTTATATCCATTACGGCTATTTTGTTTGTTGGTTATGCTGTTCTAGACGATAAGATTTACGCCAACAGTGCCGCACTTTTTCTTTTCATTATTGCTAGTTTTCAAGTTTTCGGATTGCAATATTTTTTAAAAAGCCATTTAAAGAATGAAGTGATAAAATCGAATTTAAAGCTTAGAATTGAGGAAATAAAAAATGAATTGGCGGATGCCGATAATCTGGCCAATGAAAAATCGGTTTATCTAGCCAATATGAGTTATGAGGTTCGAACGCCATTAAGTACAGTTTTAGGTATGATAAACATGCTGAAACAAACCGATTTGAGTGACCATCAAAGAGCACAGGTTGAAATTGCCGAATATTCCTCCAAACATTTGTTGCAACTAGTAAATATGATAACAGACAACTCAAATGTCGAGTCTGGTGATGTAACACTCAAAATGGGCGCCATGGATATTAAATCGGATTTAACAAAGCTCTTTAAGGTTTTTGAATATCAAGCATGGGAAAAGGGATTGGAATTCGAATATAAGTTTTTGCCCGATCAAAATGATAAATTTTTACTTATCGGAGATTCGCCAAGAATACAGCAAATACTTATTAACCTCATAAATAACGCCATAAAATTCACCAACATAGGAAAGATATCAGTAATCGTAGATCAAACGGTTGGAATAAATGACGAACAGATTATATCTTTTTACGTAAAGGATACAGGTGTTGGAATGCGCCCTAATGAAGCAAAACAGGTGTTTGAACCAATAAATCAACCAGCTTTAAAGGATTACAGGGGAAGAGGTATTGGGTTGTCCATTTCTAATAAATTAGTAAAATTAATGGGAGGACAGCTAAAGTTAGAAAGTAAGGAGAATGAAGGCTCTACATTTTACTTTAGTTTGCAGCTTAAAAAAACACTAAACTTAAAGGTAGAAGAAGAAATAAGTAAACCCATATTATTGGAAAAGCTTAACGTATTGGTGGCTGAAGATAATAGAACCAACCAAAAAGTTATTAAGTTCTTACTGGAAAAACAAGGTGCCGATTGCACTTTTGCGAAAAATGGGCTAGAAGCTGTTGAACTATACAAAATACTAGATTTCGATATTATTTTTATGGATATCTATATGCCCGATATGAATGGTTATCAAGCCACAAAATTTATTAAGGAAACCGATAAATACGCAGTAAAACAAACACCAATTATTGCGGTGTCTGCCAGTGCTTTTGAAGAAGATATCAATAATGCTAAACTCGCCGGTATTGACGATTTTTTAGCCAAACCCATTGAAGCAAAAAAACTGAATAAACTCCTATTGAAACATTCAAAAAAAAGCGCTTAAATGCTGTGCCCTGCTTTAAAAACCTATTTAATTTAAGCATCAGTTCGAGTAGTTTTTAGTGTCAAAAAATTGTATGGATAACGGTCTTTTATACAAAACCAAAACTAGCTTAATTATTTGATTTCTTGTGTTTCCAACGTTTATGGGTCCAGAAATAATATTCTGGTGCTTCATAAATTTGCTTTTCAACTTCCCTTAAAAACATATCGGTTAGGTCGTAGTCTTTATAAATTCTTGAATCTTCGGCAAGTGTAATGATTTCAGCTTCATAATAGCCGCGTTTTACCTTGTTCACTTTTAAATAGGCGGTTGAAAAATCTAATTTTTTTGCCAAACGCTCTGCTCCGGTAAAGCAAGGCACTTTAATACCCATAAACGAGCTCCAATACACTTCCTTGCTTAATCTTGGCGATTGGTCACTTAAAAAACCCGTAATGGTTCTGCTGCCCTCGTTTTCGTTTTGCGTAATGGTGTTTATGGTTTCTTTGGTGCTAATAAGCGTGGTGTTGAATTTAGAACGAATATCACGAACCAATTTATCAAAATGTTTGTTGGCTAGTTTTTTATAAACTGCAAAACCTTTAAAGTTAATGTAATTTTGCAGTACAATAGACCATTCCCAACTGGCATAATGCCCAAAAATTAAAATAATGCTTTTGTTGAGTTTTTCCAAGCGTTTTAGTTCTTCTGGGTTGGTTATTTTAAAGCGCTTTTTTAATTCTCTTTCAGAAATCGTCATGGTTTTAGCCATTTCTAAAAACATATCGCAGAGGTGCTTATAGAATTTTTTTTTAATGGTGGTAATTTCCTTTAAAGATTTTTCAGGAAACACTAATTTTAAATTGTTTTCTACAACCTTTTTTCGATAGCCTATAATATAGAAGAGTAGAACATATAAACCATCTGAAACGCAATAAAGCAATCTGAATGGTAAAACCGAAACCATCCACAAAAGCGGATAAACTAGAATATAAGCTAGAAATTGCATGAATTAATTTTAGATTTGCAAATATAGACTAATTCAAACTTAAACCTCATTCTCATGGGCAAAATAGATATAATTACCATTGTGCTGATTGCAGCCAACGTCATTATTTCGTACAAAGGATTTCAAGATTATTCGTTTTTCGAAAAATACAAATTTAATGTGGGTGCGGTAAAACGTGGAGAGCAAGTCCGTTTGTTTAGTTCGGGGTTTTTACATGCCGATACGCAGCATTTGTTGTTTAATATGTTGACGCTGTACTTTTTTGCCGATGTGGTTATTGCCTTGTTAAATACTACGCAGTTTGTTCTTATTTATGTGGGCAGTTTGTTATTGGGCAATTTGTTGTCGTTATATTTTCATAAAAATGAATACCATTACAGTGCTGTTGGGGCTAGTGGTGCTGTTTCAGGCGTTATTTATGCCGCTATTTTGTTGCAACCGGGCATGAGTTTGTACTTGTTTTTTGTGCCTATACCCATTCCGGCATATATTTTTGGTATTGGTTATTTGTTGTATTCTATTTATGGTATGAAAAACCGTATTGGTAACATTGGCCACGATGCCCACTTTGGTGGTGCCATTGGTGGATATATTATCACTTTGGGGTTATCGCCATGGTTATTTCAAACTAATTTATTAATGGTGGTTTTGTTGGCCATTCCTATTGCACTGCTTTTTATATTGAAGAAAATGCGGAAGATGTAATTTAAGTTGTAATTATAACTTACCATTATCAGTATGGCACGGCAATTGAATTTATTATCTATATGAAGACAGGTGTATTGGTTTAAACCGCCTGTATTCAACGTATTTAAAACGATTATAGAAAAACCTAAAAACATAACGATCTGTTTTTAATGACAGATTGACTTAATATAGTATATGAAGAAATCGAATATTATGAATCTTGACAGTTTGTCACTACAGGAATTTGACGAAAATGCAGAGTTAATTCCGTTAATGACACCCGAAGATGAAGAAGCCATTAATAACGAAGAATTACCAGAAACCTTGCCTATTTTGTCGTTACGCAACACGGTATTGTTTCCAGGAGTAGTTATTCCTATTACGGCTGGCAGAGACCAATCCATAAAACTGATTAACGATGCTAATAAAGGCGGAAAGGTGATTGGTGTAGTGGCCCAAAAGGATGAAAATGTTGAAAAGCCAACTGCAAAGGATATCCATGAAACGGGAACGGTAGCCAGAATTTTAAGGGTTTTAAAAATGCCCGATGGCAACGTTACTGTAATTATTCAAGGCAAAAAGCGTTTTAAGGTGGCCGAGGTAATTACTGAAGAGCCTTATATGAACGCAACCATTCGCGATATACCGGAAGCACGCCCGGGCCAAAAAAACAAAGAGTTTACGGCCATAATTGATTCTATTAAAGATTTAGCGCTCGAAATAATCAAGGAAAGCCCAAATATCCCGAGTGAAGCCTCTTTTGCCATTAAAAACATTGAAAGTAATTCGTTTTTGGTGAATTTCGTGTCTTCAAATATGAACCTTTCGGTTGCCGAAAAACAGGAGCTGCTCGAAATCAACGACCTAAAAAAACGGGCTTTGGCCACCTTAAAATATATGAATGTCGAGTTTCAGAAATTGGAACTCAAAAACGACATCCAATCGAAGGTGCAAATGGATATGAGCCAACAACAGCGCGAATATTTCCTTCATCAGCAAATGAAAACCATTCAGGAAGAACTGGGCGGTGTTAGCCACGATACCGAAATTGAAGAAATGCGCATTAAGGCCAAAGAGAAGAAATGGGACGAAAAAGTAGCCAAGCATTTTGAAAAGGAAATTGCCAAAATACAACGTATGAACCCTCAGGTTGCCGAGTATTCCATCCAGCGTAATTATTTAGAGCTGTTTTTAGATTTACCGTGGAACGAGTTTAGTAAAGATAAATTCGATCTAAAACGTGCCATGAAAATATTGAACAGGGATCACTTTGGGTTGGAGGACGTAAAACGACGCATTATTGAGTATTTAGCAGTGTTAAAACTGCGTAACGACATGAAATCGCCCATTTTGTGTTTGTACGGCCCTCCGGGTGTTGGTAAAACCTCTTTGGGTAAATCTATTGCCGAGGCTTTAGGGCGCGAATATGTGCGCATGTCTTTGGGTGGTTTGCGTGATGAAGCCGAAATTAGAGGGCACCGTAAAACATATATTGGTGCTATGCCGGGCCGAATTATTCAAAACTTGAAAAAGGCAGGGACATCGAACCCTGTATTTGTATTGGATGAAATCGATAAGCTTGCCACCTCAAATCAAGGTGACCCATCGTCTGCCATGCTTGAAGTTTTGGACCCCGAGCAAAATAGCGAGTTTTATGATAACTTTTTGGAAATGGGATACGACCTTTCAAAAGTTATGTTTATCGCTACTTCCAATAGCTTGTCAACCATTCAGCCCGCTTTATTGGACCGTATGGAAATTATAAACGTAACAGGGTATACTATTGAAGAAAAAGTAGAAATCGCCAAGCAGCACCTGTTACCCAAACAGCTTAAAGAGCACGGTTTATCGACAAAAGATCTAAAAATAGGCAAACCGCAACTCGAGAAAATTGTTGAGGGTTATACCCGCGAGTCAGGTGTTCGCGGCTTGGAAAAGCAAATCGCAAAAATGGTACGTCATGCGGCTAAAAATATAGCCATGGAAGAAGATTACAACATTAAAGTTACTAATGAAGATATTATTGATGTATTAGGTGGACCAAAACTTGAGCGCGATAAATATGAAAACAATAATGTGGCCGGCGTAGTTACCGGGTTGGCTTGGACGCGCGTTGGTGGTGACATTTTATTTATTGAGTCAATTTTATCAAAAGGAAAAGGAACCTTGACGGTTACCGGAAATTTAGGTAAAGTGATGAAAGAATCGGCTACCATTGCCATGGAATATATTAAATCGAACGCAGAGGAATTTGGAATAGATCCTGCCGCTTTCGATAAATATAATGTTCACATCCATGTGCCAGAGGGCGCAACGCCTAAAGATGGTCCAAGTGCAGGGATTACGATGCTTACCTCTTTGGTGTCACTGTACACACAGAAAAAAGTGAAGAAAAGTTTAGCCATGACGGGTGAGATTACATTGCGCGGAAAAGTACTTCCGGTGGGCGGAATTAAAGAAAAGATTTTGGCAGCCAAGCGTGCCAGAATTAAAGAAATTCTGTTATGTGAAGATAATCGCCGGGATATTGAGGAAATTAAACCTGAATATTTAAAAGGTTTGACCTTCCATTATGTATCTGAAATGAGTGAGGTTATAAAAATAGCCATCACCAATCAAAAAGTTAAAAACGCCAAAGACATATAAAAATAAGAAGGCGGTCTAAAAAGTTGTCATTCCTTTTCCCGATAGCTATCGGGAGAAGTAATCTTAGAATAATCAAATCGATGATTATAAGATTACTTCGAAATACTAATTTCTCTTAATGGCATTTGTACACGGCTTTTTAGACCACCTGTTTTTTTGTTATTAAAATAAAATAGACTTGCTGCCGTTTTAAGATAGATTTGCTTTCTTTGCGCTTGTAAATATGCTAAAAAAAATTTTCCCATTTTTTTGTTTCGTTTTAACAACCTTAGCTACGGCCCAAGTGGGTGGAGAGCATACCTACCAATTTTTAAACTTGGTTTCATCGCCGCGTCAGGCCGCATTGGGCGGAAAGGTCTTTACAAATGTAGATTATGATGTTACCCAAGCCTTATTAAACCCTGCGACCATAAATGTAGAAATGGATAACCAATTGGCCCTAAACTACACTAGTTATTTGGGCGGTATTGGATACGGTACAGCTGCTTATGCTTATACTATTGACAGGCATGCACAAACCTTTCACGGAGGGATAACATATATAAATTATGGTTCGTTTGATGGTTATGATGAAAACGGTAATTCCACAGGAACGTTTAGCGGAAGCGAAACAGCATTGTCGCTCGGGTATGCTACACAAATTGGCTACTCAGATTTTTATTTCGGTGGAAACCTAAAATTGATTACCTCAAAATTGGAACAATACGGTTCTTTTGGTGCGGCAGTTGATTTAGGACTTATTTTTATTGATGAAAATTTAGATTTCAATGCGGCGTTGGTTGTTAGGAATTTAGGCTCGCAAATAACAACTTACGCAGGCTTAAGTGAACCTTTACCATTTGAAGTGGCTTTTGGAATGTCCCAAAAATTAGAAAATGTTCCAATCCGTTGGCATGTAACCTTGGAAAATCTACAGCAATGGCCTATTTCAAGGCCAAATCCGGCGCGATCAACCAGCGATTTATCAGGCAATACATCCGATGAAAAAATAGGCTTTATTGGTCAAGTAATTCGCCATGCCATTGTTGGGGCAGAGATTTTCCCCGAAGGTGGTTTCAATATCAGAGTTGGTTATAACTTTAGAAGAGGTGAAGATTTGAGAATTCTCAACCAGCGAAACTTTTCTGGTCTTTCAGCAGGAATTTCCATTAAAATGAACAAAATGCGTTTTAGTTACACGCATGCTAAATATACCAGTGCTGCCAACTCCAACTTCTTCGGCTTGCAAATTGATTTACAATAAAAATGTTTTAAGTAATTTAGACATTTTACAATCCAACATTCAAACATGAATAACATTACCATAGCCATAGACGGGTTTTCATCAACAGGAAAAAGTACAGTTGCCAAACAATTGGCCAAGCATTTGGGCTATGTGTATGTCGATACGGGTGCCATGTATCGAGCGGTTACGCTATACGCCATGCAAAAAGGGTTAATCGATACCAATCATTTTAATGAAGCGGCTTTAATTGAACGTTTGCCGGAAATACATATAAGTTTTAAGTTTAATCCTGATTTAGGTTTCGCAGAAGTCTATTTAAATGGGAAAAATGTTGAAAAGCACATACGCACCTTGGAAGTTTCCAGTTTTGTGAGTAAAGTGGCCGCTATTTCTGAGGTGCGCAAAAAACTGGTGGAACAGCAACAAAAAATGGGAGCCGATAAAGGTGTTGTTATGGACGGCAGGGATATTGGTACCGTGGTTTTTCCGGATGCCGAGTTAAAATTGTTTATGACGGCTACTGCCGAAACTCGTGCTAAACGCCGTTTTAAAGAATTGACAGATCGAGGAGACAAAATACAATATCAAGACGTTTTAAAAAACGTGGAAGAGCGTGATTACATCGACTCTAACCGAGAAGATTCCCCTTTGGTAAAAGCTAAAGGTGCTATTGAAATCGATAACTCTAAAATGACGCTTCAAGAGCAATTTGATAAAATCCTTCAATTAGTCAAAAAAGTCATTGAAAGCGGTTAATAGTTTAATGTGCTAGTTTTTTGTTTCAGCTTCAATCTCGTCATCAGCTTTAACTTTTTCAATGTTTTTATATTTCTTGTAAAGCGGGATTCGATAGGATAGGAAATAACTATAACCTACGCCAATACCAGTACTATCATAAGTTTTGCCAAAACCGGGAATATAAACGTTTTGGAAATTATTGGGTTCGGTTTCGTTAGCTTTAAGCTTTAATTGCGCATTTAAGCCCAAATAAAGGTTGTTGAGCAATTCAACCTTAATACCAAGAATTATTTCTGCCCAAATGGCTGTTAAACCACTAAACGATTCCGTTTCGGTAGAAGTGTATTGCTCCCAAAATTGATTGGTGTTATATACTGTAAAACTGTTTAGATCTTGGGTAAATGTGGCCGCGCCAATTCTAAATCCGGCATAAATCATGTTGTCCATATCCAACCAGTTTTCATACATATTGTAATCAATTCCTGCTTTAAGATATGAGCCTTTGCTGGTAATATCCAGATAATCGTTTACAGTATTTTTTTCTTCAATACCAATTTCACCGGCAATATAAAGGTCTTTTTTTAATCTATAATCTCCTTGAATTTCAAAACCAGCATAATCGTCGTCGAGCGATGACCGAATAAGTTTTCCTATATCGCCGCCAACCCTTAAGCCATATTTTAGTTTTACACGGGTTGTATCGCTTGTAGCCTTAGCAATACTATCATTTTGGGCCTCTGTAACGGTTGCCAATAGTAAAACCGCAAGAAGACTGCTAATGCGTAATGTTAAAGTGCGTGGTTGTTTCATCTTCTACAGATTGATTATCGGTTAACGGTTGTCTGGAAAGCATCCAGTTATCAGAGTCGGGCTCGATGGTGAGCGTTACGTTTTTAAATATGGTTTTGTAGCCACAGGCTCGTGATACAAATACCTGCTCTCTACTGTAATTTATTGTTATAATATCTTGATTGCCGGTAATGGTATCGTCTGAAGTATCATCTGGGGTGTCATTATCATCAATTTCAGCTTCTTTAATAACGATAAACTGCGTGGTGTTGTCATCAGTTTTTAGTGGAAGTAAAAGCGATGAGGTACGAACAAAGTTATAATTTCCAAGAATCGTTTCGTTATCTAAACCTGCAACAACAATATCAACCACGTCCTTTTTGTTGTCGGGGTTTTTTACATCAAGAAAATCGATAATTAACCGCGGTGTTGTAGGTGTGCTTGCCGGACAAATATCATCGCGCTCGCAGCTGATAGATAGTACAATGAGCAAGATCAGGGGAATGATTAGGGTTTTAAAGTATTTCATTTTTTATAAAATCATTTATCGGTGTTCCAAAAGCACCACATTTTCAACGTGAAAAGTTTGTGGAAACATATCAACCGCTTGGGTTTTAACAACTTTATATTGGGCATCCATCAAGGCCAAATCGCGGGCTTGGGTGGCACTGTTACAACTCACATAAACCACACGTTTTGGTGCAATATTTAAAATTTGTTGAACCACATCTTTATGCATGCCGTCCCGTGGAGGGTCGGTGATGATAACATCGGGCTGCCCGTGTTTGTTTATAAACCCGGTATTGAAAACATGTTTCATATCGCCCACAAAAAAGTCAACGTTATTTATTTGGTTTAATTGTGCATTTTCTTTTGCAGCAGTTATGGCATCTGGTACGGCTTCAACGCCAACCACTTTTTTTGCTTTTTTAGCCACAAACTGTGCAATCGTACCAGTGCCGGTATATAAGTCATAAACCAATTCATTTCCGGTTAAACCTGCAAAATTACGTGTTATTTTGTAGAGTTCGTAAGCTTGCTCAGAGTTGGTTTGGTAGAACGATTTGGCGTTAATTTTAAATTTCAAGCCTTCCATATTTTCAAAAATATGGTCGTTGCCTTTGTAGCAAATCACTTCTTGGTCGTAAATAGTATCGTTGCCTTTTTCGTTTATAACGTAGAGTAACGCTGTTACCTGCGGAAACGTTTCATCAATAAAATCGAGCAATAATTTGCGTTTGGTTTCATCTTCTTTAAAAAACTGAATAAGCACCATTACATCGCCGGTCGTGGATGTACGAATCATCATGGTTCGTAACAACCCGGTTTGATTACGGGTATTGAAAAATTCCAAATTGTTATCAATGGCAAATTGTTTCACCCCATTTCTAATAGCATTTGAAGGGGCTTGTTGTAAATGGCATTTTTTCACATCCAGAATTTTATCCCACATGCCCGGAATGTGGAAACCTAAAGCGTTTTTATCGTCCAAATCTTCACCCGACTGAATTTCGTCTAGTGTGAGCCAACGGCTGTCACTAAACGAAAATTCCATTTTATTACGGTAAAAATATTGCTTTTCGGAACCTAAAATAGGGGTCACTTCGGGTAATTCGATATGTCCAATACGGGTAAGGTTGTTGGTAACTTCCTTTTGTTTGTAATACAATTGGTGTTCGTAGGCCATATTTTGCCATTTGCAACCGCCACAAGTGCCAAAGTGCTCGCAAACAGGTTCGGTTCTTTTTTCCGATAGTTCATGAAAAACTGTGGCTTTACCTTCGTAATATGCTTTTCGCTTTTTAAAGGTTTGAACATCAACAACATCTCCTGGTACGGCATTAGACAGAAAAACAACTTTTCCATCTGGTGCTTTTGCAATGGTTTTGCCTTTGGCTCCGGCATCTATAACCTCTAAGCTTTCAAAAATTTTTTTTCTGGATTTTTTTCTTGACATACTGCAAAAGTAATAATAGCAAAAATATAAAAGCCTTTATTTTTTTAAGTTTTTAAAACGGCTGTTTTTTATGGTATAGGTGTATATAAAAAAAGCTGCTTGGGTTTTCCAAACAGCTCTATTCTTTAAAAAGTTGTGGTTTTACTAAACAGTAAAACTTAGTTTTGTTTATTGTTGAACTTGTCTAATATTTTGCTCATTTGTTTTCCAGCAGCTTCACGACCGCCCAATCCGAAAGAAAGAACGATGGTTAAAGCCACGGTTCCTAAAGAGATACCGAACGCCAGATTAATAATTTCGTCGGCGATACCCATGGAGCGCATGCCAATTGCCAAGAAAATAGCGATAATGGCAACTCTTATAACAGAAGTCACAAAACCATTCTTGTCTGTTTTAGAGAAATTAGTAGCGGCTATGTTGGCTAACCAATTACCAATGGCTAAAATCACTAGGCCGAATAATATTTTGGCCGAATAATTTGTAATCGTGTACAGAATATCAGAAAGGTGGGCAAATTCCAACTTTTCTACAGCAGTAGTGATTCCGAACAAAATGATAAAATAATAAATAAGATTCCCAATAATGCCTACAAGATTGTAATTGCCTGTTATGGAGCCTAAACCTGCTTTGTTGAAAAAATTATTGAGGTTGATGCTGTTAAGTAAATCTTTAATCAGTTCGCTTAGAAAACGACCGCCAACTACAAATAGAATTAATATTAAAGAAGCCAGAATAATTTTCGGAACGGCATCAAAGAAATTGCCGAGCATTGCTGTTGCAGGCTCTGAAATAGAATCCAAGTTTAAAATATTGAACGCCGAGATAAGTAGTGGGATAAAGATTAAAATAAATACGACCTTTTTAACAACGTCCACTAGGTCAATATTTTCGGGCATCCTCAACTTTCGAACAAGTTTTTGAATGGAATCACCTGAGAGTTCAACCAGTTCAGAAACAATGGTAGCCAACATATAGCCAATATAGCAAACTAAACCAGCGCCTATAATATTGGGTAAGAACCTTGTAAAATCGTCAAGCATATTTTTTAATGGGTCAAGAACATTGCTCATGCCCATTTTTTCTAAGGCTAAACTAAAAACGAAGATCATAATCAAAAAATATACCAGCTTACTAATGAATTTTGAAAGGCTAATTTTAGAGTTATGCAGCTTTTCGTCTATTCCTGTGCTCTTAAATAGTTTCAAGACCAGTCGTTTTAACAATCGAGCCACAAACCAACCAATTATTACAATAATTAAGGCAGCAAGCGCATTCGATAGGTCTGCGCCCAATGTTTCTGTGATACTGTCTAAAAGATTCGATAAATAGTCCATAATGTTATATTTTTAGATGGTTGTTATAATTTAGACACAAAAAATATCGAAAAGACACAATTTTTGGTTTTTTTGAGTAATTTGCAGCTATCAAAGGATGATTTCTCTCCCACGCTGCTTTTTCATCCCGATGCTCGTCGGGACCTCGAAAGAATAAAGGTACAGAAGGAATAGTTGTTTTTTTCAATTTTAAATTTTAATGAAATGGCTGTTTTAGACCAATTGACTTCGCAACAAGCGATAGATTTAGAAAACGAATATGGAGCTCATAACTACCATCCGTTACCCGTAGTGTTAACAAAAGGTGAAGGTGTATATGTTTGGGATGTAGAGGGTAAAAAATATTACGACTTTTTATCGGCATATTCTGCAGTAAACCAAGGGCATTGTCACCCCAAAATTGTTGGTGCAATGATGCAGCAAGCACAAACCCTAACATTAACTTCCAGAGCTTTTTATAACGATATGTTGGGCAAGTTTGAAAAGTTTGCTTGTCAGTTTTTTGGCTTCGATAAATTATTACCAATGAATACTGGTGCAGAGGCTGTAGAAACAGCTTTGAAAATCTGCAGAAAATGGGCTTACGAAGTAAAGGGAATTGATGAAAATGAAGCGGAAATTGTGGTTTGCGAGAATAACTTTCACGGACGCACCACCACGATTATTTCGTTTTCTAACGATGCCGTAGCTCGGAATAATTTTGGGCCTTATACCAAAGGATTCCTCAAAATTGAATATGATAATTTGGAGGCCTTGGAATATACTTTGAAAAACAATCCTAATGTTGCTGGGTTTTTGGTGGAGCCTATTCAAGGAGAAGCCGGCGTTTATGTGCCTTCCGAAGACTACCTTTTAAAAGCAAAAGCACTTTGTGAAAAATATAATGTGTTGTTTATTGCCGACGAAGTGCAAACGGGTATTGCGCGTACTGGTCGGTTATTGGCCACTTGTGGTAACTGTTCATGTGAGCATAAAAATTGCTCTAAAAACCCAGAAGTGAAACCAGATATTTTAATTCTAGGAAAAGCCATTAGTGGTGGGGTGTACCCAGTTTCTGCTGTTTTGGCAAACAACCCTATTATGAATGTTATAAAGCCTGGAAGCCACGGTAGTACGTTTGGTGGTAATCCCGTTGCAGCAGCCGTTGCTATGGCAGCTTTAGAAGTGGTTCGTGATGAAAATTTGGCTGAAAATGCTCAGGCTTTGGGCGAGCTTTTTAGAGAAGAATTAAACAAGTTTATTGAGACTAGTAAAATTGTTAAACTCATTCGTGGTAAAGGGTTGCTCAATGCCATAGTGATTAATGATGACGAAGACAGCGATACGGCTTGGAATATCTGTTTAGCCTTGCGAGACAACGGTTTGTTAGCTAAACCCACACATGGTAATATTATTAGGTTTGCTCCGCCACTAGTGATGAATCGTGAACAGTTGTTAGATTGTGTAGATATTATCAAAAAAACGCTAAAGTCATTTGAATGAAGGACTTAAGGTTAGAGCATAGCGATAGAAATCCAACTAAATCTCTTTAATCGCAAAAAGAATGTTGAAATTAATTTTATCTTGAAAGCTTGTGTGGCTTAATGCTTTTCTGCTTTATAAAATCGTTCGTCGGGCAATAGTAACACCGAAGTATTTTTTAATTAAACATATTGCATGTTGCAATTTTTAAAAATATACTTATGCAAAAACGTTTTTCCGGTGTTGTTGTACCGATGATTACACCTTTAAATCCCGATTTTTCTGTAGATGTTAAAGCGGTTGAAAAAATAGTAAAACGTTTTTCCGAAAATGGTATACATCCGTTGGTTTTAGGAACCACGGGCGAATCGAGTTCCATTAATGAAACCGAAAGCCTTAAACTGGTTAAAGCTGCTGTAAAAGCAAAAGGAGCAAGCCAAACCATTTATGCCGGATTGGTAGGGAACCAAGTTGACGATGTAATTTCCAGAGGAAATAAATACATAGAGTTGGGAGCCGATTGTGTGGTGGCTACCTTGCCATCATATTACGGTTTAACACCACAACAAATGGCAGGTTTTTATACCAATTTGGCCGATAACATTTCTGGTCCGGTAATGATGTATAATATTAAGGCTACAACGCAAATGTCTATTCCGTTGGAGGTTGTAGAGGCCTTGTCACACCATAAAAATATTTGGGGCTTAAAAGATTCTGAACGTGATCTAGAGCGTATGCAAATCTGTATTGACCGTTACGGAAACAATGAGAACTTTTCCTTTTTCTGCGGATGGGGAGCACAAAGTTTTGGCAGCCTTAAAATGGGAGCTGATGGTATTGTGCCAAGTACAGGCAATTATGTGCCAGAAATGTACAAAAAGCTCTATGCCGCTGCTTTAAACAATGATTGGGACGCATGCGAAAAATGGCAAAACGAAACCGATACCATTGCTCAACAATATCAAAAAGATAGAACTTTAGGCGAATCTTTGGCTGTTTTAAAAGCCTTAATGAACAAAAAAGGATTATGCCATAAAACCATGATGCCACCATTAACCGAGGTGGACTAATTCAAAACCGACTAACTAAACTAAAATCATTATGCTTAACATTCACTGGATAGACATTGTTATTGTCGTTATTTCCGTGGCCTTTACATTGGGTGCCGGATTTTATTTCGCGCACCGCCAAAAGAGTTCAGATCAATATTTTGCCGGAAGTAAAAACATACCGGCTTGGGCCATTGGTATTTCCATTTTTGCAACCTTAATTAGTAGTGTTACCTTTTTGGCTTACCCTGCTGCGGCTTATAAATCCAACTGGATTCTATTGGTTCAAGGTCTTATGGTGCCCATTGTTTTAATTGGTCTCATTTGGGTAATCGTGCCCTTATTCCGAAAGGTAATCCGTTTAAGTACTTATGAGTATTTTGAGCGCCGTTTCAGTCCTTTTGCCCGTATGTACAGTTCTATTGCCTTTATTTTAACGCATTTTTCAAAAATGGGAACGGTACTCTATCTTGTTAGTTTAGCCTTAGCGACGTTAACCGGTATTGATGTAACGACCTATATTATATCTCTTACGGTTATTATTTTGATATTAACGCTATTGGGCGGTATTGAAGCTGTAATTTGGATGGATGTTATTCAAGGATTTTTACTCATTGGAGGTGGTCTTTTATGTATAGGGGTTTTGTTGTTTAAATCTGAAGGAGGGCCTGGCTTTATGATTGATGAAGCTTTCGCCATGAAAAAAATAGATTTCGGTCCCTACGATTTTACTTTTACCGAACTCACATTTTGGGTTTTGGTGATTAACGGAGCATTTTATGCATTGCAAAAATACGGTACCGATCAAACTATTGTGCAACGTTACTTAACCGCAAGAACCGATAAAGATGCCAAAAAAGCGGCCTATATTGGTGTTTTGGCCAGTGTACCGGTTTGGGCCTTGTTTATGCTCATCGGTTCGTTATTATTTGTGTTTTATAATTCCGGTGGTGCCGTTTTGCCCGAAGGACTAACAACAGACCAGGCTTTTACTTATTTTATAGGAACCGAATTACCCGTTGGAGCCGTTGGTTTGGTTTTGGCAGCGCTTATTGCTGCGGCCGTATCGAGTCTAGATTCCGATATGAACTGTTTGGCAGCCATTGGCGTTGAAGATTTTTATCAACGATTTAACCCTAACTGTACCGATAAACAACGGTTGAGGGTTGGTCGTTTGCTGGTCTTGTTTTCGGGAATCGCCATGGCCATTGTAGCTTTACTTTATGCCGCTTGGGACGGACAAGGCGTACTTGGTGTCGTGTTTAAACTTTACGCCATATTTTCAGCTGGTATTGTGGGGATATTTATGCTCGGATTATTTTCAAGAAAAGCAAACAAACAAGGCTTGCATATTGGTATAATTACTTGTATTTTGTTTACCGCTTATGCTATTTTAACAACCACCGAAATAAATGGTTCGTTAATTCTCGATTTTGGTGATTATAATTTTCCACACCACAAGTATATGTTGGGGGTTTATAGCCATTTAATTGTATTGGTTGTTGGTTATGTAGCGAGTTTATTTTTCAAATCAGAACCGGTAGATGAAGAACTGACCATTTTTGGCTATTTTAAACTAAAAGAAAAAAAATAAAAACGATATATTTCAAATGAATTCAATTACGCTGTTGCAGCCAGGAAAGATTATGTTTGGCGAAAACACAATCAACGAGCTTGGTAACGATGCTATTTTAGAAAGTTCAAAACGCATCTTGTTTTTGGTGGCTACACCTATTTTAAATGCCGTTGAAGCTACAGTAAAAAACTTTCAAAATAAAGGAAAGGAAGTCCTTCTTGTAGAATATAAATTTGTTGGGGAACCTACTTTTTCACAGTTCAACCAATTACTAGATGATTATGAAAACTTCAATCCAGATTGTGTTATTGGAGTAGGTGGAGGAAGTGTTTTAGATTGCGCCAAGCTTTTAGCAGCATTAATTAACAATTCCCAAAAGCTAGAAGATGTAGTTGGTATTGGCTTTTTAAAAGGAAGGGATATAAAACTAATTTGTGTTCCTACAACCTCTGGTACAGGTAGCGAAGTATCGCCAAATGCCATTTTGTTAAATGAAGAAACCCAGGCCAAAAGTGGCATTATCAGTCCGTTTTTAGTGCCAGATGCCTGTTATCTTGACTCCGTGCTTACGGTCAGTTTACCATCTAAATTAACAGCTGAAACAGGTATCGATGCCCTGTCACATTGTATTGAAGCTTACACAAACAAATTTGCGCACCCTACGGTAGATACTTATGCCTTGAGAGGTATTAAACTGATATCAGATAACCTTGAAAAAGCTTACCAAGATGGCAGCGATATTGAGGCTCGTTCAGCATTGCTTTTAGGCTCTATGTATGGTGGTCTCTGTTTAGGTCCGGTCAATACATCAGCGGTGCATGCTTTATCGTATGGTTTGGGCGGGAAGTTTCATATAGCGCATGGGCTTTCAAACGCCATTTTAATGCCTGAAGTGCTACGCTTCAACCTTTCGGCTAATCCAAAACGACATGCCGAAGTGGCTCGTGCATTAGGCATAACCTGGAATGGAAGTGATGAAAACATAGCCGCTTTGGGTATCGAAAAAATAGAAGCGCTTTCTAATGCTTGTGGCATTCCTCAAAAACTTTCAGAAATTGGTATAACAAAAGAAGTTTTGCCCGAGTTGGCCGATATAGCCATGAAAGTAACTCGATTGCTCAAAAATAATCCAAGAGAAGTCACCCGCCAGGATGCCATTAATATTTACAAAAAACTGCTTTAAAAACTCAAATTAGATGAAACCCAAAATAGGAATTTCAATGGGTGATCCGGCCGGAATTGGTCCAGAGATTATCATAAAAACATTAGCACTTAAGGATGTTTACGAACGATGCAGTCCCTTGGTGGTTGGTGATGCAGTAACCATGCAAAACGAAGTTAATGCATTAAAATCTTCATTAAAAATAAACGCCATCCAAAGTGTTGCTGAGGCCAAATTTGAAAATGGTATTATTGATGTTTTTGATTTAAAAAACGTTGATGCCGATGCGTTGCAACCGGGAGTTGTAACCGCTATGGCTGGAAAGGCAGCTTTCGAGGCAGTTATTAAAAATATAGAATTGGCTTTGGCTAAAGATATCGATGCAACTGTTACGGCTCCCATAAACAAAGAATCGATTCATAAGGCAGGGCACAAATATTCTGGGCATACCGAAATTTATGCCGAGTACACAAAAACCAAAAAATACGCCATGCTTTTGGCCGATGAGAATTTTAGGGTGATTCATGCTAGTACACACGTATCGTTACGTCAAGCGTGCGATTTATGTAAAAAAGACCGTGTTTTTGAAGTGATAACCTTGTTGAATGACGCTTGTAAAAAATTCGGCATTGAAAAACCGCGCATTGCCGTTGCTGGATTAAACCCTCATGCTGGAGAAAACCAACTGTTTGGGGATGAGGAAGTTGATGAGATTATTCCTGCTATGGAACAAGCCAAAAAACTGGGTATTGATGCCCAAGGCCCCTTTCCTCCCGATACCATGTTTGTAAAAGCCGTTCAAGGGAAATTTGATGGCTGTGTGGCCATGTACCACGACCAAGGGCATATTCC
The DNA here is from genome assembly GCA_022749295.1 of Flavobacteriaceae bacterium GSB9. Classification (NCBI taxonomy): domain Bacteria; kingdom Pseudomonadati; phylum Bacteroidota; class Flavobacteriia; order Flavobacteriales; family Flavobacteriaceae; species Flavobacteriaceae bacterium GSB9. The sequence goes on from CP062007.1 coordinate 362,036, forward strand.
GTTTAAACTCGAAGGCTTTAAATGGGATAACGAAAAGGAAACGATGAAAAGCGTAAAGGGTGTGAATATCACTTTGGGATTGCCCATTATTAGAACCTCGGTTGACCACGGTACTGCTTTTGAAATTGCGGGTCAAGGTATAGCTTCTTCCGATGCGATGTTGGTAGCTATCGATTATGCTATTTTAATGGCCAAACACAACAATTAATGATAACCGTAATTGCTGATGATATAACGGGAGCAGCTGAAATTGCTGGAGTTTGTTTACGCTACGGCGTAGGTGTTTCTCTTGGGATAGATAAGGTGCCCGAACAATTGGCGAAAGTGGCTGTTGTTGCTACAGATTCACGCTCTTTGGGAGCTAACGAAGCTTACAATACGCATCAGCAAATTATAAAAAAAAAATTAAAAATGACACCCGATACCATTGTGTTTAAAAAATGCGATTCGGTATTGCGTGGCCATGTACTGACTGAAATAAAAGCCTTGATTGACGCTACTGGAAAGTCAACGGTTTTATTGCAACCATCAAATCCCATTACAAACCGCTGTATTAAAAATGGCGTGTATTATGTCGATGGCCAAAAAATTGAAAATACCGGTTTTGCTACCGATCCCGATTTTCCGGCTAAAATGTCATCGGTTAAAGCGCTATTGGTCAGTAGAACTTCAGAAGAAAACCTTCTTTCGGTAAAAACGGGTGATATTGAACACCTTTCTTCAGAAAGTATTCATGTTCCTGATTGTGAAAGTGAAACCGATTTGGTCGAAAACCTAAACGTTTATAACAAAAATATTTTAATTGGTGGAAGTGCCGCTTTTTTTGAGCAATTTTTAAAAAAGTTGGGCATTATTTCAGTTAAAAAAGACATCAAAAATCTTAGCTTTACGGCAAACTACGTTTTGGTTTCAGGAAGTACGCACCCAGAAAGTGTCGCTTTTGCTAAACAACTTGAAGAACAAGGTTGTCCGTTGTTAAGTTTTCCTGTAAAATTATTGAAAAAAGATTGTAGTGATGCAAATATTCAGGAGTTTACGAAACAAGTTGTTGAGGTTTACAAGAAAAAAAGGAAGTTGATTGTTAGAATTTCAGATGAAATTATTCAATTTGAAAACAGTTCAACTGTACTTAAAAACAGATTGAGTTTGGTTGTTGATGCTTTGCTTTCCGCAATAGATGTTAACGAACTGTTTATTGAGGGCGGTGCCAGTGCTTACGATATTTTAAATGCATTAAGTTGGAACAGTTTTAAACCGACAGAGGCTTTGGCACCTGGAGTTTTGCGGATGCAAAATAATCGAGATAAGCGTAGACATATAACGTTAAAACCTGGGAGCTACAAATGGCCAAAAGGATTGATATATTAAAAATAAAAGGATAAATGATCATATTAAAAGGAATAGCCTGGAACCACACCCGTGGATTTACCTCGGTAGTGGCCACGGCACAACGTTTTGAGGAGTTAAACCCCGATGTTAGAATCATTTGGGAAAAGCGTTCATTGCAAGCTTTTGCAGATGCTACGTTAAGTGAATTAACAGCAAATTACGATTTGTTGATAATGGATAATCCACACGTTTCTATTGCGGCAAGAGATAAGGTGCTTTTGCCTTTCGATGATTATTTAAGTGCCGATTTTTTGAAGGAATTAGCAGATAATACCGTCGGAAAATCGAATGCGAGTTATAACGTTGATGGCAAACAATGGACGCTAGCTACCGATGCTGCAGCACCTATTGCCACTTGGCGTGAAGATTTACTTGAGCAGCAAAACATTAAAATTCCCAAAACTTGGAAAGAATTAATGGCTTTGGCAGAAACTGGAAAAGTAGGTTTTGCGTCTATTCCTATTGATACATTAATGCACCATTACATGATGTGTATTGCTTTGGGAGCTGAAGTTTTTGAAAGTAAAACTGAAGTGGCTCCACGTAACGTTATGATTGAAGCCATAAAAACATATAAACAATTGGTGGATTTAATTCCGTCTTATTGTCTGGAAATGAATCCGATACGAATGGCTGAGCACATGACGATAAACAACGATATTGTTTACAGTCCGTTTAATTATGGATACTCCAATTACTCCAAGAAAAATTATGTTGAGCATACATTAAAAGCTGGTGGATTGGTAACCTTCAACGGAAAACGATTACGCTCAACTTTGGGTGGTGCCGGTATAGCGGTTTCCTCGAAAACAAAACATGCTGAAATGGCTATGAAATATGCTGAGTTTACCGCTTCTGAAAAAGTGCAATCCGGACTTTATTTTGAGTTTGGTGGGCAACCGGGCCATAGAAAATCATGGTTAAGTGAAGAAGTTAACAGCCAATGTAAAAACTTTTTCAAAGACACCTTACAAACTTTGGATGAAGCGACTTTAAGACCTCAATACTATGGTTATATGCATTTTCAGGATGAAGCAAGTCCTGTTATTTACGAAGCCATAACCGAAAAAGTAAGTATTGAAGCAGCGGTCGATAAAATGAACGAAATTTATAAAGAATCCCTAACGCATTAAATACATGGTAAAACCATTAGACGGTTTATTGGTATTGGAGTTTTCGCAGTTTTTAGCAGGACCATCGGCTGGATTAAAATTAGCTGATTTGGGAGCCCGTGTTATTAAAATTGAACGGCCTGTAAAAGGCGAAGCTTGTCGTCAGCTTAGTATCAAAGATTTGTTTGTTGACGATAGTAGTATGTTATTTCACACCATTAATAGAAATAAAGAATCTTTCGCAGCCAATTTAAAGGATCTTGACGATTTAGAGCAAGTAAAAAAGCTGATAGCCAAAGCAGATATTATGACGCATAATTTCCGCCCTGGCGTTATGGAAAAAATTGGTTTAGACTTTAAAAAAGTACTAAGCATAAACCCAAAAATCATTTATGGTGTTATTATGGGTTACGGTAGCGAAGGTCCATGGGCTAAAAAACCGGGGCAGGATTTGTTGGTACAATCGCTTTCTGGGTTAACTTGGTTAAGCGGAAAGAGTATACAAGGTCCTGTACCCTTTGGATTGGCAGTGGCCGATTTAATGTGTGGGAACCATTTTGTGCAAGGTATTTTGGCCGCATTGCTTAAACGTGCTAAAACAGGAAAAGGCGTTTTGGTTGAAGTCAGTTTACTGGAATCGATTTTAGATGTGCAGTTTGAAGCGCTCACTATATTTTTAAACAATGGCGGAAAATTGGCCAATAGGGGAAATGTTCGCGGTAGTGCGCATGCTTTTTTAAGTGCACCTTACGGTATTTACGAAACCAACGATGGCTATTTGGCTTTAGCCATGGGCGATTTATTGCTAATGGCTGAAGTTTTAGAGGTCGATTTAGGAAAGTATACGAATAAGAAAACATGGTTTCGTTCGCGCGCAGCAATTAGAAAAATTTTAGCAAAAAGAATTATAACCAAAAGTTCGGATCATTGGATTGGTGTTTTAAGGGAAAAAGGATTATGGTGCGAAAAAGTACTGAATTATCAAGATTTAAACGGTCGGCCTTTTATGGACGATTTGCAGTTAAAGCAAACCGTGAAAAACTCAAAGGGGGAAACCATGGTAACTACACGAAGCCCTATTCAAATTGACGGCGAGCTTTTATTGGATGATAAAGCAGCACCTCAGGTAGGGGAAGATAATAATGCTATTAACGAACAATTTTTAACGAACTAAATGAAGCCCTTAGAAGATTATTTAATAATTGATTTTAGCCAGTTCTTATCAGGGCCTTCGGCAAGTTTACGCTTGGCCGATTTGGGAGCAAGAGTGATAAAAGTGGAAAAACCCGGTCTTGGTGATATATGCCGAACGCTTTATACTTCCGATTTAATAATGAACGGCGAATCGTCTATTTTTCATACAATTAATAGAAACAAAGAATCGTTTGCCGCCGATTTTAAAGATGAACAAGACCTTAAAAAATTGAAAGTTTTAATTGAAAAGGCCGATGTGGTTATGCATAACTTCCGCCCAGGAGTGATGGAGCGTGTAGGGTTGAGTTACGACGATGTAAAAGCAATAAATCCAAAAGTGGTTTATGCCGAAATATCAGGTTACGGTAACCACCCTGATTTGGTTGATAAACCGGGTCAGGATTTGTTGTTACAGTCTCTAACGGCACTAACATGGCTAACGGGCAACCAAAATGATGGTCCCGTACCAATGGGCCTATCTATTGTAGATATGCTGGCCGGTGCACATTTGGCACAAGGTATTTTAGCAGCACTTTACAGAAAAACGGTTAAAAACGTTGGTGCTTTGGTACAAGTAAGTATGTTGGAATCGGCAATCGATTTTCAGTTTGAAACGATCACCACTTTTTTTAATGACGGAGGTGAACTCCCCGTAAGGACAAAAACCAACAACGCTCACGCTTATTTGGGGGCTCCCTATGGTATTTATAGAACTAAAGATGGATTTTTAGCACTGGCAATGGGGTCGATACCGGTATTGGCCGATTTATTGAAGTGCAACGAATTGCTTAAATTTCCAGAAAATAAATTCGAATTACGGGATAAAATTAAAAAAATACTGGCAAAACACCTTAAAACACAAACAACCGGTTTTTGGCTCAACATTTTAGAGCCCGCTGATATTTGGTGCGCCAAAGTTTTAAATTATCAAGAGCTTTTTGAGGAAGAGGGGTTTAAAGTTTTGCATTTTGTTCAAAGCGTAACCATGGGCGACGGCTATGAATACAAAACAACGCGATGCCCCATTAAAATTGACGGAGAAGTATTCAAATCAATAAAAGCATCACCAAAACTTGGTGAGCACAACGAGAAAATTATATTGGAATTAATAAACAACTAAGACATGGGAAAATTTAGAATAGCTGTAAGGAAATTTGAGCCTTTTGAAAATACCTTAAAAAAGCTTTGGGATGCTTTCTGTTTAGAAAATAATTTGAACATTGATGTAGAAATGGTTCCAATGGAACTTCATGAGCTGTATGAAGAAATACTTATAAAAAAAGGTTTGCAAAATGGCGATTGGGATATAGCGCATATCAATACAGATTGGATTTTAGATGCCGTAAACGGAAACGCTGTAGAAAATTTAACGCCGTTTTTAGAAAAAGATCCGCCACAAGACTTCCCAGATGGTTGGCACAATTCTTTACTCCACCTTCAAGAAATTAATAATAATGTTTACGGTCTTCCATTTCATGATGGCCCAGAATGTTTGATTTACCGAAAAGATTTATTCGAAGACCCTACCGAGAAAGCAAATTTCAAAAAACAATATGGCTACGATTTAAAACCTCCTACAACTTGGAATGAGTTTACTCAGATTGCAGAATTTTTTAATAGGCCCGATGAAAACCTATACGGTTGCGTGTTCGCCAATTATCCCGACGCGCATAATATGGTTTTTGATTTTTCATTACAATTATGGACACGCGGTGGGTCGTTATTGGATTCAAATAACAATATAAATATCAACACTCCAGAAGCTGTAAAAGCATTAGAATTCTACAGAGCGATTGTAAACAACGAAAAAACCACCCACCCTGGATCTGAAGATTTTGAGTCGGTTGAAGCCGGAATGGCATTTGCAAAGGGTGAAGCGGCTATGACCATAAATTGGTTTGGCTTTGCGTCTATGGGTGAGGTAATTGAAGCTTCTAAAGTTAAAGGAAAAGTTGATATTGCAGAGCTGCCACACGATGCTGGGTGTAAAGCTGCATCACTAAATGTATACTGGCTTTATACCATAGGCTCTGGTAGTAAAAATAAAGCTCTTGCTTACGAATTCTTGAAATTTGCAACAAGACCCGAAAGCGATAAATTATTAACAAATGAAGGCGGTATTGGGTGCAGAAAATCAACTTGGAATGATGATGAAATAAATGAAACCATTCCTTACTACCATAAATTGGGTATGCTGCATGAAAATGCCCTAACACTGCCACAAACACCTGTTTGGCCAAAAGTAGCAGAACTCATAGACAAAATGGTCTTACAGGCGATAACTAGCCATGTTCCCACACCTTTGCTCTTAAAAACTACACAAAATAAAATACAGGAAGTTTTTGAATATAAACCCTTACTTCCCGAAACAGAGCAACCCATTATGATTATTGGAGCAAGCGGTATAGTAAAGGATGCCCATTTGCCGGCATACAAAATGGCGGGTTTTAAAGTATATGGCATAACAAACAGAACCATTTCTAAAGCCCATAAAATGGCTGAAGACCACAATATCCCACATGTTTTTAAAAATGTTGCAGAAGCGGTTAAAAACGCACCAGAGAATGCGGTTTACGATATAACGGTGTTACCCGACCAATATGTGGAAATTTTAGAACAATTGCCTGATGGAGCAGCCGTACTTATTCAAAAACCAATGGGCAATGATTATAAACAAGCCAAAGAAATTGTTGAAGTATGCGAACGTAAAAACTTGGTAGCAGCTATAAATTTTCAGCTGCGATTTGCTTCGTTTGTTAGTGCGGCTAGAAACATTATTGATAAAGGATTAATAGGTGATTTGTACGACATGGAATTCAAGGTTAGTGTGAAAACACCGTGGGAACTTTTTCCGGTTATTAAACAACACCCACGCTTGGAAATCCTTTTTCATAGTGTGCATTATATCGATTGTATCCGTTCATTTTTAGGGAATCCAAAACGGGTTATGGCACGTACAACAAAACATCCAAAGAAAGATTTGTCTTCGTGTCGTTCAACAATTATCATGGATTATGGCGATGAAATCAGTGTTAAAATCAACACCAATCATGATCATGATTTCGGTACAGAAAATCAAGAAAGCTATATTAAATGGGAAGGCACAAAAGGGGCAATTAAAGCTAAAATGGGCTTATTGATGAACTACCCAGACGGGTTGCCTGATGAGTTTCAATATGTAATAGTTGAAGATGGTAAAGCACCTGAATGGAAAACACTCGAATTGGAGGGTTCTTGGTTCCCAGAAGCTTTTATTGGAACGATGTCTAACCTTATGCGCTTTAAGGAAGGAACCGATAACGAACTATACACAAGTGTTCAGGATGTCTTGCATACCATGAAAGTGGTTGAAGCGTGTTATTTGAGCAATAGCGAAGGAGGTATATCATTAACAGAATTATAAAACAAAAACAATGTATTTTAAATCCATATTTTTCGAAGATTATAAATTAAACGATAAGCGAGTAACCTTAGGCAGAACTATTACAGAGACTGATTTTGTAATGCATGCCGGACATACTGGAGATTTTTTTCCACATCACATGGACGAAGAGTGGTGCAAAACCCAGCCTTTTGGACAGCGCATTGCGCATGGTACCATGATTTTTAGTATTGGGATTGGTTTAACGGCTTCGGAGATTAATCCTGAAGCATTTTCAAAAGGCTACGACCGCATGCGTTTTGTTAAGCCGGTACATATAGGTGATACCATTCATTCTGAAATTACCATTTCAAATAAAGGCGATGCCAAAAGGCCAGAAATGGGAACGGTAACCGAACATGTTGAAATTATAAACCAAAAAGGAGAAGTCGTTTTGGTTTGCGATCATTTACTACTTGTAAAACGCAAGACTAAATAATTTACAATCTCAAACCAAACTAAACCATTAATTTAAAAACATCAATAAAATGAGTGCACCCAATTCCATATTAGGTACGTTTCTTCATGCTGTAGGGGGTATGTCTGCTGCTAGTTGTTATCTTCCCAGTACAAAAACCAAAGGTTGGTCATGGAACACCTATTGGCTTACCCAATCACTCTTTGCGTGGTTGGTTGTACCATTATTGTTGGCATGGATTACGGTACCCAATTTCTTTTCCATTATAGCTAATGCCCCTTCAAAACCATTTTGGATGGCCTTTTTATTGGGTGCTGTATACGGGTTTGGCGGGATGTCGTTTGGTAAGGCTATCAACCACATCGGTTACTCGTTGACTTATACGCTGGCTATTGGGATTTCGGCGGTTGTTGGTACAATTATGCCACTTATGGTTTTTGGAGGCTTAGGTGATTTTTTTACAAAACCAGGCGGTACCATTGTACTATTGGGAATGGTTTTGTCTATAGTTGGTGTGGCCATTTGTGGCTGGGCAGGCTTTAAAAAAGAGAAAGATTTAGATGCTGAAAAATTAAATAAAACCGGGTTTAATATGATGTTGGGGCTGGCATTAACCATTGTTGCCGGGGTACTCTCAGGGGTTTTTAACCTATCGTTAGAGTATGGACAGCCCATTGCAGATATGGCTGCCCAAAATGGAGCTGGTCATTTTGAAGGAAACGCTAAGCTTGTAGTTTCAACGTTTGGATGTTTTGTGGTTAACCTCATTTGGTATGTAATAGCTGGGTATAAACAAAACACTTTAAAAGAGTTCTTGCCAAATAAAGAGGAAAAAAATAAAACCAAAAATAGGCTTGTAAAAAATTGGTTGTTATCGTCGTTAACAGGGACGCTGTGGTGCATGCAATTTTTCTTTTATGGATTGGGGCATGTAAGAATGGGCGATTACCAATTTGCTAGTTGGGTTTTGCATATGTCTATGCTTATTTTCTTTAGTTATATAGTTGGTGTAATTATGAAGGAATGGAAAAATGTAAAAAGAGAGACCTACACTATACTAATTCTAGGCTTAGCAGTTTTAATTTTTTCGTTTTGCGTCACAAGTTACGGTAGTTATTAGAATAAAAAACTAATTGGCAAATTAAACTTTTTGGCAATATAACGGTCATAATTATAACTTTTAACATGAGCACATTGTTTTTTGTGATATATTTGGGTAATCGATTACATTTTAATGGTTAAATTCAATCGTAAAATAATAGTTTTGGCTGTAGGCCTAAGTTTGCTCGTGGCATGTAAACATAAGCAGGACGAAAGTAGCCAATGGCTTCTAGCTGACTTTTTGGATAAAAACTCAAATAGTTACAAAGTTATCGGAACCCCCCAAGTTATAGATTCGCCTTACGGAAAATCTGTTTATTTTGATGGCGTTGATGATGCTATTTTTCTGGAAGAAAATCCTTTGAAAACTTATAAAGAGTTTACAGTAGAAATGATTTTTAACCCAGCTGTCGATGGTGATTTCGAACAACGCATAGTGCACATGGGCGAAGTGTCTGGCGATCGGATGTTGCTTGAAATAAGAGCAAAAGACGGGCAGTGGTACTTTGATGGTTTCGCAGCATCAAACGATAATAAAAAAGCATTGATCGATTCAACGTTAACGCACCCACTAGGCAAATGGCATCATGTCGCCTTTGTAGTAAAACCTAATAGTTTGGCTACCTATGTTAACGGAAAAAAAGAATTGTTTGAACCCTATAATTTTAAGCCCATCCAAACAGGAAAAACATCATTTGGTGTTCGGTTAAATAAACGATCTTGGTTTAAAGGAAGTATTTATAAAATAAAAGTAACTCCAAAGGAACTAGCGCCAACAAGTTTTATGGACATTGGGCCTTAAAAACTCTAACTGTTATGAAGCACATGCACCATAAATTATTGCTTATTTCGCTATTGCTCTTAGGGCTAAATACCGAATCACAGAATAAAACCTTAAAAGATGCCGTTTTAAAAACCATGCAAAACGCTACTGAATTTATGGTGGAAGAAGTAAGCTATAACGGTGGTTATGTTTGGTACTACATGCCAGACTTCTCTCGTCAGTGGGGCGAAATGGAAGCTTACAAAACAATGGTGTGGTTGCAACATCCTGGAACCATTAGTATGGGCCACGTGTTTTTAGATGCTTACCGAGCCACAGGAAACAACTATTATTACGTAGCTGCCGAAAAAGCGGCTCGTGCCATTATTTGGGGGCAAAGTCATGAAGGCGGATGGAATTACATGATTGATTTTGCGGGCGATCGTTCGCTTAGGCATTGGTATGATACTATAGGAAAAAATGGTTGGCGACTTGAAGAGTTTCAGCATTATTATGGAAACTCAACTTTTGATGATGACGTTACTTCTGATGCTGCACGTTTTTTATTGCGTATGTATTTAGAAAAAATGGATCCGACATACAAACCAGCCTTAGATAAGGCCATTCAATTTATTCTAAATAGCCAATATCCAAATGGAGGTTGGCCACAACGCTATCCCTTGCGCTTCGATTTTGAAAAACAAGGCTTTCCAGATTATACATCCTTTTATACTTTTAATGACGATGTTATTTGGGAAAATATCAATTTCCTTACGCAATGTTACCTCGTGTTGGGAGAGGCGCGTTTTCTCAAACCTATCTATAAAGGAATGAATTTTTATAAGATTTCACAGGATAGTTGCGGGGCTTGGGGGCAACAGATTAATATGGAAATGAAAGCAGCTAGTGCTAGAACATATGAGCCCGAAGCTTTTTTGCCAAGTGCTACATGCGAAAATGCCTTGTTGTTAATTAGATTTTATAAGATAACTGGCAATAAAAAATTTCTTGAAGGTGTTCCAAAAGCTATAAAATGGTTGGAAGAAAACATGCTTCCGGAAGAAAAACGAGAAGGTCACAGAACACATCCAACATTTGTAGACGCCAAAACCAACAAGCCTATATATGTGCATAGAAAAGGATCTAATGTAAAATATGGGCGCTATTATACAGATGATGACGACAAAAATTTACTTGCCCATTATTATGGTAAGGCTCATGTGCGTTTAACCGAACTAAAATATGAATATAAAAAAACTCTAGAACTCACTAAGGAAGAGGTTGTTGCAGATTCGCCATTTACACCCAAAAGGTTTAACTTTGCAGAAACCCCACAGAGATATTACAATTTAAACAGACATGTCAATAATTTTAGGGTAGATGAATCTAGGGTGGAAGAGGTAATTAACCAGTTAGACGACAAAAATAGATGGCTCACAGACCGGGCATACATTAGTAATCCGTACCTTGGAGATGGGACGAAGACAGATGAAACCGATCAATACGCAACAACAATGGTTGGAGATGAAACCGATACATCACCTTACCGAAGTACAACAGATCAAAAATACATAGCAACAGGTACGTACATACGAAATATGAAACTGTTAATCAATTATATGAATTCGAATTAAATTAAAAACAGACAAACAATTATTCCAATGAAAAAAAATTATACCCCAAGAGTATTAAGTAGATGGTTTTTAATGCCTTTTCTTAGCCTAACATTTATGTTTTTTACTACTTGTTTTTTAGGTGTTTTTGCCCAAAATCCTGTAGTGAAAATTGATTTTGACCAAGGAGGAAGGCAAACATCAGAGGTAGGTGAACCTGGTTACACGCCGTGGGTTGTTACCAGTACATCTTCTGTTTCCGAAAGCGGAATAACCTTTACCCTTTCTAAATTCGGAAGTTTCGGTGATGGTTTAGGAACGGGTTGGTGGAAAGAAGGAATTCAATCTCCCAACGATGCCAAGCTAGTAGGTGATGGTGCCAAAGTAGACGGCGGTACAGCAAACGATGGAGGACAATTGGAACTTCGTATTAGTGGTTTGGCTGAAGGCACACATTCTCTACTTGTATTTTTAAATCAGGTTAGCAGCGATGTCTACACTTATAGTCCAATCGATATTTCTGTTGATGGTAATTTGGTTGAGGATAATATTGTGCCAACTGTTAGGGCATTAACACCAGCTAGCTCAGCATCTGCATATTTAACGTTTGATGCTACCTCTGGTAATGATGTGGTTATTTTATTTTCAGCCGAAACTTCTGGCTCAGAAGATGTAAAAAATGTAATGATAAATGGTTTTGAACTCAATACACCAAACATTTTTAACCAAGCGACAGATCCTATTCCTGCCCACAACAATGAACATGCTGAATTGAGCTCGGGTAGTATTTTATTGCAATGGACTCCAGCTGATAGTGCTATTTCTCAGAATATTTATTTTGGTACCGATGAAATAGCTGTTGCGAATGCTAACACCACTTCATCAGAATACATGGGAAATCAATATGTAGGAAATGATTCATACCAAGTGAACAGTTTGTATACTGGAGAAACATACTTTTGGCGAATAGACCAAATAACCTCGGGTGGAGAGGTTACACAAGGTAATGTTTGGCGTTTTCGGCCAGCACAATTGGCGTTTCCAGGTGCAGAAGGTTATGGACGTTTTGCTCGTGGTGGTCGTGGCGGAAAAGTAGTGGTGGTCTCTAACCTAAATGATAGTGGTGTTGGTAGTTTGAGATATGCCGTCGAAAACGTTACGGGGCCTAGAACTATTGTTTTTAATGTTTCTGGAATTATAGAGCTTTATTCACGTTTAGTTTGTAATACACCATATATAACCATTGCTGGCCAAACGGCTCCTGGAAAAGGTGTTACCATTAAAGGAAGTTCTTTAGGTTTAGGAAGCCACGATATTATTGTGCAAAATATAAGGGTACGTTTGGGATATAATTGGAATGCCGATATGGGCGGTATGGGTCTAAAAGGTGACCACAATATTATAGACCACTGCTCTATTAGTTGGACCGTGGATGAGGCTATTAGTTCTCGTGATGCCGGTAACGTAACGTTTCAACATTCTTTGGTTTCTGAAGCATTAAACGCTGCAGATCATTTAAATTATCCTTCTGGTACAGAACACGGTTATGCCGCTTCAATTGGAGGTGGCACAGGTAGTTTTCACCATAATTTATTGGCTCACAATTACGGTCGTAACTGGAGTTTAGCAGGTGGATTAGATGGCGGCGGTTTCTATAAAGGATATCTAGATATAACCAATAACGTAGTATATAATTGGGGTTCAAGAACTACTGATGGAGGTGCCAAGGAAGTTAATTTTGTTGGAAACTATTACAAACCTGGACCTGGTACAGAAAAAAAACAGTATGCTTTAATCATGGATCATGAAAATGTTGGAGAAGGTATGCAACGTGCTTTTTTTGAAGGTAATAAAATGCTCGGGGTTTTTGACGAAACTAATCAAGAAGCAGGAAGGCTCTCTAGAGATTCTAATGGCGCTGATACGCAATATGAAACTTTTGTTAATAGCCCATTTTTTCCTTCTTATGTAGAAACACAATCAGTAGATCATGCTTATAAATTGGTATTATCTGATGTTGGTTGTACGCAACCGGTTATGGATGACCACGATAAAAGGATGGTTACAGAAACTTTAGCGGGAACATATTCGGTTACAGGTAGCGTAACAGGTAAAAAAGGATTCCCTGATCGTGAGGCCGACTCTGGTGGCTACGAAAACTATCCGTTTATAACGCGTCCGGCTGATTGGGATTCTGATAGTGATGGTTTGCCTAACTGGTACGAAACAATAATTGGGACTAACTTAAATTCTCCTGTTGGCGATTTTTCAGATGCTAATAACGATGGAGATTTGGACGGTTACACCAATCTTGATGATTATTTGCAATGGATGTCTTTACCACACTATAATTCAGTAAGTGGAGAAACCATCAATATAGATTTGCATGAATTATCTAGAGGTTTTGAGAGTAGTCCTTCGTATGAAGTTTCAAATGTTGTAAATGGTAGCATAAACTTAAATGGTAATATTTTAGAGTTTACGCCCAATGCAGAAGGGTTAGCATCTTTTGATTTTACAGTAACCGATTCTGAAAATGATAGCATGACAAGAACTGTTAATATTCTAAATGGTTTTGATGTTGCTTTGGCGATTGAAGAGAAAATCATTGAAGACCTAAAAATTTGGCCAATACCAAATAACGGAACGTTTTCAATTAGAATGAAAAGTGATTTCGACCAGTCAGAATTTAAATTGTTTGACGTTTTAGGAAAAGAGATTTCCAACGGAATTATTGAAGCCAATCAAGCTAACGAAATAAACGTTAGTTCAAAAGGTATTTTTGTTTTGAAGCTTATCGATTCAAAATCAAAACAAATATTACATACCCAAAAAATAATTGTTAAATAAAAATAAATACCAGTGCACACAACGGGTTTTAAAAAAGCCGTTGTGTGTATTGTTTTATGTAATGAATACATTAAAAAAGCTAAACTCCACTCTATGAAAACCCGATGGACAAAACATATAAAACATTGTGTTTTGTTATTTGTTCTAGCATGCCCATCTATTGCGTTTGTCCATTTTACTACAACAAAGAACTCACCAATACATATTACCAAAACAGGTCAGTTAGAATATAAAATTGAAGCTAACGGCGACCGCGTTCCAGATTATTCTTACTGTGGCTATAAAGCTTCAGAAAGCTCCATACCCAATATTCCTGTGGTTTTGGCAATTGAGGAAACAAATGAAGATGCCACACGGTTAATACAATCGGCGATTGATTATGTATCCAATTTACCTTTAAATAACCATGGATTTCGAGGAACAATTTTACTTAAACCAGGTACTTACAAAATAAGTGGTAGCCTAAAAATGTCCACAAGTGGTGTGGTGTTAAGAGGAAGTGACTCTGGAGAAAACGGCACCAGACTTTTGGCAACAGGAATAGACAGGGCAACACTAATCCGGGTTATAGGTAAGAATAATAAAAATTTAAATCAACCTGTTGAACTTGAAGAAAAATACTTTCCTGTAAACACTTCGGTTCTAACCTTTACAGATAAGCACAATTTTGAGGTAGGCGATAAGATTATTATAAACCGACCATCAACCAAAGAATGGATCGAAAGCATTGGAGCCGGTAAAATTGGGGCTTATGTTGATTATCCGCTTACAGTTTGGGAGCCAGGAGATTTCGACATGAATTGGGATAGAGAGGTGGTTGCCGTTACTGAAAAATCCATAAGGCTTGATGCGCCTCTAACAAATGGATTAAATCCCGAATACGGAAAATCAACCGTTTCTAAGTATAATTGGGATGGTCGAATTAACAATGTTGGCATTGAAAACCTACAATGTGTTTCCACCTTTAATGAGCCCAATAAAAAAGATGAAAACCACCGCTGGATGGCCATTAGTATGGAAAACGTTTACGATTCTTGGGTACGCCGCGTTACTGCAAAAAACTTTGTGAGTTCGGCAGTTGCGATTTGGGACACCGCCAAGCGTATTACCGTTGAAGATTGTAAATCGTTAAATCCAGTTGGCGAAATTGGCAATTACCGCCGGTATGCATTTCAAACACAAGGCCAGCAAATACTGTTTCAACGTTGTTATGCCGAATATGGCTATCATGCCTTTTCAGTAGGCTTCACAACGCCGGGACCCAATGCATTTGTGCAGTGCTACTCTTACTTGCCGTATAATTTTAGTGGTGCTATTGGCGGTTGGTCAAGTGGTATTTTGTTTGATAAAATGACTGTTGATGGTGGTAGCATTAGTTTTGATTATCGCGATGTTGACGGGCAGGGCGGAGGTTGGAGCACCGCAAACTCTTTTAGCTGGCAAACTCGAGCAGCTAAAATTCACTTATCAAAACCGCCCGAAGCACAAAATTGGGCTTATGGGAGTTGGGGACAAGGTTACGGCGACGGACACCACGAATTGCAGCACACTTTTATAAAACCAGAGAGTTTGTTTTATGCCCAATTAGAAGCCCGTACAGGTGAAAAATCGATTGAGGAAGATAAAATTATGGTTTATGAAACGAGTAGTACCACGGCACCCATAACAGAATTGACTAAAGAGTACAGTGGACTGTCTAAATCACCCGACTTGACAATGGACGTTTGGATTGATAAAATGATTGAAAAATATCCTATTGTTTCTGATACTTCCGATGCTTTAGAATGGGACAAAAGTAAAATTCTGAATAAAAGGGAACCAAAGAAAACAACTTTCCCCGTTGCAATTAAAAATGGAAAAATCACAATTAACGATAAAATAGTTTCTAATGGAAGAGACAGAACTTCATTATGGAGAGGCTCCACAAGGCCATCGCAGTTAAAACGATCCCGACCTAATTTAGTGCGGTTTGTTCCTGGAAGGGAAGGACGTGGATTAACCGATAATTTAGATACTTTGGTAGCCGATATGCAGATAAAAAATACCTCGGTAATGCAAAATTTTCCATCACTTTGGTATGAAAGAAGAAGGGACGATCACGCCAGGACACGACGTGCCGATGCCGATGTGTGGGCACCGTTTTATGAACAGCCGTTCAGTCGAAGTGGAGAAGGCGAGGCTTTTGATCGTTTGAGCAAATACGATTTAACCAAATGGAACACGTGGTATTGGTTAAGGTTAAAGCAATTTACTGATTTAGCCGACGCAAATGGATTAATATTCATTCAAGAACATTACCTGCAACACAATATAATTGAAGAAGGTGCGCATTGGACCGATTATCCTTGGCGAACCGCCAATAATATAAATAACACGCAATTTGCTGAAAACCCGCATTATGCTGGAGACAAGCGTATTTACATGGCTGAGGCGTTTTACGATACCACTAATGTAGCTAGGAAACAATTGCATAAGCAATATATCCAAAAAAGTTTGGATGAGTTTAAAGATAATACCAATATCATTCACCATTTGGGATGGGAATACACGGGGCCTGTTCATTTTGTTCAGTTTTGGTTGGATGAAATAGCCGCTTGGGAAAAGGAAAATAGCACAGATGTTTTGGTCATGTTGCCTGGAACGAAAGACATACAGGACGCTATTTTATCAGACGCAAAACGTTCTAAATTGGTAGATATTATAGATATTATTCAATGGAAATATAGAGATGATGGTACATTATACGCACCTCCGGGCGGGGTAAGTTTGGCAGCGCGTCAATATGCAAGAATAATGAATCCCGGTAAAACGACTTTTGAGCAAATTTATAGGGCAGTATCAGAATATCGAACCAAATACCCTAAAAAGGCAGTAGTATTTTCACAGCGGGGCGCTCCGTTTTCTAATTGGGCCACATTTATGGCTGGAGGCTCGTTGGCATCATTGCCAGGAGTTAAAGACAACCAATTTTATAAAGATGCTGCTAACATGGAAAGTTATTCGGTGGAAAACAATCATTCGAAATCTTACGTGTTAGGAAAAAAAGGGCTTGGTTATATTATTTTCAGTGAGCAAAAGGAAGTTCAAATTGATTTAAAAAACGATAAAAAAGATTACCGATTATTTTGGATCAATCCCGAAACGGGCCAAATAACACCCACCGAAACCGTTATAAATAGTTCAGTTAAACAACTGGAATTTCCAAACGAAGGCCTTATAGTGGCATGGCTTCGAAAACAATAAAATGAGTTAGATATGTTAAAATGCCAACCAACTAACCCCCACATATTGTTTACCATTTTTTTTCTTGGAGCATTATCTTGTTGTGTTTCCCAAACCCACATTGGGGATTTATATGATAATTTAGAATTCAACAATGACCATATTATTTATCAAGGAAAAAAAATACAGTTGGGTTCCAAAGCCTTTTTTATTGACGGACAGTTAACAGATGAAGAAGTCTCAAAACATCCATTTGTTTTTAATTCCATAAACGAAGCATCCAAACATTTAACAGACGGCAGCGAAACTGCGCCAATGATATTATTCATAGCGCCCTGGGTTTACTGGATTGATAATCCTGACAACCCCAAAATAAGAGTTCCAAAACCTGGCAACCCAGTTCCTTTCGGTTTAGAAATATCGTGCGAGTGGCTAAAATTCTATGGACTTTCCGACAACCCCGAAGATGTTGTTATCGCTTCAAACCGTGGACAAACCATGGGTGCGAAAGGCAATTTTACCATGCTGAATATTAAAGGCGATGGCACAAAAGTCGAAAACATCACATTCGGGAATTATTGCAACATCGATTTAGTGTATCCGCTAAACCCAGAATTGAACCGAGAAAAAAGAGGGTCGGCTATCGTGCAGGCACAGTTGGTGTTTTCCAACGGCGATAAGGTTTTTGTGAAAAATTCACGCTTTGTTAGTCGCTTGAATTTAGGGCCGTTTTGGGGAAGCAAACGCACGCTTTTTGAAGATTGTCATTTTGAAATGACCGACGATGCCCTTAACGGAAGTGCGGTGTACCTTAACTGTACGTTCGATTTTTACTCCTCAAAACCATTTTACAGAACTGATGGTACGGGATCCGTATTTTTAAATTGTGATATTCGTGTATTTACCCGAGGCAATCAATATTTCACCAAAGCTGGAGGGCCAGTAGCAGCAGTTGATACGCAGTTTTCAGCAGACGAGTTGAACTATATTGGATGGCGTGATAAACCCGATTTAGAGGCACGAAACTATCAATATCAAGTCCGTTTAAATAATGCCCCTTTGTACATAGGTAAAGAACATCCTTACGCTACCGTTGATATGTCGAACAAACAAGTGCTCGACGCCTATCGTTTTAATTACAATGGAAAAACGGTATACAACACCTATAATTTACTTCGTGGAAATGATGATTGGGACCCAATGGAGATTAAATTCACAGTTCAAGAAGCTGAAAAGGAAATCGGAAGAAATTTAACTGAAATACCGACACAATTAAAAATTGCTCCAACTAAAAGGAAATTAGAAACAGGCAAGGATAGTTTACTTTTAAAAACAACTGTAAATCGATTTGGTAATTATGAAGTCTCTAGAATACCAGTAAAATGGAATATTTCGAAAGAATTTCAACCTTATGTTCAATTAAAACCAAATGCAGATGGCACGTGTTGGGTAATCCCTACTAATAACGAAAACCAAACCAAACAGGTTATCGTCACGGCTTCAACAGTTTCTGGTTTGGAAGCGGCGTCTGTTTTTAAAATTTCACCTTCATTTTTGCCACCGCCTTCATTTTTAAAAGTTCCAAAAATCAGTAAAAAAAATGGCAAGTTAAGTGTAGATTACGTTTTAGACATGGACTTTGAAGATGAATCGCTAATCACTTGGTATCGTTGTGAAGACGCTCAAGGGAGCAACCCGATTGAAATTGCCGTTTCAAGGTTCAACAAGCCCATGAAGACCTATACCATTTCCGAAGGTGATATCGGTTATTTTATAAAAGTAAGTGTGTCACCCAACCATTTACGTTGCCACCCCGGAACTCCTAAACCTATGGTTTTCGGCAAAATAATAAAAGCAAAGGATTTCAAAGGCAATCCCAATGTTTTGATTCCTAATCTTGAAAATATGTCTGGAGCCTATCAACCAAAAGTTCTTCCAGGGTTTTGGACATTGGATAGTTATGCTCCAGTCGATACCAAAGCATTTAATTGGGAGGGAGACAACTCACAGGCTCCTTGGTATTATGGTGAAGGCATTAACGGCGCTTCGGGTACAAAAGGTTTTGTGCAAAACATCAAAGGAGCGCGTATGCGGTACAAACCCGTTGGTGATGGTTTTGGTGATATGACAATTAGTTTTACGGCAGTACCAGCAAAAACAGCCGGGCAAGGTTTTAGCAGTGCCAGAATGCAGTACATGGACATCGGTATTAAAATGGATATCGACAATATGAATGGCTATGCGCTGCGATTAATACGCACCACCAAATACAGCGATGCTATCGATTTTATTTTAATGAAATACGAAAACGGAAACGCTACGCCTATTAGCAAGCCGATTTCAGCATCCTGCTATCGTGGCCATTGTAAAATCACAATAAAGGTTATCGGGAAGACTTTAAAAGTTCATGCAGAAAACACTTCAGACTACTTTACAAAACACGATGAATCTGAAGTGGCCAGAGTAGTCGATTTGGAAGCTGAAATTTCATCTAGCCTTTATGGAGGAGTGAGTTTTCAGCACACAGGAACCGTTCGCGGTGGAGCTACTTTAATAAAAGATTTAAAAATAGAATGGCATTATTAGCCAATAAACTAAAACTAACTATGAATAAAAAAAAATTACCAAAAGCCTTACTTTTTAGTTGCACACTGGTGATGGCTTTAGCATTAACTAATTGCAAAAATACTGAGGATAATAAGGCACAAGCAGAAACCAAAACAGAAGAACCGACATTTTCAAATCCTATTTTAGGGGGCGATTATCCAGACCCTTCCATCGTTCGGGTTAGCAAAGACTATTACATGACGCATTCGTCATTTAATTACTATCCCGGGTTGTTGGTTTGGCACTCAACCGATTTAATTAACTGGAAACGCGTTTCGCATGGGTTAACCAAATATGTAGGTTCAGTTTGGGCACCCGATTTGGTTTATGTAAATAACAAATATTATATCTATTTTCCAGCTGGTGGAACCAATTGGGTCGTTTATGCCGATTCGCCGGAAGGTCCCTGGAGCGAACCCGTCGATTTGAATTTAAGCGGGTATATAGACCCCGGTCATGTTGTTGACGATGAAGGCAATCGCTATTTATACCTCTCGCATGGCTATGTGGTAAAACTGACCGATGATGGCTTGTCAACTGCTGAAGAACCCGTTAAAAACTACGAGGGTTGGCAATTTCCAAAAGAATGGAGTACCGAATGTTTTTGTTTGGAGTCACCAAAATCTACCGTTAAGGACGGCTATTATTATTTAACCACGGCCGAAGGCGGTACGGCAGGCCCGGCAACGGCGCACATGGTGGTTTCAGCGAGATCGAAATCCCCTTATGGACCTTTTGAAAATTCACCGTACAACCCTATTGTCCACACCGAAGATAGAAGTGAACGTTGGTGGAATCAAGGGCACGGCACATTGGTTGACGACGTAAATGGTAATTGGTGGATTATGTACCACGGCTATGAAAAATACTATCAAACATTAGGACGACAAACACTGATGCTGCCTGTAGAATGGACTGAAAATGGTTGGTTTAAAGTGCCCGATGGCGTAAAAGCTTTTAACGATATTACTTCTCCAAATCTGCCTGTTTCAGAGCGTGCCCATGGTTTAAGTGATAATTTTGACGACGAAAAGTTGAGCCTTCAATGGCAATTTTATAAAGATTACAATCCCGAACGTATCGATTTTGAAGACGATGCATTAGTATTAAAAGCCGAAGGAAAATCGTTTGTTGATAGTTCGCCCATTTTGGTAAATAGTGGAGATAGAAGATACGAAGTTCAGGTAGAATATACGTTTGAAGGTGATGTGGAAGTGGGGCTGTGTCTGTATTATAACGAAACGGCCAACATGCACATTTCTGTTCAAGAAGACCGCTTCAGCGTTTATAACCGCCAACGAAGAAAGATCAGTGACAAGAACAATTTGGGCAATCATGGTTATTTAAGAATTTTAAACGACGAAAACGAAGTGAGTTTTTATTTTAGCGAAGATGCCCAAAACTGGACTCGTGTAGAACGTAGTATTGAGGCTAGTGGCTTTAACCACAACGTTTTTGGCGAATTTTTAAGTTTGCGAGCCGGATTGTTTGCTTTTGGCGATGGTAGTGTTAAATTTGACAACTTTAAATATCAAACACTCGATTAATTTTAGCATTAATAAAAAATATATGAAATACATAGTTTGTGAGAAACCAGGAGAATTTATCCTCAAGGAAAAAGAAGCTCCAAAACGAAAAAAGGGAGAAGCTCTCTTAAAAATAAAAAAAGTAGGGATTTGTGGTACCGATTTGCATGCCTATGGTGGTAATCAGGCCTTTTTTACCTACCCGCGAATTTTAGGCCATGAGTTGGCTTCCGAAGTTTTAGAAATAGATGATAACGAAAATGGTATTAAAGCAGGCGATAAGGTTGTGGTGATGCCTTACGTAAGTTGCGGAACATGTATAGCGTGCACAAACGGAAAAACCAATTGCTGTACCAATATTAAAGTTTTAGGGGTTCATGCCGATGGCGGTATGCAGGAGCAAATTACCGTACCAGATAATATCTTGTTGCCAGCAAACAATCTTTCAGATAACGAAATGGCCATAGTAGAACCTTTGGCTATTGGTGCCCATGCCATTAGGAGAGCTAATATCCAAAATGGAGAAACTGTAGCCGTGGTAGGCTGTGGACCAATCGGAATCGGCATCATGAAATTAGCACAAATAGCCGGAGCCAAAGTTATTGCTATCGATATGAACGAGCAACGCTTAGCTTACGCGAAAGACAAAATAGGTGTTGATTATGTAGTTAAGGCTGGAGATTATGCTATTGAAGATATTTTAAAAATCACAAACGGCGATTTATGTACTGCGGTTTTTGATGCTTCTGGAAATAAATTTGCTTTAGAGGCTTGCCCAAGTTATATGTCGCACGGCGGACGTTTTATTTTGGTGGGACTGTCAAAAGGCGATTTAACCTATAACCACCCTGCAGTCCATGCAAAGGAAATGACTTTAATGTGCAGCAGAAATGCCACTACCGAAGATTTCGAGCATGTTATTAGTGTGCTTAATCAGTTTCCAACGGATTCGTTCATTACGCATGCGGTTGATTTTACTGAAATGATTCAGCATTTCGATAGTTGGTTAAAGCCCGAAACAGGTGTGATAAAAGCAACGGTGAGTTTTAGTTAATTTAAGAAACCAAATACCAAAAACTAAAATGATTATAGATTCACACCAACATTTCTGGCACTACGAACCTTTAAAGCACAGTTGGATTGATGAAGAAATGGCTGTTATTCGAAAGGATTTTTTGCCTTCCGATTTAAAAAAAGTTTACCATGAAAATGGTGTTGAAGGTTGTGTGGCCGTACAGGCCGACCAAACTTTGAAAGAAACCGATTTTTTATTGGGTTTGGCGTCAAAAAATGATTTTATTAAAGGCGTTGTAGGTTGGGTAGATTTTCGTGCCGATAATATTGAGGATATGCTTCAAAAATATAGTGGTTCTCAAAAGTTAAAAGGGTTCAGGCATGTGGTGCAGGGCGAACCTGATCACAATTTTTTGTTACGCCCTAGTTTTTTAAACGGCATTAAGGCTTTGGAAAAACACAATTTTACCTACGATATTTTGGTGTTTCCTCATCAATTGGGGGCGGTTTTAGAATTTGTAAAGCGATTTCCGAACCTTAAATTTGTAATCGATCATATCGCCAAACCTTATATAAAAGATGGGTTTTTTGATGGATGGGCAATAATGATGCAAGAAATTGCAAAACAAAGCAATGTATATTGCAAAGTTTCGGGAATGATTACCGAAGCCGATTACAAATCGTGGACAGAAGCACAAATGAAGCCTTATTTAGACTTGGTTTTTAGTGCTTTTGGAACGGAACGAATTATGTTTGGTTCCGATTGGCCTGTTTGTTTGGTGGCAGGGAATTATTCCGAAGTAAAGACTATTATCACTAATTTTATCAATGGCCTTTCAAAAACAGAGCAAAAGGCAGTAATGGGCAAAAATGCCATTCAATTTTACAATTTATAAACAAAATATTAATGGACTTAGGATTAAAAAATAAAGTAGTTGTTGTAACTGGTGCGGCTGGTATAAAAGGTAGTATTGGCGAAACTATCGTTCAGCATTTGGCGAATGAAGGTGCTACGCCTGTAATTGTATGCCGAAATGACCGTGGCTATGGTTATGAAAAGGAACTTCAAGAGCGCGGCATTGATTCCATATTCATAAAAACTGATTTATCCGATTACAAGCAGATAGAAAAAGCGGCAAAGAAAATCGAGGAAAAATATGGTAGGGTAGATGCGCTCATTAATAATGTAGGCGTAAACGACGGTGCTGGTTTAGATAGTTCGATGGACGATTTTATGTATTCCATTAAGCTTAATTTGGTTAGCTATTTTGCGATGACCAAATATTGCTTACCCATGATAAAAAAGGTTAAAGGAAATATTTTAAATATAGGATCTAAAGTAAGTATTACAGGTCAAGGCGGTACGTCTGGCTATGCTGCTTCAAAGGGCGGTGTTTACGGCTTAACGCGCGAATGGGCGGTAGATTTAATCAAAGAAGGTATTCGTTGCAATGCTATTGTCATAGCAGAAAGTTGGACACCGGCTTATGACAATTGGATAAAAACACTTGAAAACGGCGAAGAGAAGTTGAAATCTATCGTTAAAAAAATTCCGTTAGGAAATAGAATGACTACACCCGCCGAAATTGCAGACCAATGTTTGTTTACCATTTCAGATAAAGCGTCGCATACCACTGGGCAGTTTATCACGGTTGACGGCGGCTACGTGCATTTAGATAGGTCTCTTTTAACCGAATAAGCATAATTTTACAACTAACAATCAACTAAACTAACGAACCATGAACAAAACCAAAGCACCGGTTGTAGCTAAATCGGTTTTAGTACCGTTTATTTTAATCACCTCACTTTTTGCTCTTTGGGGCTTCGCTAATGACATAACAAACCCGATGGTGTCGGCATTTAAAAAAGTGTTGGAACTCGATAACTTTCAAGCATCCTTAGTACAAATGGCATTTTACGGGGGCTATTTTACCATGGCTTTGCCAGCAGCCATTTTTGTGAATCGCTATTCGTATAAAAAAGGTATTTTATTAGGTTTAGCGCTTTATGCGGTTGGAGCAATACTCTTTTATCCCGCCGCTGCTTTTGAGGCCTTTGGTTTTTTCTTGGCGGCACTTTACATTTTAACGTTTGGCTTGGCTTTTTTGGAAACCACGGCCAATCCGTATATCCTTTCCATGGGAGACGAAAGTACCGCAACTCAGCGTCTTAACTTGGCGCAGGCATTTAACCCTATTGGAGCCTTGGGAGGATTAATTGTAGCGCAAAAATTTATTTTAGGGTCGTTGCAATCCGACGACTTGAATCCAGACGGCACTTCAGTTTATGAAACTTTAGATGAAGCCGCCAAGACCGTTGTTCGTACCTCAGATTTGCAAGTAATCCGTAATCCGTATGTTATTTTAGGTTTAGTGGTTATTGGCTTTTTTGTGCTTATAGCCGTCATGAAAATGCCACAAAATAAAGAACAGGAAAGTCGGGTACATATTGGAAATTCTATAGGAAGATTGTTCAAATCACCAAAATTTGTTTGGGGCGTCATTGCTCAAGCGTTTTATGTGGGGGCTCAAATTATGTGTTGGACGTATTTATATCAATATGCAGAGTCTATAGGTATAGATAACCAATCTGCTGTAACTTATGGCATTAGTGCATTAGTTATTTTTCTACTCGGGCGTTGGGTAGGTACAGCGCTCCTAAAATATGTTAATAGCGGTCAATTATTATTCTATTTTTCTATTGGAGCTTTGTTTTGCACGGCAATAACAATGTTTGTAACGGGTATGGTTGGCCTTTATGCTTTGGTAGGAATTTCATTTTTCATGTCGATTATGTTCCCAACTATTTATGGAATTGCTTTAGAGGGGCAAGGCGAAGACGCTAAATTTGGAGCTGCCTTCTTGGTCATGGCAATTGTTGGTGGTGCTTTAATGCCAACTTTGCAAGGCTTGATTTTGGATTTGGGCGGGACAGGTTATACCGATACGCTTATTTTAGGAGTGCCTGAAGTGAATTTTTCATTTATACTTCCAGCCTTTTGTTTCGTGGTTATTGCCTATTATGGTATTGGCGTTTATAGAAATAAATTTAAATAATTATGAAAACCAAACGGCACTGTTTCGCTTGCGATTTAAAAGACGACTCTAAACTTATCGAAGCCTACAAAAAGCATCATGCAAAAGGCAACACATGGCCAGAAATCAACCAAAGCATTAGGGATTCGGGTATTGTAGATATGGAGATTTACCTAACGGGAAATCGTATGTTTATGATTATGGAAGTTGATGATACTTTTAGTGCTGAACAAAAAGCCAAAATGGACGCCGAAAACCCAAAGGTACAAGAATGGGAAAACTTGATGTGGGACTACCAACAGGCATTGCCATGGGCTAAAGATGGCGAAAAGTGGATTCCTTTAGAGCGTATTTTTAAGCTTTAAATTAGAGATTGTTTACTCGGTCAAAAACACGGTCAAACTCAATGCGCCGTGTGCTCCAATAACCAGCGATTGTTCAATATCAGCAGTTTTTGAAGGCCCCGAAATAAACACACCAAAATCGGTTTGATTATTGGTAAGTTTCTCATATGCTTGATGCATATAAGGCTGAATATTTTCTTTTGAAAGCACTAAAACAAGATGTTTTGTAATAAAAGGTAAAACACGAATAGGCAAGTCTTGGTCTTGCACCCAAACGGCTCCATTTTCGGCAACAGCCATAGGGCTTTCTAAAATTAAAACATCAAGATCTTCTAATTCACTAGGGTTCTCTATGCCGTTTAAATCGATAGTGTTAAAATCCGATGTACCTTCCAAAGTCGAAAAATTAACTTTGGTATTGGGCAGCATCTTGTTTATTTGTAATACAACATCTGCGCCAGATGTGGCATGATAAACATTTCCACCAACAACTTCTACTTTTTTGGTGAACTCCTCTACAAGGTTTAAGTCTTCGTCAAATATCGACGTATCAATATTTGGTAAATTGAGGCTTTCTGGTTTGTTGGCTTTTACTTTGGCTAGTATTTGTGCTCTGCTTCCCATGGCTTAATCGTTTTTTTTGTTTTGCTGTCTTTCGTTATACCAATCGTCAAAACTCTGTTTTGGTCCTGTTGGCAAATCACGTGTTTTGCCCCAAGTATTGGGTTTAGAATTAATGACCGATTTAGGTAAATTCCTTAAAGACCACCGTGCTATTTTGCCCACTTTTTCAAACTTTTTAGGTTTGGCAAATATACTGCCCATAATTTGCATCGATTTCTTTTTTACAAAAGGCTGTGGTGTGTTTTTTGTAATAATTTGACGCCATTTATATAATTGAGCATGAATATCAATTTTAACTGGACATACATCACTGCAAGAACCGCAAAGGGTAGATGCAAAGGGTAGTGTGCTATGTTTGGTTAAATCTTTACCAGGCGACAGAATAGAACCAATAGGTCCTGGAATTGTGGCATCGTAACTATGGCCTCCGCTTCGTCTGTAAATAGGGCAGGTGTTCATACAAGCTCCACAACGAATACAATGTAATGAAGCCCTAAAATCAGGTCGGCTTAATTGTTCTGATCGACCGTTGTCTACAATAACAATATGCATTTTTTTGCCTTCACGTGGCTTTTTAAAGTGCGATGAATAGGTTGTTACCGGTTGTCCGGTAGCCGATCGTGCCAACAGCCTTAAAAACACACCCAAATGCTCTTGTTTAGGGATGATTTTTTCCACACCCATACAAGCAATATGAACGGGTGCTAAATGCACCCCCATATCGGCGTTTCCTTCGTTGGTACAAACCACAAATCCACCAGTTTCAGCAATAGCAAAATTAACGCCTGTAATGGCGGCATCTGCCTCAATAAACTTTTGTCTCAAATGTTTTCTGGCTTCACCAGTTAAATATTGTGGGTCACCGTCGCAAGGTTTTGTGCCTAAATGCTCTTGAAAGAGTTCGTCTACTTCGTGTTTATTTTTATGAATGGCGGGTAATACAATGTGACTGGGAGGCTCTTTGGCTAATTGCACAATACGTTCGCCTAAATCGGTATCGACGACCTCGATATCATCGGCCTCCAAAAAAGGATTTAAATGGCACTCTTCAGTAAGCATCGATTTACTTTTAACCACCTTTTTGGCATTATTATCTTTGAGTATTTTATGAACAATTTGGTTATGCTCCTGCGCATCAGCAGCCCAATGTACTTCAACGCCGTTCTTTTTGGCATTAGCTTCAAAGTCTTCCAAATAGGTGTCGAGGTTGGAGAGCATATGTGCTTTGATGCCGTGTCCTAAATCCCTAAGGTCTTCCCAGCCTTTTACATGGTGAACGGTTTTATCACGTTTGTGGCGCACAAACCATAAGGCTTTATCGTGCCAGTCAACTTTTTTTTCGTCCTTGTTAAATATGCTTGCTAATTTCGCGTGACTCATAGTTTTTTTGTTGTAAAGTTTAACGGCACATTTTAAATATTACTGTTTAAAATTTCAGCAATATGCAGAATTTTTAAAGGCTGTTTATTTCGGGTAACCAAACCTTCCAAATGCATTAAACAGGAAGTGTCTGTGGCTGTTATCACTTCAACACCACTTTCCAAATGGTCTTTTATTTTGTCTTTGCCCATTTTCACAGAAATGGCTTCTTCGGTAACAGCAAAGGTGCCCCCAAAGCCACAGCATTCATCGCCTCGTTTTACAGGCATAAGCTCAACTCCTCTAACTTCTTTTAAAAGTTCTTCAATGTAGGAGTATTCAGGTGTAACGCGTTCTGAACAGGACCCCAAACGAAGCCCACGTAAACCATGGCAACTTTTGTGTACCCCAACTTTATGCGGAAATGAAGCACCTAAATCTTTAATTTTTAAAACATTTAAAATGAAATCACAAAGTTCGTAAACGTTGTTTCTAACTTTAGTCACATCATCTGTCTGGGGGATAATGTCATAGTGCTTTTTTACGTGGTAGGCACAACTTCCTGAAGGTGTTACAATATAATCGAATTCCTTAAAGTTATTTACAAAATGGTTACAAGCTCCAATAGATTCTGATTCGTATCCAGAATTTGCCATGGGTTGGCCACAGCAAGTTTGCCCAGACGGATAAACCACTTCTACGTTCAGCTTTTCCAAGAGTTCAAGCGTTGCTTTGCCCACTTGCGGATACAATTGGTTAATATAACACGGAATGAATAAGCCTACTTTCATTTTAAATCATCTTAATTTTTAAAATTTGCTTTAGTCTTTACCAGACTTATTATTTCTTAAAAGGTACAACCTTTTGTTTTGATGTTCCTAAGCCTTCAATGCCTAGTTCTACAACATCACCAGCCTTTAAGTATACAGGAGGGTTTAAGCCTAAACCAACACCAAAAGGGGTACCGGTTGAAATGATATCACCAGGAAGAAGTGTCATAAATTGACTGATATGGCTTATGGATTGTTGCACGTTAAAAATAAAATCGGAAGTTGAGCTATTTTGCATCACCTCACCGTTCAATTTTAACCATAAATTAAGGTTATTGGGATCTTCAATTTCATCAGTTGTGGCAATAAAAGGCCCTACAGGAGCGAACGTATCGCAACCTTTTCCTTTACACCATTGACCAGAACGTTCAATTTGAAAAGCACGTTCACTTACATCGTTGTGCAATACGTAACCCGCAATATGGTCAAAAACATCGTCTTCTTCAACATAAGATGCTTTTTTTCCAATAACGATTGAAAGTTCTACTTCCCAATCGGTTTTTGTACTACCTTTTGGCAACATAATATCGTCATTTGGCCCAACCATAGCAGAGGTCGATTTAAAGAATAACACTGGCTCTTTTGGAACTTCCATCCCAGCTTCAGCAGCATGCTGTGCATAGTTCAAACCAATACAAACAATTTTTGAAGGACGTGTTAAAGGTGCTCCCAAGCGAACACTATCGTCAATTTCCGGACAGCTATCTTGATTGCTATCTAACCAAGTTTTTAGTTTTTCAATGCCGTTATTTCCAAAGAACTCTTCGTTATAATCTGAACCAAAAGCAGATACGTCAATTCGTGTACCATTTGCTAATTGTACTCCTGGTTTTTCTTCACCTACAGCACCAAATCGTATTAATTTCATATGTTATTTTGTGTTTTTTAGTTGATTAATTTCCATTTAAAGTAACAAATCCGCCGTCTATAGCATAATTTGAACCCGTTATAAATCCAGCTTCATCAGAGCATAAAAAGAGTACTAAATCGGCCATTTCTTGTGTGCTTCCCATACGGCCAATAGGCTGCGTTTTTGAAAGTTTTTCAAACATTTCCTCCTCTTTTCCAGGATAGTTTTTCTTAATAAAACCATCTACAAATGGAGTGTGAACGCGACCAGGAGCAATACAGTTGCAACGAATGCCGTCGTTAATGTAGTCTTTTGCAATAGAGTAAGTCATGGTAAGCACGGCGCCTTTGGTCATTGAATATGCAAAGCGGTCGTTGATGCCAACGGTTGATGCAATTGAGGCTAAATTTAAAATAACACCGTTTTGCTGTTCTTTCATAAACGGAATAACCGCTTTTATGCAGTTGTAAACGCCTTTTATGTTCACATTATACAGGCGATCTAAATCGGCTTCTTCAACAGCTTCAATATTTCCAACGTGGGCAATTCCGGCATTGTTTATAAGAATGTCGATGGTTTCGCTTTCTGAAATTTTATTGACAATATCGAAAACATTCTTTTGGTTGGCAACATCGCATTTATGGGCTTCGGCTTGTCCGCCCTCACTCTTTATTTTAGCAACAACACCTTGAGCGGCCTCTAGGTTGAAATCAAGAATATGAACTTTAGCATTTTGTTGAGCGAAGGTTAGCGAAATGGCCTCACCAATGCCACTACCGCCACCAGTCACTAATGCTACTTTGTTTTTTAAACTGAATTTTGTCATTATCGTTTAGTTTTCAATACACTCTATTTTTCGAGCGAAAACAAAATTACAGATTATTGAAGTATCAATCTTCCTAATATTTGATTGATTATGATACTTTTTTTGCTTTTTTATGTCTTTAGTGATGCTGCGAAGCAATTTAAATCATGATTTTATCTAAATGTCTTTGCGCTTTTCTAGGTATTCTGAAGGGGTACAGTTCATAACCAGTTTAAACTGTCTGTTGAAGTTAGAAATGTTATTAAAACCTGATTCGTAGCAGATGGTAGAAATATTGAATTTCTTTTCCAAAAGTAATTTACAGGCATAGCCAATTCGGATTTCTGTAACGTATTTTGAAAATGTTTTTTTGTTTACACGTTTAAAAAATCTGCTGAAAGCCGAAGGATTCATGTTGGCTATTTCGGCAGCTTTATCGAGTGAAATCTCTTGGTTGAAATTTTTAAAAATATAGGCTTGTACATTGTCTTGGGTATCGCTTTTTGAAGCTTGGAAAGAATTTACAAAACCTTGGCTGGATAAGCGTTTGGTTTCCTTATGTTTGGCAAGCGCGTTAAGAATATTTAAAAAGGCCATCGTTTTTTCAAAACCTTCTAATTCCAGCATACCTTGAATATCTGAAATGAGTTTATGGTCAATATTCAAAAACTTGAGTCCAAAACGGGCACGTTCAAATAACTCTAAAATGTGAATCATCTCAGGGGTTTCAAAGAACTTTGGTCCCAAGTAATCTTGCTTGAAATGAATGGCGATAGCTTTAGCAGTTTGTTTTGAAGTTTGTTTAAAATAATCTTCATCATTTTGCCACATATGCGGCAAATTTTCACCTATCAAAACCACATCGCCAATACCAAATTTTTCAACACTGTCGCCAATAAAGCAAGTACCCTCACTTTTTAAAACTACTACCAGTTCCAATTCTGGATGGTAATGCCAAATTTTTAAAAAGTAAGGGTACTCGTTAACTTTGGTTGCAAACGAACTGTTACTGAGATTACTTCGGTCTAAAAAGTGAAGTTTCATCTGTCTGTTTTCATTGTTTTAAATAGGTTAGATGTAATTCGTCATTAAACAATTCGATTGGTATCAAGAATGGTTATGACTCATTTCATATTTTAAAACAGAATACTTTTTATTAGCCCAAATTTAACTAAAAATCAGTTAATTGGCAAAAATAGTATATATTAAGGCATCGGTTTTAAACCTTCCCATTTTACATTCCAGGTACCATCTTTTGGAAAACCGGGATTTTCAACCGTATTGCCGTCGAATCCGGCACACATCAATGCTACTGCCGATAGGTAACCACCATTTCCTGGAAGATAAAGTGTTAATCTCGGGGTTTGGTAATTATGCCCTCCGGGTAAATACGTATTGGTTGTTTCGTCTCTAAATAATGCTTTTATAGCATCTTCAGGGCGGTTTAAACGTGTTGCAGCCATAGCTTCTAATGGGAAGTCCCAACCCCATGTATGCCCCCAATTCCAAACTTCGTCAACCACATCGAAGGTTCGATTCATGGTGGAGATGTCAATGTAATTGTTATGAGGTAAATAACTAATAGCCCCCAGAACGGCAGGGTGGTCAATTTTGTGTTCGCTGGTTTCAGAATACGAATTCGGAACACTTTCGGCCACTAAATACACGCCATCTTTTTCAGCCATTGGCGATAATTTATTAATAATTTTTTGCCAGTCTTCCTTTGGTTCTAAATTCAATCTTGTACGCCATTCCTGCGCTTTTTCCAAGGCCCATTTCCAATAGGATAATTCCATTGGCGGATTGTAAGTTTCTGTTTTATCAAAACATTCCTGTGCAGGAATTACGCCTTTACCGAGGTTGTATCTGTCGTTTTCTTCATCGTAAGTAGGGAAAGACGCCATAAAATCGGCTGTTTCAAAAATAAGGTTTTTGTATTTTTCCAAATTCTCTTGGGTGGGGTTGTTTCTGTAAATTAACTCTGCTAAATAAATAACGTGCGGTTGTTGCCAAATTAAGAACGACCCCACATTTGATGGTGCCTCACCACCTTGGTGATCAGTCATTTTTTGCCAACGCACGCCTTCATAGCCTTGCCTTTGCGCAATTTCCTTTGCGCTATCAAAAGCCTCAAAATACCACCCTATACTTTTTTCCAATAAATCGGTACGTCCCCAAAGCGGATAGTGTGCCCCGTGCCACCAGTACATTTCCATGTGTGGCTTGCCGTACCAACTATTGTAGGTTAATCCAGTTTCCTGAACAGGATAACTGCCGGCGCACTGCGAACGGGTTAAATACTGCGAAAGCACCACACGACGCTCCAACTCGAAGGCACGAGGGTCGGTACATTCCGAAAAATCAATGGCACCGCCCGATTCCCAAAAGGTTTCCCACATCAACTGGCTATTTTTTTCAACTGTTGCAAAATCCTGTAATGCGTTTTCTGGTTTTTCTTCTGAAAATAGAACGGTAGTTTCAAACGCATCTTTGGCCATGGGCGAAATGATATAAAAATGGTCTTCAATTTTTGAAACTTCGCCTTCTGAAGATAAATTGGCGGTTACAAAATACTGGTCGTTATCCAAGCTCCTGCTAAAAACAAATGATTTACCCGACTCATTATCAACGGTAGTTTCGTGTTTTTCGCTATTGCTGTAATTGATGCCGCGGTCTGAAAATTTGTTGGTCGGATAGGGAAACCTGAATTTTAGCTTAATACGATTTTCAGCCAATAGAGGTGATTCTATTTTAGTTGATACCGCATCGGTTGCAGCATTGCAATAAGTGAATACTTTAATGGGGTTACCTTCAATCGTAAACTGGCTTTCAATTTTCCCTGTCCACAGATTGAGCTGTTGGTTGATGTTTTCGATATCATTAGGGGTAGCTAAAGTGCCATCTTCCTTTAAAATTTGCAAACCGAAATTTCCGAGTTGAAGTCGGTGTGGATTGGCTCTAAAATAATCGGCGGCAGCCATGGCACGATCATCCGCACGGTTTTGAATGGCGTACAAACTATTCGGGTTACCATTAAAATTGTAAGCTTTTAAGGTTTCTTCGTGTTTGAAATTTTCGGTATTGGGAAAGGTGTGCCATCCCCATTCCGATTGGGTGCCCAGTGGTACGCCCAAGCCATAAAACTCGGGGAAGGACTGTAGCCCAGTAGCATCAACGGTAAACGAAAATTTTCCATTGCCCACATTTAGAGAACCCAAAGTGTCTATTTCCAAAATTTTTACGTTATGCCGGGTTACCACGGCATGTCGGTCTATTTTATCTGTTGGTTCTGATTTTTTTTCTTTTTCCTTGCATGAAAAAATCATTGACATTGATAATAGTAAGAGTAAATAGAGGTTAGTTTTCTTCATTATTTAGAGTGTATTTAATTGTTGATTTTAAAAATAAAACTTGAGGCCGTTTCATATGTTCCGCCTTGCGAAGCTGTAAAAAGGTATGTTGGCTTTCCGTTTTGAAACAATATTTGTGGTCTTTCGGCACGACCGTAGCGGTTTAAATGTTTGGGTGCCGGTGGCTGTTTGATATACTTATTAAGTTGTTGATAGCCAATTTGTGGTTCCGACCAATGTTTTCCGTCTTCCGACTCTATATACAAACCCACATCAATCCCATAGACGCCTAAATCTCTGGCCAGCATCTTAAATTTACCGTTTTCGTACCACATGTAAGCATCTTCGCATTGTTGGTTATTACCCATGTTGTGGTAGTCAATTACAGGGTTGCTTTCGTATTTTTTATAAGGACCGAAAAGTGATTCCGATGTTGCCAAGCCGTACTTTCTGTTGCCTCTAATTTTAAATTTTGGATGAATATATCCTTCTGTGTCAAACGATTTGTAATAGAGCCAATACTCGCCATTGGGGTGTTTAAAAAATGATGGGTTGGTGGTGCAATGGTCGTCCCAATCACCAGTTTTCCCGGGAAGCAATAAGGGGGAATCGGGGCGCTTCCAAGGACCGTAAAGGGAATCGGCAGTAGCCAAACCAACACGTTGGGTATTCAGTTTTCCATTGGAGTTTCCCATAAAAAACAGTGCATATTTGCCGTCTACAAAATGGATGCTTGGGTTGTGGCAAGTGGTGGCATCCCAAAAACCTTCGCCCCTTGGTGCTAAAACGGTACTCACATATTCGTAAGGGCCTTCGGGTTTATCGGCTACGGCATGGGCAATTTCAGAAGCATGAGTCCATCCGCTCATACGTTCTGCTTTTGGCCACCTCGAAAAAAACACATGGATTTTTCCATCAGGACCTTCAATAGGGCTATTGCACCACACATAATAATCTTCAAATTCCAAAGCTCGGCCAACGGGCGTTAGGCTTTTTTCGAAGTCGGATAGCTTCGGGTTGTCTCCTTCGAAGTTTAAAAACGATTGCGCTTGAAACGGTAAATACGAACACGCAGAGGCCAGCAATGATGTAGCAATAAAATCCCGTCTTTTCATGTGTTTTATTTTATTGTTTTTCAATGGTCACATGTAACCTTTGATGCTTAAAATTATCATTTCGCTGTGTGTTTAACTATTATTTTAAGCATGTCGGTTTCATTAGTCTCTTTTTAACGTTAAGCTCATCAATCCAATCACCACATCGTTGGCAATGGCTTTAATTTCCATGTTTTTTAAGTTTTTTTCAGGGTTTAACGATAAATCCAAAAGGGTCCCTGCACCACCTTCGATACCGTAATCGCTAAAACCTTTAATGGGTTTAAAATTGCTAAAGGTTCTTGTGATGTCACCTGTCTTAAAATATATTCTTGGTGGTTTTGGTGCACCAGTAGTGAAGGCTAAGCCGTCAATAAAATAATCTTGTTCGATAGGCCACCAGTTTTCTGGGTTTTTTAGCTCAAGAACCTCATAACTGCCATCGGTATAATTTACAACAATTTCACCGTTTGTAAACCTACTTTGCATCGGGTTAGTGCTGCCAGCCATCATAAAAAAAGCATGTGAGGCTTTTCCAGAAAGGGGAACGCTAATACTTTTTGGAAAATTATCCCACATGGAAACGAATGCGATATTGTTTTCGTTTTCATTTGAAGGTGTTTCAAAAGGAATATTTTGCGGACTTAAAATCGTATTATCCTGACCCGCTTTTTTCCGTAATCCAGAATCGTCAATTTCTGGTTTTACGTAAGGGTAGCACCAGTTTCCAATGCCTTGAGTGGGCAGTTGAAGGGTAGGGGAAGTTGGTCGCGGACTTAAATAATTTTCTTTAAAAATATTGGTGACTTTACTATTGAAAATGTTTTGTAAATCAACCTTTTCAAAGCTGGTGTCTTCTGAAAATGTTTCATCCCAATTATGAAATTTTGAAGCTTCCTCTTTTTTAGAAACCTCTAAATGAATGGGTTGCCACCAAATCATATCACCTTGGTGTAACTGCACAAAAAACGTTTTGTTTCCGTTTTCTGCATCAACTTTAAAAATAAGTTCTTTGGATGTTTTGTTGACTACTGAAAATGAATTTTGTGGATCGTAAATTTGAACAATTTCTGCTTTTGAAATATGGAATTGTCTTTCATCATTTTTTTGGGCATCAAATTGAAATTTAGGGTGTTCCAAAGTTTCGCCATTCCATTTAATTTCAATGGTATAATGTTTTTGATATGGACTTTCAATTATAATTTTGGGGTTGCCAATAGCATTTTTATCGAATTTCCAAACAGCATGTTTCCCGTTAATTTTTATAAATTCAATAGCATCAAATTCGGCATCAATGTCCAGTTGGAGTTTCATTTTCTTCTTAAACTTTGAATAGATACTATATTTTGAAATTTTTTCTGATTTTTGAAAATCTATTTTAATATCGGGAATATCCAATACGGCTTCGTTCCATTTTTTTGGAAAACCTGGCTCAATATAAAGTGTGCTATCAATTGAATTTGGCTGAATACCAAACAAGCCTTCTACCAACGATCGTGCAGCCATACCGATGGGGTCGGCAAAATCGCGGTATAGTTCACCACGAATGGCATCGTAATGCGACAATTGCTGAAAGCCGCCAGGTGAAGCTCCCAAATACATGCTTTCAATCAACGCACTTTGCCATAGTTTATAGGCTTCCTCTTTTCGGTTGCCCTGCCAATAGGCCAAAGCGGTATGTAGGTTTTCGGCCAAAGCCACATTGTTGACTGACCAAGTATAGGGTTGCCAATTGC
Organism: Flavobacteriaceae bacterium GSB9; assembly: GCA_022749295.1. Lineage (NCBI taxonomy): Bacteria > Pseudomonadati > Bacteroidota > Flavobacteriia > Flavobacteriales > Flavobacteriaceae > Flavobacteriaceae bacterium GSB9. The sequence goes on from CP062007.1 coordinate 398,293, forward strand.
TGGTGGAAATCAATTCCAAATCATCAAAAGGTAAACCCTCTGCTTTTACGGGAATGTGTGGTATTTCGGCATCGATATATCTCAGAGCTTGGTAGGCTTGAAATTCATCTGCAATATCTTCATCCAAAACATGGTAAATGGTCCAAATGCCTGGGTTTTCGTGTAACAATTGATTTCCGAGCAAATCTTTGTATTCAGCGAAAACGCCTTTGTCGGAAATCCATAAATGGTTTTTAATAGCATTTTTGATGAGCTTGGCTTCTTTTAAAAAGGGTTCGGGGTTTTCACCTAAAAGTTTAGCAATGCTGGCAGCTAAAAGGTTTGCAGAATAATTATATGCCGATGAATAAGCCACACCACCACCAGAGTATTGTAGGGCGTCGCTAGCCCAAATGGTAGCATAGGCATCGTAAAGTCCGTCGTCATCAGCATCAAAGTTTCGCTTTTCCCAGGCGATATGACGCTTTACAACGAGCCACATTTTTTTCATGAATTTTAAATCGCCTGTCCACTGGAACCCGCGAAGTAATTGATTGATAAAAACCGAGTTCATGTCGTAATGGTGTGCTATGGTATTGTTGTTTGGTCGTCGGCTAATATAACCCCGACTAAACATAGCGGTGCCCAAAACTTCCTTTTGGCGGGCAAAATTTCTGGAACTATCTAAAACCACTGGGCCCGTTTCGGGCTCTAAAACCTGCGAATTGCCATAGCTTTCAAAATGCGTTTGCGCTCTATCGTGCCATCCTAATGGATGCGCCACATAGGCGCCACGCCAAGCATTTAAGTGCATGCGCCACGCCACTGCACCGTGTAAATAGGCTGGACTTTCCCAAATGGCATCACCAGCAATGGCCAGCGCACCGCCCAATGTGTTTAAGTATTCGTCAGGAGTGTTTAATTTTACACGGTCTTTTAAGCGCTCAGTCTTTTCAAGTGCTTGTTGAAATTCGGTTTGAATATCTTTTTGTGAGGTTCTTGCAAGCTGGCCTTCGTTTTCGATTTTCCAGAAAAACGTGTTTTCAGAACCCAATTCGATTTGCCCCATTAAGGCCGGATGATTTTCGGCTTTTCTGTTTGATATTTTAATCGGGGAACCATCCACTGAAGCTTCAACCAGTTTGGTGCTTGACTTTGGAAAATACCCCACAATTTGACGATTGTTGCCCGTTTTTTGTTTATTGGTTTCTGAACCAAATTTTAAAACAAAATTGGTTTTATCGATGCTGTATTCGTTATTGATACAATATTCTGACTGAAGATAAAATACCGATTCGGGGTCGGCACCTATATCGCCCTCGCGATGAAATTTTTTCGCATTGGCACCACCGTAAAGCCATAATAAGACGATGTTTTTCGGTAAGTTATTCGTTTCAACTTTTAAAATTAAGGCTTCCTTTTTGGCATGAGCTACTACTTGCAGGCTAATGGAACCATTTTTTAGCATGGTATCTTTAATGTTGTAAATCATGGTGCCAGGGTTGTAAGTTGTAGAAATGGCATTGGCAACCGATAACCATTTACTTTCATAGCCGTTTGATATCCCCAATTTTAAATTGCCACCCATGCCTTTTAAGTACAGTGCAAATTCGGGCAAATCACCAGTTTCAACCCTAAAACCTGTATTTGTTCCGTAAAGAGCCCTGTTAAATTTTCGAGTGCCATTTTCTAAGACAAAACTTTCACCTTTAGGAGTATAATGTACTTTTCTTTGTTCTTGTGTTCCCTGTTTGTCTTGAGCAAAGCAGCCTATTGAGCATATGAGTACTATTATGATACTTTGAATAATATTTAAATTTTTTAATGGGAGCATTTTTGAATTTATTTTATGGCAACATCCCAAACCTTCGACAATTTTGAAGAGCCTTTGGGGCCTTTTATTTCTAAAATCACAACATATTTTCCTGCTTCATCATATCGATGCACAGGGTTTTGTTCGTTCGAAATAGTACCGTCTCCAAAATCCCAATGCCACGAATTGATTTCACCGCTTGATTCATCATTGAAGGCCACTATTCTGTTTTTAATGTTCAGAATTTCAAATGACCATCGGGCATCAATTTCCTTGGTGAATGCGCTTTCAATGGGCATTAATTTAAAAGGCAATAAATATGATGCGTTGCCGTACATGGTGTGTTCTTTTGAAAGGTTCCAAAAACCATTGTTTTCTTTTTTGTTGACATCGTCGTAATCAATAATAGCCCAACAAAGGCCAATGTTTTTGTTTTCTTCTAAAATGGATGTTATGGCTCTATCTGGACTGTTTCCTGCATAGTCAAAAGGTGTAATCCAGAATTCTAAAATGAGCTTACCACTTTCACCTGGTTTAAAATTGTAGTTATAGGCGGCATTGGCATACGGCAAATCCTTTATCCATGGTTGACTACCCCAAACCATAGTCCAATCTTTGTTCTTTGCAGGAGTGAAAATGTGATAGTTTTGTGCATGGACACCATGATATGAATAGAAGGCCTCCATAATGTTCAAACTTTTGTTGGGGTGAAAGCGGTCTATGAATGGTCCTCCAGACTGGTCGGCATCAATTACAACCTCAAAGGTGTCGTTATGTAAATCAGATTGCGAAAAATCCCAATAATCATCATAGGCTTCGTATAAAAAATAGATACGGTTTAGCCCTTTTACCCAACCTACTTTAACTTTTACATCCAAATTTTTTGGGTTTGCATTAGGCTGTTTTTTGCTATCGTCCCAAAGTTCATCCATTCCAATGGTATAGCTTTCGGGAACGATGTTCCAATCGTCTGTATTACCATTGATAGTTGGAATTTTGTCTGCTGGAAATTGAAATACTTTAAAGCTTCGTGTTTCTTGCGCTTCAATTTTAAAATTGATTGTTAAGATGATTACAAAAAACAGGGCTTTTGGGAGATTCAGAAAAACTGTTTTTAAATTTTTTATGTATAACATTTAGTGGAATTAATTGTTGTTCTTGATATAGACCGTTTTAGGAAATTCAATTTTAGAAGTGTTTTTCAAAGCGACCTTAGAACTATCTTCTGCAATAATCTTTACATTGTTTAGTGACCAGTTGGCACTGTAATTTATTTGTCCTGCTTTTTTTGCTTCGATATAGACATTATTCAATGTAACATTTTCAACTATAGATTGTTCTAGACCACTAACGTTTATAGCGGTTTTTGCACCTTTTACATCAATGTTGTTGACCGTAATATTTCGAAATGTGGGGATGCCTTTTTCAGGTTCCACTTTTTTGAGCATTTTTTTCCAATGAATTGGAATGTCTTCTTCGTTGAATTCTTCAGGTAATTGGGAATAACTGTAAGCTGGGTTCCAATTCATCCCTACTTTCATAAATACACCAACACTATCCATTTTAATGTTTTCCATATGAATATCTTCAACCGTTCCACCTCTGTTCATGGCTGATTTTATATTCAGTCCATTCTTGGTGCCCATGCCTTTAATATTCGATACATAAACATGACGAATACTCCCAGCGGTTTCGCTGCCCAGAGTGAACAGTCCGGCGCCTTGTCGGGCAATACAATCTTTAATAACCACATATTCGGTTGGTTTGTTAACCCGCTGACCGTCCCAATCACGACCAGCTTTTAAACAGAAGTTGTCATCGTTACAATCTATATCGCAATTTTGAACTAAAATCCATTTTGATGAATCGATATCAATACCGTCGGTGCTTGGCCCGTGGCCACCAATGTTGTTCTTGATGGTTAACCCGTCAACAGTAATATATTCCGAATATAAAACTTGAACCGTCCAAAATCCAGCACGTTGAATGTTTAAGTTTTTCATAAATACATCTTTAGAATTTGAAATCAAAAAGGTTCTGGGGCGTTTGGCATCGTAATCCACAATCCAACGCAATCCTCGAGGTTCATAATCATTTTTGCGTAAATCCCAGTAGTAGTCCCAGAATACTTTGCCTTGCCCATCAACTATACCGTCACCATCAAGAATTACATTGTTCTGGTTTCTCACGTTAATCAATGCTGCTGGCCATTTTATTTCGATACCTGCAATTCGGGTGTCTATTTCTTTATAATCTTCAATATTTTCACTCCCTAATATTTTCACACCTTTAGGCACTTCAAATTTTATATTGCTTTTAATGAAAATGGATCCTGTTAAGTAGTCTCCTGGTTTAAAAGTAACCGTTCCGCCACCATTTTTAGCACAAACATCAATGGTTTTTTGTATTGCTTCAGTATTTAAAGTCGTTCCGTTATTAAAAGCACCAAAATCGTTTACGTAATAAGTTTTGTTAATAATTTCAAAGTTTTTAGCGCCCACTTTTTCTGTCCAATCGGGTTTTTGTTGGCCGTTAGTTGGAGTTGAGTTCATTTGTTGTTTGCATGCCATAAAACTTAAGCAAATAGCACAAAATAAAAGACTTTTGAATTTTTTCATGATTGAGTTTTGATAAAAAGTAAAATTATGATAAAAGAAAAATATCTGTGTCCTGTACAATCATGTTGGCAAAATATTTAAAAAACCTAAGTTTCATGCTCCTTTTCTGAAGTTATTGTTGTTTTTTTGCTATATTCACTTAACTAAAACTAATTACATTCTTTTCAATTATATGTCTCAATCAATTGAAATTAAAATCAATGAGTCATCACGTGTCCCAAAGTATAAGCAAATTGTAGATTCTATAGTACATGATATATCTAAGGGAAAATTAAAAGTTGGCGAAAAAATACCTTCAATAAACGAATTAAGCGAGTCTTGCTACTTATCGAGAGATACTGTAGAAAAGGCTTATAAATTGCTTAAAGAGCAGAAAGCCATCGTTTCGGTTAAGGGTAAAGGCTATTATATAACCAAAACAGATTTAATATCGAAAATAAATGTTTTTTTTATGGTTAATAAGCTTAGCTCATACAAAATGATGATTTTCAATTCTTTTGTAAAAGAACTGGGTATTAACGCTCACGTCACATTATCGGTTTATCACTGCGAAGAATCTATTTTTATTAAAACCTTGGAAAGAAACCTAGGTGCTTTTGATTATTATGTGATAATGCCCCATTTTAAGTCTGAAGATTCCAATCATGTCAGTACAACCATAAGCGTAAAAGAAACAATTCAAAAAATATCGAACGATAGGTTGATAATTTTGGATAACCAAAAGATAGAAATTGAAGGCGAATATGGTGCGGTTTTTCAGGATTTTAAGGAGGACATCTATCAAGCTTTAACCGAAGGCTTGAATAATCTCAAAAAATACGACAAGCTTGTTTTAGTTTATCCATCAAAAACAGTTTACCCATATCCCAAGAGAATTGTACAGGGATTTATGAAGTTTTGCTCGAAAAATAATTTTGATTTTGAGATTTTAGATGAGATTTATGACGATATGGAGCTAGATAGTAAAGATGTATACATTGTAATTGAAGAGAACGATCTAGTTAACTTGGTAAGGCAGGTACGGAAGAAAAGTTTGATAATGGGAAAAGATGTAGGAATCATCTCTTATAACGACACGCCATTAAAGGACCTTTTGGGAATTAACGTTGTAAGTACGCACTTTAAGGCTATGGGTGAAACAGCTGCTTATTTAGTGCTTAACAACAAAAAGGAAAAAGTAAAAAATGTATTTGAATACATAGAACGCAATTCAGTTTAAAAACGCTCTTATGAAAAAAATAAATAGGATTCATCATAGTACAGGATGGATTTTTTTTATTTTGAAGATATTTTGGTCAAAAATTAATTCATGACGCTAGTTAACAAACCTGTTTTGCTTTTTCTCTGTGCTATGTTGTATTGTACTGTTTATGCCCAAGAGAAGAGCTTTTATTTTGGAAAAAATATTAAGAATAATTCGGGAATTGTAATAAACAGCCCTTCGATTTACAGTGAAGATGTAGGCTATGGTTTTGACTTAGCCTCTGAAAACAACTTGAAGTTGAAGAAACATTGTTTTTCGAGTAAAAATTCATCCTTATATTTTTCAGTAAAAGTACCCGAAGGAAATTACAGGGTGGAGCTGGTTTTGGGAGGAAGTAAGTGTTCAAATACAACCGTTAAAGCAGAGTCTAGGCGGTTAATGTTAAAGGAAAAGGAACTAGGAAAGCATGAAGAAGCATACTATTCCTTTGTTGTAAACGTAAGGTCTCCAAAAATTAGCGAATCGTCGTATATAAAAATAAAAGATAGAGATAAAGACCAATTAAATTGGGACAACAAACTTACCTTGGAATTTCTTGGAAATCCGGCCGTAAGGCATATAAAAATATCACCAGCAAATAATGTAAAAACGTTTTTTCTTGCCGGAGATTCTACAGTAACCGATCAGGATGTAGAACCGTGGGCATCCTGGGGGCAGTTTTTTACAAATTACCTGAACGATCAGGTTGTTGTGGCAAATTATGCCGAGTCGGGCTCGTCTTTAAGTGCTTTTAAGGGGGGTAAGCGTTTAGAAAAAATATTATCTTTAATGAAAAAGGGCGATTATGTGTTTATAGAATTTGCCCATAACGATGAAAAACGAAAAGGTGAAGGCATTGGGGCATGGCAGTCTTACTCGCAACTTTTAAAAGAGTATATTAGTGAGGTTAGAAACCGCGGTGGTAACCCCATCTTGGTAACCCCAACACAAAGAAGGGCTTTTAACAAAAATGGAACTTTAAAGCCTACCCATGGCGATTATCCTTTGGCAATGCGAAAAGTGGCCGAAGATAAAAACGTTCCTTTAATTGATGTTACAAAAATGACCACTCAGATGTACGAATCTTGGGGGGTTGAACCTTCAAGAAAAGCGTTTGTGCAATATCCTGCCAATACATTTCCAGGTCAGCCCAAACCTTTGAACGATAACACCCATTTTAATAGTTTTGGAGCCAATGAAATAGCCAAAAGTGTAGTGCAAGGTGTAAAGGATTTGAATTTAGAAATTGTAAAATATTTACGTGCCAATATTCCAAATTACAATCCGCAAAACCCCGATGATTTTAGCAATTGGACTTTGCCTATGAGCTCAAGATTTAAAATAGAAACACCAGAAGGAAATTAAATATAAATATGACTAGACTAAACGAAAAACTTAAGGCACTATTCTTTCTTTTTATTACTTTGAATAGTTTTAGTGTGATTTCACAAGAAACTGAAAAAATATTCCTTTCTGGAAAAGATTTTAAAAATCCCGTTAAGTGGGAGTTTATGTGTAGCGGTGGTCGTAACAGTAATACTTGGACCACCATAAATGTACCCTCTAACTGGGAATTGGAAGGTTTTGGTGAATACACCTATGGGCGTTGGTATAAAGAACTGGACCAAAAAGAACCGAGTAAGGAAGAAGGGTTTTATAAATATAAGTTTAATGTTCCGTTAGGTTACAATGGCAAAAACTTAAAAATTGTTTTTGGTGGAGCCATGACCGATACTGAAGTGAAAATAAACGGAAAACTTGCAGGAGAAATTCATCAAGGTGGATTTTATGAGTTTGAGTATGACATTAGTGACCTTTTAAAGTACGGTTCAGAAAATATCTTAGAGGTACATGTATCAAAACACTCTGCAAACAATTCGGTTAATAATGCAGAGCGGAAAACCGATTGGTGGTTGTTTGGTGGAATATATCGCCCTGTTTGGTTAGAGGTTTCGCCCAAAACATATATAGACCATGTTGCGGTTGATGCCAAAATGGATGGTTCGTTAAGAGCTGATTTAAACCTAGTAAACATACTGAAAAACACCACTATTGAAGCTAGTATCTCACCAATAGGAAGCGATCAAAAATTTGAGACTTTCATTTTTAACCTAAAAGAAAATGAAATTTTTCAAACTTTAAACGCACAATGGAAAGGCGTAAAACCATGGAGTCCAGAATCTCCTAATTTATACACATTAACCTTGTCCTTAAAACAGAATGGAGATGTTTTGCATACAAGTAAAACAAAGATAGGTTTCAGGACACTTGAATTCTTGAAAAAAGACGGTATTTATGTGAATGGCAAAAAAATATTGATGAAAGGCATAAATCGCCATACCATTTGGCCAGAGTCGGGAAGAAGCACCGATAAAGACATTAGTGTTTTAGATGTCAATCTATTGAAGGATATGAATATGAACGCGGTGCGTTTTCATTATCCTCCAGACGACCATTTTTTGGAAGTTTGCGATTCCCTTGGTCTTTTTGTTTTAAACGAGGTTGCAGGGTGGCAAAACGGATACGACACAAAAACAGGAACAAAACTTATAAAAGAAACTGTTAAAAGAGATGTCAATCATCCATCGGTTATTATTTGGGATCATGGCAATGAAGGCGGCTGGAATTATGAGATAGACCATGTATTTCATATTTACGACCCACAAAAACGTATAGTTATTCATCCGTGGGCCGATTTTAACGGCTGGGACACACATCACTACCCAACCTACTTAACGGGCATGCACCGTTTTAACAACGGTGAAAGCGTATTTTTTCCTACAGAAACCATGCACGGTACCTACGATAACGGGATTGGAGCAGGATTGGAAGACTTTTGGAAGCGCTATAAACAAAGTCCGTTGTTCGCCGGTTCATTTCTTTGGGCCATGTTGGATGAGGCCGTATTAAGAACCGATTGGACAGGGGAGCAAAAATACGACTCTAAAGGTAATCTGGCTGCTGATGGCGTTTTGGGACCTCACAGAGAAAAAGAAGGCAGCTTTTATACCGTAAAAGAAGTTTGGTCGCCCATTCAGTTTCAGCCAAAAATGATTACTTCCAAATTTGATGGTTCGTTTTTAATTACTAACGAATACATTTATACGAATCTTAATGAATGTAAGTTGGAGTATAGAGTTTTACAATCTCCGGAAAATGCGATTTATTCAGAAGGAAATGCTAATATTATTGCGGGAAACTTTATTGATGTTAAAAGTGTAGAACCAGGGGAAACCAGAAAAATAAATTTTGATTTACCAGGTAATTTTTTTGAAGGTGATTGGTTGGAAATTACGGCGCATGATAAATATGGTAGAGAAATCTACACATGGTCATGGCCAATTCACAGGGCACCGTATTACGCCAATAAATTCATTTCCAAAGCTAAATCGAGAAAATCGGCCAAAGCTTCAAAAGCAGACACAGAGGTTTTATTAGAATCCGAGTTGGTTTCTGTTAAGTTAAATACATCCACAGGTGAGATTGTTAACATAGAAAACAAAAACGGCAATGTACCTTTTGTAAATGGTCCAAAGCCTATAGGTATGAAAGCAGAAGTGGAATCGGTTTTTGTTAAAAATACTGACGATGCGGCGATTTGCATTATAAAGTATGTAGGTGGTATTGATACGGCAACGTGGACTTTATTTAGTGATGGAAGATTAAAACTAGAATTGATTTTATTAAAAAATGCTGGAAGGAATAGTGGTTTCGATGGCGCCTTTTTTGAAGGAGCTATTAATAAATTTGGAATAACTTTTGATTTTCCTGAAGAGGGGGTTGAAGGCTTAAAATGGTTTGGTAATGGGCCTTACCATGTTTGGAAAAATAGAATAAAGGGTACAACGCTAGGTCTTTGGGAGAAAGATTACAACAATACCATTACAGGTGAAAGTTTTGAAAATCTAGTTTATCCTGAGTTTAAAGGGTATCACGCCAATTTTATTGCAGGCAACTTAAAAACAAAGCATGGTGATTTTAAATTTTTCAGTGAAAACGATAAGTTGTTTTTAAGGTTATTTACACCCGATTTGCCAAAAAATGCGGTATCCAAAACCTTTCCACAACCGCGTTTCCCCGAAGGTAACCTTTCGTTTATGTACGAAATACCAGCTATGCGAGCATTTAAACCTTTAGAGCACCAAGGTCCAGAAAGTCAGCCTACCAATATTAGAATAAAAAATGGAGACGACGGCATACCTATGACGCTCTGGTTCGATTTTAGAAACAACTAAATACAACTAAATAAATTTTCATGAAGATTATAAAATACTTAACACTTCTACTTCTAACGATTTCATTTTCTAATTGCGCACAGCAAAGTACGACCAAACCAACGGTTTATACGGTTGGAGACTCCACCGTTAAAAACGGACGAGGAGATGGTTATGGTGGTCTATGGGGCTGGGGCGATTTTATAGGCCAGTTTTTAGACACAACCAAAGTTAAAGTTGAGAACCATGCACTAGGAGGGACAAGCAGTAGAACCTACCAAAACCTTGGGCTTTGGGACACGGTTAACAATAAGCTAAAAAAGGGCGATTATGTGCTCATTCAGTTTGGGCATAACGATAACGGACCTGTTAACGATACGATTAGAGCTAGAGGAACGATCAAAGGGATTGGTGAGGAAACCGAAGAAATTGATAATATGATAACCGGTGAACACGAAATTGTGCATAGCTATGGTTGGTATATTGAAAAAATAGTTAAAGACGCTAAGGCAAAAGGAGCAATTCCTGTTGTTATGTCACCAATACCAAGAAATGATTGGAAAAATGGAATGGTGCCAAGAAATAATAAATCTTATGGGCTTTGGGCAAAACAAATTGCTGAAAGGAACGGCGTTACGTTTATAGATTTAAACGATAAAATGGCTTCAAAACTAGAGCGTTTTGGAGAACAAAAGGTTACGGGAACTTATTTTTACAAACGAGACCATACCCATACGTCGGCTAGAGGCGCTGTAATGGCAGCATCATTAATAACTGAAGGTTTAAAAGAAAGTGAAAATTCTTTAAAAGATTACATTTTGGGGAATCCTGAAATTAAATTACCCGAAAAAAAGAATATTTTTCTAATAGGCGATTCAACCATGGCAAGCAGCAGTAACCCAAATACTATTGGTTGGGGTATGGCATTTCCTAAATTTTGTGACACTATGCAGGTAAACGTTATCAATAAGGCTAGAGGAGGCAGAAGCACAAGAACTTTTATTTACGAAGGATTGTGGGATGAAGCTAAAAAAGAGTTCCAAAAGGGTGATGTCGTATTTATACAATTTGGGCACAATGACGCGGGCAATATTGATAAAAAGAAATATAGAGGCTCGTTAAAAGGCATGGGAGACGAGACGCAAGAAGTGAATAGAGATAGTATAACCGAAATAGTGCATACATATGGATGGTACATGAAAAAGATGATAAATGATGTTAAAGAAAAAGGAGCACTACCCGTAGTATTGAGTCTAACCCCCAGAAACGAATGGCCAAACGGTATTGTTGAGCAGCGCCATGATACTTATGTGAAATGGGCTCGGGAAGCCGCTGAAGCTGAAGATGCTATTTTTATAGATTTAAGTAATGCCGTTGCAGAGAAATATCAAGAATTGGGGAAAGACAAGGTGAAAGATTTTTTTCCTAAAGATCATACACATACAGGGCTGGAGGGCGCTACGTTTACAGCTAACACTCTAGCAGAAATTTTAAAAAAGCATAAACAGATTGGCTTAAGGGGTGCCGTATATCCATCTTATTAACGAAATGTATGCGCAACTAACCTTGTGAATTAAGATCAATAGAAAGTTGCTTTTAAACCTAGATATAGTAAAATATGTTTTGTTAATTCTTTTTAAAGAAAAACGTCAGATTGTCTCAAACGCGTTAACATATTGTTTTGTTGGGGTTTATGTGGTTTTAGTTCCGGGTATTCATAAAAAACATTGGTTTTAACAGGATGGAGCAGGATGGTGCTTTTCCGACATAATAATAATTTTGAGTGTTAAATTTTTTATAAGAAGATGTTAAATCTTTTTAAAAAAACATTAATTTGACAACCACTAAACTAAACAACTAACATACTTCATTTATAAATAAATCAACTCTACTCATAATGAATAAGAAAACACTTTATTATTTGTTTTACTTGCCTCTTGTTTTTTTTCTTGCTAGTTGTAGTAGCAAAGAAGAGTTCGATGCATATTACGCAAGACCAGATAATCTTGAGCAGCCTATTTTTCAGCAGTTAGAAGCGCGAGGTAATTTCACCAACTTAACGGCTTTAATAGAAAAGGCGGGTTACAAGGATATTTTAGGTAAATCAGGTTATTGGACCATGATGGCGCCTAATGATGAGGCTTTTAAAGATTTTTTTCAAGAACAAGGTATATCTGGTATAACCAGTATTGACTCCACAACGGCCTCAAAAATAGTAAGGTTCGCCTTGATTTATAATGCTTTTCGTACTGAAAGGCTCTCTGATTACCAATCTAGAATAGGTTGGGAAGAAGATAATGCCTTTAGAAGGAGAACGGCTTACTACGATGGTTTCCAAACCAAAACAGTAGATGGCAGTGAAATAGTAGTTGCTGGTTCTAACCGTAACAATGAGCCTGGTGCAGATTATTATATCCCTGGTGACAACAATAATAAGTACATATCTTATTTTGTGACCGAGTATATGGATGCTTTAGGTTTAAGTGCATTTGATTATCAGTATTTCTATCCAGACGAAACCTACACAGGTTTTAATGTTTTGGGGGCGGCAACAGTTCAGGCCGATATTGTAGCCGAAAATGGAATTATTCACGAGGTCGATAAAGTGTCTTTGCCTCTTGTTAACTTAGATCAAAAATTAGAGCAGAGTTCAAACTACAGTTTGTTTAGGCAGATGCTCGAAGACAATTTAGTAGAATACGTCTTTGATCAAGACGCTACCGATACTTACCGAAATTTCACAAGAAAATCAGACGAAGTTTATGTTAAGGTTTATGACCCCGCATTGTTCTTCTCACCAAACAACGAAAATTATATAAAAGAAGCTGATAATGATGGGCAAAGTGATGCTTATACGTTGTTCGCTCCTGAAAATACAGTACTTCAAAAGTTTGTAGATGAGGTGTTGTTGAAAAATTACCCAGCGTTAGATAAATTGCCTAAGTACGTTTACGAAGATTTTTTCAATGCGCATATGGTACAAAATGCCGCATGGCCATCTCAGTTGTCTACTTACAGTAATGGTCTTGAAGAAGATATGCGTTTCGATTTAAATGCCGATATAAGAGAAGCAGAAGTGTTGAGTAACGGGTTTTTCTATGGTACAAGTAAAGTGCAGGAGTCTAACTTATTCTTTAGCGTTTATACATCGGCATATTTGGATCCCGATTTTACTTTGGCCACGCGTCTTTATAACGATGGTTCTGGTTACCGTGAAATTATAAGTAATCTTGGAGGTAGATATACCTTGTTTTTACCGTCAGACGAAGTTTTGCTCGAGCATGGCTATGATTACAATATTAATAGAGAAGAATGGGTATACACAGATCCAGAAACTGGAAATGTGGTTTCGGGCACATTGGCTAGGTCTCGCATGTTGCGTATAATGTATAACGGAATTGTGCCAACACCTAACGATGAAATGAATGATCTATCTGGTTCAGGCGTTATTCGAACAGGAGATTTTGATTTAGCTGGGGAATACATTAAGTGGGAAAATAACCAAGTTTGGGCTGCAGGTAATGAAAAGATTGAAATTATTGGAGGAGAAGTTCTTCAAGAGGAAAAACGAGTTAATGTCTTAGGATATGAGGATCAACGCAACGGGAGGACTTATTATATTGATGATATCATTGAATTTACAGAAGTTCCTCCAGGGTTTAAGTTATTTGATCTGGCCTTAAAAAACCCAGATTATTTAAGTTTCTTCTTTTACCTGTATAGTTCTTCTTTATTTGATCAAACTACAGGCGCCATTGATGGTGTAGAATTGGGTACATCTTATACATTTGTCATTCCTAATCAAGCAGCTATGGCGCAAGCTGTTGCAGATGGTGTGTTGCCAGCAAACAATAACCCATCATCTCCAGAAGAAAAAGAGCAAGTAGAATCTTTCATAAAGTATCATATATTGGCAACTCGTACAGCTTCTGATGACGGATTAGTCAATGGCCAAATCGAGACTTTGCGTAGAGATTTCGAAGGCAATAAAACATATATTAATATAGTGAGTGCTCCCGGTGAATTGAGTTTTATAGACTCTGCCAACCGAGAAGCAGCCTATATATCTAGCGTAAGCAACAATCTAGCTGACCGCAGTTTAATTCACTTAGTAGATAATTATCTTTTATACACGGAATAAAATGAAATATAACATTACCAACTTATTTTACCGTTTTTCATTTATCGTAATTTTTATGTCGACTTTGCAGCTTGCTGCCCAAGACTCAGACGTAATAAGAGGGCAGGTATTGGATGCTGCTAGCAAGCAACCGCTTCCAGGAGCCACCGTGATAGAGCAAGATGCAGAAAATAGAACAATTACTGGTGTTGTAACCGATTTTGATGGGAATTTTGCAATTTTAGTTAAAAACACTAATAATAAATTAGTTGTTTCTTCAATGGGATTCACACCTCAAACATTAACCATAGGGTCTAAAAGAAACTTTGTAGTAAATATGGTTGAAAACATTGAAGGCTTAGAAGAAATTGTAATTAGTGCTACCAAAACACCAGAAAGTGGTCTTTTAAATATCGCAGCGAGAGATTTAACTACTAGCGCAGTTACAATTAGTGCTTCCGATGTAGAAAATACGCAAGCGGCATCTATTGATGAGGCGCTTCAAGGTAGAATTGCCGGAGTTGACATAACGGCCAATTCTGGTGACCCTGGAGCCGGTATGCAAATCAGAATTAGGGGTACGTCTTCAATTACAGGATCTTCCGATCCATTAGTGGTTGTTGATGGTATGCCTTTTGAAACAGCCATACCCGAAGATTTTAACTTTGGATCTGCTGATGAACAAGGCTATGCTGCCCTTTTAAATGTAGCTCCTAGTGATATTGAGAGTATTACCATTTTAAAAGATGCCGCTGCGACAGCGATGTGGGGAGCACGTGCAGCCGCCGGAGTATTGATTATCAATACAAAGAGGGGGTCAGTAGGTAAACCTAAAATAGGTTACAACTTTATAGGAACCTATTCTAAATTGCCTAGAACAATTCCAATGTTGAGTGGTGACCAATATTCAATTTTAATTCCTGAAGCGTTCATGAACCGAACAGGAACGCCTTTAAATACGCTAACTGTAAAAGAATTTCAATACGATCCCCAAGAAGTATATTGGTACAAAAATTATGGAAACAATACCAACTGGGTTGACGCAATTTCGCAAACTGGTATTACTGGAGACCATAATTTGTCTTTACAAGGTGGTGGTGATAGAGCTCGATATTTTGCCTCTGTTGGATACTATAATTCTAAAGGTGTGACCAAGGGAACTGGTTTTGAGCGTGTTTCTGGTCGTTTAAATTTAGATTATGTGGTATCAGACCGCATACGGTTTAAGGCCGATGTTGCTTATACCAATTCTGTAACCCAAAGAAACTATGTAAACACCTTTGGTTCTAGCGATAGAGATAGGTTAAGAAGTGTAGCCTATTCTAAAATGCCAAATATGGGTATTTATGAATATGATGATTTAGGCGATATCACACCAAATTATTTCTCTCCGTCACAAAATATTCAAGGGCGATATCCTAACACGTATAACCCTGTTGCGTTGGCTGAGTATGCCACCAACGAGCAAACAGAATTTAGAATTGTTCCTAAATTTCAATTAAAAATAGATTTAATTCCTAGTAAATTAATTTCTACTTTTGATTTACAGTTTGATTTCAGTAGTACAAAGGCGAAATCGTTCTTGCCTCAAAATGCTACAGGTCGTCCATTTACAGAAACGGTAGTGAACCGCGCATCAGATTCTGATATCGATAGAGCTAGTGTACAATCGAAAACAAATTTTATCTATACACCAGATTTAGGTAGTTCAGACCATAAACTACAAACAATTTTATCTATACAAACCAATGATTCTAGGTTTGCATCACATGAGGCCTTAACATCAAATACGGCTTCTGTATTTTTAACCGATCCTTCTGTACCTTCTAGAACGCAAAATTCAGAATTAAGATTGTTTAATGGAAACAGTCAGACACGAAGTGTAGCTGCGCTTGTTAATGCGCAGTACAGTTTACTAGATCGTTATATAGTAAATGTTGGACTTAGAGGTGATGGAAGTTCTAAATTTGGGCCAGATAACCGATATGGACTATTCCCTTCTGTCTCTACACGTTGGAGGGTTTCTGGAGAACCTTTTATGGACGATGTTGAGTTTGTAGATGATTTTAGTTTTCGAGCTAGTTTAGGGCAATCAGGCCGAACACCTCGTAACGATTATAGATACTTTAATATTTATGGAAACTTTGATACTGAGTATTTAGGTCAGAATGGTGTGTTCTCAGCGAATATGGAATTATCTAATTTGAGATGGGAGACTTTAACAGGAAAAAACTTAGGATTAAACTTGCAAATGTTTGATCATCGTTTCCAGATTGATGTAGATGTTTATCAGAACCGAACAAAAGACCTTCTTTTTAGAAACCTAGCAATTCCAACAATATCTGGTTACTCTGGAATATCTGACCAAAATGTTGGTACACTTGATAATCAAGGGTGGGAAGTAGGTTTGTTTACTACGCCAATTAAAACAGATAAATGGAAAGTTGATTTCAATTTCAACATTTCTAGAAATGAAAACATTATACGCGAAATTTCTGAGTTTTTTCCTAGCGAAAGTGGAAATGCTTCAAGTAATGGGTCTTACAAAAGGTTCTTGCAAACCGATAACCCATTTGGCTCTTTCTATGGCTATCGTTTTAAAGGTGTTTATCCAGATTTGGCTTCTACTAGAGCGAGAGATGCTAACGGAGATGTTATTCTTAGTCCTAACGGTGAGGAAGTTTACATGCGTTTTAACTACCCAAGTATAGATTATGTTTTTCAGCCGGGTGATGCCATTTATGAAGATATTAACAAGGACGGTAATATCGATAGTCGAGATGTCGTTTACTTGGGTAATAGTAACCCTAAGTTTTCAGGAGGTTTTGGACCTAACATAACTTTTGACAAAAAGTATAAACTCATGCTGTTCTTCACTTATAGATTAGATTATGATATCATTAATGGAACAGATATGGTAACAACCAATATGTATTCTTTTGACAACCAAAGTTCGGCAACCTTATCTCGTTGGAGAAACCCAGGGGATATCACCAATATGCCACGTGCGGTATACGGTGCAGCATACAACTGGTTGGGGTCTGACCGTTATGTTGAAGATGCTTCTTTTTTACGTTGGAGATCAGCAACTTTTAGTTATCAATTTGATAAAGAATTCCTGAAGAAAATAAAGTTAGATGACTTAAGTGTCTATTTCACAGCAGATAATATAATGACATTTACAAAATACAAAGGACAGGATCCGGAGCAGAGTATGAGAGGAGGAGACCCTTTTGGGATAGCCATAGATTATTCCAGAACACCACCAACGCGTAGATTTACAATAGGTCTAAGAACCAGATTTTAATTTTAATACAATATTTGACTCTTATGAGAACAAAAATTTTATATACACTCACTTTTTTAATAGTATCAGTTAATTTTTCTTGCGATAACTATTTAGATCTTAAGCCTGAAAATGGTACTATTCGCCAAGAATTTTGGCAAACCAAGGAAGATGTGCAATCTGCGGTGATTGGAATATATTCTGCTATGTTAAGAACAGATGCAACACTAGCGGAATATATGTTTGCTTATGGTGAGCTTAGAGGGGGCATGGTAGCTCCTGGCCCTAGGATGACTGAAGAGCAAATTGAACTGCTTACCTCTAATATACTACCGGCAAATAGTTTGACGAATTGGTATTTGTTTTACAGAATTATAAATTATTGTAATACTGTAATTGACCTAGCACCGGGAGTTTTAGAGAACGACCCTACCTTTACGCAAACACAATTAAATAATTATTTATCGGAAGCCTTGGCCATTAGAGCGTATTTATATTTCACACTGGCCCGCACATTTAAAGATGTACCTTTAAAATTGGAGGCAACGCTTTCTGACCAAGATAATTTTCAGTTACCAGTTACACCACAGGCAGATATTTTTGCACAAGTGGTAACCGATTTAACAATGGCCGAAGGTTATGCTGTAGAAGACTATGAAGATATTGCATCAAATAAGGGACGCGTCACAAAAAATGCCATAAACGCCATGTTAACAGATGTTTACTTGTGGCAAGAGAATTATGAAGCAGCTCTTACCGCTGCAAATAAGGTTATTAATTCAGGTGAATACCAATTAATAGATGCTAGTCCACAATGGTTTACTGAAGTTTTTGCAAGAGGAAATTCATCAGAGAGCATCTTCGAACTTCAATATACTACTCAAAATACAAACCCTTTTTATTTTATCTTGTTTGAGCGTCCGGAATATTTAGCTGCACCAACAGTAATGGAAAGTGTTTTTGGAATCGATTTTGAAGACCCTGAAAATAAAGATGTCCGAGGCGAACGGGCTTCACTTGTGCCCGGTACCAACGAAATCTATAAATACACTGGTATTAACGAAGAACAACGTAAATCCCGACAAGAATTTGATACACACTGGTTTATATATCGATATGCCGATGTTTTGCTTATGAAAGCCGAAGCACTTAATGAGCTTAATAGAGGTGGAGAGGCCTTAGAGATTATTGATTTAATTAGAGAAAAACGTGCAGCAATTAGCCTTACAGAAGAACAGCCAGGAGTTAACGACCAATTTGGAATTAGACGATATATACTTGCCGAAAGGGCAAGAGAGTTTGCATTTGAAGGAAAACGATGGTTTGATGTTTTGCGTAATGCCCGAAAAGAAAACTATGCGTACTTAGACATTTTGTTGGCTGTAGCTTTAAGAAGTGCACCTGCTAATCAACAACAGAGTATTTTAGCTAAATTGCAAGACTCTAACAGCCACTACCTCCCAATTAACGAGAATGAGTTGTTTACAAATAAACAACTTGTTCAGAACCCATTTTACAAATAAAAAATTGTAGTCATGAAAAAAATATTTAATCTAAAAAATTTGATGAGACTCGCTTTTACGGCGTTAGTGACTATTGTTGTGCTCAACTGTACGTCTCAAAAGTATAAAGAGTCTACAGATGAGACTTTAAACATTACCGAGTATTTAAGAGCTAATGAAGAGTATTCCTTGTTTCTGGAAATTTTAGATGTAACAGGATATTCTGCATTTATGAACACTTACGGAACCTATACCATGTTCTTACCAACTAATGATGCCGTTTTAAAATTATTAGATGATTATGGAGCAAACGCTGTGAGTGATATTCCTTTAGAAGACCTTCAGGAACTAGCCAAATTACATATTTTACCAGAAAAGGTTTCAACAGTCTCTTTTACCGATGGTAAAATTCCAAGTCCGAGCTTACAAGGACAGTTTTTAATAACTGGAGCGGCCTTTGTAGATGGCGCTTCAAGTATTACAATAAATAAAGAAGCTAGTATCATAAGTTCTAATATTGAAGTTGGAAATGGAATAATTCATGTTTTGGATAAAGTGCTTAGGGTCGCTGACAAAACTTTAGCAAAAACCATTGAAAGCGATGAATCTTTAGCTCTCTTTACTGAAGCATTAAAAGCAACAGGATGGTATGACAAATTAGACGAACCAGTCACTTATGATAAAGATAGTATTTCCAGTCATCTTACAGTGCTAGCACAAACTGATGCTGTGTTTCAAAAGGCAGGTTTTAGCAATCTAGATGATTTAAAAGCTAGATACAGCCATTTAGGAGACCCTATGAATCCTGAAGACAGTCTTAATTTGTTCGTGGCCTATCGAATTTTACCAGGGTTAAATTATATGGCAGATTTAGCAATTACTCCTGCAATATTGACTAAAGCACCTTTAGAGGTACTTACGGTAACTCTAGCCTCTGACTCGTTGTTAATAAACGAAGTAACTTTCAATGGTATTTTAGAGAAAGGTGTTGAAATTAATCGAGAGGAGAGCGATATAACAGCATCAAATGGCGTTTTGCATTTAATGAAAGACAATTTCTTTATCAAAAAGAGATTCCCCGCACCTGTTTATTTCGATTTAGGCGATCAGCCGGAAATCAGACAGTTGAGCTCTGTTTTTAGAAAACCTGGAAATTTTGTATCCCTAAGAAAAAGTGAACTTAGAGATGTCGATTGGCCAGATGATCAGCCTTTAACATATCTGGCAGCAGATATTGGAGATGGTGCTTATCTAGACAGAGCTTGGCATGGCGATGTTGTTGAGTTATTCCGTTTTAGAAATGGTTACCTTGATCCTATAACGTTTACAACACCCGTGATTATTAAAGGAAAGTATAAAGTTTGGGTGTCTTACAGACAAAATGGTAGATCGTCACCTTCATGTGAGGTGTCCCTTAACGGTATTCCTTTTGCCAGAAAAGTGAATTTTACTGAATACGGTAACACCAGCGAGCCAGAACGTGTATTAGAATCGCAAGGTTATAAAAGGCATATAGAACCGTTTACCAACCGATTTAATTGTAGACTTGTTGGTATTGTTGAAGTACCTACAACAGGTAGGCATAAACTAACATTTGAGGCTGTACAGGATAGTAGAAATGGCCAGACATGGTTAGATGTGGTTGAATTTAGGCCGGTTGATATGGATCAGTTATATCCAAAATTCGAATCAGGGGGAGATGGCCTAATTGAAGAATAAAAAATAAATTTATAATAAAAGTTAAACCTAATCCACTAAGGATGATATCAAGTAAAATATATTTAAAAAGCTTATTAGCAATTATGGCCCTTGTTGCTGTAATATCTTGTTCAGACCCTTGGGATGACCGAATTGATAAGGTTGACCCAAATCTAACACAAAATCTTGCTGAGCGCATAGAGAGTACGCCACAAACCAGTGCGTTTGGAAAACTTTTAGAAGAGACAGGGCTTTCTGGGCTGCTTGCCAGCTCTAAGACTTATACGGTCTGGGCTCCAAATAATGATGCTATGGCACAGGTTAACCCAACGTTATTAAGTGACTTGGCTAAAAAAAGATTGTTTGTACGAAACCATATTGCGCTTACGGCATTTTCGTCCGTAACAGAAGCTGATACTGTTACAATTCAAATGCTTTCAAATAAGTATTTCCAGTTTAAAAATGGTACGGTAATGGCTGAATCAAATGTGGTAACAGTAGACCAGTATGCTTCAAATGGTTTATTCCATATCATAAGTGAAGCCATAGAGCCAAAACAAAATATTTGGCAGTACATCAATAGTCAATCAGGAAGTAATAACATGAGTGACTACTTGCTATCATTAAAACAGTTTGATTTGTATCAATCAGATAGTATAGCTAAAGCTAGTGAACCAGAAATTCATGAACTATACGCAGATTCTCTAACGAATTCATATTTAAATAATGTTTATAACCTCAACAACGAGAAAAACAAGTACACGTTTTTCATGCTAAAGAATAGTGCTTTTAATGATGAAGTTGAAAAACTAAAGCCTTATCAAATAAAAACTACCGTAGATTCAGATTCTACGGCTATTTATGCTAGTTACTTTGCAACAAGAGACTTGGCGTTTCATAAAGCCGTTGCACGTGAAAACCTTCCAGATACACTTGTGTCTTCTTTTGGGGTTAAAGTGCCTATAAATCAAGATGATATCGCTGAAGAAATTATATTGAGCAATGGTATTGTTTATGTGATGGATGCTATGGATATTCCTTTAGAAACACGTTTACTAACAACACATATTGAAGGCGAAGAGCCCATTGGTTTTAGTGAAAATGTTAGATCAAGTACGTTTTATAGAGAAAAGGAAGATCCAGATGGCGTTTTCTTTAATGATATTATGGTTCAAAATCACGGTGTTCCTCAATTGGCCGTTAATTATAACATTGGCAGAAACGTTTACAGTACTACTTACGAAGTATATTGGAGAGCGATAAATGATGTTCAAGGTAACGATTTTAATCAGTCATTAAGAGTAGGTGGCACTTTTGATCCTACTGAAGGAGCTGTAATCAATCCTATAGCAGAATTGGAAACGGAAGTTGAACGCTCTGTTTATGAAGACGTTTATGTTGGTGAGTTCACGCTTGAAGAAGCTAGGGCTTATATGTTGTCTGTTGTTGCAGCTAATACAGGTAGTAACGGACAAAACACCATTACTTTAGATTATTTAAAATTAGTTCCACTCATAAAATAAATATCTTTTAAACCAACTTATTATGCACAAAATATTACAACTAACCAGTCTTCTCTGCATACTGTTATTCGGTGGAATTGATAGTAATCTTTATGCTCAAAATCCAACGGATTCTACAGCAGTTGATACCAAGAGCAAAAAGGGTATAAAAATTACAGGATCTATAATTGATGCTTTAACTGGTGAAGGTATTTCAGGTATTAATATAGCTGTGGCTGATTTTTCGGCTGCAATTTCAGAGGAAGACGGTAGCTTTTCTATTAATGTACCGCATCTAAATGCTCTATTAATTGTAAGCGGACAAGACTATCAAAATAAAGTTTACCCACTTAATAATAGAAAAAGTGGGTTAGAAATAATACTTTATGAAGAGAGTTATTCTCAATTCTATCAAACTTCAAATCTGCCGGGTAACGATGAGGAATTACAGTACAATAGTCCAAAAGCTGCTCAAGTTTTAGACTTTGAGCAAGAACAATGGGGGGTTCCTGTTAACCAGTCTGTTGGCAATTTTCTACAAGGGCGTATTGCAGGATTAAACAGTGTAGGCAATTCGGGAGTTCCTGGTTCTGGTGCACGTTTAACAATTAGAGGGTTTAATTCACTCTATGCAACAAATAAACCATTGATAGTTTTAGACGGGATGATTTATGATGATGAAGATTATGGTTCTGGCATTATACAGTATAACACATCGTCGCCACTTGCCATGTTAGAAGTAAAAGATATTGAAGATATAACGGTGTTAAAAGATGGATCTTCTATATACGGAACCAAAGGAGCAAATGGGGTAATAATCATTACAACAACGCGTCCAGTGGATTTAAGTACAAAAATAGACTTTACTATGCATGGTGGTATAAACGAAGACCCTAGACCAATGCCAGTAATGAATGCCGCTTCTTACAGGACATATTTGTCACAATTGGTTGCTACTAGAGGCGATACTCAAGAGCAGATTGCAAATATGCCTTGGATGCTCGATAACAGAGATAGTGGCGTTTATTATCAGTACCATAATAATACCGATTGGCAGGATCAAGTGTTTAAGAGTAGCCAAAACCGAAGCTACTATTTAAAAATTAAAGGTGGTGATGAAATTGCTAAATATGGAATTTCTGTAGGTTACTTAAGCAGTGAAGGTGTTTCAGGGAATTCTGACTTGGAGCGTTATAGTACTAGACTCAATGCGGCATTGCGTCTTACAGACAAACTTTCGGTAGATGCTAATCTTTCATTTACTTATAACACAGAAAACCAAAATCATCAAGGGCTTGCTTATAAAACTAGTCCGTTATACTTGGGGCTTACCAAGGCACCGTTCCTTGCTTTAAATGTAATAAATGAAACAGGAGAAGTTTCTCCAAACTTAGCTGATGTTGATATTTTTGACGTAAGTAACCCTACAGCTATTATCGAAAACGGCATTGGCATAAACAAGAACTACCGCTTTTTCGGTAATTTAAATTTCCAATATGATTTTACAGATAACTTATCCGCAAACCTACTAACAGGTCTAACATATAATAAAGAACGCGAAACATTTTTTATTCCCGATTTTGGTGTAGCCGATATTGTTTTGCCAACTGCCATTGGAAAGAATAGAAGTGGTAGTGAGGTTCAGAAATTATACTCGTTATACACCGATGCTTATTTAACTTTTAAAAAGAGTTTAGACTACAAACATAATTTCAATACAAGACTAGGTTTTAGAACACAATCAAACGAATCAGAAAGCGATCTTGGTTTAGGCTTCAATTCCGCAACAGACGATTTTACAACTGTTGGTGCCGGTAGCAACCTCTTAAGACAAGTAGGAGGAGCTCTTGGTGAGTGGAATTGGGTTAATGCCTATATGAGTCTTGAATATAATTATGTAAACAAATACTTTTTAACGGCCAATACAGCCTATGATGGTTCTAGTCGTTTTGGAAAAGATGTAAAGTTTGGAGCATTAGGGTCGCTATCTGCCGCTTGGTTGGTGTCCTCTGAGAATTTCATGAAAGATTCTGGAATTGATTTGTTTAAACTTAGAGCGAGTGTTGGCGTAAGTGGTAATGATGATATAGGAAACTACACGGCACAACAGCTTTATGTTTCCCAAAATTTATTGGGAATTCAAGGTTTGGTTAGGGCTAACATAGGAAATCCTGATCTAAAGCATGAAAGTGTAAGAAAGCTAAATGTTGGAGCTGATTTAGGACTGTTCAATGAGCGACTTAATATGTCTATCGATGTATTCAATAACGAAACCACAGATATGATTACTTACGAAACATTAAATACCACAAGTGGTTTCGATTATATTGTTTCCAATAGCGGAAATATGCAAACCCGAGGTGCCGAATTAGCATTAAATACAAGGTTGGTACAAACACCAAATGTAAAATTCGATTTGGGTATTAATTTATCAAAATATCAAAACGAAATTTTAGGCTTACCAAACGACCGCATTCTTACAGAATTTGGCGGAGCAACTTATATAACTGATGAAGGCCAAGATGCCAATTTGTTTTATGGTTATAAAGCTAACGGTGTTTACAGTACTACTGCTCAAGCTAATGCAGATGGGTTGTCTCGAAGAATGGAAAATGGAAGTTTGATGCCTTTTAGTGGCGGTGACATTATTTTTGAAGATTTTAATGGCGATAATGTTATAGATGAAGACGACCGCACAGTAATTGGTAACCCTAACCCAGATTTTACGGGTAGTATAAGCACAGTATTTAAATACAAAAGGTTAAGTGTCTCAGGCTTGTTTAACTTTTCTGTAGGTAACGATTTATACAACGGTGTACGTAGAAGTTTAGAACAAATGAGCGGCTATGAAAACCAAAGTAGAGCAATAGAAAACCGCTGGATAGCTGAGGGTCAGCAAACCTCTATTCCCAGAGCTATGTGGGGCGATCCACTTGGTAATGCTTCGTTTTCAAGTAGGTGGATTGAAGATGGCTCATTCTTTAGGCTAAAAACACTGGTTGTATCTTATGATATTGAAATAGATCCTGCAATCATTAAATATGTAAAAGTATATGCTTCAGGGAATAATTTATTTACCATCACAGATTATTTGGGCTACGATCCAGAGTTTAGTGCATCACAATCCATATTTGGACAAGGCGCCGATCTTGGTCTTATGCCTCAATTTACAACAGTTCAACTTGGGCTACGCCTAGGTCTATAATTGATTAAATGTTTAGATTTAGAAAAATGAAAACAATGATTAAAAATAATATTAAAGGAGCTTTTATTTTAACTCTCTTGGCGGCCATTGCTTTTACTTCATGTCAAGATTTTTTGGAAGTAGAGCCACAGGATAAGTTGAACAAAGACCAAGTTTACCGAGATGTTTTTGATGCCGATGCTGCTGTAGTAGGTGTTTACGGTAAGTTTATGGAACTGGCAAGAAAGTATGTTGTATTGAATGAATTGCGTGCCGATTTGGTAAGCCCAACTGATAATGCAGATTTAACACTAAGACAGTTAAGTGAGCATTCGGTAACTGCCGATAACCCATATGCAAATCCTAAGGATTTTTATGAAGTAATAAATATGTGCAACGATGTTCTTAAGAATTTTGAACTGATGCGTGCAGATTTTAGATTGGATACTGATGAGTTCAACGAACGTTATTCTGATATAGGAACCTTAAGAAGCTGGTTGTATTTGCAATTAGGAATGCATTACGGAGCAGTACCCTATATTACAGAGCCTATTGAAAATATTGATGATATTGGTAATCCCAGTAATTTTGAAAGAATTCCATTGGAACAGTTAATCGATGAACTTGTTGAATTTACTGAAAGCTTACCTTACACAGAATTATATAGCGAAAGTAGTTCTTTGGTTATTAGTGTTGATGGGTACAATACTCCAAAATTCTTTATTAACAAAGGATGTCTTTTGGGTGATTTACAGCTTTGGAAAGGGAATTATTTAGAAGCTGCAATACATTATAAAAATGTTATGGAAACCGGTACAGGCAGTGGTGATATAGGTGTGCTTTTTGATACCTACCGTTTAGGCTCCCGTAATGTTGCTACAAACGATGACTTGAGTGTGGGGTATATACGTTTTAGAGAGCAAGATGCCACCGGTTTAGTAGATAATAATTCTCAAGGTTGGCGCTCAATATTTGCCAGAGAGAAGGATGCCAGATGGAATACTGAGTGGATTTGGTCATTACCTTTTGATAGTAATTTTGCACCTAAAAACCCATTTATCGACCTATTTTCAAACCAAGGCGGAAATTATTTACTTAAACCATCTCAGCGAGCCATAGATTTATGGAAAGACCAAACGCAGCGTAATGATATTCCTTATGACGCACGTGGAGAAAGATTTTCATATAATATTATAAATGACCAAGAGGTGATTGTGAAGTATCTTTTTAATTATTTAGACTTTACGAATTTCATGCCTGTTGATGAATTTGAAAGAGATGGCGATTGGTTCTTATATCGTGCAGCAAAACTTCATTTACGCTTTGCAGAAGCTGCTAATCGTGACGGAGAACATAGATTGGCTTATGCATTGTTAAATAATGGTTTGCAAAGTGAATATGGGGTTCCTGGAGAAACAGATGTAACCGATATAGAACAAACCAACTTACCGTTTCCTTATAATTTTGATGCAAGGCAAGGCGATTTTCCATACTATAGAGGTGATTGGCATCGTAATGAAGGGCTTCGAGGCCGTGCCTACGTAGAGTTCAAAGAAGTAGTTGGAGACAGTTTAATTTCTATTGAAAACGATTTGATTGAAGAAAGTGCATTAGAATTGGCTTTTGAGGGCAACCGATGGGGCGATTTGGTGCGTATAGCGCTTAGAAGGAATGACCCTGGTTTCTTGGCCGATAAAATTTATGAAAAACTTTCGAAAGAAGGTAATGCCAATGCAGATGAAGTAAGAAGTAGGTTGATGAATAATGAAAACTGGTATTTACCATTTATTTGGAAAGAAGAGGAATAATGTAAACTAACTTGTTTCTGTTTCAATGTTTCAAAAAAAAACAGAATAAGATTAATTTATAAATAATTTATTATGAAAAAGGTCTTAATATGTTATAGTTAAGACCTTTTTTAGATTAATAGCTATCATTTTTTGAATTAAAAAATCATTTATAGGTCCAACGAGGTAAAACAATTTCGGGTAATAAGATTATTAAACTATGAAAAACAAAGTTTTGTCAATAAGGTTTGTTCTAAAAGTGTTATCTATAACTTTGATGCTTTTAAGTTATTTAAGCATTAATTCGCAAACATTAGCATTTCCAGAAGCTACAGGTTTTGGACGTTATACAACAGGTGCTAGAGGAGCTGCTAATCCTGAGGTATACCTAGTTACAAACTTAAACGATAGTGGACCAGGATCGTTTCGAGATGCTGTAAGTCAAGAAGGACGTTTCATACTATTTACTGTTGGTGGTATAATTAATGTAAGTTCAGATATTGTCGTTCCAAGAAATACAACTATTGCTGGTCAAACTGCACCAGGAGAAGGTATTGTTTTCTATGGCCAACGTGTCATGTTTTCCGGTGCTAGTAATACAATTGCTCGTTACTTAAGAATACGTTTTGGAGGTTGGGCTAAAAATAAAGATGCCTCGGGTGTTTCGAATGGTTCAAATATGATTTTTGACCATATGACATTTACTTGGGGTACAGACGAGGTTTTTTCGGTTAACTGGGACAATAAGGGAACTAGCCCTGATAATATCACGGTTCAAAATTCTATTATCGGTCATGGTTTGCACAGGCATAACCATTCAGCTGGAGGGCTTATACAACCTTCAGATGGAAAAATTAGTTTAATTGGCAATTTATACATCAGTAATAAAACGCGTAATCCAAAAGTAAAAGGCATTAACGAATTTGTAAACAATGTGGTTTACAACTGGGGTAACTATGGTAATACGTATGGACACACAGAGTCTGGTGATGCTTATATTATGGGCGGCGATTCTGAGGGTATTTCTAACGTAAACATTATCAATAATTATTTTATCAGTGGACCTCATACAGGAGACGATGTAACAACACCTTTTAACAGAGGTAATGCCAATTTCTTTTTATATGGTTCGGGTAATTATTTCGATAGCAATAAAAATGGAGTTTTAGATGGTAGTCTGGTATCTGAAGATTTAACAGGTTATCCTACGGGAGACGCTAATACACTTTTGGCTGAGCCTTATGATTATCCGGTAAAAAACGCCCCCTTAACAGCTCAACAAGCTTTTGATAATATTGTTGTGAGTGTAGGAGCATCTTACCCTAAACGAGATCAAGTTGATAGTTTGATGATAGCCGACTTAACATCAAAAGGTACTAAAGCATTTTATGTATATCGAGAAACAGACTTACCTTTTGAAAATGGAGGTGTAGGGCATGTTTATAGTGCACCTTCTCCTCAAGATTCTGATGCTGATGGTATGCCAGATGATTGGGAAGACGCTAACGGTCTAGATAAAAACAACCCATCGGATGCTGTTGCTATAAGTGTTTCGAATGCACCTTATTTAAACATAGAGGTTTATATTAATAATTTGGTAAACCAAACGCCACCTGATTTTTTAATACCGCCTTCAAATTTAAACTTTACTAATGTAAATACTATAGAAGTGCCACCAAGTAGTTCTTTAACTATTAATTGGAAAGACAACGCCGATAATGAAGATAATTATATTATCGAGCGTTCAACTGATGGTAATACATTTACAGAAATAGCCCAGGTAGGTGCAAATGTAGAATCCTATAACGATACGAATTTAGAACCTGATACTAAATATTACTATAGAGTTAAGGCCGTAAATAGCGCCGAAGCTTCGGCGTATGCCAATGCATCTATAACCACACTGGCCGTTCCTTCGGCACCAGACAAACCAATAGATCCCATGCCGGCCAATGGGTTTAATTTTGTAGAACTCTCTGCAGGAATCGTAATGTTATCTTGGAGCGGTAGCGACAATACAGAAAATTTTGAAGTTTATTTTGGAGAGGACGCATCAAACCTTACAAAGGTAGCAGACGTGCCTTATTCAGCAAGTCCGTCGTATCAAGTTGGCGGTTTGAATACAGATACTGATTATTATTGGAGAGTTGACGCTTCTAACAACAAAGGATTAGTTCCTGGTGATACATGGCAGTTTAGAACCATAGCTAATGTGCCAAAGGAAATGGTAGGTTATTGGGCGTTCAACGAGGCGCCTCTAGCTGGAGCACAAATTACCGATGGATCAAGTTACGGTAATCATGGCGTGTTGGATGTAAATTACGACAATGCGAACGTTAGGGTAGCAGGAAAAGAAAACAATGCTATCGATTTTTCAACCGCACCAAACGAAACATTTATCGTTAGTATTCCAAATGCAGACCAAATTTACCTAAACAATAGTTCCTTTTCTATTTCATTGTGGATGAAAGCTCCATTAAGCTTAATGCCTACGGGCTCTAATAGTGCTTATTTATTGTGTAAAGGGTCCTTTACTGTAAACGGTTCAACAGGATCAACTGGAAAAAGGTATAATATTGAATTTAAAGATAGCCAATTGCGTTTTGCTATTGATGATAACGTAACTAAAAAGGAACTTTCAACTGGAGCATCAAATTTTTTCAATGATTCATGGGTACATGTTGTTGTGTTGCGCGATATTGAACAGCACAAATTGAGGCTATATAGAAATGGTACCTTTGTTAGTGATTTGGATGAAACCGGAGTTTCTGACATCGCAGAGGTGAGTAATCTAATACTTGGAAATATTGGTGAATTAGAGCTTCAAAATGGTACATCGCCAGCGCCTTACAAAGGGCAGTTAGACGAGCTTAAAATATTCAACTATGCTTTAAACGCTACCGAGGTAGCCAGTCTATACCAAAATGGTTCACTAGGTGTTAAAACATTTGACTATAACAATGCAGTACAAGTTTTTCCAAACCCGGCAAGTCAAGAAATAAACATTAAGATTGATTCCTATTCAAATAAAAAAATGATGGTAACATTATCAGATATTACAGGAAAATTAGTGTTAAAGAAAAATGTCGATGCTATTGAAAAAGGGCGTTTTATACTAAATTTTGAAGACAAAAAACTTCACGGTATGTACATTTTGAATGTTATGGGAAATAATTTAAACAAGAATTTAAAACTTGTTTTTGAATAACAGTGATAATAAATTACTGTATCAGCATAGTTTTAATATAATGCTGGCAGCTCTAAACAGAAATAATTTTAAAATAAGTATCTTTAATAAAAAATGACCATTACAAAAAATTATATAACCGTTTTAATTTTCTCTTGTTTAAGTCTGTTTTCATTTGCAGCAGACTATTATGTTGCTCCAGATGGTAATGATGCTAATGATGGTAGTTTTGCCAATCCGGTAGAATCAATCAAAAGGGCACAAGAACTCGCTTCATGGGGAGATACCGTTTTTATTCGTGGTGGATTATATACCATGCGTGAAGACCAAATTCAAAGGTATGAAAGTATCTGGGCTTATGTCACAGAGCTGAATAAAAATGGCATTAACTATTTTGCCTATCAAGATGAGAAACCTGTTTTTGATTATTCAAATATTAAGCCGGCCGATAAGCGAATATTCGCATTTTACTTAACTGGAGATAACATTCATATAAAAGGGATAGAAATTGTTGGAGTTCAAGTAACTATAACCACCCATACCCAATCGGAATGTTTTGAAATAAAAGGCAGCAATAATACACTTGAAAATATAAGTATGCACAACAACATGGCTATTGGTGTGTATATTTTAAGAGGTTCCAATAATTTGATATTAAATTGTGATGCCTACGAAAATTGGGATTCTGTTTCACAAGGTGGCCGTGGTGGAAATGTAGATGGTTTTGGATGTCATGTTCGAAACGGTGATACTGGAAACGTATTTAGAGGATGTCGTGCTTGGCTTAATAGTGATGATGGTTTCGATCTCATTAATTCAGCAGAACCTGTGTTGATTGAAAATTGTTGGGCCTTTTACAATGGTTATTCATCGGCTTCAGGTACGGGTAACGACTTAGTATCTCGTGGTGACGGTACCGGTTTTAAAGCCGGCGGTTATGGTAAATCTGCTCAAACTTATCAACAGGTGGTAGATCGATATGCACCAATACCTATGAACACCATTCAGTTTTGTGTTGCGGCAAAAAATAGGTTAAGAGGGTTTTATGCTAATCACCATCTTAATGGAAATTATTGGTACAACAATACAGCTTTTCAAAACCCAGAAAACTACAATATGCTAAACTGTGAGGCTTTAACCCCCGAAGCTTATGGTACAGATGTTCCAGGATGGGGGCACATTATGGCGAATAATTTAGGAGCAGGAGCATCTTCTCCTTCAAATGAAATAACAAACATAAATGAGGCTGAATGCACGCTCAATAATAATTACTTTGATTTGGATGTAACCGTTACACCAGAAGATTTTATAGCCTACGATATAGAATTATTAAAAGCTCCTAGGAATGTAGATGGAAGTTTACCCGATACGGATTTTTTAAAATTAGCCTCGGGAAGTGATCTTATTGATGCAGGGTATGATGTTGGGTTTTCATATAGTGGTTCTGCACCGGATTTAGGATATTCTGAATTTTCTACATTAAGTACAAAAAAAAATGATTTTTATAACACGATATCAAGTTTTCCAAACCCATTTTCCAATCAAACTAATGTAGTTTTCAATTTGAAACGTAATACGGATATCGAGGTGTCCATTTATAATTTAATGGGCGTTAGAGTGTTACAAATACCAACGAAAACATATTACTCTGGTGAAAACAGGTTAAAGATTGAACGCAATGAATTAGCTTCAGGTAATTATTTACTTATCTTAAAAGGAAGCAATAATCAAAAATTGATAAAAATTATAACAGCTAAATAGAGAAATATAAAACTTATAGATGAGTGGGTAGAATTGATTGTTCTGTCCACTTTTTTGTTTAAAATAGCAAAGGAATAAATTTAAAATCATAAATAAAGAATATCTTTGTAAAAAATCTACTTCAATGAAAAAAATATTACTTGTAACATTTATTTTAATTAATTACTTTTTTGGTTTTACACAAACCAACGTAAGTACACCTCAACAGCTTCTCACTGCACTTTCGAGTGCTAATGCAGGAGATGTTATTTACATTCAAGAAGGTACATATAATTTTACTTCTAAGTTTTCTATTAACAGAAATGGAACCGATGGAATTTTAATTTCACTGTTACCGCATCCAGACAACACCTCACGTCCACTATTTGATTTTTCATCTATGTCTGAAAGTTCATCTAATCGTGCCATATCGCTATCTGGATCTTATTGGCATATAAAAGGCATTGATATTTTTGGTGCTGGCGACAACGGTATGTTTATTAGTGGTCACAATAACCTAATAGAGTTTTGCACATTTAGTGAATGTAAGGATTCCGGACTTCAAATGGGAAACGGCGCATCAAACAACACGGTTTTAAATTGCGACTCTTTTAACAATGCCGATTCTTCTTTAGAAAATGCCGATGGTTTTGCAGCTAAGCTAGATGTGGGTACAGGCAACAAGTTTATTGGTTGTAGGGCATGGCAAAATCTGGATGATGGCTGGGATGGCTACCTTCGTGGCGCCAATAACATTACAACAACCTATGAAAATTGCTGGGCTATAAGAAACGGATATTTAAAAACCGGTACTATAGGAGCAGGTGATGGAAACGGTTTTAAAACTGGTGGAAGCGACGATAAATTACTAAAACATAATGCCATTTATTACAATTGTATTGCTGCAGGCAACGTTTATGATGGCTTTGATCATAATAGTAATCGTGGTGATATAGAAATTTATAATTGCTCGGCCTACAGCAATGGCAGAAATATAAGCTTTGGAAGTGGAAATATCGCTAATTCTCTTACTATAAAAAATTCGGTTTCTGTTTCTAGTGGAAGTAATGATAGTTTTAACGCCACTAATAGCGATATTACTAATAACAGTTGGCAAAACGGCCTGGTAGCCAATGCAGCAGATTTCGAGAGTTTAGATATTTTTGAACTGATGACGGCTCCACGTCAGGCAGACGGAAGTTTACCAAATGTAGACTTTATGGCTTTAGTTGCCGGAAGTGATCTTATTGATGCCGGAATTGATATTGGTTTACCATATAATGGGTCAGCACCAGATTTAGGGTATCTTGAAACAGGAACCTTGGGTGTCGAAGACCTTATTGTTAAAGATGGATTAAATAATTACCCAAACCCATTTTCAAATCAAACCAATGTAGTTTTTAATCTTAAACAAGCTACAAAAATTAAAATGAGTGTTTATAATTTAATGGGAGTAGAAGTTTTAAGTTCAAAGGAAAAAGCTTTTACAGCAGGAAACAATTCGTTTATTTTAAATAGAAACCAATTAAGCTCGGGAAGTTATATGTTGATTTTAAAGGATAGTAACAATCAAAAATATTCGAAGTTGATAATCATCGAATAGATATTAAACCAACTACAGTTTATAAGGCAGGCCGATAATTTCGGTCTGCTTTTTTTTACGGTTAATCCATATGAAAAACCTCTTTTAGAGGAGTTTCAATAGGCGAGTTATCCTCATTGGTATCCATTATATCAGCCATGTAGGCCCACCATTTTTTTACCAACGGATGATTAGGTAAAAAGGCCATGTCAAAGTCTTTTGAAATTTTTTGAACAGCGAACAAGGTTAATGTTTCTTCATCTAAAAAAATGCTGTAATCCTGAATGCCAGAATCGGAAAGCAACCTTTCCAATTCTGGCCAAATTTCATCATGCCGTTTTTTGTATTCAGCCTCAAATCCAGGCTTTAATTTCATTTTAAATGCATTTCTTATATTATCGCTCATTAGTTTGATGGATTAAGGTTAATGTAAACCGGCTTATTTCGATTACAGATAATTTCTCCGTTTACATATTCTAATTCGGCAACTTGAATAGAACTCCTTCTCGTTTCGTAGGCGTCTAGTCCTTCATTTTCTGTTATTCTTCCGGGGTGGGTAAAATAGAATATATAGGCTTTGTCCCCTTGAACAACAACATCGGGGTGACCACCTTTTACCTTATCATCGATTCCTGTGCCAGCTGTTTTCAAAATATTGTTTTTTTGACGCTTCCAGTTTTCAAAACCATTAGAAGAATAAACACCCAAGCCGCGCCATGCATCATTAATCATCCAGTTTTTGTTTTTCCATTTAAAAACTACGGGGCCCTCCCCACGATCTTTAATGATTTTATTACCACTGTCTGTCCACGTAAATAAGTCTGGACTGTTAGCATAGTATATAGATTTACCGTCATTTTCATTGTTATAGACCATGCGCCAAGTACCGTTTGGTAATTGAAAAACATCGGCATCAATACAGCGTTCTGATGCCAATTCTAATTTTGATTGAAACTCCCAATCTGTTATATTTTTGCTGGTCAAATGAATGATATGTCTAGGATGGTACCAATCCTCAAAAACACCAGGTACAATGGTTAAATACATATGGTAAACCCCTTGGTGCTCCAAAACATCTGGAGCCCAATAGGTAACGTCTTTTAAGTTATAGTTTATGTTTGCCGTACCTTTATAGGTCCAGTGTGCTCCGTTTTTAGATTCAGCAATCCCAATTTTTGTACCATGTACCCATGCTACCCCATTAGCGGTAGTGTCATTGGCACGCCTGTTAGTATAAAACATATACCATTTTTTATGGGCTTTATTCCAAATTATGGATGGGTCTGCAGCACCATCAAAAACGGGGTCTTTAAATAAGGGTTTATCGGCCAGATATGATGTATTTGTATTTTTATCGGTGACTTTACACGAAAAACTTAATAATAAAATAATGAGGTATGTTAATTTAAGTCTCATCAAGACACAGCGTTTATTTTAATTCAACATTAACGGTTTTATCGTCTTTTTTGAATTGATTTTGAAGAAGTGTTTTCATACTATTGCTTATCACAGAGTCTTTATCGATTAAATTGTGTTGCTCTTCTGGGTCTTCTTCAATATTAAAAAGTTCATATAAAGGAGGTGAATTATCTTTATAGCGCTTTCTAACTATTTTCCATGGTTTCTGAATGAGGCATTCTTGCTTATGGCCACGAATATATATAACATGTTTCGTCTCAACACTTGAATTTTCTATGGTTGGCCACACATTGCTACCTTCAACATTTTCTGGTTTTTCAGCGTTAACCAAAGAAAGTATAGTAGGCATTATATCTGAAACTGATATATAATTCCCATTAATTTCAGGTTTCAAATGGTTTTTCCAATAAAAAACAGCTGGTACGCGAACCGCACCTTCATAATTTGAAGCTTTCCAATCACGTAACGGTTCATTACTTCCCAAAACAGGATTTGGACCGTGAGCACCGTTATATTGCGTTGTTGGGTACCAGTTTTCCATGGCTCCATTATCACTCATAAAAACAACCAAAGTGTTTTTCTCTAAATCATTTTTTTTGAGGGTTTCAAGGACTTTACCAATGCTACGGTCCATGTGTGTCATGGCCGCAGCGAAATCGCGTCTAGAACTATCAGCTATGGTTTCTAAATAGGGTGCCTTCCACTTGTCCTCTTCTTGTAGGGGAAAGTGAGGCGCGCTATACGCTAGTTGAACGTAGAAATTTTTTGTAGTGTCCCGTTTTTGGGTTAACCATTCAATAGCTTCTTTGGTCACCAAATCTGTAGTGTGGCCTTCTTCTTCGATCATTTGCTCGTTTCTGTACCAACTGGCATCACCATTTTTATATCGGTGCGTATATTGGTCTATTTGCCCATGAAGGAACCCATACGAATAATCGAATCCAAAAGCATTTGGACCGTTAGAAATATCTAAGCCTAAATGCCATTTACCAAAGAGCGCATTTTCATAATTGTGCTGTTTCAAAACTTGAGGCAGTGTTGTGATAGAATCTGGTAAAGTTTTATTGCTTTTCCCGCTAATAGGAGCCACAATACCAATTCTACTAGCTGGCATTCCTGTTAAAATAGAAACTCTTGATGGTGAGCAGGTAGGATTTGCATAAAACCGATTGAGCTGTACGCCATTTTTCGCTAACCAATCAATATTAGGGGTATTAATTTCAGAACCGTTATAACCCACATCATTCCAACCTGCATCATCGGCAATTATTAAAAGTATGTTTGGATGTGGGAAGATTTTATCATTTTTCTTAGTATTTTGTTTGCATGCAATAGCTAAAGCACAAACTAAAAAAATCTTATATTTTTTAAATTTTAGCATATGAATAATGTATTCTAATTTTTAACTTTTAATTGAAGAGAGCTATCGTTAATTTCAAATTCATTATTCTTCAGCAAATTGAGAATTTCAGCGCCAGCCAATAAAACAGGGCCATAACCGTGCGCCGCATAAATATTAATAGGGCGATAGTAATAAAAGGCAGGATCAAACCCCATACCCGTGCCAACGCAAGTGCCCTCAACCTGGCCTAATTGATTCACTTTTGTAGCGATGGCATTCCAACCTAATAAGGCAACTGGAGAAAAAGCTAACTTATCTATATAACCATTATTTATCGCTTTTGCAATTGAATAAGTGTAAATTGCTGTTGCAGAAGTTTCTAAATACGTGTCGTTTCTGTCTATTAGTTGATGCCAAAAACCTGTTCCATCTTGATAAGTGATTAGTCCCTCGATGTGTTGGCGAAGTTGTTTTAGCACTTTATCGTAACCCGAATGTGCCTTGGGTAAAACATCTAATAATTCTACCAATGACATAACAGCCCAACCATTGGCTCTGGCCCAATGGAACTGAGGATGGTAATCCATGCCCATAACCCAACCATGCATGTATAACCCTTTTTCTTTATTGAACATTCTTTCGGAAAATTGTAAGACTTGCTTCACTGCATCATTGAAATACTTATCGTTACCTGTTAATTTCCCCATTTGGGCTAAAGCAGGTACGCTCATAAATAAATCATCTAGCCATAGTGTGTTCTTTTGGGGTCTATTTCTTGCCAAGGTACCATCTTCTAATCTAAATTGTTTATGGCTTATATAATCAATAAAGTTATTTATAAGTAGTTGAAGGTTGGTATTTAATCCAGCCCTTTCTGCTTTAATCATGGCTGCGCAAATTGCTCCGGCATCATCCAATGCATGTGGACGTAATGACTGAATTATTGGTGAAGGGTAATTTTTGTCTTCGTCTAACTTTTTATTGTAAAAAGGAGCTATGTCTGAAATTAGCTTTAGTCTTTTTTGAGTATAATCTGAATATTTTTTATTTCCAGTAGCTGTGGCTAAATGAAGCATCCCTGAGTAGGTAACACCCCATTCATAGCTTGTTAGTCTAAAAGCACCAGGTTCAAAAACAATAAACTGATTTAGGTTTTTTAGTTTCGTAAGCTCCTTGTTAGTTCGTGAGTCTATTAATTTTGAGGCCGTATTATTTTCAAGAAAATCATAAACCCTATCTACGGTTTTGATTATTTCTTCTTGAGATGGCTGTGCATAAGGTACGGGGTAGTCTGGTTGTAGCGCATGCAGGGGAGTGGTTACATCATTTGTCGGCTCTTGGGTAACCCCTGTAGTTGTAAAAGCCAATAAAAAAAAGAACATAATTACATTTTTAAGGCATATTGTTCTTTTTGTGTTTGTAAAGTATTTCATTAGTAGTTTAGTGTTATTGTGATAACCAAATATATTTATTTATTGTTTTTACTGTATCCTGTGCTATACTGTTATATTCTGGTAAAAAAAAACGCTAAGGTTTAATGCCTTAGCGTTTTTATATTAAAAACCTTAGTCGTTAATTAGGGTAACCAGGGTTTTGTTCTAGATTAGGGTTTGAACCTAGGGCAGTCGACGGTATTGGGAAAATTGTTCTGTATGATTCAGATGGTTCTTTAAATTCCCAAGCATTTCCAAATTCTCCAAAACGTATTAAATCCCGTCTTCTATGCATCTCAAAAGCCAGTTCTCTTCCTCTTTCGTCTAGTACATCGTCTAAAGTAATTGAGGGCAATGGAGCAGCATTACTTCGAGCCCTAACCTCATTAATAATAATCCTGGCATCTTCAAGGGAGCCACCTTTTGCTCCTCTAGCTAAGGCTTCTGCCTTAATTAAAAGAATATCAGCGTACCTTAAAAAAGCGATATCGTTACCAGCGTTTCCGCCATTCGTGTTAGGGTCTAAGCCCCATTTAATCCATTTTAAACCTGCATTCATAGGTTGTAGACGGATACCAGTAGCCGGAATAATTTCATAAGGAACAGGACCTTCCGTAGAAGTAGCTGGATCGTATAATTTTGAGTTATTATCAGGTACTATACGTTCTACCATTACTGTTTCTCCATTTCTAGGATCTATAAGATTACCGTAGGGAATGATTAGATTTTTTCTATCATCTCCATCTTCATACAGAGCAAGTACTGAGGGCCTGGTGCCAAATCCGTTTTGGGGCGTGTAGGGAAGTCCAAATAAGCCTCCTTGTATTCCTGGAAGCACTTTTTGTACCAACGGATGTCCAACACCACCAGCAATGTCAGGAGAGTAAATAGCTCCAAATATAAATTCGGCATTGTTGTCATTGTTGTATGTAAAATTGTCAAAATAGTCAGGTAGTAAGCTATAAGACCCAGAATCAATTACTAATTGAGCATAATCGTACGCTTTGTCGAATTGTGGAGTTCCAGTGTAAACTTCAGCATTGAGATAAACGGTAGCCAATAATCCGTAAGCAGCTTCTTTTGTAAACCTTCCATAATAACTATCGCCAGCTTCTGCCTTTGTAGGTAGGTTTTCTGCAGCAGCTATTAATTCAGAGGTAACGAAATCAAAGACTTCAGTTCTTGTGTTTTGTTCTGGTAAATTTAACGGGTCTACTTTTGGTAAAGTGAAAATAGGTACATTACCAAATAAATCCATTAAGAAAAAATAGGCATAAGAACGAAGGGAACGTAATTCTGCAATAGGGCCTGCGATTTCTTCTTCAGAAAGTGCAGAATTCTCTAAAGAGGCAATGAGTGCATTGGTTTGGCCAACAGTCCTAAAGTAGGAGTCCCAAGTTCCTGCTATATAAGCATGACTGGGTGTCCACTTATGTTCCATCAACTCAGCAAAATTGGCGCCTCCCCACCATCCTTGGATTTTTTCATGAACTACAACTTGGTCTCCTGGAAGTTCCAAACATCTGTATTCTACCCCCATACCGGTAGTCCTTGCAAAGTTTCTATATATCCCAGAAAGCGAGGAAAGAACTTGTTTTTCGTTAGAATAGAACGTTTCGGGTGTGTAAATTGAGTACACCTCTTCTTCGAGGCTACACCCTGCTAAAATTACTATCGTAAGACATACGCTTAGTAGTTTTAATTTTGTTTTTAAATTTTCTATAATTTTCATTTTTTATAATTTCTTTAAATGTTAACAATTTTTATTTTTAAAATGTTATGCTTGTTCCTATTTGGAAAGTTCTAGGTCTTGGGTAAACTAAATAGTCTATTCCAACAGACCGGGTTCTAACTTCTGGATCATATCCGGAATAACCTGTAATTACAAATAAATTTGTTCCTGTTAAGTAAACTCTTGCCTTTTTAAGGAAATTTACCTTGTTAACATCAAAATTGTATCCTATGGTTAAATTATCTAATCTTAAATAACTTCCATCTTCAATCCATTGTGAAGAGTATTGAGCAGTTTGTGCTCGACTAGCTCCTGTATTTAATGCAGACTTTAGTACATTTACGCCTGGTGTTTGACTTACATATGAAAACTCTGCAGCCGTATTGTTGTAAATATCATTACCTACTACACCTCTAAAATTTAACGTAGCGTCAAATTTCTTATATTTAAAGTTGTTGTTGAAGCCAAAAGTGAAATCAGGATTTGCATCGCCAATAACCACTTCGTCTGCATTACCGTCATTGTTTTCATCAAGGTAAGTTTCCATACCTTCGTTATCATACCCTGTAAATTGCCATCCATAAAAAGTGTTTAATGGTAGACCTGGTTTGATAATTTTGGTTAGAAGATTGTTTCCTACAACACCAGAACCAGATGTGGTTCTGATTTCATCTCTTTGGAAGTTTTCGTTAGATAATGATATTACCTCATTTTTGTTGGTTGAAAAATTAAGATTGGTTGACCATGTTAAATTTTCATTGTTTATGATATCTGAACTTAAATTAAACTCAAAACCTTTGTTTTCAACCTCGCCTACGTTAGCCCATTGTGTTTGTACTACTGATGGTGCTGCAGTTGAGAACTCTAATAATAGATCGGTAGTTTTCTTCATGTAGTAGTCTATTGAACCCGTTATACGTTGACCAAATAGACCAAAGTCAACACCTAAGTTTAATTGACTAGTTTCTTCCCACTTTAAATCAGGGTTTTGGTAATTTGTTGGAAGGACACTAGGTATAGCCTCTCCGCCAAAAACATAAATGGCAGAACCGGCGATAGATAGTTGTTCTTTATAAAGGTTATTGGGTATTTCTTGGTTACCAGTAATACCATAGCCAAGCCTTAGTTTTAAATTACTAATCTTAGAATTGGCCATAAAATCTTCATCCGCCATATTCCAAGCTAATGCTCCAGATGGGAATGTACCCCATTTGTTATTGGCACCAAATCGGCTGGAGCCGTCACGTCTTAGGGTAAAGGTAAGTAAATATCTTTCCTTTAACTTGTAGTTAATACGACCATAGTATGATGATAAACGATTGGCGTCTTTAAATGAGGTATTAGATTGAATAGTACCAGATTGGATTAAATTCCATTGGGTAGCATCTGATACAAAATTGTTAGCCGATGTAAATGTGTTTTCGGTAACAAATCTTTGATAAGAATACCCTGCTAAAAGAGAAATGTGGTTGTCATCGTTTATTTGCTTGTCATAAGTAAGGTTTGTTTCAGCTAGTATGTTAGTGTTCTTATATTTACTTATAGAAGCGGTACCTCCTTGTCCTTCCCCAGCTGGGTGTGTTGAAGGAATATTAGTAAACCGGCTAACATTTTCGTTAGAGTGACCAATATTGGTTGAAAGTTTTAACCCATCCATTAATTGGAAAGATGCACTTAAGTTGCCAAGAAGTAAAGAACTGTCGCTTTCATCAGAAACATCTACCCATGAAACTGGATTAACCCTTAAAGCTCCAATTTGGTAATAACTTCCATCTTCATTTCTCACAGGTAGAGTTGGCGCCCAACGCAGAGCATCCTTTAAAATGTTACCTCCCTCGTCTGCGATATTGGAATTTAATGCAGCTCTTTGGTCATCAATACTGGCATAAGTAAGGTTGATGCCAATTTTTAGCCTATCATCAATTGCGGAATGGTTAGCGTTTAACCTTCCTGTGTATTTTTTAAGTTGTGAATTTAACAAAATACCTTCTTGGTTATTGTATCCTAAAGAACCTGTTACGTTAGTAGATTCAGATCCACCAGCAAAAGAAATGTTGTGGTTTTGTGTAATAGCTGTTCTAAAAACTTCTTTTTGCCAATTGGTATTAGCGTCTAAGTCTGAAAAAGGTAACCCGTTGCTATTTGCATAATCCCTGTACTCATCAGCAGATAGAAAAGGTAGTAATTCAGGTACATCAGAAACTCCTAAATAAGTGTCGTATGTTAAGAACTCACCATATTTTCCTTTATTTTTAGTGGTTATAACGATAACACCATTTGCTCCTCTAGAACCATAAATAGCTGTTGCCGAAGCATCTTTTAGAACATCAATACTTTCAATATCAGCAGGGTTTATCAAGCTCAATGGATTAATTGCTTCTTCTGAAAGCGGAGAAGATCCAGAAGTTACTGTTCTCACTTGATTATTGGCACTACCAAACTGTAACGGTACACCATCAATAACATATAACGGATCGTTTCCGGCAGATATCGAACTTGTTCCTCTAATTCTAACGGTAGAAGCAGCTCCGGGTTGGCCACTGCTTTGAACAATATTTACACCCGCAATTTTACCTTGTAATAATTGTTCCGGCTGTACAGGAAGCGCATCAATAAAATTTTCAGATTTAATGGATGCTACGGCACCAGTTACATCTTTACGTTTTTGGGTTCCGTAACCAATTACAACAACTTCGTCAAGTTGCGCATTGTCGGTTTCCAAAGCAATATTGTATACATTATCACTTCCTATTAGAACTTCGGTTGATTTAAAACCAACATAAGAAAATACGAGCGTTTCTCCTGGAGATACTAATATAGTGTAATTGCCATCAAAATCGGCACTAGCACCCCTGTTAGAGTCTTTTACTAATACATTTACTCCAGGTAATGGCATGTTTGATGTATCGGTGACTGTTCCCGACACTGTTTTTTCTTGAGCATAACCTATGGTGTGCGTAAACACAAACACAAGTAAGCCCAATAAAATGGTTGTTTTGTTTTTCATGAATAATTTAGTTTAGTTGTTGTTTAAGCATCTAAAAGAGAGAGGTTTAGATGTTTTGTTATGTCAAATAAACAGTTATAATTTTAATTTGGTATCCTGTGCTTTCCTGTTTTTTCTAAAATAGAACACTGGTCAATTTTAAAAATTTAACGATTAAATCATTGTTTAAAAGAGCTTAAAGGGTTTATGTATAGACACCCATTTATTTAAAATTCAATAACTAATTTTTAAGGGGACTTAACGGAATAATCATAATATCGCTCCTTGTTAAAAGACTGGAGTTGAACAAAACCCATTTGCCATCTGGGCTGATGGATTGATGCATGTGCGCTTCATCAGAAAAGGGACTTTTACTTAATAAGCGATGCCCTTGGGTTAGCAATATAGTGTCCTTTAGGTTGGATGCGTTTATACGATATAATTTACCATCAAATGTATCACCAGCAATCCATTTGCCATCTGGAGTTGCATTACAATGCCAATAGCCCCCGGCACCTGTTTGTCCATGGAATTTAAGTTCGTTGGTTCTTAAATCTATTGAGTATATTCCTGTTTGGTTTTTTTGAAGGCGATCAATATGTCCCATTAAATGGAATAAAACTTTATCTGGTCCCATAAATACTTCATGTGTTACCCAGTCGTTTTTTCTTTCCTCGTACAGAGGTCTGTTCGTAACCTTTCCTTTAGAATCAATAGATAATACCCACATGCGTTGAGGGGAGTCTCCACCGGTTTCCCAACAATACATGAGTTCTTCAGAAACATAGGGGTTATTTTGCAAATGGCCTATGCGAAATGGGACTTCAATAATTTTTGTTGTTTGCTGAGTTTTAAAATCTAACTTATAAATGGCATGCTTGTTTTTATTTATTCTTGAAGAAAAGAAAATAGATTCTTCTTTAGCATCCAAACCTATACCTGAAGGTTTAATGGAATCAGGTATTTGAGCAATGGTTCTTTCGTAATGTTGGGGAGTTTTAACATCCTTGGTTTCACTATCTCTTAAAAGTTTACTTAAGTTCAATTCTACTAAGCTATTGTCTTTAATAACGTAAGCAACATTTTTATGCCATCCTAAATGTAGGTTTTTACCCTTATTTCCTGTAGTGATTTGAACAATTTCAAAATTAGTCGTTGAAACCGCATAGTATTGACGGTCTCTGTTTTCTTTTGTGGAAGTTCTGTTTGATGAAAAAATAATATACTTTCCATCTGCAGTCCATTGTGGGTGAGTCTGGTACATTTTGGAATTACTGTGCCTAGATGTTGTTAATGCGTTTACTGTAAACCCAGTAACAGGATCTTTGTATGTATAGTTTTCCGATGGAAACCGTTGGCCGAAAATATCATCGCCAGCCATATCGAAGGTATGGTCGACATCTGAAAGGGAAGAGTAATCTTTACCTTCAACTACTTGAGCATTCATTGAGAGGCAATATAGGAATATGCAAACGACACCCACTGGAATTTTTTTTAAATCTTTCATGTCTTATTATAATGTTTAGTCTCATGGAAAATATTTATTAAAAAAATTAATTCCATCCTGTTCTTACATGTAGATAGATTTTAAAATGATATTTTATCAGGATTCAACAGTATAGAAACTGAGTAATTTTATCCAAAACTAAAATGAAATCGTTACTACGATAAATACAAGTCTTTATTCGCCCTTTTTAGCTATTTACTATTACCAGTAAGCAAGTTAAAAAATTACAGTCTCTATTTTGAATTCTATTGCAAGAGGAGTTGCCAAATTAAACAGATGCTTCTAAAAAAATATTACTGTCGATTCGTCTTTGGGTACAAAAACTATTCAATTAAATGTTATAAACTACAAGGCAGATTAATGTAGTTTGACCTTAATACTACAACTAACAGGATGCAACAGGATAGGAGAACGGGCAATTGATTTTACTTTTATAAAAAATAATAAATGAATTTTTTAAGTAAGACGATATTATGGCTAGCTGTTG
This sequence comes from Flavobacteriaceae bacterium GSB9, assembly GCA_022749295.1. Classification (NCBI taxonomy): domain Bacteria; kingdom Pseudomonadati; phylum Bacteroidota; class Flavobacteriia; order Flavobacteriales; family Flavobacteriaceae; species Flavobacteriaceae bacterium GSB9. Next base: position 442,654 of record CP062007.1, read on the forward strand.
TTTGTATTGCTTGTAAAAGCAAGACTAATGAGGTTGCTTCTGGCTCCAATACATCCAAAATGGAACATCCTCTCGTTATGGAAACTGGAAAAGAAAGCTCATTGGCTAAAGTCTGGGTTGATTCTACCACTGGGCATAAAATCGAAAAGCTTGTTAATAGAGCAGGTAGTAATCGAAGTTTTTACTTTCATAATAATCCGTTTTTAAAATCGGAAGACGGAAAAGACGACTTGATGGTTTTTACGGGAAGTTCTGAAACTGGCAGTCAATACTTTTCAATCAATTTAAACACCAAAACAGTTGATCAGATAACAGATAAACCCGGTAGGAAAAGAGGAGAGATAGTAGGTGCTAAAACCCGTAAAGTATTCTATATGGTAAAAGATAGTGTTTTTGCAACCCATATTGATACGCACGAAACCGAGTTTATTTACAAGTTCGACAGCGAGGTCATTGGATCGGTGTCTACGCTAAATGCAGATGAAACCCTCTTGGGAGGTGCGCTTATAACCAAAGAAGAAAACGAAATATTCAAGAGAAACCCCTCTAAGTCAAGTTATTTTGATAAGATATATGAAGCAAAACTTGAAAGAAGTTTGATAACTATCGATTTGGAAACAAAGCAGTTAAATAATATATATTCAGAAAATGCATGGCTCAACCATATTCAATTTTCCCCAACAAATCCCAATTTGCTTATGTATTGCCACGAAGGTCCTTGGCATAAAGTGGATAGAATTTGGACGATTGATATAAAAACAAGGCAAAATCAGTTGATGCATAAAAGAACGGTTGACAGAGAAATTGCTGGTCATGAATTTTTTAGTCATGATGGAACCACCATTTGGTTTGACCTTCAAATTCCAAGGAGCATTACATTTTATCTTGCAGGAAAACATTTAGATTCTGGTGAAGAAACGAGATATGCTCTAAAACGGGATGAGTGGTCTATACATTTTAATATCTCACCAGACCAAAAAACATTTGCTGGAGATGGAGGAGACTCTGGTCAAGTAGCAAGAGCCAAAGACGGCATGTGGATTTATCATTTTACGCCAAAGGGAGATAGTCTAGTTTCGCGAAAATTGGTCAACATGAAAAATCACGATTATGACCTTGAACCCAATGTTCATTTTTCTCCAAATGGAAAACAAATTATCTTTAGAGCAAATTTTGAGGGTACTTCACAAATTTACGCCGTGGATATAAAAAAAGAACACTAATAAAATATCATGCAAAAAAAGAGTTTAATTGTTTTAGTAATATTAGTAAGCTTCACATTTTCTTGTGGTGAGAACGAGAAAATAGATTTGTTTGAAGCCAAAAGCGTAAACCTCAAAAATAACGAGAGTCAACAAAAACCTTGGACACGTTGGTGGTGGATGGGCAGTGCAGTCGATTCGGTTAACATAAAGCAAAATTTAATAGATTTACATCGAGTAGGCATTGGAGGTGTAGAGATTGCACCTATTTATGGTGTAAAAGGCGAGGAAGATAATTTTATAGATTATCTTTCTCCAAAGTGGATGAACATGTTAAGCTATACTACAAAAGTAGCCGATAGTTTGGGTATGCAAGTTGATTTAACTCTCGGTACAGGTTGGCCTTATGGCGGCCCTCAGGTAACGCCAAAACACGCTGCCACAAAACTTATCACCCAAACCTATAACGTAGAAAATGGAGCTTCTTTTTCTAAAGAAATAAAGGTTGAAAATCCAAAAGAAAAGCGTCCGGCTACGTTAAAATTTCTTCTTGCTTTTGGTGATAAAGGAAATTACATCGACTTAACCGAGCAGGTAAATGAAAACCAAATTAATTGGATTGCTAAAGATGATGATTATACGGTTTATGCCATTTTTACCGGTAAAACAGGGCAAAAAGTTAAACGTGCCGCCCCTGGTGGTTCTGGCTTTACGCTAGATCATTATTCTGAAGAAGCGTTAAACGCTTACCTACAGCGTTTTGGTGAAGCTTTAATAGGTTTTGATGGTAATATTCGTTCTATTTTTAATGATAGTTATGAAGTTTACGGAACCAATTTTACGCCTAATTTTTTCGAAGCTTTTGAACAATACCGAGGTTATGATTTAAAGCCTTATATACCATTGTTATTGAGTGATGAAGATACCGAAGAAGGCAACCGTGTAAAGAGCGATTACAGGGAGACGCTGTCGGATTTATTATTAAATGATTTTGATAAACCATGGACGGCTTGGGCCAATAAACACAATTTTAAATCCCGATTACAGGCACACGGTTCTCCCGGAAATTTAATCGATTTATATGCCTCTGCCGATATACCAGAATGTGAAACCTTTGGTTCGATGCCTTACGATATACCGGGTTTACGACGCGAACAAGAAGATATTCGCGAAGGTGACGCCGATCCAGTGATGCTTAAATTCTCTTCTTCTGCAGCGCATATTGCAGGAAAGCCTTTAACGTCATCAGAAACCTTTACTTGGCTTCGTGACCATTTTAAAGTGGCGCTTTCGCAGTGTAAACCTGAATTGGAGGATTTATTTGTAAATGGTGTTAATCACATTTTTTTACATGGTACAACTTACTCGCCTAAGCGTGCAGATTGGCCAGGTTGGAAATTTTATGCTTCTGTAAATTTTAATCCTAATTTGGCTATAGGCGAAGATGAAGCTGAATTATTTTCATATATCGCCAACTGTCAAAAGTACTTGCAATCAGGTAAACCCGATAATGAAACATTACTATATTGGCCAATTTATGATGTTTGGAATACCTATCTTAAGGGGAGTTTGTTCTTTCAGTTTAAAATACATTCATTAGAAGAGTGGTTGCATCACGAACCGTTTTATAAAACCACTAAGAACCTTATGGCTAATGGGTATGCTACCGATTTTATATCAGATGAGTTCATTAACAACGCAACGGTTTCAGATGGAAAAATCAAATTACCAGGAGGCGAATACAAATCACTTGTAGTACCGGATTGTAAAAATATGCCATTGGCTACACTCGAAAAACTGTTAGCACTAAAAAACGAAGGTGCACATATTATTTTTGAAGATCTTCCGGAGACCGTTCCTGGATTTCACAACTACAAAGCACAAAACGAAAGCATGCATAAGTTGATTGCAGAAAATTCTAATATGCTCGTTCCTTCAAAAGATATTTATCGTGATTTAGATATAGCGGGTATTCTACCGGAAACTTTGGTAGAAACGGGGCTGAAATATATTAGACGGGACATTGATGGCGAGAAAGTATATTATTTAGTAAATCATACGGCTAATTTGGTTAAAGGTTATATTCCAACCCAAATTGTTGAAAAAGAAGTAGAACTTTATGATGCTAACCAAGATAAATCTGGAAAAGCACTTACTAAAGTCGAAAATGGTAAAACATGGGTTAAGGTTTCCATAAAACCTGGGGAATCTTTGTTTTTAAAGAGTACGCCAATATCACGTTTAAAAAATTGGGAATACTTAGAGCCCTCAGGCGCATCTTACAAACTCAATGGGAATTGGAATATTTCTTTCTTAAGAGGAGGGCCAACGTTACCGGAAAACGCTAACCTAGTCAAGTTAGAATCTTGGACCAATCTAAGCCAAGCTGCTGAAGGTTTTTCAGGAACAGCAAAATATGGCATTAAATTTGAAAATCCAGATAGTACGGTCAAAAATTGGCAACTTAACTTGGGTGACGTGCGCGAGAGTGCCAAAGTCTGGTTAAATGGTAAATATATAGGTGCGGTTTGGGCAAATCCATTTGAAATAAATATTGGCGAATTAAAAGAAGGGCTTAACCAAATTGAAATTGAAGTTACCAACCTTTCGGCCAACAGGGTTCGAGCCAAAGAATTGCGTGGTGAAGAATGGAAAAATTTCTATGAAATAAACATGGTAAACAAAGATTATCAAAAGTTTGATGCCACAAAATGGGAGCCAATGCCTTCGGGACTTTTAGGCCCAATAAACTTAATACCTTTAAAAGCAATTAAAAATTAAATATATACAACAATGAAAAATAATCTGTTACTCTTTTGTTTAGCCTTATTTGTATCAGGGTTTAGTATGGCACAAACGCCTTTTAATAGGGAAGAGGTTTTGAATAGCATGCAGCTTGCCAATAAATATTTTATGGAAAAATGGCCAGATGTAGGCAAAACTATAGTAACCAACAAGGAGCGACCAAGCAATATCTGGACCCGTGGTGTGTATTATGAAGGATTAATGGCTTTGCACGAGATTTACCCAAAAGAAGAATATTACCAATACGCATATGATTGGGCTGAATTTCACGATTGGAATTTTAGGCATGGAGCAGCAAATCGCAATGCAGACGACTATTGTGCAGCACAAACTTATATCGATTTGTACAAATTAGTACCCGATTCTAAAAAACTTAAAAGCACAAAAGCGTGTATGAATATGCTTCTTAATACGCCTCAAGTTGATGATTGGTGGTGGATTGATGCTATTCAAATGGGCATGCCTGTATTTGCTAAAATGGGGGTTTTAGAAAATGATGAACGTTATTTTGAAAAAATGTACAGAATGTACATGTACACACGAGATAAACACGGAGAGAGTGGACTTTACAATCCAAAAGACGGGCTTTGGTGGCGCGATGCCGATTTTGACCCGCCATACACAGAACCAAATGGTGAAGACTCGTATTGGAGCCGTGGTAACGGTTGGGTAATAGGGGCCTTGGCAAGAACACTTTCTATTATACCTCAGGATGCGCCTCACAGAGAGCAATATATTATCGATTTAAAATCAATGGCAAAAGCATTGGTTCCTATTCAAAGAAAGGATGGTTTTTGGAACGTTAGCTTGCACGATCCAACACATTTTGGCGGCAAAGAAACCTCTGGAACAGCTTTGTTTATCTATGCTATGGCTTATGGTATTAACAATGGTATTTTGGACAAAGAGACCTATTTGCCTGTTGTTGAAAAAGGCTGGAATGCCATTATAAAAGACGCTTTGCATAAAAATGGTTTTTTAGGTTATTTACAATCTACAGGAAAAGAACCGAAGGATGGGCAACCGCTATCTTATGATAAAGTTCCCGATTTTGAAGATTACGGTTTAGGATGTTTTCTTTTGGCGGGTGCCGAAATTTATAGAATACAATAAAATTACTTAGATTTTAAATAATATAAAGCACATTGGTTTAAAACAATAATGCTTAATTTTTATTGTTGCTATAGAATAAGAAATTTATAATGATTAAGAGAAAAACAATACTATCAGGCTTTTCAGTTGTTTTGTTGTTAGTTTCGGTAAACTGTTCACTTTTTGCTCAACTCAATAAGATTAAAAACGACCAATTTTGGAATACCGTTGATGGCAAACCTATCTATAGTCAAGGAGGAGGTATTTTTAAATTTAACGACCCATTTACCGGAAAAGAAAAATACTATTGGTACGGTGTGCATTATGAAGAAGCCGAATTATACCGGGAAAACCCAGCCATAACACACGAAAGAAATCATTTTGTTGCGGTAAGCTGTTACAGTTCAACCGATTTGGTGAATTGGACGTTTGAGAATAACGTGCTTGTAAAAGAAGAAGTCGAAAACCAAGGACGTACCGGGTGGTTAGGCCGTATGGGCGTAGTTCATGTACCTGAATTGAAACAATATGCCTTGTTTATTCAACATAATAACAGTGTTTTAATAGCGCTTTCTGATTCACCTGTCGGAAATTTTAAAAAGCACAACCGCTTGGACATGACCGATAGAATTGGAACCCCTAATACAGGCGACCAAACCGTGTTTACCGACTACGATACCGGAAAATCCTATTTAGTATATTCCTATGGCAGAGGTCGCAACAAGATTTATATCTCTGAAATTGGTGTGAAAGACGGCATGGTAAATCTTTTAGATTGTACACAAGTTTTTAGAGGAAAAGGACGCGAAGGCAATTGCATGTTTAAATATCGAGGAAAGTATTATCTGTACGCTTCAAACTTATACGGATGGGATTCATCGTATGCTTATTATCTGGTCGCTGATGACATTAGAGGACCTTATACCCCAACCAATAAAATGTTGATTACTCCGGGAAGTATGGATGATTATTCACATATTACGCAAACAGGATTTTTCGTCAATGTAAAAGGTTCAAAACAAGAAACAGTTATTTTTTGTGGCGACCGATGGGCTGATTTTGCTGGAAATGGTTTAGGTTACAACCAATGGTGTCCCTTATCGTTTGATGATGAAATGCCATATTTTAACTCCTTAAATGCTTGGAAGCTCAACGAAACTACAGGCGAATGGACTGTTTCTAACGATAATAATTACGTGAAAAACCCCAGTTTTGAAGCAGACCGTAGGCATATCCCAAGTCCCGTTAAACCAATTAAAGAACAATTATTGGCATGGCATTCTCAAGTACTTCAGGGTAATGTTATTGTGATAGAAGATGATAGTTCGCCTGTTTTAAACCATTTTAATACAGAGTCAGACCGTAAATATGTTATTGGAGAAAAAAGCTTAAATATTTCAGACAGTATAGATTTTAAAAGAAAAGTTTATCAGATTATTGAGTCTAGTCCGTATGTTACATTACCGGATGGCACATATCACTTATCGGCAAAAATTAGAAGTCAAGGAGGTTTTAATAAACTAGAAATGTATGCCGAAAGTGGTGGAATTAAAAATAACAAATCCATAGATGATACGGTTGGAAACTGGAGTACAATCTCCCTAAGAAATATACCAGTAAAAAATGGTAAAATAGAAATAGGATTTTATGCCGATGCCAAAGCCCATTCTAGTTGCCAGATAGACGATGTTATCCTAATAAGGGAGTCCGAATAATGAAGAATCCAAAACAAAATATATTTATTGTTCTGGTATGCCTTTTTTTTACGGTATTGGGATTTCCTGTTAACTGTAGCTATCAGGCTTCTAATAAATTTGAAATTTATACCTCAAAACACCAAACCGCTATCTTATATGATAAGGATGCCGCTGCTCTAGATTCTATTGCGGCCCATTTACTTTCAGAGGATATCTATAAAATCACCAATTACAGACCAGAAGTGATAACCGACTTTAAAAAGGTTAAAGGTTCTGTTATTGTCATCGGAGAACTTGATTCCGAATTAGTCAATCAATTTCTATCCCAAAACGATTACAGCTCTGTTTTTAAAAACCAATGGGAAAGTTTCCTTTACAAAACTACACAAAACCCTACAAAGCATATAAAAAAAGCCTTTATTATAGCTGGAACCAATCCACGTGGAACAGCCTATGGTGTGTTTAATATTTCAAAACAATTAGGTGTAAATCCGTGGTACTGGTGGGCCGATGTTCCTATAAAAAAGCAAAACGAACTTATTTTACATCAGAAAGATTATTTTAGTAAAGCTCCATCGGTAAGGTATCGCGGCATCTTTTTAAACGACGAAGACTGGGGCCTCCAACCCTGGGCAGCTAAAACTTTTGAATCCGAAACGGGGGACATAGGCCCGAAAACCTACTCCAAAATTTTCGAGCTCCTACTCCGTTTAAATGCCAACGCCATTTGGCCAGCCATGCACCCCAGTACCAAAGCCTTTTTTCATTATCTGGGCAATGTTAAAATGGCCAATATTTATAACATTGTTATAGGCTCATCTCATGCAGAACCTATGCTAAGAAACAATGTTGATGAATGGAATAAAAAGAAATTCGGAGCTTTTAATTACAAAACTAATAAAGACCAAGTTTATCATTACTGGGAAACCCGGGTTAAACAGGCGCAAAATATCGATGCTATTTATACGATGGGCATGCGTGGAGTTCATGATAGTGGTATGGAAGGCGTGAAAGGTAAAGATGAAGCTGTACAACTTTTAGACGGCATTATTAAAGATCAAAGAGGACTTATAAAAAAACACATTAATAACGACCCTACCAAAGTACCACAGGCCTTTACCGTATATAAAGAAGTGTTAGATTTATATAAAAATGGATTAGAAGTCCCTGATGATATTACCTTAGTATGGACTGACGATAACTACGGCTACATTCGTGCGCTTAGCAATACCGAAGAGCAACAACGTTCGGGAGGTGCTGGTGTATATTACCATGTGTCTTACTGGGGCAGACCGCACGATTATTTATGGTTGAACACTACGAGTCCGTACCTCATTTGGGAAGAAATGATGAAAGCCTACACGCTAAAAAACAAATCCATCTGGATTTTAAATGTTGGCGATATAAAACCTGCCGAATACAACACACAGTTATTTTTGGACATGGCTTACGATGCCTCAAATTTTGAAGACATTGATGCGGTTACCCAGCATCAGCAAGACTTTTTTACTAACATTTTCGGGGAAGATTATGGTAAAACCATTGCTGGAATTAAAAACACCTATTACCACTTAGCTTTTGAACGTAAACCGGAATTTATGGGCTGGAGTCAAACCGAACCCACAACCCCAATTTATACTTCGGATTATAACACATTTTCATTTGGTGATGAAATTGAAAACCGTATTGCGGCCTATCATAATATTGAAAAAAAAGTAAAAGCCATAGAAATAGAGCTTCCGGAAGATTTAAAATCAGCTTTTGTTCAATTAGTAAGCTACCCCGTTGAGGGCGCATCAAACATGAATAAAAAATTCCTGTACCGAGATAAGGCTTTAGCATATGCTAAAGAAAACAGAAAAAGTGCATCAAATTACAAAGCGCAATCTCACCAGGCCTATGACAAGATTGTAGCTTTAACTGAAAAATACAATACGCTCTCTGATGGAAAATGGCGCGGCATTATGCATATGAAACCTCGAAATCTACCGGTGTATCAAAACCCTCAAATTATGCTTTCTGAATATACATCAGACGATATTTTGGGTGTTTCGATAGAAGACACTTTAAAAACCACAGAAGGTTTAAGTAAACTGCCAACCTTTTATGTGAATAATTCAGCCACACATTTTATAGATATCTTCTTAAAATCTAATACTCATACCAAATGGTCATTTACAAATATCCCTGAATGGATTAAGGTTTCAAGCCAATCTGGGTATCTTAACAGTGATTCTTCATTACTAGAAGAACGAATTCTGATTTCAATCGACTGGGATTCATGGGCTAAACATGGAAAGGCGACTTCAGATGTCATCACAATTGAAGCTAAAAACTTCAAAAAAGATATTCAAATTAATGTTTCAGAAAGTTATACTAATCTGTCTAAAGAAACCATTATCGAAAAAAACGGGTTAGCCGTTTGGTATGCCAACAGTTTCAGTAAAAACGAAGCCAAAAATAAAGTCTTTTGGAAGCCTTTAAAGGGCTTGGGCCACTCTGAAAATGCTCTACAAGCAAGACCTTTAAATGCAACTTCATTTTCAGATTATAAAAACGCACCTATTTTAGAATATGATATTTACACAGAAACCATGACAACTCATGCTAATTTGAGTCTGTATGCACTTCCAACACACCCAATAACAACCGATGGTAGTGTTAGAGTTGCTGTGCAATGGAACAATAACCCTATTGAGATAATTGACTTTAAAACCGAAGGCAGAAGCCGAACCTGGAAACAAAACGTATTAAGCAATACTGCTGTAAAACAAATTCAGGTTCCTATTGAAAATAAAGGCAAGCAAACCTTAAAAATTTATATGCTGGATGCTGGTCTGGTCCTTGATTATTTTATTTTGAATACTACCAACACTATTGAAAACCCATATCATTTAGAACGTGAAACTAAACTCTAAGAGACCAATGCGAATCAATACCATATTCGCCATACTAATAACCTGTTCTTGCACCTTATTGGCTCAGGATTTTGATCGTACAAAATTCAATTTCAATTCCGATTGGACATTTAAAACTGGTGATCATGAGGAGTCCATAAAAGAAACTTTCGATGATTCGAACTGGAAAAAGGTTACTTTACCATACGCTTATAACCAGCGTGAAGCCTTTTTAAAAGACATTGCAGATTTAACCACGGGTATTGTTTGGTACCGAAAATCTTTTAAACTTCCTCAACATACCATCGATAAAAAAGTGTTTGTTGAATTTGAAGGCATCCGCCAAGGTGGAACTATTTATGTGAACGGAGAAAAAATCGGGATGCACGAAAATGGCGTTATGGCTTTTGGATTTGATATTTCTGAGTATGTAAAACCTTTCCCGGCCAACAATACCATTGCCTTGCGTATAGATAACGACTGGAAATACAGAGAAACGGTGACTAACGCCACCTACCGCTGGAACAACATCAATTTTAACGCTAATTATGGCGGGATTCCTAAAAACGTGTATTTACATATTACCGATAAAGTCTATCAAACCCTTCCGCTGTACTCCAATCTAGGAACAACAGGGGTTTACGTGTATGCTAAGGATATTGATATAAACAATAAAAGTGCGGATATTCATGTTGAAGCCGAAATAAAAAATGAAGACAATAATAACAAAACAGTAGCTTTACACGTTGAAATTTTTGATAATAACAACACCAAAGTCGCTGAATTTACCTCTATACCTTCAACTGTAAAACCTGGGAATACAACAACTTTAAAAACAAACAAGCTCCTTAACGATTTACAGTTTTGGAGTTGGGGCTATGGTTATTTGTACACGGTAAAAAGCTTCTTAAAAATAGATGACAAGCTTACCGATAAGGTCGTCACCAAAACTGGTTTTAGAAAAACTGCATTTAGACAAGGGGAAGTCGTTTTAAACGATAGAGTCATTCAAATAAAAGGTTATGCACAACGTACAAGTAACGAATGGCCAGCCATTGGTATGTCTGTTCCCGCATGGTTGAGTGATTTTAGTAACCGTATGATTGTTGAAGGTAATGGAAATACCGTTCGCTGGATGCACGTGACCCCGTGGAAACAGGATGTTGAATCTTGCGACCGTGTTGGATTGATGCAAGCTATGCCGGCAGGAGATGCCGAAAAAGACTCGCAAGGCGACCACTGGAAACAACGGGTAAACTTGATGCGTGACGCTATTATTTACAACAGAAATAATCCTAGCATTATTTTTTACGAATGCGGAAACGAGGTTATTAGCGAACCTCACATGCATGAAATGAAAAGCATAAGAAACACTTACGACCCTCATGGTGGTCGCGCTATTGGTTCGCGTGAAATGCTGGACAGTCGAGAAGCCGAATACGGTGGCGAAATGCTTTATATTAACAAAAGTGCAGGCAAACCCCTTTGGGCTACTGAATACTCCAGAGATGAAGGCTTACGAAAATATTGGGATGAATATACACCGCCTTACCATAAAGAAGGCGACGGCCCCTTATACCGAGGGAAACCAGCCACCGATTACAACCACAATCAGGATGCCCATGCCATTGAAGACATTACCCGATGGTTTGACTATTTTAGAGAACGTCCAGGCACTGGAAATCGTGTGAGTTCTGGTGGAGTAAATATTATATTTTCAGATACCAACACCCACCATAGAGGCGAATCGAATTACAGAACCAGTGGTGAGGTGGACCCGATGCGTATCCCCAAAGATGGCTTTTTTGCCCATCAGGTCATGTGGGATGGCTGGGTAGATATTGAAAACCACCGCTCCCATATTTTAGGCCATTGGAATTACACAGATAAAGTGGTTAAAAACATCTATGTCGTATCTACCGGTAACAAGGTCGAACTATTTATTAATGGCGTATCTCAAGGTTACGGAAAACAAAGCAAACAGTTTTTGTTTACTTTTGAAGATATTAAATTCGAAAAAGGCACGATCAAAGCCATAAGCTACGATAACGAAGGCAATAAACTTAGTGAAGCTGAAAAAATAACGGCCGGTGAACCTTACGCTATAAAATTAACACCACACACCAATCCGTCAGGCTTCAAAGCAAATGCCGCCGATGTTGCTCTGGTTGATATTGAAGTGATTGACCGGGAAGGCAACCGATGCCCTATTGACAATAGTCTTATAAACTTTTCAATTCAAGGTGATGCCACTTGGTTAGGAGGTATTGCTCAAGGGCCTGATAATTACATTCTATCCAAATCTTTACCTGTTGAAAATGGCATCAATCGCATTATGATTCGATCTGGTTCCAATGCTGATAAGATTAAAATTAATGCGACATCACATGGATTAAAATCCGCAAAAATAACCTTAGAAACGGTACCTTTTGAAACGACTAACGGACTTTCAACACAATTACCAGATTCGGGGTTAGAAAGCTATTTAGGCAGAGGACCAACGCCTAAAACGCCTTCTTACACCATAAAAAGAGAACCACTGTATATTAAGCATGCCGAAACGGTATCGAATATTGAGGAAGCTTACTTTAGCTATGATGATAACGAATTGACCGAATGGCGAAACGATGGCAAAATGAGTACAGCGCAAATAAGGTATACCTTAGCTAAACCTGCTATAGTGAATCAATGTGTGGCTAAATTTACCGGATGGCGTTCTAAAAGCTATCCAATTCGTATTTTAGCAGACCAAACTGTTGTTTACAAAGGCAATACGCCACAAAGCTTAGGCTATGTTACTTTGCCTCTAAAACCCGTTTTAGCACAACAAATTACCATTGAACTCATTGGTGCTCAAACTGAAAACGATGCATTTAATGAAATCGTTGAAGTAGATCCCAATAAAGAACTCGATTTATATAAAGACAAAACCGTAGCAGACCAAAAAGGTCATTTACGTATTGTAGAAGTAGAATTTTATAGCACACAAAATGAACAAAACTAACACGCTTTTCGCCTTACTTTTCATAGCACTTTTCAGCCACAGCTATGGTCAAACCGAAATTCCGCTTTGGAACAATATTCCTGGCGCCATAGCAAATACAGATTACAAAGAGGAATTCAGATTAGATAAAAATGGGGACCCCAATGCGATACGTAAAGTATCAATTCCAACAATCAAGCCGTTTTTAGTTGATAATAACAACTCCAAAAATCCGGCAGTTATTGTGTGTCCCGGTGGTGGTTATGGTGTGCTATCACATATCAAAGAAGGCGATAAAATTGCTGAATGGTTAAATTCTATTGGTATTTCAGCTTTTGTTTTGAAATATAGATTACCAAATGATGGTATCATGGAAAACAAAACCATTGGTCCGCTTCAAGATGTACAGGAAGCCATTAGAACCGTAAGGAGACAAGCTGAAAAATGGCATTTAGACCCCAGTAAAATTGGTGTTATCGGGTTTTCGGCCGGTGGCCATTTAGCGTCGACCGCTTCAACGCATTATAACGACAAGGTTTATAAAGCTGATGGTTTTAGTGCGCGACCAGATTTCTCGATGCTTATCTATCCGGTTATTTCTATGGAAGAAGGTATTACCCATAACGGTTCCAGAGTAAATTTGCTTGGTAAAAATCCTTCAGAAGAACTCATTGAAAAATATTCAAATGAAAAACAAGTTAATGGCAATACACCTCCAACTATTTTAATTCATGCAACTGATGATTATTCTGTACCCGTTGAAAACAGTATAAATTACTATATGGCTCTAAAAGAAAATAAAGTGCCTGCCGAAATGCATATTTATGAAAATGGTGGTCATGGCTTTGGTTTAGGGCGATTTGGAACTCATTTAAACTGGCCAAACGCTTGCGAAAATTGGTTGGTTGCCAATGATGTTATTCCAGAAAAAGAAGTTTATATGTTTTCCTATTTTAAAGGAAATGGAGAAGATGGTTTGCATTTAGCTTATAGTAAAAACGGCTTTAAATGGAAAGCGTTAAACGATGACAAGTCGTTTTTAAAACCAGAAGTTGGTAAAGATAAGCTCATGCGCGACCCTTGTATTATAAAAGGTAACGATGGGCTCTATCATATGGTCTGGACCGTTAGCTGGACCGATAAAGGTATTGGGTACGCGAACTCCAAAGATTTAATACATTGGTCTGAACAGAAATTCATTCCGGTTATGGCACATGAAGAAGGCACCAGAAATACCTGGGCTCCAGAAATTACATATAATGAAAACACCAAAGAATACATTATTTACTGGGCTAGTACCATTACGGGAAAATTCCCGGAAACTCAAATCGAAGAAGACGCCGGTTATAACCACCGCATGTATTACACCAAAACAAAAGATTTTAAAACCTTCACACCTACCAAGCTATTTTATGAACCAGGCTTTAACGTAATAGATGCTACCATTCAAAAATACGGTAATGAAAAATACGTGATGTTCTTAAAAGACGAAACGAAAAAACCGGTTCAAAAGAACTTAAAAGTAGCGTTTAGTGACAACCTGGAAGGACCATACAGTAAAGCCAGTGCACCCATTACCGGAAAATACTGGGCAGAAGGACCAACAGCCATTAAAATTGATGATAAATGGATTGTGTATTTCGACAAATACACTAATCATCAATACGGTGCCGTACAATCTTCCAACTTAAAAAATTGGGAAGATATTTCAGATAAAATTGAATTTCCAAAAGGCATCAGACATGGCACTATTTTTAAAGTGCCTGCTTCGCTATTGCGAAAGCTACTAAAAGAATAGCCATACATCGCTAAAATATGTATTTTATCCAACTTAATATTAATTACAGGTAAGTGCAGGATAGCAATCCTTGTATTCATTTTTATATTTAGAAAATCTTAATGCTATGGGGTTTCAATTAAATTTAATATATTCATAGTGTTAAAAAATAATTAATTAAACAACTTTACTAAAATTATGAAAACAACTTTACTAAGTAAATTTGCTGCGTTTTGTGTTTTAGTCTTCACTGTGGGGACTTTAAGCGCGCAAAATGCAGTAACATGGACAGGAGCTGTGGACACAGTATTTGTCAATCCAGCAAACTGGGATCCTAACGGAATTCCGGATGCAACATCAGATGTTACCATCGGTGCAGATGCCACCAATTTGCCTCACTACATTACAACACTATCTGAAGCAGGAAATGCTAATGACAATGTTAACTTGTTGAATGGTTCTAACTCAACGTTAACCATATGGGGTTTAATGACGGTCGCTAGGACTAACTATTTTGGTGGTAATTTGGTACTCGACAGTATTCCTGATACCCCGGGTGGTAGTCTCGATATTAGAGGTCAATCGCGTTTTGGTCTTGTGGACAACCCAGCAACAATAACGGTTAAAGAAGGAACTGTGTTAAACTCGAAAAACCAATTGATTATTGGTGAAAGTGGTGATGCTACTTTGAATATTCAGGGTGGTATGGTAACTTCAACGCTTAATGGTCTGATTTTAGGTGGATATGCTGGTAACGGTAAAATCAATCTAACCGGAGGAGAATTACACCTTGCTGGAGGTTTTGCTATTAACGAGGCTGGAGCAGGTACTGGTGAGTTATATATTAACGGAGGTACGCTTTACCTTGCAGGAGATCAAACAACTGTTGTTAACGATTATGTAGCTGCAGGTAAAATTACAACAAGACCAAGTAGATTAATTGGAGCGCAGTATGACGAAGGTGCTGACGAAACTTTTGTGGTTTCCTACGATCCAGGTGATGCCATCATGTGGACTGGAGCTGCTGATACAGACTTTACAAACCCTGCTAACTGGGATTTAGGTATTATTCCAGAAGGATCAGATGATGTATCAGTTGATCCTGATGCACCAAACGCACCAACTTTAAGCGTTTCGTTAAGATCGGTTGATCCTGCTAACAATTTCTTGCAAGGCGCGGTTAGCCATATGACAGGTACACCTGGTGTTCCTATTACGATAGCTGCTCCTTTGGCCATGTGGGCCGGTGGAGGAAACTTCTTTAGTGGTGATTTAAACATTGAAGAAGGTGCTGATGTTAATATTAGAAATCAAGCACGTTTTGGTCAAGGACCCGCTACAACCATTAATGTAAATGGTGGTCTTATTAACTCTAAGAACTATTTAATTTTAGCTGATGGTGGTGATGCTACTCTAAACATCAATGGAGGACGCTATACTTCTACAGGACAAGGTATTTTACTTGGTGGTTATAGTGGTTATGGAACGGTAAATATTACTTCTGGGTCATTAGAACTTAATGGAGCTTATGATTTTGACGTGCGTGCAGATCGTTCAGGAGCTGGACATATCACAATTAGTGATGGTAGCCTTATACTTGGAGGAGACCAAAGAGGATTGGTTGATGGCTGGGTTGCAGATGGTAAAATTAAGGTTGCGCCTGGATACACCCTTGATGCTCCTGCTTTTGATTTTACAAATACAACTATTACAGCAAGTGCTGGAGCTCCTGCAAAAGAAGTTGCTTATTTAACAGCGTCTAAAACAATGGGAGCTGGTGCTTCTGCCGTCGATAACGATGCCATCATCAGAATGCTTCAAGCCGACCCTAACTTTAACGTTACTGTAATAGTTGATCCAGCTGCCGATATTGATCTTTCTGGATACGATTTAGCTATTGTTCAAGAAACTTTTGGTTCTAGTAGTGCTATTTTTAGTGGTACTGGTTCAGCGGCTATTCAAAATATTAGTATTCCAACAATTTTCAATAAAACTTATGCTTGGAATTCAGGCAAGGCTGGAATTACAGAAACAGATGCAAATATTGTTGCGTCAACAGCAACTTCAATTGATGTGCCTCATGGTGAAAGAAGATCTGACCCGTTATTTAGTGGTATTGATTTCTCTGAAGGAAATTCCGTAAGAATTTTTGCTGAATTGGCAAACGATGATGGAACGCCTGGTGGAAGTACTGGTTTTCAAATCTTAAATGATCTAGACATTGTTAACAACACTATTGGTGGTTCTTCAGGTTCTTTGCATGCTCAAGTTCCAGATGTAACTACTCCAAGTGCTGCTATAGTATTCAACGAATTACGTCCAGGAGTTCAATTAGGAGAAAACACAGAGGATGTATTAGGAGCTCCAGTTATCGCTTTTTCTATGAACTACGGTGCAATTGCCTTAGGCGATGGTGCTAACCTTTCATCTGAAGCGTTAACAATCTGGAGAAATGCAGCTTACCATTTAACTGGTATGATTTCACCGGATGAGTTATATGTGAATCCTGATTATGTTGCTCCTGTAATTGATTTAGCTTATGTACAAAAAGCTGGCTTTACAAGTGATGCAAGTGCGTCAAGTTCTACAAACGACCCTATTATCAGAATGTTTCAAGCTGACGATAATTTTAATGTTACCGTAATTGAAACTGATGCAGATGGTACTGGTTTAGACTTAACAGGTTATGATTTAGTTATCGCTCAAGAAACATTTGGTTCTGGCGATGGTATTTGGACTGGACCTTTAGCTCCTAAAAATCTTACAATTCCTTTTATAATGAATAAATCATGGGCTTTAAGAGATGGTAAAGCGATTTCTTCAGCTGGTGCTATTGTTGAGCTTTCTGCAGAAACTAAAGTTTCTATTGATCCAAGTAATCAATCCAACATGTTGTTCAATGGAATTGATTTTTCAGGAGGGAATGATGTTATCCTTTACAACGAGTTGGCCGATAATACAGGTGCAGCTGGGTCGAACGCTATTGACGTATTGAATAACCTTGAAATAAGCGTTACGGGTACAAACCTTGCTACGGTTGCTGATGTTACTACTTCTCCTGATACTTCTATTATAATAAACAGTATTCCTGAAGGAACACAACTAGGTACTGACGCTGCTGATTTAACTAAGGCGGATATGGTTGCTTTTGCCTTTAATTATGGAGCCATTATTAGAGGTGATGGAGCTAACATTTCTCCTGAAGCATTAACTATCTGGAGAAATGCAGCATATATGCTTGCTGGAGAACCAGTTCCTAGCTCATTAGTAGCTAATCCAGATTTTACACTTGGCATTGATAAAGCAGGAGCGTTTTCTAATGTATCATCTAACGTAAGAGCTATTGGAAGCAGAATTTATGTTTCTGACGTAAAATCTTCTACTGAAGTTAATATCTACAGTATGACAGGTGCTTTAGTGAAAACTATTAAAACCAATACTGATACTAACTTTAGTTTTAACTCTGGTCTTTGGATCGCAACAGTTAAAACTTTAGAAGGAACTAAAGCTGTTAAGTTATTAGTTAAATAATAAGTAAATGTTGTAAATTAACAACATTCAAGTTAAATTATAAGGGTGCGTATTTTACGCACCCTTATTTTTTTAATCAAATTAAAGCTTTGAAAACACAAATTTCTATAATACGTTTTTTTGTCACACTTGTATTTTTTCTTCTAACCTTTATAGGGAATTCATACGCACAGACCATTGTCTGGGAAGGCGATGTGAATTCAGATTTTTACAATCCAGACAACTGGAGTGATCCATCAATAGATTTTTCTAATATACAAGACGCTTCTCTAATTATAGTTGCCGGTAACCCATATAACCCTATTCAGACCGGAGGTAACTCTGGAGACATAAATTACCGTCCTGGTACTTTGAATATTTATTCAGATTTAAATGAGGTAGCAGATGCCACGTTCAACGGTATATTATTACCATGGAATAGCAGTTATTTAAAAGGAAACATAACACTAAATGCTCCAGCAGATTTAAATATTAGAAGTGCTGTATATTTAGGAAATGCTTATAATGCCACACTAAATTTAAACGGTGGAGCCATACACAGTAAGAATGAGTTTTATATTGGTTATGCTCTTAACGGAAACGCTGAAGCCAATATTTTAGGAGGTACATTATATGCAGGAACCTATCTTCACGTAGGTAACAATAATAATGCAACTGGAACTTTAAATGTTTCGGGTGGTATTGTAGATGTAGCAAATGGCGTGTTAATAGGAACCAATGGTACTATCCATATTTCTGATGTAGGAGCTCTAATCGTCAATGGCGATCATACCGCTGTGT
The DNA here is from genome assembly GCA_022749295.1 of Flavobacteriaceae bacterium GSB9. Taxonomy (NCBI): domain Bacteria; kingdom Pseudomonadati; phylum Bacteroidota; class Flavobacteriia; order Flavobacteriales; family Flavobacteriaceae; species Flavobacteriaceae bacterium GSB9. The sequence goes on from CP062007.1 coordinate 461,418, forward strand.
TAAACAATTATATTTTGGATGGTAAAATCACCAAACCTGATGGTGATAGTTTAGATGTGAGTTTCGACGGAAGTAAAACGATAGTTTCTATTAGCCAAGACCCTAATCGTTTACTCAAAGAATATGGCACTTATGTGGTTTTAGATAATGGTATTTTGCAAGCTACTATTGACAAGTTTACAGCTAATATTATGTCTTTGAAAGTTAATGGAGTTGAAACATTGGCACAAACCAATTACAGCCACAACGATAGGGTAGGAGCTTACTTTAGTTTCAATGGTCCATACGGCTATACAAGGCTCTCAAATTGTAAGTTTTCAATAAAAGCAGAAAGTGACGACTTTATAGATGTTTCTTTTAAAAGAAAATATTCTGAAGATAATTTAGAACCAACCATTGATGTTGATGTGCATTTTGTACTTAAAAAAGATGACACTGCACTTTACTCTTACAATATTTTAGATCACTTACCTGAATATCCAGATTTCGACTTAGGGATATGGCGACATGTATTATGGATTGCGAATGATGGCACCGATTATTTAGCTGAAAAAATCTATGTTACTGAACAAAAAAGTTGGCAAATGCCTTCTGTATACGATTATCAAAACGCATCATCTACTGCAATAAAGGAAATAGTTAAGCTAAATACAGGTGTAAGAGCGGGTAAATATGATGGTAAATACCAATATTCTGAGAATTATTACGAACTCCCAGTTTGGGGGCATGCCAGTGATGTTAACCATATAGGGACATGGGCTGTTTTTGGGAATCATGAATACTTCCCGCAAGGTCCAACAAGTCATGAATTAAATGCGGCAGCCGGTATTATTCATGTGTTATTTAATCAGGTGCATTATAACTCCAAAGGGTTTACGATACCACAAGGTGAAAGGTGGTCTAAAATTTACGGTCCGTATTTAATCTATACTTCCTTAAAAGATACAGGTGATAACAATTGGCAAGATGCTAAGTTAAGGGCTGATCAAGAAAGTTCTAAATGGCCATATGCTTGGTTAACAAACACTCCAGAATATCCTCGGGCCGACGGCCGTGGTAATATAACAGGAAATTTTTCAATAACAGATTCTGAAAAGCCCAATTTAGATGGAAGTAATGCATGGATTGGGGTAACCCAATTAAACCCAGCTTCTGGTGGCGATTGGCAATTTGAAAGCAAGAGTTACCAATATTGGGCCAAAACTGATATGAATGGTGATTTTAACATCAAACATGTGCGTCCAGGAACTTATACCTTATTTGCTTTTAAAAGCGGCGCAATTAGTGATTTTAGAATGGAAAATGTAGAAGTGTTAGCCAGTAACACAACCAACATTGGAAACCTAAATTGGACTATTCCTCGTGATAGTGGAAAATTGCTTTGGGAAATCGGTATCCCAAATAGAACTGCAGCTGAATTTAAACTTGGTGATTTTGAGTATTGTGAAGGGTTTGTAGAAGAAAAATTTGAAAATACTTTTCCTAATCCCATAGAATACAATATTTCAGATAAAAATTGGTCTGAAGTGATTCCCTATGTGCATACTAAATACATTAAAATGTCTGATGGAAGTTGGAACCGTTGGCACTGGAACTTTAATTTTAAAACAAAGGGCCTGCCTCCAAGTGGTTCCTCTAAATTAACTGTAGCTTTTGCCAGTGCAGACCATGCACAATTTTGGATAGATTTTAATGGTACTAGCATATATCAAGGATATCCTGAAACGCCTTCTGGTGGAAACGCTTGGCTACGTCAATCTAATCGTGCTAAGTACGGTATTCAAACCTTTGAAGTTCCAAATCATTTATTCAAAGTAGATGGAGAAAATACATTAACCTTTTTAATGCCTTCAAATTCAGGAAATAGTCACCTTATGTACGATTATATTAGCTTGGAAGGTGATGTAAATGTTGTTTTAAATAATGATAGTAAAAACAAAAAGAAATTTACTTATCATATTTTCCCAAATCCAACAAAAGGTGTTTTCAATATAACCCTACCTCCAGAGATAACTGAAATTGTAACAGACCTGTATAGCATCAACGGTGCTTTGATTTATTCTGAAAAACATAGCAATATTCAAAATAGATTAACACTTGATATTTCAAATAAACCAAATGGTGTTTATTTCTTGAGGATTATGGAAGAAAAGAAAGTGATGGTTAGGATAATTAAGAAATAGCAGTACTATTAATAACTAATTTAACTTTAAGTTCATGTATGATAGAAATAAAAAAAGCTTCCATTTTTAACGGAAGCTTTTTTTGATATATTAATCATTTTAGTTGTTTTTCTTTTGAAACTGCTTACTGAATATTAAAAATAATATACCGCAAAGCAACCAAGCCGGTAGGGTTACAAACGATAAAAACACATCAAATTGTACCGATATAAAGTAGAAAATACCAAAACTAATGGCCCAGGCCCAAAGCACAGATTTATTAAATTTAATATTAGCTTTTTCAGCATAATTTTTCACAATACCGAATTTTTTGTGAAAGAAATGCTCAAAAACTATAATAGCACCAACCGGGGCTAAAATAAAACCGTACAGCGCTACAAAACCTAAAAGTTTCATGGCAAATGCAGGAAACAAACCAGCAATGGTCGCAATGGTTCCTGCTAAAATAGTAACCTTAGCGGTTGATAGTTTAGGTAAAATGGCCTGAAATGCTAAACCAGCTCTGTAAATTGTTGGGTTGGCTGTTGTCCAGCCAGCTAAAACCACAGCAATAATTCCAAAAATACCGATGGCATTATTTGCTAAAGGTCCTGGGGCTACAGGAGGTGCTTCGCCGTTTGTTAAAAAAGCTTGGGCTTCCGGTGTTTTTAAATAAACTGCGTATAATAAACAGGCTGCAATCCAAGCCATATAATGGCCAACATACATTCCAGCAGCTGTAGTCCATCCTGAACTCGCTTTTTTTGCAAACCTAAATACAGACAAATCAGACATACCAATATGCATGGCGCTGTTGGCAAACCACGACCATATCATAACATGCCAAAACGTATATTTTATTTGTCCTGGGAAAGGCTCGCCACCTTCGCCCCAAATATCCCAAAAATCTGAAAAACTTGAAACACCCAATTGACTCAAAGCAACAATGCCACAAGCTACAAAAGCCAATACTATAACGGGCGACATCCAATTGGCAGCCTTTGAAACCGTATCGTAACCACGGGCGGCTATGATAGAAATCACTGCGCCGATTAGAATAACAATAACAATCCATGTCATACCATTTGGCATGGTATCGTCTAATTTTGGCATAGGCATATCGAATGGAATACCAACGGCTGTGGCCGATACCGTAATCATAGATCCCGCTAAAAAGCAAAAGAGTATACCGTTAGCTAAGTTGTAAGCTGTAACTAAACTTTTTCCACTTATTTTTTCTAGTTGAAAGTATAGTGTAAGCCTATTTTTTACAGCGATTTCGGCAGTTAAAAACCGCCAGGATAAAACGGCCAATAAGTTACCGAGCAAAAGGCCAACCAATAAATCGAAGGCACTTACGCCAGCGGTTAAAAATAATGGACCAATCATAAATTCGGTACCAGCTGCATGCTCTCCAGCATACATACCCAAAAAACTTTTCCAACCTTTTAAATTCGATTTAGGTACAGGAGTTCTTTCAAATTCTCCGCCTGCTATGTCTTCAATTACTTCTTCTTCTATGTGGGATAATGCCATATGTTAGTTAGATTTTAGTTTGTTTAGTTGTTAGTAAATTATGTTTATGTTAAAAACTTTTGTCTTAATTCTTCTACTTGGTTATCGTTTATTGGAACCATTTCTCCTAATGAAGCTCCTAAAACTATAGATTTCGCACTAAATTCTGCGACCTCAAGATAATCAAAAGTTTGTAATAATTTATCGCCAGTAATAATAACCGAATCGTTTTCAATAATTAAAGCGGTAGTACAATTTTCAACAATTTCTGAGTTGTTGTTAAACTTAAAGTGCGTGCCATATTTTACCGATGGAATATCTTGGAGAAAAATCCAACTTTCGGGAATAGTACGAACGTTCAAATATGATTTAGTCACACCAAACGCCATTAAGTATGGCGATTGCGTCATGATTATAGAATTGACACCAGGATTGTTTTTATAAATTTCTTGATGTATCCAAGTCGCTCTACTGGGTATCTTTCCTTTTTCTCTTTTACCGTCTTTTATTTGAACGATATCTTCAAGGTTCATGTCCCATCGGCTAACATCTGTAGGTGTAATCAAAAAGTCGTTGTTTTCAAGACGCATAGAAACTGTGCCGTATGAACTGATCATCAAGCCTTGTTCGCAAGATCGTTTAACGATGTTACATATTTGTAAGCGTTTTTCAACTTCTTCCGGTAAGTGGATTGTTTCTTCCATTTCTGGAAGCATGTGTGCCGCCTGTTTTTCAAAATTGCTTATTTGGTCGTCGGTTAAATAATTTGGCGTACCTATTTGAGAACCGTACAAAATAGTTCGGGCACAGAATTCCAACATCTCAAACCGCTCAAAAGCATCAGTTAAATCGCTTCCGCCCAATACTGTGCCATGATTTTCCATAATTACCGCTTTAAAGCCTTTTTTAAACTCCTCAGCAATAACTTCACCTAGTTTATCACTACCAGGCAATTCATATTTGGCGTAACCTATTGGGCCGCATATGTGTCTGGCTTGCGAAATAATATTGGTATTCGGTATTTGGCGAACAATACTGAATGATACTAGGGCAGGGGGGTGCGCATGTATTACCGATTTTATATCGGGTCTTGCTTCATAAATAGCTTTGTGGAATGGAAACTCTGATGAAGGCTTGTGCTTGCCAACTATAGAGCCATCTTTTTTTACACAGATAATATCAGAGGCTCTTAATGATCCTTTGTCAATGGCTGAAGGTGTAACCCATATATCACCATTATCATCTATAATAGAAATGTTACCACCAGAAGTAGTGGTCATTCCCCTTTTGTAAATTCTACTGATAATTCTTGTAATCTGGTCTCTGGGGTGCTCTAATTTGTGATTCTTAGACATTTGTATAGGGTATAGGTTAAAAATGTAAAGCGTGTTGAACTTAACACCAGTTTTTACGGAATTATTAGAATTAGTGACTAACTCAAATTACTGATATTTAGCTGATGATAAATGGGACATGCTTTTTTAATGAATAGTTTTTCTTTAAAAATTTTGAATTTAGTTTTTTATCTGAAATTGAAATTGCAGCTCCAAGAGCCGAACCTAATGAAGAATCGGTAGTCCTCAATTTCATATTTCTAAAATGATGGGATAGTAATTTTACAAAAAGGTCGTTATCGCTAAAACCACCATCTACGTATAATCTCTTTATTTTTTCACCACTTACAACATCCTTTATGCTTTTTACTTGTAACAGAACAAGTTCTGTCATTAATTGATGGTAAGCATGGTCAAATTCATTGTAGCTAATATTGGTTTGCTCGGGCATGTCTTCGTCATTTATGCTTTCCCACTTAAACATGTGTTTAAAATCGTGCATAATTTCAGAATACACATTATAATCGAATTTAACATGGCGATGATAATCTTCATCAACACCAAAATGCTCGCTTAGTTTGGCTACCTGTATTTTGTACTCATTGCCTAAAAATACGCGTGTTGCCTTTACAGGTTTTCCATTAATTCTCATGTAATTTATGGAATCTTTAGCATCAGTATCATCAACAATTGGGCGGTCGGTAAACGGGTTTAATGTAATGCTCCATGTACCAGTAGATACTAAAACAAACTTTTTCTTTACACTTCGAACGTAAGGTAACAGTGCTGAAGAACTATCATGAATACCCACGCCAATTTTGATGCGTTTTCCATTATAGTTCATGTTGATGCTTGTTTCGGTTGAAACTATAGGAGGCAATATTTTATGCAATTCTTCTTTGTACACCCAACTGTGGTAATCTTTTTTTGTATAATCCCAAAGCGCGGTGTGACAACCAATGCTGGTATATTCACTAAGTGGAATTCCTGTAAAAATATAACTTAAGTATTGAGGTAGGTGCAACGAGTATCTGATCTTTTTAAAAACTTCAGGTTTGGTGTGTTTTATCCAATACAACTGCAAGCCAGAATTTAAAAGACTCAAATCAAAACAACCTGTAGTTTTTAAAAAATCTTCCTTTGGTCCATACTTTTCAATGAAGGAATCAATGATATTTTGGTCTATTTGTTTGGTATAATTATAAAGCGGCGTTAATACTTCGCCATTTTCATCGAGGTGGACAAAACTAGCACCGTAGGTTGAAAAGTTAATGGCTTCAACATTGTATTCAGAATTCTCCAAGATGTTTTCAAAAACACTTTTTAACCATGTTTGAAGCGCTTGTAAGTTTTCTGTTGGGTGCCCGTCTTCATCTTCAATTTCATCAAATTTTGTGTACTCTTTGTACACTTCTTTATAATCTTTATCAAAAAGGAAGAATTTTTTATTGGTCTTTCCTATATCAAATACCGCCGTTACATCTATCATCTCAAAAAATTAATTACAGTCCTGTGGCTACAGTGTGTTTACCTCTTTCTTTTGTTAGTTGATTTCTCACTTCGAGCGAGCGATATGCGTTTATTGGACTTAAAGCACCGCCACTTTCCAATCTTGCCTTGGCAAGTAATGGACGCACATCAGTTCTATAGGCTCCTTGAAGAATTTCTTGGCATTTTACTACATCGTTGTCCAACTGAGCAGCTTTCAATTCAGATTGATCAATTAAAAGCGCTTTGGCATAGGCCTCTTGAATCGCTTCTAAAGACTGGATTAAATCCTCAAGCGGGTCTTTTATATTGTGGCTGGCATCAATCATCCAAGCTAAATCTGGGTTGTTAGGATTGTTTTCCATTCCATAAACCAACTCGTTAAAAATAAGGAATAGGGCATAAGGTTTAATGCTTCCAACGGTTAAATCGTCATCACCGTATTTGCTATCATTAAAATGGAAACCGCCTAATTTACCTTTTAATTGCAAAATAGAAACAATTTGTTCAATATTTGAATTTGGCAGGTGGTGTCCCAAATCAACTAAAGTATAGGCTTTATCGCCACAGCCATTGGCCAACATTAATGAAGCCCCCCAATCTTGAATTACCGTACTGTAAAAGTTTGGTTCATAGGGCTTGTATTCTACTAACATTTTCCAGTCATCTGGCAAACCTTTATAAATTTCTATTAAGCTGTCCTGTGTATTTTGAAAAGCTGTTTGAAAGTTGTTTTGCCCCGGGAAAGAAGACCCATCGGCCAACCAAACCGTTAATGCTTTTGAGCCCAGTTTGTCACCAATATTGATGACATCTAAATTATGTTGAATGGCTTGTTGCCTAACCGCTTCACTTGTATTACTTAAAGATCCAAATTTATAACTCTCTTTGGCGTTTTTTTGATCTTGAAAGGTGTTAGAGTTAACAGCATCGAATTTTATATCCAATCCGTTTGCTATATCTTTTATAGCGTAGTAATCTTCGGGAATATCCCATGGAATATGAAGCGAAACCGCACCCGCCGTTTGTGTAAGTGCATGCAAAATACCAACATCCTGAATTTTTTGTTCTAAACTAGAAGGTTCACCATAAAACGAAAAACGTCCGAACCTCGTACCTCCAGCACCCAAAGCCCAACTAGGGATAGCGACTTGAAAGTCTTTAAGTTTATTTATTATACCTTTTATATCAGCACCTTTTTTTGCTAAGTTGTTTGATAAAAAATCAAATTGTTCTTGGTGCGATTGAAGGTCTTCTTTATTGGTATCTTGTATGTGGTTTTGTTCTATTTTCATCTGATTAAATTTTTACAATAACGGATTGTTCAATATTTGTTTATTACTGATTACATTTTACAAAAAAGCCCATAAGGCCAATTGCTCGTTGAAGGTTCGTTGTTTTAAAAAAAAACTCCCATATATAAATTAATATGCTATGGAAGTTTTTTAACTAAAACTAACTCTAATAACTATCTTACGAATGCATTTGCCATTCCGCCGTCAACGTTAATAATGTTTCCGGTACTTTTATCTAAAATTCCTACTAAAGAAAATACACCATTGGCAATATCTTCTGGGTAGATAATTTCGTTTAATAAGTTTCTTTTAGCGTAGTGTGCTGGAAGTTCTTCAACGGTAATGCCATAAGCTTTGGCACGGCCTTCAGCCCAAGCACCTTCCCAAATTTTACTTCCTACAATAACACCGTCTGGGTTTACTACATTTACGCGGATTTTATCTTTTGCCAATTCAGCAGCCAATAAACGCGACATATGTTGTTGTGCAGCTTTAGCTGTACCGTACCCCACGTTGTTAGGCCCTGAAACCAATCCGTTCTTACTGGCAATACTAATAAAGTTTCCACCAAGGTTTTGCTTACGCATTACTTCTACGCCTGCTTTTGCCAATTCAAACTGACCTTTAACCAATACATCTTGAAGCAGATCCCAATCTTTTTGGGTAGTTTCTTCAATTGGTTTGGAAATGGCCAATCCGGCGCTATGTACAATAATGTCTATGCCACCAAATTCAACACAAGCTTTTTTATAAGCATTAACGATAGATTCGTAATTGGTAACGTCGCATACCACATAAGTAGAGACATCGCGCTTGTAAGTGGCGTGCGCTTCTTTTAAGCTGTCTTCATTAATATCTGTCAAAACAATATTAGCACCTTCAGCAGCCAATTTATCGGCAATAGCTTTACCAATACCGCCACCAGCTCCAGTAACTAAGGCTACTTTACGAGATAATGGTTGCTCTTTTGGCATACGTTGTAATTTGGCTTCTTCCAATAACCAATATTCAATATCAAAAGCTTCTTGTCTTGGTAAAGAAGTGTACGCTGAGATTGCTTCGGCACCACGCATTACATTGATGGCATTGATGTAAAACTCACTGGCAACACGTGTTGTTTGCTTGTTTTTGGCAAAACTGAACATACCAACACCAGGATAAATAATGATTACTGGGTTAGGGTCGCGCATTGCAGGACTGTTGTCTCTTTTGCAAGTATTATAATAATCTGCGTATTCTTGTCTGTATTGTTCAAAAGCGGGTTCTAGTTTTTTAAGAACAGCTTCAGCATCTGATAAATCTTCATTCGCATCTAAAGTTAAAACTAAAGGTTGAATTTTAGTACGTAAGAAGTGATCTGGGCAAGAGGTTCCCATTGGGGCCAATCTTTCCAAATCATTACTGTTTATGTACTCCATAACCACATCGGTATCAGAAAAGTGACCAATCATTTGGTTTTCAGAAGAACAAAGTCCTCTTAACAACGGCATTAATTGTGCAGCTTTTTCTAAACGCTCTTCTTTTGGTAAGCTTTCCACTTTTTGACCACCAAAAACAGAACCTTTTTCAGCAATTTTTTTATCGATGTATTCAGAAGCTTTTTCAATAACTTCTAAACTATTTATATAACATTCGTAAGAGGTATCTCCCCAAGTAAACAGACCGTGGCTTCCTAATACGATACCTCTAATGCCTGGGTTTTCAGCTAAACATTTCTCTAATTGTAATCCTAAATCGAAACCAGGACGTTGCCATGGTACCCAGCCCATAGTATCTCCCCAAATCTCTTTGGTTACTTTTTCACTGTCTTTTGCAGCAGCAACAGCGATAAGTGCATCAGGGTGTAAGTGGTCAATATGCTTAAATGGGAGTAAACCATGCAAAGGGGTGTCGATAGACGGTGCTTTACTATCTAAATCATATATACAGTGGTTAAATAAACCTACCATACGGTCTTCATCTTCTAGACCTCCATAAACATTCTTTAAATCACGTAATCTGTTTGTGTAAAGTCCAGCAATTCCTGAACGCGTAAGGGTCCCGATATCTCCACCAGAGCCTTTCACCCACATTACTTCAACCTCTTCGTTGGTTAAAGGGTCTTTTTCTATGGTTTTACAACTTGTATTACCACCACCATAATTAGTTATTCTTAAATCTGCTCCTAAAATATTGGAACGATATAAAAATAAGGCTACTTGGTCGTCTCCTAAGCTTTCTGCTTTATCGTTATCCCAAAGATAATCTACGTATTTAAAGTTTTTTGTTGCTGTACTCATGTTATTTTTAAAAAGTTATTCTACAAATATATATTAAGGTTAAAACGATTCTATCCTGTACTGTACTGTAATTTTTACTTTCTGTAGTTTAATTGTTTTTTCTTTAAAATGCATGCGAGCAAAGTTACAAAAAATAGCAGTTTATGCTATGGTTAATCGTTTAAATAAATAAGTTTTTAGAAAATTAAAAAGGTGCTTCATATTGGTTTTGATAAGGGAAAAAAATTAAGTTGTAGGGAAACAGATGTTTGAGAGAAAAAGTTTCTGAATTTTAGCTATTGCAATTTTATAAGGTTGGGATATTTACTTGTATTTTAATAGATGGTTCCAATATAGCCTAAACTCAATTATTTTTTTGTTTTTTTTCCAATTTCCTGAAATATCTACGCGTTAAAAAATTATGTTTTAAGGCTTCCATGTTTTGGTTGAACTTATGGCTTCCATCATTAATGTTTTTCATGGTTTGCTCAAGGGTTTTTACAAAATCCTCATCTTTAAAAAGGTATTCTACTGCACCATTACCGTTTTTATAATTGGTTATTGTTTCGTTTAAATTGTTAATTACCGTTTTTATATCATTAGTTGAGGTTTCAAGATTGGTTAGCACAACGCTTACTTTTTGGGCTTCTATAGAATCGTTAAGTAATTTGCCTGCAACACTTTCGTTAAAATTGATGGAATCAATAATAGAATTCAAACTTTTCATAGCTTTATTGGCCTCAATGCTCATAATCCTCAATTGAATAACGGTTTGCTTAAGGTTGTGGGATACAATGGTGTCGTTTATAAGCATGCCAAAAGTGCCTTGGCTGTTAGACATGGCATCTGCTATTTTGAGTAATTTGGCTGTTAATAAAGCAGCATTTTCGTTGGTTACATTTAAGGTGCTTAGCATTTCCCCAGTTCCAATTTTGGTATAGGTTTCAATAATGTCGCCAGAAGAAATAGTTTCGGCATCACCTTTGCCCGGTATGATGTTTACGATCATGTTACCAACCAAACCATCGGTACTGATGGTTGCGATAGCATCCTTTTTTATATGTTCTACCATTTTTTCTTCAATGACCATATTAACACTAATGGTAGAATCGTTTAACATTGAAATATTTTTTACCGTACCGATGTTTATACCAGAGTACCGAACATTGTTACCTTGCATTAGGCCGTTAACGTTTCTGAAATTGGCACTAATTGAAAATGTTTTTGCAAACATGTTTTGACGATTGCCAATTAAATATATCGCAACTATAAATAGGGTTAGGCTTGCGACGACAAAAATGCCCAACCTAAGTTTGTGATTGCTTGTATTTTTCATAACGCTCATATTTATTTGAAGAATGCTTTTACTTTTTCGTCATTTGATGCCTTTAGGGTTACAAATGTACCTTCTGCGTAATTAATGCCATCAACGAGTAGAATGATACGCTCAGATACTACGCGTGCACAATCTACATCGTGCGTAATAATGAGCGAAGATGTTTTATACTGTTGTTGTATGCGCCGCATGAGTTCAATGATTTCTTTTGATGTTATGGGGTCTAATCCGCTTGTAGGTTCATCATATAAAATGATTTTAGGTTTTAAAATCAGAGTTCTTGCTAATGCCACACGTCTTTGCATGCCTCCGGATAATTCGGCAGGCATTAAATCTATAGTATTGGCTAATCCAACATTATCCAGAGCTTCAAGAACCAAAGGCGTTGTGTCGGTAATAGTTCCAAATTTGTGTTTATGCCGTCTTAAAGGAAATTCTAAATTTTCCCTGACGGTCATAGAATCATACAATGCACTGCCTTGAAACAGAAAGCCAATTTCTGTTCGTAGTTTATCCAGTTCTATTTGGTTTAAGGTATTGATATCTTTTCCCATAACATTTATTGAACCAGAGTCGGGCGCGATCAAGCCCACCATACATTTAATCATTACAGATTTGCCACAACCGGATTTTCCCATGATAACCAGGTTTTCACCTTCAAAAAGTTGAAGATTGAATCCGTTTAAAACATGATTGTTACCAAAAGACTTTTTTAAATCTTTGATTTCAAGAATAGGCTGCCTATTGTCCGCTTTTTTTGTTTCGTTCGATATGCCAAAAGGTGTTTTCATTTTTAATTCAAAAAAATAAGTCGGTAATAAATACGGCTATAAAATCGATGATAAATAGTAGCATAGATGAAAAAACTACGGCTGAGTTAGCCGCTAAGCCAACGCCTACCGTTCCTTTTTCGCAGTAATACCCTTTAAAGCATCCCACCAAACCAATTGCAAAACCGAAAAAAAAGGTTTTTATGGTAGCAGGAATAATATCACCAAATTCTAAGGCGTTAAAAACCTTGTTAAAATACAGCAGAAAAGACACATCGCCTTTTAGGTTTTCAATAATATATGAGCCATAAAGCGCTATGGCATCACCTAAAATCACTAAAACGGGAAGCATTAAAGTAGCAGCCAGTACTCTGGTAACGACAAGGAATTTAAACGGATTGGTACCTGAAACTTCCATGGCGTCAATTTGTTCTGTAACACGCATAGATCCTAATTCTGCCCCAATTCCAGAAGCGATGCGCCCCGCAAATGTTAAAGCTATAATTACTGGTCCAATTTCTCTAATAATGGAAATGCTAACCATAGAGGGCATCCACGATTCGGCTCCAAATTCTTCTAGCGTAGGTCTTGTTTGCAATGTAATTACCAACCCTATAATAAAGCCGGTTACACCAACGAGTAAAACAGACCGGTAACCTACATTATAACACTGTTTTAGTAATTCGTTAAACTCAAAAGGTTTGTTAAAAAGCTCTTTAAGAAACCGTCTTGTAAAATATGCTAGTTCGCCAATTTCAGAGAAAAAAGACTTTATTTTTAATGCGCTTAGCATGACATATTGTTATGAATTTAAAGTTATTACAGTGTTTGTTTATATAAAATGATTAAAATCATGTCTTTTTCGGTTTATTTCAAGCCGGGGCTATTGAAAACTGATAAAAGTCATTGTGCAAGCCTTATTTTGTTCCGATATTTAATAGAACTATAAATTTAAGCGTCATGAAAAACAAGGATATTCATTTTGTCGATAAGGTTATAGAGGCCCTTAAAAGATCGGCAACAGAACTTGAAGAGTTTCAGGTGCAAGCCGCTTTGGGAAAAGCAGAAGCTCAAGATAAATATGAGGAGGTTAAGAAAAAATTCAACCAATTTATTCACGATAGCGAGTTTAAGGTCAAGGATGTGAAAGCAAAAATTGAAGAATTACACACAAAATTTGACGAACTTCGCGTGCAATTAGCATTAGGAAAAGCAGAGACCAAAGAGGTTTTTAAAAAACAAAAAAAACAGTTGCTCTCAATATTACATGATATTGAAGTAAAGATAAAAACTAATGAAACTTTAAATAGAATGTATGCATTAACGCTAATTGAAATAGAACAATTTAAAATACAACTGGAGATTTTAGAACAAAAATTCAAGAAAGATAAGTCTGAAGCAAAATCGGCCTTTGAACGAGGAAAAAAGGATTTTAATTCGTTTATCGATAAGCTTAGAGGAAAATACGCCCCAAAAAAGGAGGAAACCCAACTGGAACATTTCCAAAATGAGATTTCAGAAGCTTTTGGCCACTTTAAAAAAGCATTTTCTAAACCTTGAGCGTATTCTTTATTTTATAACAATAACAGTTTGCGTTATAATTACAAATGAATATTTGCACCCGTCATTGCGAGGAGAAATGACGAAGTAACCTTTTGAACGGGACTTCTATCGAACAGATTACTTCGGTCGCTAACTAAAATCGTAATGACGTTTTTTTATGCAATTTTTTATTGATTTACTTATCTGTCAATCAGTAAAAATTAATAGTCATAATCACCTTTTTTGATGTTGTTCAACATTCCAAAAGCTAAAATTATCGCTATTAAAAAGCTTATTATACCCAATAATGAAATGCCTTTCCAAAGAGGACGTATTTGGAAAATAATAAACAACGAAGCTCCTATAACAAGAGCTCCCACAATGAACGCTGTAATTAATTGTTTTGTTATGCGTTGCAAGGTATGTACAACGGGGTCTATCCCTTTGTGGGTTATGTCAACCTTTATTTTTCCAGAATTAATTTTCCGGATGGCATTTTGTAAATCCTGGGGTAGGTCTTCGATATAATCGGTAAACTCTACAATAGAATTAATAACTTTTGTGCCTATTTTTATGGGATTGTATTTTTTAGTAGCACTCTTTTTTAGGTAAGGTTTTACAATATCGAACTGCTCTAATGTCGGGTCTAGCTTCTCGATAACACCCTCGATGGTTACCAAAGACCGGGCAAATAGGAAAAAATAAGTAGGCACCATTAAACCGTGTGCTATAATAATGTCTTTTAGTTCTAACAAAACGGTGCTCATTTCATTTTTATGGATATCCCGAACATAATATTTTTCAACAAACTCGTTGATGTCAAATTCCAAATCCCTTCTATTAACAATGGGGGCGTTGTTAGATAGCAATTGTAGCGCCTTAATTATTTTTTTTACGTCTTTATTGGTTATAGCTATAAATAATTTGCCAAATATGGTTATATCCCTAGGAAGCATACTGCCCATCATACCAAAGTCTAAATAGCAAATATGGTTGTTTGGGAGCACTAATATATTTCCAGGATGGGGGTCTGCGTGAAAGAAACCATACTCAAAAACCTGTTTAAAGTAACTTATGCTTAACCTTCGGGCTATAACTTTTGTATCTATATTTTTAGACTTTAGCTCGTCCGTTCTATCTATTTTAATACCAGAAACAAACTCTAAAGCCAATACTTTTGGGGTTGTAAATTGTTGATATACTTTTGGAGCTTGAGCAAACTGTTCTAAAGAATGGTCTTTAGCTAAGTTATTATAGAACCGTTGTACGTTGATCGACTCGTGAATAAAATCAAGTTCTTTTAAAAGTGAAGCTTCAAAATTTTTAACCAGACCAACGGGGTCAAAACTTTTTAAGGACGGTATTCTGTGTTCTAGAACATGTGCAATTTTGTACATTACCTTAATATCTTCAATAATGATATCATAAATACCAGCCCGTTGAATTTTTAGAGCAATACGTTTACCGGAATGTAAAGTAACTTTATGAACTTGTGCCATGGAGGCAGAAGCAAAAGGGTTTGGCTCGAACCATGCGAATAGGTTTTCAACTTTACCATTTAATTCGGTTTCAACAACTTGTTTGGCTTCATTTTCGCTCATGGGTGGAACGTTATCCTGAAGCTTTTCTAATTCAAAAGTTAATTCTAAGGGCACAAGGTCTGGTCTATTGCTTAAAATCTGGCCAAACTTTATAAAAGTAGGCCCAAGTTCTTCGCAAACCAACCTCATTTTGGCCCATTTGCTATATTTAGCAACTCGTTTTTTGGTAGCATTTGGAATAAATTTTTGAATAAAGGCGTAGTGTCTGTTTTCCTCAAGGTATTGCACCAAATCATCAAATCCGTATTTCATCAAAACTTTGAGAATTTGATTGTACCTTGAGAATGATCTATAACCCTTTACTATGTCGGTTACAATGCCCATTTTAAGCTTCAAGTTTGTTAAGTCTAGCTTCTAGTAATGCAACAGTTTTATCCAGCTTTTCAATTTTTTCGTTGAGCGCTTTAATTTCATCTAGATGGGCTATATTTATTTTTTTATAGAATTTAGCCACTAATTCTTCTATTTTTTGGTCGAGTTCCACTTTAAGTTCATGGGTTTTTAAAAGCACTTTGTCTATAAACTCCAGTTCGTTCCCGTTTTCGTCAAGTTGGGTTTCGGCCATGGCTTTATTTATGTTTTCCATACCCTTTTCAGAAAAATCATTTAGTTTTTCTAAGAATTTTGTATCTCTGGCTAAAACATAAATACTGGAACTTAACGTGAGCAACTCTATTATGGTTTTAGTTTTCATGTCTTTTATTTTTAGTGGGTTGTATTCAAAAAAAGAATAGTGTTTACGCTGAATATTAATGTTGATGGCAAAAACGGTTAACGTTTATTTAGTACATACTGTTGCTGTATTAAAAATATTAACAATTTTGCGTATTTAACATGATATATATCATGTTAATTTTGAGCCTAATAAGTTAATTTTAAGTGTTTGATAGAGAAAAATTTTAGGTCATGGAAACCAATTCTATAAAATCAATAATGACGCAAGATGTGGTAACGGTGTCGCCAGATCAAAAGCTACTGGATGTAAAACATATTTATGAAAAAAGGAAATGGCATCACCATATTCCTGTTTTAGAAAATGAAAAATTAGTCGGCATGGTTAGTTTAATAGATTTTATGTACAACATTGTAGGTGCTGGCATTGATGATGGCCATGAGGTGTATAGAAAACTAACAGTAAAAGATATCATGACTACAAAACCGTTTTATTTAACCACAAGTTCAAGTGTTGAAGATGCCGCTAAAGTATTGTCGACTGAGTATTATCATGCCATTCCTATTTTAGAGAATACTAAGTTGGTTGGAATTGTTTCTACTGCAGATATCATTAATTATTATCTTAAAAAAACCGTTTAAGAGCTATTGGTAAACTACTGATAAAATGAAAACATCTAAATCACTATCGCATTTGGTGTTAATTTCGATTTTGGCAATGCTGGTCTTTAGTGCTAAAAGCGTAAGTAGCTTAAACAGGTTTAAAAATCCAATTCCAGCTGTAAATTTAGCTCATGATTCCCTTCCCATAAAAATCAAAATTAAAAAAGATGTTCCTATTCGGGCATATTTTCAATATTTGGATTCATTAGTAAGGATGTATAACACTCAAACCCCATATATACTAACAGAACACCTTATAGTGAGAAGCAACCCTTGGATTATTGATACACTTCAAAACACTGATTATTACAGAATGAAATTAAGAGATTCGTTTGTATATGATCAAAAGAAAATGATTGCGCTTCCACGAGGAAACTACATACTAATTCCAGACTCTATTCAAGCTATTTCGCTTAAAAATTCATTTAAAAATACGACTATCGATGTTAATATTCCGGAGTTTAAACTTCGTATTTATGAAAACTCAGTGAAGCTATTTGAATTTCCAATTCGTGTGGGAAGATTTGAAAAAAAATACCTAAAAATGTCAAATAGGGTAGAAGACTTAAGAACAAAAACAGGAACAGGTATTATAATTGGTTATGTTAAAAATCCGAGATATGCCAATCCCGTTAACAACCATGAATATAAAGTAACTAAAAGAGATGATGGTAAAATAACCTTGGTGCCTAAAATCCCTTTTATAGAAACTGAACTTAATGGTTTACGGTATGGTCAATTTATCCACCCCACAACAAACCCCAACACACTTGGCAAGGCTTACTCTAATGGCTGTATAGGCGTTAAAGAGGACGATGCTTGGGTTATTTATTATTATGCGCCTATTGGGACTAAAATAAACGTTCGGTACGATTTGGATATTACAGCCGAAAACGGAGATACGATAATATTGAAAGATATATATGGTTACAAAAAATAAAAAGCCCGTAAACATTACTGTTACGAGCTTTTATAGCGGAGAAAGAGGAACCCGCCAACACTTTTTCTATATAATACATGCTTGTCTAAAACCTCTTGAAATCCTTGTAAATAAAGGAATTTTGTAATATTTCAATCAAAAAATAATTAAGTGAATAAGCCATAAATATGGTAATTGTGGGGATAATGTGGGGATTGTTTTGTATCTTTATAAAGCTCACTTTTAAGATGTTTATATTATGGCTACCATCAATTTCCTTGTCAAGGGTACTAAGGGATATACTAATATTCTTGTACGTTTCAAGAACGGTAGAAAATTCGATTATACCGCTTCTACCGATTTAAAAATTCAACCTAATTATTGGAGTACTGCAAAGCAAAGGGTAAAAAATATCTCTGGTGTAACCTATAAGGACGAAGTAAACGACCATTTATTCAACCTAGAGAATTTCATAATATCTGAATTTAACTCTGATAATTCACAAGGTATCTTCATAGATAGAGATTGGCTTAAAACCAAAATAGCCAAACATTTCAATAGACCTGTAAACGATGACGCTATAGATCAGGTGTTTTTCTTACCGTTTGTAAAACGCTTTATAGAGTTAGCGCCTTCAAGAATAATTAAAGGAAAGAATAAGCCTGTAAGTTCAGCAACGATTACCAAGTATGGTACTACCCAAAAGAAATTAGAACAATACGAAACCAAATTTAAAACCAAAATAAAGTTTACTGATTTAAACCTTACTTTTTACGATAGGTTTGTAAATTATCTTACTCAGGAACAAAAGATAAACTTAGGAACTGTGGGTAACTATATTGGTACTATTAAAACAATTGCGAGAGACGCTAAATTACAAGGACTTCCGGTTCATGAGCATATCAATCACCCTAAATTCTTTGCGCCTAAAGTAAAAGTCGATAGTATCTATCTTAGAGACGCTGATATAAATAAAATATACAACCATGACTACAAAGGTGTTGAACGTCTGGAAAACGCTAGAGACCTCTTTATAATTGGTCTGCGAACAGGATTAAGAGTGTCAGATTTCTTGCGCTTAAAAGATACTAATATCAAGGAAGGTTTTATTGAAGTAGAAACGCAGAAAACAGGGCAAAACGTTGTTATACCAATGCATCCACAAGTAAAAGCAATACTGGAAAAACATAACGGCTTCCCAAGAAGTGTATCCGACCAAAAGTTTAATTTACATATTAAAGATGTGTGTAAAGAAGCTGGTTTCAAACAAGAGATTGAAGGTAGCCTTATAAATCCTAAAACTAAGCGTAAAGAAAAAGGAGTTTACCCTATGCATAAATTGGTATCATCCCATATATGCCGTAGAAGTTTCGCATCCAATCTGTATGGTAAATTGCCTAATATGGTTATCATGGCGATTACAGGACATCAAACTGAGGCTCAGTTTTTAAAGTATATTAAAATTACTCCTAAAGAAAATGCGAAAATGTTACAACAGTTTTGGTTGAAACAAAATAAAGAAAATAATTACGAAAAAGTTCCTTTGAAAAAGGTAAAGTAAGATAAGGTTTACTAAATTTAGAGTTTTAACTATATATTTACTGTTGGCTATATCTTTATGAATAAATCCTCTATGCTAAATTTTAAGGAAGTTGTTACTAATCCTGATGCTCTTAAAATGAAATCCTTTTTTAATGCTTATGCTGAAATCAAGAACGCTGTAGATAGTTTGAAGTCTGAGATTTTTAGTAATCTGGCAAATTCAGATATAGAAAATCACAAATATTATTATTCCTATTTATTCAATGAAATCAAGCAATTGTATGTTTTGAATTATGATGATGATTTATTGAATAAATATCTTTCTGAATATGAAGTAAATATTTCAGAATTTCCGAAGTTTTCAAATCCTAAACTAATACAGGATCTAAAAGTAGAGTCTAGCCTTTTTAGACCAGATTTTAGAAACTCTACACTAACTGAATTGCAAATAAATTTCTTTAAATATTTCGCAAAAAAAGAAGCCCAAAACATGCTGGATTTTATTGAAGATTTAAAAAATAATGATAACACAAATGACACTACCGACCACGTTTCTAAACTCAAATGGAGTGGTAAGCCTTCACAATTAGGATTTATCATTTCAACTCTAGCGCAATTAGGGTATATAGAAGCTCCTCGAAAAAAGGATGGAGAAATTAATTATAGCCAATTTGCTAAAGACGTTTTAAGAACATTCGACGCTGAAACTACTAATAATACTCTTGAAAAATACTTGAATTTAGATTCCGACAAAGGGCAGGAGACTTTTAGAAAGTTCAATTCTAAAGATTTTTTGATACCAGATGTTAAAGAAGTAAGCTAAATTATAAACTATTCTGTTTGAAATCTACATCCAAATTTTTAAATGCTCTTTCTCAAAATTATTATCTCAAGTTCTTGATTGATATTGACGATGATAAATTTGATATGTCTCAAGAATATACTCCGGTAATCTATAAGGATAAATCTTTATATGAATTTGATGTTGTTAAAATAAAAGCAATAATAAAGAATATTTTATCTAATGTATATGAATTGTATTATAAGGCTAAAAGTGAAATATATTTAGAATTTTCAAAAACGGATTATAATGATTTAGAAAACTTTGTCACATTTACCATTAAGGCACTAATTGTAAATTTAAACCTAATAAAAAATGATTTTTATATAGACGACCAGAAGTCAAGATATTATTCCAAATTCGATGAATATTTTATATCGGTTTCACTAACTCAGGCTTATAAAAATTTTTTAGAGGAAAATCACAAATTTATAAAGGATGGATATATCGATATTTCTAAAATGCCTTTTGAAGACGAATTAAGACTTTATTCAACATATAGGTTTAAATTGGTAAGCTTACTGCCATTTTCTTTGTTTAATATTGGAAACGCTTTTCTTAAAGATTTATATGAATTGGAAGAAGCGATAATTAATCATAAAAAGAATGAACAATCTATAAATGATATGAAAATTAACTGGGATTCTAAACCAGCTCATTTAGGTTATTTAATGGGAATGCTTGCTGATTTAGAGTACATAAATGCACCTAAACGAAAGAATGGAGATATCAATTATACACAGTTTGCAAAACAAGTATTTAATATTTTTGATGTAAAGACTACTGAAAATACACTTTCAAAATATCTTAATACAACTACTGAAAAAGCACAGGAAACAGAACGAAATTTCGATAAAGCAAACTTTAATATACCTCACAAAAAAGAAGTAAACTAATACCGTTCGAGTACCTTCCGGTACGCTTACTTAAACACCTCTGATTTAATTTTACACCATCGAACCATAACACGTATCACGATGGAACAAAGTAAAATAACCCAAGTTTTCGGAATAACACCTGCCGAATTAAAAGAAGACATCATTAACGATGTAAGAGCGGAATTAAATGTAATAGCTCAAAATTTCCAACCTATCAAACCTGCCGAATATCTTACACGCCAGGAAGTAGCAAAAATCCTAAAAGTATCTTTAGTAACCCTAACAGACTGGAACAAAAAAGGAGTACTTAAACCTTATCGATTAGGTAATTTAATCAGATATAAACGCTCCGAATTAGAAGAAGCCTTAATTAGTATTAATAATAAAAAACGCTAATTATGACAGCTTTCAAACACCCCATAAACGATAGTTTAAATAAGATATTAGAACGTTTAGAATATCTTGTTAAGCAAAGTGAACTTAAAAATGTTCAAGATCCTAAATACGTCATTTTAGATAATGCCGATGTTTTACAACTATTTAAAATAAGCCCAAAAACGGCATCAAATTGGAGGGAAGAAGGCATTTTGCCCTATTCTCAAATTAAAGGTAAGTTGTATTACAAGCTTTCAGATATTCATAATATTATAGACAATCATTATTCTGTTAAAAAAAAATAACAGTCGCAAAGCATATTAGTGTACCAATAGAAATGTTTATTGATGCACAATGCTGCAACTATTCAAGGGAATTACAATACTTTTTATTGTTAAAGCTAATATACCCAAGCGGTAAAGCACAGTTAGATAACGAAGCATTACAATTTATTCAGTTTGTTGAGTGTATTAATAGTCGGAAAACCCTAAAAAAGTATCTCAATTTTTTGATGGAGATAGGCTGGATAGTTTACAATCAAAAAACACAGTTTTATGTATTCAAGTCTTTCGATAGAATTAGAAAAGAAAATAACTGGTTAGTAAGGTTAGCATTTCAGATAGACTTTAATAACTATTATAAAATAAAGGCAGTTACAGGAGCAGTAATTTATAGTTATCTCCATAAAGATTTTTGGAGAAAAGTTAAGAAACAAAAAAGCGTACAATTAAAGGGAAGTACCTATCATTTTTTGTCACCTAAATTTAACTATAAAGAGCAATTCGCTCCTGTTTCTGTTAATGGGGTAGAGCAGCTATTTAATATATCGGTAGCAACCGCTTCCAGGTTAAAAAGCGAAGCATCAAAAGCAGGGTTAATTAAATTAAAAAAGAATTATTCTCAAAAGCCGGTCAATAAAAAAATCATGCAAGATTATCTTGATTACAATGATATGAAGCAAAATATAGTCTACCATAAGGGTAATTATCATTTACAACATATTGACGAGGTTTACCCTCTTTTTTATTTTATTAAGCGGAAATCTCTGTAAACATAAATAAAGGGATATATAAGGGAAAGTGAAACTAAGACATAAATTATTATTAAATAAGAAAAACCTTAATGTTAAGTCAAGTTATATTTATATTTTTAAAGACCTAAATTAAATCTATTAATGTCGTTATACCAATCATCAGTTCTTAAGCACTATTTAAAATTACAAGATAGTGATGCCATAACTAAAGCTTATAAAAAATACACCAAGTACTTCCTTAACCCAACAATACAGGATAACATACGTAGTTCTAAAGAAGAAGAATATCAGGGCATATTCCTAACCGAACTATTTGTTAATATTTTAGATTATACATTAAAGCCTAAAGCAAATTATAATCTGGTTGCCGAGTATAAAAATGAAAACAATGCACGTAAGGCTGACGGAGCTATATTAGATAACGATATAGCATTAGGTGTAATAGAATTAAAAGGAACTAATACCAAAGACTTAGAAAGTATACGTAAACAAGCATTCGATTATAAAGCCAATCAAAAAGGATGTGTATATGTAATAACATCAAATTTCGAGAAGTTACGTTTTTATATTAATGATGCTACCGAGTTTGAAGAGTTTAATTTATTTCAACTTACCCCAGAGCAGTTTGCTTTATTATACATCTGTTTACATAAAGACAATATATTAAACAATCTGCCGCTTAAAATAAAAGAGGCATCGGTAGTCGAAGAAGAGCAAATCACTAAGCAATTTTATAAAGATTACTCAATTTTTAAACGCGAACTTTATAGAGATTTGGTAAGGCGTAATGCTAAAACTTTAAAAAATAATCGTCATTCAGAACTTGTTTCAGAATCTCATCACACCGAAGAAGAAAAAGCAGAGTTAATTAAATTAGAGAAAAACGTTAAGCTAACCCTCTTTAAAAAATCACAAAAACTAATAGACCGCTACCTGTTTATTTTCTTTGCTGAAGATAGAGGCTTACTGCCACCAAACAGCACGCAACAAATATTAAATCATTGGAAATCTAATGTCGATTTTGGTAACGATACGCCTTTGTATGATTTGTTCAAACAATATTTTAAATTCCTAGACCAAGGTAGGGCAGGAACCGCCAACAGAGCCGAAATTTATGCCTATAACGGGGGCTTGTTTAAAGAAGACACGATTCTCGATAGTTTAGACATAGATAGCGAGTTCCTATACAAACACACCAGTAAATTAGCAGCTTACGATTTCGAGAGTCAGGTAGATGTAAATATCTTAGGACATATCTTTGAAAACTCATTAAACGAAATTGAAAGCGTTAATGCCGAAATTGAAGGTGCAGACTTCGATAAGCAAAAAAGTAAACGTAAAAAAGATGGGGTATTCTACACCCCCAAATACATTACCAAATACATTGTAGAAAATACCGTTGGTAAACTTTGCGAAGAAAAGAAAGCCCAATTAGGCTTTAAAGAAGAGGAATATTTTAAAGGACGTAAAGTAAATGGGAAGAAGAGACCAGATTCAACCATTAAAAAATTAGTAGAAATTTTAGATAGCTATAGAGATTGGTTACTACAACTTACCATCTGTGATCCAGCGTGTGGTAGCGGTGCATTTCTTAACCAGGCGCTCAATTTTCTAATAGCAGAACACCATTATATAGATGAGCTTAAAACCAAAGTATTAGGAGGCGGTTTACAGTTTCCTGATATTGAAAACACCATTTTAGAAAACAATATCTACGGGGTAGACCTTAACGAAGAATCTGTAGAAATTGCCAAACTATCGTTATGGTTACGTACGGCACAGCCACGTCGTAAACTAAACGATTTAAGCAGTAATATTAAATGTGGTAACAGCTTAATAGATAGTAAAACCGTTGCAGGAGATAAAGCATTTAATTGGCAGGAACAATTTCCTAAAGTGTTTGAAAAAGGAGGGTTTGATGTGGTGATTGGAAATCCGCCTTATGTACGAAAACAGGGGTTAATGGAGCATTACCCTATAATGTGTGAGTATTATGAAAAGAAATACCAATCTGCAACGGCAAATTATGACATTTACGCCTTATTCATGGAAAAGTGTTATTCTTTAATTAACAGCAAGGGTGTAGTTTCTTTCATTTTACCTCATAAGTTTTTAGTTGCTGATTTTGGAGTTGGTATTAGGCAGTTTTTTAAAGATAATACCGCTGTAGAAAATTTAGTCCATTTCGGTTCTGAAATAGTGTTTGAAGAGGCATCAACTTATACTTGTATCATAGATTTAACTAAAACGGAAAAGGAAAAAATTAAGTTTAAAAAACTCTTACCTAAACAAATATTTGAACCTTTTGTTTGGGATACAATGTCATATAATAATTTACAGTATGCGAATTGGGATTTGCAAAGTGAACAAATTTTAGACCTTATTATTAAATTAAAAAAACAACCTTATAAAATAGAAAATGTATTCAGTAAAATATTTGTAGGAATGCAAACAAGTTTAGATGCTGTTTATGTTTTTGAAGGAGTTGAAAAAGGCGGTTTAATTGAAGCTTATAACGTCAAGTACGACTTTAAATTTCAAATCGAAAAAGAATTAGTGAGACCTTTTATTAAAGGAAACGAAATTTCTAAATATAAGTCCTTGCAAAACAAACATTATGTATTATTTCCTTATGAAAAAGATGGAACGTCACTAGTTCAGGAAAGTTATATTAAAGAAAATCTTCCTAAGACTTATTCTTACTTGAAACATTTTGAAAAAGATATTAGAGGAAGAGAAAAGGGTAAAATGGATGTGGTAGATGGTTGGTATTCATATATATATCAAAAGAATCACGAAAAATTTCCATTGCCTAAAATAATGACTCAAGAAATCTCTTTAGGTTGTAATATGACTTATGATGAGAATGGAGAGTTTTATCATCCTACAACTATTTATTCCTTTGTTAAAAATGATAAGTTCAAAGTTGATGATAAATACTATTTAGGAATATTAAATTCTAAAGTAATGTGGTTTTTCCTTAAAAATACTGGAACGGAGTTACGCGGTGGTTATTTTAGGTTTAAAACTAATTATTTAAAACCTTTTCCACTTCCCGAAATTTCAGGAAACAGTCAAGAAATAATAGATAAGGTTAATCTGCAATTAGAAAATAATAAAAGTTTTCAAAAGTATAATGCTAAGTTCATAAAGTATTTAATCTCTCAATTTCAGTTAGAAAAACTGTCTAAAAAACTCGAAAACTGTTACGAATTAGACTTTGCAGACTTTATAAAAGAACTCAATAAAGCTATTAAAAAAGCTGGTGGTGTACCATTAACTAAAAAAGACGAGTTTGAGTGGCTAGACCTCTTTGAAGAAAACAAACAAAAAGCACAAGACTTACAAAACCAAATTAATCAAACCGATGCAGAAATAAATGCTATGGTATATGAGTTATATGGATTAACCGATGAAGAAATAAAAATTGTAGAGAATAGTTAGATATGTCTGATTTTATTACTGTAAACCAATTAAAAAAATCTATCGAAAAAAATGATGCCAGTTTAACAAAACTATTTTCAGTATTTGAAGCTAAACTATCTAATGCATTAAAAAAAAGAGAACAATTTGAGTCAAGTGTTTTTATAAGTCATAGTCACAAAAATGGAGATTTAGTAGAATATTTGGTTTCTTTATTGGTTAAACTAAAAGTAGATGTTTATGTAGATTGGATGGATGAAGAATTATCATATCCACCAACAGCTAAAACGGCTATTAAAATAAAAAACATGATTAGTGCCAATAAAAAATTTATTCTACTTGCTACAAACGAAGGAATTGAATCCAAATGGTGTAATTGGGAGTTAGGAATTGGAGACGTGCACAAGTATATAGAAAATATAGCCTTACTACCTGTAGCGGATAACTCAGGAAAATGGATTGGAAATGAGTATTTACGTTTGTATCCTTATGTAGATAAAAAGTATAAATCTTTGGAATGGGACGATGATTATACTGTTGTTTACCCGAATGGAGAAAAAATCGACTTTGTAGAATGGTTAAAATCTAACTAATGAAAGAAAAAAGAATAAAGCATTTAGAACTTATTCACAGCGTTATAGATAGGTTATCTCACAAATCTTTCTTAGTAAAAGGTTGGAGCATTACAGCAATTACGGCATTAATGGCATTTGGTATCGATAAAGCGGATTTCAAAATATTTATAATCGGTTATCCTGTGTCTTTTCTTTTTTGGTATTTAGATGCTCATTATTTATGGCTAGAAACAGCTTTTAGGCTATTATATGATTCTGTGCTAAAAAAACAAGTTAATTCAATGTCAATGGATATTTCAAACTACAAGAAAGAAATCAAAATCTGTACAATAGCATTTAGACCTACTATCTGGACTATATATTTGACAGAGATTATTTTATTGTCAATTAGCATCATTTATTTTTCCTTTTTGATATAATCTTAAACAAATAGAAAGAAGAGAATGTCAGCATATAAAAATGTAAAAAATACAGATTATCAGACCGATTGGGCGTTTAATGACGACTTTACACAATACATCCATATTTCAGATGCTAAAAGTGGTTTAAATGGCTATTTCTGTTTAGGTTGTAAAAAAGAAATGCAGGCTGCTAAAGGCAAAATTAGAGAGCATTATTTCAGACATCATGCTGTAGATGTAGATAAAGACACTACAGAATGTGTTAGAGCAAACAGAAAATATAGAGAACTTCTCGCTCGCGACATCTTACACAGGTTAAAAGAAATAAAAGTACCGGCAGTATATAAGTTTCCGCCTAAAAATGTAGATGGTTTACCAAATCAACTAATACATGCTCAAACAATTAGAGCGCATAGTGTAAAATCAGAACTTACTTTTTATGAAGACGAAAATTGCATAGTACAGTACGGTCAAAACCCTAATATTAATGAGCGGTATTTGCTTATAAGACCTGACATCACCTTTTTTAATGAAAAAAATGAACCTATTCTGCTTATTGAATTTGTAGTCACTCATAAAATCGATGATGAGAAAAGGGTGAAATTAAAACGTTTAGGCTTAAACACCGTTCAAATAATCATTCCTAAGAAACCTGAACCGGAAATAGAAAAAGCACTAAAATCACAATCTAAAGTAAAATGGGTATATAATGAAATCGAAGCAAACACCAACTACATATACATTCCCTACTCAACTAACAACGGAGTATGGGAAATTGATGACGAGCAAAGAGGCATTTTCGAAGAATCTTATAAGTGCAGAGCAAACCAAATTAGCAATCTTATACGATCAGTTAGAAGAGCTTTGGACTCAGAATCGTACAAAAGAGCTGAACACCAGTTTGAATCAGAAATATCAAGAGTTGAGACAGCTACAAAAGCAGAGAAATCGGGATTGGAAGATATGGAAAGAAGAATTGAAAACGAAATTCGAGTACAACTTGCAGGTGAATTTCAAGCAATTGAATTCCAAGAAGAACAACTTAACCAAGACGAAAGCGAGTTTCGAGCGTACAAAGCAGACTTGGAAAGAAGATACCTTGCTAAACATAAAAATATTAGAGGCGAGCAAGAATCAATTGATAAACTTGAAAAACAGCAACGCAAAGACAAACGAACTGAAGCTGAAGTTAGGGAATATTTTATCAGAGAAACAGAAAAATTGGAACGAGACTTTATCGCAGGAAGAGATGCTATTTCAAGAGATATTGAAAGCCGAAGAGCAAACATTACAGAACTTGAAAAAGAACAAGCAGACCTTCCAGACGAATTTAGACGACTTGCAGCAGAAAAACAATACGCTTTTGAATCAGCAGGAAACAGACTTGAAGCAGAAGAAAGAAACCTTCCAGTTGAATTTGGAGAACTTGAAGCAAACTCAGAACGAGAATTTAGAGAGCTTGAAGCTGAAGAACGAAGCCATTTTGAAGCAGAAGCAAGAAGACTTGAACAAGAAGAAAGTAATCTTGAGACAACAGTTAGAGACGAATTTTATAGAGCAATCGAAAATACCCCCAGAGAACTATCCAAAGGAATTAGCTCAATATTGGAAGCTCGAAGAGTGGGAAACGATTTCGTTAATGCTAAAAGCAAAGAACAGCGCTATCAATCAGCACGAGAGCTTTTTAGAAAGGGAACTTGGAAAACAAGGTAAAACCTTAGATTGGTTTTTAGAAGAATTTAAGGATCAAATAAAGTAAAACGACATAAATTAAATTGTTACATGGCTACAAATTTAAAAGACCAGATACCAGATTTTCAAACCGTTATGTTGCCCATGTTACAGCTATTGGCAGATGGTAACTCAAAAACATTAAATGAGGTCATGCAGGTCTTGACGCAACATTTTAAGCTAACACCAGAGCATCTTAAAATAAAAGTGCCTAGTGGTCAAATGGGGTTGTTTAGAAATCGCATTGGTTGGACGCGCAGTTATTTAAAAAAGGCAGGGCTAATTTTTTACCCCGAACGTGGTGTTTATCAAATAACCGAAGAGGGTAAAAAGTTCTTAGCAACTAATCCTGCTAAATTACGCATGAAACAATTAGAGCAGTTTCCTAAATATCAAGAATGGCGCAAAACATTTAACGGTACTAATACAAAACAGAAGGAAGTTGTAAACACTTTAGACCAAACACCTGAAGAAGTTTTAGCAGCAACAGTAACCGAATTAAAAAATGAGTTAGCCACAGAGTTGTTAGATAAACTAAAGGAAAATTCGTTTCAGTACTTTGAAAACTTTGTAATTCAGCTGTTGCAAAAAATGGGGTACGGTGAATTTAGAGAAGATGCATCTCAACATACTGGAAAAAGTGGAGACGATGGAGTAGATGGTATCATATCACAAGATAGGTTAGGCTTAGAAAATGTCTATATACAGGCAAAACGTTTTACTAATAATTCGGTTGGTTCTCCGGAAATAAGAAATTTTATAGGCTCATTAGCATTACAAGGTGTAAATAAAGGCGTTTTTTTAACAACAAGTAGGTTCTCGGCAAGTGCAATTCAAACAGCACAAGATAGCAAACAACAAAAAATAGTATTGATAGACGGTAAAGAACTAACAGAATTGGCAATAGAATATAATTTGGGTGTACAAGTAGCAGAAACCATTCAAATTAAAAAGATTGATTTAGACTACTTTGAAGAGTAATGAATAGTTGTTTTATTAAAATTAGTAATGAGTCGTTAAATAAAACGTCTAACTATCAAGTTAATAAAATTGTTAATATTTGTTATTATATTTGTAATGTATAAATATATACTTACATTTGTTCCCATATTAACTAGATTATGGCAATAGCAATTAAATCAATACCTGTATTAAAGGATAAGGCAGCAGCTAGTTTTACTACTAAAATAACTGAAAACTCTGCTAAGCGTTCTTCTATTGATTTTTCTAAGCAATCTTCTGTTGCTGCTAAAATTTTGGAGAAGGCTAAACTGTAATAAATACTAGCTTTGGGATTTTTACTTGATAGCTGCACACTTAAGCCTTTTAATCAAGAAATAATAGATGCTTGTCAGCCTTTTGATTGTGACCATCAAGATTTAAACGATTTTTTCACAAATGATGTAGATAATTATTCTACAGAACTTTTAGGTAAAACATACTGTTTTACTTTAGATGCAGACCCTACTATAATTGTATGTGCATTTACTATTTCAAATGATAGTATCAAAACAACTCATCTACCTAATTCAAGAAAAAAGAGAGTAATAAAGGAAATTCCAAGACCAAAACATATGCGCAGTTATCCTGCTGTGCTTATCGGTCGTTTAGGTGTTCATAAAGATTATAGAAATATTGTAGGTGAAACAGATAATACAGGTAAGCAATTAATGGATTTTATTAAATCTTGGTTTATTGATGGTGCTAATAAAACAGGTTGTAGATTTATTGTTGTTGATTCCTATAATGAACCTAGAGCATTAAGATATTATGCTAAAAATGGTTTTGAAGGCTTATTTACTACTGAAGAACAAGAAAGAGAATTTACAGGAATGAAATCTGTGTTGAATGAAAGGCAGATTTTTTATAATAGGGTTAGAAAGTTTTTTAAACTACCATTAATTGAAATAGAAAAGTTATCATCAAGATTAATGTTTTTTGATTTGATTGTACTTAAAAAATAATATTTCATTAATTCCCCACAAAACAAAACCCAGTTTATTGTTATCACAAAAATCCTCTGTCTTTTGTTTTGTTCCGCTATCCAACGCTCTTGTAATTTTTGGTTACCAACCCTCACATAGCATATTACTTGTTTTATTTAAACAGTTACATTTTAATAAATAGGTACATAAAAAAGTAAAAAGCTATTGCCAACGTCCATACCAAAAACTACCCCAAGCTATGTTTACATAACGGGTAGTTATAATAGCAGCGGATAGACCCACTGCATCACCGAAGCTGTAGTTATAACGCCATTATGTAAAATAGCCGCTTTTCCACGCTCACATCCGACTTTCAATAAAAATCCGAACTAACCTGAAACAATTGTCATTTGAAATTTAAACTTAAAATGATACTTATTCGTTACCTCATTCAAGCTGCAAAAAACGATCGTTAAGTCCAAGTATTCCTTACCTCAAGTCTTTGTTTGTTTCATTTCGTTAACAAATATAAAAGACCACTTTTCCCCACCACCCAAGTCAGCGGTTATAAAAAAATAGATTTAAAAAGTATAGTAATACGCCATAGCACATTACTTTTTATCGTACCTCAAAAAAGTAATAAGCTATTGTCTAAAAGTCCTGTATAAGTAGCCTATTAAATGCTGTTTTTTAAACAACTATTTAAACGCTACCCATACAAACGCTTTATCCAACACTCAATTTTGCAATAACCTATTTTTTTAAGAGTTAATACCCCAAAAAGAGATAATCAATTAATAAAGAAGAAACCAAGATGATTACAAAAACAATTCAAATCACTGAAGTCACAGTAGAAGAATTAGCTGATAAAGTAGCAGATAAATTAATGCTCAAAATTGAAAATTACCTTAAAGACTTATCTAAAAAGAAAAATGATGAAATACTTACAAGACAAGAAGTAGCCGATTATTTAAAGATAAGTTTAGTAACAATACATTCCTGGAATAAATGCGGTATTTTAAAACCAATTCGTATGGGCAACAGAATTTTTTATAAAAAGCAAGACATATTAGATGTTTTAGAACAGAAGACAATAAATAAAAAAAGGTAGCAAATATATGTGGCTACTAAAGCCAACGCTTAAAGGCTATAAAGGTCAAGCCCTACGGGTTTTGAATAAAACTTTTTTCAAATTACTTCTTCTATTTCATTAAACATTTTAATTCAAAAAACTTTTATCCAAAAACCTTGACAGCCTCATCCACGCCACAACAATAGAAGCTATCTTTTTTTCTTTTTAAAAAAATTAATGGTGCGAAGCGTAGCGAAGCAATTTTAAATTGGATAGCTATGCAAACTTTTGAAATGAAAACCCATCGCTCCGGAAGAACCTATACCCAGCCACATTTTTTTATTTTAAACAAAGGGCTTAATAGCGGAAAACCTTTAAAAACGGCTTGTCCTAATTGCTTTGTCGTTACCACACCCACCACAGCCGATAAAGAAACCATTTTCATGTTGTGTATGATGCTGCAAATAGCCGGTTTTTACACCTACTATTTAAAAGGGAGTGTTATTCCATTCATTTCTATAAATGATTGTTTGCAGGTCTTAAAACAAGGCTTAGATAATAGCACTCGTCAAGATCAAGACTTGAAAAAACAGGTAGAAATACTTTCAGCTATTAATCAAAAGCAAATTCAACTACAAAGTACACTATCTAAATTAACAGATTTAAAGAAAGCCTATATACAAGCATATTTTAAATCAAGGTAAAAGAGAGAAAGTGGAGGTAAACAAACCTAAAAGAAGATTTAAATTTTGTCTATACGGTATATTTAATAAGAATTTAATCCAAATAGGGGTTGACTCTATATTAAGTCCGTACCAACTCCGAATGAGTATTAATTTAAAATTATTATAGTTATGGGAAAAATAGCCCAAGGAATCCTAGGAGGATTATCAGGAAAAGTAGGTAATGTTATTGGTGGTAGCTGGAAAGGAATTGATTATTTAAGAATTAAGCCTTCTAGTGTTGCTAATCCAAGAACAGTAGGACAGGTAAATCAAAGAAATAAGTTTGCTGTAACATTAGAATATTTGCAACCTAACATTGCCTTTATTCAAAAAGGGTATAAGAATTATGCTGTTAAAAAAACAGAGTTTAATGCAGCGATGTCTTATGTTTTGAATAATGCAATTACTGGTATTGAACCTAATTTTAATGTGGATTATGCAACAGCTTTATTAAGTCGAGGTAATTTATCGAGTGCTTTAAACCCTGGAACAGATTTAACAACAGCAGGTCAAGTTACATTTACCTGGGATGATAATTCAACGGAAGGTAATGCAAATGCAACTGATAAAGCGATGTTATTAGTTTATAATCCAACGAAAAAAGAGTCTATATCTCAATTGGAAGGAGCTGCTAGGACAGTAGGTACTGAAATAGTAAATATTCCTGCAACTTATACCGGAGATAATGTAGAGCTTTTTATGGCTTTCATTTCTGAGGATGGTTCACAGCTTTCAAATAGCGTTTATTTAGGTAGTGGTACGGCATCTTAAAAGTGATCCTAAATAATTGTTTTAAAAACCGTTACATTTAATTGTAGCGGTTTTTTTATACATTTTTATAATAAAATTATGTGGGGATTATGTGGGGAAATGTGACAAACAAAAAACCGCAAAAGCTTTAAAATTAAGCGATTACGGTTTTAATAAGCGGAGAAAGAGGGATTCGAACCCCCGGAGGTGTGACCCTCAACAGTTTTCAAGACTGCCGCATTCGACCACTCTGCCATTTCTCCTTGAGTGCCTCATCAAGCTATTTGCTTGAATGCGGGTGCAAATATAGAATCCTTTTTTAATTCTTTCAAATAAAAGCACGATTTTTTTAAAAGAAATTTTCAATGTGTAAAAGGACATATTTTTTGCTACAATGGGTAAAAACAAAATCACAAATCTTATTTTTGCACAAAATTACGTGTAAGAATGGATACGATTAAACAGTTAAAGTGGCGCTATGCAACCAAAAAGTTTGATGCTGAAAAAAAACTTTCAGAAGCCAAATTAAATGTAGTAAAACAAGCCTTTAATCTTACGGC
The DNA here is from genome assembly GCA_022749295.1 of Flavobacteriaceae bacterium GSB9. Lineage (NCBI taxonomy): Bacteria > Pseudomonadati > Bacteroidota > Flavobacteriia > Flavobacteriales > Flavobacteriaceae > Flavobacteriaceae bacterium GSB9. Next base: position 494,804 of record CP062007.1, read on the forward strand.
TACTTCCTTTGGACTACAAACCATAAAACTTATTCTTATTGAAGATAAAGATTTAAGGTTACCATTATTAAAGCACGCATACTATCAAAAACAGGTGGTAGATGCCTCGCATTTGCTAGTTATTTGCATTCAAAAAGATATTTTGCAAAACGATGTCAAACAATACTATAATAATATAAAAGATACACGAAAGACTCCAGAAAGCATCTTAAAGCCGTACAGAGAAAGTCTTATAGAAATGATTGAAAAAATGTCGGTGAAAGAACGCCAGCAATGGTCAACCAATCAAGCTTATATCGCTTTGGGCAACCTAATGACCGTCTGTGCCATCGAAGGCATCGATTCTTGCCCAATGGAAGGTTTCGTTCCAGAAAAATACGACGACATCCTAAAATTAGAAGAAAAGGGACTCAAATCGGTGTTGCTGCTTCCCATAGGTTACCGGGCCGACGACGATATGTTTTCCGCATTTAAAAAGGTAAGAAAACCAATAAAGGAAGCCGTAATAGAAATATAAATAATTTGGGCGTTACCGCTAGGGTCGGGCTTTACGCTATATCTTTTTTTCGTGCCTCAAAAAAGGATGTCACTGCAATCCCTAACGCCACCCAACTATATAAACAAAGAAAGAACAAAAATATATTATGCCAGGATTTGAACTATTTGGAGAACAAGAAAGAAAAGAAGTTAACGATGTTTTAGACAATGGTGTGCTTATGCGCTATGGTTTCGATGGTATGCGAAATGGTCATTGGAAAGCCAAAGAACTCGAAGCAGCGTTGCAAAATACGTTTCAGTCCAACCACGTTCAATTGGTATCCAGTGGTACAGCAGCGGTTTCTGTGGCTTTGGCTTCGGCGGGTGTAGGAGCAGGCGATGAGGTTATAATGCCAACATTTACTTTTGTGGCCAGTTTCGAGGCTATTATGATGCTTGGTGCTGTCCCTGTTTTAGTAGATATCGACGATACTTTAGGCTTAAATCCCGATGCTGTAATAGAAGCCATAACCCCAAAAACAAAAGCCGTAATGGTTGTTCAAATGTGTGGGAGTATGGCTAATATGGACACTTTAAAAGATATTTGTAACGCGCATAATTTACTCTTGGTTGAAGATGCTTGCCAGGCAATTGGAGGCGCGTATAAGGGAAAACCTTTAGGAAGTGTTGGTGATTTAGGTTGCTTTTCGTTCGATTTTGTAAAGACCATAACTTGCGGTGAAGGCGGTGCCGTAGTAACCAACAACAAGGATTATTATTTGAATGCCGACCACTATAGTGACCACGGTCATGACCACATTGGAAATGATAGAGGCGCCGAAACACATCCGTTTTTAGGTTATAACTTCAGAATATCTGAATTGCATGCCGCTGTAGGTTTGGCACAGGTAAAACGCTTACCCGAATTTTTAGAAATTCAAAGAAAATATCTTAAGATTTTTCAGGATACCTTATCCCAAATTCCAGAAGTAACCCTAAGAGCAGTACCTGAAGGGGGCGAGGAAAGTGGTGCCTTTTTTAATTTTTTCTTACCCAACTTAGAGACCGCAAGGCAAGTTATTCAGGCTTTTAAGGAAGAAGGCGTTGATGTTTGCTGGAATTATTTCGATAATAATTGGCATTACATTCGTAAATGGGATCACTTAAAAAACCTAAAATCACTTTTTCCAATTTCCAATGAAGTTAAGGAAGGCCTGCAATACCTGCTAAATAAGGATTTTTCAAAATCAGATTATTATATTGGACGAAATATTTCCTGTTTAATAAAATTATCGTGGACAGAAGAGGAGGTTAAAGCTAGAGCACAAAAAATGTCTGAAATTATCGCAAGGATTGTGAGTTAGATGTTCGGAACATTTTTGTAAGTTTATGGGTAAATCCTGTAAATGAATTATTTAAAAACCATTCTTATATTTTTATTGTCCTTTGCAGCCTTAGCGCAAAGCCATAAAGAACAAATGGCTTTTAGGAGTTTAACGGTAAAGCAAGGCTTGTCGCAGAACAGTGTTATAAGTATGGCCCAAGATTCTATTGGGTACATGTGGTTTGCTACCCAAGATGGACTAAACAGGTATAATGGTAGGACATTTAAGCAATACAACAAGCAATTTGAAGATATAACCCGCGCTACTTTCAGTAATTTAGGCAAGGTTTACTTTGATAAGCAAAATAGACTTTGGATTATTACGCATTCTGGTCAATTAGAGCTTTATCAGCCAAAAACTGACGATTTCAAAAGCATGAGCCTGCCATTTCGGGCAAGTACTGTTTTTCAAGACGAGCAATTAAATTTATACATAGGCTCTTATGGCGACGGACTTTTTAAAGTTGATGCCCAGACAAAAGATACGGTATCTATATTTAAAAACACCGATAAATCAAGTACGGTTTACAATATTGTACAGGCCGAAAAAGAAATTATGGTTGCTGCCTCAGGAGCAGTTTATAAAGTTTATGCAAATGGCCGATATGCCAAAGTAGATGTAAAAACCAATAAAGAAACCAATTTTAGTACGCTAGAACAAGACAGCGCAGGTGGTTTTTGGTTAGGGGCTTATGGTAATGGCTTGTTTTATATGTCCGAAAACAGTAATGTGTTTATAAGGTACAGCCATGAAAACTTGCCTAACGATTTAAACATAGAAGACCTTCTCATAGATAGTAAAAACCGACTTTGGATTGCGACTTATAGCGATGGCGTATATTTAATAGACTTCCCTACCAATTCGGTCAAGAATTTTAAAGCTAACAAAAATAATCCGTTTGCAATACATTACAACGATATGTTGTGTTTGTATGAAGATATTACTGGTTTAATATGGATTGGTTCTGATGGCACAGGGGCTAGTTATTACGACGAGCACTTAATTAAATTTAATATCCTGACCAATAATCAGGTACCGCGGAATGTCAATGTTGATATGATAAGGAGTTTTACAACAGATAGAAAACATAATTTTTGGATTGGTACATCAGGCAAAGGTTTAACGTATTACAACGCGCAAGACGAAACTTTTAAAACATTCACCAACCACAATTCCCCTTTAAACAGTAGCCGCATTATAAGTTTAAACTATTTCGAGGATGAGCTTTGGGTGGGCCATCAAGGCTATGGACTTAATATTATAGATGGTTCAGGTAATTACAAAGACTTTCCTGAATTGAAAAATCATACTATTTGGCGGATTTTAGAAGAATCAAAAAACCGTAGATGGTTAGCAACAGAACGCCATGGAGTCATTTTGTTTGATAAAAATGATGGTATTATTAAGCAATTTAATTCCGAAAATTCAGGGTTGGCACAAAACAATATACGTGCCTTTATTAAGGGCGAACATGATGATTTTTGGATAGGTACCGATAATAAGGGGGTTTTTAAACTTGATAACAGAATAGACAAAGTTTCAAAAATAAAAGGGCTGGATAATAAAATAAAGTCATTGTTTTTTGAAAATCAAACCTTATGGGTTGGTACCTTTGGCGCTGGTTTAAAAAAGTATAATATTTTAGATAAAACCATTAAAACCTATACCGAAAAAGACGGGCTCCCCAATCAGGTGGTTTATGGTATTTTACCCGATAGCGATAAAAATTTATGGTTGAGTACAAATAACGGTTTGTGCCGTTTTAATCCAAAAAATGAAGGTATTGAAGTCTTTACTATTGATGATGGTTTACAGGATACCGAGTTTAATACCGGAGCTTATTTTAAAGACGCTAGAGGCACGCTCTATTTTGGTGGGCTTGAAGGGCTCAATTGGTTCAATCCAGAAAAACTGACTTACAACAAGGAAAAACCTAAAACCATAATATCGAAGTTTGAAGTTTTTTCTAAAGAACGCCCCTTGGCAAATCATTCTGAATTAAAGTATAACCAAAATACTGTTACTTTTACGTTTTCTAGCCTACATTTTGCGCAACCAGAACGAAACCAATACAAATATCGGCTTCTAAATTATGAAGATCATTGGGTATCACCTAAGGATGTGAATTTTGCACATTACACGAATTTACCACCAAATACTTATACGTTTCAGGTTATTTCTTCCAATTATGATGGTGTTTGGAACGATAATCCAGCGTCGTTTACCTTTACCATTTTAAAACCATGGTACTTAACGGGAGGTATGAGAGTATTTTACGTTTTATTGTTTTTTTTACTCCTTTTGGGTATTTATAGGTATTTGAAATTTAGGTGGAATGTAAAAACACAACTGCAATTAGAACATGCTGAAACCGAACGTTTAAAAAAATTAGACGAGTTTAAAACCAAGCTTTACACCAATATTTCACATGAGTTTAGAACACCACTTACACTTATTTCCGGTCCTATAGACCATCAGCTGTCTAAAGAACATTTAAAACCCGAAGACCGCGAAGAACTTGGTTTGGTAAAGCAAAATGCAAATAGGTTGCTTAATTTAGTAAATCAAATGGTCGATTTGTCTTTAATAGATTCTGGCCAAGCCAGGTTAAAAGTAACTCAAGGAAATTTAAACGTGCTATTAACTCAAATTGTTTCTGCTTTTCAATACAAAGCCTACGAAAAACATATTCAGATTAATAGCTCCATTGAAAATTTAAATAAGGTTTGGTACGATGCCGATGTTATTGAAAAAATAACTTCAAACCTATTGTCAAATGCTATAAAATATGCGCCCAAATCAAGTGATATTATTTTTGATGCTAATAAACAGGACAATGCGTTGGTGCTTTCCGTTATAAATACAAACAACGAGATTGAAAAAAAGGATTTAGGAAAATTATTCGAGCGCTTTTATCAAGATGATGCCACTGCCGAAGGTGTTGGTGTTGGGTTGGCGCTTGTTAAAGAATTGGTGTCGCTTTCAAACGGGAGGGTTCTTGTAAATAGTATCGATACAAATAAAATTCAATTTACAGTGACATTGCCCATTCGTAAAAATGCTTTTAAACCATCAGAAATTGATGATTCTGAAACGGAGGAAGATAAGTTGTCCAGCGAAAACCATTTTGAAGGTAGTTTAAATGATGATAGCCCAGCATTGCTCATCGTTGAAGACGACAAGGATATTCGTTTGTTTATTGCTTCTATCTTTAAGAACTCCTACAAAATTATTGAGGCTGTTAATGGAAAAATTGGGGTAGAAAAAGCGCTAAAGCACATACCAGATTTAATTATTAGCGATGTCATGATGCCGGTTGCAGACGGTATTTATCTATGCAACACGTTAAAGTATAATGAGCTAACGAGCCATATTCCTATAATACTTTTAACAGCTAAGGTAAGCGAGGCTCAGAAAAAAGAAGGTTTGAAAACAGGAGCGGATGCTTACGTTACAAAACCATTTAACCCAGAAACACTTAATCTTCGAGTAGAAAAATTAATAGAAAACCGTAAAATGCTCCAAAAGCATTTCAGCAAGAGTAAGAGTTTTAATGTTGGACCGGAGATAAAAATCTCATCAACCGAAGCAGATTTTTTAAAGCGTTTGAAATCCGTTTTGGGTAAAAATTTAATCAACCCCGATTTTACTAGCGTGGCGTTTGCCGACGCTATGGGTATGAGCAGAACGCAGTTGCACCGAAAATTAAAGGCTATTACAGGGCAAAGTACTTCAGAGTTTATCCGTTTGGAACGCTTAAAACTATCTGTTGAACTGTTGAAGAAATCAGATTCCACGGTTTCAGAAATAGCTTATCAAGTAGGTTTTAACACACCTTCTTATTTCATAAAATGCTTTAAAGAGGTTTACAAATGCACGCCTAACGAGTACACCAACATCGATTAAATACGTTTTTTAAGTTAAAATTGATGTTTTGCTGTTTTTTTTATTGTTGGAACATATCTTGCATACTCTGAAACATATCTTATATCCATGTCGGGCTTGTTCTTTTAATTTAGCAGCAGAAGTAATTGTTGTATCTTAAAGATGGTCAATTCTACGGCAGATAAGAAAGAAGATAAAATCTACATGAGTATAGACCATTTAGATAAAGGTACATATACTTTACATATTTTATTAAAAAATGAAGTTGTAAAAATCGTAGAGATAACAAAAGAATAAAAGAGGCTATTAATCAATCCTTAAATAGGGAAATAACAAAAAGAAAAACTTGGCGCTATTTCCCTATTTTTAATATAACTAAATTATGAAAACAAGAATTCTTTGCTCAGTATTTTTAGCTTTAGTGGCAATAACCTTATGTGGTTGTAAGAATGAAAAAAAAACGAATCCGGTAAAAGAGGAAATAAAAGAGGCTAATAATGTTGTAGAAGAACCAACGAATGTTATAGATATTGTAACACGAAGTATGGAATTTCAAAGTGTTGATACAATACCTTCGGGCTGGAACACTTTTAAATATCAAAATTTATCGAACGAAACACATTTCTTTTTACTCGACAAATATCCTGAGGGTAAAACTGCAGAAAATGCGATGACAGAAATAGCGCCTATTTTTGAAGAGGGTATGGACTTGATAAACGCTGGTAAAGCTGAGGAAGGTTTTAAAGCTTTTGGTAAGCTACCAGAATGGTACGGGAGTATAGTCTTTTCGGGTGGTTCGGGGTTAATCGCCCCAAAGCATACCGCAATAACAACTGTAAAGCTAGATCCTGGCTATTACATCATGGAATGCTACGTTAAAATGCCAAATGGAAAATTCCATACGCTAATGGGAATGGCCAAACCCATAATTGTAGTAGAGCAAGATAGTGATAACCTACCACCGGAAGCGACAATTAACATTACGCTTTCAGGAGAAGAGGGTATAAGCTATGAAGGAACGATAACCAAAGGCAAGCAAATTTTTTCGGTGTTTGTTAAAGATCAAAAACCACATGAAAATTTTATTTGGCATGATATTAACCTTGTAAAGTTAACTGATGATGCCAGCATCGAAGCCCTAGAAGCATGGATGGATTGGTCGGATCCAAAAGGTTTAATTACACCAGTTCCAAACGGGGTGACTTTTTTAGGTGGCGTTAACGATATGCCAGAGGGTTCTACAGGTTATTTTTATGCCGATTTGATACCAGGGAAATATGCCTTCATTTCTGAGGTGCCCAATACCAATGAAAAAGGGCTTTTAAAAACGTTTGAGGTAGTAGATTAATAATTTACATAGTCAACAATTTCTAAACCATAACCAATAAGTCCAACACGTTTGGTTTGTCCAGAGTTCGAAATTAAACGTAATTTATGTATATTTAAGTCGTGAAGGATTTGAGCACCAATACCAAAATCTCTATTGTCCATATTGATTTTTGGTGCTTTAGTGATTGTGCCTTCTTTTTGGTTTTCTTTTAAAAACGATAATCTATTAAGAATGTTTGTAGATTGCGATTCTTGGTTAATGAAGATTATAGCACCTTTTCCGGCATCATTAACAACCTTAAACATTTTGTCTAATTGCTGATCGGCATTGTTGGTAAGGGTGCCCAGAATATCGTTATTAACTAAAGTAGAATTTATTCTGGTAAGTACTTCTTCATTGTCTTTCCATTGGCCTTTTGTTAAGGCTATATGTATTTGATTGTTAGTGGTTTGTTGGTAAGCTCTTAACCTAAAACTTCCAAAACGGGTTTCGATGTCAAAATCTTCTTTTTTATCAATCAGTGAGTCGTGTTGCATGCGGTAGGCAACCAAATCTTCAATAGAAACAATTTTTAGATTTAGTTTTTTAGCAACCTCATAAAGCTGAGGTAAGCGTGCCATTGAGCCGTCTTCATTCATAATTTCAACAATAACACCGGCAGGATTTAACCCTGCCAAACGTGCAAAATCAATAGCAGCTTCGGTGTGTCCGGTTCTTCTTAAAACACCTCCTTCTTTTGCTACCAAAGGAAATATATGGCCTGGTCTAGCCAATTCAAAAGGTTTAGTGTCAGGATCGATTAAAGCTTTAACGGTTTTTGCTCGATCTGCAGCAGAAATCCCAGTGGTAACACCATTACCTCTTAAATCGACAGAAACAGTAAAAGCAGTCTCCATGTGGTCTGTGTTGTTACGTACCATCATATCTAATTCCAGGTCGTTGCAACGCGTTTCGGTTAACGGTACACAAATAAGTCCGCGACCTTGGGTAGCCATAAAATTGATAACCTCAGGAGTTACCTTATCCGCCGCAGCTAAAAAATCACCTTCATTTTCACGGTTTTCATCATCAACAACTATAATAACTTTACCATTCCTAATATCGTCAATTGCTTCTTGAATGGTGTTCAGTTTTATTTCAGAATTGCTTTTATGTGTCATGGTTTCTGCTGTCATGTGGCAAAGATATTGCTTATTTTAAAGAATTTAAACAATTTTGTTTTAAGTCTTCCTTTATTTTTTGATTTAGAAAGAGATAAGTAACGATGTAAAAAGGCAAGCCTAGAATTAATGTAAAAACTTTAGGGCGTTTGCGGGTTTTGCTGATGTGCTTGTAGAATTGAAAGCTATTTTTGATCGATTTTAAATAATAGAATAGGTAGATAACTAATGCAACAACACTTAGCTGAATACCATATTTTGCCAATGATGTTAAGTTGTTATTTTTAAAAACAAAAAATAAGATTAACAGTGCAACCCCAACAATGTACAGTATTTTTGCAAACTTCGCATGGTTTAAGTATTGTTTAGCTATCTGCTCGGTTTTAAGGTAGCTTTTATTGATGGGAATGCCTAATTCGCTGAGTTGATTTGTTTCAATGCCTCTTGATTTTAACAGTTTTATAGCTTCAAATCGAACAGATTCTTTGTGACCAAGTGACTCAAAATTGTTAACGATATCTACGAGTTCATCATTTTTTAGGTTAGAAAGAAATTTATAGTCAACCGAGCTTTTCTCTTTTATTTTTAAAATGCGCTTTAAAGGTTCTAAAACACTATCAAAATCAAAAAGCCCTCGATCTGCTGTAGCTCTTTTGGTTAAAAATATGCCTAGGGGAAGCATAATTAAAGTAGAAAACCAACTGGCCAATATGGGGTTAAAACCACCATTTTTTGCACTATTGGTAGCGAAAATACCGATAAAGTGATAGGTTAAAAATAATAAAATAGCAATGACCATGGGTAAGCCAATACCGCCTTTTCTAATTAATGCTCCTAACGGGGCACCCACAAAAAATAGAATGATACAAGCAAAGGCAAGTGCAAACTTTTCATGAAAGGAAATGATATGTTTATTAAGCCAAGACTTTGAGTTTTTTACGGTTGTTTCTTTTGACTGAATAAGTTGTTGAGATGAAGAAATGTTTCGCAGAGCCGATTCTACTAGTTCTATTTTCTTTTGTGTACTGAATATGTCCAAAAGGTTATCAGTGTATTCCGGTTTGTTGGTGTTATCGGTAGTGGGCTCAGGTTTTTGTATTTGTGGCAAGCCAGACCTTACATTTAAGTTGTTTGAAAAGGTTTCATGATCGGTTTCACTTTTTTTAACGAGCGAATCGATGGTTTTGTCCAAATCAACTACATCCAACATATTGTATTTGTCAGTTTGCGACTGTTCGTCAAAATCAACATCTTCCATGGTTGATAAATCAATGTTGATTATTTTCTTTTCAAAAGTACTTTTGGCAAAAGGTTTTCGGTTTCTTGTTTTTATATTATTTGTTTCAACATCTTTGTATAGATTCCCATCGTTTAGAATGAGTTTTAGAACGTTTGAGTTTTCATTACTTACAAATTTACCCGTTTTCGATTTTATAACCGTTGTATTCTTCAGGCCATTTTTACCTTTTATATGAATTGTAACTCCTTCAAGATCGTATTCCCCAATCTTTTTTTCAACTTTTATATTATAATCAGATTCAGGTATGTCATTAAATTGCCCTGGGGCGATAGCCCATGCAGGATTTGATTTGGCAATATTACGTCTTAGGTTGTAAGAATTAAGTTCGGCCCAAGGAATAACGTTATTAGAAAAGAAAAAAGTTATTATGCCCAACGCAACAATAAAAATACTTAGACCCGACATGGCACGTTGGAGGGAGATTCCGGTAGACTTCATTGCGGCAAACTCATAGTTTTCGGCAAAGCTACCAAATACCATTATTGACGATAACAAAATAGTTAACGGCAGCACCAAAGGAATAAGCTTTGGCATAAAGTAAACCAAAAACTTAACAATTATAATGAGGTCTAAATCTTTACCCGCCAGTTCTTTAATATAAAGCCAAATAGTCTGTAAAATAAAAATCAGCATGAGTATAACAAACACGCTGAAAAAAGTTTTTAGATAAGTAGTTAATATGTAGCGGTCTAGTATTTTCACTCGTTACTCGATAATCAAGATTTAATTAAACGAAGTTTCCCCCGAAATTATTGATGTTTTAAAGCTTTCAATATCTAATGGATTTACCATGTAAGCTTAGTCTAAATCAATTTTATTGATGTAATAGTCTTTGTACTTACTGGCGTCAAAAGTAAATAAGCTTTTTGGAATGGGGATATTTGTTTTAAAAGAATTAACAGTTAACGTTGTTTTGGTGCCGTTATTCCCAACTTGTATTAAATTGTAAATGTGTTTGGTGTTGGCATCAATACCTAAAAGAATGTTTCTTATTTCAGAATTAGAATCGATAGGTGTTAACTTTATGTACTGAATTTTCCTGCCTTTTATGTTTTGTTGAATATCGATAGCATAAGTATAACCATCTTCGTAAAACGATAGCATTTTACTTGGGGTTATAGCTTCATTTTCGTCCTCAATGTGTGATGAAATAGTAACCTCCTCGTCCTCTGGGCTAATGCTGTAAAGGGTTTTTCCATCAAAAAGTCGTGTAACGCCCAAAATATTCAAACGGTACTTGTCACCTTCTAAAACAACATCACCCTTGGTTTCTTGTTTTATGTTTTCTGAAACATTCTCTAATATATATTTAAAATCGAGCGAAATATTTTCGTAGCTTTTTACTTTTTCAGAAACTTCGTTTAACAGTACTTTGGCTTCGTTTTGAGCAAAGGTGTTCATTGAGAAGGAAATCAATAAAATCGCAAATAGTTTTTTCATGTTTTTTTGTGTTGTTATTCGTTTTCTAAAAGTTTTTCAAGGGCGGTAATATCGGGAACCAAAACTTGTCTGGCTTTACTTCCTTCAAAAGGGCCTACAATACCAGCGGCCTCTAATTGATCAATCAATCTTCCAGCCCTGTTATACCCCAATTTTAATTTTCGCTGTAATAATGAAGCAGAACCTTGTTGAGCCGTTACTATAACTATTGCGGCGTCTTTAAACAGCGCATCCCTGTCCGATATATCTACATCAAGACCTGTGCCACTTTCTTCACCAACATACTCAGGAAGCAAGTAAGCATCAGGATACGCTTTTTGCGAGCCTATAAAGTCTGTAATACGTTCTACTTCTGGCGTGTCAACAAAAGCACACTGCACACGAATTAAATCGTTGCCCTGCGTGTAAAGCATGTCACCACGACCAATAAGTTGGTCGGCGCCAGAGCCGTCTAATATGGTACGTGAATCTATTTTTGAGGTCACCCTAAAAGCTATACGTGCCGGGAAATTGGCTTTAATAATACCCGTAATAACGTTAACCGACGGACGCTGGGTAGCAATAATTAAATGAATACCAATAGCCCGAGCCAATTGTGCCAAACGCGCTATTGGTGTTTCTACTTCTTTACCTGCTGTCATGATTAAATCGGCAAACTCATCGACTACCAAAACAATGTACGGCAAAAATTGATGTCCGTCGTTAGGATTAAGCTTTCTCGCTTTAAACTTGGCATTATACTCAACGATATTACGGCACATGGCATTTTTCAGCAGTTCATAGCGGTTGTCCATTTCAATACACAGGGAATTTAGAGTATTGATAACCTTTGTGTTATCGGTAATAATGGCATCTTCGCTATCGGGGAGTTTAGCTAAATAGTGACGTTCAATTTTATTGAAAAGTGTCAGCTCAACTTTTTTAGGGTCGACTAGAATAAATTTGACTTCGGCAGGATGCTTTTTGTAAAGTAATGATGTTAAAACAGCATTCAACCCAACCGATTTACCTTGGCCTGTAGCACCGGCCATGAGCAAGTGAGGCATTTTGGCCAAATCGACTACAAAAGTTTCATTGCTAATGGTTTTTCCTAAGGCAACAGGAAGGTGCATTTCAGAATTTTGGAATTTTTTCGATGCAATTACCGAGCGCATGGAAACGATAGTAGAATTTTTGTTTGGTACCTCAATTCCAATTGTACCTTTTCCTGGAATAGGGGCGATAATCCGAATGCCTAATGCTGAAAGCGACAGCGCAATATCATCTTCTAGGTTTTTAATTTTTGAAATACGAATACCAGCTTCCGGAACAATTTCGTAAAGTGTTACTGTTGGGCCAATGGTCGCTTTAATACTGGAAATTCCTATTTTATAGTTGCTAAGGGTTTCAACAATACGGTTTTTGTTTTCCTCTAGTTCTTCTTGATTGATTTTTATGCCCTCGGTATCATATTTCTTTAGCAGATTGAGGGTTGGAAATTGGTATTTAGCCAATTCTAAGGTAGGATCGAACTGTCCGAAATCCTCAACTAGTTTATTGGCCAAATTATCGGTTTCGGAGGTTTCTTCTTTAACTTCTTCAACTTTTATTTCGAGTTCCTTTTCATTGTCGTCATTTTTACTAACGTTTACCTCTAAAGGAGCAGATTGCTCTTCTTTTTTTGGTGGCTCTGAAGGGGCTTTTTTGTCTTCTAACGGAATTTCAAAAGCCGATTTAATGGCTTCTGCTTCTTCAGAGAGATTATTGTCTAGTGGAACAATAACGTCTTCCTTCATTTCCGAAAGTTCATTTTTAATGTCTTTTTTAGCCGATTTAAAAACCTTGGTAAAGCTATCAAAAGTCACTTTAAACCGAACGGCCAAATAGGTAATCAATCCAAACAACAACAATAGGGCAGTGCCTGTTTTTCCAATATAATCCTGAAGGAAACTGTTGAGTTCAAAACCGATAGTGCCACCTAAAATATCATTTTTGTCACCAAAAAAACCTAATAAAATGGAGATCCATATTATAATAACGATACCCCAAAACCAGTGTTTTCTAAGTTTTGATTTACTAAGGTTCATGAGGACAAATACACCGGAAAGGAATATCAATACAGAGAAAATAAATGACGATAGCCCAAACCCACGCTGAATAAAAAAATCGCTAAGCCATGCTCCAGATTTACTTAGCCAATTTTGCGTTACTACGTCGCGCGATGCAAATTCACTAAGTGTGCTTTGATCGGCTTTCCCTGTAAATAAAAAGGAGACAAAAGAAATAAATAGTAGCAAGCCTAAAATTGCCAAGAAACTTCCCCAAACTAATTTTTGTTGGTTGTTTAGTTTGAATTTAGGTAGGCTAAACCGCTTTTTTGATGATTTATTAGATTTGGATTTCCTTTTGGCCATTAATAAAGGGTGTGGAATTGAAGTTCTTAAATTTATAAATTGTAACGACGTATCTTAACTCAGCAAAAATACAAATTACTAACGTTTATCCTAAAGGATATATTATTTTAAAAAATCTTAGGAATATAAATGATGAGGCCAACAATAACAGCAAAAACAGAGGCAATAAAAACTGCCCCGGCCGCAATGTCTTTTATTTTTCCTATTTTAATATGATACTCTGGGTGTATAAAATTGGCTATTTCTTCAATAGCGGTGTTGGCGCCTTCAACACTCATTACCAAAGCAATGGCCAATATTTGTATCGTCCATTCAGTCGTTGAAATATTATAGTAAAAACCGGCAGCCGTAACGATAAGCCCAATAAAAAATTGAATTTTTATGCTTGGCTCGGTCTTTATCAACAGCACTGCGCCTTTAAGGGCGTAGCCAACGCTTTTTATCCGGTTAATTAAGAAAGGGTCTTTTTTTTGCACTAAAGTTATAAGTATGGTGTTTTTAGTTTAAGGCTTGTAAGGCGGCTTTGTAATCATACAAGGTGGCATCAGTTAAATCTATTTGAGACAATTCAAAATTAGGAGCGGCTGTTCCTAAATTAGGAAGTGCTCCCAATGTATTTATAGGAGATCCTTTTAACGATACTGTTGCCATATAAATTGTTTTATTTTTTGATAAAAATAGTGATTATTGATTGTCCCGTAATAAAATTATTAAAACTAAATTTTACTTGTAAGTTAATTATTTATTTAGTGGGCTTATTAATGGTTATGGTTTTATAATTATTATCGATTAAATAATAATTTAAATAAATGAAATTGCTACAAATTGCGTTCTAAAATTATTAAATTTATAAAAATTACAAACTTTTTAAATCAAAATAATAATGGAGAATAAAGCAAACGGTTCGTCTATGGGCAAATGCCCGTTCCACCATGGAGGAAATACTGAAAATAAAAAATCGGTCACAGACTGGTGGCCTAACGGATTGAATCTCGATATTTTACACCAACACGATGTTAAAACTAATCCGCTAGGTACAGATTTCAACTATCATGAGGAATTAAAAAAATTAGACGTTGAAGCCCTAAAAAACGACCTTAAAAATTTAATGACCGATAGCCAAGAATGGTGGCCTGCCGATTGGGGTCATTACGGCGGGTTGATGATTCGTATGGCATGGCACGCTGCAGGGACGTATAGAACTTCTGATGGTCGCGGTGGCGGCGGTACAGGTAACCAACGTTTTGCTCCACTTAATTCTTGGCCGGACAATGTGAGTTTAGATAAGGCCAGGCGTTTACTGTGGCCAATCAAGAAAAAATATGGAAATAAAATAAGCTGGGCCGATTTAATCATTTTGGCCGGAACTATGGCATACGAAAGTATGGGACTAAAAAGCTATGGTTTTGCTTTTGGTCGCGAAGATATATGGCACCCAGAAAAAGATATTTACTGGGGAGCAGAAAAAGAATGGCTTGCACCGAGTGATGAGCGCTATGAAAATGTTGATAGCCCAGAAACTATGGAAAATCCATTGGCAGCTGTACAAATGGGCTTAATTTACGTCAATCCTGAGGGTGTTAACGGTCAACCAGACCCATTAAAAACTGGCGCTCAAGTTCGAGAAACTTTCAAGCGCATGGCTATGAACGACGAAGAAACGGTTGCGTTAACGGCAGGTGGCCATACGGTTGGTAAAATGCACGGTAATGGCGATGCTAGTATTTTAGGGCCTAATCCAGAAGCCGCTCAAGTAGAGGAGCAAGGTTTTGGCTGGGCTAATCCCACGAGAACGGGTAAAGGTCGTGATGCTGTTACCAGTGGTATTGAAGGTGCTTGGACAACTAACCCAACAAAATGGGATAATGGTTATTTTGAAATGCTTTTTAACCACGAATGGGAATCTCGTAAAAGTCCGGCAGGAGCGTGGCAATGGGAGCCCGTAAGCATAAAAGACGAAGACAAGCCCGTAGATGTTGAGGATTTTTCAATTCGACATAACCCTGCTATGACCGATGCAGATATGGCTATGAAAATGGATCCGGTTTATAAAGAGATATCTTTGAAGTTTAAAGACGATTTTGATGCATTTTCAGATGCTTTTGCCCGCGCTTGGTTCAAGTTAACACACCGTGATATGGGACCTAAAGACCGTTGGTTTGGTCCTGATGTCCCGAAAGAGGATTTAATTTGGCAAGACCCTATTCCCAAAGGAAAGAAAGGTTATGATGTAGATGTCGTAAAATCGAAAATTACAAATTCAGGCTTGAGTATTTCAGAAATGGTATCTACCGCTTGGGATAGCGCTAGAACGTTTAGAGAATCAGATTATAGAGGCGGTGCCAATGGTGCCCGTATTCGTTTAGCGCCTCAAAAAGATTGGCAAGGCAATGAGCCCGAACGATTATCAAAAGTATTATCTGTTTTAGAGCCCATAGCTTCAGAGTTTGGAATTAGCATAGCAGATACCATTGTTTTGGCAGGGAATGTTGGGCTTGAAAAAGCCATTAAAAATGCCGGAATGCACATTGCGGTACCATTTGCGCCTGGTCGTGGTGACGCAACAGCAGAAATGACTGATGTAGAGTCTTTTGAACCCTTAGAACCTTTGGCAGATGGCTATAGAAACTGGCAGAAAAAAGAGTATTTAGTAAGTCCGGAAGAATTATTATTGGACCGCACACAACTTATGGGGTTAACGGCACCTGAAATGGTTGTATTGGTCGGTGGTATGCGTGTTATGGGTACAAATTATGGTTGTACTAAACACGGTGTTTTTACAGAAACCGAAGGCGCTTTAACCAACGACTTTTTTGTTAACCTTACCGACATGTCGTACAAATGGAAACCTACCGATAATGGTATTTATGAAATCATAGACCGAAAAACAGGAAAAGTTAAATGGACGGCCACACGGGCAGACCTTGTTTTTGGTTCGAATTCTATTTTAAGGGCTTACGCCGAAGTATATGCTCAAGATGACAACAAAGAAAAATTTGTAAACGACTTTGTTGCTGCTTGGGTTAAAGTGATGAATGCCGACCGCTTTGACATATAAGAGTCCATAAAAACCTGTTCATAAAAAAACCACTTCTCTTGAAGTGGTTTTTTTTTGTTTTTACCAGTAGTAGAAACGAAAATGGACTCAACTCTAACGTTTGTTGCTTGAAAAGCTTCAAATAAAAATTCCCTATTTATAGATGCGGGCATTAAGATTACTTTGGCTGCTTATTAACCCAAAATAATCTAAAAACATGAAAACAAATCTACTTTTTCTAATCACATTATTTTTGGTTGCGATAGGCTATTCGCAAACCTTTCCCGAAAATTTTATTACCTATAATGTTACTTCTTCTAATACGGTAGAAATAACCGATTATAACAATGCTGGCGGTATCCCGGTTACAATACCATCAGCAATTTAAAACGTTGAGCGATAGCCTTTTTAATAAGGAGAATATCGAAAAAAATTCCCGGTTAGAATACGAGTATAAATACAAACAAGCATTGGATTCTACAAGCATTAGAGAATTGCAACTAAAGAAAACAGTTACCGCAGTCAATAAAAGCTTAGCAAAAACCCAACGTAATTATTTATGGGCCATTATAAGTGTCCTTTTGGTTTCAATCTTGTTAGGTTCAATTATTTTTTATGAAAAGCTAATAAACGAAAAATCCAAAACGCAGCACGCCATTATGGAACAGAAATTATTGCGCTCGCAAATGACCCCACATTTTATATTTAATTCCTTATCTGTTTTTCAGGGGATGATTTTAAATAAAGAAGAAACAAAGTCGATTCGTTATCTCTCTAAATTCTTAAAACTGTTGCGCATAACATTGGAAAACTCAAGAGAAAAAATGGTTTTTGTTATCGCAGGAATTAATAGCTATAAAAGTGTTAAAGAAGCCGTAGTAGTCGCTCGGGCATGTAAGCCAGGTTTAGTGTTTTAGATGTTAACATCACTGATGGTAATGCTCTTGATTTTTTAGAGCAAACAGAAAACCTAAGCTTCAAAGTCATTTTTATAACAGCTTATAAGGAATATGCATTAAAGGCGCTTAAAGTTGGAGCAGTTGATTACCTCCTAAAGCCTGTCGATTTAGAGGAGCTTGAAATAGCATTAAATAAAGTAGAAAAAATTCCTGTAGCAAAACAAAAGGAGCAGATTAAGCTTGTATAGCAGGTATTTTCTGGTGGTAAACCTAAGTTGATATTGTCGCTTCATGATAGTTTTTAGGTAGTCGATCTGCCTGAATTGTTTTATTGTGAATCAGATAAAGGATATACAACCTTTTATTATGTTGGGAATAAAAAATATATTGTTTCAAAAACCTTAAAGGATTTTGGAGAACAGCTTTCGCTGCAAGTTTTGTCCGCCCCTACCAATCTTATATGGTGAATTTAGAACATATCGATAAATATGAAAAATCGGGTACCATCCATTTAAAGAACTGTAAAAAAATACCAGTATCGGCACGAAAGAAATAATATTTTATAACCACCTTTTTTAATTGTATGGATCGTTTTAAAGTAGATTAAGTACAATAAAATATAGCAAAATAAAACCCCTTGAACATTTGGTTTAATGTTCAAGGGGTTATATATTATAGTTTAACAAGTAAGTATTATAGCCGCTATTAGGTTAGCTTATTTCAAGCTTCCAACCATATCTTCTGGTTTTACCCATTCGTCGTATTCTTCGGCAGTAACATACCCCAAATTAATGGCTTCTTCCTTTAAGGTTGTACCGTTTTTATGGGCTGTATTCGCTATTTCGGCAGCTTTATAATAACCTATTTTGGTGTTTAGGGCCGTTACCAGCATTAATGAGTTGTTAAGTAATTTGGTAATAACCTCGTGATTAGGTTCAATACCAACGGCACAATTTTCTTCAAAACTAACGCAAGCATTACCTATTAATTCAGCAGATTGTAACACATTTGCAGCCATAACGGGCTTGAATACGTTAAGTTCGTAGTGTCCTTGAAGGCCACCAACCGAAACCGCAACATCGTTACCCATAACTTGGGCACAAACCATGGTTAAGGCTTCGCATTGTGTTGGGTTTACTTTACCTGGCATGATTGAACTTCCTGGTTCGTTGGCAGGTATAATAATCTCACCAATACCAGAACGCGGGCCTGAGGCCATCAGCCTAATATCATTGGCTATTTTATTTAATGAAACGGCCAGTTGTTTTAATGCGCCATGTGTTTCTACTAAGGCGTCGTGTGCGGCCAAAGCTTCAAATTTATTAGGGGCAGTTACAAAAGGTAAACCAGTAAATTCTGCGATATATTCTGCAACACGCTTGCTGTAACCTTTTGGGGTATTCAAACCTGTTCCAACAGCAGTGCCTCCAAGAGCCAATTCGCTTAAGTGCGGTAAGGTGTTCTCAAGTGCTTTTAGACCGTGGTTCAACTGGGCCACATAGCCAGAAAGTTCCTGGCCTAAAGTTAAGGGCGTAGCATCCATTAAATGGGTTCTGCCAATTTTCACCACATTTTTGAAGGCTTCAGATTTTTTGTTGAGTGTATTGCGCAATTGCTTAACTCCTGGAATGGTAGTTTCAACAATCTTCTTGTAAGCGGCAATGTGCATGCCAGTAGGGAAGGTGTCGTTTGATGATTGCGATTTGTTAACGTCATCATTAGGCTGTATTGTTTTTTCACCATCGCCAATAACATTTCCGGCCAACTGATGCGCTCTATTAGCAATAACCTCATTAACGTTCATGTTACTTTGTGTGCCAGAACCTGTTTGCCAAATAACCAAAGGAAACTGGTCGTCGTGTTTGCCTTCTAAAATTTCATCACAAACACTTGCGATTAAGTCACGCTTATCAACAGGTAAAACACCCAATTCGCAATTGGTGTAAGCTGCAGCTTTTTTTAAATAAGCAAAACCATAAACTATTTCTAATGGCATGGATGCCGCTGGGCCAATTTTAAAGTTATTTCTAGAGCGTTCTGTTTGTGCGCCCCAAAGTTTATCAGCAGGTACTTTTACCTCACCCATGGTGTCTTTTTCTATTCTGTAACTCATCTTTTAGGTAGTTAAATTTAAAGTTGCTAAGTTAATGTTTTTAACAGCTTTGTCTATTGATTTTTGTTAGTTTTTATTAGAGGTTTTTAACATATAAATAACGGTTATAAGTTTAAAAACTGCCCATAATTAATTACATTAGCTTTAACTAGAGTTCAAAGAATTTGAGCAATAAATGAAATAGTAACTTTAACTAAATAATCAAAATATTATGGCAACAATTAGATTAGGAGATGAAGCTCCAAATTTTACTGCGCAATCTACCGAAGGCGAAATAAATTTTCACGAATGGTTAGGTGATGGTTGGGGTATTTTATTTTCGCATCCAGCCGATTATACACCAGTTTGTACTACCGAATTGGGAACAGTGGCCAAGTATAAAGATGAGTTCGACAAGCGCAACGTTAAAGTTGTTGCACTTAGTGTTGACGGACTGGAATCGCACAAAGGATGGGTTAATGATATTAATGAAACCCAAAATACCACAGTGAATTTCCCTATTATTGCAGACGAAGACAAAAAGGTATCCAACCTTTACGATATGATTCACCCAAACGCAGATAGTAATGCTACGGTACGTTCGGTTTTTGTTATTGGGGATGACAAAAAGGTGAAACTTATTATTACGTATCCAGCTTCAACAGGACGAAATTTTGATGAACTTTTACGTGTTATCGATTCATTACAACTTACAGCATACCATAAAGTGGCCACACCTGCAAACTGGAACAATGGTGATGATTGCGTTGTTGTTCCTGCTGTTGAGACCAAAGATATTCCCGCAATATTCCCTAAAGGATTTAAAGAGGTTAAACCATATTTACGCATGACACCACAACCGAATTTAGATTAGTGGAAAACTATGTTAATAAATTTAACAATGATATTGTATAAGTACAGCCTTTGCATTATCTTTGCGTAAGATTTTTTAAAAGACACTTATAATTATGTTTGATTTTGACCAATATTTAGGCTTTTTAGCATTCTTAACTATCTTAACTATAGGGTTTTGGTTAATGATATTTTTGTTAACCTTTGTAATTCCTTATTGGATTGGAGGTTCTTTAATTGAAAGATTAAAAGAAATTAGGGAAGAAAAAAAAGCTAAGCGTGAAGCAGGTCATTAAATAACACTAACTTTTTAGATATAAAAAAAGGAAGTTCAAAATTGAACTTCCTTTTTTTTTGTTTTTAGGTTTTCTTTTTCATTTATTGTCCAAACTCCATATCATCATCGCCGCCACCGTTTTGGTCACCTCTACGGCCATTGCGTTGCTTTTGTTGGTTAAATCGGTATCTAAACGATAAGTTTACCTGGCGCTGCCTCCATTGCGATTCGTTATAAACTTGGTATGTTTCTTCGGTGGTTAAACTTTTTCGCTTTCGTGAGTTTAATAAATCCCTTACGTTAAGTGAGATGGTGGCATTATCATTAAAAACTTCTTTACTAAAAGCTAAGTCAATTGAAAGGATGCCTTTATTCTCGCTTTGGGCATTTTCATTTGCACCTCGATAAAAGGCATTAGTTTGCCAATCGATTTTAGCGGGTAAGGTTACTTTGCTGCTCAAGCGTGCAAACCAACTGGTGTTTTTGTAGCCATAATCGCGTCCATTAAATTCGCCTTCGTTTTCAAATTGAAACACATTGAAACTGGAGTTTAATCTCAACCATTTGTTGGGGTTATAAAGTATACCAAATTCGCCACCTGTTCTTTTTTTAGTGGAAAGGTTAACTGGAATTCTTCTAACAATATCTATTTTATCATCTGTTTGTTGCCCAGTATTTTCCAAAATAAATTCAAATGAATCGGTTTCATGTTGGTAATAAACAGAAGTGGTGAGCGTCAATTTATCCCAGCGTTTTAGATAGCCCAGATCAAAAGCACTAGCAAATGCCGGGTTTAGGTTCGGGTTACCCTGAAATACATTTGTCCTACTGGAACGCGACGGAAATGGGTTGATAAACCAGCCACGAGGCCTGTTAATTCTTCGGTTGTATCCTAACGTAATACTTTCCTCTGAATCTGTGTCGTTTCCTCCTAAGTTATAAATGAGATTCAAAGTAGGGAAGAGGCCTAAATAGTTTTTGTCGAAATCGGTATCGATAGGAAACTCGTAATAGTCTTCTAATTGTTGGTCTGTTAGTTTGGAATCAATCTTACCTTTTAACTGTGTGTGCTCTAAACGTAAACCTAATAGGAACGAAAACTTTCCAAATTTGGTGCCGTATTGAGAGTAAAGCGCATTTACATTTTCGGAGTAATCAAAAATATTGGAAATGGTATCGTTTACAAAAAAGCTATTATTATCAATATTTTCTTGTTGCAAGATATAGTCACTTAGGTCGTTTTCAAAATTACCGCGGTAACCTGCTTCAAACCTTGTATTTTCGCCAATAGGCAATACATAATCTACTTGAAACAAATATTCTTTTTCATCTTCAATTTCTTTTATTTTTTCGTCTTTAAAGGGTGTGGGGTTTGTTTGGTCGGTAAAAATATAATCTTCATGTATCGAGGTTATCTGTTCTTCCGAACCCGTTTCATATTGAAAATCAGCCGTTAATTCGTGACCAGAATTATCAAATTTTGTAATGTAGTTAAGTGCAAATTGGTAGTTGTTACCGGCTTCGTCTTGTTTTTCCTTTCTCAAAGTTTCTTCAACAATGCTTCCGCCATTAAAGCGTTCGCTAGTATTGGTTGATAAATCGGCATCTTCACCATATCTGTAAAATATACTACCAGTTATAGAGGTTTTCTTTGAAAGGAAATACTCCATACCAAAACTGGCATTGTAGTTTCTATTTAAACGGGTTACTTTTTGATCTTCTACAATCCTTTCATAATCAGGAGATGTTACCACACCATCTTCTATTTTATCAAAATATTCAGTGTCGTTGAAGCTATTTCGGGGAGAATCAAAATACCTAAACCCTAAGTTAGAAAACAGGTTGAATTTTTCGGTACGGTAATTTAGGTTTGCAGAAACCCCTGCATTATCAGGGTTACCAACCGTTAAGTTTAACGAGCCGTTAAACCCTAAAGTTTCCTTTTGCCGAAGAATAATATTCAAAATACCTGCCGTACCCTCGGCATCGTATCTTGCAGAAGGTGAGGTGATGACTTCTACACGTTCAATGGCTTCGGCTGGTAGCTGACTCAAAACATTGGTGTCGCCAAAACCTGCCATGGCCGAAGGTTTTCCGTTTATTAAAATTCTAACATTTTCGTTACCCCTTAGGCTAATACCACCCTCAATATCGACAGCAACCGATGGGACATTGTTAAGTGCATCACTTACTGTGCCACCAGCAGTGGTAAGGTCTTTGCCAATGTTGTATATTTTTTTGTCGAGTTTTATTTCAACGGTTGTTTTTTCGGCAATAACTTCAACGGCATCAAGAGCCTCCAAATTTATTTCTAAAGGAATGGTGCCCAAATCTATGTCTTCCGACAAGCTTTTGTTTTGAAGCGTGATTTTTTTATAAGAGATGTATTCGAAAGTAATGTCGTAAAGCCCACTAGGTACCGAAATATTAAACTTGCCGTCAATGTCGGTTATTCCGCCTTCAACAATTTCACTCTTCTTTTTGCTAAAAAATGCTACTGTGGCGTATTCCAACGGCTGTTGGGTTTCTTTATCAATAACTTTCCCTGTTATGTTTATTTTGCGATCGTTTGGTAAACCAGGATTTTTAGGTTGAGCAAGTATAGTGTTTAAAAAAATAAAAAACACAAAAGACGTAATGATTGTTTTCGGCATGGTCAGTTTTTAAGTTTTAGACCTTAAAGGCAAACCAAAGTTTAATCTGAACCTGTTAAATAAAAGTTAAAGAAAAATAGAGGGTTTGTTATATTATATCTTGAATTTTCTCTGTTGGCCTGCCTATAACCGCTTTTTTTCCATTTATAACTATCGGGCGTTCTATAAGTTTAGGGTTTTGTGCCATTGCGGTAATAATTTCGGCATCGCTTAGTTCTTTTCCTTTGTAATTTTCTTTCCAAATGGCTTCGTTTTTTCGCACTAAATTAATTGGTTTGATATTCAATAGTGCGATTATTTTTTTGAGTTCGCCTTCAGAAGGTGGATTTTCCAAATATTTTACAATTTCAAAGTCTTTTCCGGAATCTTCAATAAGGGCTAAGCCTTGTCTGGATTTTGTACATCTATTATTGTGGTATATTGTGATCATTGTAAATTTATATTTAAGTTTTTTAATTCTTTTTTTAGTTGCTCGGGGTTTTTAAAGTGAATGCCATGAATACCCAAGGCATTGGCTGCTTCAATGTTTCTTAAATTATCGTCAATAAAAATCGCTTTTTCTGGATTTATGCTGAAACGCTTTAAGGTGATGTCGTAGATTTCCCTAAAAGGTTTTCTGGTTTTTTCTTCACCTGAAACCACGATACCTTCAAACCATTGCAGAAATTCAAATCGATTTACCGCAATAGTAAATGTTTCTGAGCTCCAATTGGTTAAGGCAACAATTTTATACAATGGTGTTTCAAGCAGGTTTTTTAGAATATTTACGGTGCCACTAATTTCTCCACCAAGCATCTCTTCCCATTGGCCATAAAACAGTTTGATGTATGCTTCGTACTCTGGGAATTTTTTGACCAAATCTTTGGTGGCCTTAGCCAGCGGGTAACCGGCGTCTTGGTTTTCGTTCCAATCACTGGTACAGATGTTTTCTAAAAACCATTTCGTTTTTTGTTTATCGCCATTAAAGGCTTTTAAAAAAACATACTCTGGGTTCCAATCAATTAAAACGCCACCCAAATCAAAAATAATGGTATCTATTTTACTCATAATTTATAGGGTGGAGGAGTCTTCTTCTTTTTGTCCCATCATCATTAAATACGATTTTAGAAATTCATCAATATTGCCATCCATCACAGCGTCAACATTACCCGTTTCGTGTCCCGTTCTAACATCTTTTACGAGTTTGTAGGGATGCATCACATAGTTTCTAATTTGACTGCCCCATTCAATTTTCATTTTACTGGCTTCAATATCTTCGCGATGCTCCATTTGTTTTTGTAGCTCAATTTCGTATAACTGTGATTTAAGCATTTGCATGGCTCGAGCACGGTTGTCATGTTGTGAGCGTGTTTCGGAACATGAAATTTGAATTCCCGTTGGTTTATGCGTCAATTGCACTTTGGTTTCAACCTTGTTTACGTTTTGTCCGCCTGCACCACTGGAGCGTGCTGTTGTAATTTCAATATCAGCAGGGTTGATTTCAATTTCTATGGAGTCGTCAACAAGTGGATAAACATACACTGAAGCAAAACTAGTGTGTCGTTTGGCATTACTGTCGAACGGAGAAATACGAACTAAGCGATGCACGCCATTTTCGCCTTTTAGCCACCCAAAGGCAAAATCGCCCTCAATTTCTAAGGTTACGGTTTTTATACCGGCGACATCGCCTTCTTGGAAGTTGAGTTCTTTTACTTTAAAGCCATTTTTTTCGGCGTACATTAAGTACATGCGCATGAGCATACTTGCCCAATCACAACTTTCTGTACCACCGGCGCCCGCAGTAATTTGGAGTACAGCGCTCAAGGTGTCCCCTTCATCAGAAAGCATGTTTTTAAACTCTAATTTTTCAATAAGGTCAAGGGCTTTGGCGTACCGGTTTTCAACATCTTCGGCAGTAGCCTCATCTTCCTTAAAAAATTCATAAATGACTTCGAGGTCTTCAACTAATGTTTTTGAATTATTATAGTCTTCAACCCAACTTTTTTTCTCCCTAATGGAACGCATAACCTGTTCGGCTTGCTTGGAATCGTTCCAAAAATTGGGGTCGAACGTTTGTTCTTCTTCGTTTTGAATTTCTATAAGTTTGGCATCTATGTCAAAGATAGTGCCTAAGTTTGTCTAGGCGGGTATTAAGATCTTTAATTTGATCGGATGTTATCATTTCGCAGAATTATTTTTAGCAAAAATAGTATTTTTAATGTGAAATTTGGTTTGTTTTACCACGACTTGTTTTGCCCTTTGTTTAATTACAGTTATTTTCAAAAAATTAAATTAGCCTGCCGAAATTGCAATAGTTTCAAGAATGATAAAAATAGATTTAAGAAGCGATACCGTTACAAAACCTTCCAAAGCCATGTTGGAGGAAATTATGAAAGCCAAAGTTGGAGATGATGTATTTAAGGAAGACCCTACCGTAAATGCGTTGGAGAGTAAAATAGCTAAAATGTTTGGTAAGGAGGAGGCGTTGTTCTTTCCTAGCGGTACTATGGCCAACCAAACGGCTTTAAAACTTCATACACAGCCCGGCGAACAAGTAATTTGTGATAAATATGCACATATTTATAATTACGAGTCGGGTGGTGCCTCTTTTAATAGTGGCGTGTCCTGCAAATTAATTGATGGAAAGCAAGGTATGTTTTCTGCAAATCAAGTTGAGTACGCCATAAACCCCGATGATTACTACTACAGCCAAACCAGTTTGGTTGAAATAGAGAATACCACAAATAAAGGTGGTGGAGCGTGCTGGGATTTTAATGAAATACTTAAAATTAAGACGGTTTGTGATAAAAATAGTTTAGGATTTCATTTAGATGGTGCCCGTTTGTGGCATGCCTTGGTGGCAAAGAACGAAACGCCTAAGCAATATGGTGACGTTTTTGATACGATATCGGTGTGTTTGAGTAAAGGTTTGGGGTGTCCCGTTGGTTCGGTTTTAATAGGCGATTCAAACATTATGGAAAATGCCATTAGAATTCGAAAGTTGTTTGGTGGCAACATGCGCCAAGCTGGTTATTTGGCTGCTGCCGGGCTTTACGCTCTGGATAATAATGTAGAAAGATTAGCAGAGGACCATAAAAAAGCGAAAGAAATAGGAGACCTTCTGGCAAATTTACCTTTTATAAAAAACATAGAACCCATTGAAACCAATATTGTTGTTTTCGAAGTTAATGAGAACATTGATGAAAAAGCCTTTGTTCAAAAATTAGCAAACAAAAACATACATATTATTTCAATGGGTGGAGGGAAATTACGTATGGTAACACATCTTGATTATACCGATAAAATGCATGAAACACTCTTAAAAGTATTAAAATCGCTATAGTTTATTTAAATAAATCCATCCCCGGAATATTTGGCATGCCAGCTTTGGCAACAGCACCCAGTTCGGCTTCGTTTACTTTTGTAGCCTTTTCAATGGCTTTGTTTAGGGTTAAGATTAGGTAATCTTCAAGTTGTTCTTTGTCTTCGAGCAATTCGTCGTCCATTTCAATGGATTTTATGGTTCTGTTGGCAGTTAAGGTAATTTTTAGTTTGCCGTCGTTACTCGTTTCGTCAACTAAAACGGAGTCTAATCGTTTTTTGGTTTCTTCAACTTTTTGTTGGGTTTCTTTAAGTTTGCCCATCATATTCATCATATCTCCAAACATATCTTTTTAATTTAATGTTATCATGCAAAACTATTTAATTTTTCTATTTTTGAGCCCTTAAAATTTAAGAATAAAACCTTCACTTTTGAAAAATACAGTTCAGGCACCAATTGCAAAAAAAATACCAAAAAAAATAAGTATTCACAACGATACAAGGGTTGATAATTACTATTGGCTTAATGAAAGGGAAAACCCAGAGGTTATTGATTACCTTAATGCCGAAAATGATTACACCAAGCTGATGATGCAGCATACCGAACCGTTGCAGAAGCAGTTATTTGAAGAAATGAAGGCTAGAATTAAGGAGGATGATACCTCTGTGCCTTACAAACTTAATGGTTATTGGTATGTAACCCGTTTTAAAAAAGGTAAGGATTATCCGGTTTATGCTCGAAAAAAAGAAACTTTAGACGCACCTGAAGAAATTTTATTTGATTGTAACGAAATGGCAAAAGGGCATGCCTACTTTAATATGGGAGGCATTGCCATTAGTCCAGATAATACCATGGCAGCTTTTTCTATCGATACGGTAAGTAGGAGGCAGTACAATATTCAAGTAAAGAACTTGATAACAGGAGAGATTTACACCGATAAAATATTGAATACTACCGGAAGCGTGGTTTGGGCAAACGATAACAAAACCCTGTTTTATGCCATGAAAGACGAAGTGACTCTGAGGTCACACAAAATTTTTAAGCATAAACTGGAAGATGATTTAAGTAAAGACAAAGAGGTTTATCATGAAAAAGACGAAACTTTCCATACGTTTGTTTATAAGTGCAAGTCTAAAAAATATATAATTATAGGTTCTTCAAGTACGCTTTCTTCAGAGTATAGAATTTTAAATGCCGATAACCCCGATGGCGATTTTAGAGTGTTTCAAAACCGCATAAGTAATTTAGAATACTCCATTTCACATTATGGCGATAGTTTTTATGTGCTTTCTAATGCAGAGGGAGCTTCTAACTTTAAACTTTCAAAAACCAACGAAAATACGACCGAAAAAAAATATTGGAGCGATGTTATTCCACACCGAATGGAAGTGCTTCTTGAAGATATTGAAATATTCAAAAATTATTTGGTGGTGAACGAACGTGAAAACGGACTCAATAATTTACGAATTATGAGATGGGACAGTACCGAAGATTATTATTTGCCATTTGAGTCGGAAACTTATACCGCTTATATGGGCAACAACCCAGATTTTGAAAGCCCCGTATTGCGTTACGTGTACAATGGGTTAACGTCGCCAACAGCTGTAATTGACTATAATTTTGAAACCAGAACCAGCGAAATAAAAAAAGAACAGGAAGTTTTAGGAGGAACCTTCAAAAAAGAGAACTACGAGTCAAAACGAATTTGGGCAACAGCTAGAGATGGGGTTAAAATACCAATGTCAATAGTTTATAAAAAAGGCATAAAACTAGACGGCTCAAATCCAGTTTTGCAGTATGCTTACGGTTCTTATGGTTCAACAATAGACCCTTCTTTTTCATCTATTCGGTTAAGTTTATTGGATCGTGGGTTTATTTATGCCATTGCCCATATTAGAGGTGGAGAATACTTGGGAAGAAATTGGTACGAAAACGGAAAATTACTCACTAAAAAAAATACGTTTACCGATTTTGTAGATTGTTCAAAGTATTTGATTTCAGAAAAATATACGTCAAGTAAGCATTTGTATGCTTACGGAGGTTCTGCAGGCGGATTGCTTATGGGTGCTATAATAAACATGAGTCCGGAGCTTTATAATGGCGTTTTGGCGGCTGTACCTTTTGTTGATGTTGTTACGACTATGCTTGATGACTCTATTCCTTTAACTACCGGTGAATATGACGAGTGGGGAAACCCTAACGAAGCTAAATATTATAATTACATGAAATCCTATTCGCCTTATGATAATGTGGAAGCCAAAGCTTATCCTAATATGTTGGTAACCACAGGGCTTCACGATTCGCAAGTGCAATATTGGGAACCCGCAAAATGGGTGGCAAAATTACGAGAGCTAAAAACAGATAATAGCGTATTATTGTTACATACCGATATGGATGCTGGACATGGTGGGGCTTCAGGCCGTTTTGAAAGCTTAAAGGATGTCGCTTTAGAGTATGCCTTTTTATTAGATTTGGAGGGAATTCATGG
This sequence comes from Flavobacteriaceae bacterium GSB9, assembly GCA_022749295.1. Classification (NCBI taxonomy): domain Bacteria; kingdom Pseudomonadati; phylum Bacteroidota; class Flavobacteriia; order Flavobacteriales; family Flavobacteriaceae; species Flavobacteriaceae bacterium GSB9. The sequence continues at coordinate 523,774 of CP062007.1, forward strand.
TTAATAAAAAAAAAAGTTTTATTTTTGTCCGATTTTAGGTTGCATTTCGCACACGTAAAATGCGGCCTGTAAATAGTTTTTATGGAACACAAAAATCAAGTATTTGATAGTTTATTAGATTTAGTGGGCAACACTCCGCTTATTAAACTTAATAGAATAGCTTCCGAATTTGAAGGCGACTTTTATGCAAAGGTAGAATCCTTCAACCCTGGACACTCATCCAAAGACAGAATAGCACTTTACATTATCGAAGAGGCTGAAAAGAAAGGTATTCTTTCGCCTGGCGATACCATAATCGAAACAACTTCTGGTAATACCGGTTTTAGCATAGCTATGGTTAGTATTATTAAAGGTTACGATTGTGTTTTGGCCGTAAGTTCAAAATCCTCTCCCGATAAAATAGATATGCTAAGAACCATGGGGGCTAAAGTTTATGTGTGTCCGGCACATGTAAGCGCAGACGACCCAAGATCTTACTACCAGGTGGCTAAACGCTTGCACGAAGAGATGAAAGGTTCGATTTATATCAATCAATATTTTAATCAATTGAATATTGATGCGCATTATAAGTCCACAGGACCCGAAATATGGAAGCAAACAGAAGGTAAAATAACACATCTTGTGGCTTGTAGTGGAACAGGAGGAACTATTTCTGGTACGGCGAAATACCTAAAGGAACAAAACCCAGACATTAAAATTATAGGCGTAGATGCTTATGGTTCTGTTCTGAAAAAGTATCACGAAACCCGTGAGTTTGACGAAAAGGAAATTTACCCATACAGAATTGAAGGCTTAGGTAAAAATTTAATTCCCACAGCCACCGATTTTGATGTCATTGACGAGTTTGTAAAGGTTACTGATGAAGATAGTGCACACACCGCTCGATTAATTGCCAAAACAGAAGGCATGTTTGTAGGTTATACGTCTGGAGCAGCAACACAAGCATTGTTGCAATTGGGCGAAGTAGGCCAGTTTAAAAAAGACGACTGTGTCGTTGTTATTTATCCAGATCACGGAGCACGATACATGAGCAAAGTGTATAGTGATAAATGGATGAAAGAACAAGGCTTTTTTGATAGCGTTAATGAAGCTGCGGCACAAGATATACAGTATATAAAGTAAACAAGGCTTAAAAACTTTAAAAAGAGATAATATTTGTGTAAATAACAAAATATTGTCTCTTTTTTTATTTTGTCAATAATTGAGCATTAAAAATTATGTTCAGAGCAGATAAATATTTAATTTTGCACCAACTAACTAAGAGCTAAAGGCTTTCTTTGAATTTGCTAAACACATCGTGTTGTTATTCCCTTAAAGCATTTATTTGGTAATAGTTACGTCTTAACTTTAATAGCAATAAGAAGATTATAATAAATGAAAGACTTATTTGAGAAGATTTACAAGGATAAAGGGCCATTAGGAAAATGGGCATCTCAGGCAGAAGGATATTTTGTGTTTCCTAAATTAGAGGGCGAAATTTCAAATCGAATGAAGTTTCAAGGAAAGGAAGTAATCACTTGGAGTATCAATGATTATCTAGGACTTGCTAACCACCCAGAGGTGAGAAAAACAGATGCTGAAGCGGCAGCACAGTATGGCTCGGCTTACCCGATGGGGGCACGAATGATGTCTGGCCACACCGATTTACATGAAAAACTTCAAAACGAATTAGCGGCTTTTGTAAATAAAGAAGCGGCTTACCTTTTAAATTTTGGCTATCAAGGCATGGTTTCGACCATTGATGCGCTTGTAGCAAAAGACGATATAATTGTCTACGATGTAGATGCGCATGCCTGTATTATTGATGGTGTTCGTTTGCACATGGGGAAACGATTTACTTATAAGCATAATGATGTTGAAAGTTTAGAAAAAAATCTTGAGCGTGCCACTAAAATGGCAGAGCAAACTGGAGGTGGTATTTTGGTAATCTCTGAAGGTGTTTTTGGCATGCGCGGTGAGCAAGGACGATTAAAAGAAATAGTTGCGCTTAAGAAAAAATTCAATTTTAGGTTATTTGTAGATGACGCCCATGGTTTTGGAACCTTAGGAGCGACTGGTGCAGGAACAGGAGAAGAGCAAGGTGTTCAAGACGAAATTGATGTTTATTTTGCGACTTTTGCTAAATCATTGGCCAGTACCGGTGCTTTTATTGCTGGTGATCAAGAAATAATAGATTATTTAAAGTATAACCTGCGTTCACAAATGTTTGCCAAATCACTGCAAATGCAGTTGGTAGCAGGGGCGTTGAAGCGTTTGGAAATGTTGAAAACCATGCCTGAGTTGAAAGCTAAACTTTGGGAAAATGTAAACGCTTTACAGTCTGGTTTGAAAGAACGTGGCTTCGATATAGGTACTACCCAAAGTTGTGTAACTCCTGTATACTTAAAAGGAAGTATCCCAGAGGCGATGGCTTTGGTTAAAGATTTACGCGAAAATTACGGCATATTCTGTTCTATAGTTGTTTACCCAGTAATACCTAAAGGAATGATTTTGCTAAGGTTAATCCCTACGGCAACACATACCTTAGAAGATGTTCGTGAAACTTTAGATGCATTTGATGCGATTAGAGAGCGATTACAAAACGGTACTTACAAACGCCTTTCTGCAGCAGTTATGGCTGCGATGGGAGAGTAATAATTCAGTAAGTTCACATAAAGACAAAAAATCCGATTCTTAATAGAATCGGATTTTTTTTTTATGCATAATCTTTTCTAAAGGTTTTCCGTCTTTTAACGACTTTAGGGTCAAAGTGTTTCCAAATTTTTCTTATCGCTTCATTGTCTTCTAGTTCTGGGGTTCTGTAGCAGGTTTCCATACCTTTTTCTTTAAAAGTATTGTAATATTCATTGAATATCACGGCGTGAACACCTTTGTTTTGGTAGTCTGGATGTACGCCTATCAAATAAAAAATAGCCTCTTTATTATGTTTTTTGGCTCGTAAAATATGTATGAAACCGAAAGGAAATAATTTACCGTTCATTTTTTGCAACGCTCTTGAGAATGATGGCATTACTATGGCAAAAGCTATCATGTTGTCGTTCTCGTCAACCACGAATTTTATGTATTCGGGGTTGATGAATTTTATGAACTTCTTTTTAAAATAGGCTTTTTGGATATCGTTAATGGCAACAAATGATGATAGTTTGGCGTAACTGTCGTTAAACAAATCAAACATTTTGTCGGCGTAAGGCATAACCTCGTTAGTAGAAGTGAAATTAAGAGGTTTTAATTTGTACCGTTTTTTTATCAATTCGTTGGCTTTGCGAAAGAACTCAGGCTTTACGTTGGAAAAAGGGAATCTGCTTTCGCAATATGATTTTTCAACTTTGTAGTTTGCAGCCTCGTAATGCTTTATGTAGTATGGATGGTTGTACCATGTTACCATCGAACCAATAGAATCAAATCCTTCAGTTAAAACGCCTACCTTATCCAAATTAGAGAATCCAACAGGGCCTTCAACATATTCTAAGTTGTGTGCTTTGCCAATTTCTTCAACTTTTTCAAACAAAACTTTCGAAACTTCCAAATCATCAATGAAGTCAAACCAGCCAAAACGCATTTTTTTTTGGTTTTGTCCGTTTATTTCAAGCCAATTAACAATGGCGGCAACTCTGCCAACTATTTCATTGTTTTTATAGGCTAGAAACAGTCTAGCCTCAGCATCTTTAAAAACGGGGTTTTCGGTTTTGTCAAAGGTCTTTATTTCCTGACTTATAATGGGAGGCACCCAATATCTTGAACCTTTGTATAGTTTAAATGGAAATTTAACAAAAGCTTTTAAGTCTTTTTTTGTCTGTACTTCTTTTAGTGTTACCATGGTTAAGGCAATAGCTTATAGGTTGGTTTAGTTGAAATCTATATCGGCTTTTCTTCTTCTGTTCAAAGAATCGTCTGTTTTACTTTTGTTTTTCCTTTTTCTGTTTTTTCCACTTCTATTGTTTTTGCGCTCCAGAGCATCTTTGGCAGAGGTGCCATTGTCAATTTCTTTGTCTTTATGGAAATCCAAACGATAAGAAGCGCCTAGGCTTACATTAAAAACCGAAGGCGTGTCTTTGGTGTTAAACGTCAATGCGGTATCTAGTTGAAAATCTTTACCTAACAAATATGCGCCTCCAAAACGAAACAGGTTATCGGCATAAAAATCACTTTTAATACCTTGTGTTTCGCCAAAAATAACCCATTTTGGACTGAATGAGTGTGTTAGTGTCAAAATATATTGAAAGTCAGATTGGTCTGTGCCAATCCTGTCTTTAATTAAATTCATAACAAATACCCAGCCGCCAGAAAAATTGTTTTGCGTTGCAATCATCACTTTAGGGCTAAATCCTTCAATGCCCGGAGCGGTGTAAGGGTTGTTTTTAGTATCGTAATTTGCTCCCGCATAGATAGAAACGGCAGGAATAAGCGATTTCCATTTAAACCGCCTGTTGGCTTTCCAACTGTAGAGGTTGGGCTTGTCTTCTTCGGCATTTTTGTAGGGGTCGTAGAGCAAATATTTGGCGCCAATAGCTGCAAACCTAAAATTGGCACGGTCTTCTTCGGCATTAAAATTTGAGGCAAACGTTTTGGTGTCGTTTTGGTACGTGCCTTCAATGTTCAGTTCAAGTTCTTCAAAAAACAGACCGTAACGCGCGGCAAAATCAATACCAAAACCAGAAATTTCATATGCTTGATTGGGTGTGCGTTCTTCTTTTAAAATAAAGGGGCCTATTTCAAGTTGGGCCACATTAGTGCCGACAGAGAAAGCACTTCGTGAAACGCCCGGCCGATTAGAGTTTATAACTTCAGTATATTGACAAAAGCCTTGTGTAGTAACAAAGCTCAATAACAAGAATAATGTAGATTTTAATGTATTCATAATACAAGTAGGTTTGCTAAAACATTTAAGGAATTTGGTTAAAAGCATTCCCAAATATAGATATTTTATAGTTTTTTTATCATTTTTCGCATTCAATTAAACGCACATAATCGTATTTTTGTATTGAATAACAAATTATAGTAGAAAATGGGTTTATTAAGAACCATACTTATAATAGCATTAGTTTATTACGGCCTTAAAATATTATCACGCATTTTCGCACCTTATTTGGTAAAGTATGCCGCTAAAAAGGCCGAACAACGTTTTGGGGGGCAATTTGGTGATTTTCAGTCAAGAAAAAACCAAAAGCAGCCTCCAAAAAAAGAGGGTGAAGTTACCATAGATAAAATTCCACAAACAAAAACTTCAAATAAAAATGTGGGAGACTATGTGGATTACGAAGAAATTGATTAATTTCCGACTTCATTTTTCTTAATAAAAATCCATGCAATTTTCTTTTAAAAGATTACTTCCACACATCTTAGTTTTATTAGGGTTTGTAGTCATCGCTTTGGCTTATTTTAATCCTGTTTTGCAAGGCAAAGCCATATATCAAAACGATATTGTTCAGTTTATTGGCATGAGCAAGCAGCAAAAAGATTTCAAAGCCGAAACGGGCGAAGAAACCTACTGGACAAACGCTGCATTTGGAGGTATGCCAACCTATCAATTGGGAGCTAGGTATCCGCATAATTATATTAAAAAATTTGATCTTGCATTGCGGTTTTTACCACGTCCAGCAGATTATTTATTTCTTTACCTTTTAGGGTTTTACATTTTGCTACTTACACTAAAAGTTGATTTTAAATTAGCAGTTTTAGGAGCTTTGGCTTTTGGGTTTTCCACCTACCTGATTATTATTTTGGGTGTTGGGCATAACAGTAAAGCGCATGCTATTGCTTACATGCCATTAGTGATTAGTGGAATCGTTTTGGTATTTAGAAAGAAGTATTTTCTCGGTTTTTTGTTGACTACGATAGCCATGGGCTTGGAATTAGTCGCGAATCATTTTCAAATGACGTATTACCTAATGTTTTTGGTGATTATTTTAGGAATCGCCTACTTGATTGATGCCTATAAAAAAGGATTGTTGTCTCATTATTTTAAATCGGTTGCTATTATGGTTGGCGCCGTAGTGCTTTCCATTGCTTTAAACGCGACCAATATTATGGCTACCAGTGAGTATGTTAAGGAAAGCAAGAGAAGTAAAAGTGAGCTTACTATTAATGCTGATGGTACACCGAAACCGAATGTAACTTCGGGGTTGAGTAAAGATTATATAACACAGTTTAGTTATGGGTTTGCCGAAACGTTTAACTTGTTTATCCCAAGGTTTATGGGGGGCGGAAATGGCGAGGACGTTGGTAAAGACTCGGCAACTTATGAGGCGTTTAGAAAATTAGGGGCAACAACAACCCAGGCTGCTCAGCAGGCTAAGAGAGCGCCCATGTATTGGGGCAACCAACCTATTGTTGAGGCGCCAGCCTACATTGGGGCTGTAGTGTTGTTCTTGTTTGTTTTTGCTTTGTTTTTGGTGAAAGGACGATTGAAATGGTGGCTTGTTGGAGGAACGGTGTTTTCGCTACTCTTGTCTTACGGAAAGAATTTAGGGTTTTTAACCAACTTTTTTATTGACTACGTGCCGCTATACGATAAGTTTAGAGCCGTAACATCCATCCAGGTTATATTGGAACTTTGCGTACCGGTTTTAGCTGTTTTTGGGTTGATGAAGCTTTTTAACAACTACGAAAAAAATGAAGAAAAACTTAAAGCACTAAAATATGCAACGGCTATTTCTGGAGGTTTAGCCTTGTTGTTTTTGCTGTTTAAGTCGTCTCTTTTTGATTTTGTTGGTGCTAATGATGGTTATTATCGCCAAAATTACGGTCAGGCTTTTGTTGATGCTTTAAAAACAGATAGAAAAACGCTTTTCACTCAAGACACATTGAGGAGTTTGGTTTTAGTGTTGCTATCGGCAGGCGCTATTTTTATGTTTTTAAAGAAAAAATGGAAAGAACAATGGGTGGTGGCAGCTTTTGCCATATTGATTTTGTTTGATTTGATTGGAGTTGACCGGCGTTATGTAAATAATGATGATTTTGTGTCGAGCATTGCCATGAGCAAGCCTTTTAATGCTACAGAGATCGATAAACACATTTTAAATGATAAAGGGTATTATCGGGTTTTCGATATGGTCTCTGGGCCATCAAAACCCTCTTATTTCCATAATTCTCTAAATGGGTACAATGCAGCAGAATTGAGGCGTTACAGTGAGGTTTTCGATTTTTATATTTCTAAAAATAACATCAATGTACTCAATATGCTCAATACAAAATATATTGTGGCGCAAGATGAAAAAGGTAATACGTTTCCTTATGAAAACGACAAAGCTAATGGAAGCGCTTGGTTTGTTGAGGAGCTGATAATGGTTGGTTCTGCTGATGAAGAAATTATAGCTTTAGATAGTTTGGATAATAAAAAAAGTGCGGTTTACTCATCTCATAAAGCACTCGAAAAAATAAATGGCATAAAAAAGAAGTTTGCTTTAATTGACACGTTATCGTCAGTTGAAATTCAAAAGGTTGAGCCAAATTATTTAAAGTATAAGTCTAAAAATAAAAACGATGGGTTTGTTGTGTTCTCAGAGGTGTATTATCCAAAGGGTTGGAAAACATTTCTTGACGGTAAAGAAGTTGAGCACATGCGTGTAGACTATATTTTGCGAGGTATGCCTGTTCCAAAAGGTAAGCATGTTATTGAGTTTAAATTTGAACCAGATGTTGTGAAAACCGGAAGTGCAATTTCCTTAGCAGGGTCTATAGTGTTTGGGGTGTTGCTTTTAGTGGGTTTGTTCTATATGTTTAAAAATCAGTAGACTGGTTTAAGGGAGTTCGGGCGTATTAATTTATTCTTTTAGGTTTTTAAATGGGCAAAAACAAAGTTTTAATAATAGCGTATTATTGGCCACCTGCCGGAGGTCCTGGTGTGCAGCGTTGGTTAAAGTTTGTTAAGTATTTGCCAGAGTTTGGGGTAGAACCAATTGTTTATGTGCCAGAAAACCCCAGCTATCCAATAATAGACGAAAGCTTAAATGCTGAAGTGCCAAAAGGGTTAACTATTTTAAAGCACCCGATAAGAGAGCCATACAAGATTGCGAATTTATTTTCAAAAAAATCTTCAAAAACGATTAGCAAGGGAATAATACCCGATAAAAAAAAGCAATCCTTTATTGATAAAACATTGCTCTTTGTGCGTGGTAATTTTTTTATACCAGACGCAAGAGTAGGGTGGGTGGAGCCCTCGGTATACTATCTCTGTGAATACATTAAAAAGGAAGGTATAAAAACCATTTTAACTACCGGTCCACCACATAGCTTGCACCTCATTGGGCTTCGTTTAAAAGAAAAACTTGCTGTTAAATGGCTGGCGGATTTCAGAGATCCATGGACCACTATTGGCTACCACAAGCGATTAAAATTGACAAAGGCTTCTGAAGAAAAGCATAAAAACCTTGAAAAACTTGTTTTGAGCACTGCGGATCAAATTGTGGTAACGAGCTTTGTTACAAAGCTGGAGTTTGGGCAAATTACGGATAAGCCTATTGAAGTAATAACCAATGGCTATGATGATGAAGGGGTGTTGGACTTTAAAATGGATAACAAATTTTCTGTGTCGCATATTGGTTCGCTTTTATCCAAAAGAAATCCAGAGGTTCTCTGGCGTATTTTTTCGGAATTAATAAAGGAAAACAATGGGTTTTCAGAAGATTTTCAGCTTAATTTAATTGGGGCTGTTAGCGAAAGTGTTATAAAATCGATAAAAAATAATGGTTTAGAAAATCATTTAAATGAAGTTGGTTATGTGTCTCATAAAAAGTCGATTAAATTTCAAAAAAAGTCTCAATTATTGTTGCTTATCGAGATAGATTCAGAAGAAACTAAATGCATTATTCCAGGAAAACTATTTGAATATATGGTTTCAAACCGGCCTATAATTGCTTTGGGGCCAGAGGGGTCAGATGTAAAAAGAATTCTTAAGGAAACAAATACCGGGGATTACTTCGGTTACAACGATTACGATTCTTTAAAAAGCCTTATATTAGGTCATTATAAATCATATAAAAACAAGTCCTTGCAGTCGCACCCCATCGGTCTTCAAAAATACCACCGTAGATTTCTAACCCAATCTTTATCTAAGCTATTATAGTAATGGGTATAGTTGCTTTACAGTCCTTTAAAAACGTTGTGTATACGTATTTAGGTTTTTTTATAGGAGCCGTTAACACCCTTTTTCTTTATACAAAATTTTTAAGTGATGAGTATTATGGTATGGTTGGCTATATGCTGTCTTTGGCTTATGTGATTATGCCGCTTATGGCTTTTGGGGTTCATAACACTTTGGTGAAGTTTTATTCGTCTTTTAAAACACGCCTGTCTTTAAACAGTTTTTTAACATTAATGTTGCTTTTGCCTATTGGTGTTATTCTTCCGTTGGTGGCGATTACTTACTTCTCTTACGACGTAATTGGTGGGTTTTTGTCTGAAACCAATGCGATTATAAAAAGTTATTTGTGGCATACCGTTATCATTGCTATTGCTTTGGCTTATTTTGAGGTGTTTTTTGCTTGGGCAAAGGTGCAAATGAAAACCGTGTTCGGTAACTTTATGAAAGAGGTTTTCCATAGGGCAGGAGTAATGGTGCTTCTTTTTGCGCTTCACTTAGAAATTATAAGCGTCGAACAATTTATGGTAGGTTTGGTTATTGTTTATGTCTTGCGAATGTTGGTAATGAAGATATATGCTTTTAGTATTCGGCTTCCGGTGCTTACTTTCAACAAAATTAATGGCCTTAGCGGTATTTTAAAATATTCTTTTTTAATTATTATTGCCGGTTCTATAGCGACTATACTTTTAGATGTGGACAAGGTTATGTTGGGGCAGTATATTGATATCGAACAGATTGCTTACTATAATGTTGCTATATTCATTTCGGCAGTTATTGCTGTGCCACAAAGAGCAATGCATCAAATATTGCTGCCGTTATCGGCTAAATATTTAAATGAGCGGGATTTTGAAGCGTTAGATGATTTGTATAAAAAAAGTTCACTTAACCTATTTGTAGTGGGCGGCTTTATTTTTTTATTGATTGTGCTGAATGTAGATCAATTGTACCGCATTATTCCTGAGGAATTTAGTGGCGGAATGTTTGTTGTTTTTATTATTAGCATTTCTAAGTTATATGATTCTCTTTTGGGGAGCAACAATGCTATTTTGTTTAATAGTGATTATTATAGGATGGTGCTTGTTTTGGGTGTTTTTCTTGTTGTTTTAATGGTGTTGCTCAATATGGTTTTTATTCCGTGGATTGGCATAAATGGGGCCGGGCTTGCAACTTTTTTGGCTGTTTTTATATACAACTCGATTAAGCTCTATTTTGTCTATACTAAGTTTAAAATTTTTCCCTTTACAGTATCTACTCTAAAAATAGGTGCTTTGATTTTAATGAGCCTTTTGTTGTTTTACTTTTGGGACTTTCCGTTTCATCCGTTCGTAAACATAGCTTTAAAATCTGGTTTAATAACCTTGGTCTATGTTTTTATGGTTTTAAAATTTAATTTTTCAGAAGATATATCAGCGGTAATAAAACGCTATTTGAAGATGAAATAAATATGTTTTTTTTTGAAATGTTTCTAAAAACAGAAAACCCCACGATGTTGCTTTGAGGCAAACTTATCGCAGGGCTTTCCAAACTAACCAACCAAAATTGTTATGATCGTCTTCTGCTAACTACCGATCTTGTATTGTTTGTGGAGCTGTTTGTTCTTGCGGCTCTAATATTTCTATTTTGTGTAGCTCTTTTTATGTTTGGTCTTTGAGTTGATTTTGAACTTTTTACTTGTCGATGAGCTACTTGAGTATTTCTTTTTTTGTTAGTGCTTGTATTATATGTACGTCTATTTGATGTTTTTGGTTTATGCGAAATCCTATTATTTTTTGATCTATCATCATTGTTTCTGTTAATCCTTCTGTTAACATTTTCTCTTGTTGTTTTATTATTACTCATTCGAGAATAAGTTCTGTTAGTAGGTGATTGCGTAACCTTATTGTTTCTCCTTGTAACATTACGGTTTACAGGAGTATTATTGCGCTTATTGGTTTTGTTATTACGCCTTACGGTTTTACCTTGAGTGGTATGGCGCCTTGAAACAGCAGTTCTGTTAACTTTTGTTATGTTGCGCTTGCTTCGGTTTACTGTGGCGTAGCTTCGGTTTCTCGCAATGGTATTCCCTCTTCTTCTTGATACAGAAGTTCTAGGTCTGTAATTGTTGTGAAACGGTCTGCGGTAAGTATATCGTACAGGGGTATAATAGCGTCTGTAAGGTCTGTTGTAAACCACACAATAATCATAAGCTGGAACGCTATAGTATCTGTGCCATGGCCTGTATATATAGCTTCTGTTGTAAACGTTTATATAGCCAGTACAATGGGAAAATATGTTACGTCTGTTGTAATGTACATAAAGACCGCCTACACGAGACACGTAACCAAAATTATTGTAGTAGATGTTAATGTTTCCAACCTGACTTATACGTCCGTAATAATCATAAAAAATAGGGGTGTTTTCTATTTGGATAATAGCTCCAAACTCGTCGTACTGTACATACGCGTTATAATCGTAACCAGAATTAAAACTAATGTTAACATGTGGCGAGCCAATAGAAACGCTTAAGTGCGAATTGTTTCTTAAAATATTAAAATCGAATTGTCCATCTGGAAAAACTGAAAATTCAATACCGTTTTCAACAAATATGAAAGAGTTTCCATAACCCCGGTTGTAAAAGGTGGTTTTTGAATGGTCTAAATTGGTCGTTGTGGCTGCATTAGCGGTAAACCCCGTAAGGATTAGCCCAACTAATAAGAATATAAACTTTTTCATAATAATTGTGTTTTAAAAATGTAACTCGCTTAATAATTTACAAACAGCGTGCCAAAAATAAGAATACGTTGTTTTTGGGCTTTAAGATGATGATTGTTAGTAGTTTTAAAATTCAGTGTATAGGTTTGTCTTCAAATAATTAATAACGAAAGACACTACCCATAAAAGAAATTGAGATTATTAAGTGAGATTCATCTTTATATTATAAAAAAATAGATTTTTTTGTGAAGATGTGTGTGAAAGTGATGTGAATTTTATTTTGAGAAGTTCAAGTGTGGTATTTCTAATATGGATTAAAAAAGGGGCAATATTGCCCCTTTTTTTGTTAGTTTTTAATGTTACATAACTAGTAATTTCACAGCTTTGGTGCCTTCTATTGTTTTAACCGTAGCTATCCAAAGGCCTGTGTTAAAGTTAAAATTGGTGTTGGTATATGTTATTACTGTTTTCACTAAAGCACCCGAAATACTGTAAATATTAATTTCGGTTGGAAGTTTTACATCAGAAACATAAATTCTATTTCCAATAGCTCTAACGCTTGAAGATACCTTTGAAACTTGCCCGGCTTTATCTATGCTCAGCGTATAATCTGGGTTAACGTATAAATCTGTAGGAACTTCTAAGCCTGTCAAAATATAGGCTGCATTTCTCCACATAGTTAGTGCTTCCGAAGATATGTTTTCGCCGTCACCGTTAACAATAGCACCGTAGCTTAATGAAAATGCGAAAGCATCAACATTAAGAACATCGTTAAGGTTTTCTCCTAATTGAGTTCCCTCTGGCCAAAAATTAAATACTACGGCTTTGTCAGCAACTGAAACTTCATCAACCGTTGCTAGCAAAGAGCCGGAGGTAGAGATGTCTAGCTCATTTATTATTTCAATGGCTTTGTTGCCACCATCTGTACCATCGCTTTGTGAAGTTTCTGCCAATAGTCTAATTTGATTACTGCTATTAAAATCAATTCCACTAAATAAATCGTGGTTTTGGTTTTCTGGTAATACTGTTACAGATAGGTTTTGAGTGTCTACATTAATGGCATTAGCGTCTGTAACAGCCCTGCTGTCTCTAAAGGTGCTAGATTTGTTATAGATAATAGGTGTTTGTATATCTCTAACCCCAAGTTTCCCACCTGGCTTAAAAAAGTCGCCTCCTGAACTTAGCGTTTCTTGTGCAATTACAAGATCGAAAAAACCAGGGTCAATAATTTGAAGTCCATGATTATAAGTTTCAATATAAGTCACCTCAAAATTACCATCGGCTTCAAGCATCCTAATTATAGGGTCATCACCGGGTGTTGATACCTCTGGGGTAGGTGCGTCAACACCTTTTTGGTTAAGATATAAAACTTGTTTGTGTAACGCTGGATTATCATATAATTCGTTGGGAATTGGCACGTTTGTTAACATATAAGCTGCATTTCTCCAAATGGTAAGTGCCTCGGCCGTTATATTGGTTCCTTTTCCTTTTACCAAAGCTCCATAGCTGAATGATAAGGCCACGGCATCAACTTGAAGCTGATCTGTTGCTGCTTCACCCAACTGGGTCCCAGCAGGAAGATAATTGACAACAAAGGCTTTTTGTGGATCGGTAACTTCGTTTACAGTAGCCAATAAAGTGTTAGGCGTAGAAATTTCTAAATCATTAAGTACATCAATAGCTTTGTTTCCGCCAGGAGAGCCATCATCATTTGCCAATTCATAAGTAATTCTAACCTGGTCTCCTCCTGAAAAATCAATACCACTAAATATATCATGGCCTTGGTTGGCTTCAGGTACGGTAATAAAAAAGTTTTGGGTAGCTGATACTACTGCATCAGCATCGGTAACAGCTTTACCATCTGTAAAGGCCCATGTTTTATTGTAAATGATGGGAACAGATACGTTTTTTACGCCAAGTGGCCCTTCAGGAGTAAATAATCCGGCATCAGAGCTAATGGTTTCTTGAGCTACAATTAAATCGAACTCTGTAAGGTCGTTAGGTATAGCACTCCCATCGGCAGGCGTTTCCACGTAAGTAACAGTAAAATGTTGGTCAAACTCCAACATTCTAACTACGGGGTCGTAACCTGGAGCTGAACCTCCACCATCACCAGGGTCAACACCAGTTTGGTTTACATAAAGTACGTTCATTGCTGTTTCAGGGTTGTAATATAATTCCTCTGGAACAACTAGACCAGTCAATAGATATGCAGCATTTCTCCAGATAGTTAGAGCTTCAGACGATATATTTTTACCGTCATTTCTAACTAAAGCGCCATATTTAAATGGTAAGGCAACCGCATCAACTAGTAACTGGTCATCAGGGTTTTCGCCTAATTGCGTTCCTGCGGGAAAATAGTTTATTGCCATTGCCTTTTCTGGATTTATAATCTCGGGAACCGTTGCTAACAATGTATTTGGATCAGAAATGTCCAAGTAGTTGATAATCTCAATGGAGTTATTACCTAATTCAGATCCATCACCATTAGACAGTTCGTAGTGTATTCTAATTTGTTCTCCTCCTGAAAAGTTAATACCGCTGAAAATATCATGGTCTTGATTAGCTTGAGGTACGGTAATAAACAAATTCTGAGTGCTCTCAGCAACAGCGTCCACATCAGTAACAGCTTTGCCATCTCGGAAGGCTCCTGATTTATTGTATATAATGGGTACAGTAACATTTTTTATGCCTAATAAACCATTTGGTTTAAAAAGGTCGGCACCCGAAACTATATTTTCTTGAGCAATAATCAAGTCAAATCCGGTAATTTCTGGTAAATCACTTCCATCTTGGCTCGTTTCAATGTATGTTACATCAAAGTTAGGGTCTTCTTGTAGCATTTTAATTACAAAATCTTCGCCAGGGTCAGATGGTAGTGATGAAGAGGCTCCTACACCTGTTTGATTTACATATAAAACCTGCTTGGCTTGAGCATTCAGTTGAATAGGTAAAACAATTCCTAGTATAATAAAGAGAAAAAGTCTTAAGTTTTGTTGTTTCATGTTAGTTTTTGTTTAATTGGGTTTTAGTGTTTTTATAGAAAAAACTGTGGTTCTTTTAAAAATAAACCCTTAAAATTAACTATTTGGTAATAATTTGTTCAAAATATTGATCATTGGTCGATTTCACAAGCACTAACTTTCTGTAATAATTTTAAAATTCATTAAAAATTTAAATTAATTTTTAGGAGAGTATTTGCTTTGCACAAAAGTTGATTGGTTGATTTTTAGAAATAAAAAAGGGATGCCAATTGGCATCCCTTTAAAATAGCTTTTGGTTTACAGTTGTAAATACTATTTAACTAATAATTTTACAGCTTTGGTTCCTTCTACAGTTTTAACCGTAGCAATCCAAAGACCTGTGCTGAAGTTAAAATCTGTGTTGGTGTTGGTTTTAATAGTTTTTACCAAAGCACCAGTCATGCTATAAATATTAATTTCAGTTGAAGATTTCACATCAGAAACATAAACCCTGTTTCCAATGGCTCTTACGTTTGAAGATACGTTAGATACCTCTCCGGCTTTATCAATACTTAAAGTAAACGCTGGATTTTCAACCAAGGTAGTTGGTACCTCAGTAGGTCCAAATGCTAACATGTATACTGCGTTTCTCCAAATGGTTAAAGCTTCTGGACTAATGTTTGCACCATCACCTAAAATAGTAGCGCCGTAGCTGAACGATAATGCAACCGCATCAACACCAAGAACATCAGTAGCAGCTTCACCTAATTGTGTGCCAGCAGGCAAGTAATTGATAACAAAAGAACTACTTGGATCTGTAGCTTCTGGTACTGTTGCCAAAGAATTCGCTGTACCAGCTATTGTCGCTGCAATATCAATATTAATTAGCGCATCAATGGCTTTGTTCCCGCCAGTGCTGCCATCGTCTTGAGCAGTAGCTTCTTTGAAGATTCTAATATCGTCACCTCCAGTGAAATCAATACCACTGAATAATGGATGAAGCGTATTAGTTGCCGTAACCGAAACATTTTGAGTCGCTTCAACTGAAGCATCAGCATCAGTAACAGCCCTACCGTCTCTAAAGGCCCAAGTTTTGTTATAAATAATAGGTGTTGTAACATCTTTTACACCTAATGCTCCACCTGGCTGGAACAATGCTGCTCCGGAGCTAATGGTTTCTTGAGCAATTACAACATCGAAACCAGAAATATCTGGAATAGCGCTTCCGTCAGAAGGTGTTTCCACATATGATACCTCAATATTAGTATCTGCGTTAAGCATGTTAATTACGGGGTCAGCACCTGGAGCAGAAGCTCCTTCGCCTTGACCAACACCAGTTTGGTTTACGTAAAGCACTTTTGCAGGAGCCATGTAAGCCGGATTTTCAACAAGTGTAGTTGGTACTTCGGCAGGACCATAAATAAGCATGTAAGCGGCATTTCTCCAAATAGTCAATGCTTCAGGGGTGATGTTAGCTCCGTCACCTAATATTGTAGCGCCGTAGCTAAACGATAATGCTACAGCATTAACGCCAAGAACATCGGTAGCAGCTTCTCCTAACTGTGTTCCAGCAGGTAAATAATTAATAACAAAAGAACTGCTTGGGTCTGAAGCTTCTGGTACCGTTGCCAATGAATTTGCTGTTCCGGCTATAGTTGCGGCAATATCGATGTTGATAAGGGCATCAATAGCCTTGTTACCGCCAGTGCTGCCATCGTCTTGAGCAGTTGCCGACTTAAAGATTCTAATATCATCTCCTCCCGTAAAATCAATACCATTGTATAGAGGGTGAAGTTTATTGGTTGCTGTAACCGAAACATTTTGGGTTGCTTCAACTGAAGCATCAGCATCGGTAACAGCTCTGCCATCCCTAAAGGCCCAGGTTTTGTTGTAGATAATAGGTGTTGTAACATCTTTTATACCTAATGCACCACCTGGTTGGAACAATGCTGCTCCAGAGCTAATGGTTTCTTGAGCAATAACTAAATCGAAACCAGAAATATCAGGTATTGCACTACCGTCAGAAGGTGTTTCAACATAAGTTACAAAGAAATTATCATCGGCATTGAACATGTTAATTACAGGGTCTGCACCTGGGGCAGAAGCTCCTTCGCCTTGACCAACACCAATTTGGTTTACATAAAGTATTTGTTTATATGCTTGACCGTTTTCATAAAGGTTGGTTGGAACTTCTTTACCAGTAAGCATATAAACAGCATTTCTCCAAATAGTTAATGCTTCAGAAGTCATATTTCTACCATCACCTCTAACTTGAGCGCCATAACCAAAAGCAAAAACAACGATGTCTTGGGTTGAAACGTCGCCAGCATCAGTACCTAGCTTTGTTCCTGATGGGATATGGTTAATAACTATTGAAGAATTAGGGTCAATAACCTCTGGAGTAGTTGCCAATGTCGCAGCAACTGGATCCATTTCTAAACCATTTAAAACTTTTAGAGCTGTATTGCCTGTGCCTGTGCCATTGCCGTTTGTAGCGGTATAGAATAAGCGTACATCATCACCTCCAGTAAAATCAATACCACTGAAAATAGGATTATCTTGGTTAGCTAAGGGAACCGTTACCGATATATCACTTTTGTTGCTAGCAATAGCTGCAGCTGTTGAAACAGTTGCTTTGTCAGCTCTAAAAGCTTCTGACTTACAATAAATTACTGGAACCGTTAGATTTTTAGGTGCCAATGGGCCATCTGCACTAGATTTAAAAGCGCTAGATCCAGAAGACACATCCTCTTGAATGATGATTAGGTCGTAAGGACTCAGGTCTGAAGGTGTAATCGTGCCAATTCCATCAATGGTGCCAGAAGTAACTTCAAAATTCTCATCAGAATTTAGCATTCTAGTGATGGCGTCATTACCAGGGGCAGAAATAGTACCGCCTTCATCAGATGAGTTGGCATTGTTTAAATAAAGTATCTTTGTAGGTGTTTTTCTTAATACTTCGTATGTTACCTCAAGGTATGGTAAGTATATATCAGAACCTCCGTTAACATTAGATGCCAAAAATTCTAAATTTTGAGAGTTACCAACTGTGGCAAAAAATTCTATAGTGATAAACTCGTTTAAATCTTGTCCATCAGCAGCTGTGGCATTAAGAATTTCTTGGTACGTACCATCAGGAGATGAGTTTCCATTGACTTTTACCCATGACTTATTGTTGTTATTTGGCATTTTAAAATCAAAGTCTAAACTTGAAAATTGTGATAATGGAACTTTAACAACAGAAGTTCCTAATGGTTTTAAAAGTACTCTGGAGCTATTTTTCATATCTAGTCCATAAGCAGCATTGTGATAGTTATCGCCTGGAGCATGTCTGTAATCCAATCTACCATCCGCACTTTTAAATCTATCTGTTTGAGGTTGAGCATTTGCTTCATCAGACCCTTGAAGTACGTAACCATCTGTATGGTTTGGAATGATTGATCCATCTCTAAAATCGTAAACTGTTGTTTCTTCAACAATTTCGTATTTGTCATAATCAGGATTTACGTGTAATGTTGTTGGAACAGTTTGCCCAGTTAACATGTAGGCAGCATTTCTCCAAACGGTTAAAAATTCTGAAGTTACGTTGCCCCCGTCCATTTTACGTGTAGCACCAAAATTGAAGGGGAATGCTATGGCATCCTGAGCAAATGCACCATCAGCAGTTGTGCCTACTTGAGTCCCTGAAGGGAAGTAGTTAATTCCAACAGAAGTAGCATTATCAGTAATGTGCGGTACAGAAGCCAATAAAGTGGTGCTAGATGATATTTCAAGATCAATAACAACATCTACTGCATAAGGCCCTATACCACCCTTATCGTCTGAAGTGGTTCTAAAAAATTCAACACTACCTCCAGAAACATCTATACCACTAAAAATAGGGCTTGCTGCATCTACAACACTCATAGATAATTCTTGAGTTCGTGTTACAGCAGAGGAAGACGTAACCAATGCGGTTGAACTGCCTCTAAAAGCATAGGATTTAGCATAAATAGCAGGAATAGTTAATTGGTCAGGGTGTAATGGATTGCCAGCCTTGAAAATAGCATTGGATGATGCCAAACTTTCGGTGGCAATAACTAAATCGAAGCCAGTAAAATCAACTGGACTAGAAATGGCATTACTTCCAACTGCTTGAGTCCCCATTTCGGTAACTGTGAAATCTGCATTTGCTATTTTAACCCATGAAACGGTGAAATTGGCGTCAGACTCCAACATCCTGGTTATGGCGTCGTTTCCAGGCACAGAGCTACCGTTGCCTTCGTCATTGGTGCCATCCTGGATAACATACAAGACGTTTTTTTGAGCCTCAATTTTATTTGGAATTAATGCAGCTAAAAGCATAAAAACCAAAATACTTGTAATTTTCTTCATAATTTAATGAATTTTAGGTTTAGTTAATATTCGTTTTAAGAAGTATAAATTTAACGAATTAATAATAAATCGATAGTATTTTTGAACAACGAACAATCCTATAAGTTTTATTTAAGATATTTTTTTCAAAAAAAATAATTTGTAATATAAAACATACTGTAGGTTGGTTAAAATGTTATTAAGTTATTCCTTAAACCTATTTAATGGTTTTAAAAATAAATCTCTTTCAATTGTATTAGGTAAAAATACCGTTTTAAGATATTTAGCTAAACTTGGTAATTTGTAATTACTTAGCTCATCTATAACATTTTTGCTTAATAGCTTGTTTGGTAAGCTTGGGGGCGCAATAGATGTTTTTTCAACCGTACCAGCAGATTTGATTTTCCAATATTATTTGTTGTGTTTAATAAACCTGGATTTTACCTAAACTCAAAGTGTTTGTGTCAATTTCGTTAGATTTTAATTTATTGCACTTATAAAGTTTGTTGTTCTTACCGAATAAAGTACAGAATCATTTCCAAAGATGTCAAAATTTTTATTGATTATAAAAAGCAAAAGAATTGTGTTTATACGGTCTGCTCGATTTTCGTTCGGCAGCTGTTGGAAACGTATGTTTGTAATAAACATACGCTTGCTGGCTTTGTGAAATTTTTAAATTAAAAAAATATTAAATGAAACGGTTGTGACACCAATCCTTTCGGCAGGTTGTTGATGTGCATTGGTGGTTGCTTCGGTAATTATCTGGCTTATTTTCAATGTGATTTCTAGAAACAACTACTGTCGAGGAGTAAATATCAGGGTTTGTGCCTATTGATGTGTTTACAGTAATAAAAGTCCATTCAGGGCCTTACCTTTTGTATTAAAAACTAATGTTAAAGCTTTGGTTTCAAATATTTTCCTATTTCAGAATCTTTTACTTTCACTATATCTTCAGGAGTGCCCGAAGCAACGAGGTTGCCACCGTTTTCTCCACCTTCGGGTCCTAAATCGATAATGTAATCAGCGCACTTTATAAGGTCGATATTATGCTCAACGACAATGATGGAATGGCCTTTTTCAATAAGGGCATCAAAAGATTTCAATAGTTTTTTAATGTCGTGAAAATGAAGGCCGGTAGTGGGTTCGTCAAAAATAAAAAGTGCTTTTTCTTTATTGTTGCCTTTTCCTAAAAACGAAGCTAGCTTAATGCGCTGAGCTTCTCCACCAGATAGAGTTGAAGAGCTTTGCCCTAAGGTCACGTAGCCTAAGCCAACGTCCTGTAGTGGTTTGAGTTTGTTTTTTGTTTTAGTTTGTTTGTTGTTTTCAAAAAAAGCTACAGCATCATCAATGGTCATATTTAAAATATCATCGATGGTTTTATCGGCAAAAGTAACCTCGAGCACTTCTTTTTTAAAGCGTTTCCCTTTGCAGGTTTCACATTCCAAATGCACGTCGGCCATAAATTGCATTTCAATAGTTACTTCACCTTCGCCTTTGCAAGTTTCACAGCGTCCGCCATCTACGTTAAAAGAAAAATGTTTGGGTTGGTAGTTTCTTATTTTGCTTAATTTTTGTTTTGAATATAAAGCTCTTATGTCGTCATAGGCCTTTATATAGGTTACGGGATTAGATCGAGAAGACCGTCCAATTGGATTTTGGTCTACAAACTCTATGTGCTGTGTGTTTTTAAAGTTGCCTTCAATTTTTGAAAATTGCCCTGGTTTGTCACTAAAATCTGTTAGCTGTTTTTGTAGTGCAGGGAATAAAATTTTCTTTACCAATGTACTTTTTCCGCTGCCGGACACACCTGTTACTACCGATAGCACACCTAACGGAAAACGAACATCAATATTCTTTAGGTTATTTTCGCGAGCGCCTATAATATCAACGTGGTATTTTGAGCTTCTACGTTTTTTAGGGACTTCAATATTTAATTCTTCATTAAGGTATTTTGCAGTAAGGGATTGTGCTGCTAAAATATCAGCGTAACTGCCTTCGGCCACAATGTTTCCGCCAAGTGTACCAGCTTCGGGACCGATATCAATTATTGTATCGGCGGCTTTCATGATGTCTTCATCGTGCTCAACAACAATCACGGTGTTGCCTAAGTCCCGTAACGATTTTAACACTGAAATTAACCGTTCTGTATCTTTTGGATGCAAACCAATACTGGGTTCGTCCAAAATATACATGGAGCCTACCAAGCTGCTCCCTAACGATGTTGCTAAGTTAATACGCTGGCTTTCGCCCCCAGATAAAGTGTTCGATTTTCGGTTTAAGGTCAAGTAATTTAAACCTACATTCGCCAAAAAGGACAAGCGGTTGTTGATTTCTTTCAATAGGCGGTTTGCTATTTTTAAATCGTAATCGTTCAGTTCCAATTGATTGAAAAATTTAGTTAGTTTGTTAAGCGGCATTTCAACCAAATCGGTAATTGTGGCACCTGCAACCTTTACGTAGTTGGCTTCGGGGCGTAAGCGCTTGCCGTTGCAGGTTTTACATTTTGTTTTTCCACGATAACGCGAAAGCATTACCCTGTTTTGTATTTTATAAGCTTTAGATTCTAACTCTGCAAAAAAAGCGTTTAAGCCCTCGAAATACTTGTTGCCATCCCAGATAAGTTGTTTTTGTTTATCGGATAGCTCGAAGTAAGGTTTATGGATAGGGAAATCAAATTTGTGGGAATTGTTCACCAATTGGTCCTTGTACCAACTCATGCTATCGCCGCGCCATGGAAAAATGGCATTTTCATATACCGAAAGCCCGGTGTTTGGAATCACTAAGTCTTCATCGATACCAATAATATCGCCATAGCCTTCGCATTTAGGGCAAGCTCCATAAGGATTATTAAAGCTAAATAAATGGATGTTAGGCTCGAGAAAGTTAATGCCATCCAATTCAAATTTATTGCTGAAATGACGCTGTTTGCCGTCAGACAGGGTTTCAATAATGCATTCGCCTTTTCCTTCAAAAAAAGCTGTTTGGGTGGCATCGGCCAAACGATTGTAAAAGTCTTCGTCGTCTTTAGTTATAATTCTATCAACGACCAAAAGAATATCATCTTTCTTTGACACCGACTCAATTTCATCAATTCGTACTACCGAACCGTTTACTTTTAACCTAGCATAGCCCTGTTGTGAAAGTGTTTTTACTTTATTTTCCATAGAACGCCCTTCTTCTAAATGGATAGGGGCGAGAAGCAGGAGTTTTTCCCGTTCGGGGAAGGTTTTTAAGTAGTTTAAAACATCTGTAACCGTATCTTTTTTAACTTCATCACCAGAAATAGGCGAATATGTTTTTCCAATCCTGGCGAACAATAATTTTAAATAATCATAAATTTCGGTGGTTGTGCCAACTGTAGAGCGTGGATTAGTAGAATTCACCTTTTGCTCGATAGCAATAGCTGGAGCAATACCTTTTATATAGTCAACTTTTGGTTTATTCAATCTTCCAAGAAACTGCCTGGCATAACTTGACAAACTTTCAACGTATCGTCGTTGCCCCTCTGCGTAAAGGGTATCGAAGGCCAAACTGGATTTTCCCGAGCCCGATAGTCCCGTTATAACCACGAGTTTATTGCGTGGTATCACAACGTCAATATTTTTTAAGTTGTGCAGTTTTGCACCTTTTATAATAATGCTATCTTTCGGGTTTGCTTCGTTAATGCTAGTGTTCATAGGCTTTTAAGGCAATAATTGCGCAAAGATACTACAACAAATCGAGCCTAAAAAATGCATTATTGCCTTATGAAACGTTAAAAAAAGCTGTTAATTTTTGTATTTTGGGAACGATTGTTGTTATCTTTGGAGTATTAACAGCAATTAAATCAACTTACGCCTATAGCATAATTTTACTTTTAACATGTAACCCCAAGCAAAGAAGCCTAGGCTATCTATGCGCTAAAAGTGAATATTATGCAACACGAACTTATTACCGATGCTACCTTGGTTAGCAACTACATAAAAGGCAATGAGGCTGCTCT
Source organism: Flavobacteriaceae bacterium GSB9 (assembly GCA_022749295.1). Lineage (NCBI taxonomy): Bacteria > Pseudomonadati > Bacteroidota > Flavobacteriia > Flavobacteriales > Flavobacteriaceae > Flavobacteriaceae bacterium GSB9. The sequence goes on from CP062007.1 coordinate 546,845, forward strand.
AGAAATCTTAATAGGAAGGCACAAGCAAAAAGTTTATAGCTTCATTTATTCAAAAGTTTATGATAAAGATGTCGCTGAAGATATTTTTCAGGATACCTTTATTAAAGTAATCCGTACGTTAAAACGCGGCGCTTATAATGAAGAAGGTAAGTTTTTACCTTGGGTAATGCGCATATCGCATAATTTGGTTATCGATTATTTTAGAAAAAATAATAGGATGCCAAAATTTGACAATACGGGTGAGTTCAGTATCTTTTCCGTTTTGAGTGATTCGAGTTTGAATGCCGAAAAAACGATAATTAAAGAGCAAGTAGAAAATGATGTAAGACGATTGGTTGACGAACTTCCTGAAGACCAAAAAGAAGTGTTGTTGATGCGTATCTACAAAGACATGAGTTTTAAGGAAATTTCAGAAAGAACAGGGGTAAGTATTAATACAGCACTTGGCCGAATGCGCTATGCCCTTATTAATCTGCGTAAGATTATTGATAAGCACAATATCGTTTTGACTAATTGACATACAATAAAGTAAAATTTGCTGCGTTATTGATTTGTAATAATCCTTAAATTGATAAAATGGCAAAAATTTACTCTGAGAATTCTATTGATAAAATAGAAAAACTACAACCGAGGGAAGAAACGGTTAATTTTCTTCTAAACTATTCTAAAGCTTTAAGTGTTATAAGTTGTAATGATTTGAAGTTTGAAGCACTTCAAAATTGAGTTTGAGGAAGTCCTGATTTAATCAGGACTTTTTTCTTTTGTAGTATTCGTTTATTACTGATTTTCTGCCGATTTTTTTCGTAATAACATCTTTTTCTAAATCCCAACCTCTTGCTGGCGAATACTCTCTGCCGTACCATATAATCTGAAGGTGCAAATCGTTCCATAACGCCTTTGGAAACAGTCGCTTTGCGTCTTTTTCGGTTTGGGTTACATTTTTTCCGCTGCTTAAATTCCAACGAAACATTAACCTATGTATGTGGGTGTCCACAGGAAAAGCAGGCACGCCAAAAGCTTGTGACATCACTACACTTGCTGTTTTATGCCCAACAGCAGGAAGGGCCTCTAAACCTTCAAAGTTTTGTGGAACTTTTCCGTTGTGTTTTTCAATAAGTATCTTCGATAAACCATGAATACCCTTGCTTTTCATGGGCGATAGGCCTACAGGCTTTATAATCTCCCTAATTTCTTCAACCGTAAGATCTACCATATCGTATGGGTTGTCGGCTTTTTCAAAAAGAAGTGGCGTAATTTGGTTGACCCTAACGTCGGTACTCTGTGCCGACATGAGTACGGCAATTAATAACGTATATGGGTCTTTGTGATCTAATGGTATGGGGATGTCTGGGTAAAGTTTATTTAAGGTATTTATAACAAATTCAACCCGCTCTGTTTTGGTCATAAGTTGTATTTTTGATAAAAATCAAAGTTAAGACTATGAAATGAGCATAACTAATAATTTTTAATCGTAATAAAAATTATTGTTAAGTGAATTGCATTTGACCAACTTATCAAATTAAAATTCCAAATGAAAACATTAAAACAAGGTGATGCCGTGCCAAATTTTTCGGTAAAAGACGAACAAGGAAATACGGTAACGTTAAATGATTACAAAGGAAAAAAACTGGTAGTGTTTTTTTACCCGAAAGCCAGTACGCCAGGCTGTACTGCCGAAGCTTGCAATTTAAGAGATAATTACAAAGTTCTTCAGGAACAGGGTTACGAGCTTTTGGGTGTGAGTGCAGACAGTCAGAAAAGACAGTCGAATTTTAAAAATAAATATGAATTCCCCTTTCCGCTATTGGCCGATGAGGACAAAATCGTAATTAATGCTTTTGGTGTTTGGGGGCCTAAAAAATTTATGGGCCGTGAATACGACGGCATACACCGAAAAACGTTTATTGTTGATGAAAATGGCATTGTAGAAGGCGTTATTGATAAAGTGAAAACTAAAGACCACGCGGCTCAAATATTAGAAGATTGAGCTAATAAATAATTATGTAAAAAAATCCAGTTTGATTTCAAACTGGATTTTTGTGTTGTTTATTTTCTTCTTCGATTTAAGGTTAAAGGTTTTCGGGTGTAACCAAAAAGGCGGTAGTCTTTTATCAACTCAGCAGTGCCCTCTGGAACCATATCTTCCCAACCGGGCTCACCTTCGGTTATCATACGCAATATTTCGCGCGAAAAAATATTCATAATATCGGGGTCGTAATCCTTAATGTCTATAACCTTTCCGTTATACTTAAAGAACTTGTAAAGTTCCTTCATTCTCGGATACACTTTTAAGTTTTCGCTGTTAACAAGTTCGCCAGTTTTAGGGTCGAGCATTGGATAAAGGTAAACTTTTAAATCTTTAAAAAACAGTTTTCCAAATGCCTCTAAAATACCTCCACTAATATGTCGATAGTATTTTTCGTCGAAAATCTCAATTAAATTACTTACTCCCATGGCCAATCCCATTCTGGCTTTGGTGTATTTCGAGAAGTACTCAACTACTTTAAAGTACTCTTGGAAGTTAGAAATCATAACCGAGTGTCCTAGAGAACATAACAAATCAGCTCTGTCTATAAAATCCTGTTCGTCAATTTCGCCTTCGGCTCTTAAATTTGACAGTGTGATTTCAAATACTGTAACAGTTTTATCTTTATCTACTTTGTTTTCGTTTATGAACATCTCATACGATTTCTCATACATTTCCATGTTCACCCTCGTTACAGGCCTAAAGCTTCCGCGAAGCGCTAAAATATTCTTTTTATAAAACACTTTAGCTGGCAAAACATTGGTTCCATCGGGTCCAAACATTACGGCATCTGTCATGCCGTTTTTAACCAGCTGCAAACTCATTAGTCGGTTGTCCACATTTTTGAACACTGGCCCTGCAAAGTTTATAGTGTCAATTTCTAATTGGTCTTTGTCTAAGTGATCGTATAAATAGCGGAGCAATTTTTTAGGCTGATTGTATTTATAAAAAGCTCCGTAAATTAGGTTTGTTCCCAGAATACCCAAAGTTTCCTGTTGTAGTCTGGCATCGGTTTCCTTAAATCGTAGGTGCAAAATAATTTCGTTGTAATCGCCACCTGCTTCGACCTGATATCTTATGCCAACCCAACCATGACCTTTAAATTGTTTTGCAAAATCTATAGTCGCTACCGTATTGGCATAGGTAAAGAATATTTTATTCGGGTTTTTTTCGCGTGTTAGCCTATTTTCTATCAGGTTCATTTCGTGTGCCAACATTTTGCGTAAACGCGGCTGTGTTACGTAGCGTCCGTCATCTTCAGCGCCATAAATGGCGTCACTAAAATCTTTGTCGTAGGCCGACATGGCTTTGGCAATGGTTCCTGATGCGCCGCCAGCTCTAAAAAAATGCCTGCATGTTTCTTGGCCGGCTCCAATTTCGGCAAAAGTACCGTAAATATTTTCGTTTAAGTTGATTCGCAATGCTTTAGATTTTAACGATGGGATGTCGTCAAACTCTTTATCTCCTTTTATAGTAATTTCCATGCTTTTCACGTTGAATTCAATAAAGAGTAAAGATATTAAATTACTATATGAAACGAAAAAATAACCTTATTTTTGGCTTAAAATTACGATATTTTGAAAATAACCTTTCTCGGTACTGGTACTTCGCAAGGAATCCCTATTATTGGGAGCAATCATCCAGTTTGTTTAAGCAAAAATCCAAAAGACAAGCGGTTGAGGGTTTCGGTTTTAGTAGAGTGGGGTGACCATGCTTATGTTGTAGATTGTGGGCCGGATTTTAGATGTCAAATGCTAAGGGCTAACGTAAGCAAGATTGATGGGATATTGTTCACTCACGAGCATTCCGACCATGTTTTGGGCTTGGATGATATTCGTCCGTTTTATTTTAGGCAGGGAGATATTCCTATTTATGCCCACAAACGCGTCTTGAAAGAGATAAGAAATAGGTTTCAATATTTTTTTGAAACAGAAAATAAGTATCCTGGAGCACCCAGTGTCATTGAAAACCCAATTGAAAACAAGCCTTTTTTACTGAAAGACATGGAGGTCATTCCTGTTGAAGGTAAGCATGCCGATTTGCAAGTTTTTGGATTTCGATTTAAGGATTTTGCTTATTTAACCGATATGAAAACCGTTTCAGATATTGAGGTTGAAAAGCTAAAAGATGTAAAGGTTTTGGTGGTTAACGCTTTACGTGTTGAGCCACATCGTTCGCACTTTAATTTAGAGGAAGCTTTACGGTTTATCGAGCGTGTTAATCCTGAAAAGGCCTACTTAACCCATATTAGCCATTTGTTGGGATTTCACGACGAGGTTGAAAAAAAATTGCCCAAGAATGTTTTTTTGGCTTATGATGAATTGCAAATTACCGTTTAAAAAGTTATAAAAAATGAAACAGAAAATATTTATGTATTTGTTCGTGTTTTCAATACTGTTGGTGTTATTTCAGTATATGAATTCCAAACACATTTTTGAAGATATGAACAAAAAACTAGAGGCTTACAAAGCAGAAGCCGCTAAGTATAAAGATTCCGTTTCTGTTTTAGAAAACCAAATTGTAGAGCTTTCGCATTTTAACCTAGTCAGAAACGAGGATGCCATCAGCTATTTTGAAAGCGACGGCCACGATGTAGGTGCCTTAATTCCATATGTGAAAGACAAACTCTACGAAACAAATGCGGTAAAAGGGCAGCACCCAATCATTCCTTATTCGTCCAGCGAAGGTAGAAAAATGATGATAAATACCGTAAAAATACTTAATCACAAATGGATTATTGCCGATTTTTCAGATGGTGAGTATTGGGGCGAGGTTTTCTTAACTTACCAGGTTTCGCCCGAACGGGATGTGCAATTTAATTTAGTGGAGTCGTTTCTCTATCCTTTTGATTAAAGTTTAGTCCGTTTTATACGCTACGCCTTTTTGTTTTTTTGTTTCCCCTACATACGAGTATTCGTAAGTGTATGACGAGTCGGTTGTAGTTAGTATTTTAAGGTGGACGTCTTTTTTTTCAGCCATGGTTTTAGGATTGATGGTTTTAAAAATGACTTCGCAATCGTTAATCCATCTTAATTTAGCGGAGTCTATCTTGTTGTTGTAGGTTTCAACCTGGAGGCCTTTTGTTCGTTCGAAATGAGATTTATAAACAACGCCGTCAATCTCAACTTCACCATAAAATTTACCAGTTTTGAAATCTTTACAATTTCTTTGGGCTTCATAGCAATTAAAAAGAGAAACAAAAGCAAGTAGAATCAAAAAACGCATAAAACTATATTTTGGAGCAAATTTAGTAAAGTAAGCGCTTAGTTTTGGAAGTTTTTAAAACTTCCGTCCGAATAAAAAATAACAATGCGCTCGATAGTCTTTCCGTCAGCATTTTCTGTTTTTAAATTTTCAACCAACACATTGTCTTTATTGGTTGCTTTTGTTTCGGTTGTTTTAATTTCAGTTCTAGCGGTTTCGATTTTTTCTTCAGAAGGAAAATGTCCACGGCCGTTAAAAAGCCAATACAAATCTACCTCGGGGAAGGTGTTAAGAATTTTTAAGATAAAATCTAAACTTGGCTTATTTCTTCCGGATAAGATATGTGAAATACTGGAGCGCTGCACCCCAATTTTTTCCGCAAAGGAAGAGGCCGATTCTCCGTAGTAATCCATTACTTTTTGTAGTCTTTCTATAAAATCTTCAGTGTTTATCATTGTAAAGGGGGCGGTCAAAATATGTTTGGTTACAAATGTAACAATTTAATGTTGATAATACATCTTAAACACTTTGTTTTTGCGACATATATTAAAGCCTAACTTAAGGTAGAGGTGTTTAGTTCACTGAATAGCAATTATTTAATCGTATTTGTGACTTGTCAAGTGTTTTTATTGATTTAATAAGCTATTAGGTACTTTGTTTTGGCTACAACTGTAAACATTTTACTTTAATTTGTTGTTTACAATTGTAAAATTGTAAATGTTTACATTTGTCACAAACAAAAGCACATGGAAGTCTCACAAATAAAAGCACTGCACTCAAAGCATAAAGAAACAACTCTATATCACCGTTATATTACCAACGATAATATTGTTCCTTTACTAAATAAATTAGAAGATACCCTGTCCGTTGTGACCCTAGGAAAATCCGTTTTAGGAAAACCTATTTATGGTCTTAAAATTGGAAACGGTGAAAAGCGTGTGCTTATGTGGTCGCAAATGCATGGTAACGAATCTACAACCACTAAAGCGCTTTTTGACTTAATAAACACCCTATTGCGTGGTGGTGAAGGAATAGGTTCTATACTGGATAGCTGCACGTTGTTTATCATTCCTATTTTAAATCCTGATGGTGCTGAAGCCTACACTCGAATTAACGCTAATGAGGTTGATTTAAATCGTGATGCGCAAAACCTTACCCAGCCAGAAAGCATGGTTTTAAAGAGTGCATTTGAAAGTTTTAAGCCCCATTTTTGTTATAACTTGCATGGACAGCGCACTATTTTTAGTGCTGGAAAGCGAAATAAATCGGCTATCGTATCGTTTTTATCGCCCGCACAAGACCAAGAATGTACGGTTACTGCCAACCGAAAGGTGTCAATGGAAATTATTATGGTAATGAATAAAGCCTTGCAGGCTGTTATTCCAGACCACGTAGGCGTTTACGATGATGCTTTTAACATAAATTGTGTTGGCGATACGTTTCAGAGCACAAATGTGCCTACAATACTTTTTGAGGCAGGACATTACCCAAATGATTATGCTCGTGAACAAACACGAGAACTTATATTCATCTCTTATTTAACGTCTTTGAATTACATTTCCGAAAACGATATTTCGGGACAATTTTATGAGTCTTATTTCGGTATTCCCGAAAACGAAAAACGCTTTTTCGATGTGATTATAAGAAATGCCCTGTTTAACGGTGAGTTACTCGATATAGCCATACAATTTCAAGAACGATTAATTGCTGGCAAAGTAGAATTTATGCCAAAGGTTGTGAAAATTGAACCACTAAATGGTTTTTTTGGACACAAAGAGATTGATGCTCAAGGGAATGAGGTGGTCGATGAAGCGGGTAGGCCATTAAAAATAGACTACGAAAACGTTTTCGTTGTATTGAAAAATGAAAAAATCTTATTATTTTCAAAATAAAGCCTATCAATTATATATTATTTTTAAAGAAAATGTATTAATTTTGCTTTTTATTTAAGAATAGTTAATTATGGGGAAAATTAAATTAGACGAAATCGATCATCAAATTCTTGATATGTTGATTGATAACACTAGGATTCCGTTTACGGACATTGCAAAAAAATTGTTAATCTCTGCAGGTACAGTTCATGTTCGTGTAAAAAAAATGGAAGAAGCTGGAATAATAAAAGGGTCTTCTTTAATGTTAGACTACAAAAAGCTTGGATATTCATTTATTGCTTATGTTGGCTTATACCTAAACAATACTTCTCAAACCAAATTTGTTTTAGAACGCATTAACGAAATTGCTTATGTAACAGTAGCGCACATAACTACCGGTAAATTCAATATTTTCTGTAAAATTAGGGCGCGTAGCACCGAACATGCCAAGGAAGTGATATTTTTACTAGACGATATTGATGGTGTTTACAGAACAGAAACCATGATTTCTTTAGAGGAGAGCATAAACGACAAAAAGCGTTTAATGCATTCAATTTTTAATGATATGTAAACCTTTCATAGGTTTAGCAAATATAATAAAGCCCTTCTTTGAGGGCTTTTTTGTGTTATAGTATGTGCCCAAACAACACTTCACAAATTTTATTTGAAAATTCCAGTTTATTACTTCATGTTTGCAGATACAAAAATTAATAAGACGAAATAAGTCTAGCTTATGGTTTTCAATTCGTTTGAATTTTTCATATTCCTTGTGTTGGTGTTTTTTGTTTACTGGATTCCATTAAAACAAAACACCAAGGGGCAGAATATTTTATTGCTTGTTGCTAGTTACTTTTTTTATGGGTGGTGGGATTGGCGCTTCCTGTCTCTAATTCTTTTAAGTACCGTTGTTGATTATTTTGTGGGCATAGCTATAGACCGTAATGAAAACAAGAAAACTAGAAGAAGGTGGTTGTGGGTCAGTATTTTTTTTAACGTAGGCTTATTGGGCTTTTTCAAATATTTCAATTTTTTTGTCGACTCGTGGATAGATGCGGTAGCCATGTTTGGTTATGAAATAAAGAGTACATGGACTCTAAGGGTGCTTCTTCCAGTAGGTATTTCGTTTTACACCTTCCAAACGATGTCTTATTCGTTTGATATTTATTACAAAAGGTTGAAGCCAACAAAAGATTTTTTATCGTTTGCTGCTTTTGTGAGCTTTTTTCCACAATTGGTTGCTGGCCCCATTGAACGAGCTTCAAATTTATTATCGCAAATTCTCGAAAAAAGAACATTTGATTATAATCAGGCCGTAAGCGGCTTGAAACTTATATTATGGGGATTGTTTAAAAAAATAGTAATAGCTGATTCTTTAGCGCCCATTGTTGACGATATTTTTGCAAATTATACAACGTACCCAGCATCTACCTTGGTTTTGGGAGTTACTATGTTTAGTTTTCAGGTTTATGGTGATTTTAGTGGCTATTCAGATATTGCTATTGGCACGGCTAAACTGTTCGGCATTGAATTGATGTCGAACTTTAAGTTCCCTAACTTCTCACGAAATGTGGCCGAGTATTGGCAGCGCTGGCACATATCATTATCAACATGGTTTAGGCACTATCTTTATATTCCTTTAGGAGGTTCTCGTGTTAGTAAACTAAAGTCGGTTAGAAATATTGCCATCATATTTTTGGTCAGTGGGTTTTGGCATGGTGCCAATTGGACGTTTATTTTCTGGGGAGCCTTTCATGCTGTAGCTTTTATTCCGGTTTTTTTATTGGGCCGGAATACCATTTATAAGAATAGTGTGGTTGGAGAAGATTCACTTTTTCCGTCTATTGTAGAAATAGGCCAGCTTATTTTAACCTTTGGCATTGTGACGTTTTCCAGAATATTTTTCAGATCGGAATCCATTACAGCAGCATTTGGTTTTATTAAACGTATTTTTTCCGATTTTTCATATGGTGAATATATGCACCCACAAGGGTATCGTATGATTGATTATTATATCCTGATTGCTGTTTTTGTACTTTATGAGTATCGCATACGAAAAGATGAACGTTCGCCATTTAAGTTTAAATCGAAATATTTACGGTTTGCCATTTACACCTTAGTTATATTTTTGATGATGCTCTTTTATGATGATGGCGTTGATAGATCATTTATTTACTTCCAATTCTAGAGTGGTCTAATCAAAAAGAATTCTGCGATATTCTGTATCTGGGTTTACATGGAATTGAAAATTCATGACCTCAGTTCGATTAACAATTCGGCCCTAAAAACGTTTTATTGTATTGGTTTTTAATGGTGTGTTGTTTTAAAGCAGATCGGTAAGAACGACAAAACACTATGTTCTTTTATAGAGACGTTTTGTTTTTTATATAGTCAGCAATAACAGAGGCTAAAATATTCCGCCCGTTGTTGTTCCAATGCTGGTCGTATATCAAAGTGGTTGGTTTTTTTGAAGCTTCCATAGCTGGGCCAAAATCTAAGTATTTGTAGCCAACAGAGTCGCAGTATTTCAAAAATAAATCGCTTGTTTTATTTGAATTTAATAAAAATACTGTCTTTTCTTTGTCAACAGTAAAATTACTGGTAAGTGTTTTAAAGTTTTGTAAATATCTTTGGGTGTCTTCTTCGGAAGCATAATCATCTACATATTTTTTTTCTTTATGTTTAATTCCTAAAAGTTTGTTTTTCAGCTGAGTAATAGCTCTAAAAACGCCGATATTTTGTGCATAGGTAATTAATTTGATATTATCCTTTATTTTATATGTTAAACGGTCTTGCAGATTCACGCGAAAAAAATTTGGTTTATAATTGTCCCTTTCTAAATCGGTGTAAAATTTCATATAAATAAAAGTATAGTCTATGTATTGAAACTTATCCTTGTAAGCTTCTATTAAATGCAATTGATCTGCAAGATCGTAGCCCGAATAGCCGTATTCAAAAACCTTCACTTGGTTTTTTAGGCGTACTTCTATTTTTTTACCTGTAGATTCATAGTAATTCTGGTGAAATCCTTCAATAAAGGAATCTCCTATTAAGGCAATCTCTTTATCTTGTTCGTTAGGTTTAAACTCCCTATATGAATTAAATCCGTCACTGTTAATGTGGTATTGCGCAAAATTCATTCTTCTGTTGCCCGTAACGTAATAGCCTTCTTGGTTTGGCATATTGATCTCGACATCTAAATCGTTAAGCTGGTAGGGTGGGTATTGAGAATACAAATGAAAAACCCTAACGAGTACTTCTAAGCAAATGAGAATTAGAATACTAAAAATAATTGTTTTACCGATTAATTTTATCATCACATTACGAGTTGTTATGCTTCAAAGTTAGTTGTTTAACCATATATATGGCCTATTAGATTTCTTAATTTGAGGTTATTTTTGCAAAAAAGCACCTATCTTTCAGCTTTATAACGTATTTGCCACTGGTAGTAGTTTTAAAAATTTCTACCATTTTAATATGAGCTTTTTGAGCGTAAAGAAACTCGAAAACCATTTGTTTTAAACCTGGCTGGTGACTTTTATATATGTCCACAACAGAAATATTATCTGTGCTAAAATTATGAAGTTCTTCTATATTATAATATACTTGGTGTGTAATATCGGGTGAATTTTGTCTTCTTCTGCGACTTTTTATTTTTTTTACAATGTCGTCTATATTATAATGTTTCAAAATATTTTTAAGTTGGATTTTCTTAATTTCTAGAGCGCTGAAAATACGCTGTTTCCATTGGTTTTTATCAAATAGAATATGATGTTCAAAATCATAGATTAAATTGCTCCAACGTCTTTTATATTCGAGTGTACCATAAGCCATGTCGATCATGCTGTAGTTGTGGTCTATGGCCCATTCTAAAAGTTTGTAAATAGAGATGTTGCCTAAGGCAAACTTAGAGTAATCGATGTCGTAAGAAGGTATAGAAACAAACAAAATGTTATTAAAGTGATGGTTTATGCAAATATATATAGGAATATTGTTTTCATAAATAACGAAAATAGATGCCTTTTTTGAGTTAACGAGCTCAAAAGTTGTATTGAAATAAAAATCCCAATTGTTTAATATATCGTTGTTTTCGTTCCTTTGACCAAACCTAATTGTTAACATTCTGTGCAGTTCATTCATGTAATCGTTATAGTCGTTTTGACTAATAGAACCAAAAAACATACGGTAACTAATTGTAAAACATGTTTCGAGCCGCTTTTTTAAACGCCTGATATTAGACCGAAAACTTTTGCTGTATTCTTGTGCTAGGAAGTTTTCTATATTGTTAGTGTCTTTAATATCTATAGCATAACCTGTTATTTTTTTTTGAGGAACTTTATTAATAACGAGGGTTTTGTCACTAATAAAACGGGGATTTAAGTACAGTGGAAACAATTTTATTGAAGTTGCTTGGTTTGTTTCTTCAAGTCCTTCACCTTCTGAATTATAAATAACTTCACCACTCATAAAGCTTAAAGTCCTGTAAGCAGCGGGGATTTTGCTATGCTCTGTAATCAATGCGTAAAAATCAAGACTTAACATAAGGTCTTTAAATGTTTGCTTATTCAAATATAACTTTTCGAATGTTTTTACGTCCCATGATGAGGAAACTCTTTTCGTTCAATTTAAAAACCTTTGTATCACTAATATGCTCTTGCGTTAAATACAAAAAATCTATAACGGGCCTTTTTAAAAAATTGTAATTTTTGGCATTAAAGTCTACGATGTTAATCATTTTAGGTTTTTCTTTTCTGGTATCTTTGATGTTGTACCTTAAACGTGTCATTAATTTGGCACTGCTATTTTTACTATACGAACTGTTCTTAAATCGTTCATACAACTTTAGGGTTTTTATGAAATTTTTAGCTTTAACTATAGCCATTTGCTTAATTGCAGATAGAGTTCCTGCAACAGATTTTATTTTATAAATAAAGTGATAATGGTAGTGATATTTGAGATTGCTCCAAACTTTTTTATAGTGCAAGTAACCATTTCCCATGTCCATCAAATTGTATTTGTGGTCTAAGCACCATTCTAAAACATTGTAAACCATAATATTGCCCAAGCTGAATTTGGAGTAGTTTATATCATAACCAATAACATGGGCTTTTAAAATCTTATTGGCGTGATAATTAATTCCAACTGTTACTATTTCACCAGAGGCATAAGTTATAAACATGGAGGCCTGTTTATTATTAATCTGATTGTAGGTGCGTTTTCGGAAATTGTCCCATGTTGCTAAAATTTCTGTGGTGTCGTTTTTTTCATTAAACCGAACTTCTAAAAAGCTTTTTAAAACAGTTATAGCTTTATTGTAAACTGGCTCGGATATTTGACCAAAATAAATTTGGAATTCTACATTAAAGCATAAGTTAAAACGTTTTAAGCTTTTTTTTATTTGCGATCTGGATTGTGATTTTAAGTTGTCTTTTAGATAATTCTCTACATTTTTAATGCCATCTAATTTAATGGCAAAACCAACAAGTTTTCTTTGCACGATTTTTTTTTCGGCATAATCTTTTTCTAAAATTTCAGATGTGAAATAATCAGGAAATAAAGTTATGGCGTAGGAATTGGATAATGCTTTTGAACTCGGCCCATCAGGTTTTTTATAGTAAGAAATACCATTGTTTAATTTGATTTCGTTGTAGCATTCAGAAATTCGATTTTCAAGGAATAAACTGTTGTAGAAATCATCTTTTTTCAAAACGGACATATGGCTAATTATGGGGTAAGATTTAATTAAATAGTACTGTTTTATTTAAATTGAGAATTTTTTACAAAACTTAATTGTATTTTTTTGTTTGGGCTTTTGAATATAAATAGGTTTTTTTGATTTTTAATTTGAAATATTTTAACATTGTTGATGTGTTCGCTTTGACTGAATAAAAACTCGTACAAAGGTTTTTGCACATAAGGGGTCTGCAAACATGAAACTTCAATTTTATTGGCATTGTTGAACTCATCTTCGTTAATGGGTTTTAAAGTATAGTCCGTTTGGCTATTTTCTTTGTGGTCATTCTTTTTAATGAAGGATACAAAATGCCTGATGGTGTCTACGGTTCCTGTCTTAATTAAATAATCAACAGATTTATACTTTGCTTTTAAAAAATGAACATACAATTTGCTTAAAAAACCTTTTTTTGTGGTAATTACTTGCGTATTTAAATCATAGATAAAATTGCTCCATTTAATTTTGTAGTCAAAACTGCCATACCCCATATCGAAAAGTGAAATATCATTTTCAAGGCACCATTCTAATTGTCTGTAAATTTCAATGTTTCCTAAACTGAATTTGTGAAAATTAAGGTCGAAAGATGAAATAGCACTATACATGATTGATCCTTGGTGAAAATTCAATGAGATTTCGATAGGGGAGTCATCGCTATATATAACAAAAAGGGACGCCTTTTTTTTGTTAATTAAATGGTACGCGATATCAGTATAGTAATCCCAATTTTCAATAACGCGGTTTTTCCCTTCACGCTCTTGGAAACGGGCTTTTATCATGCTTATAAGCTTTTCCATTAAAATCGAATGTGTTTCACTCTCAATATCACCAAAAAACATGGTATAGCTAATGTTAAAACACTGTTCTAGTCTTCTAAGGCTTCTTAAAGTGTTTTTTTTGAAATTGTTGCCAGCATGTTTTTTTAAATAGGTATCAATGTTATCAATCTCTCTAACGCGAATAGCATATCCTTTTTTGTTAAAAATATTCTGGGCCTGCAGGGAAGGATCTAGCGTTACATCCAAGTAGCTAGGAACTAATGTTTGCTGATACACTTTGTTAAAACCATCTAATTTTTTATCCGATTGAAATATGGTCTCATTGTTAAACGAAAGTTGTAAACGTTTATATGCACTAGCAACCTTGTCTTTTTCAAATAAATCAGAATAAAAGTTATTTTTGATCATGATTTTATAGCATGTTAATCGGTTGTGCCAATAATGCATGTTTTGTTAGGGGTTTGGAGCAGAAAACAGTCTTTTTTTAATGTATTTATCTTATAGGTTCTAAGGTTGCTTAAATGCTCACTGCTTAAAAATAAAAAATCGAATACAGGCTTTCTTAAAAACAAATACTCCCTTTTCAAAAAGTCTATTTCAACAAGCATGTTTTCATTATAGCTAATGGTGCCCTCGTCAATTTCTTCTATACTTTGAGCTATTGAATTGTGTTTTTGGTTTTTTAAAAGAAAACTAAGATTGTGCAATTTTTTATTGACTTCTTTTTCTCTTAAAACCTGTTTTACTTTGTAGAAATTAGATAGGGTAGTAGCCAGAATGTTGGCGACAAGTGACTTTCTATCATAATATATGTGATATTCAAAATCATATTTTGTGTCGCTCCAGCTTTCTTTGTAATCAAAAAAACCTTTTGAAAAATCAAATATACTATAGGAACTATTAAAACTCCAGTCTAACATTTTCATTATTGAAATTTTACCAATATGGAACTTAGTATAATCTATATCGAAAACGGTGATGGCATCAAAAATTATGGATTCCGAAAAATACAATAATCTAACGCTGATAGGAGTTTGATTGTTGTAGATAACGTGTAAAGCTGCTTTTTTTTCTAAAATAAGAGGATAAGCCACGTCTCGATAAAATTGCCACTCACTAGGGTTTAAATTGTTGTTGGTTGTTTTTTTGTCGTCAAAGCGTTTGGTTAATAGCTCATAAAAATGACTAAAGACATAATCATACTCAACTTTGTCAATAGTTCCTATTAACATTTTGCTAGAAATATTAAAACAACACTCGAGCCTACGCGAATAGCGTCTGAGTTTTTGGTTACTGCTTTTACTGAATGTTGCTTTTAAATATGAATTAAGGTCTTTGTAATTATCAAGTTTTATAGCGAATCCCGGGTATTGCTTGACTTTTTTTAAGCTTAAGTTATTGATTTCGGCATTGTCGCCAGGCGTTTTAAAATACTGAGGGACATCGAATATCAAAAACGTTTTGTTTTTAAAGTCATCTGTTGAATTATTTTTGTTAAAACTATAGGATATCCCTTTTGTTAAGTTTTTGCCAACATTGATGTATATTGACAGTAATTTATAGGCTTTGTAAAATGAGAGCCCATTGATAGAATTAAGATTGCTAGTTTTGGCATTCTTTAAAAAATGTTTAGACCATGATTCAGAAAAAGTTCTAGATGTAAAAGGGTTTTCACGTATCACAAACAATGGTTTTCACTATTTAAATTTACTTTTTTACCTATGGGTAATGACATTTGTTTTTATAAAATATATTGTTTGTCTAATTAATGTCATCATGTTAAAAGTATTTTTCTCCTTCACTTATACTCTTTATTATTTTACCCGGAATACCATAGACCATTTTATAATCACTGATGTTTTTATTTATCAATGCCGCAGCTCCAATAATTGAGTGCTTTCCTATGGAAATATCTTGAATTATAATTGCTCCCATACATATAGCACTACAAGCACCTATCGTACTTTTTCCTCCAATAGTTGAGTTTGGGGCCAAACTAGCATACTTTTTTAATATTGAATCGTGTCCTAAAGAAGCTTTAGTGTTAACAATGCAAAATTTACCAATATTAGCATCACTATTTATAACAGCACCGGCCATTATAACTGTTCCTTTACCTATTTTTACGTTTTTACCAATCACCGCATTTGGATGAATTGCTGATATATAGTCAAAATCTGGACTTATTTTTTTAATCTTCTCATAGATTAATTTACGCGTCCAATTATCGCCAATTGCAATTATACCTAGTTTGAAATTATGAGATTTACTTAAACGCGGTATGTCATTTTCATTACCTAAAACACGATAATTATATATACTGCTATCTATGGGTTTAAAGGAATCAATTAAGCCAACAATGCTATATTGATTTAGTCGTTCAACTATATCAATAACAACTTTAGCGTGACCCGATGCCCCTATAATTACTACATTGGTTTTGTTTTTATAAATTGCCATTTTACGATTTTAAGGGGTGTTAGTATCTTTTTTATTATTAATGCTCTTTTTTTTACAACCATTAGAAATTTACAATTATAGTTTCACAATCAAATCATCAAATATTCTATATAATGGAAAGTAATCTGACTCTACATTCACACCTTTTTTTTGAACGAGTTCCTTGTAAATGTCAGGGTTAACAATAAGCTTCCATAAATAAAAATCTTTAAAATCCTTGGAGAATGACGATTTAAAATCAAAAAGGGAATCATCATCTCGTCCCCCTAGGCCACCACCTAAATTAAAAAAAGTATAACCTTTTTTTGCAGCAATAATTCGCATCTCATCAATTAATAGTTTGGTAGGCATCAAATCTAAAAACTTTGTTTTTGAGCCAGATAGATGGTAGTGGATTATCGGCCCCACTGATATAAACATGCTTGCAGCTATGGTTTCCTGTGTTTCATGATGTACAACTGATAATATAATAGTTTTAAAGTTTTTGTTTTTAACAAGCTTATGAAAATAATCGCGACTAAAGTAGTATGATTCTTTGGCATTTACCCGGTCCATATTTTCATAGTATATATCAATAAATGTATTTATGTCCTCTAACGAGTTTCCTGTTTTAATTGAACAATGCCGTCTTGCCTTGTTTATGTGTGTTTTTAGTCTGCTTCTATAATTAGCCCTGAGTGTATTAGGTTTTTGGTTTAAATCCATAAAAACAACTTTTCCTTGCTGAATAGTTTCACCAAAATTCTCCAATATTTTATTTTGTGAATCGATAAAAGGATTTAGTCTAGCGAATACTGATATAATACGATGGATTTTAAAATAATCTAATATTTCTTTTATAAAGTCAGAATTGTTAAAATTTGTGGGCAGGTTACCAATAACAACAGGTCCCACGTAACCATAGGCAGAAGTCGCGTCTTTGTAGTCGCTACATGGAATGTCTCTGACTAATAAGGGTAATGCCAATATATAGTCTTTTGTTGAATATTTTAGTAAAACAGGAGTTTCATTACGATACCTTGCAATTTGATGATAACCATAGGTGTGATAAAAATCGTATATGTTTGATTTTGTTATACAGTCATTCCAGTT
Source organism: Flavobacteriaceae bacterium GSB9 (assembly GCA_022749295.1). NCBI lineage: Bacteria > Pseudomonadati > Bacteroidota > Flavobacteriia > Flavobacteriales > Flavobacteriaceae > Flavobacteriaceae bacterium GSB9. Next base: position 564,005 of record CP062007.1, read on the forward strand.
TTTTTCATCTGTAATGGCTTCTAATTTACTTTTACCGTTCTCTAAAAACTTAATATGGCTGATTTGTTCGGGATTTTCAAATCTGTCTTGACTGGCCAAATCCTTAAAAATAATCTTGGACAATAATTTTGATATCCAAATAATCCTTCCACAGTGTTCGACGTGCCAGACAGGAGAGTTGTTGATAACATTCCCAGCCAGTAAAGGCCCCATAATATGTAAGTCGTTTTGAGCCTCAAGTTTTTTATTAATCTTAAAGCCAATATTTGATTTATTTGGTATACAGTATTTGTTTTTTATTAAATTATTTATTAGCGGTGGTAATTTTTTACTTTTTAAATTTTTACCGCCAATACAATTGATAACCAAATGAAAGTTTTTTGGGTAGATTTCCTCTTGCTGTGTTTCTGTGTTTAAAAATTGAACTTTGTACTCTAAAGTTTCTTTGTCTTTTTTTAAATCGATAAATCTGCCAGCTAAGTGGTTGAAACGGTCACGATCCTTTAACCACTTTATAGTATTTGAGTAGTGCATGCCTGCACAACGTTGCTTTTGGCCTATTTGATTACCATAATTGCAAGCAAACTTATGTAATTCATCTTCACTGAGCTTATTTAACAAATCGCCGAAGGCAGAGGATATCTTTTCTATAGTAGAGGCCGCTCCCAATTGAATGGAATCTGAAAGATTAATATCTTCAAATGCAGCATCAGCTATCGCTTTTGCCGATAATTCCTTTTCATCCTTTAAATTTAATAAATTAACGGGTTGAAATGCTTCTTTGCGCTCATCGTCAATATAAGCATCTGGTGCTCGACCTTGGGTTGATAGAAAAACATAATTTATTGGTCGAGCCCTGTTTTTGCTGTTGTCATTTAATTTATACAGCATTTCCAAAGCACTTGCATTGGCACCAACAATTAGAACATTTGTTTCCTTGTTTTTAGACCTTTTCGTTAAAAATTCATTTATTTTTTTTAAATTTTTATTAATGTTGGGGACATAAGGTGTGTTTACCAACATTAGGTTTTTACGCTTTAAGATGTTTTTATTTTTGTATAACATTCTTGTGGGTAAAGAGCCAACTGATAAAACTACTTTTTTGGATAGAAAGTAGTTGCCGTTTTTTAAAGTTATATTATATATATTATTATTTTTAAATAAATCTACAGCAGTAGCTGTCACATAGTTTACATCAACTCGCTTTTTTAAGTAGTTAATTTTACTATTTAACATGTGGTTAATATACAGTCCAAAAAAACGACGAGGTATGAAAAGCTCCTCCCAATCACCATTGTTGATGGATTCTATATTATCAGACAACCATTTTTCTGTAAGCGTATCGCCTTCATTTTTCATTTCTTCAAGCAACCAATCTTTATTGATGTTCAGCCATTCTATAAATGGCTTCAATTCTGGTTCGGGAAGAAAGTTTTTAAGGTTGGTAATCAATAATGTTGAAAACCCTGATCTTTTTCCATAGGGAATACCTGTGTTAAATTCAGAATACTTTTCAATTACAGTTATTCGAACCTTTTTTTTTATCGTTTCATCAGTCTCCAACAATTTCAAGAAATTTATTATTGAGAATGATGTTGAAATTCCAGAACCAATAAAAGTAATGTCTGATATAGTTATAAGGTTTTTCAAAATAATTAGGGCTTTGTTGTCTTAATGATTCTTCCAGGATTCCCGACTACGGTTGAATAGTCTGGAACATCCTTAATAATTACCGATCCAGCACCAATTTTACACCATTTACCAATTTTAATTTTTGGTATAACTATAGCGCCTACACCTATATGGGAGCCTTTACCAACCTCTACATGTCCGCATAGAGCAGCTTTAGGGGATATATGGGCAAAATCGCCAATAATATTATCATGGTCTATACTAGCACCAGTGTTTATAATAACATGTTTCCCAATTATGGTATTGGATTGGATAATGGCTCCAGCAAAAATTACAGAGCCCTCTCCAATTTTTGATGTTGGAGAAATTATTGCTGAGTGATGTATAGTTATTTCAAATTCAGATCTCAAAAAGTCTGCGATTTCAGCACGTTCAGCATTATTTCCAATGGCAATAATAACAGGGGCGCCCTTGTGTGGAAAATTATCTACATCTTTCCTCAATCCCATAGCCACATTTTTTGACGCCTTGTGGGTTTGATCCGGTTTGTCGTCGAACGTATCGGTAACGGTATAGCCATTTTGTTCTAATACCTCTTTTATTACTTGTGAATGTCCCCCAGCACCATAAATGCGAACCTTTTTGACTTCTTTTAGTTGACTCATTTGTTCTGCTTTTTTAAGTATTTTGAAAATAGTGTTGGTCGTTTTTTATTTTGTATTTTTTCTTAACTCGTCTAAGTAGGGTTGTGCTTTTGTGGCATCTGTTGCAATATCCTTTGATGCCAAAACCTTATATATGGTTTTTATTAAAATTTTAAAATCTGTTTTTAAAGATATTGTTTTTACGTACTCAACGTCTAATTTCAATCGAGGCTCCCAATCTAAAAAGTTCCTTCCGTTTACCTGTGCCAACCCGGTAATTCCAGGTCTAACATCATGCCTTGTTCGTTCTTCTTTGGTATAATATGGCAGGTACCTAGGCAGTAAAGGCCTAGGGCCGATAATAGACATATCGCCTTTTAACACATTGAATAATTGAGGTATTTCATCAATAGATGCCTTTCTGACTATAAGTCCAACACGGGTCAATCTTTCGTAATCAGATAACAAATTTCCGTTGACATCTGTTTTATCATTCATCGTCTTAAACTTAATAATGGTGAAAATTTGTTCATTTTTTCCAGGTCTTTTTTGAAAGAAAAAAGGTTTACCGTTATTAACTATAAATAGTAAAAGCGTTGTAATAATAATAACAGGTGAAAGTAAAACAAGTGCAAAAAATGCAGCAAAAAAATCTAAAAAAGGCTTTAATGTAGTTTTGTAACTCATTACAATAAAAGTAGGTTTTATGTTTCTTATCTTTAAAATAAAAGGGAGACTTTTTAAAGCCTATCAAAGATAAAGCTATCCATAATAAAAAAAAGCTCCCGCTTTACAATTCCGTTGACTTTAATGTTTTTTTCGTTAAGGGGTTATACTATAAAAACTTTATCGCTGATTTTTACCTTTTTTAAAGTAGAAAACCTAAAGATACAACCAATATAACCATCCTTGAAGTATAAAACTCTAGAGTGTTGATGCTCATGTGGTTAACTACTAATACAGATTGCTTAGATACTTTTTTCTAGAGCTTTGTACTCGTTTAAAATAGCAGACCATACCAATTTTTGTTCGTATTTTGAAATTACTTTTGGTCTTGAATTTTTTGCCATGGTTTCTGCTTTGCTCTTATTATTTAGCAAAAGCAACATTTTTTCATGTATAGCCTTATGATCTTTTGTAGGAATAACAAATCCGTTAAGGTTATTTTCAATAATTTCATTACAACCATTAATATTTGATACCACACAAGGTAGTCCCATAGCAGCTGCTTGCAAAACTACGTTAGGAAAGCCTTCTCTGTAACTAGGGAAAATCAAAGCATTCGCAATAGAAAAATAAGGCCTTACGTCAACAACCCAACCAGTCGTGATAATATTGTCATTGTCTTTAATGTTTTTTTTTGTTTCTGGTAGTAAGGGATCTAATTCGTTTTCGTACCAACCAACAAGCAGCAGCTTTATATTGTTGTTTGTATTGTCAATTAAGTTAAAGGCCTCAATAAGCTCATTAACACCTTTATCTTTTACCAAGCGTCCTACATAAATAAAAACATAGTCGTTGTCCTTCAGTTTTAGCTCAGGGCTTGATCGTAATTCGCATTTAAACTTATTATCATATAGTTTTGGGTCAAAATGAGACGTGTCGATACCGTTAGAGCTTCCGTTTGCTAATACTTTTAATTTGTTTTTTATTGTAAAATTATTTTCCAAAATAATATCAACCAAACCATACGAATTAGGATAGATTTTGGTAGCACATTTATAGGTGATTTTTTCGACTAAATTTAAAACAACCCGTTTCAAACCGGTGGCTTCTACTAGTGGGAGACCTGCAATTGTATGTAACCTATAGGGAACATGCGCAAATTTAGCTGCAATCATAGATAAAGTTCCAGCTTTTGGGGTGTGAGAGTGCACAATTAATGGCTTTTCTTTTTTAAAAATTTTGTAGAGTTTATAAACAGCAATCAAATCTTTAAAAGGGGTTATTTTTCTAGTCATTGTAACAGGGATAACTTTTACGTTTTCCCGTTTACCTACTTCTTCTAGATATCCGTCATCGGAACCAGATATGCCAATTATATCAAAATGGGCGCTCATATAGTTTAATTGACCTTTTAACAGACTAGCTAGTGACATAGGGACGGTGGTAACCCTAATGATTTTTTGCTTCATGATAGATATGGTTTCTGGGGCAAATATAGAAAAGTCATTAGTATGGTAGATAATATGTCTTTTTAATACTGAAATACCAGTTGACTGGATAAAAGTTATATACATCGAGTTTATACAATAAATTTAAAGAATCAACTAAACAACTTTGTGTTAATATTTTTAGTGATTAAGGCTTTTGGGCTTTCTGTTTGTTGGTAATATTTATTGAATTCTCTTGTTGTGCTTATCGTTGAGTGATGGTTTAATTTAGTTAATTGAACAGCTTGTCGAATAACTTTTTTAATGTAAATCATGCTAATTTTATTCCTAAGCAAAAGTTGTTATTACTTATTAACAGGTAGTTAGTTGCACAGTCCTATCTATGTATTTTCGCGTGGTTTATAATACAGATTGACGTCTAAATGTTGTAATTAATCGTATATAGGTTTTAAAGCTTTTGAAATGCTTTTTAACGATTAAATATGATTTTAAACGATAATTTTTTAAGGCACACATGTATTTTGTCGAAATAAACGGCTGTTTGTCGGCAATCCTAAAATTAATATTTAATATTGTTAGAGAAAGATTCCCCAAATCGAAAAACTTATGAAAATGATGTTTAAATCTATGATTTTGGTCATGATGTTCATGACACTATTATGTTCATGCAATAACGAAGAACTTTTTGTTGAAGAACCGATAGCCGAAGTAGTTAATAATACTGAAAACGGAAATACTGAAGTAACTAACAACGAAAACTCAAATGAAGATACGAATACCGACAACAGTTTGCCCTGTGATTTTGATTTAACGACCTTATCCGCCGGTGATACGGTAGTAATTGATTGTGTAATGGATTTAGAAGGCGCTACGATAAACTTGCCTTCTGATGTTACTTTATTGTATGAAGGCGGTGAAATTGTTAACGGTACACTTAATTTTTCGGATAACACTACTATTGATGGTAATCTGTTGAATATGACCTTGACCACAACAGGTTCTATTCCATTACTGAAAGACACTGTTTTTGATTTTGTCCCAGAACGATGGGGGATTGTTGAAGGTAAAGTATCAGACGAAGACGCACTAAATAATAGAGATATTATTGAGAGTATGATGGAAAAAGTTAAAGATATGGGCGTCAATACCTTTAAAATTGACAAGTTGGATGCTTATTTTAAAGTTGATGGGCCCTTGAATATGGGGACTCCAGAGCTACATGCTATCAATGTTCCTTCTGATTTTAATCTAATTATGTCCACTAATACTCACTTAAGAATGCAACCTAATGGCCATTTTCGAGCTAATTTATTAGCAATCTATAATGCCAAAAATGTAACTGTCAGTGGAGGGTTTTTACACGGAGACAGAGAAGAGCATAATTATGACTCTGGTTTTATTGATTCTGATGGTTCTTCTGGAGATAACCATGAATGGGTAAATACTATGGCTATTAAAGGAGGGCAAAACATCACTATTGATGGTGTAACCTTTCAGGATGCCACAGGAGATGGCTTGCATATTTCAAGTAAGTATTTTTATTTTGATTCTAGACACATCAGGTCAAAATATATTTATGTCAAGAATAATCGTTTTATCAGAGCAAGAAGGATTAACTTAACCTTGGTAAATTGTGAACAAGTTTTTATAGAAAACAACGAATTTATCGATGGAGGTGCTGATATGCCTAATTCAAAAGGAACTGCCCCTTCTTGCCAATTTAATATTGAGCCCGTTAGGCATTGGGATAATAATGGTGAACTCGTAGAATACGAAAGAGTTAACGATGTTTACATGAGCAACAATAAGGGGTTGTTGACTGGAGAAACAGGAGGAGGGTTTTATGTTTCTCATGGTAACGGGCCAATAATATTTGAAAATAATGAAATTGACTCTTCGGTATCTTATACTACTGCTGAGGGTGTTATAATAAGAAATAATTTAGTAAAAGATAATATTAAAGCAGGTAATCCTTCTAATTTCGATAGGGTTGACTTTGTTTTTGGCAATGAGGTTTATGGCAACATGGTATTTGGTGGGATTATAGTGGGAGGTAATGGTGTAACAATAAGAGATAATGATATTGAGGGAGATATTGGTATTTATTTAGGTGCAGGAGCAAAAAATAAAAGTTTAGGAGTTTCTAATTGTATAATAAAAAACAATACTATAAGAGCAAGCCAACGAGGGATAATGGCAATAAATACTACAAAAAACACATTGATAGAAGAAAACTCCATAGAAATGCTCTCAGGAAGTACTTTTGCCCTAAACCTTTATAACTCATGGTCTGGTGAGGTAGATGCTAATTTTATAGTAAATAACAATATTGTTACGGGTTCCAAGACAAATGACACTGGCGCTCATACTAGCCTTATTGGTGCGAATTCTATTTCTGTTACCAATAATAAGTTAGGTTGTGTACAGATTACTGGAGGTGAGGATACAACATTTACTGGTAATGAAATAGATGCAGAAATTAACAAGAATGGCTTATTCTTCAATGCAGATTGTCCTAACTCATCATTTAAATTTAATACAATTATAATTTATACTTCCAAAACGCCTTTGGAAATTTCAGCAGTAGATTATGAGACTGGATTGAATTTGTCAAGTACGGTTGCTTTAGAGAATAATACAGTTATAGAAAGGTAGGTAGTGATAGAGGAAAAAAAATCACTTCTACTATCAAAAAGCTCAGGGTTAGATTTAATTTGCTCTGAGCTTTTTTATTTTGTTAACTGGTTAGGGTTGGTTAATAAAAAACTATTAAAGTAATTTCGAATATAGTTTTATATACTTTGTCGTCATTATTTCAATATTAAATAGCTTAGACCTTCTTAAACAAGAAGCTTTTATATTATCGTTGTAATATGAATCATTATTTAATTGAATTATCATTTGCGATAATTGCTTGCTATTTTCAAGTTCAAATAATAAACCAGCTTCTTTTACTACTTCTGTCAAACCAGGTACATCTGTGGCTATAAAAGGTTTCCCAGAAGCCATCCCTTCTATACTGGATAGTGATAAGCCTTCAAAAAAAGACGAAAGAATAATAAAGTCCACAGTTTTTAACAACCTTGGAACATCGCTCCTTAAGCCGAAAAACTGTACTTTTTTTGCAACCCCAAACTCTTTTACTAATTGTTTGCACTCATTTTCCAAAGGCCCTTGGCCAACCAAGATTAATTTATACGCTTCGGGCAGTACACTAACTGCTTTAATAAGGGTTTTTTGGTCTTTTTGGGGGGTAAAACTGGATACCTGAATAATAAGGATATCCGAATCAAGATAACCTAAATCTTTTTTGTTGTAAGGCTTTGCCTCATTTATACTTTCTAAATCTATGCCGTTATATATTTTAGTAAGTTTGCCTTTAAATGAATTTCCTAGGTGAGTTTTTAGGTTATCGTCTACAGCATCAGAAATGGTTATAATTTTTTTAAACTGTCCATAAACAATTTTATCTACTAGTTTAAACAAGATTAAATTCCTTCGCCTATTAGTAGTATTATGTTCTGTTATAACTATGTTATATTTTTTAATACTTAATAAATTGGCAAACGCTACCCAATATATGGTGGGGAATAAGTGCGCATGGATAATATCATAATTTTTAAGAAACGATTTTATTTTAAAAACCAATAGTGGATTATAAATATTATTTTTCACACCTAAACAGTAAATAGATATAGCCTTATTCTTCTCTAGTTTGTGGTAAAGAGAAGTCTTGACCCCGTCTAAGAGTAAAATATCTACTTTTAAACCTTTATTAGAATATTTTAAGCAGGTATCAACTATTAATTTTTCTGCACCTCCAGAATTTAAAGAATTTATTATTTGAAGAATTCTCATTTTTTTAACTTGTTAATATAAAGCACATATAAATAAAGAGCAGCACCAAAAGGTACAGAAAATAATGTAAGCCAAGGTTTGGGGCTTTTGTTTAAAAACTTAAAATCCTTTAATTGAATAGAATGTGACACGTAATGGATAGCATTTTTTAAACGTACTTTTAAATAGTTTGAATGTTTTAAAGCATTAACACGTGCATATCGGAATCCTTTCGGGTGTCGGTAATATTGTTTAACAATATTTCTTGAAGAACCGTCTTCTAAATATTCAACAATACAAAGTATATTATTTAAACATCCTAGTTTATATTTTTTGTCAATTTGCAGGTATAGCGTACCTAACGGCACAAAGCGTTCGTTCGGAAATATTGGATAAGGAGGGAACTGCTTCACGATTGAGGTGCGCAATACGAGTTTTTTATCTCCTGTAACCTTATGCTTGTTATGCAAATCTTCCAATGTTGTAAAACTTATACTATCAGGTATGGAATGTCCAATAACACTTCCATTTTTATACGCATCTAAACCAATAAAACCAGCAAGGTCCTTAGGTTTGTTTTTTAGTGTATTCCAATAATTCAGAATGTTTTCAACGGCATCATTGGGCATATAATCATCAGAATCTATACAAACATTTAGTTCGGTCTTTATTAATCTGTATGCGGCATTATGGGCCCCGTGCATACCCTGATTGTCTTGGTAGTGGTATTGGATGTTGATTTTGTTTTCTTGCATCCAACTATTAACTAGTTCTTTTGTGTTGTCAATTGATCCGTCATCAATAATTAACCAAATAAAGTTATTTTTGGTTTGAGCGATCAAACTATTGTAACACTGGTATAAGCAATAAGCACGATTGAAAGACGGAGTAAATATGGTTAATGTCTCCATTAATTATAATTTAAGAATAATAAACAAAATACATTAAAAATGTAAAAGAAAAGTATACTGCCATAATTTTGACGAGCATTAAGTGATGATGTTTAAACATCGGTTGTTTAAGTAATGGGTAAAAAATAACAATGGCCATCATAAACCAGGATAAATAAGCAAACCGATTGGAAAAGTTAGCCCGTATTATCAAAACCCAAAAACCATTACAAATAAGATAAGTGTTTAATAATTGATTGTAAAAGGCATCCTTAAACTTCTTTTTATATATAAAATACCAACCAGCGAACACAGCAAAAAAGCTATGAAACAAAAAATCCCAGCGAAATCCAGGGATGCCTCCTCCTAAATCACCAGAAAGATAGCCTGATAATCTTTCTCCAAAGCCTAAACTAGAGAAAATTGAAATCCAAACGCCCCCCATAGCTAATGATAGAGGTATGCATATAACCCAAGCTTTAAGGTAAAATTTAGGTTGATTATATAAATAGGTTAATAAATACGCGAGTACAGGAAGCATAATGGTTTTATGAAACAATATAGCCCATATAAAAAATAGGCCCATAATAATTTTTTTATGCCTAAAACAAAGTCCCCAAAGAAACAACGAAGCTGCTACACCATTTCTAACCCCATTAACTCCATAGGTATAGAAAGAAAACGAAACGATAAAGGCAAAGAATACATAGTACCAGTAAGAATGAAATAGTTGTTTCGAAATTTTATACATAGGAAAAATGTAAAGAAAAGCGCAGATAGTAAAAAAGGTATGAACAGAAACAATATTTGATAATGTTTTCATGAAAAAATGCCAACCCAAATCAGTGCTTTCTGTAATTTGCCCACCATTGCTATAAGCCCTAAATGCCTTGAAATAATTTATAGTATCTCCAAAACCAAAACGTGAGGTTATGGGTCTTTGACCAATTAATAAAGTTATAAAAATGAGTATAAATATTCCCATCACATTTATAAAGCGTAAATTTTTTTTATCATGTATATCAAGAGCAAAAGCATGAAGTAATATACAGAGAATACTAAATAGGCAGGTATATATATATATATCATAAAAGTACTTTCCTGGAATTAAATCCATCATAATTCACTTAAAATTAATTATGTTTAATAATTTTACATGGGTTTCCGACGACTACACTATTATAAGGCACATCTTTAACAACCACGGCACCGGCGCCTATTTTACAATTATCACCAATAGTTATGTCCCCAATAACAATAGCTCCTGTATAAATGGAAACGTTGCTTCCGATTCTAGGTCTTTTGCCATTTACTTCACCTACAGTTACCAAGTGGTTTACATAAAAATTTTCACCAATCGATTCGGCATTTAAAATCGTGCAATATGGGTGTCCTGTTAAAATGCCACCGCCTAATTTAGTGGTTGTATCTATGGTAAAATTTCGTTCGCCTTTGCAATACATTTTCAATACATATTTTAAAGGGTTTTGGATTCTAAAATAGAATATGGTTCTAAAATCTTTGGAGTGCGTTAAAAAATAGAGCAACAATCCATTTTTATTTTTTGAAATGTTTTTTTCGATGGCCCAACGTTGTAAATCTTGGTCAATAATTGCTTTGTTATTGCTTGTTTTATAAAGCAACACATGTGGTATTAAAAGTAATTTATATAATAAAAAAAGGAACTGCCTCATAATCAAGTATTAATTAGACCTTTGAACATATCCTTCCAAAGGGGCATTATTTTTTCAACGCTATAATTGTTGGCATTGTTTCGAGCATTTGTACCTAATTGAATGCGCTTATTGCTGTTGGACATTAGTTCTAAAACTTCTTTAGAAAACACTTTTAGATCTTTCATGTTTACCAATGAACCATTTTCATCACTTATAATATTTCTAGGCCCATGTGGACAGTCGAACGATATGATGGGTAAACCACAAGCTTGGGCTTCCAATAATACCAAAGGAAAGCATTCGTTGTCAGATGTCATTAAAAAAAGCGATGAATGCAACATTTTTTCCTGTATATGGTTTGTGGGGCCTTTAAGAAAAACATGCTGTGTCAATTCTAAATCGTCTATCTTCATTTGAAGATTTTTTATAAAATTTTCCTCACCATTACCATAAATATAAAGTTGCCAATTTTTGTTGGTCTTGTGTACCAAGGCCCAAATATCAATCAAAACGTCATAGCGTTTTACAGGGGCAATTCTTCCAGCTGCTATAGCTATAGGGTTATCCAATTTTGATACGGTTTCTGGATAAAAAGTAAGTGGGTTCGGAATTATTTTGGTGTTGTTTGAATTGTAATAACTGGCTTCATCTGGGTTTAACACCACCAATGCGTCATATTTGGTTTCTACATAATCGGCAAACTGAATAAACCATTTTTTAAAACGGCTTGAAGGATTTTGCCGTTTGTCAATCTCAATGAATTTTGAATAGTGGAACTCCTTGACTTTAGGAATGATCTTGTTTATAAAAGGGACAAAATAGGTGTCTACACTATGGCTACAGACCACGGCGATATCTGGTTTTATCTTATTTAGTGTTTTTTTTAGCTTAAAAATATGCCCCGGAACTTTAAGTAAATTTTCAGGATTAAAGTACGATTTTTCCCTACAATAGTTAATCCCTAAATCTTTAAAAATGATATTTGAATTAAAATTGTAACAGGCCTCTTTTTGTTTTTGTTCGGTAGTAATAATATGTACCGTATTTTCTTTTATGGATGAAAAGTAATTGGCTTTAATAGACAATACGCGTTCAATGCCACCGTGTAAATACAATTGGTCTATGATAAAAACGATTTTCATTTCCTGTTAATCATTATATGTTTGAACAAAGCATCCCATTGATTCATAATCGTTTTTGGTAAATACCGTTTAACGTTCTCCCGAGCTTTTTCCCCCATATCAAACCTTAGTGCTTCGTGTTCAATTAAAAGGTTTATCTTATCACTTAATGCATTAATATCGCTATTTGGGACTAAAAAACCATCCGCGCCATTATTTATAATGTCAGAAGGACCATGTGGACAGTCAAAAGAAATACAGGGCACACCATATGCCATGGCTTCTGTTAATACCATACCAAAACCTTCATAGCGAGAAGACATCACGTAAATAGAAGCTTCTTTGTATTTATCCGTAATATTCCTAACTGGTTCAAAAAAATTGACTGACTCTGAAATACCCAATTCATTGACTAGTATATTTAACCCTTCATTTTTATTAATCGTGCCATAAATATCCAATATCCAATCGGGATGTTTTTCATTAACAGTTTTCCAACTTTTTAGGAGCCGGTCGTAGCCTTTTTGGAAACATTGTTTTCCTACAGCTATAACTTTCTTATTCTTAAGGCTGCTCGGTTCCTTTGGATAAAAAGATAATGGATTAGGAATAACGTGTAAATTTTTAGTATGCCACTCTTTAGTGTTACCCTGTGTTAAAACTATAAATGCATCAAAAAGAGAAGCCCCAAAATCCATTAGCTTAAACTTAAATTCCGCTTTTATTTTTTCGATCAAATTTAGCCGATTAAATTTAAGTTCAATGTTTTTGGAAACATGCCGCTCGTATATCATGGGGCAAGGTTTGCCAATAATTAAAGGTAAAAGCAAGCCTTTTAGGCCATCATCACAAACCAATACAATATCTGGAGCAACTTTTTTTATAATACTTTTAATACCATTTCTATAGGTTTTTAGGTATTTAATAGGGTGCCCATTGGCCTCAATATTATGGTAAGTAATTTTTTTACTAAACTTGTAAAAGAGGTTTTTGTTGTTTTGATTAAGTGTAAGTATGTGAACCTTATAGTTATAATCCTCAGCTAAACCACTGGCTTTTATAGAAAGCACCCGTTCTAAGCCTCCTGGGCCGAAAATTTGATTGGTTATGTATAAAAGTCTTTTCATACTACCTTAAAGTATTCATTAAAAACTCCTTAGAAGATTTTATAAGCGGCGTTAATTTCTTTTGAACTTTATCTAGATTAATATTGTTTAGTTGATGATTGTCAACCATGGTTTCATTTGAAATAAGTAACTGGCTAAGTCCAAGTGAGGCTAATAAATCACGCATTCGGGTATTGATTTTGTATTGTCTATTAAATACCACAAAGTCTTTTTGAAAAATAATGGAAAAGGCTACTGCATGAAAAGAGTTAGAGATTACAAATTCTGCATTCTTGACCAAGGTTAAAAATTTAGAGGGGCCATCAAAAAAGTAGTTTTTATCCGCATAATTTATCATTTCATTTACTGTAATAATATTCCATCCAAACTGTTTTTTATAGTTTTCTGCCATGGATTTAATAAGCGGATTCGAGTCGAAATCGTATATAAAAATATACTTTGCTTTTTCCTTTTCAGCCTCTATTAATTTATCCCATTCATCTATTTCCAATAAGAACACAGGGTCTAACACTTGCCTCACATTTTGAACATTTAAATCTTCTAAGATTTTTTTACCTGATTCTTCCCTTACAGAAATATGATCTAACCGACTAACTTTTTCTTTAACAAAGTCTCTAATATTTTTTTCTAGTTTGTCAATGGCAAAACTTGCAGCATAAGAAATTTTGAGTTTGTTGTCTGGTACAAAATCTAAATAAAAGGCAGGGTCTTTTCCATTTTCGAAAAACGAATTCCAAATTTGATCACTCCCACAAATATAAGCTTGCGCATCAGGTAGGTCAGCTTTCAAATTGTCATTGGTTTTGTATAACTTAGTCGTACTTTTTATGTAAGATTCGGAAAATTTATCGAATTTTTTTTTACGTTTTAAGTTTTTTAGTCTTGAGGGGAGTTTTAACCCTAGATATAAAATTTTTAATAACAAGTTTTTTTCAAAATAGCTGTTACTTATTCTGAAGAGATTAAAATGATTACTCAGGTAGCTTGGCTTGTAATGTATGGCTTCTGCTTCATGCCCCATATTTTCTAAATATTTCAGCAAAGCATATTCTTGTAGGCTAGCTCCGTGATTGTAAACCTCATGACAGGTAATGGTTTTTATTTTCATAAAAAAGAAGTTTAAGCATTAAGTAACTCGCCAATTTTTGTCAATGAGCGTTCTTTATCATTGTTTTTTTGTTTGTACAAATTATTTAATACTTCATTCATCAATTCAGGGTTTTTGAGATATTTTTCTATAGATGTGGCTATATCTTTGGCATTCATACTACAAATTAAGCCTGTTTTGTTGTTTGTTATTATTGTTGACGCAGTAGGAAAATTAGTTGTAACTATTGGTTTTTGTAAAACGGCAGCTTCAATAACAGTAAGCCCTAAACCTTCAAACAATGAGGTTTGAGCATAAATATCACATGATTTGATATAGGGATATGGGTTTTCCTTATAACCTAGAAGGATAAGATTGTTTTCTAATTTTTCGTGTTTAATGATTTTTTCTAAACTTTTCCGTTCAGGGCCTTCCCCAATAATATACCATTTTATGTTGTAACCTTTTTTTAAAAGTATTGATAAAGCGTAAATAGCCAAATGCCAACCTTTTTGTTTTGCTAACCTTCCTACTGAGCATATATTTATTGTGCTAGTATTTTTTGTCAGGCCGGTGTGTTCTTCGCTTAATTTAACTACAATTTTCTCGTCTGTTATATCCTTTATAACTATAGTCTTTATCATTTCTTCAACTTTGCTTAGTTCAGATAAAAACCCGTTTTCAGCTTCTTGTGAGACAACAACAACTTTGTTAAATTTAATGTATTTGTTAATGTCGAATTTTATGTTGTATCCAGCTAGTTTATAATCAATGTTCAACCATGCATACTTTTTCTTTGCAGCAATTTTTTCAGCAGTAAAATAAGTAGGTAAACCTTGATTATAAGCGATGGCTATATCATATGTTTTTTTTAATCTATTGATCTGTTTATGGTAAGTCTTCCAGTGCAGTTGGGCATTATGAAATTTTCGTTTTTTTAACTTTCTGTATAACCAAAATTTAAAACGATAGAGGAATAGCCTAAAACTAGGAGTGTTATTGTATAAATTAATATAAAAAATGTTTACTTCATTAGGTACAAATTTCTCAAAATCCCCATTTTTATTAAATAAAACCAAATCTACATTGTATTTTTCATAGTTAAAGTTTTGGAGCAATGTAACCAAACTTTTTTCAGCTCCTCCACAATTTAAGGATTCTATTATAAAAACTATATTTTTCAATTTAACCTCAGTTTTAATCATTAACTATTTATATTTTTCAATGAACAAATCTACATCGTTATAAAAATCTTTTATTCTTTCTTTAACTAATTGTTCTTTCCAATTCCACCAGGCAATTTTATTGAGTTCCTTTATCTCTTCTTCACTATGTTTAAACTTAATAATTTTTGCAGGAGATCCTGCTACAATGGAATAACTTGGTACGTCTTTAGTTACGACTGAATTTGCTCCAATTGTCACTCCATTGCCTACAGAGACACCAGGCATTATGTAGGCACCCATGCCAATCCAGACATCATTTCCTATTGTAATGCCTTCTTTTTGACGCACTTGCTTAAAGATGTTTTGAGCGACGGATTTCTCTGCTTTTAATAACTCGTCTTTAAATAAATTATTAACCAAAGGAAAGTTTGTTATTGTTGAGGCGTTATGATAGCCTTCATCCACAATAAACCTTACGTTATTGGCTATGCTACAATATTTCCCAATGGTTAGTTTGGCATTAGTCCACCTCCAAACCAATGCTCCGTTATCATATGTTTTATTACCAATAATAGTATGTTTGTCGTTTTTTAAAAAAACGTAATCATGTACTTTTAGGGCTTGATTATAGCTTACTCCCAAAATACGCCATAAATACTTTCTTAATAAGCTCATGTATCCCTTTTTTTTAATTTCAAAAAGACTTCAGAAAATAATTTTTTTTCATAAGGAATCATACCGAATTTTAACATCAAAAAGGCAAAAACAATTGAATAAGAAATCCCTTTGAAAATGAAGTTGAACCAGCCAATCCCAGGAGCTAAACTAATGAAATAGCCGATTATTAAAATAACTAAAAAGACCAATAAAGTTTTGTTAAATAATTCTTTGAAAAACCTTAAAACATTTAAATTAAGAACCTTGTGGTAGAATATATTCATTATATTTTGGGCAATTATCCACCCCATGATGGTGCCAGAAATCATTCCTACAGCTCCGTATTTCATTGCTAGAAAATACCCTATCAATGTTCCTAAAGTTAAAAAAACTAAATATGTAATCGATTTAAATACCACTTTGTTCTGGGCTTCGATAAGAGGACCAGTGAATCCTTGTACTAAAGGTATGGTATAAGCAGCCATAATCATTAGAGCTATTATGTATGAATCAAAAAATGATTCTCCCACCCATAAGTTTACAAATTGACTGCCAAAAAGTATAAAACCACCTAAAATGTACGTTAATACAATGAATGAAACTCTACCTATTTTTATCATCATGTCTGTAAGTTCTTTTGAAGAAGCATTATTAACAGTCATTTGTGTGGCTCTTGGCAAAAGCACACCTGTTATAGCAGAAGAAAAAGCACCGTAATAACTGCCAAGAGTTAAACCAATAGAGTAAATAGCCAACACTTCTGGATATGCAAAATTACCTAAGACAATATGACCAGCTTTCCATTGGAATTGGGCAACTATTCCGTAGACAAAAATCCAAATAGAGTAGCTAAAAATTTGTTTTAAGTATTTAAAATTAAATTCATAAAGTTTAAACCTGACTTTTAGCTTAATAAACACATAATAAATGTTTACTAATAAAAAGATAATATTGAAACAGGTATCTATGGCCACCAATGCAATGGCCTTTCCTCCCATAGTTAAAACAGCAACAACCGTAAGCGTTCTTAGTACATACCTAATAATATTAATCGCTTTAGGAAACACAAAAATCTCATAGCCAAAGCAAATGGCCTTAAAACTACCGCCAGGTAAACCTATGGCCAAATTAAAAATTAAAAGGATAAATATGGTTTTGGCAATTTCTATTTCCTCAGTATTCATTTTGGTAAAGTAAGTGTCGATATGCCCATAAAACAGAATACCAAGAAACACAATAACACTTGAAATCACGCAATAAATAATCATTGAGGTGGCTAAAAAGTTTTCTTCGCCCTTTCGGTTTTTTTCAGCTCTGTATTTAGCCACAAAACGTACAATGGTATTGTTGAGTCCTAAATCCAGTATAGATATTGTTCCAACCAAAGCGCCAATTGCCGTATAAACTCCATATTCGGCCTTACCTAGGTGGTTTAAAATAAAAGGAGTAATAAAAAGCCCAATCACATTTGTTAAAAATATGGTTACGTAATTTAGTATGGCTCCTTTTTTTAGTTGGCTCAAAATAATAGGGGTTAATTTATTTTAGGACTAAAGTCTACCGTCAACGGTTTCTTTTAACACCCCTTTTACGTCATATAAAATGCCTTTGGGTGAAAGAAGCTGTCTTAGGTTTTTGTTCAAGTACTCTTTATGGGCCACAGTAAGCACAACAGCATCAAAAGCCTGTTTTGGCAGTTGCTGTGTAGTTTCTAGATTATATTCCTGCATCACCTCTTCCGGTTTTGCCCAGGGGTCGTAAATAGTTATGTCAGTACCATAACTTTTAAGTTGGTTTATTACATCAACGGCTTTGGTGTTTCTTACATCAGGGCAGTTTTCTTTAAAAGTGACACCTAAAACCAATACTTTGGCATTTTTTATACGAATATCATTTTTTACCATGAGTTTAATGACTTCTGATGCGACATATTGTCCCATACCATCATTTACACGGCGTCCAGCCAAAATGATTTCAGGGTGGTAGCCCACTTCTTGGGCCTTTTGGGCTAAATAATAAGGGTCTACACCAATACAGTGCCCACCAACCAAACCGGGTTTGAATGGTAAAAAGTTCCATTTTGTGCCCGCAGCTTCTAATACGGCATGGGTGTCAATATTCATTAAATTGAAAATCTTAGCCAATTCGTTTACAAAAGCAATATTGATATCACGTTGCGAGTTTTCAATGACTTTTGCGGCCTCAGCAACTTTAATGCTAGGAGCAAGGTGGGTTCCTGCTGCTATAACACTAGCGTACAATGCATCTACCTTTTTTCCGATTTCGGGTGTCGATCCAGCGGTAACTTTTAATATTTTATCAACAGTATGCAACTTGTCTCCTGGGTTAATACGTTCTGGCGAATAGCCTGCATAAAAATCCTGATTGAATTTCAGACCGCTAATACGTTCTAAAACAGGTATGCATTCTTCTTCAGTAACTCCGGGGTAAACGGTCGATTCATAAATGACTATATCACCTTTTTTTAACACTTTACCTACCGTTTCACTTGATTTATAAAGTGGCGTTAAATCGGGGCGGTTGTTTTTATCGATTGGGGTAGGAACGGTTACGATGTAATAGTTACAAGCTTTAATAGCTTCTAAATTTGAAGAACAAAACAGTCCTGTTTCCCCGTCATTTTTGGTTTTTAAAACAGCCTGTAAAACAGCATCTTCAACTTCTAAGGTTGTATCCGTACCTGATTTTAGCTCCTCTATACGATTTTGGTTGATGTCAAAACCAACAACATTGTATTTTGTTGCGAACAACCGGGCTAAAGGTAGGCCAACATAACCCAAACCAATAACAGCAATTTTAGTCTTATCCATTTTTACTAAATGTAGTTTGATGATATACTTATTAAGCTTTATTTCAAATTCTCCCAGTACCAAGCTACGGCTTCTTTTAAACCGTTGTTAATATCATATTTTGGGTTGTAATTCAATAAGGTCTTAGCTTTTTCGATAGAAGCGAGCGAATGCGGTATGTCACCAACGCGGTTTTCTCTGTGTTTGATTTCGATGTTTTTTATGGTACTATCAAACTCTGAAAGGTATTCTTTCAACAAAGTAGCTAATTCCAAAAGAGAGGTTCGTTCGCCATAAGCTACATTATAAACCGTATTCAACGCTTGTTCGTTATTCGTGGTTAAGGCATTCAGGTTCATTTGTACTACATTATCAATATAGGTGAAATCTCTAGAGTAACTTCCGTCACCATTAATCATTGGCGATTTATGACTAATAAATTGTTGTACAAATTTAGGGATTACGGCTGCATAAGCACCGTTGGGATCTTGACGTCTTCCAAAAACATTAAAGTATCGTAAACCAATTGTGTCCAATCCGTATGTTTTATGAAAAATATCGGCATAGAGTTCGTTTACATATTTAGTGATGGCATAGGGCGATAGCGGTTTGCCAATAACATTTTCTACTTTGGGCAGGGCTTCGTGGTCACCATACGTAGATGAACTGGCAGCATAAACAAAACGTTTAACACCTGCATCACGTGCAGCGACAAGCATGTTTAAAAAGCCTGACACATTAACATCGTTAGTAGTAATGGGGTCTTTTATAGACCGCGGAACAGAACCCAATGCTGCTTGGTGCAATACAAAATCAATATTAGTGCAGGCTTTTTGGCAGTCATCGAGATTGCGGATATCGCCTTCAATTAATTTGAAATTACCATTGTTAAGAAAAGGCTCAATATTTTCTCGTTTACCAGTTGAGAAATTATCAAGACAAATAACAGATATATCATTATTTAGTAGGGTTTCAACAAGGTTAGAACCTATAAACCCTGCACCACCTGTTACTAATACTTTTTTATTAACTAATGTATTGACTTGCTCTATTGTCATTATTTAAGATTTGGGTTTCAGTTTGTTTTAGGCAAATATTGTAAAAAATAATTAAGAATTGGCACTATTTATATCAAGGTTAAGTTTTTTCCGATGAAACACAAAAATAAGCTAAAATATAGGTTTTAGTAAATACTTATTATTTATGTTTAAAACGACGATGTCTTGATGTTAACCAATTCATGATAAAATTAAGAGTTAATTTAAATTTTCGGTATCGACGATCTGCTAGGTTTTATTGTGAAAAAAAAGCCTCAATGTATTTAACCGATTTAAATAGCGCTTTTAGCGAAATAACCTAGAAACACCCCCATGTGAATAAAAACAATTATTAAATTTACATTGTGTTTAACAAAATTGAATTGATTAATAGCATTGTTAATTTAATTGAGATAAAACAATTTAAAACATTTTAATACGTAGTTAAATTCTCTACAGAAAATATTAATTCCTTTTAAAAACTACCTGTTATGTGTTTTAAAATGTTTCGTTTATAATGATGTTATTAGTTACAATAATTTTGTTACATGATTAAAAGGAAGTATTCACCACTATACTTATTAATACTTGTAACAGTTATAATCCAAGCATTATAGCAATAGCTTTTTGTGCGGAATTTTAAAATAATTTGAATGTTGACCAAAACCAAAATCTACCTATCATCACCACATATGGGAGGCACCGAACAAAAGTTTGTAAACGAAGCCTTTACAAGTAATTGGATTGCGCCTTTAGGACCCAATGTAAACGGTTTTGAACAGGATATAAAGAATTACATAGGAGGCAACAAGTACGTTGCAGCTTTAAGTTCCGGTACAGCATCCATTCATTTAGCGTTGCAATTATTAAACGTTAAAAAAGGCGATGAAGTCATCTGCCAAAGTTTTACCTTTTCTGCTTCAGCCAACCCAATTGTTTATCAAGGTGCTACTCCAGTTTTTGTGGATAGTGAGCCTGAAACTTGGAACATGTCTCCTGAATTATTGGAAATCGCGATAAAAGATCGTATTCAAAAGTATAAAAAACCGAAAGCTATAATTGCGGTGCATTTGTATGGTATGCCTTATAAGGCCAATGAAATAAGTGCTATTTCAAAAAAGTATGATATTCCAGTAGTTGAGGATAGTGCTGAAGCTTTGGGTAGTAAATATCACGATTCTTATTGTGGTTCCTTGGGCGATATGGGCGTGTTTTCTTTTAATGGCAACAAAATTATAACAACATCTGGAGGAGGAGCATTGGTAGTCAATACGAAAGCCCTAAAGGACAAGACGGTGTTTTTATCAACCCAAGCTAGAGATAATGCTCCACATTACGAACATTCTTCCATAGGATTTAATTACAGAATGAGTAACGTTTTGGCTGGTGTAGGACGAGGGCAGATGGAAGTGCTCGATAAACGTATAGCTGCAAGGCGTCAAAATTTTGAGTTTTATAAAAAACATCTTTCGGAAGTTGATGGTATTTCATTTTTAGAAGAGCCACCCAACATGTTTTCAAACCGTTGGATTACCTGTATAACGACCAGTTCTTTCGAGATGAGAGAAGCTATTCGTTCACATTTATTGGAAGATGACATTGAATCTAGACCGCTATGGAAACCCATGCATTTACAGCCTGTATTTAAAGGTTGTGAGCATTATACTAATGGCATTTCAGAAGATTTGTTTGAGAGAGGCCTATGTTTACCTAGTGGATCCAACTTAACCCAAGATGATTTAGAAAGGATCTTAAGCAAAATAATAAACACCCCAAAAAACACATGATCAATAATTACTTTTCTTATTTATCACAAAAATACGCTTCTAAATGGTTGGTTTTTGCAATTGACATAGCCATAGTTTTGTCAGCATTTTTCACTGCTTATGTTATTAGATTCAATTTCACTTTGGATTTTGACATCAGACAGTTTTTAATCCAGATACCTTTTGTTCTAATGGTTAGTGTATTTAGCTTATTAATTGTTGGGTCGTTTAAAAGTGTTATTAGGCATACAGGTTTTGCCGATGTCATTAATGTGTTTAAGTTTGTTGTGGTTATGACTTTGGCGACTAGCTTTTTTGTGCTTATAAACCGTTCGCTTAAAGTAGTACCAGAATTTACAATACCTCTTTCAATAATTGTAATTCATGCGTTATTAAGTTTTGTTTTATTAAGCTCGAGTAGGTTGCTTTTTAAAATCATTTACAGGTATTTAAGTTGTGAATTATTTGCCAAATCCAAACGGGTTATGATTTATGGTGCGGGAGACTCTGGAATTATCACCTATAACGCTTTAGTCAATAATATGTCTACTAGTTACAATGTTGTGTATTTTATTGATGATGACTTTAAAAAACAAGGAAAATTAATAAACGGTACGCCCATAATACACGGTGCATTAATAGATACTGCTTTCGTAGTAAAAAATGGCATAGATGAAATTGTTGTAGCTTCCCAAACTGTTGATAAAAATAGGATTATGGCTTTGATTGATAAATTAGCCGAAGCCGAAACAAAAATAACAAAGGTGCCCCCTATAGAGAGTTGGATTAATGGAGAGTTAAGTACTAACCAAATAAAACGATTTCAAATCGAAGACCTTTTGGGGCGCTCTCCGATTAAAATTGACAACCCCAACTTGTTAGATGAGTTTAACGGAGAAACCGTTTTGATAACTGGAGCTGCTGGTTCTATTGGCAGTGAATTAGTAAATCAATTGTCACATTTTAATGTTAAGCATTTAATACTTGTTGACCAAGCAGAGTCTGCACTTTATGATGTGCAACAAGACTTGAAACGTGCTGGTAAATTAAATTACACAGCCATTGTGGCTGATATTAGAGATGGCTTGAGAATCGACACTATTTTCCAAAACCATAAACCAAGTATCGTTTTTCACGCAGCTGCGTACAAGCATGTACCTTTAATGGAGCAATCTCCGTATGAGGCAATAAAAATTAATGTAAATGGAACAAAATTATTAGCCGATGCGGCTTCGCGTTATAATGTTAAAAAGTTTGTATTTGTCTCGACAGACAAAGCTGTTAATCCCACGAGTGTTATGGGAGCGACAAAGCGTATGGGAGAAATGTACATTAGCTGCCTTCAAAAAGAAAGTAAAACTAAGTTTATTACCACTCGTTTTGGAAATGTATTAGGTTCAAACGGTTCAGTTATTCCTCTTTTCAAAAAACAAATTGAAAATGGTGGGCCCTTAACATTAACCCATAAAGAAATCACAAGATACTTTATGACCATTCCAGAAGCTTCTCAATTGGTGTTAGAGGCAGCAACAATGGGTAAAGGAGGAGAAATTTTTATTTTTGATATGGGCGAATCGGTTAAGATTTATAATCTCGCCAAAAATATGATTAAACTCTCTGGTTTACGTTTCCCAGAAGATATTGATATAAAAATAACAGGTTTACGTCCTGGCGAAAAATTATACGAAGAGTTACTCGCTAATGGAGAAAATACCTTATCGACTTACCATAAAAAAATTATGATAAGCAAAACAAGAGAAATGGATTTTGCTAATATTAAGACTGAAATTGAAGAACTGTGTATTACAAACCGTTTTCAAAACAATAACATAGTTTTGAAAATGAAACAATTAATTCCAGAATATAAATCTAATAACTCTGACTATGAAAGGTTTGATAAACGTGTTCTAATTTATAAAAAGGCCAAAGGACTTACTCAGGACAACGTAGAAACAAAACCTATTAATCTATAAATATTAAATTTATTAACTTTCCACCCCAAATTCATTTCTAATCTAATGAGTGTAAAACTATTCGTCAATAAAATATTAATCTCGTTATGTATGGTTGGTATTTTATTCATATTTTCCTGCTCCCCTAAAAAGGAAGTTGCATATTTTCAAAACGCCAAGAATTTTGAAACCATTGTAGATACAGATACTTTTGAACCCAAAATAAAAGTTGATGATAATTTAAGTATTTCTGTTACAACTTTTGATATGGAAGCAGCAAAACCCTTTAATTTATTTAGGGAAGCTGGTTCTAGTGGACAAATCATCAATTACTTGGTTGATGTTGAAGGCAATATAGATTTTCCCGTATTAGGAAAAATCAAAGTAATTGGACTCACCGTTAGCCAGGCTAAAAATTTAATTCAGAAAAAATTAGAAGATGGATATTTAAAAGATCCAGTGGTTATAGTTAGAATACTAAATTTTAAGGTTTCTGTGCTTGGAGAGGTCAATAATCCGGGTACGTTTACTATCTCGGGAGAACGCATTTCGCTTATGCAGGCTATAGCAAATGCCGGAGATTTAACTATAAAAGGAAGAAGAGACAATGTTTTGGTTGTTAGAGATTTTAAAGGAACAAAAACATATACACGTGTAGATTTGACCAATAAAGAACTTTTTAATTCACCCGTTTATTATTTAACCCAAAACGATATTGTCTATGTTGAACCAAATCATTCAGCATCTTCGGGTTATTTTGTTGATGCGAGACTGGGCACTATATTATCCATTTCTTCATTTGTTTTAGGTATAGTAGTTCTTGTTACTCGTTAATTTATTTATCAATCAATCATGGAACCAAATAAAAATCCTTTTTCAAACCCCGCACCTTCTCAAGAATTTAACCTAAAAAAGGTTTTGTCTTCATATACAAAAAAATGGTTGTGGTTTGTTTTTAGTTTACTAATAGCTCTAGCGATAGCCTATATTTATATTAGATATACAACACCTCAATATGAGGCCTATGCCAAAGTTAAAATAGTGAGCGAAAATGAAGGTACTAGCGCAAATGCCGTCTTTAAAGATTTGCCTATGTTTTCTGATGCTGAAAGCGCCAGAATTGAAGATGAAGTAGCAATAATTACATCAAGAAAAACGCTTGAAGATGTTATAGATAAACTTGATTTAAATGTTCAATATTTTGTGCAAGGAAGAGTTTATGAATCTGAATTATATGACAATCCGCCATTTAACATCAATTTTATAGAATCAGATTCTTTAATTAAAAATTCTTGGTTGAGTTTTAATGTTGAAGTGCTTTCTGACGTAGATTTTGAATTTAAAATTAATAACGAAGACATTTCTAGAAAAAAATCCTTCGGTGAAAAAATTGAGACAAGAATAGGAGGCATCGTAATAACTCCAAAAGGAGAGGATGTTTCGAGCTTTATTGGTAAAGAAATTAGGGTTGAGATTAACCCGATTTCGAGTTTAGTACCTTACTATAAATCAAAAATTCTACTCGAACCTATTGAAGTAAATTCCAGGATAATTAGAATAGCCATGCAAGACCCTGTAAAATCCAGGGCTATCGATTTTATAAATACTTTAATCGATACCTATAACAAAAATACTATTCTAGAAAAAAATATAAAATCAAAAAACACAGCAGACTTTATTGATGCCCGTATAAAACTTATAGAAGCTGATTTAGCAGAAGTTGACGATGTTGCTGAAAGTTACAAAGCCAGCAATAAACTAACCGATATAGGTGCTGAAGCCAATTTGTATTTAGGAGCAAGTACTCAAAGTGAACAAGAATTAAATGCTATCAAAAACGAATTGAACACAATCAATTTTATGAAAGGTCAGTTAGGAGGAGCTGATGATGCTTTTGAACCTTTGCCGTCTAATCTAGGGCTTAGTGATGGATCTGTGGGTGCAACGGCTGCAAAGTATAATGAACTTTTGTCTGTCCGCCAAACAAGGCTAAAAAGCTCAAGTGAAAAGAATCCAATTATTGTTAATTTAGATCAGCAGCTTAATACGTTAAGAAATAGTTTGAAACAAAGTTTAGACAATTCTGCGAAAGCAGTTAGACTTAGAATGAATAGCGTGCAAAGTCAGTTAACTAAAATTAATTCTAAGCTATATTCAGTACCTGGGCAAACTAGAGAATTACGCGATATAGAACGCGAGCAAGGCACAAAAGAACAATTGTATCTTTATTTATTAGAAAAGAGAGAAGAAGCTACGATATCTTTAACGGCTACTTCACCAAATGCTGTTGTTGTTGAACGCGCTTATAGTTATCCGGCTCCTATCTCACCAGATAAAGATTTTATTTATATAGCATCTGTTTTCTTGGGTTTGCTTATTCCTTTCGGTGTTATCTATGTTCGTGATTTATTGGATAATAAAATACATAACCGTGAAGATTTAGCGGAAGCAATTAGCGACATTACTATTTTAGGTGAGCTTCCTAGACTTAAAAATGCAGATAAGGCCTACGTTAAACGAAATGATAGATCATTACTATCGGAATCATTCAGGATTATAAGGACTAATTTTGATTATGTACGCCGTGCCAGAAATGTAAAGGCTTACGATAATGTGGTTTTTGTAACTTCAACCGTTAATGGTGAGGGGAAATCATTTTTCAGTACGAATTTTGCTTTAACTTTAGCCAATACAAATAAAAGGGTATTGCTAGTTGGAGCTGATATTAGAAACCCAAATACGAATATCATTAAGTCCAAAATGGTATCTGGATCAAATTCTCAAATTGGTTTAACTGAGTATTTAAACGATGAATCTGTCCAAATGGATGACATTATTAATACCTATGATTTAGATGGCAATAAAATGGATATGATTTTAGCAGGAAAGATTCCACCAAATCCAGCCGAACTGCTAATGAGCGACCGAATGAAACCGCTATTTGATCAAGTGTCTGTTGATTACGATTTTGTTATCGTTGACACAGCACCCTCCATGTTGGTAACCGATACGTTGTTGATAAGTCAGTATGCCGGACACACCATTTACTTAACTCGAGGAGGTTATACCGAAAAGTCGATTTTGAATTTTACGAAAGATCTGCACGAGAAAAACAAACTAAATGGTATGATGTTAGTTGTTAACGATGTCGACCAAGCTAATTTTGGTTATGGAGCCCGATATGGTTATTATGGGCCAAATGATAATAAAGGTTTATTCAAACGGTTATTTTCTTAAGTAATGAAATAATAAGTAAAACAAAAAAGGTGAATTCATTCAAGATTTCACCTTTTTTTTGTTTAGGAATATCGAACTTTATTTACTACTCTGAATAAAATTCAAACGATTCAATAATCAATTTTTCGTCTACAGTGCAGTCTAATTTGTGTTTTCCAATAGCCTCCAAAAGCACAAAGTTAATACTGCCGTGGCTATTCTTTTTATCGTATTTAAGCAATTCTATAATTGGAGCATAGTCACCTTTATTTATCGTTACTTTTCCATAATAACTTATAAATAAATCTTTTATGTTATGGACTAAATTTTCAGGAAAACCTAAAAGCTTTGATGAAATGTAGCATTCTAAAATCATTCCAATAACTATGGCTTCACCATGTAAGAGCGTTGGTTTTTCGGGATGACTTAAAAAGTAAGATTCGATGGCATGCCCAAGAGTATGCCCGAAATTTAGTGTTTTGCGCAAACCATTTTCAAAAGGGTCTTCTTCTACAACATTTCTTTTAATGATTACCGATTCGTGAATAAGCCTATCTAAATCATCAAGCGATAGATTGGATAGGTTTAAAAAATTATTCCAATAACCTTCACCTGTAATCAAGCCGTGTTTTAACATTTCAGCTAAACCCGAACGCATTTGATTTTGCGGCAAAGTGTTTAAAAATTCGGTATCAATCAAAACTAGATGCGGATTGCTAATAACACCAATTTGATTTTTTAAGGCGCCGAGGTCAACCCCTGTTTTTCCACCAACCGAAGCATCAACCATAGAGAGCAGGGTAGTGGGCACGTTTATGTAAGCTATGCCACGTTTAAATGTACAGGCTACAAACCCGCCGAGATCTGTAATAACGCCACCACCAATATTTATCAACAAACTTTTTCTATCTGCATTGAGTTCAGATAAGGTGTTCCAAACGCCAACACAGGTATCTATGTTTTTGTTTATTTCACCCGATTCTATTTCGATAATTTCAATATCAACATCGGTAGAAACCTTACTTAAAAATTTTGGCAAACAAAACTCATGTGTGTTTTCATCAACCAAAATGAATATTTTAGAAAAATTATGCGCTTTAAGATGTTGGTTTAATGCAGTATAACATGTTTCGTTGAAATGAATAACACTGTCATTTGCCGTTATAGAATCCATAAAAATATCGGTGTTTTTTAACGCCGTGAAATTAAGGAGATTTTATAAAAAATGATAATTACAACATCATTATATTTCGATAAATTTTACGGAGATTAGATTTAATGATTGATTAGGACATAAAATCCAGTTTTGTGAAGTTTAAAAATAGTTTTTTAAAACAGATTTAGCCTCGGTATGTGATGCAAACGGTGTTATTTGACTGAAGGTTGAAAAGTCGATTTCAGTTATCTTTTGATGGCTTTTCTCTTTTATGAAAAGTATGTCACTTTCTGTAGTTTGTGTTAATATTTCGTTGTTTGTGGTAATGTCTTCAAAAAACTTTTCACCCGGGCGCAAGCCTGTATAAATGACTTTAATATCGTTAATGTCTTTACCGAAACACTTAGCTAAGCGCTCTATTAAGTGTTCTATTTTAATAGGTTGCCCCATGTTAAAAGTAAAACTGCCAGCGTTTATTTTGTCAAATAGGGCTATTTTTAAAATTAGGTTACAGGCTTTTCGCTTACAGATAAAGTATCGGGAAATATTTTTCCTCGTTATTGTTATAGGCTTATGGTTTTCAAATTGTTTTATAAATAACGGTACAACAGAACCGTTTGACCCCAAAATATTACCAAACCTTGCATTGAAAAAGGCTGTTTTTTGTCGGGAATTTAAGGAGATAAGATAGCGCTCTGCAATGCGTTTGGTCATACCCATAACACTTACGGGGTTTACTGCTTTATCTGTAGAAATAAAAACAAATTTTTTCACCTGATTTTCAATAGATAAGTCTGCTAGCCATTTAGTACCGAAAATATTGGTCTTTACAGCCTCGAACGGATGGTCTTCCATTAACGGAACATGTTTGTAGGCAGCCGCATGGAAAACTAACGAAGGTTTGTAAGTTTCAAATAGAAAACCTAACGATTTTTTATCGGTAATATTTAACAGGTGAAATTTAATATTATCTTTAAATTCAAATTCCTTAACCAATTCGTACAAAGGCGATTCGGCCATATCAACTAAAACAAGTTGTTTAAATCGACCATTTATTACCTGTTTGGAAAGTTCGCTTCCAATAGTTCCAGCAGCTCCAGTTATTAAAATGGTATCATTTTCAAAATTGAAATCCTCTTTGTAAACTGTAGGTTTTTGCTGGGTTTGGAATAAACCACTATCAATTAAAAGTTGATCTATTTGATGGGCTGTAGTCGTGTTCATTGATTTGGTTTCCTTAAAATAAGACTTTAACGCCACATTCATTTTGCAAAGTATGAATATTTAGGTTTACTCCAAACTTTATTTTAATGCTGATTTATTTTGTGATAACCTTAATAACAGTAAGTCCAATAAGTTTTAAGTCGAAGAAGAAATTTCGTTTTTTTATGTATTCTTTATTAAACTTTAACTTATCGGGAATAATGGCTTTTATAAAGAATTCTTCGGGGTTTTTAGCCGCTTTAAGCAATTCTACCTCGTTTCGGTATTTTAAAGATGCAAGCCCTGTTATGCCAGGCCTCACTTGAAAGATACTCATGTCGTCTTCGTTATAAAAATTTACATAATATCTCAATTCTGGCCTTGGCCCAACGAAACTCATGTCGCCTTTTAAAATATTGATTAGCTGCGGAAATTCATCAATTTTGTAGCGTCGTAGAAAATAGCCTATTTTGGTTATTCGCGAATCGTTGTTACCCAAGGTTAACAAGCCTTTTTTATCAGACGCTGTTCGCATAGTCCTAAACTTGTAAATATTGAAATCTTTATTGTTTTTGCCAACTCGTCCCTGAATAAAAAAGACAGGCCCTTTCGAGTCTAGTTTTATTAAAATAGCAATAATGATAAGTAGGGGGGAAAGGACAACCAACCCAA
Source organism: Flavobacteriaceae bacterium GSB9 (assembly GCA_022749295.1). Lineage (NCBI taxonomy): Bacteria > Pseudomonadati > Bacteroidota > Flavobacteriia > Flavobacteriales > Flavobacteriaceae > Flavobacteriaceae bacterium GSB9. The sequence continues at coordinate 593,768 of CP062007.1, forward strand.
TGGCAGAAAATAAAATATCAAAAATCCGTTTAATGACCACTATTTAATTTCAATAGTTTGAATGGTTGCTATGCTATCGCAGTTTTCAACGGTTAAATACACGGCAGTATTGTTTAATTCGCTTTCAATCAAATAGAGCCCACAAGGTTCTTGGCGTGGATTGCTTTTGGAGAAGTTAATATCACCTGTTTTTAATATCTTTCTTATTTCAACGGAATCAATATTGTTTATTTCAATCGCACTGTTAACAGCTTTGCTATAAGCTAATTTTTTAGTACTAATATTTTTTATAACCCGAGCTTCTGGTCCATAACTGCACGACGTTTTTTTTCCGCTTAAAAAAAAAGCCAAAACAACTAATCCTATGGCAAAGCCGCCCAGATAATAGCCAATACGTTGTATTAGTTTCATGTGTAATTAAATTATAAAAACCTAAAAAAGAAATTAAAATATGAGCAAGTTAATGTCGCTGTAGTCGAGATTGAACCATTCAGCAACAGATTTGTTCGTTAAAATGCCGTGGTAAAAATACAACCCATTTTTTAAACCCTTGTCAAATCTCAAAGAATTTTCAATGCCGCCATTTTCACCAATTTGTAATAAATAAGGCGTAAACATATTACTTATTGAAACCGAAGAGGTTCGGGGATACTTGGCCGGAATATTGGGAACACAGTAATGTACCACCTCGTGTTTTATGAAGGTAGGGTTTTTATGGGTAGTGACCTCACTAGTCTCGAAACAGCCTCCCATATCAATGCTGACATCAATAATGATAGCGCCTTTTTTCATCGATTGGACCAAATCTTCCGTTACCACAATAGGAGCGCGATTAACACCACGTACAGCTCCAATTACAACGTCGCATCGCCTAAGGGCTTTTTTCAAATTTTTTGGTTGAATGGTAGAGGTGAAAATAGAACGTCCTAAATGAGATTGAAGCCGCCTTAATTTAGTAATAGAATTATCAAAAACCTTAACGCCTGCACCCAAACCGAGAGCTCCACGGGTGGCAAACTCACCAACCGTTCCTGCCCCTAAAATAACCACTTCAACAGGGGGAACACCACTTATATTACCGAACATCAACCCGTTACCGCTGTTTGGGTTAGCCATTAATTCGGAAGCAATTAAAACAGAAGCTGTACCTGCAATTTCGCTTAAGGATTTTACTGCGGGGTAGTTACCATCGGCATCCCTGATAAATTCAAAAGCTAAAGCCGTAATCCGTTTTGAAGCTAGTGTTTCAAAATACTTTTTAGACTGTGTTTTTAATTGCAGGGCAGAAATTAAGATAGTTTGTGGATTAATAAGTTTTATTTGCTCAAGCGTTGGTGGCTCAACTTTAAGAATCATTGGGCATGAAAAAACTTTATTGGTGTCTTTCGTTATTTGTGCTCCAGCTTCACTGTAATCTTTGTCGCTAAAATTAGCGCCTTCTCCAGCACCAGATTCCATTAAAACCCTATGGCCATTACTTGTTAAGGCGTAAACGGCATCTGGAGTTAGGCAAACCCGTTTTTCCTGAAATGCCGTTTCTTTTGGAATTCCTATAAATAATTCACCTTTCTTTTTTAAAATTTCTAATGTTTCTTCCTGGGGCAAAAGCTGTTGCTTTGTGAAAGGAGAAAGTGATTTGGCCATGGTTAGTTTGTTAAATTATTCAAATTACAATTTTTTTTATAAAAGTAATATAAAGTGTCATTTTTTTTGAATTTTCACATTCAAAAAACGATTAACTGTAAGTAAGAAAATCACACAAAATCTTTATGGGTTAGCCCCATGTGTATGTTAATTTATTATCATAAATTTGTTTTATAAATTGCTTTATGTCCAAACACCTTCTTTTGTTTTTTGGGTTATTAGTCTCTGTTTTAGGTTTCTCTCAAGAATATTACAGTATATCGGGTAGCGTTAAAGATTCAGATAACAACCCTATTGCCTTTGCCAATGTTATTTTATTGGTTAATGAAGGAAGTGAACCCCATATGGGTGTCACCACTAACGATTTGGGTGAATTTGAAATTAATGGAATAGCTTCGGGAAGTTATCTTTTACAAATAACGTTTTTGGGTTATGAAGCGTTTTCAAAAGAAGCGTTAATAAGTAAAAATATAACCTTGGGTAACATTGTACTCAAAGAAAATTTACAGGAGCTAGATGGGGTAACGGTTATGGCAACAAGGCCTACGGTTAAGCGTCTTGTAGACCGTTTGGTTTTTAATGTTGAAAACTCAACATTGTCTAATACAAATGCGTTGGATGTTTTAAAACATACTCCAGGCGTTATAGTCAACGACAATAAAATTACCGTTAAACAAACTACACCAACCGTTTATATAAACGATAGGCGGGTGCACCTTTCTATTAATGAAATCCAACAACTTTTGGAAGGGACCTCGGCTACAAATATTAAATCAATTGAGGTGATTACAAATCCCCCAGCAAAATATGAAGCAGAGGGTGGTTCGGTATTAAATATTGTAACTAATAAAAATTTAGTTGCCGGGTATAACGGAAGTTTATTTGGCAATTATAAGCAAGGTAAGGAGTTTCCTAAATATACGTTTGGTACCAGTCATTTTTTTAAAACCAAAAAACTGAATACCTATTTAAATTACAGTATAAGTCCGCGAAAAGATTATAGAAACAATGACGAGTATGTCAATTTTATTGAAAATGAACAAATAGTAACCAGTTGGGAAACGGATTATAAGCGTATTCGCGAAAAGGCAAACCAAAATATCAATGTCAATATTGATTATGAATTTAATGATAATAATAGTTTAGCATTTTCTACAAGCATGTTATTAGCACCACGAGAAAATAGCAAGACTTTCGCTTACTCTAATACGAATGTTTTTGATGCCAATAAAGTATTAGACTCAAGTTTTTTAACGACAAACCGAATTGTTGACGAAACATTCAACTTTGCATTTACCCTAGATTACCTTCATAAATTTAAAACCGAAGGCGAAAAATTAATGATTAGTGCGCACCATACAAATTACGATTTTTCTAATTTCCAAAATGTAGATACCGATTATTTGTTTCCAGATGAATCTTTAATTAGAACCAATAGGTTTCAAACCTTTACCAGCAAAGAAATAAAACTTTATACAGGGCAAGCAGATTATGTTTTACCTATAAAAAACTCCGGACTTTTTGAGGCGGGGTTAAAATATTCTAATATTAGTTCTGAAAACATTTTAACACAATATGCTTTTGAAAATGACGTGAGGTTTGAGGATTTCGAAAATTCAGATACTTTTCTTTACGATGAAGCAAACTATGCGTTTTATGCGAGTTTTGCAAAAGATTGGGAGACATGGAGTTTAAAATTAGGGCTGCGAACAGAATTAACAGAAGTGAAGGGGAATTCCATATCTTCAGGAATAGTTAATAAAAATAATTATACCAAGTTTTTTCCCTCGGTTTACATTTCACATCAATTAGATGAAAAAAATGAAGTTTATTTTAATTATAACAAACGTATTTATCGACCAAGGTACGGTCAGTTAAACCCATTTAAGTATTTCTTAAATGACAATGTATATGTAACCGGTGATCCTAATTTAAAACCACAAGTAGATGATAGTTTTATTTTGGGATATACCTTGAACAAAAAGTACACATTAGAAGCTTTTTATCGATATGAAAATAATCCTGCCATAGAGATTTTATTTCAAGACAATGATGAGAATATTTTAAAATATATAAATACCAATATCGACAAAAGCTTGTCTTATGGATTGGATTTTACAACATATACAGCGATTGTAAAACGATGGAGCATTTATGTGCTTTCATCCTTATTTTATTATGACAATTATTTTTATGCTGCAGAAAGTGGCAATAAATTGGAATCTAATAGTAAATGGTCGTTTTACGGTAGAATAGATAATTATTTTAGTTTTTTAAAAGACCACAGTTTAACGGCAGAATTATCCTATTACTACATATCATCAATTGCTGATGGTCCATCAACAATTAGTGACTTGTCGAGTTTAGATTTTAATTTAAGAAAAGTATTGTGGAACAATAGAGCCTCTATATCTGCTGGTATTACCGATATGTTTAATTCACAATATGTAACCCAAACCAATAGATATTTAAATCAAGATGTAACTATCAACTCTAGGTTAGAGAACCGGTTGTTTACTTTGGGATTTAACTATAAATTCGGAAATTTTAATTTAAAGAACACTCAAAAGAATATCGAACTCAAAGAACGGGAAAGATTGAGAGAAAAAAATTAAAAATAATCTTTTATTTTACCCCAGAAGTTTTTGGGAGACATTTTAAATTCATCTTCCAGTTCCTCCATGGATTTATTGGCAGAATTTACTTTATTAAACATTTGCGCTCTAATCAAATAAATAGTAGGTATTATTATTGCCATTATTGGAATTAAAATAATCAATTGATTGGAATCAAAATAATTCAAATCATCATTTAACGACACAATGACTTGATAGCTATACATTGCGATAGGTACTATTAAAACATGGTACCACCAATGTCTACAAGTAAAAAACCAAATAAAAAGAAGGTATAAGGGAACCATTTTACCTGTTAAAATCCACATGGCCGTATTGGCATTTTCAAAAAAGCCACTATTATAAGTAAACAAAAAAGTGTCCCAAACCTGTTTATCTGGAACACTTTCATATAAGTAAAATAAATAGGGAGTTATTGCTATTAAAGTAGCAACAATACTCCCTACCAGCAGACTCTTATTATCCTGCTGAGGGTATTTTTGTAATGGCGTCTTTTCTGATAGCTGTTTGTTGCTCATCGACATTATATTGATTTGCAGCTTGAGCCAAAAATAACATACCTCCAAAAATTGCAAAGGCAATTAAATACTTTTTAGTTTTCATAATTTTAGGGATTTAATTAATTAATTACTCAAATTTAGATAAACAGTAGCTTTCAAGATTTTGGAAAATGTTAAAATAATGTTAAAAAGCATTGTTTTTTGAATTATTAGTTGTGGGTTTCCCGTAAAAACTAAAAAAATATAGGTTAGCAAGTTATTTTATAGGCATTGGCTGTTGTTTTTTTAGGGTTATAGTACGTTACTCAAGAGTTAAAACCCTATGGTTTTCTGCGTCTAATTCTAGTTTTATTTTATTGTGCGAAGCATCTAAGATCGGCTCAATTTTTTCGGGCCACTCAATCAGCTTCCAATAATCAGATTCTAAATAATCTTCAATTCCAAAATTATAAGCCTCCTCTAAATCGTTAACTCGATATAAATCGAAATGATAAATTTTATCATTTTTAGTTTTATATTCATTAACAATTGAAAAAGTAGGGCTACTGGCTTCGTCATTACTGCCCAAAGCTTTTACAATGTTTTTAATGAGTGTTGTTTTACCAGCGCCCATCTCACCATAAAATAGCAACGTTTTTGATTTAGAATCTTTTATAATTTTTTCAGCAACGTGCTCAATTTCGATTAGGCTGTAACAAATTTTCAATTTCAATTTTATTTTATGACAATATTACTAATTAATTTTCATAAAACCTAAAAAATAATGCATTTCGTCGGATTTATGTGCTTTTTATGGATTTATTTAGGGCTTAGCACCACAAAGGGAATTATCATTTCTTCTAACGATACGCCACCATGCTGATAGGTGTTCCGGTAATAACTTACGTAGTGATTATAATTGTTGGGGTAAGCAAAAAATAAATCGCTTTTTGCGAAAATATAAGAACTGCTCATGTTTATGCTTGGTAAATGCAGTTCTTTAGGGTTTTTAGAAACAAAAACATCCTTATTGTCGAAAGTTAGGCTTTTACCTGTTTTGTACCTTAAATTTAAACTGGTGTCTCTATCACCAATAACTTTTGACGGATTTTTAACATTTATGGTCCCATGGTCGGTAGTTAAAATAAGTTTAAACCCCGAACGCTGCGCTTGCTGAATCATTTCCAGTAGCGGTGAGTTTTTAAACCAACTTAGGGCTAATGATCGATAGGCTTTATCGTTGGATGCTAATTCTTTAACAACTTCCATTTCGGTTTTAGAGTGTGATAGCATGTCAACAAAGTTGTAAACCACAACCGTTAAATCGTTCTTTTTAAGCGCATTGAAATTATCGGCTAATTTTTTTCCTGTCTTAAGGTTGGTTATTTTGTGATATTCGTATTCCAGTTGGGTCAGCCCTAAGCGCTTTATTTGAGTATCCAGAAAATCTTGTTCGTGCAAATTTTTTCCACCTTCATCGGTGTCGTTTTTCCAAAATTGAGGAAACAGTTTTTCCATATCACTTGGCATCAAACCAGAAAAAATAGCATTTCTTGCGTATTGTGTAGCTGTTGGTAAAATGCTAAAAAATGCTTCTTCGTTTTCTTTTTTGAAATAATTGTTGATTATCGGTTCGAAAACTTTCCATTGATCATAACGCAGATTATCAATAACAACCAAAAGTGTGGGTTGCTCTTTACTTATTTCTGGAACAACACGCTCTTTGAAAAGCGTGTGCGACATTATGGGGGCATCGTTGTTGGACTGAAACCAGTCGGCATAGTTTTTCTCTATAAATTTTCCAAACTGAATGTTGGCTTCTACTTTTTGGGATTCTAAAATTTCAAACATGCCCACATCTTCAATATCCTCAAGTTGGATTTCCCAATAAATCAACTTTTGGTAAAGGTTAACCCATTCTTCGTAACTATTTACCATAGCCATATCCATGGCAATTTTCCTAAACTCTTGCTGATAGTTTGAGGTGGTTTTCTCTGAAACTAAACGCGAGTGGTCTAAGTTCTTTTTTAAACTTAATAGGATTTGGTTAGGGTTAACAGGTTTTATGAGATAGTCGGCAATTTTGTTGCCTATGGCTTCTTCCATAATATATTCTTCCTCACTTTTGGTGATCATCACCACCGGAAGGCTGTCTTTTTTTTCTTTAATGGCATTCAGGGTTTCTAAGCCTGTGAGCCCGGGCATGTTTTCATCTAAAAATACGATATCGAAATTTTCATCTTCTAGCACATCGATAGCTTCCGATCCACTTTTACAGGTGGTAACTGCATAATCTTTTTTTTCCAGAAATAAAATATGTGGTTTTAGTAAATCAATTTCGTCATCAACCCAAAGTATTTTTATCATTTTTAGTCTTATTATTGTATTATTAAAAGTGTTATTTAGAATATAACTCGTTTATTTTGAAAACCTTTCCGTTTCAAATACTATTATAGGCGCATATCGCTATATTTGTATTAGTAAAACAAAAAATAAAAGTTTGAACAAACTTAAAATATTAAACGACCCAATTTACGGATTTATTACTATTCCGAATTCGTTAATTTTTGATTTAATACAGCATAAATACTTTCAGCGTTTACGTAGAATTACCCAAATGGGGATGTCCTATTTGGTATATCCGGGTGCCCATCATACTCGCTTTCATCATGCCATTGGTTGTATGCATTTAATGCAACAAGCAGTGAATATACTTCGTTTTAAGGGTGTTGCGATTTCTAAAGACGAAGAAAACGCACTTTATATCGCCATTCTATTACACGATATTGGGCATGGGCCATTTTCGCATGCCATGGAACACAGTATTGTAAATAATGTGTCGCATGAAGAAATTTCGTTGTTTTTCATGCAGCGTTTAAATGAAGAATTTAACGGAAGTTTAACGCTTGCCATCGAAATTTTCAAGGGTAAATACCCCAAAAAGTTTATGTGCCAATTAGTTTCTGGTCAACTCGACATGGATCGCGCCGATTACCTTAAACGTGATAGTTTTTATACCGGTGTAGCCGAGGGCAATATAAATAGCGAACGCTTAATTACAATGTTAAATGTAGTGAATGACGAATTGGTTGTTGAGGAGAAAGGCATTTACAGTGTTGAGAAGTTTTTGGTGGCGCGCCGTTTAATGTATTGGCAGGTATATTTGCATAAAACTGGCTTAGTGGCAGAGCAGTTGCTTATAAGGGTTTTAAAAAGAGCTAAGGAACTCTACGATTCTGGAGAACAATTGGCGGCCAGCAAAGCTCTTTTGTATTTTTTTGAAAATAAAATAACTATTGAAAATTTTGATAATCAAACATTAGATGTATTCTCCCGACTTGATGATTTTGATGTGATTTCTGCTATGAAGGGCTGGCAAGACCATGACGATTTTGTGCTCAGTAATTTGTGCGAAATGATTATTAACAGAGACTTGTTAAAAATAAAAGTTAAAAAGAAACCAGCTAAGGAAGGTAGCCTAAACAAGCACGTTAAGGCGTTAGTGGACAAATATAAAATAACTGAAGAACTGGCGCGATATTTTGTGTTTACAGGCAATATTTCCAATCAAGCATATCATATAAAACATAAAGGAATAAACATTTTGCACAAATCGGGTAAAATTGAAGATATCGTTAAGGCGTCCGATCAACTTAACCTAAAAGCACTGTCAAAACCAGTAACCAAATATTATATATGTTATCCCAAGCGTAAACTTTAACACATTTTTGCTATTTTTGCGTATTCAAAAAAACATCTAACTTTTTTAGTGTGAAATTTACAGCACAGCAAATAGCGGGGATATTAGAAGGCGATGTAGTTGGAAACCCTGAGGTAGAAGTATCTAAAATAGCTAAAATAGAAGAAGGTTTTGAGGGTTCGCTTACATTTTTGGCTAACCCCAAATACACACCACACATATACAAAACCAAGGCTTCAATAACCATCGTTAATAAAACTTTTAGCCCCGAAGACAGCCTAACCACCACATTGATAAAAGTTGATGATGCCTATTTAGCATTTTCTAAAATTTTAGAGTATTACAACGCCGTCAAACTCAATAAATTTGGAATTGAAGAGCCTTCTTTTATTTCAAAATCATCAAAATACGGTGATAACGTTTATATAGGAGCCTTCAGTTATATTGGCGAAAACGTAGTAATTGGCAACAATGTTAAAATATTTCCCAATAGTTTTGTAGGCGATAATGTGGTGTTAAACGATAACACCATTGTTTTTTCAGGTGCCAAAATTTATTCGGAAACTGTAATTGGTAAAAACTGTATTATTAATGCAGGCGTGGTAATCGGAGCCGATGGCTTTGGTTACGCCCCCAATGAAGATGGTAGTTACAGTAAGGTGCCGCAAACCGGAAATGTAATAATTGAAGATTTTGTTGATGTTGGTGCTGCTACAACTATCGATCGTGCTACATTTGGTTCAACTATAATTAGAACAGGGGTAAAATTGGATAACCAAATTCAAATTGGCCACAATGTTGAAATTGGAAAAAACACAGTAATTGCAGCCCAAACTGGCATTGCGGGATCAACAAAAATAGGAAAGAACTGCCAAATAGGAGGGCAAGTAGGTATTGTTGGTCATATTACTATTGGCGATAATGTAAGGGTACAGGCCCAATCTGGTATAGGACGAAATGTTAAAGACAATGAAATTTTACAAGGCTCGCCAGCTATAAAACTTAGCGATTATAATAAATCTTATGTTCATTTCAAGAACTTACCAAATATTGTAAAAAATATAAATGAATTAGAAAAAAATAAATGGGAATAATTAATACTGAAATCAAACAAAAAACCATTAAAGAAGAAATTTCTTTAACGGGAGTTGGATTGCACACAGGAAAAGATGTAACCCTAACCTTTAAGCCTGCTGAAGCAAATTTTGGATTAGCCTTTAAACGTATTGATTTAGAGGGCGAACCAGTTATTGAGGCCGATGCCAATTATGTTACCAACACCCAGCGTGGTACATGCATTGAAAAAAACGGTGTTGTAATACAAACTTCAGAGCACGTTTTGGCTGCGTTAGTAGGAATGGATGTAGACAATGTTATTATCGAACTGAATGCTTCCGAACCACCAATTATGGATGGTTCTTCTAAGTTTTTTGTTGAAGCCCTAGAAAAAGTAGGTGTTGAAGAGCAAGAAGCTTTCCGTGAAGAGTTTGAAATAACAGATATTGTATCTTATGTCGATGAAGAATCAGGTAGTGAAATATTGGTTATGCCCGCAAAGGAATACCAAATCACTACCATGGTAGATTTTGGAACAAAAGTTTTGGGCACACAAAATGCAACACTCAATCAAATTTCAGACTTTAAAAAGGATATAGCTAACTCCCGAACGTTTAGTTTCCTACACGAAATTGAAATGCTACTTGAGAATGGCCTAATAAAAGGAGGTGATTTAAATAACGCCATTGTTTATGTTGATAAAGAGTTATCTCCCAAAACGATGGATAAGTTAAGGGTGGCTTTCAAAAAAGATAATATTGCCGTTAAACCCAATGGAATATTGGACAACCTAACTCTTCACCATCCCAACGAAGCTGCCAGACACAAACTACTTGATGTTTTAGGTGATTTAGCTTTAGTTGGCACTCGAATTAGAGGAAAAGTTATAGCCAATAAGCCAGGGCATTTTGTAAATACACAGTTTGCCAAAAAATTGTCTAAAATAATTAAAAACGAGCGTCGTAACAATGTACCAAACATAGATTTGAACCAACCTCCGCTAATGGATGTTACCCAAATCATGGCTATGTTACCGCATCGTCAGCCGTTTTTGCTAATCGATAAGGTTTTCGAACTGTCTGAAAAACACGTTATAGCCACAAAAAATGTGACCATGAACGAAGAGTTCTTCAAAGGACATTTTCCAGGTGCTCCAGTAATGCCCGGCGTTTTAATTGTAGAGGCTATGGCACAAACAGGTGGTATTTTGGTGCTGAATACGGTTCCTGACCCAGAAAACTATTTAACATTTTTCATGAAAATGGATAATGTGAAATTCAAACAAAAAGTAATGCCTGGCGACACGCTAATATTTAATTGTACATTAATCACACCAATACGTCGCGGTATATGCCATATGCAGGGGTATGCATACTCCAACGGAAAGCTTTGTGCAGAAGCAGAGTTAATGGCACAAATTTCAAAAGTTAAATAAATATGAATCAACCCTTAGCATACGTGCACCCTGGTGCCAAGATTGCAAAAAATGTGGTTATTGAGCCTTTTGCCACCATACACAACAATGTAAAAATAGGCGAGGGCACCTGGATTGGCAGTAACGTAACCATTATGGAAGGTGCGCGTATTGGGAAAAACTGTAATATTTTTCCAGGTTCTGTGATTTCCGCAGTGCCCCAAGACCTAAAATATAACGACGAAGAAACAACCGTAGAGATTGGCGATAACGTGACCATTCGCGAATGTGTTACCATAAATAGAGGTACAGCAGACCGTATGAAAACCGTGGTAGGCAACAACTGTTTAATAATGGCCTATTGCCATATAGCACATGATTGTGTCGTAGGTAATAATTGTATTTTTTCCAACAATAGTACTTTGGCAGGGCACATTACCATTGGTGATTATGTGGTGTTGGCAGGTATGACGGCTGTTCATCAATTTGTTTCCGTAGGAAACCATGCCTTTGTAACTGGCGGGTCTTTGGTAAGAAAAGATGTGCCTCCTTATGTAAAGGCAGCACGCGAACCACTTTCATATGTTGGAATTAATTCCGTTGGTTTACGCAGACGTGGATTTACAACCGAAAAAATCAGGGAAATTCAAGATATTTTCAGGATTCTCTATCAAAAAAATTATAATAATACACAGGCGGCTGAAATCATTGAAGCCGAAATGGAAGCCACACCAGAACGCGATGAAATACTTCAATTTATAAGAAATTCGCACCGTGGCATAATGAAAGGATATTTTAAATCAAATTAAATACATGGCAACAACATCAGATATTCGAAACGGATTATGCATAAGATATAATAACGATATCTATAAAATAGTAGAATTTTTACACGTAAAGCCAGGTAAGGGCCCAGCTTTTGTTAGAACAAAATTAAAAAGTGTAACGACAGGAAAGGTTATCGATAATACATTTTCAGCCGGACACAAATTGGATGATGTTCGCGTAGAAACCCATAAATTCCAATATTTATATAACGACGGTGAATTCTATCATTTTATGAATGAAGCCGATTACACTCAAATCCGCCTACTTGAAGCCGCTTTAGACCGACCGGATTTAATGAAAGAAGGTGAGGTTGTGACAGTATTAATCAATACAGAAGACAATGCACCGCTTTCAGTTGAAATGCCAGCTAGCGTTATTTTAGAGGTAACCCATACAGAACCAGGTGTAAAAGGTAACACGGCAACTAATGCTACCAAACCTGCAACTGTTGAAACGGGAGCCGAAGTCAATGTACCGTTGTTCATTAATGAAGGTGATAAAATTAAAGTAGAGACCGAAAAGGGAACTTATAAAGAACGCGTAAAAGAATAATTCTTGAAGTTTCCCACTCCACATACGCTAAAACAAATTGCAGAAATAATTGACTGTAAATTTATTGGTGATGACGATTTCCAGGTTTTGGGCATGAACGAAATTCATGTTGTTGAGCCTGGAGATATAGTATTTGTAGACCACCCTAAATATTACGACAAGGCTTTGCAATCGGCGGCTACAATTGTTCTAATTAATAAAGAAGTTGAATGTCCACAAGGAAAAGCCTTGTTGGTTAGCGACGACCCTTTTAGGGATTTTAATAAGCTTACAGATTATTTTAAACCTTTTGTAAATTCGGATAAGCTAATTGCTTCCTCAGCGAAAATTGGAAAAAACACAATAATTCAACCTAATAGCTTTATAGGTCACAATGTAACTATTGGCGATAATTGTATAATACATTCCAATGTTAGCATTTATGATGACGCCATTTTAGGGAATAACGTAACCATACATGCAGGTACGGTTTTAGGAGCTAATGCTTTTTATTATAAAAATAGACCGGACGGTTTTGATAGACTCAAATCGGGTGGCCGTGTCGTTATAGAAGACCATGTCGATATTGGTGCTGCATGCACGATTGATAGAGGCGTTACAGCTGATACCAGAATATGCGAAGGCACAAAAATTGACAATCAAGTACAAATTGGCCATGATACAGTCGTAGGGAGGAAGTGCTTGATAGCTTCCCAAGTAGGTATCGCAGGCTGCGTTATAATTGAAGACGAAGTAACCATTTGGGGACAGGTAGGTGTTACAAGTGGTATAAGCATTGGGAAAAAAGCTATTATTTTGGCCAAAGCAGGTGTAAGTAAATCGCTAAAAGGAGGTAAAGGCTATTTTGGTATTCCGGCTGAAGAGGTTCGTACAAAGTACAAAGAATTGGCCTCTATTAAAAGAATTCCTGAAATATTGGAAAAACTTAAAAAACAATAAATCCCATAAAATAAAAGTTTAGTTTTGCTTTAAAATTCTAATTCAAAAAATTACTTTTGCGTACAGCATAAACTAATTATAAAAAATAATCACTTATGAGTGTTTTAGTAAATAAAGATTCCAAAATAATTGTTCAAGGATTTACTGGTAGTGAGGGTACATTTCATGCCAGCCAAATGATAGAATACGGAACCAATGTTGTTGGTGGCGTAACACCAGGTAAAGGTGGGCAAACCCATTTAGACAAACCTGTTTTTAATACAGTACTTGAAGCTGTTGAACAAGTTGGAGCCGATACAACCATTATTTTTGTGCCACCAGCGTTTGCTGCTGATGCCATTATGGAAGCCGCCGATGCAGGTATTAAAGTGATTATAACAATTACTGAAGGTATTCCTGTTGCCGATATGATAACGGCTTCAAATTACATAAAAGATAGAGATTGCAGACTTATTGGACCTAACTGTCCAGGTGTTATTACGCCAGGTGAAGCTAAAGTAGGCATCATGCCAGGATTTGTTTTTAAACAAGGTAAGGTAGGTATTGTATCTAAATCGGGAACTTTAACCTATGAAGCTGCTGATCAAGTTGTAAAACAAGGTTTAGGTATTACCACAGCTATTGGTATTGGTGGTGATCCAATTATTGGAACCACAACAAAGGAAGCTGTAGAGTTATTAATTAACGACCCAGAAACAGAAGCTGTTGTAATGATTGGCGAAATTGGAGGTCAATTAGAAGCCGATGCAGCGAATTGGTACAAAGAAAGTGGAAGCAAAAAACCTATTGTAGGTTTTATAGCTGGTGAAACAGCTCCAGCCGGACGTACCATGGGGCATGCCGGAGCTATTGTTGGCGGAAGTGACGATACAGCACAAGCCAAAAAGAAAATTATGAAAGCTTGTGGTATACACGTTGTTGATTCTCCAGCTGAAATTGGCAAAAAAGTTGCTGAAGTTTTAGGCTAATCACTAAAAATTTATACTAAAGGCCTCACAACATTTTGTGAGGTTTTTTTATTTGAAGCAATCTGTATTTGTTATATTTGAATAAATAGAAATCTTCGTTTAAACTGAAAAAACTAACACTATAAAAATGAAATTATTAGAAGGAAAAACAGCCATAATTACCGGTGCTAGCCGTGGCATAGGAAAGGGGATAGCCCAAACGTTTGCACAACAGGGTGCTAATATAGCTTTTACCTATAGTTCTTCAGTTGAGGCCGCTAACGAACTCGAAAAAGAATTAAACGGTTTAGGGGTGAAAGCCAAAGGTTATCAAAGTAATGCCGCTAGTTTTGATGAGGCGCAAACGTTGGCCAACGAGGTTGTTAAAGAATTTGGGAGTATCGATGTTTTAGTAAATAATGCGGGGATAACAAAAGATAATTTGTTGATGCGTATTACCGAAGAAGATTTCGATAAAGTAATTGAAGTCAATTTAAAATCAGTTTTCAACATGACCAAAGCGGTACAACGCACCATGTTAAAACAACGTAATGGCTCAATTATTAATATGAGTTCAGTAGTTGGTGTTAAAGGTAATGCTGGTCAAACTAACTATGCTGCATCAAAAGCTGGTATTATAGGGTTCTCAAAATCTGTGGCACTCGAACTGGGTTCTAGAAACATTAGAAGTAATGTGGTTGCACCAGGTTTTATTGAAACTGAAATGACAGCCAAATTAGACGAAGAAGTGGTTAAAGGATGGCGTGCAGGAATTCCTCTGAAAAGAGGCGGGACACCTGAAGATGTTGCTAATGCCTGTGTGTTTTTAGCTAGTGATTTAAGTGCTTATGTAACTGGTCAAACGCTAAATGTTGACGGCGGAATGTTAACATAACATCACTCCATCAAATAAAATTCGACGTAAATCGATTAAATGAATTCAGAAACGCTATTATACATCATATTAGCTGGAATAGTTGCACTTTTTGTTGCAATTTTTCAATATATAATTAAAACGAAAAGCATGTTTAAATGGAGCATGCTTTTTGCTTTTTTAAGGTTCCTAACCGTTTTTTCGGTATTGTTGCTTTTAATAAACCCAATGTTTGATAAAGTGTCGTCATTCGTTGAAAAGCCAAATTTAGTTGTCGCTATCGATAATTCTAAATCTATTAAGCACCTCAAGCAAAATAGACAGGCCGAAGATTTCATTGCGGGTTTAGAGCAAGATAAAGCTTTAAATGAGAAATTTAATTTAGAGCTTTACACGTTTGGCGAAACTCTAAAGAAAGTAGATTCGGTTACGTTTTCCGAAAGTCAAACTAATATAAATCAAGTTTTTACCCAGTTAAACCAAATTTATAAGCAAACCAACTCACCAACAGTGCTGGTCACGGATGGTAACCAAACTTTTGGTGCCGATTATACTTTTGCTAACCGGCAATATAAACAGCCCATTTTTCCAATTATTCTGGGGGATACCGTTAGTTATACCGATTTGAAAATCCAACAATTAAATGTTAATAAATACGCTTACCATAAAAATAAATTTCCGGTAGAAGCCATTTTGGTTTATAATGGCAATGCGCCCGTCAAAACAAATTTTGTAATCACCCGCGGCAATACTACCGTTTATTCTGAAGAAATTGATTTTTCAAAATCCAAAAACTCAAAAGTTTTAAACCTTACGTTGCCCGCTAATATAACAGGAACTGGTTCTTACAGAGCTGTGCTAAGGCCTCTTGATGAAGAAAAAAATAAAGTCAACAATACCAAAAATTTTATTGTTGAAGTTATTAACCAAAAAACAAAAATAGCTATTGTAAGTGATATTTGGCATCCAGATTTGGGAGCCTTAAAAAAGAGTGTTGAGAGTAACGAACAACGTTCGGTCATTATAGTTAACTCTAAAAATATTTTAAGTGAAATTGAAGATTATGAGTTATTTATATTGTATCAGCCCAACAATAAGTTTAATGATTTATGGAAGCGGTTAGATGTATTAAAAAAGAACCGTTTTACAATAGTTGCCCCTAAAACAGACTTAGATTTTTTAAATCGAATCCAGTCTAACTATACCATAGAAATCTCCAATCAACCAGAAAATTACCAAGCCGAACTGAACAGGAATTACACCCCGTTTTTAGTTCAGGATATCAACTTTGAATCCTTTCCGCCATTGTTGTCCAATTATGGTTCGACTAAATTTTCGGTACCCATTGAAACAATTTTGAATAAATCGTTAAACGGTGTTTCGGTTCAAGAGCCACTTTTGGCCACTTTTGAACTGAATAATACCCGACATGCCGTTTTGTTTGGTGAAGGCATTTGGCAATGGCGCGCAAGTAGTTTCCTTAACTCCAAATCATTTGCTGAATTTGATACCTTTTTGGGTAAACTCATTCAATATTTGGCTTCAAATAAATCAAAGAGCCGATTAAATGTTGATTATGAATCTATTTACAACGGAAGTAACAATGTTATAGTAAAAGCGGAGTTTTTTGATAAAAACTATGTTTTTGATGCTCGTGAAAAATTGAACATTACGGTTACCGACAAAGCTTCAGACGCTTCAAAGACCTATCCAATGGTTTTGAAAAACAATAACTACCAAGTAGATTTAAGTAGTTTACCGGCTTCTAGCTATAAGTTTACTGTTCGCGCAACAAAAGAAAACTTGGCCAAATCAGGGAGTTTTCAAATTTTAGAATATAACGTTGAACAACAATTTTTAAATGCTAATGTCAACAAATTGAACCAGTTGGCAAAAAACAGCTCTGGAAGGGTTTATTTTATTGCAAACACAAAAAACCTGGTTACCGACTTGATTAACGATAATCGTTTTGTTCCGGTTCAAAAAAGCGTAAAAAAAAGCATATCTTTGATTGATTGGAAATACCTCTTGGCCATTATTACTATTAGCTTAGGTCTTGAGTGGTTTCTGAGAAAATATAACGGATTAATATAAATAAAAATAAAATGGAAAAATTACCAAAAGTAGCGTTGCCCCTTATAATAGGAGCAATTGTATTAGTGATCATATTAACAAAATCTGCTGTAACCATTGAATCTGGTGAAGCTGGTGTTTTATTTAAAACCTTTGGAGAAGGTGTTGTGGTTGATGAGCCAGCAATGGGAGAGGGGTTTCATATTGTAGCGCCTTGGAACAAAGTATTTATTTACGAAGTTCGCCAACAAGAGATTCTTGAAAAAATGAATGTTTTATCATCAAACGGATTGGATATTAAACTAGAAGCATCAGTTTGGTTTCAACCAGATTTTAGTAATTTAGGAAGGTTACATCAAGAGAAAAGTGAAATGTATAAAGAGCGTGTTTTGCTTCCTGCTATCCGTTCTGCTGCAAGAAGCGTGGTAGGGCGCTATACTCCAGAACAATTATACTCCAGCAAACGAGATGCTATTCAACAAGAAATTTTTGAAGAAACTAAAAAAATAGTTGAAAGTCAATTTGTTCAATTAAACGAAGTTTTGGTACGTGACGTAACTTTGCCTCCTACTATTAAGGATGCTATTGAGCGTAAATTAAAGCAAGAACAAGAATCGCTTGAGTATGAATTCAGATTGGTTACCGCGGCTAAGGAGGCAGAAAAAGTGCGTATTGAAGCGCAAGGTAAAGCAGATGCTAATAGAATTTTAAGTGCCTCATTGACCGATAAGATTCTTCAGGATAAAGGTATTGATGCTACAATTAAATTATCTGAATCAAATAACAGTAAGGTAGTTGTAATTGGTTCTGGTGATAGTGGTATGCCCATTATTTTAGGAAATCAATAACGAAAAAATAAAAAACTTAAGTTTTCTGGGTATTCATTAATGATTATTGATTTTTTTTAATATAAACATCAGTTTTGAAAAAATGTTCCAAGAATTACTTTCAATATTTGGAATTATTGGTAGAAATTTTTGATATTTGCAGGAAACGAAAAATAAGTTAAGAATGCTATTTATTCATACCCATCATCATTTTCAAATTGGCCCTCAAGCGAAGTGAAAATGTATTGAATAAATTCAACATATATTTTAAACCCGTTTGAGACAATCGAACGGGTTTTTTTAATTAAAACAAGCTAGATTGTTTCAAACTCATAAAAACAAGACAATGAGTAAATTAAGAATTGCAGTGCAGAAATCGGGACGTTTAAACGAAGACTCGATGCAGATTTTAAAAGACGTTGGTATTTATATCGATAACGGTAAAGACCAACTTAAAGCCTCGGCTAAGGGGTTTCCAGTAGAGGTGTTTTATTTAAGAAATGGCGATATCCCACAGTATTTAAAAGATGGCGTGGTTGATGTTGCTATTATTGGAGAGAATGTTTTAGTTGAAAAAGGTGAGGGCATAAACGTAGTTGAAAAACTGGGATTTTCTGGTTGCCGTGTATGTGTTGCCGTGCCAAAATCCGCTAAGTATAAAGGTATTAAAGATTTGGAAGGTAAGCGCATAGCGACATCTTACCCAAACACGGTACAGATGTATTTAGATAAAAATAACGTAAATGCCAATTTACATATCATCAACGGTTCTGTTGAAATCGCCCCTAATATTGGGCTGGCAGACGCTATTGTTGATATTGTTTCTAGCGGAAGCACCTTGTTTAAAAACAATTTGAAGGAGGTAGAAACCATTTTAAAATCTGAAGCCGTACTAGCAGTTTCTCCCGTTTTAAGCAAAGAAAAACAAGCTATTTTAGATAAAATCCAGTTTAGGATAAAATCTGTTCTAAAAGGACGAAATTCTAAATATGTTTTGCTCAACGCGCCAAACGATAAGGTTCAGGACATAATAAACGTTTTGCCAGGAATGAAAAGCCCAACAGTGTTGCCATTGGCAGAAGAAGGTTGGAGCTCTATACATTCCGTTATCAATAAAAATGAATTTTGGGATGTTATTGACGACCTAAAAGCAAAAGGTGCCCAAGGTATTTTGGTGTGCCCTATCGAAAAAATGGTACTGTAATATAAATTGTTGGAGCCACAAATAGAATGCAATGCAAATAATTGATAACCCAAATAGAGAAGATTGGCTAGATACCCTTAAACGTCCAACCCAAACCATAGATGATATTGAAGGAGCTGTAAATGAGGTTTTTCAAGATGTTCGTCAAAATGGGGACGATGCCATAAAAACATATACCGAGCGGTTTGATGGGGTTTCTTTACTAACCAATTTAGTGTTAGAAGAGGAAATTCAAAAGGCTATTCAGGAAGTCCCAAATAACCTTAAAAAAGCTATTAAACAGGCAAAAGCCAATATTGAAGCATTTCACAAAGCTCAAAAAACTGTGCGAGTGGAAATTGAAACGGCAAAAGGGGTTTTGTGCTGGCAGGAAAAACGTCCAATCCAAAAAGTTGGTCTATATATTCCAGGAGGAACTGCGCCTTTGTTTTCAACCGTTTTAATGTTGGCCGTTCCTGCTCAAATTGCGGGATGTAAAGAAATTGTATTGTGTTCACCTCCAAATAGAAAAGGTGAATTAGCGCCCGAAATTTTATTCGCAGCTAATCTGTGTGGGGTTACTAAAATCATAAAGGTTGGAGGTATTCAGGCCATAGCAGGGTTGACCTTTGGTACTGAAACCATACCACAGGTATACAAAATTTTTGGCCCTGGCAATCAGTTTGTTACCGTAGCAAAACAATTAGCAACCAAGTTCGGTGTTGCTATAGATATGCCTGCGGGACCAAGTGAACTATTGGTTGTAGCCGATGAAACGGCCAATGCATCTTATGTTGCATCCGATTTGTTGAGCCAAGCCGAGCATGGCGCTGATAGCCAAGTGATTTTAGTATCGACATCAAAAGCCTTAATCAACGAGGTTTCAAAAGAGGTTGAAAAGCAGTTAAATGTACTTCCGCGTAAAGCGATTGCCGAAAAAGCGATTTCCAATTCAAAATTAATTTTTGTTGAAAATGAAGAAACGGCACTCCAAATGATCAATGAATACGGACCCGAACATTTTATTATCTGTTGTAAAAATGAAGATTTGTACATCAACGGAATCAGCAATGCAGGATCTGTGTTTATTGGTGATTACACTCCGGAAAGTGCTGGAGATTACGCATCAGGCACCAACCATACATTGCCAACAAACGGGTTTAGCAAGGCTTACTCTGGAGTGAATTTAGATAGTTTTCAAAAGAGCATGACCTTTCAAAAAATAACTAAAGAAGGTATCTTAAATATAGGTGGGACCATAGAATTGATGGCGGCTGCTGAAGGATTACAGGCGCATAAAAATGCAGTAAGCATCAGGTTAAAGGACTTAAAGTAAAATACCAAATTTCAATCAGCAATACCAATTAATGAATATTCAAGACTTAATAAGGCCCAATATAAAAGCGCTAAAACCGTATTCTTCAGCAAGAGATGAGTTTCAGGGCAATACCCATCAAATGGTCTTTTTAGATGCTAACGAAAACCCATTTGAAAGTGGCGTTAACCGTTACCCCGATCCATTGCAGCGTTCAGTAAAATCTTTGCTGGCAGAAAGCAAGAAAATTAGCGTACAAAACATTCTGTTGGGAAATGGTAGTGACGAAGTTCTGGATTTAATTTTTAGGGTGTTTTGTGAGCCCAATCAAGATAACATTATTACCTTGCCACCTACATATGGTATGTACGGTGTGTTGGCCAATATAAATGCGGTAGGAGTTAAAGAAGTGCAACTTGATGCTTGTTTTCAGCCAAAAGTTGATGCCATTTTAAATACGGTTGACGCCCACTCTAAAGTATTGTTTTTGTGTTCACCAAATAATCCAACAGGGAATAGTTTTGAGTCGGCTTCTATTGAAAAGATAATTAAGTCTTTCAAAGGAATTGTTGTAATCGATGAAGCTTATATCGATTTTTCAAATGAAGAAAGTTGGTCAAGCCGTTTAAGTGAATTTCCTAATTTAATAGTAACACAAACACTTTCAAAAGCTTATGGTATGGCTGGTATCCGATTAGGAATTTGTTATGCTTCCGAAGAAATCATTTCGGTTTTAAATCGCATAAAACCACCGTATAATGTTAATGAATTAACACAATTAAGAGCTATTGAGCGGTTAAGTAGACCAAATGATGTTAAAGCTGAAGTAGAGCACATTCTGAAAGAACGGGGCAATTTGATTTTAGCATTAAAAAGTATTGCCTTTGTTTCTAAAATTTATCCGTCCGATGCAAATTTTGTTTTGGTAAAGGTTGATGATGCTACAAAACGTTACAGCCAATTAATTGAAAAAGGAATTGTTATTAGAAACCGCACTACGCAACCCGGTTGCGAAAATTGTTTGCGATTAACTATAGGGACGACAGAGGAGAACAAGAAATTGATAAAAACTTTAAAAGAAATATAGGTGTTCGCTTTTGTAAATAGCCAAAAGCCTTTAGCCGAAAGCCAAAAAAATGAAAAAAGTATTATTTATAGATCGCGATGGCACTTTGGTGGTAGAACCGCCCGTTGATTACCAATTGGACAGTTTGGAAAAATTGGAGTTCTACCCTAAAGTATTTCAGTATATGGCCAAAATAGCCAACGAATTGGATTTCGAATTGGTAATGGTCACCAACCAAGATGGCTTAGGTACAAAGTCTTTTCCTGAGGACACGTTTTGGCCGGCTCAAAATAAAATAATTAAAGCCTTCGAGAATGAAGGTGTTGTGTTTTCAGAAATTGTGATCGATAAAACATTTCCTCATGAAAATGCACCAACAAGAAAGCCAAAAACCGGATTGTTGACCAAGTATTTTTCTGAAGCATACGATTTGGAAAACTCGTTTGTTTTAGGCGACAGAATTACTGATATGGAACTGGCTAAAAATTTAGGTGCTAAAGGCATTTATCTTTCTGAAAACCCTGAACTGGGAGCTGATGAAATTGAAACTTCAAAAAAGGAAATTTTAGATGGTGTAGTGTTAACGAGCACCGATTGGGCAGAAATTTATGAGTTTTTAAAACTTAAAGATAGAGTTGAAGAAATTACTCGTAACACTAATGAAACACAGATATATATTAAATTAAATTTAGATGGTTCAGGCAAAAATGAAATCGACACGGGTTTATCGTTTTTTGATCACATGCTCGACCAAATTGGGCGTCATGGCGCCATGGATTTAACCGTAAAAGTAAACGGCGATTTAGAAGTTGATGAACACCATACCATAGAAGATACCATGATAGCTCTTGGCGAATTGTTCAACAAAACTTTGGGCAACAAGTTAGGTATTGAGCGCTATGGCTTTTGTTTGCCTATGGACGATTGTTTAGCACAGGTTGCGGTTGATTTTGGCGGAAGAAATTGGCTGGAATGGGATGCCGATTTCAAGCGTGAAAAAATTGGCGATATGCCTACCGAAATGTTCTATCATTTGTTTAAATCGTTTACTGATGGAGCGAAATGCAACTTGAATATTAAGGCGGAAGGTGTTAATGAACACCACAAGATAGAAGGTATATTCAAAGCTTTTGCCAAAGCCATGAAAATGGCGGTAAAACGCGATGCCAACAAAATGTTTTTACCTTCAACAAAAGGGATGTTATAAATTGAAAATTAACACATTGGGAGTTATGCATTTTTACTTCTAATGTCTAAATTCAAAACATTATAAATTGAAATTAGTCATTATAAATTACGGAGCAGGGAATATTAAAAGTATCCAATTTGCATTTAAGCGGTTAGGGTATGACGCAATTTTGTCTAATAATCCAGAGGAAATAAAGTCGGCAGACAAAGTTATTTTTCCAGGAGTAGGTGAAGCAAGCTCTGCCATGAACATGTTAAAGGAAAGTGGTTTAGACACTTTAATACCTACCTTAAAGCAACCTGTTTTGGGTATTTGCTTAGGCATGCAGTTACTTTGCAGGTATACAGAAGAAGGCAATACAATGGGCCTAGGTGTTTTTGATACCGATGTAAAGCGTTTTGCTGATACTGTAAAAGTGCCACAAATGGGTTGGAATGTTATTA
This sequence comes from Flavobacteriaceae bacterium GSB9, assembly GCA_022749295.1. Lineage (NCBI taxonomy): Bacteria > Pseudomonadati > Bacteroidota > Flavobacteriia > Flavobacteriales > Flavobacteriaceae > Flavobacteriaceae bacterium GSB9. The sequence goes on from CP062007.1 coordinate 616,933, forward strand.
AAGAACTAAAATCTGATTTGTTTAACGGCATTAAAGAGAATGAATATATGTATTTGGTACACAGCTATTATGCGGAGCATTGTAACCAAACCATAGCTAAAACTGATTACGGCATTAATTATGCATCTGCGCTTAAGCACGACAATTTTTATGGCGTTCAGTTTCATCCCGAAAAGAGCAGTACAGCAGGAGCTAAAATTTTACAAAACTTTTTAGAGTTATAAATGTGCTTTGGTTATTAAATATAATAGCCAATACAAATAAATAATGAAATGAGAATTATACCAGCTATTGATATTATTGACGGTAAGTGTGTCCGTTTAACTAAGGGCGATTATGACACCAAAAAAGTATATAACGAAAACCCTTTAGAAGTGGCCAAAATGTTTGAAGCCGCAGGCATTCAATATTTACATTTAGTTGATTTGGATGGTGCTAAAGCACAGCATATAGTCAATTACAAAGTATTGGAGCAAATTGCCTCAAAAACCAAATTAAAGATTGATTTTGGCGGCGGATTGAAATCTAACGAAGATCTGCACATTGCCTTTAATTCTGGTGCTCGCCAAATTACAGGAGGAAGTATCGCTGTAAAGAACCCTAAAATTTTTGAAGGTTGGTTAAGCAAATACGGAAGTGAAAAAATAATTCTTGGGGCCGATAGTAACAATGGGAAAATAGCTATAAGTGGATGGCAGGAAGATAGCACCGAAGACTTAATTCCGTTTATAAAAGAGTATCAAAAAAAAGGCATCCAATACGTGATTTGCACTGATATTTCAAAGGATGGCATGCTTGAAGGTCCATCGGTCGACTTGTACAAAAAAATCATCTCCGATTGCAGCAACAGTAGCAATGGGCAATCTATAAAACTAATTGCTTCAGGTGGCATTTCAGCCATAGAAGAATTGCCTGTTTTAAAAGAGATTGGCTGTGAGGGTGTTATTATAGGAAAGGCTATTTATGAAAATAGAATTAGTTTACAGCAATTAGAAAAATTTGTATAATGCTTACAAAACGAATTATACCTTGCTTGGATATTAAAAACGGACGTACCGTTAAAGGCGTTAATTTTGTCGACCTTCGTGATGCAGGAGATCCTGTTGAGTTGGCCAAACAATATGCCGATTATGGGGCTGACGAATTGGTTTTTCTGGATATTTCGGCTACTATAGAAGGCCGTGCAACGACTTTAGATATGGTATTGCATGTCGCGGAACAAGTTAACATTCCATTTACCGTTGGCGGAGGTATATCATCAATTGAAGATGTCGATGCGCTTCTGCAATGCGGAGCCGATAAAGTTTCCATTAATTCATCGGCAGTAAAACGACCAGAATTGGTAAACGAGTTGGCCGATAAATTTGGAAGCCAATGTGTTGTTGTGGCTATTGATGCCAAAAAAGTTGATGGTGCTTGGAAAGTACATTTGGCTGGCGGAAGCATTCCAACAGATATTGATTTGTTTGAGTGGGCTAAAGAAGTTGAAATACGTGGTGCTGGTGAAATTTTGTTCACATCCATGAATCATGACGGCACTAAAAACGGATTTGCCAATGAAGCTTTGGCTAAGTTATCTGGGGAATTAAATATTCCTATTATTGCCTCTGGTGGCGCCGGAAATGTTCAGCATTTTATTGATACCTTTAAGGAAGGAAAGGCTGATGCGGCATTAGCTGCCAGTGTTTTCCATTTTGGTGAAATACCAATTCCAGAATTAAAAACAGAACTAAAAAAACATAATATCGAAGTCCGACTTTGATAATTATACCGATTTTCATCTCGGTATCTCATAAACATAACTTATGGAAATTAAATACGACGCACATGGTTTAGTGCCAGCAATAATTCAAGATGCTACAACAAAAAATATATTGATGCTGGGCTATATGAACGAAGAAGCCTACAACAAAACCCTTGAAACTAAAAAGGTGACCTTTTTCAGTAGAAGCAAAAAACGCTTGTGGACAAAAGGTGAAGAAAGCGGAAACTTTTTAAACCTAGTAGATATAAAAAACGATTGCGATAAAGATACGCTTTTAGTTCGTGTTAATCCAGTTGGGCCAATATGTCACAAGGGAACAGACAATTGCTGGGGGGAAGAAAACAACACGTCTTATGGGTTCTTTTCAACTTTAGAAGGCGTTATTGCTGAACGTGTAGCCAATAAAGATACCGCTAAATCGTATGTAGCCAGTCTGTTTTCAAAAGGCATCAATAAAATAGCTCAAAAGGTAGGTGAGGAAGCTGTTGAAACCGTGATTGAAGCAATGGACAATAACGATGATTTGTTTTTATACGAATCTGCAGACTTGCTTTTCCACTACTTAATGCTGTTACAGGCCAAAGGGTTTACATTAAAGGATATAGAAGAGGAGCTCAAGAACAGACATAAATAAATAAAAAAGCATTGGAAGTTTTCAATGCTTTTTTATTTAAACTACGAAATCCAACCTTTGGATAATGATTTTTTGGAAAACCATACCAAAAAGCCAGAGAAAACAATTATACTGATGGTCATTCCCATATTGTCTGAATGGCCTTGAGTTAATATATATCCCATTTGTACAATTACAGCGAATAGCGATAAAACCAAAAGTGAGTACGCCCATTTTTTTCTTAACAACAGCCCTATACTTCCAATAGCGCCAGTAAAAACTGCTATGGCAAAAGCAGCCGTTAACCAAGCCGGGTAGTTTGAAATCGTTTCAATTTGCTCTGGTGTTAATGCAGATTGCCAGGTTTCTGTTTTATAGGCTTGCCCAATATATTGATTCACACCCATAGCGTTCCATAGTAAAGCGATAACACTTACAATCCAAAACCAAAGAGGAGGTTTTGTCCTAGAAGTTGCATTCATAATATTTAGTTTTAATTGATTAATAAGGAAACAATTTATGATTTTTTTGCGATAATTGATAAATAACTTACTTTGCCATCAGAATAAAATTTTAATGAAAAAGTATTTCTACGTCATCGATATCCAGTATTTGGGTTATCGTTTTCATGGTTGGCAAAAGCAACCTACCGTTAAAACACTTCATTTAATGGTAGACAGAACGTTAAACTACATTCTAGAAGGTAAGCCGTTTAAAAGCCTAAGTTCTGGAAGAACGGATGCCATGGTATCGGCAGAGCATGCTGCTTTCGAGTTGTTTTTGGAGGAGCCCATTGAAGATCAAGCTTATTTTTTAGATTGGTTTAACTATAACCTCCCACAAGATATTCGAGCTTTAAGCATTAAGGAAGTTGATAGGAAGTTCAACATAATCAACCACTCAAAAATAAAGGAATACCTTTATTTGTTTACTTATGGTCAAAAATGCCACCCCTTTTGCGCCCCCATCATGACAACTATTCTGGACGATTTAAACATCGATGTTATGAAAGAAGGCGCAAAACTGTTTGAGGGTGAACATTACTTAAAAACCTATTGTTATAAACCTTCGGAAAACGGCGTTTATTATCGTACTATTTTAACTTGCGAATTGGTCGAAAACACAATTTATACAGCAAGTTACTTTCCTGAAAAATCTTATATACTGAGGGTTCAGGGCAAAGGGTTTATGCGCAATCAAATTCGGTTGATGATGGGCACACTTATCGATTTAGGAAAAGGCAATTTATCGCTTGACGATATTAAGGCGAGCTTAGAGCCTCAAAATAATATTAAAATGAACTACATCGCTCCAGCATCTGGCTTGATTCTCAAAAACATCGATTTTTTATAGCATTTAAACTAAAACCATGTTTTATTTGTATGAAAATAAGTTGATTGATATAAAGTTTTTCTTTTAAATATGACATTTTATTCCTATATTACTATCTGAGTCAAACTAAAAAACACTAAACTATGTTACGTTGGACAATTATCTTTGTAGTCATTGCCCTTATTGCTGGAGTTTTAGGCTTTGGAGGGGTTGCTGGTGCTTCAGCTGGTATCGCTAAAATTTGTTTCTATATCTTTTTAGCACTTTTTTTAATCTCCCTTATAAGAGGTTTTATGAAAAAATAGTATTAATTAACCATTTAAAATCAAAAATTATGAAAAAAGTATTCTTAACATTAGCATTATTGTTTTCAGTATCAACAGTATTTGTAGGGTGCAGAGATGAAAAAAGTGCTGGAGAAAAAGTAGAAGACGCTGTTGATGATGTTGGAGATGGAATGGAAGATGCAGCAGATGAAGTTGAAGATGCCTTTGATTAACATCTAATAATTTCAATACATATCGAAAGGCCCTTATCATGGGCTTTTTGTTGTTAAAAGACCAGTGACTCAATAACCTTATCAAAGCTTACTATTGACCTAAAAAAACTTTTAACATTCGCTTTTTTTTTAACAAAAAATTAAGTTAAAGAAGTTCGCAATCCGTTAAATCCCGTTAAAGCACTTGACAAGTTTCAGTTCTAAACGTAGTTTATCGTTAGTCTAACTAATAAAAAAAAACGATTATGAACTATTTAAATATTAAAGATGAAGATTTGTTGAAAGTTGTTGTAGAACTCAACACCTTACTGGCAGATTACCACATTTATTATCAAAAACTAAGAAGTAATCATTGGAATATTTTAGGTAAAAACTTTTTCGATTTGCATTTAAAGTTTGAAGAGCTGTATACCGATGCCCGAGTTAAAATTGATGAAATAGCCGAACGTATATTAACTTTAAAGTATCATCCCATGAGCAAACTTGAAGACTACTTAAAAGTATCTTCCATTACGGAAGCAGCTCCCTTAAAGTCCGATAAAGCCATGATTGAAGAAACTCTAAAAGACCATAAGATAATATTGGCTCAAATGTCTAAAGTAATAGAAGTCGCCAATAGTGTATCCGATGAAGGTACTATAGATTTAATAGGAGCCTACATAAGAGAATTAGAAAAATACAGCTGGATGCTCGATGCTTGGAGTAAAGATACTACGGCATCACTTAAAGAAAGCATGATAGAAATGTCGTAACAAACAAAAGCTTTAACTGTAAATAAACACTAATGAAACATGAAAAACACGTTACATGAGGCTTTTAATAGCTTGATTGAAAAACTAGAAAGTTGGTTAACTGCCATCATCCAAAACATACCCAACTTAATCTTGGCTATTGTGGTTATGGTTGTTGCTTATTTTGTAGCGAAGTACACCAGAAAGATAGTTTCTAAACTCGTTGCAAAACGAGTTAGTCAAGAATCTATTAGTAACATGATAGCCAAAATAGCAGCGGTTATTGTTGTAATTTCGGGGCTGTTTCTAGCTTTGGGGATAATGAACCTAAGCAAAATGCTTACATCATTATTAGCTGGTGCGGGAGTGGCTGGACTGGCTGTAGGCTTAGCGCTTCAGGGTACTTTGTCCAATACATTTGCAGGTGTCATTTTGTCATTTCGAAAAAAAGTACAGATAGGCAATTGGGTTGAAACCAATGGTTTTTCGGGAGAAGTTATGGATATTAACCTGAAAGACTTTACATTAAAAGAGGCCGACAACAATTTAGTGGTCATTCCAAATAGGATGATTTTAGAAAACCCTCTAAAAAACTATTCACTCACCACACGCATGCGTGTAGCTTTGGAATGTGGAGTGGGGTATGAGTCAGACTTGGAAAAGGTGAAAACTTTAACCAAAGAAACCGTTGCTAAATCGTTCGACCAAGTGAAATCGACTAACGATGTTGAATTTTATTACACAGAGTTTGGCGATAGTTCTATTAATTTTTTGTGTAGATTTTGGATTGATGCCGAAAGTATTCTCGAAAAATTAAGAGCAAAATCAACCGTTATTATCGAAATTAAAAAGGCCTTTGACAAGGCAGGAATTAATATTCCGTTTCCAATTAGAACCTTGGAGTTTAACAATAAATTGACATTGGATGAAACATCGTTTAATAAGCATTCAGATAATTAGTTTAAAGTAATAGTACTATTAATACATTGATTTTTCGAAAAGTCTCGAATCCATCGAGACTTTTCGTATTTTAGGAATCTACAATTTTAATTTTATAATTATGGGCTTAGTTGTACCGAAAGAAGCACTTACATTTTTAAACAAACTTGAAAAAAATAATAATCGCGATTGGTTCAATAATAATAAAACAAAATTTAAAGCTATTGAAAAGGAAGTAAAAATGTTTTATAATGCCATTTTTGAAAGATTAAACAAGCATGATGATATAGAAAAATTAAAGATGTTCAGAATATATCGTGATGTGCGCTTTTCGAAAAATAAAATGCCTTATAAAACTAATTTTGGTGGGGCTTTTCACCGTGCAAAACCTAAACTAAGGGGCGGTTATTATCTTCACATTCAACCTAATAATCAAAGTTTTTTGGCAACTGGATTTTGGCAACCTAACGCAGCAGATTTACTACGCATAAGAAAGGAATTTGAAATGGACGATGCCGAAATACGCGACATTTTGGCCAACAGAACCTTTAATACGGTTTGGGGCAATACTTTTGAAGGCGACGAAGTAAAAACTGCCCCAAAAGGCTTCGGCCGGGAGCACAAGGCTATCGATTTAATTAAAAAGAAACAATACATTTTCACTAAAAAAATTAGTGATAAAGATGTGTTGGCCTCTAATTTTTTAGATGAAATTGATAATGCGTTTATAGCCGTTAGGCCATTCTTCGATTATATGAGTGACGTACTAACAACCGATTTAAATGGTGTTTCGCTGATAGACGACTAAACAGCCTCTCTAAACTCGGGCTTTTCAAACAGTTGAATTTGACTTAAAAGTCGGTCTTTTACCAAATTCATCATACGTTTATTCAAGGCAGATGAATTTTCAATGTAAAGTAAATATTCTTCAACAGTAAATTGGCCAATCACCATACCTTTCATGGAGTTTCTAAGCTTCATGTCCTTTTGTATCGCATTTTCAATGTACAACTGTCTTTTTTCCAAAGAAAGGTCGTAAAAAACAGACTTATGTTTGGTGATATAGTTTCTAAAAACTTCAATAAATAAATCATTTTGAAGCTTAATTACGGGACGCAATACTATGTTCTGAAAACGTTCGTCTTTACTCATGTTGTCGTTAATAGTGTTGCTTAAAATTTCTGGACGAATACTTTTAATTTGGGATTTTCTAGTGTTCATTTCGGAAAGTTTTTAATAAAATTAAGTATTATAAAAGGCTATTTGGACATCGTAATTTATTATTATCAACGAGGTTATTAACATTTTGAATTTTCTACTTTTATCTTCTCTTAAAAAAATGCCGTTTTTTGGCGTTAATTTTAACTTTTTAAACAGTAAACCAGGTACAATAACATGAAGTTTGGTAGTGTAACAAATCCGCAAGACATCAATTTCACCTTGCCCAAGGATCACCCAAAAACTAAAAAGGTTTTAAATCGGGTTAAGGACGATAACGTTCCGGAAATTTACATAGGTTGCGCAAAATGGAACCGGGCAGATTTAAAAGGATTTTACCCCAGAGGCACTAAAGACGAATTGGCCTATTATTCGTCACAATTCAATGCCATTGAACTTAATGCTACGTTTTACAGGATTTTTTCTGCCGATCAGTTTGAAAAATGGTATGATAAAACACCTGAAGGGTTTAAATTTTTCCCAAAATTGAATCAGGAAGTCAGCCATTGGAAACGATTAAATGAAACTCAAGAAGTTGTTGAGAACTACTTGAACAATGCGGCCAACTTAAAAGAAAAGTTAGGAACAGTTTTTTTGCAAATGCATAATAATTTTGCTCCCAAAGATTTTAATAGGGTTGTGGCTTTTGTAGAAAGTTGGCCAAAAGAAATTCCTTTGGCCGTAGAGTTTAGACATACCGATTGGTACAACGACAAAACCGTTGCAGAAGCATTATACCAGCTTTTAGAAGAAAATAATATTTCAAATATTATTGTAGATACCGCAGGACGGCGAGATTTAATGCATATGCGCTTAACAAACCCTACTGCTTTTGTTCGCTATGTGGGCGCAAACCATGATAGCGATTATAGTAGATTGGACGATTGGGTGGAGCGTTTGAAAATTTGGAAAAACCAGGGCATTAAGGAAATTGACTTTTTCATTCATCAAAATATTGAAAAAGAATCGCCTTTGCTTTCTGCTTATTTCATAAAAAAACTGAATAAAGAATTGGGATATAACCTTAAAATACCGAACGAAGATAATCAACAAGAACTCTTTTAACCTTAATAAATATAAAATATGAGATTCCATACCAGAAAATGGGTAAAACCAGAAGATCTAAACGCTAACGGAACATTGTTTGGAGGCCGTTTGTTAGAGTGGATTGACGAAGAAGCGGCACTCTACACAATTATTCAACTTGAAAACCAAAAAGTAGTTACTAAGTTTATGAGTGAAATAGACTTTAAAGCTTCTGCTAAACAAGGTGATATTGTTGAAATAGGCATAGAAGTGGTGAAATTTGGCAAAGCATCGTTAGTTTTGAGTTCTGAAGTTAGAAATAAAATGACCCATGAAACAATCATAACCATTTCAAATATTGTAATGGTTAATTTGGGACCAGACGGTAAAGCAAAGCCCCATGGAAAAACAGAAGTAGAGTATGTATCGGATAGGTTAAATTAAGACTGATGTTGATTCGCTTTAAAATTTATAACCATACTGCTATTCTATTAAAAAATCATAGATTATTTTAGAATCCATTGGTAATTTTGTAAAAATAAATAAGTCGAGGGCTTAATTTTTGTTATATACTGAAAAAACAAGCAGTTTTTCGTAAATTTGCCAGCATTTTGGCAATTTAAGCTTTGGCCAAAAATCCTTTTAAAGAATAAAATTAAATTAAAACATATTATGAGTAAGACATTGTTTGACAAAGTGTGGGATTCGCATGTTGTTAGAAAAATAGAAGATGGTCCGGATGTATTTTTTATAGATCGCCATTTTATCCATGAAGTTACCAGTCCTGTGGCTTTTGTAGGTTTAAAAAGCCGAGGTATTGGCGTGATGTACCCAGAAAAAACCTTTGCAACAGCTGACCATAATACCCCAACTTGGAATCAGCATTTGCCAGTAGCAGATCCTTTATCAGCAAACCAATTAGAGGCATTGGCCAGTAATGCTGCCGAATATGGTATTTCACACTGGGGATTAGGGCACAGAAACAACGGTATTGTTCATATTGTAGGTCCAGAAAACGGCATCACACTTCCTGGCTCTACTATTGTTTGTGGCGATTCACATACATCTACACACGGTGCTTTTGGAGCCATAGCCTTTGGTATTGGTACTTCTGAAGTAGAAATGGTTTTGTCAACGCAATGTATTATGCAGCCAAAGCCTAAAAAAATGCGTATTAACGTAAATGGTAAATTAGGTTTTGGGGTAACACCAAAAGATGTAGCGCTTTATATTATTTCCCAACAAACTACATCAGGAGCTACAGGCTATTTTGTTGAGTATGCTGGCGATGTTTTTGAAGACATGTCTATGGAAGGCCGTATGACGGTTTGTAACCTTTCAATTGAAATGGGAGCACGTGGTGGAATGATTGCACCAGACGAAAAAACATTTGAATACATTAAAGGAAGAAAGCATACACCAAAAGGCGCCGATTGGGATAAAGCCATGGTGTATTGGGAAACCTTAAAAACAGACGACGATGCTGTTTTTGATGCTGAATTTACTTATGATGCAGCCGACATCGAACCCATGATAACCTACGGAACAAACCCAGGTATGGGCTTTGGTGTAACAAATTCTATTCCTAAAGCAGAAGATGTAGACGGCAATGTCAATACCTATAAAAAATCATTAAGCTATATGAAGTTTAATGAAGGCGATAGCATGATTGGTAAACCTGTTGATTATGTATTCTTAGGATCGTGTACCAATGGACGCATTGAGGATTTCAGAGCATTTTGTTCAATTGTTGAAGGACGCAAAAAAGCAGAAAACATCACGGCATGGTTGGTACCAGGATCGCATAAAGTTGTCGACCAAATAAAGGAAGAAGGTTTAGATAAAATTTTGGAAGCCTCTGGTTTTGTATTAAGAGAACCAGGTTGTTCAGCTTGCTTAGCCATGAACGATGACAAAGTGCCTGCCGGAAAATTAGCAGTATCGACATCTAACCGTAATTTTGAAGGTCGCCAAGGTCCAGGATCAAGAACATTACTGGCCTCGCCACTAGTAGCTGCAGCTACCGCAGTTGAAGGTGTAGTAACAGACCCAAGAACATTAATTAACGCATAAAAAGAAAACATAATGGCTTACGATAAATTTGAAGTTTTAACAAGTACAGCTTACCCTTTACCTATAGAAAACGTAGATACCGATCAAATTATTCCGGCACGTTTCCTAAAAGCGACAAAACGTGAAGGATTTGGCGATAACTTTTTTAGAGATTGGAGATATGATTCTGAAGGAAATCCAATTGCAGACTTTCCTTTAAACGATTCAAAATATGAAGGTTCTAAAATATTAGTTGGTGGTAAAAACTTTGGTTCAGGTTCATCAAGAGAGCATGCCGCTTGGTCTGTTTACGATTTTGGATTACGTTGTGTAATTTCATCGGCATTTGCAGATATCTTTAAAAACAACTGTTTAAATATTGGTGTTTTGCCAGTACAGGTTTCTGCTGCATTTGCTCAAAAGTTATTTGATGCCATTGAAGCCGATCCGAAAACAGAAATAAAAGTAGATTTGCCAAACCAAACAGTAACTTTATTGGCCACTGGCGAATCAGAGTCATTCGAAATCAATGGTTACAAAAAAGGCAATATGCTTAATGGTTTCGATGATATCGATTACTTACAGAACATGAAAGATGAGGTTGCCGAATTTGGTGAAACCAGACCTTTTTAATTAAAAATAACCTAAGCCCGTTTACTTTTAATGAAGAAGATAGAAATAATGGACACGACATTGCGCGATGGTGAACAAACCTCGGGCGTGTCGTTTTCAGCTTCTGAAAAACTTACCATAGCTAAACTTTTACTTGAAGAATTAAAAGTTGATCGCATTGAAATTGCTTCAGCTAGAGTTTCTGAAGGTGAATTTCAAGCCGTAAAAGACGTTACCCAATGGGCTTCACAAAATGGTTATATTAACCAAGTTGAGGTATTGACTTTTGTCGATAAAGGCATTTCCATCGATTGGATGATAGAGGCGGGGGCAAAGGTACAAAACCTATTAACTAAAGGTTCGTTAAATCATCTAACCCATCAACTTAAAAAAACACCAAGTCAGCATTTTAAAGAGATAACCGAAACTATTGCTTTAGCGACTTCTAAAGGTATTGAAACTAATATCTATTTGGAAGATTGGAGCAATGGTATGAGAAATTCCAAAGACTATGTTTATGAGTTTTTAGAGTTTTTATCAACGCAGCCCGTAAAACGCATCATGCTTCCAGATACCTTGGGGGTTTTAACGCCTAACGAATCTTTCAATTTTGTAAAAGAAATTAAAGACAAGTACCCAAACTTACATTTCGATTTCCATGCGCATAATGATTACGATTTAGGAGTGGCCAATGCTATAGAAGCACTTAAAGGTGGGGCCGACGGTTTGCATTTAACGGTAAACGGAATGGGCGAACGTGCAGGTAACGCACCAATGGCAAGTACTATTGCTGTTATTAACGATTATATGCCCAGCGTTGAAATTGGGGTAAACGAAAAGGTACTTTATACCGTTAGTAAACTTGTTGAGAGTTTTTCTGGTGTTGTAATTCCTGCCAACAAACCCATAATCGGAGCTAATGTATTTACCCAAACAGCTGGCATCCATGCCGATGGCGACAATAAAAAGAACCTGTATTTTAGCGACTTAATGCCTGAGCGTTTTGGTAGAACCAGAAAATATGCTTTAGGTAAAGCTTCAGGTAAAGCTAATATTCAGAAAAACTTACAGGAACTCGGTCTTCAGCTTGACGACGAAGACTTAAAAAAAGTAACCCAGCGCATTATTGAGCTGGGCGACAAAAAGCAAGTTGTCACCAAAGAAGATCTGCCTTACATCATTTCTGATGTTTTAGATTACGATTACGAAGAAAAAGTAAAAGTTAATACTTACGTTTTAAATCATGCCAAAGGCCTTAAACCATCCACAACAGTATCTTTAACGATAGAGAACAATACTTTTGAGGAAATTTCACAGGGCGATGGACAATTTGATGCTTTTATGAATGCAATCCGAAGCATTTTTAAAAAACAAAAACGCGGTATTTTACCCGATTTGATAGACTATGCAGTGCGAATTCCCCCAGGAAGCCGATCGGATGCCTTGTGTGAAACTATTATTACTTGGAAATCGCCTGAAAAGGAATTTAAAACCCGAGGTTTAGATTCAGACCAAACGGTTTCTGCCATAAAAGCGACCGAAAAAATGCTAAATATTATTATTAATTAAGACACATAAATACAAACACATGAAATTTAACATAGCCCTTTTAGCCGGAGACGGTATAGGACCAGAAGTAATAGATCAAGCGGTAAAAGTGAGTGATGCCGTAGCGAAAAAATTTGGACACGAAATTACATGGAAACCAGCTCTAACCGGAGCGGCGGCCATTGATGCTGTGGGTGAACCTTACCCAGATGAAACGCACGACATTTGTGCATCTTCTGATGCTGTTTTATTCGGGGCCATTGGTCATCCAAAATTTGATAATGATCCTTCTGCACCGGTAAGACCTGAGCAAGGCTTGTTAAAAATGCGCAAAAAATTAGGTTTATTTGCCAATGTGCGCCCTACTTTTGTGTTTCCTTCATTATTGGATAAATCGCCTTTAAAGAAAGAGCGAATAGAAGGAACCGACTTGGTATTTTTCCGTGAGTTAACTTCTGGTGTTTATTTTGGTGAAAAAGGAAGAAAAGATAATGGTAATACGGCTTATGACACAAATATGTACACCAAAGAAGAAGTTACTCGGTTAGCACGCAAAGGCTTTGAAGCGGCCATGCAACGTTCTAAAAAATTATGTTGTGTAGATAAGGCTAATGTTATGGAAACCTCTCGTTTATGGAGAGAAACTGTGCAAGGTTTAGAAAAAGAATATCCGGAGGTAACAGTGTCTTACGAGTTTGTAGATGCCGTTGCCATGCGTTTGGTACAATGGCCAAAAGATTACGACGTGTTGATTACCGAAAACCTTTTTGGTGACGTATTAACAGATGAAGCATCTGTAATTTCTGGATCGATGGGCCTTATGCCTTCGGCTTCTTTAGGAACCAGCATTTCATTATTTGAACCTATTCATGGGTCTTATCCACAGGCAGCAGGTAAAAACATAGCAAACCCAATGGCTACGGTATTATCGGCAGCCATGATGTTTGAAAATTTTGGTCTAACTGACGAAGGAAAAGCTATTAGAGAAGCTGTAAATCAAGCATTAGATCAAGGTATCGTTACTGAAGATCTAGCGGATGGAAATAAAGCTTATGGCACGACCGAAGTTGGAGATTGGTTAGCAGCTAACATATAGTTTAAACTATAAATAGATAAAATTAAAGCCCTGTGAAGTTTACCCTTCACAGGGCTTTTTATTTTCAATTTATTAACAAGTATTGTCTGTAATTGAAGTTTTTTGTAAATTACTGATAATCTCAAACTTAAAAACTATGGCAACATTTCTACGCTTCACTTTTGTCATCATATTTAGCGGATTTCAATGGGGTTATGCTCAAAACAAAGAAGAGTTTACATCAATACTTAATGATGATAATACCGCTATGGGTTTAGTACCACAACATCAAAATAACCAACAAGACGTCGAGTCTATTCCAGTAAACAATGAATTTAAATTATACCCAAATCCTTTGAGGGAATCAAGGGTTTTAACTGTTTCCGGTAGTAAGACTATCCAAAACATTAAGATTTATTCTGTACTTGGTAAACAACTTATAAATTCAAATTTTGAAAAGGTTAAATCGGCCGAATTAAACTTAAAATCAATAAACACAGGTATCTACCTCGTTCAAATTAATAATAAGAAAACCACACGCCTAATTTTGGAATAACTCGTTAAGCGTATTACCCTTCAATAATATCTTTATATTCCTCAAAAAAAACTTCGAAAAGCATCATTTTTTCGTTAAAAAATTCCATGACATCACGCCAGGTATTTTTGTTATGGATAGACACTTTTTGCTCTAAAGGCACATAAATTCGGGAAATTTCTTTTTGATTATCTAAAAAGTATTCTTCTTCAAATACAGCATCGGGCAAGTACTCGTCCTGTAGAATTGATTTTATTGCGATTAATTTTTCCCAATATATGATGCGTTGTTCTAAATCGTCTTCTAAATCTAAGGCAACTAAAGCTTTTTTGGTGTCGAAATGAAATTTAAAACTTAAGCCTTTCAACTTCGTATTGTACAATATCCACTTTCTGGGAAATGATTTTCCAAAACTCGTCCAAAATTCTTGTCGTAATAATCGAGATTCTTCTTTACTGAACATTGCAATTAAATTAAATAAGCAATTCCAACACCTAAAATAATTGAAATGAATTTCGATAGATTAAACTTGTGGCCTTCGCCACTTTCAAATAGAATGGTTGTTGAAATATGAAAAAAGATACCAATAACTACGGCATTTACAGCATCCACATAATGGGCAATGGCATTAAAACTATTTGATATATATGTGCCCAAAGGCGTCATAAAGGCAAATACAATTAAAAATAAAGCAATTTGTAATTTATTGTAATTGCTTTGGGTTAAAAAAAGTGTAATGATCAATGCTATGGGAATTTTATGTACCAAAACACCATAAACCATATCGTTATGGTCGTGTATTGAAAAGCCTTCTAAAAAGCTATGAATGCACAAACTTATAAATAGCAACCACGGAAAAACGGTTTTATTATTATGAATGTGCACATGCCCATGTTCTGCGCCCTTCGAAAAAAGTTCTAATACAATTTGCAGCAAAATACCACACATAATGAGCAAACCGGTACGTTTGGCATCTAAATGATGGTACACTTCCGGCAACAATTCAAATAGTGTTAAGGCTAACAGAAAAGCACCACTGAAAGAGAGTAGGATTTTGGTGTTCCAAGATTTTTGCTTTTTGGTAGCAAAAGCCAATAAAAAACCAAAAATAACCGCCAATATTGGAAAAATAAACTTGTTCATTTAATTTACTATTGAAATACTAAACTACTTATTTAAAAATCATGACTAAGCGCTCAGAAGTTTTGGGGCTAAACTTACGCAATTTGTAGTCGCCAAAAACATCCAATAAATACACATTAGCTTGTTCAAACAGGTTTTCAAAATCCTTTAAAGTAAACGCTTTAACACGTTCCTGAAAATGGTAATCGTTATCACCAACCTTAAACCTAATATCCTTTACAATGTATTGCCCGTCAACGTAACGTTTTAAGTGAAACTCAATATCTTCAACTGTTTTTGTTTCCTCTGGCACCAAATGATCAATAACAAATTCACTATTCATAAAATCAATAACTCCGAAACCATGTTCGTTTAAATCGGCTTTTATGGCTTTTATAGTGTTTAAATTATCAGCATCATTTTCAAAATACCCAAAACTTGTAAAGAGATTAAAAACGGCATCAAACTGTTTGTGATAAGGTTTGCACATATCATGAACATCAAAATGCAAGCGGTGATTTTCAAATTTTTTGGCAAAGGCTATACTGTTTTCGCTTAGATCAACACCGGTAACATCATAACCAATTTTATTTAAATACCTTGCATGTCGCCCTTTTCCACAAGCTAAATCCAAAATTTTACCGTGCTCTGGAATGTTTAAATAATTGGTAAGTGTATCCATAAAGGCATGCGCCTCGGTTTCGTTTCGATCTTTATATAAAATATGGTAGAACGGCGTGTCGAACCACGAAGTAAACCATTTAGAAGTGTTTTTTATCATAAACTGCTTTTAGGGCCACCCTTTTAAGTGAGGTAGATTCAGGTCACCATTACTTGTTAAGGATATAGCCTAAATCTCTTAACCCATTAAATGTTTTTGCTGATGTTTAACCGCAAAATTACATTATTTTTGCAAGGTATCAGACTAAAAAAATGGAAGAAAATTTTAATATGGTCGCCAAAACCTTATTTGGCTTTGAAGATTTACTAGAAAACGAACTTAAACAACTTGGAGCGCAAAGCATAAAAAAGGGTGTTAGAAACGTTGCTTTTGTTGGTGACAAAGGGTTTATGTACAAGGCTAATTTGGGGTTACGAACCGCAATAAAAATATTAAAGCCCATTCATTCCTTTAGCGTTAACAACGAAAAGGACCTTTATAATAAAATTTACGCCATGGATTGGAGTAAGTATTTAAAGCCAACGGGGACTTTGGCCGTAGATGCTACTATTCATTCGCATTTGTTCTCGCATTCGTTATACATCGCTCAAAAAACAAAAGATGCTATAGTGGATAAATTTCGTGATGCTTCAGGGCAGCGACCTAATGTTGATTTAAAGTTTCCTGATCTTAAAATAAACTTGCATGTAGATAGGAATCGTGTTACAGTATCGTTAGATTCATCGGGCGATTCTCTTCACAAGCGCGGTTACAAAACGGCTACCAATATTGCACCTATAAACGAGGTGCTGGCGGCTGGAATGGTTATGTTTTCTGGTTGGGATGGCCAGTGCGACTTTATGGACCCAATGTGCGGAAGTGGTACCATACTTATCGAAGCGGCCATGATTGCCTGTAATATTCCGCCAAACCTGATGCGTAAAGAGTTTGCTTTTGAACGTTGGCCAGATTGGGATGTAGACCTTTTTGAAAAGATTGAAGAATCGCTGTTAAAAAAAACACGCGATTTCCATTACAAAATAATAGGCTTCGATAAAGCTCCGAGTGCTGTTTTTAAAGCTACAGAAAATGTTAAAAATGCACAATTGGAAGATTTTATTGAAATACGTCGTGAAGATTTTTTCAAAACCCCAAAAACCGGAGACAATAAGCTGCATATGGTGTTTAATCCGCCATACGGCGAACGCTTAAATATTGAAATGGAAAAATTTTACGCCAAAATTGGAGATACCCTAAAACAAAATTATCCGGGTACAGATGCTTGGTTTATAACCAGTAATTTGGATGCATTGAAATATGTAGGGTTGCGACCTTCAAAAAAAATTCAATTATATAATGCAAAACTCGATTCGCGTTTAGTTAAATACGTTATGTACGAGGGAAGCAAGAAAAGTAAGCATTTAAAGTAATGCTGTATTTCTAGTTTTCAACTATTAACAATTAAAATTTCCTCTTAATAATTTATTGATGTCTGCCTCAAAACCAATTAATAAAAATCAAAACGATTCTAAATCCAAGGTAACCATGGCGCAAGCCTTCAAAACTATTATTTGGCCTCGGCGGAATTTAGTTTTTATTGGTCTTATTTTAATTGTTATTAGGAGTTTGTCGGGATTAATATTGCCTTGGCAAAGTAAAGTTTTGTTAGATGAAGTTGTGCCAAGTAAAGATCTAAGTCAAGTTTACAACTTAGTAGCCATTGTCTTAATGGCTATTTTTGTACAGGCTGTTACATCGTTTGCTTTAACGCGCATTTTAAGTGTTCAGGCACAGTATCTCATCAGCGAATTGCGTGCTCAAGTACAAAAAAAAGTGTTGTCTTTGCCCATTAGTTTTTTCGACAATAACAAGTCCGGAGCCTTGGTTTCTCGAATAATGACAGATGTTGAAGGTGTTCGAAACTTAATTGGCACGGGCTTGGTACAATTGGTTGGCGGCACGGTAACTGCGATTGTTTCATTAATAATTTTAATAAAACTAAATCCGTGGATGACGCTTTTTGTATTTGTGCCACTTTCTATTTTTGGGTATATCGCATTACGGGCGTTTAAATACATTCGGCCCATCTTTAGAAAACGCGGAAAAATTAATGCCGAAGTCAAAGGCCGACTGACTGAAACTTTAGCTGGCGTGCGTGTTATAAAAGCATTTAATGCTGAAAATCAAGAAAATGAAGTGTTTGAAAAAGGGGTAGATAAACTCTACCAAAACGTTAAAAAAAGCTTGACCGCTACGGCGCTTATGACCTCTTCTTCAACATTTTTAATAGGCGTAGCAACCACAGGCATCATGGGCATTGGTGGGTATTATATGATGCATGATGAAATGACTACGGGTGACTTTCTGTTTTTCACTCTAATTCTAGGGTTTATGATTGCACCTATTGTTCAAATGAGTAATATTGGCAGCCAACTCACCGAAGCTTTAGCAGGATTAGATAGAACCGAAGAATTAATGAACATGGCTGCAGAAGCCGATGATACTGAAAGATCTATTGAATTGGAACATCTAAACGGCGATATAGAATTCCATAACGTTTCATTTGCCTACGAGACCGATAAAGAGGTGCTTCATAACATTAGTTTTAAAGCCCCTGCTGGTTCCGTTACGGCTTTGGTGGGAAGTTCAGGCTCTGGAAAATCGACTATAGCTGGGTTATCGGCTACGTTTTTAAATCCTAAATCAGGAAAAGTGACCATCGACAATCAAGATTTATCTCAAATAAAACTGGAGAGTTACCGTAAATATCTTGGTGTGGTTCTTCAAGATGAATTTTTATTTGAAGGTACCATAAGGGAGAATATTATGTTTCCAAGGCCCAATGCTTCAGAAAAGGAACTTCAGGATGCCATAAATGCTGCATTTGTTAACGAGTTTACAGATAGATTTGAAAACGGACTTGATACTTTAATAGGTGAACGTGGCGTTAAACTTTCTGGCGGACAACGGCAACGCCTGGCTATTGCCCGTGCTATTCTAGCTAACCCGAAAATTATTATTTTAGATGAAGCTACTTCTAATCTAGATACCGAAAGTGAAGCACTCATTCAAAAAAGTTTAGGCGAACTTGTTAAAAACAGGACAACCATTGTTATCGCGCACCGCTTAAGTACAATTCGGAAAGCAGACCAAATTTTAGTAGTTGAAGCGGGGCGTATTGTTGAACGTGGCACACACCATGAGCTTATGGCAAATGCTGGAAGGTATTTTGATCTGTACACCTACCAAGCGAAAATTTAATGGTTTTGTGCTTCCTAACATATTCACCTTAGTTTGTCGATATTAGTTTAAATTTGTTTATAACTATAAAGGACATATATGATGAACATTACCGATCTAAATACAACCGAATATGCAAATTATTACGCCAATTATCTGGATTTGGTACCGAAAGAAACCACGTTAATTGAAGGCTTTAAGAAAGGGTTCCACAGTGTGTTCGAGTTCTTTGAAAACATTCCCGCTGTTAAATTGAATTATGCCTATGCCCACGAAAAATGGAGCGTTAAAGAAGTCTTTCAGCACTTAATAGATACCGAACGTATTTTTCAATACCGCTGTTTTTGCATAGCTAGACAAGACAAAACGCCTTTACCCGGTTTTAATCAAGATGATTATATAGTACCATCAGAAGCTAAGAACAAAAGTATGGATGCGCTTGTTGCAGAGTTTAAAACAGTACGCTTAAGCTTTTTAACCTTGCTGGAGTCTTTGAACGATAGCGATTTAAAATCCGTTGGAAATGTGAGCGGTAATGCCATGTCTGCTCGGGCTGCTGCCTTTATTGTTTTAGGACATTATCTATGGCACATAGACATCATAAGTAAACGCTATTTATAAACATAAAAGCATAAAATGGATTTATGCCAAACTCACACTTGGTTTCTGTCTTTTTAGAAAAATAAATACGAGTAATGAAAGTATTCCAAAAACAGAAAATCCAACAAACAAGGGTAAAACGGATGTTTTAATGAAACTTCCAATGTAGTTGGCTATTGGTACAGCCAAAACCGTCGATAAAAAACCATTTATTGCAGCTCCTATACCGGCTATGTGTCCAAGAGGTTGCATGGCCAATGCTCTTAAATTTCCAAAAAGAAAACCGACTGCAAAAAATTGTAGTGCAAAAAAGCCTAATAAAATGTAAATGCTCGGGTTGTTTCCAGACCAGAATAAAACAACATAAAAAACAGATATTAGGGCATAGGCTATACAAGCGGTAAACGCAATACGCATCATACCAAATTTAACAACAAGCCTACTGTTTATAAAAGTCGCCAAACCGATAGAAATAGCCAGACTTGCAAAAATATAGGGGAACATTTCTGCAAGGTTGTATTGCTCTTGAAATATTTGCTGCGAGGTACTCAAATACACCATAAAAGAACCAGTAATAAATCCTGAAATTAATGTAAAAGCAATGGCGCCTTTGTTTTTGAAGAACTCTTTTGTACCATCAACAAACAGGCTCGACGAAAATTTAATGCGCTTTTCTTTTTCGAGGGTTTCTGGTTGTCTGGACCAAAACCAGAACATAATCAACATACCAAAAATCAAGTTGAAATAGAATACAGATTCCCAACTAAAAAATTGCATCAAAAATTGCCCAAGGGTGGGGGCTATAACAGGGACTAAGAGGAAAAACATGACAATTATAGAAATTATTTTAGCCATGTAATCGCCACTAAATTCATCCCTAACCATCGAAATACTAATAGTTCTGGCTGAAGCTAATCCAAAACCTTGCAACGTTCTACCCACAATCATTAACTCGAAATTCGTAGTACTTACGCAAATGATACTGGCTATTATAAAAATAATGAATCCGGTATATACCAATGGTTTTCTTCCAAAGCTATCCGACAAAGGCCCTAAAATTAACTGTCCAAATCCAATACCTAAAAAAATCATAGTGATGAGTAATTGGTTGTTGGCTACACTCGTAACACCTAAAGATGCTCCTATTTCTGGTAATGCAGGTAACAAGGCATCGATAGAAAGGGCTACAATAGACATTAAAGCAGCCATTAAGGCTACAAATTCAAACTTGAAATGTTGGGGTTTATCCATGCGGCAAAATTACATGATTTAAATTCTTAAAAAACCGATTAACCATTTATTAACACAATGCTATTATTGTTAAATTTGATGACTGAATAATACGCAAAGCATGAACATAAAGCCACTTTTAGAATATATTGGAAACAACGTTGACCTAACAGAAGAGGAGGAAGCTTTTTTAGAATCTAAAGTAAATTATAGAAAGTATTTAAAAGGCCAATATGTAGTCCAACAAGGTGATGTTTGTAAAATTGAATGTTTTGTAGTTTCGGGGTGTACCAAAATGTTTCACATGGACGAAGCAGGGCAGGAGCACATTGTCATGTTTTCAATTGAAAATTGGTGGACCGGGGATATGGGAAGTTTTATAACCCAAACGCCATCCGATTTTAATGTGCAATGTATCGAGAACACCGAATTGATTCTGTTTCACCATGATTACATTGAAGAACTTTATGCCAAAATACCCAAGCTGGAACGTTTTTTCAGAAAAATAATAGAACGTGCCTTTGCCGCCTCACAAAAACGTATTGTTAGAAATTTTAGTCTTTCAGCAAAAGACAGGTACCTGTACTTTAACAGCCAATATCCAGAAATAGAGCAACGTATCCCGCAGTATATGATTGCTTCTTACTTGGGCATTACCAAAGAGTTTCTGTCTAAAATTAAAAACGAAATTGCCCTAGAGCGATAAATGTTAATCTAGTTTAACATCATTTGTTAAACTACTTCATTTCCCAAACCAGAACCCTTCCTGATATTTGCACTGTAGAATAAAAAAACAAAAACAATGAAAAATACAGTTAAAAAATTAGGCTTAATGGTTATCGTTGCATTTGCAGCTTTTTCATTCACCGAAATCAATGTTGTTAATAAAGAGGTGAAAATTGAAGAGAGCAATGTAGTTTGGAAGGGTTACAAAGTTACAGGAGCTCACGAGGGTACCATTGAAATTAAATCTGGCTCTTTAGCTTTCGAAGATGATAAATTAATAGGCGGTGAGTTTGTTATAGATATGACAACCATCAATACTACAGATTTAGAGGGCGAGTACAAAGGAAAATTAGATGGGCACTTAAAATCTGATGACTTTTTTGGTGTAGAAAACTATCCTACAGCAAAACTGGTTTTCAAAAAGGTTGAAGCTTCAGGTAAAAACGCCTATAATGTAAATGCAGATTTAACTATAAAAGGAAAAACAAACCCAATTAGTTTTACTATTTCAATTTATGGTAATAAAGCAACGGCTAATTTAAAAATAGACCGAAGCAAATATGATGTACGCTACGGTTCAACCAGCTTTTTCGATAATTTAAAAGATAAAGCTATTTATGATGAATTCGATTTAATTGCAGACTTGCAATTCTAATTAATTGCTTGAAAAAGAAAAATTAAGATTGATTAATAGCAGAAGAGCACCTAAACAGGTGCTCTTCTTGTTAGTTTAATCTTTATATTTGCGCCCTGTTGACCTGTATCGGAAAATCAAAATGTTAAGTAAAATTTATAGTAAAATAAGCTATTTTTGCGTTACGCTATGCGTTTTGATGTTTCTTCCTGATCAAGTACATACACAGATAAATAAGGAACATATTAAAATAGGCTTTGCATCAGGCGTCGGTTCGCAAAGTAGATACCCTTTTAACCAGAGCGATTACACACACGAGATTTTATTTTATAAAGGACAAATCAACTTCACTTTAAAAGAGAAAAGAAGGTGGGCTTACGAACTCCATATAGAGCCAGGGTTTAATACTATAGAACATCAGTTATTAAATAAATGGTTTGTCAAAGAGGATGATTACAAAAATTATGAGGAAAAAAAGGAGCTCTTCCTAAAAAAAAGATCCATAAATGAATATGTGCTAAATTTCGGTTTCGCTGTTAGATATACTATTATAAAAAACTTCAGTTCTTATGTTATAGGTAGTGTTGGCCCTATGATTTCCGACAAAGCTACCGAACGGCTAGCCAAAGGGTATGCCTTCTCGGATGTGTTAGGCCTTGGGGTATCTTACCAAATAGAAAAATGGCAATTGGGCTTTAGGTATTCCATCAGGCATACGTCCAATCTAGACATGAAGTACCCAAACAGTGGACATAATACCACGAACACCGAGTTTTCAATTCTATATCAATTATAAGTTTTTGTTATTAAACAAAGAACGTATTATCATAGCGGAATATTACCATGTTTCCGTTTCGGCCTTTCTACGCTTTTATTCTCTAATGAAGCAAAAGCTTTAAGAAGTTTCTTTCTGGTGTTTTTAGGAAGTATAATTTCGTCAATAAAACCACGCTGTGCAGCTCTGTAGGGATTAGCAAAGGTTTCGGCGTATTCGGCTTCTTTTTCTGCCAATTTTTCTTCAGGGTTATCAGAATGGGCTATTTCTTTTCTAAAAATAATTTCACTGGCACCTTTGGCACCCATAACAGCGATTTCAGCTCCTGGCCATGCATAATTATAATCGGCTCCAATGTGTTTTGAGTTCATCACATCGTATGCACCACCATAAGCTTTTCTGGTAATAAGAGTGACTCTGGGAACAGTAGCCTCACTTAGAGCATACAACAGTTTTGCTCCATGAACAATAATACCGTTCCATTCTTGGTCGGTGCCAGGTAAAAAACCGGGAACATCAACTAAAACCAATAACGGAATATTGAAACAATCGCAAAAACGTGTAAAACGCGCCGCTTTTCTGGAACTATTAACGCCTAAAACACCTGCAAAGGCCATGGGTTGATTGGCCACAATGCCAACACTTTGCCCTCCTAAACGGGCAAAACCAACAATAATGCTACCCGCAAAGTCTTTGTGGATTTCATAGAATGAGTCCTTGTCTATAATTCCCGAAATAACAGCATGCATATCGTAAGGTTTATTGGGATTATCGGGAACGATATCCGATAGCACATCGCATATTTCATCATTTAATTCAATACGTTCCTTTTTTGGTTTTTCTTTATTGTTTTGAGGCAAATAGCTCAACAATTTTTTTACGTCCTCTAAGCATTGTACATCATTAGACGATGTTTTGTGCGCCACCCCAGATTTAGTAGCATGAGTAGATGCACCACCCAACTCTTCGCTGGTAACCTCTTCATTGGTTACGGTTTTTACCACATTAGGACCGGTAACGAACATGTAGCTGGAATTTTCAACCATTATCGTAAAATCAGTCATGGCAGGAGAGTACACAGCCCCACCAGCACAGGGTCCCATAATAGCCGATATTTGGGGAATAACCCCTGAGGCCTGAACATTTCTATAAAAAATATCGGCATAGCCACCAAGTGAGCGCACACCTTCTTGAATACGTGCCCCTCCTGAATCGTTTAACCCAATAATGGGCGCACCTACTTTTACGGCTAAATCCATGATTTTACATATTTTTTCGGCATGGGTTTCAGAAAGTGAGCCCCCAAAAACCGTAAAATCCTGAGCATAAACATAAACCAATCGACCATTAATGGAGCCGTGACCCGTTACTACACCATCACCAAAATATTTTTGGTCGGCCATCCCAAAGTCTGTCGTTCGGTGCGTCACCAGAGCTCCAATCTCATCAAACGATCCTTCATCCAATAAATAGTCAATACGCTCACGAGCCGTTAATTTTTTATTGGCGTGTTGTTTATCAATACGCTTTTGGCCACCTCCCAAATGGGCTTGGTCAATGTATTTATTTAGTTTATCAATCTTATCTTGCTTAGATTCCATAGTAATTATTGAGGTAGTCGTAAAATTTTACGGTCTTTTAAATATTGTTTTAGCCCAATCATAGCAGCTAATTTAGCTTTGTCTTCCATTTGAATTTTTATGTGCTCAGGGGCGTAATGAAGTTTTACGAAATTAGTATCGAAGTGTCCAGAGCGAAAAGCATCATGTTCACAGACATACTTCCCAAACTGAAGCGTAGTTTCGACACCTTCAATTTTATAATTGTCGATGGCTTTTATCATCAATTGAATGGCTTCTTCTCGGGTTTTCCCATAAGTGATTAATTTTGAAAGCATGGGATCGTAATAAATAGGCACATCCATACCTTCTTCAAAACCATTATCCACCCGAATACCATCACCTTCAGGTATTTTATAAGTACTTAAATGTCCTACACTTGGTAAAAAATCGTTCAACGGATCTTCGGCATAAACGCGTAATTCTAAAGCATGACCATAAATTTCTAAATCGTCTTGTTCTATATTAAGTTTTTCGCCTCGAGCCACTTTAATTTGGAGTTCCACTAAATCGACTCCGGTAATCCATTCCGTAACGGGGTGTTCTACTTGAAGGCGAGTATTCATTTCTAAAAAATAGAAATTGTGGTTGTCATCCAATAAAAATTCTACGGTACCGGCGCCTAAATAATCACACGATTTAGCCACTTTGATGGCTGCTTCTCCCATTTGTTTCCTTAGTTTGGGCGTTAAAATAGAAGATGGCGCTTCTTCTACTACTTTTTGATGCCGTCGCTGTATACTGCATTCACGCTCAAAGAAATGTAAATAGTTCCCATGGCTATCGGCCATCACTTGAATTTCAATGTGTCGGGGAGCAGTTACATATTTTTCAATAAACACGGAGCCATCGCCAAAAGCCGATTTAGCTTCACTGATGGCACGTTTCATCTGAGACTCTAAATCGCTTTCCTTTTCAACCACACGCATACCTTTTCCGCCACCGCCAGCAGAAGCTTTTATTAAAATTGGAAAACCAATGTTGCGGGCTATTGTCTTGGCTTTAATGACATCGGTAATAGCCTGATCAATACCCGGCACCATAGGGATGTTATACTCTTTTACTGCTTCTTTGGCGGCGAGTTTGCTTCCCATTATTTTAATGGCCTTAGATCGCGGACCAATAAACGTGATATTATTTTGTTCGCACAATTCGGCAAAAGCTGCATTTTCACTTAAAAAACCGTAACCGGGATGAATACCGTCAACATTTAATTTTTTAGCTACTTCAACAATTTTATCGCCGCGTAAATACGATTCGCTGGATGGCGGCTCTCCAATACAAACTGCCTCGTCTGCAAATTTAACGTGAGGTGCATTTCTATCTGCAGTAGAATAAATGGCCACGGTTTTAACGCCCATTTTTCGAGCTGTTTTCATGACACGAACCGCAATTTCGCCTCGATTTGCTACTAAAATTTTTTTCATTTTATGCTTCAAATTCTATGAGTAGTTGGTATTTTTCAACAGCATCACCTTTCTTTATGGCGATAGATTTGATAACGCCATCTCTAGGCGATACCATACTGTTTTCCATTTTCATGGCTTCTAAAATAAAAAGTTGGTCGTTTTCCTTAACCTCTTGGCCCACTTCAACATTAATTTCTAAAATTAACCCCGGCATAGGTGCTGTGATGGAATCAACTAATTTTGCATCACCAGTAGCAAAGCCCATATCTTTAATCAAGACATCCAAATCGTCAGAAATCAGCACGTTAAAGGTGTCGTTACCAATTTGTACTTGATAGGATTTATCGTAGAAATTAGAAGACATTATTTTAGCCTGGTATGACTTGTGTTCTTGGATTATGTGGTATTCAGTTTTGGAAGTTTGCAAAACATCTAATTCAGAAATGTCTTGCTCTGAAATATCAAAATCGATATCTGAATTCACATTGACCTTAAAATTCTTACTCATACTTTAAAAATTGGTAGTAGTAAATATAAGAATTTTACCTTGTAGTTTCAATGGACTTTATGGAAGCATATTTTTTATTTCATTGATAACGAACTGATAATAGGCTTTATTTGAAGCCACGAAGTGATTATTGTCGTCGTTTATATTGTTTATAAGCGATTGAAATTCCTGAACACTCACTAACCGTAATGACTCGACTTCATCTTCTTGTGGCGTTAACTGAGAAATAGGACACGTTAATTTAGCTATAAATGTATTATGGAATTCATTGTCTTGAATACCATTTCCATAAGACTGAAAGCACTCAAAAACACCTATTTTCTCCAAGTCGCTTTTAGAAATGGTTAATCCAATTTCTTCTTTTGTTTCTCGAATAGCAGCTTCTTCAACAGTTTCGCCAGCATCGATATGGCCAGCCACGGAAACATCCCACATTAACGGACAGATTGTTTTCTTTGCAGAGCGTTGCGATAAAAGAACTTCACCATTTTGTGTATAAAACCAAATATGTGCCGTATGGTGGTAATAACCTTTTTGGTGGATAACCGATTTTAGTTCTGCACGTCCTAAAAGTTTCCCTTTTTGGTCAGCTATATCAATGTATTCATCCATATTTAAAAAAGATTCCCGCACAAAGCGGGAATCAAACATTTTATTCGAAATAACTAAATTTCTCACCTTCTTTTATTCGAAGTAAGGTTTCGTAAATCAGTTTAATAACGTTTTCTACATCGTCTTTATGCACCATTTCAACCGTGGTGTGCATGTAACGTAACGGTAATGAAATTAGGGCAGAAGCTACACCACCATTACTGTAAGCAAAAGCATCGGTATCGGTACCCGTGGCCCTTGATAAGGCTGAACGCTGGAACGGGATTTTCTTTTTCTCGGCAGTTTCTGTTATTAAATCGCGCAATTTTTGTTGAACCGCAGGCGCATACGCTACTACGGGTCCTTTACCCATTTCCATTAGCCCCTCTTTTTTCTGTTCTATCATTGGGGTTGTGGTGTCGTGTGTTACGTCGGTAACAATAGCTACATTAGGCTTTATGGTTTGGGTAATCATCTCGGCGCCGCGCAAACCAATTTCCTCTTGCACAGCATTGGTTATGTACAATCCAAAAGGGAGTTCTTTTTTGTTTTCTTTTAACAATCGTGCTACTTCGGCAATCATAAACCCGCCCATACGGTTATCGATGGCACGGCAAACCAATTTATCGTCATTTAAAATATGGAATTCATCGGGATAGGTAATGACACAGCCCACATGAACGCCTAGTTTTTCTACTTCTTCTTTATTGGCACAACCACAATCAATAAAGATGTTATCTGGTTTTGGTGCTTCTTCTTTACTCTTATCTCTGGTATGTATTGCTGGCCAGCCAAAAACGCCTTTAACAATACCATTTTTGGTATGGATATTCACCACTTTACTCGGTGCTATTTGGTGGTCACTACCGCCATTTCTAATCACATAAATTAATCCGTTATCAGAAATATAATTAACGTACCATGAAATTTCATCGGCATGCCCCTCAATAACCACTTTGTATTTTGCTTTTGGATTTATCACCCCAACCGCTGTTCCGTAGGTGTCTGTAATAAACTCATCCACATAAGGTTTAAGGTAGTCCATCCACAATTTTTGCCCCGTCCACTCATACCCCGTAGGAGCGGCATTGTTTAAATATTTCTTTAAAAAGTCCATCGACTTTTTGTTAAGTATGCTCTTTTTCGCCATGTATTAAAGTTTTGCACTAAAATAATAATATCTATATAAAAAAATGTTTTACAGCCTGTAAATTCTTAATTTTGGCATACTAAATGCTCCAATGTTATACATATGAATTATTTAAGATATATATTCCTCCTTATCCCTGCTTTTGTGGTAGCTCAGGTGAATGATGTCGAAACTGATTCTACCAGTGTTGAATATCTAATAATAGAAGGGGATTCGGTGCCTAGAACAGCTATTGACTTAGATGAAGTCATGCTATTGCATAAGTTGAAATTTGACAGCAGAAAAGATCGTATCCGGTATTTAATTCTTCGACGAAAAACCATAAAAGTTTACCCTTATGCCAAGTTAGCTGCCGAACGTTTGGATTCTATGAACAAGCGTATGGCCACGCTAAAACGTAACCGAGATAAAAGACGATACACAAGGCGCGTACAAAAGTATATTGAAGGGGAATTTTCGGAAGAACTAAAAAAGATGACCCGTACCGAAGGACAGATTCTCGTTAAACTAATTCACCGCCAAACAGGAACGACAGCTTTCGATTTGGTGAAGAAACTAAGAAGTGGTTGGCGGGCCTTTTGGTACAACACCACCGCTAGTATGTTCGATATTTCCCTGAAACGTGAATTTGACCCTATGAATGTTAAGGAAGATTACCTTATTGAAGATATTTTACAGCGAAATTTTCAAAGTGGACGCATAGAACGACAAACACCAGCGGTAAAGTTTGATTTTTACGAGTTGACCAATAAATGGGTGTTTTCTGAAAAGCACAGTACAGATTAAATGCGAATACAAACGGCATTAGAGGAAAAACTAAACGCCATTTCGCATGGCTTAGGCGCTCTATTGGGCATCGTTGCCTTAATACTACTTATTTTTAAGAACACCAACAAAACCGATTGGAGTTTATTTAGTGTTATTATTTATGGAGTTTCAATTGTTGTGTTATTTACAGCCTCGACGTTTTACCACACAGCAGAAAGCGAACGGCGAAAACATATTTTTAGGGTTATCGACCACATTAGTATTTACTTTTTAATTGCTGGTACGTACACCCCTGTTTTACTTATTTCGTTGATAGAAAGCAAAGGGTGGCCATTATTTTTTACGGTTTGGGGTATTGCCTTGTTTGGAGTGGTTTTAAAGCTTTTTTATACCGGAAAGTTTGAAATATTTTCAACATTACTGTATTTGGTGATGGGGTGGTTAATTGTTTTTGATTTTTCAAATTTGGCAGACATTATAGGTAGCCAGGGTATTTTGTTATTATTTGCTGGGGGTTTGGCCTACACTTTGGGCATTGTTTTTTATGTCATTCAAAAAATACCATATAATCATGTTATTTGGCATTTATTTGTTTTAGCTGGCGCTATTTTTCATTTTTTCATGATTTATTTTTATGTTATTTAATATGATTGAAATTGTACCTGCAAAAAGCCGTCCCCATTTCTTGAAAATAGAAGAACTAGCCGATGTTATTTGGCGAGAACACTATATCCCGATTGTAGGAAAGCCACAGATAGATTATATGTTGGAAAATTTTCAGTCGGAAGAAGCTATAAAAGACCAAATAGCTAACGGATTTGAGTATTTCCTATTAAAATACAACCAAAAACATGTGGGGTATATTTCTGTAAAACGAGAGGAATATGCCTTGTTTTTAAGCAAAATTTATGTTTTAAGTGCTTATCGCGGCCTAAAAATAGGAAAAGCCGCTATGCATTTTGTTGAAAAAAAGGCTCAAAACTATCAATTAGAGCAAGTTCGGTTAACCGTTAACAAGTACAACAAGAAAGCTATTGAAGCCTATAAAAAGCTTGGTTTTAAAAATATAGGACCTTTGGTAACCGAAATAGGCAATGGATTTATTATGGACGATTACCAATTGGTGAAAAGCGTTTAATCCTTTTTCTAGTTAATTACTTTTTAAACACTGTATTGCTGGGCAGTTCAAAAATTTCCAATTCAAAATAGGGGAGTGCCGCAATCAAATGGTCAAAAATATCAGACATGATATATTCATAATTCTCCCAGCGTTTATCACTACTAAAAGCATAGATTTCTAATGGAATACCTTGAGTTGTTGGTGCCAATTGCCGGGCCATAATCATCATGTCTTTATTAATGGCCGAGTGCTGTTTTAAATATGAATCAATATATTTTCTGAAAACCCCCAAATTAGTCAGGTTTCTACCGTTTAACAGCAATCCTTTATTGATGTTATTTTCGGTATTATACGATTTTATATCGCTTTGGCGGGTTTCTAAATACGAAGTTAGCAATTGAATGTCTTTCAGCTTTTCAACATCGGCATCGGTTAAATATTTAACGCCATCTTGTTTGACGCACAGAGCCCGTTTTATGCGACGGCCATCCGAATTGGTCATACCACGCCAGTTTTTAAACGAGTCGGAAATTAAAGCGTAAGTAGGGATCGTCGTAATAGTTTTATCAAAATTTTGGACTTTAACTGTAGCTAAAGTAATTTCAATAACATCACCATCGGCGCCATATTTTTCAAAAGTCACCCAGTCGCCAATGCGAACCATATCGTTAATAGATACTTGTATGCTCGCCACAAAACCCAAAATAGTATCCTTAAATACCAAAATAATTACCGCAGAAGCGGCCCCCAACCCGGTGATGAACTTTATAAAATCGGTTTCGGTGATAATAGCCAAACACGAAAAAATGCCAATCACCCAAGCAAAAATCATAAACACTTGAATGTAACTCGCTATAGGCTTGTCTTTAAACTGCTTAAGGGTCTTCAGGTAATCTTTTACTGTATGCAATAAACTACGCACAATCCATAAAGCAAGTACAATACCAAATACTATCAATCCCTTTTCGGTAATTTTTTCATAGTACTGAAAATCAGTAAGTACAATAGGGACAAATTCCAAAGCAATAAGCAACGGAACAATGTGTGCAATGTTTCTAGGCGCCTTGTTGGCAACCATTAAATCATCAAAATTGGTTTTAGATTTAGACGCAAATTTCGAAAACATGCCAATGAGCAGCTTTCTAACAATAAAATCGACTATAAAGAGTAAAATGAATAAACCTACTAAAAGCACTAGCATATTCATATATTTTGCTACGGTTTCGGTAGTACCTAAACTGATAAAATAATCGTATAATAAATGCTTTATGCGTTCCATTATTTTGAGGTTTTTAGGAATTTCTTATCTACATAAAAGGTTCCGAAAGGAATAACCGAAGCCATTAAAACCACCAAAAATGTTCTGTTGTTCCAGTTGTAATCCTTTCTGATTATTACGGCCATAGCGATATAGGCAATAAATAAAAGACCGTGTGGCATGCCCAGTAATTTTACATATTGGGGGTCGTCTCCAAAATATTTTATAGGTGTTGCTATAAAAAGCAAAAGAATATAGGAAACGCCTTCAAGAAGCGCCACAAGACGGAATATATTTTTAAATGAAAACATGTTTATTTGTTTAGTGCAAAAGTATGTTACAAGGCTCAAAAAGCGATACGTTTTATGACTTTTTTATGGAAACTGTTTTAAACGACATTAAAAATTAATAGGCCGTAAATTGCAAAACGGAGTAATCGTAATGCACCGTAAAGCATCACATTTCTAAACGGAAAATTGATGATGCCCGCCGCAATACATGAAATTGAAAAGGGTAGTGGCAATAAGGCACCAACGACAATTAGAAAACCGCCCCATTTTCTGGAGTTTTTCAATTGCTTTTGCATTTTAACTTCCATGTAATTATGAACCTTAGGAATATTAGTAATGGTGCGCCCCATCCAATACGACAAGAGTCCGCCACTGTAAGACAGCAAGGCCAAAAGTATTAGATATAACCATGGTGCGTACATTTTACCCGCCCATGCGATAAAAATCTCAGGTGGAATAAGACCTAAAAGCGTTTCTGAAACAAAAAAGAAACTCAATACACCGTAAGCCGGCAATATTTCGGTAAGATGTGCTAGTCCTGAATTAATATCAAAAAAATGATTGAGCACGTAAATAATAACAACAGCACCAATAATGTACGGTAAAGCTTTTTTAACAGCTTGCCAAACAAACGAATAAAAACCGGTATAGCTGTAATACTGATGCAGTAATTGCAGTCTAGACTTTGATGATTTTGTTTTTTCTTTCGATTTCATGCTTTTGGGGCCTTAAAAAAGGGAAATGCGAAAATAATAGATTACACCTTTAATTAAATACTTTTTCGATTATTTAACATGATTTTAATGAATTATAACGTTATGAAGCACAATTACAAAAGTTTGACATATGTCATATTATACCCTGTTTATTGTTGCTACATTTAATGACAGAATTACACGCATTTAATTATCCCCTACAATACTTGGTCATTTATTTTGTTGACTACAAGCGTGTTAAATGAAGACTAAAAAACCAAAACACGATAAGACATGAAAATATACGACGAAAAACACATCAAAAATATTGTTTTTGTGGGAGCCCATGGCAGCGGAAAAACAACACTATCTGAAACCATGCTCTTTGAAGCTGGTTTAATAAACAGAAGGGGAACCATAGCGGAAAAGAACACCATTTCCGATTATCACGACATAGAGCAGGAGCGAGGTACATCGGTTTTTGCCACACCGTTGCATACCGAGTGGCGCAATTACAAAATCAACATTATTGACACTCCGGGACTCGACGATTATATTGGTGAAATCATTTCGTCCATTAGAGTGGCCGATACGGTAGTTAATGTAATTAATGCCAAACACGGTTGTGAAATTGGTACAGAAATCATTTGGAACTATATAGACAGGTACCATAAACCCATGGTATTTGTTATTAACCAAATTGACCATCAAAGTGCCGATTTCGAACAAAGTTTCCAAAGTTTAATAAAGCTGGTTGGCAATAATGTGATAAAAGTTCAATATCCTATAAAAGTTGATGGCGCTCAAGGCATTATAGATGTTTTAAAAATGAAGCTCTATAAATTTGGGCCAGAAGGTGGAAAACCCGAAAAATTGGAAATCCCGGATTCTGAAAAAGAAAAAGCCAATGCACTTCACAACGAACTTGTTGAAAAGGCTGCCGAAAACGACGAAGAACTCTTGGAACTCTTCTTCGAAAAAGGCACATTGAACGAAAATGAGATGCGTCAAGGTATTAAGGCAGGAATGTTAAATCACGATTTATTTCCTGCCTTTTGTGTTTCTGCACTCAATGATATGGGGAGTGGCCGCTTAATGGGCTTTATCGATAATGTAGCGCCGTCAACCGTCGACTTAAAACCAGAACAAAGCATAGAAGGGAAGGCCGTTGAACATAAAAAGGATGCACCAACCTCATTATTCGTTTTTAAAACTTTCCATCAGCCTAATTTAGGCCAGATTACATTTTTTAAAGTGAATTCTGGAACAGTAAACGCTAACGATAAGTTTATCAATTCCAATAATGGGGAAACTGAAACCTTTAACCAGCTGTTTATTATGGATGGTAAAAGCCGAAATAGTATAACCCAGTTGGCCGTTGGGGATATTGGTGCCACCCTTAAGCTTAAACACACTGAAACGGGAGACACCTTAGCTGAAAAGGATTTTGAGGTTACCATGAAACCCATCAAATATCCTGAATCACGTATAACAAAGGTGGTTTATACGAACAATAAGAACGATGAGGAAAAACTGAGTGAGGCTTTGAAGAAAATTCACAGTCAGGATCCTACGGTTGTCATTAATTTTTCAAAAGAAACCAAACAATTGTTACTGGGTTGCCAGGGCGAACTGCATTTGGCCACGGTAAAATGGATGCTGAAAAACCTTTATAACATTGAAGCCGAATTCAAACAGCCTAAAATAGCTTATAGAGAGACTGTACAACGCTCTTCAACAGCTAATTATCGTCATAAAAAACAATCTGGTGGATCGGGGCAATTTGCGCAAGTACATTTAAAAATAGAACCATGGTACGAAGGTATTGAAGAACCCGAAGGCTTTAATATAAGAGGTAAAGAAGTGGTTGCATTACCATGGGGCGGCACCTTAGTGTTTTATAACTGCATTGTTGGTGGCGCCATAGATTTACGTTTTTTACCATCGGTGATGAAAGGCGTTTTGGAAGTTATGGAAGCGGGGCCTTTAACACAATCGTACATTCGTGATGTACGTGTTATGGTTTACGATGGGAAGATGCACTCGGTAGATTCAAACGATATTTCCTTTAAAATAGCCGGGGCACACGCCTTTAAATCGGCTTTCTTAAACTCCAATCCCAAGTTATTGGAGCCCACCAACAAACTCACCGTTAAAGTGCCAGAAGAAATGGTTGGTAGTGTGATGACCGATTTACAATCCAGACGCGCCATTATACAGGGTATAGAGAGCGAAGGGTCATATCAAATATTAAAATGTGCTTGTCCGGCAGCAGAACTCTATGGCTATTCCACGGCCTTACGGTCGTTAACACAGGGCAGGGCCACATTTAGCTCGGTATTTGCCTCGTACGAACCCGTACCATCAAATGTGCAGGCCGAATTAATGAAACAAACCCATTTAGAAACATTAGAAGTTTAATTATATAAAACCAAAAGACATGCAGACGACAGTATCATATTTAAGTGATCTCAAGTTCAATTTAGAAACTTGGAAAAGAGAATTACGCTTTCATTTTAATGAAATGGACACCTTTGAAGATAAGTTAGAAGAAATTGCCGCTAGGGAATTTGATAAACGGGCTAGGTTACAAATAGAACAGTTTCAAAATAGAATAGAAATAGAACGCAACGAAATATCAAAATTAATGCACCGCTGTAAAAGCAAAATGAACAATTTGCACGCCTTAGATTTAAATGAATCGATTGATGGAAGTTTATTGCACAAACAAAAACCGTTAAAAGACGATATGCGCCAGTACATAAAATTGCATTACGACCTTAAGGAAGACATGATGGATTTCTTTTCGCAATGGCTGTAATTACAATTTAAAAATTATCATTCAATTTTTTTTAGTCAAATAAACGCGGCTGCTGTAAAAACAGGAACCAACTAAATATTTATGGCCGTGTTTTATTTTACTTTTATATTATGCTTATTTATTACCAACCCCATAATACCATTTAGATTTAGTTCCTACATCTTTAATAAACAAGGTAAGTCACAAAAATACTATTTTACATAATGTAAATTATAGTACACTTTTAATTATGGATTATCCAGTGGATGATTCATAATTAAAACAATCATTTTCTAGGACATCCTTCGTAAGTTTGCCACAAGAGTATAAAATTTTCCCTGACTCAAATCAATGCCCTAAAATATCCTTACTGATCTATTAAGATGTAGAAATAGCATCTACTTCAATTTCAATCAACCAATCTGGATTAATAAAGCAAGATACTTCCATAATAGTGTCCACAGGTTTTATGGTTTTAAAATACGACGCTCTTACTTCGGCAGCAGCTTTCCAATGGTCTATATTAGTTAATAACATTCGTGTTCTAACCACATCATTTAAGCTTGAGCCTGCTTTTTCCAAAGCCAGTTTAATCGTTTCCAAGCATTGTTTGGTTTGCAAAGAAATATCTCCAATGCCTACGGTGTTTCCATTGGCATCCATAGGTGCTGTTCCTCCTATTGTAATATATGGGCCAACCCGAACTGCACGACTAAATCCTACAATATCTTCATAAGGACTACCACTTGAAATTAATTTTCTTTTCATACCTTATATTTTTAGATGTAAATAAAATCAATCGTTTTTCATTCTACGCATTTGTTCATTTGCTGTCTTGAAAATATTTCTGATGATATCACCATTAGAAGGTTCTTCAGTAAGTGTTTCTGGATCCCACTGACTACGTTCAGTAGCAAAGAAATCACCTCCGTAAATATGCAATCCTCCTGTAAATCTAGGAAGTGGGTTTGTTACAGAATGAATGGCACTTGTATTTAATGTTGCCACATCTCCAGCAAATAAACATCGAACATCATCTGCTTCTAAACTGCCCTTATTTCGTTTCCAAATGATATTGTCTTCTCTTCCTGTATATATTCCAATATTTGCCCACATATGGTGGTTGTGTGGCATTAAGTTCATTTGAGGTGTCCATGAAGCTGCGAAAATGGTTAAGTCTTTTGAACGCAAAAATACCTTCAACCCTGCTTCTTTAGGTTCTCCAATTGCTTTTAGCATAGCTTGATGATCGGAAACACCTCTGGCTAATGCTTCTTTTACCGCGCCTTGTGGATTAGAATCTTTATTGGCTGCAATACAATCTTCTATAAATTTTTGCATTTCAATCAATTCCATTTCCTTAACAGGGATGATTTTCTCTCCATGGTCTAAAGCATCTACGGGAACTTCTGTTATTGCAGGCGCCATGAAGGAAGGAAGTGCTGCAAAACTTAACCCCAATCCTAAAGTTCTTATCATACCTCTTCTAGTAATCTCTGGGCTTCTTTGATCTGTATTTTTAAGATTTTTCATTTTTTTGGTTTTTGTATTCGTTATAAAAGCGTTCGTTAAGAGGTGTGTTTTTTAAAGATTCCTCTATTTCATCAAGATGCTTTAGAATAGATACGTCTTTTTTTAATATTTTATATATAGCATCCTCGCAACTATTCCATATGTGTTCTAATTCAGGGAGTAGATCAAAAGATTTTTGGGTGAGTTTAATATTTTGTTTTCTTTTATCGGTAGTATCTTTTTCAGAAACGATATATCCTTTAGCAGCCATTTTTTTGAGCATAACTACCATAGATGGATGGGTATAACCTAGCTGTTGAGCCATTTCGACCATAGTTAACATGTTGTAGTCTCTTAATAATTTGAATACTAAGTGCCAACTTGGTTCAACATCCATATCAACTTGTTTAAAGAATTTTCTTGTATCGTGAGACATTCTATCACTAATACGTTTTAACCTATTGTCTAAAGCCCTGTAACCTTGCTCTTTTATGAAATCTATTTCCATTTGTAAAATTTAATATAACAAAGATAATAAATATAGCTAGCTAACTACATAGTTGATTAAATAATTTTTAATTGAACACTTTTTACTTCATAAAGCTTTATACTGCTCTTTTATCTAAATCGGAAAGTATAATAGAAGTATTAAGGTATTTTGATGGACACTAAGGGTTTTAATTATGTAAATTGTAACCCAAATAAAAATACATGAAGTATATAGCGTATATTTTAATGATTCTTTTTTGTTGTCAAGGATTGACACAAAACTATTTTGATATCGCCCATATAAGTTACACCAATACGCCATCAAACCATTTTGAAGTTTCCGAATCAGAAACCACCGTTGAAGAATTAGCACTAGAACTTAATTTTCCAATTGTTATTAATGAGAAAACCTCGCTGTTAACAGGTTTTTTTACCAATAAAACCAAAGTAAGACTAGATGCCAACATGCCAAGCCGTAACTTAAATGTTTTAGGATTAAACCTTGGTATTAATAAAACATTAAGCGAATCATGGTCCGCCACTTTTATGGTGTTTTCTAAAATAGCGTCTGACGAACTTAAGCTTTCTAAAAACAACCATCAGCTAGCATTGTTATCATTATTCACAAAAACAAAGCGTAGCGATTTAAAATATAAATATGGTCTATATGCAAATACCGAAAACTATGGATGGATTGTTGTGCCCATTTTTGGAGTGTATTATTTGAGTAATAACAAGAAATTTGAAGCTAATTTATACTTGCCTATTAATGGCGATATTAATTATAAAATAAATGAAAAATCTTGGGCAGGCATGCGGTTTGATGGACTTGGAACCACGTATAACTTAAATGATCAGAGTTATAGTGATAATGGGGCTTATGTTTCTAAAACCTCCAATGAATTGGTTGGTTACTTTAGATATAAGCTAAGTAAATCGCTGTATGTAAATGCCAAAGCGGGCTATGCCATAATTCGAAACTATAGGGTGTTTGATTCTGACGATAAAATAGATTTATCTTTAGCCTCCATTTACTTTGGTGACGACCGAACCCAACTTAATGAACGCTTTAGAGACGGTGCTGTTTTTAGGATTGAATTATTTTATCGATTTCACTTCAAATAAGCACTAACATTTTTGTAAACACGGCAGAAACCAAAAGCTCCTCTCCTATACCTAAAAAAGGATATTGCCAACTTGAATAATATTATTTAGCCATTTAAATACACGTTCCGCTTAATTTTTATCCCTTTTCTTATTAAGTATGCATGGTAAGCACTGGGAATATCGTGTGTCCATTTGGGTAAAATAAGTGTTATTAGTATTCTATCGACATGTGAAATCAATCCCATAATAATGGCCATAGCAAACGGAATTCCGGCATGGTTAAACCCTATTAAAGACGTAAAGGCCACCAACAAGGTTATGCCCCAAATTTTAGAAAGAATGGCATGGGTACAGGTTTCTCGTTTAAATTTTATGATACTAATTACATAACAAGCTATTTCCATACCCAAGATTGTCCAGATTACAATGGCGTTATCCGAAATTAATTTTGGGTGTAAAATCCATGTAGCAAAACCAATGGACAGCCAAAATATCATATCGGTCTGGCTATCCATTCGCCTTAATTTAGCTGATGATATATCTTGTTTTCTTGCAATTATGCCATCTAATATATCAGAAATGAGCCCTAAATACATGAGTACCAAAATTATGGTTTTGGCACTTTCCCCATTAAAATAGGCTAATGCCAAAATTATGGGCGCCAACAATAACCGGAACAGTATCAATAAAATGGGTATGTTCATTTTAAAATCGCTTTTGGGATAACATCATATATTCGTCTAAAATACAAAGTCTATTTTTATGTGTCCAGAAAGCTCGTGTTTGATTGTTCTGCAACGCTATTATTGATTTCAAATTATTATTTTGTTTTATTCCCAAAGCGATAGTTTAGTGAAAACACAAATTTTCCTGAAGCTTCGTCATCCAGAGATGAAAAATTGTTTTCCTTAAAAACATACATGAGATTAACGCCCAACTGATCGGTAAGCAATGCTTCTGCAGAAACAAAATCGGAATCTAAATTCCAGATATGGCCATATCTAAAACTATAGTCTTGACTAAGCCCCAATGCACTACCTATGCTTGACCTTGAATATAATGTTGGATACGCTGATGGCATCATAAATCCGTAATTATAATCTACATCCAGGTATTTTCTTTGCCCAAACCTCAAATAAAATTCAGGCCTAATATAATAGTCTTTCGGGCCATCTTCTACATCGCCTATATCTATAGTTTCATCTTTATTAATGTGTAATTTGCCTAGTTGTAACCCCAAGCCACCACCTATCCATTTACCATCCCACTTCATATAAGGGTTTACCGCAAAAATAAATTCAGACTGCGAATCATTCGTTTCTAAAATGGTGCTTTTAATATTACCTCCGGAAAGATTAATTCCCAAAGTCTTGGTTTTATTGCCTTCTATGGTAACCTGTGAATACCCTGCTCCCGCTATTTGATAGACCTGCTTGAAGTGAGCCGTCGAGTAAGACGTATTGCTTGTTCCACAAGCATTTTGTGTTTCTTGTGGGTTAAATTTCACCTCATTTATGAAATTACCTAACGAGCTGCCAATATCTATACGGTTATATTGCTTAATTTTAGATGTTTGATTGGGTATAGTTTGGGCCAGTACATAAAAAGGAGCGAGTAGTAATACAGCAATGAGTTTACGTTGGTTTCTTAATCTAGTATCGGTAAAAAGATAAAATAACGATAGTATAATGCCAGGGACGAACATGATCCAAACCACGTTGAACTCGAAAGCATTAAGTAGGTTTCTGAAAGTGTATATGATAACCGATAGGGTGACAATATATATAAATTCTGCATGGATATACGGTGAGTTTTGGCGTCCTTTTGTGATTTCTGTTTTAGCTCGTTTTTCATAAAACCATAACACCACAGCTAATAGTAGCCCTAAAATTAACATGCCCCATTGGTAAGACCATATACCTAAATAATAGGCTGTACTAAATTGCGATACACTGTGGTCTCTGAAAAATTCAACTCCAAATCGCAGGGTAAAGATTAAGGACAGAGCAAACAGCATGGCACTTAAATTCTTTTTCCATAAATTATTGGTTTTCCAAACCACATAACCGATTACAAACAAGGTTAGGCTTTCGTATAACTGAACGGGGTGTACTGTTAATGAGAGTATGGAGTCATTTGCAATACCGTTAGTGAACCAGTGGTTAAAATGCGCATGGGTTCCGACAGGGTATTGTATTCCTAATGAACTATCAAAAGGAAGGCCGTAGCAACACCCATTAAACAAACAGCCAAATTTTGCAATACCTATAGCTATTGGTACTAGCCAAGCAAATAAATCTAACATAGGCCTTTTAAACCCAAATAAGCGCTGCGAAATTAAAAGTCCCATTAAACCAAACAGCAACCCGCCTATTGATGATCTATTATTGAACTCAGGTGTCTTTATGTTTATTACGTTAACCCAATCCTCTATTGGAATTGTAAAAAGCCTAGTACCAATAACCGTAAAAAGAGTAATGGTAGTAAACATGAGCAATACTGATCGTAAATGATAACTGCGCTTTATGCTTTTGTAAACAACTATAAAAAGCATAAAAACAAACGTTAAAAGATAAAAAAACTGATAAAAAGCCTGGGGATTATCTACTGAAATAGCCATGACGAACGAATAGATTATAAATTAGACATTTTTTAGTGAAACTAGTATCTATAAATAAGTTTATAGTCCTATATATTCTTTGAACGACTTTTTCGGATATAAGCCTACTATTTTGGGGAGATGTTAAACGTCATTAAAAGCCATTTGAAAGATATCTCCATTAAATTTAGTTTTTTTATTTTAAAGTAAACTTAATTTTTACAAAAAAACGCCTCGGTTTTTACTGAGACGTTTAAATCTTTTTTTAATATGTTGTAAAAACTTTACTATTGCTCCACAATCAACTGTGATTTAGGCAACCCCATTTTATAAAGGTCAGACTCTACTGCTTCCATCATAGCTGGTGGGCCACAGAGATAAACAGGCTTGGATACTTCTAGGCTGTGTTTTTCCAAATACTCTTTGTTAATAAGACCGTGCGTATAGTCTTTATGGTCTTCTTTTGAAAGAATAACATGAAGGTTATCACCCAACCAAGCTTCCAAATTTTTCTTGTAAATAATATCGCGTTCTTCATGATTACTAAAAAAAAGATGGTTGCCTTCTAATTCTCCTTTTTGTTTTAAATCTTTTAAGATGGCAAGAAAAGGAGTTACCCCTGCTCCACCTGCAATAAACGAGCCTTTGCCTTTATATTTAATGGCACCCCAGCTATCACCTATCAACAAATGGTCGCCAATCTCTAACTTTTCAATTTGCTCCGTTACACCACTATGGGATGGGTAAACCTTTATGGTAAACTCCAATTCATTATCATCGGGTAAATTTGTGAAAGTAAAAGGTCGTTTTTCTTTTTTCCAACCAGGTTTATCTATAGAGACTTCTGTGGCTTGACCGGGAGTGAATTGGTAATTTTTCGGTTTGTTAGTAACCAAATGCAAGACATTATGATTTATATGTTCAATTTTTTTAAGTGTGACTTTATGTTCCATGATTGTTTTAAAAATTTTTTGATTATAATGAGCTCATAATTTAAAGCATCATCTTCATTCCT
Organism: Flavobacteriaceae bacterium GSB9; assembly: GCA_022749295.1. NCBI lineage: Bacteria > Pseudomonadati > Bacteroidota > Flavobacteriia > Flavobacteriales > Flavobacteriaceae > Flavobacteriaceae bacterium GSB9. The sequence goes on from CP062007.1 coordinate 658,796, forward strand.
CCTAAATTATTTATGAATTTGTATTGTTTCCAGAATCTTGCATTACACGTAACGGAATATTATCTTCGTTACCATAAAGCTTAAGTTCTTTAATGTCAGCCGGCAAATTAAAACCTCTGTTCTCTAAAGTTTCTTTTATTTCCCTAATAAGATTACCACGAATTATAATAGCGGATTTTCTATAATCGAAAGTATCTACCCAAAAGTATATTTTAAGGTTTACCGTGCTCACTGCCAGTTCGTCTTCAAATACAAAATTATCGTGTTCTTTATCGTGAACGATATAGATATTTTTATCCAAAATGTCTTTAATGATTTTTTTAGCTTCTTCGATATCATCTTCATAACCAATACCAACGACAAATTCATTTCTAAAAAAGCCATCGGCAGTATAGTTTTCTACAGGTTTAGTTAGTACATCGCTATTGGGCACATAAATATCACGCCCGTCAAAGGTTTTTATATGCATGTACCTAAAGTTTAAACCTTTAATTTTTCCGAAAAAATCACCAACCTTTATCGTGTCGTTAACATTAAACGGACGGTTAAATGCCAAAATAATACCTGCTAAAAAGTTTTTACCAATATCCTGAAATGCAAATCCCAATACTATGGCCGCACCTCCGGCAGCTGTTAAAATACCCGTAGCAACACCATTTAAACCAGCAATTCTTAAGGCAAGCAATACGGCGATAATAATAAGAACCAACTTAATGGCTTGGGCTAAAAACCTTGCCATTAAAGGATCTTCAGCCTTTTTTAAGATGCGTTTCTTATAAATATTTGTAATGAGTTGGGCGATTAAAACCCCTAAAATTACCACCATAATACCAAGGGCAATTCTTGGTAATAGCTCAATAAAACTTTCATAATAAGTCTTTACTGAATTGGTAATAACGTCTGTTGTAGATTGCAATGTTATCATCATAAGCGTATTTTGTTGTTAATGATTTATTACTGGGTTAAAGTTTGGCTACATCAACATTCAACTTAAAACTCGTTAGGGATAGTGCTTTCATTTAAAATGATGTATTAAAATAAATATAAAAATCGTATGAGCCAATTTGTTTTCTAAATTATGCTTATTTTTAGTTAGTAAGTGCTTCTTATAAAATTAAGTTAGAAATTAAAAACTATTGATTATGGGCGTATTTAGCGATGACAGTAGAGAAATTACCTGTATTTATAACGGTAACGATAAGACAGACAAACAGACCTTGGCGTATTTGAAAGCCTCAAAAAAGGACTTGTTATCAATTGATATAACTAAGCAGCAATTAACGGGAACACAGTGGGTAGAGCTTTCTTCTCGGCTGGAAGTCAATTTGCGCGAGATAATTAATGAAAATGAAGTGGATGGTGATATTAACGACTTTGATATAGACGATTGCATTACCATTTTAAGAGAAAACCCTAAAGCCCTTAATGGCGCTATTGTGTTTATTAAATATAAAGCCAAACAGATAAAAAACCCATCAACCGTTTTGGATTTTATAGATGGAGACTCTGGAAATATACCGAAACCTTATAAATAATAGATTTGAAAAAAAATAACTCCAAAGTACTAGCTAACACTTTGTAAAGTGAAAAATCCCGTTTTTACGGGATTTTTTGACCTAAATAGATCAGTAAAAATTAGAACTTCAATTCATTTAAAAACTCATTAACGCGTTCTTTTGTTTCACCAGTACGCTTTTGGATTTTTCCTAATAACTCATCTTCCTGACCTTCTTGGTAATCTAAGTCATCATCGGTTAGTTCACCCCATTTTTGTTTTAATTTTCCTTTAGCAATATTCCAATTGCCTTTTGCTTTATCTTGCCATGGATTATTCATCATTATGTATTTTTTTAAATTTATATAAACCACTATCGGTTTATTATCTATAATATAACATTTCATAATCTAAAAAACAAAGGTTTTGCCACAAAACATGCCAATATGGTATAAAAAAAACGCCTCAGCAAAAACTGAGGCGTTTTTTTTATATATAGTATTTGCTTATTTAATAGCAACCAATTCTAGGTCAAAAACTAAATCTTGTCCTGCTAAAGGATGGTTAGCATCAACTACAATATGATCTTCGTTTACTTCAGAAACTCTAAACTGTTGCTCACCACCATCTGGTCTTGAACCTACCAAAGCCATACCTACTTCTGGTTTTATGCTTTCAGGAAGTTGGTCTTTTGCAACTTTTTGGAACAATTGATCGTGTACTTCGCCATAGGCATCTTCTTTAGCGATGGTTACTGTTTTCTTTTCGTTTACAGCCATGTCAACCAATGCTTTTTCAAAACCAGGAATAAGTTGCCCTTGGCCTAATTGTACTTGTAACGGTTCTCTTTCTACAGAGCTGTCAAAAACCTGTCCGTTTACCAATTTTCCAGTGTAATGTACCTCTACTGTATCATTAGCTTTTACTTTACTCATAATATCTTTTTAAATTATAAATTGATGCAAAGGTAGGATTCATAAAACGGTTAAAAGAATTATTTTGAATTTCTTTGACATTTTGGTTATTTAATCTAAAAATGTTTAGTAAAAAACATAAAAAAGTAACAAAAAACGCCAAAACTTTAAAGTTTTGGCGTTTTTTTAAGTATTGAAGATATTCAAATTTAATATTCTGCGTTTTCTTTTCCCAAAATAATATCGCGGTGCGCTACAAATAAACCTTCTTTCTTGTCAAGTTTAAGAATTCGGTTTGGATTTGTAGCCTCTATTCTTTCGCGGCACTTGTCTTTTAATAATGGGTCGTTATCAAAAACAAAACTCTCAATAGCATATTCTGGTTTGCCAGGTTCTTTTAAAATAGGTAAAATTTGCCTTAATTCACTGCCATAAATGTATGAACCCGGCACAAACGTATAGAATGTATATTTGCCATTTTCATTAGTTCTTATCCAGCCTCTGTGGCGTACATATCGTTTTTTATTTTCTCGTTTTAATTCAAAATTACCATCTTCATCAGCCTGATGGATAAAAAGCAATACGTTTTTTGCAGGTGTTATACCATCACTTTCATAAATAGTACCCGTAATTTTTAACTTGGTAGTTCTCGAAGCAAAATCTGGGATGGTATCTACATTATTAAGCTGCTTTTCTTTGTAATCGTAAATAGGGCTACGCTTTTTAAAGTTTGAAGGCTTTTCATCTAAAACTTGAGCAGTTTCTTGAGCTTTAACAGATTGATTACCGATAAATAAACCAACTAAAATAGCGAAAGTGAATATTGTTTTCATGGGGACTTAATTGTTTAATACATTCAAAATTAAACAACTATACCCATTGAAATAAAAAAAATCGTTTGAAGCCTAAATTTTTACGATGAATAGATAAAGTACAATTTTTTACTTTTATTGAATTACTCTTTATTTTTTTCAGAAATTAAGCTAGCTGTACCAGAATACCTAATGGGAAATCGAGAAACTCCGTTAAGTACCATATTGGTTTTTAAACTTGGCGAAACAGCTATTAAAACATTAAAACGTTCGCGGTTACTTGTCGCGCTAAACGAAATATTGTAGCCATGGTTTTTGTTTTTTTCAACTTTATAATTTTCCATAAGGCCTTTAAATTGAATGGCGCTATCCATGCCTCCATAGTCCACTTGCATTTGGCGTTCACCAAAGTAAGGTAAGTGTGATGTAATACTATCACCTTTTATCTTTAAAAAATTATAATTACCAACTAAACTAATATTGGCGGCATTATCACCGGGCAACATTAAACCAGAATTCATAACCTGCTGCATAGCCATAGTGGCCTGAGGGTAGGCCCAATCGGACTCAATTGTAAAATCCCTTTTGTTCACTAATTCGTTAAGTGTTGCGAGTTCAGCTTCCGATGGCGGATTTTTTGATACACCGCAAGACAAAAATAATATCATGACCACTATCCCCCATTTAAATTTGCTAATTTTCATAATGTATTTTCTTTTACAAGTAAGTTACAAAATACGTTCCATAATCGCCTAAAAACAATTCAATTTTAATGCTTTTTAAAATCGAAAAAAAATCATGTATTTTCGTTATTGATGGATTTAAATTATAAGGACATACAACTTCAATTTCAAGGATTTTTGAATACACCCCAACTCTGGAAAAATGATGATGTTTTTGGCTTAGACCAAATTTCGCTTCCCTTAGTTCCTGATTTTATTTTTAACGAACCGCTACCTAATAATTTAAGATTAGGAAAACGGGTTGAGCGTTTTGTGGGTGCAGAATTAAAACGCCATAATTCAATTACTATATGTTGCGAAAATGTACAAATCCAAAAAGAAAAGACCACCTTAGGAGAGTTGGATTGTATTCTGAAGTTTGAAGAAACTCCTGTTCATTTGGAAATTGTTTATAAATTCTATCTCTACGACCCTAAACGCAACGGAAATGCCCTCGAACATTGGATTGGTCCAAACAAACGGGATAGCTTAGTTAAAAAACTGAACAAACTAAAAACCAAACAACTTCCCCTACTCTACAATCCATACACAGAATCTATGTTAGAAGCCTTAAATCTACATGTCGAAGACATTAAACAGCAGGTCTATTTTAAGGCTCAATTGTTTTTGCCCTATAAATGTGACACTAATGATTTGGCCGAATTAAACCCGAACTGTGTTTCTGGATTTTACATTCATTTTGAAGCCTTAAAGCATTTTAAAGACTGTAAATTTTACATACCCAATAAATATAATTGGCTCATTGAACCTATAAATCTGGTCGACTGGATGAACTACATTTTATTTGAGGAAACAATGCAGATTTTTTTTGAAAAAAAATCTGCTCCCTTATGCTGGGTGAAATTTAAAAATGGAGAGATAAAAAAGTGTTTTGTTGTTTGGTGGAACTATACATAAAATTTGTAAGGCTACTTTTTTTCTGTTTTGTCGGTTTTGCTTTTAGCCTTAACAACCTGAAGGGGCTGGATGCTGGGTTTAATCCTTTTATAAAGATTTAATTGTTGTCTTGTGAGTATATTGGCCATTTCACCTGTTTCAGTAACTCTAAGTTTATAAATTAAATCCAGCATCACCTCTCCTGAAAAACGCTTTCTTATATTTTTTTCACGAATTAAAAACTCTTCTACCTTTTTCTGGAAAAGCAAAGGTTGCTTTCCGTTTAAAGCAAGTTCTTTGTTATAACGCATTGTAATTTTCTTGGCTATATCTTCAAGTGCTTCATGGTCGTTCTGTAAATAAGGGTCTTGCGCATTGATCTGCAATGCCAAAAGACAAAGTATTAAGCTTACTAAATATTTCATGTTGTTTTTCTCTTTTAATCTACTTATTATAAAATAGTAATTTTACTGCGGAAAAACAAACCTTTAAATTTAAACCATAAAGCACTTAAAAATTTAATCAAGCTAAAGTAACCTGTAATTCGATATTAGTATTCAATAGTTTAGAAATTGGACAAACTTCTTTGGCTTTATTCGCTATTTCTTCAAATTTAGCACTATCAATTTCTGGAACATCTCCTGTTAAATCGAGTAAAACTTTCGTAACACTACCGTCTTCAAAAGTTACTGTAGCATCAACATTTAGGCTGTTGGGTGTAAAACCTTCTTCGCCCAATAAAAAGCTAAGCTGCATGGCAAAACAACCGGAATGCGCGGCACCAACTAATTCTTCAGGGTTTGTGCCTTTTTCACCGTTTTCAAATCGGGTATGGAACGAGTATGGAGTGTTTTCGAGTACCTTACTTCCAGAAGTTAATGTGCCTCCACCTTCTTTTCCACTTCCTTTCCATTCGGCATGTGCTTTTCTTGTAAATTTCATAATTATAATTTTTTAGTTAAACGTTTCATTTAATAATTCTTTTAATGCTTCCCAAGATTTAGCATCTGCTTCGGCATTATACTGTAAAGGTAATTTAAATTTTTCGCCCAATGCATCAGCCCCTTTGCTGGTAAAGGCATGCAAAGCATCTGGGAATTCGATATACTTATAATCAGCATTTATACTATCCATAGCGCTTTTAAACGCTTCAACACTTTCCTTTGGAATAAATGGGTCGGCACCACCATTGGCTACCAAAACTTTAGCTTTTAGCTTATCATTAGGCATTACGGGTAATTGAACCCCACTATGGAAAGCTGCTACAGCATCAATATCTTTTCCGGTATTGGCCATCGTTAGTGCCATGCTTCCTCCAAAGCAATAACCAATTACTGCGATATGGTCTGGGTTTACCGATGCAGCATTTTTTAATACGTTTAAAGCCGCATCAAATCTTGCTGAAGCCAAAGTTACATTATTTCTCACTACACTTGAAAATTTACCTGCATCCTCGGGGTGTGCGGCTACTTTTCCATCTCCATACATATCTATGGCCATGGCCGTATAACCTAATTCGGCAAGCATATCGGCACGTTTACGCACATAATCATTATGCCCCCACCATTCGTGTATTACGATAATGCCAGGCCGTTTTTTGTCTAAATTTTTATCGTGAACAATGTAACCATTCATAGTTATTGAATCAGAACTATAGGTAACTTCTCTAGCTTCAAGTTCAACCTCTTGGGTTTTGAGTTCTACTTTTTCGGAAGATTTTTTTTGGTCTTTGCAGGATACCATCAACCCCGAAACAATAATTAAAGTTAAAACGATGTTTTTCATGTATTTAAGCGTATTATTTAAATGGCAATATCAATAGTCTTTTAATCTGTTTATTCAACAAATAATTTACTGAAATGAACTACCTCCAAGGCAAGGCCAGAGTGGTATTTCGATCGTTTTGTTTAGAATTTACAATTAAAAACGGAAATTCTACATTTAGATTCCCATTTTCACGGGAATGACAATTTCAACGGAAACCCCAACGCAAAGCGTCGAGGAATTCTTTTGCAAAAATAAAACAGATGCTTATTTATGTAATCCTTTACCAACTTAATATATTTTGAAGAGTTATCAAAATAATTAAGCTTTTATTGAAGATGTAATATTGGGCTATATTATTTTAGAATATTATCAATTGCGGTCATCCAATCGTTTATGGACGTTTTTTCGGTATGTAGTGCTAAACTGCTATTCCCATATGGCCCATAAACATTAGGGTTGGTGCGCGAAAAGAACCCTACAGTTGGTGTAAGCGATGCGCTGGCCAAATGCATAACACCATTATCTGCTGCGATAAATATTGAAGTGCTTTTAATAATGGCTCCCATTTCTCGAATATCTTGGCTGTAAAAATTGGGCGCTTTAAAATTTATTTTTGAAATATTTTCAATGGGAAGCATTTCAATAATGTTGTAATCTGGGTAGTTTTTTAAAAGTCTGGCATAGAACATTTCCCACCAGCTTTCAGAATAGCACTTGTGCCCCGTTGCATTGGTATAAATACAAATTGTTTTTTTCCTATTTTTTGTGATCTTATCGAGAATAAGCTTTCCGTTGGCTAATTCATTTTCATCCAATTTAATATTTAAAAGCGGTAGCGGTGCATTGTTTTTTTCGACACCTATTTTATCCAAAAAATAGCGAAGATTATAAATTGGATATTTTGAAATATGCTCGTAATCGTCGTGCTTTGATGTAATATTTTCATGCACATCTCCAAAAACTTTCAGTTTGGCTCTAGACAATGCCGTTAACAACCTTCCGGATGAAGAATCTTTATCACCATTGATAACCAAATCGTAACGTTTCGCTTTAATCTTAAACCAAACCGCAATGTATTTTAAAATATTACTAAATGGTTTTTTAGGCAACTTTATAATTTGATTAATACTTTTGTAGTTTTGAAATACGGGGTGCGCCACACCTCCCTTTACAAACAAATCGATTTCACAATCTGGAAAAGTAGTCTCGACCTCCTGCACAATGGGCGTTAACAATAATTGATTACCCAGCCTATGGTTGGGACGTATAATCAGCACTTTTTTTATATCCGCTTTAGTAACCGACCCTTTTTTAGGTTCTTTATACGAACTTCCAACACCTTTGGTGATGTTGTGCATTATTCGTCTTCGAATACTATTTACGCGTCCTGAAACTTTCATATTTTAAAAATGCTCATTTTAAAAGTGAGCAAAAATACAAATACCAATCATGCTGGACAAGGATTAAGTATTGGTCTTAGCGTTTAAATTTCGACTTATACCAAACATTAAGCACCATGCCACCTATAATTAAAGTAATGCCAAGCAAACTCCAAAAGGTGTAAACTTCATTAAAAACCGAAATACCTATTAAGGTTGTAAAAATAACTTCTACATACTTTATGGGTGCAATTAAATTGGTACTTGCCGTTTGAAACGCTTTGGTCATAAATATTTGTCCAAAATAACCAAAAACACCTAAACTGAAAAGGAATATCCATTCCGTGCCTTGTGGTGTCACCCAGTGTCCAATAGATAGTACCCCACCCAAAACAGTGGCTATTACCATAAAATAATTAACAATTACAACAGGGTGCTCGCGATTCCCAATTTTACTAATTATGATATAAACCAAACCGCTTAAAACAGAAGCAATAAGCACCAATATGAGTCCTTTGGTATTCAACTCACGATCCAAACCTTTGAGTACTAAAACTCCAATAAATGAAATGGTAAAGAACACCCACTGCCAAGGCCTTACACGTTCGCGTAAAATAAAAACAGCAAAAATAGCGGCAAAGATAGGTGCGATATACCTCAGTGAAACTGCTGTGCCCACCGATAGGTATTTAACCGACATGAAAAACAGCAACATAGATGTAGCGCCTGTTACCGAACGAAGGATGAGCAAAGCGTTATTTTTACCAATAATGGGGATTTTGTTTTTTATCAAAAAACCGAAGGTAAAAAACAACGAACTTAAAGACCGAAAAAAAACAATTTGATACGAGTTTACGTTGCTTAAATATTTTACCGTGGCATTCATGCAGGCGAAGGCCATGGTACTAATCAACATATATTTTATGGCTTTTTTAGCGTCCAATATTTTTAGGTTTTGTAATGCGGTTGGTGTTGATAAAATAAACCCCTGTAAGTAAAACGATGGCTGCCAAAACAGATTGGCCCGTTATGGTTTCATCTAAAATATACCAACCTAAAATTAAGGCTATAATAGGATTTACATACGTGTTAGTGGCAACTTTTTCGGGTGATACTTCCTTTAACAGAAAATTAAAGGATGTAAATGCAATAATACTTCCAAATACAACAAGCAAAAACATAGCCCATAATACATCGCTACTCCATGCCGTTGGCGACGACCAACTTTCATTAAAACACAAGCTTGCAAACCCTAGCATTATTCCTCCAAAAAGCATTTGGTAACCTGTATTAACAAAGAAATTTGATGGTAAATTGGCCTTTCCGACAAATAGACTACCATACGCCCAGCTTATCATGCAAACAAAAATCATTAACATGCCTGTAATTTGTCCGTCTTGACTGATAAGCTGTTTTTGGCTTACCAACAGGTAAATGCCAAAAAACCCTAAAACAACACCTATATAAGCCATAGATGTTATTTTTTTTCCTTGAAGAATACGCATTAAAACAAGAACGACCAGAGGTTGTGCCGAAATCTCAAGGGCTGCAAAACCGCTATCGACAAACTTTAAAGCCCAAACCACTACACCGTTACCAAAGGTTAAGAACAAAAAACCGGCGATAACCGTATTTTTTAGTTGCTCTCGGGTTATAGAGATATTGACTTTTAACAGTTTTGCAATAAAAAAAATTAATATGCCCGCAACTGAAAATCGAATGGCAGCCAATTTTAAAGGAGGTAGTTCTGAAACTGCAATTTTGTTTAACAGATAGGTTGACCCCCAGATAACATAAATCGCAAAAAATGCCAGTGCAATAGTTAAGTTTTTACGAGTAAGCCCCATAAATGGTTGTTTTACGGCATTAAACGGTAAATATAAACCTTATTTAAAGGCTTTAGAAATATGTGCAAAATGTTTTAATTAATCCTCTGGTGGATAGCCATGGATTTCTTCAAAAACGTCATCGAAATTTGAGCGCAGGTACGAATTGAGTTTTTTTCTGTAATCACCCTTAAGCCATTCTACAAAGTTATAGGTGCTTTTACTAATACATTTTGTATATCGGCCTATTCTGAAGTCTATATCATCACCTAACATTTTAGCCAATCCCAATGCATCATAAACATCTTCACTGTTTTCAATACAAATTTTAGCATGTTGCTCAATAGAACGTTCTAAAACCACTTTTGATGATTCACCATTGCGTATTGAGTCTACATAAGTTTTTTGAATGTCGAAATAAACTTCTTCTGAATTTGAAAACTCAGCTCGCAACTCATCGGGCATTTCATATCTAAAATTACTTTCAAGTTCTTCATCACTTAATATAGAATCCAAATAATAAGTTGGTGATTTAAAGATACGCTGCCAATCAAGATCATCGCCCCATGGTCCAAACCTGTGGAAATTGTTTCCTAAATCGATTACCGTAAAGGTTTTTTTGTCTTTTAAAATACGAGAACCACGACCAATCATTTGGTAGTATAAGGTCAACGATTTTGTGGCCCTATTTAAAATAATACTTTCAACCGACGGTTCGTCAAACCCTGTTGTTAAGATGCTTACCGAAGTTAAAATTGCTCCAGGCGTTTTCTTAAACCATTTTAATATTAGGGCACGTTCTTTTTTGGTATTGGTATTATCGAGATGCGCAATAGGGTAACCGGCTCTTCTAAACGTATCATAAACGTGTAACGAGGTTGTAATACCGTTATTAAAAATTAACGTTTTCTTTCCTTTTGAGCGTTCTTCATAAGCTTGCATCAATTTTGAAAGCATATCGTCGGCTGTATATAAGTCTTCAGAAGATTTAACAGTATAATCGCCATTGGCACCTACTACCAAAGAGGTTAACCCAACATTATAAGTAAACATTTCGGCACGAGCCAAAAAACCATTTTCTATAAGCGATTCTATACTTTCACCAACTATCAATTCGTCGTAGTTATCGGTCATTGGTAATTCAATGCTCGAACTTAAAGGTGTAGCAGTTACCCCTAAAATAAAGGACTGACTAAAGAATTTGAAAAGCTTTGTAAACGAATTGTAGTGCGCCTCATCAATAATTACCAAACCAATATCAGAAATATCAAGCTTATCGTCATTTAGTCTGTTGTTTAAAGTCTCAACCATAGCCACAAAACAACTATATTCGGCTTGGTCGTCTAGGTTTGCCTTACTGTCAACCACCTTATTGACCACTCCAAATTCAGTTAACATACCTGAGGTTTGCTTGCACAACTCTATACGGTGCGTCATCACCAAAACTTTCTTTTGGTGATGCTTGAGGTATTGCCTAACAATTTCAGAGAAAATAACGGTTTTTCCACCACCTGTTGGTAACTGGTACAGTAGATGATAATCTTCTGGCGATTCTTCAAATGCCGTAAATATTTTGTCTATCGCTCCCTTTTGGTAACTGTATAGTTTTTTCCCTTCTGAGCGCTCTTCTAATTCTAATTCTGCTTTTGTAACGGACATACCTTAAATTTTGCAACGTGCAAAAATAACATCTTTATAGGGTTTATCAAGTTTCTTAGCATTAAAATTATTAAGTGATATCAACAATTGCTATTATTTACCTAATTTTAAAACCCTGTTAAGTTTTTTTTGGTGAAATTTTAGATTTTATAAATGGTAATTAAATAGCAAGCTCTTTTTGAAATTTATATTTTTACCAAAATTAAATTGACCACAATGCAGATAAACGATAAATCGGAAGTAAAAAATTATTTAGCAGACCCTCAGCGCTATGACGCTATGACTTATAATAGAACAGGGAACAGTGGTATACTTCTTCCTGCATTATCTATAGGCTTATGGCATAATTTTGGTTTTGTTGATAGTTTACAGAATGGTCGCGATATTTTAAGGACCGCTTTTGATTTGGGCATTACCCATTTTGACCTTGCCAATAATTACGGCCCACCGTATGGCTCGGCAGAAGAAAACTTTGGAACGATTTTTAAAAATGACTTTAAACCTTACCGAGACGAACTTTTTATTTCCAGCAAAGCAGGTTATGATATGTGGCCTGGACCATATGGAAATTGGGGTTCGAGAAAATATTTAGTATCGAGCTTAGACCAAAGCCTAAAACGGATGGGTTTGGAATATGTCGATATTTTTTATCACCACCGTCCAGACCCCGAAACACCTTTGGAAGAAACCATGGGAGCGTTGGCCGATATTGTGCGCCAAGGAAAAGCACTGTACGTAGGTATTTCTAACTACCAGCCCGAGGATACTCAAAAGGCAGCTAAGCTTCTAAAAGAAATGAAGGTTCCATTTATTTTGCACCAAGCTAGATATTCGATGTTTGATCGTTGGGTTGAACAAGGGCTTTTAGATGCCTTAGAAAAAAATGGTGTGGGCTGCATAGCCTTTTCTCCTTTGGCACAAGGAATGCTTACCGATAAATATTTAAACGGTATTCCTGAAGACTCTAGAGCGGCAAAAAACTTGAGCTATTTAGAGAAAGAAACTGTAACCAACAATATTAATAAAATTAAGAAGTTGAACGCTTTGGCTAAGGAACGTGGACAAAAATTATCGCAAATGGCCATTGCTTGGATTTTAAGACAACCGCAAGTGGCGTCTGTATTGATTGGTGCCAGTTCATCCAATCAGTTAAAAGATAACGTAAAAGCACTTGATAATTTAAGTTTTACTGACGAAGAATTAAAGTTGATTGATATGGTTGTTGGTTAAATCTAATATTTGTACCATCGACAAATCAAAATCATTCTTTCACAATAATCACTGTCACTTTTACACCAGATGAAAGTCCCCAAATGCGCCCAGTAATAACCTTGTCTTTATCGTCTATTATTCTGTACTGCGCAGTATTTGGTATTAACGAACCTTCGTTAAGTGCCAAAAACTCAATTTTGTTTAAACCTTTCTTTAATTTTATTTTAACGCCTTTATATGCATTAGAGAGCAGTTCTCTACTTTTTATAAAATCATCATCCAGTAAAACACCAAGTAAGTCGCCATCTTCCCTCCCGCTATCTCTGTATTGCACTACAACATATTCTGAAGTGGTTGTGTAATCGCCCCAATAAGCATCTTCTTTTAACCCGGCATATTCACCATGCCCTTCAGGTAAAAACTCCTTTTCTATTTTATCTAATTTTTTAGTGTAAAGCTCTCCTGGGTTTCCAAAGTCTTCTTCAGGAAACATAGAAAACTCTTTTTTAGGCATTTCTAATTTAGGGGTTACTTTAGGCATGTTAAATTCAAAATCTGATTGCTTCTCAATGGTTTTTGATGGGGTAATTGGACTAGCATCTATAGAATCGGTTTTGGATTCAATAGCAGGAATGCCTATTGATTTTTTTCTACTATCGATTTGGGCTTGTGCTAATATTGATGAAAGTAACAATGCCAATAAAAGAATATAAGGTTTCATTAATCTTATATGTTTTTCGTTTGAAGGGCTAATATTCAGTTTCAAAGATATTTTTTTCTTTTAAAAATCTTAGCCCTATTTAATCTTTTATGAAGATTTTAGCAATAACCATACCTAAACTTATCATACTTCACAAATCGTTAAAATAATGGTGAATACCGGACGAATTTGTTAAAAACTGTTAATTTATTACTATGTAATGCATAGTACTGTAACAAAATCATTCTTCTGTCGTCTATCTAGTATAATCAATCAAAAACAACAGTTATTTATTAATCAATCAAAAAATTATAATCATGAGAACTTTAAACAGCAATCAATTATCAGACACTTTAACTGGCACAAAAAGCCATGAATGGAATACTAAAAGACGTTATAGATAAAACGGATTTTTGACCAAACACTTAGATCAATCAAAATTTCATTAATCAATCAAAAAAAAATATAATCATGAGAACTTTAAACAGCAATCAGTTATCAGGCACTTTAACTGGCACGAAAAGCCACGAATGGAACACTAAAAGACGTTACAGATAGTAGCGTCTTTTCCTCAAAACACTTTCATCAATCAAAATTTTAATCCATCAAAATAATGAAACCTTTTAACAAAATAACCAATCGGATAAACCAAATTACCCAAGAAAATCTCTACTCAAACAAGCGCATCGTTGCATACCATAATCTTAATTATACGGTTTGGAGTGGCGCCAAACGTTACGCTCATTAATTTGATAACGAATAATTTATGGTATCGTTTTTGTGATTTAAGTTTTTATTAACATTTTAAAAACTATAATCATGAGACATTCAAAATTAATTCCAGAGGTCAATGCCGGCTCTATGGCCGACATTGCTTTTTTATTACTGATTTTCTTTTTAGTAACTGCAACTATTTCTTCTGATGCAGGCATTAACCGTACACTGCCCGCAGAATGCCCTCCCGGAGTGGATTGCAGTAGTATTAAGCCAGAACGTAATATTTTGCGTATTGTAATTAACAATAATAATGATATTTTAGTTGAAAATGATATTGTTGAAATAGAAGATTTAAAAGACCTTACCAAAGCATTCTTAGATAATAATGGCGATGGCTCTTGTAATTATTGCAACGGGGAACAGCTTAGTTATGCATCCGATAACCCCAAAAAGGCAGTAATTTCACTTCAAAACGGGCAACAAACAACCTACGGACAATACATTGCGGTTCAAAATGAATTAACAAAAGCTTATTATGAATTACGCCAATTGTATAGTTTAAACATCCTTAAAAAGTCTACAGACAACCTCTCGGACAAGGAGTTAAAACAAGCAAAAACTGCTTATCCTTTTATACTATCAGAAGCTGAAACAAAATAGTTAATCTGCTTTGGGAATCCCGTACTCTATACAAACCTTTTTTTTGCCCCACTTTTTTGCTGCTTTTACGTCTACACCCATGTAAATATCAATGCGATTCACCCATTTGGTATGCATTTTATCTTTAACCCACCATATCCCCTTTAAACCTTCAATTTTAACGGGGGTATTGTGCTTTAAGCCTTTATTAAGCAGGTTTCTTGAAACAGCTATATAATTTAACCCTGGTTTTAAACTGTCTCCAAAGGCTGTAATATTGGGGTCGGAGTCGGTTTGATATGCCAACGAATTGTATGCCGTTGCGGTAACATTTACAGAATCCCAAATATAATTATCCTCAAAACGCTTATGTCCATTGCAACTAAAAAGCACTAAAATCGTTGTAATTAAAAGAAATCTCAAAATGAAACCGTTTAGCTAAATATAAAAAGAAAAAATTAGTAGGCGACCAATTTCAGTAATTCGCCTTCAAACCGGCTTTTTGATAGATACCGTTCCTCTAAAGCACTGGCAAACGGAATGGGTGTTTCCAGGCTAGCGACACGTTTAACTGGGGCATCTAAATATTCAAAACAATGCTCCATAATCAAAGCTGAAATATCACTAGCTATGCCTCCAAACAACGAATCTTCTTGAAGGATGATACACTTTCCTGTCTTTTTTACAGATTTATAAATTGTTTCAGTATCCAAAGGTTGAAGCGTTCTTAAATCAATAATATCGGCAGAAATATCAGGGTGTTTTTCTAAAACCTCTAAAACCCAATGTACTGCTGCGCCATAGCTAACAATGGTTATTTGGTTACCTTCTTCTAAAAGGGCAGCTTTGCCAAAAGGCAAGGTATAATAACCCGTCGGTACTTTTTGGCGCACACTACGGTATAACCCTTTATGTTCAAAAAACAAAACGGGGTTAGGATCGTTAATAGCCGTAGCCAAAAGCCCTTTAGCATCACAAGGAAACGCTGGGTAAACCACTTTCAAACCTGGCGTTTTTGTAAACCATGCTTCATTGGTCTGTGAATGGAACGGTCCAGCACCTACGTCGCCACCGCAAGGCATTCTTATGACCACATCGGCATTTTGCCCCCAACGGTAATGCACTTTAGCCAAATAATTTACAATGGGGTTAAATCCCGAACTAACAAAATCTGCGAACTGCATTTCAACTACACTTTTTATACCAGCAACAGAAAGCCCCATGGCCGTTTCAACAATTCCAGATTCACAAATTGGCGTATTTCTAACGCGATCTTTTCCAAAGGTTTCAACAAAACCTTCGGTAATTTTAAAAACGCCACCATACTCGGCAATATCCTGCCCCATCAAAATCAAATTGTTATGGCGCTCCATACTTTGCTTTAAGCCTTCGGAAACCGCATCCACAAATCGGATTTCAACACAATCCGAATTCTTATTAATTTCTTGGTAAAAAAACTCTTGAAACACATCATTTAACTCATTAATTTTGTTGAATAATATTGAATCTTCATCAAAAGAAACTTCTAAATGCTCATTGATTTCTTTTGAAATAGAAGCTTTAATAGTCTCTACTTCTACAGAATCCAACAGGTTGTTTTCCTTTAAATAATTTTCAAAATTTACAATAGGATCTTTGGCTTCCCATGCCTCTATAAGCGATTTCGAAACGTATTTGGTGCCACTTGCCTCTTCATGTCCGCGTACTCTAAAGGTTTTAAACTCCAACAATACAGGACGCGGGTTTTTACGAATGCTTTCGGCAATAGCCTTCACTTTACTGTAAACCTCTAAAATATTGTTACCGTCAATAATATGGGATTCCATATTGTAGCCTAGAGCTCTATCGGCCAAATTTTCGCATTGGTATTGCTCGTTTGTTGGGGTGGAAAGTCCATAACCATTATTTTCAATGCAAAATAATACGGGCAATTGCCAAACTGATGCAATATTAAGGGCTTCGTGAAAATCGCCCTCACTTGTACCGCCCTCTCCAGTAAACACAGCTGTAACCTGATTTTTATTTTTCAATTTTGAAGCCAAAGCGATACCGTTAGCAACCCCCAATTGAGGCCCTAAATGCGAAATCATACCAACGATTTTGTATTGTTGCGTTCCAAAATGAAACGACCTATCGCGTCCTTTGGTAAAACCTGAAGCTTTGCCCTGCCACTGCGAAAATAAACGGTACAATGGTATGTTTCGTGTTGTAAACACCCCAAGATTTCGGTGCATGGGCAAAATATACTCGTCGCTTTGCATAGCCATAGCGACGCCTACAGAGATAGCTTCTTGCCCAATACCTGAAAACCATTTGCTTAGCTTTCCTTGCCGAAGTAAAACAAGCATTTTTTCTTCAATCATCCTAGGCTTTAATAGGTTTTTATAAAGCTCAAGCATTATGGCTTTGTCCAAGTTGTATGTTTTGTAATCCATGTCTAAACCAAAATGATTCCCTCTATCAAATATACCATAAAAAGGCTAATAGACTGTAAACTTATACGTATTCTAATGTATTAGATTTTACAATGTTTTTGTACATTTGTTTTTACCACTCACGAAAATTAATCCGTATGAATACAATACCAAGTGTTGATTTAAAAGACTTCCTTTCTAATGATTCCAATAAAAAACAATATTTTGTTAGTGCCATTGGAAAAGCTTACGAAGAGATTGGTTTTGTTGCGCTAAAAGGTCATTTTTTAGATGACAAATTGGTTGAGAAGCTTTATGCCGAGGTCAAGAATTTTTTCAACCTTCCGTTAGAAACGAAGCAGAAATATGAAATCCCCGAAATTGCAGGTCAGCGTGGTTATGTTTCCTTCGGAAAAGAAAGCGCAAAAGGCAAAAAAGAAGGTGATTTAAAAGAATTCTGGCACTTTGGACAGTACGTTGAAGATAATGATAAATTAAATGCCGAGTACCCCAAAAATCTTGTAGTTGAAGAACTGCCAGAGTTCAACAAAGTTGGAAAAGAGGCCTATAAAATGCTGGAAAAGACAGCAAGATATGTGCTTCGGGCATTGGCATTGCACATTGGCCTAAAAGAAAGCTATTTTGACGGTTACATTCATAACGGTAATTCTATTCTGCGCCCAATTCACTATCCACCAATTAAAGAAGAGCCTAAAGAAGCTGTACGTGCAGCAGCACATGGCGACATCAATTTAATTACCCTTTTAATGGGTGCTCAAGGCAAAGGCTTACAAGTTAAAAACCACAAAGGCGAATGGATTGATGCTATTGCCAAATCCGACGAACTCATGATAAATGTAGGTGATATGTTGTCTAGGCACACCAACAACAAACTTAAATCTACAATACACCGTGTGGTTAATCCTCCAAAAGAACTTTGGGGCACCTCGCGGTATTCCATTCCGTTTTTTATGCATCCGATAAGTGATATGAAATTGGATGTCTTAGAGGAATGTATAGATAAAGAACACCCAAAACTTTACGAAGATATTACGGCCGGTGAATTTTTAAATGAACGGTTGATTGAACTTGGCTTGATAAAAAAATAGTTCAAAAAAGCAATAAGATGGATTTAAAAGACCAGTTAAAAAACTTGTTCCCCGAACATGTTGAAGAGGAAAACACTTCTGAAACACCAAATGAACCCAATATCTGGATACAGGACGACCCCATAATTTGTAAATACGAAAAACGAAAAGGCAAACCTGTTACCATTCTTGAGGGATACAATGGAGCCCAAGAAGATTTTAAAATTCTCTCCAAGGAAATTAAAACAGAACTTGGTGTTGGCGGTAGTTTCAAAAACGAAAAGGTTATCATTCAAGGCGATTATCGCGATAAAATTATGGAAATTCTGAAAGGAAAAGGATTTAATGTAAAACGTGTTGGCGGCTAAAACATGGAAAAAACGCCCCTTCATATTACCAATGGTAGTGTTTTAACTAATTATTTGAAAGAATTAGAAGTTAAAGGCGAAATCTTAACATGGCAAGAAATGCTGTGCGAAGGGCCAACCATTGAGCATATTGACTCCCCTGAATTTTTAAAAGTTAGAAATGCATTTCTAAGTGATTTTTACGATGTAGAGGTCAATACCAAAGAGGTAAAACAAGAGTTGGAAAAACTTAACGATTCTGAAAACTACTCTGAAATTGTGCTTTGGTTTGAATACGACCTGTTTTGCCACATCAACATGGTTGCCGTTATCAGTCTTATTCAACAAAAAAAGATAGATTTACCGGTGTATTTGGTCTGTAGCGGACGCATTGAAGGCATTAAAGGACTCAAAGGGCTTGCAGAGTTATCTTCAAAAGAATTAAAAGCCCACTATAAATCTAAAAAGTTACTCAACGAAGACGACATAGAAATGGCCACAACCATTTGGGGTGTTTATTGTGGCCTAGACCATAATTTATTAAAGCCTTTTATTGTAAAATCTTCTTCATTTGATTATTTGAGTAATTGCTTAAAAGCACACCTCAAGCGTTTTCCTGATTCTATAGATGGTCTCAACACCCTTGAAAGAAACATACTGGAAATCATTAATAAATACAGTATTACTTCAAAACACCATTTATTAGGATATGCCTTAAATTATCAAGGCTATTATGGTTATGGAGACCTCCAATTGTCTCGTATTATTGACCAACTCGATGTGTTTTACGTTATTAGTGACAATGGTTTGGAATTAAACCGAAAAGGCCATGAAGCGCTACTGAAACAACAAAATTTTTCCCTTGAAATTGATAATAACATGGTTTTTGGTGGTGTAAAAAAAATAGATTTTTTATTCAGTAAAAAGAAAAATAAACTCATAAAATCTGTGTTTAATGCCAATTAAAGAATCCGAACTTATTTTAAACCCCCATGGTAGCATCTATCATTTAAATTTAAGACCCGAGCATGTTGCACAAACCATTATTTTAGTTGGAGACCAAGATCGAGTTAAAAGAGTGAGCTCTCATTTTGATGCCATTGAATTTAAAACCCAAAAACGGGAGTTTAAAACTCATACCGGGACATACAAAGGAAAACGGATTTCAGTAATATCGACAGGTATTGGTCCTGATAATATAGATATCGTTTTAAACGAATTGGATGCTCTTGTTAACATTGATTTTATAAGTAGAAAGGTAAAAAAGCAACTTACCAGCTTAAATATTATCAGAATTGGAACTTCTGGTTCTTTGCAAAAAAATATTCCTGTTGATTCCTTTTTGGCAAGTCAATTTGCCCTAGATTTAAATGGTTTGTTGCACGCCTATCAAATCCATTCTATTTCGAACCCAGATATAGAACAAGCTTTTATCAAGCATACCAATTGGAGCAAAGCTAAGTCACAGCCTATTGTAGTGGATTGTAGTAAAAAACTATTCAATAAGTTTAAAAATAGAGAAATACATAACGGGCTAACTGCAACGGCAGGAGGTTTTTATGGACCACAGGGGCGTGTACTTCGGTTAGAAATTCAAGATGCCGATTTAAATTCTAATATAGATAGTTTTCATTATAACAACATAAAAGTCACTAACTTAGAGATGGAGACTTCTGCCATTTATGGTTTGGCAAAACTTTTGGGCCACGAGGCCATTTCTTTGAACGCCATTATAGCTAACCGACCTAACGGAACTTTTAGCAAAACCCCCAAACAAACGGTGGATGACTTGATAACATTTACCCTTAAAAAATTAGTAGAATAAAATTATAAATTGATGAATACAGTTAAGATTGGTGGTGTACCAGAGCATTTTAACCTGCCTTGGTATTTAACTATAAAAGACGGCGAATACAAGAATAAAGGTATCAACTTACGCTGGCAGGATTATCTAGGCGGCACAGGTGCTATGTGCAAAGCCCTTAGGGATGGCGATATTGATATTGCTGTAATTTTAACCGAAGGCATCACCAAAGATATCATTGCTGGTAACCCCAGTAAAATTGTACAAACTTTTGTTCAAACACCTTTGGTATGGGGCGTTCATGTGGCACAGCATTCACCCTATAAAACTATTGAAGATTTAAAAGGCACTAAGGCAGCTATTAGTCGCTTTGGGTCTGGTTCGCATTTAATGGCCTACATAAATGCAAAAGACAATAATTGGAATCTTGATAAAGATTTAGATTTTGAAGTGATTAACAACTTGGAAGGCGCTGTGGAAGGGTTAACAAATGGCGAAGCCGATTATTTTCTTTGGGAAAAATTTATGACCAAACCTATCGTCGATAAAGGAATATTTAGACGCATTGGCGATTGCCCCTCCCCTTGGCCTTGTTTTGTCATCGCTGCACGCGTAGATTTTATTAAATCCAATACCGAAGATTTAAAAATAATATTAGACACTATAAACAACACTACTGCCGATTTTAAAACCATTCCGAGCATAGACAAAACTATTGCAAACAGGTACGAACAAAAGTTAGAAGATGTTCAAGAATGGCTAAAACTTACCGAATGGTCTCAAGAAGTTATTGATAAAGCAACAATTGAAAGAGTACAAAATGAGCTTTTCACCCTTAATATTATTCCTAAAACGGTAAGCTACAAAAAGATAGTTTCTAATTTATACAGCTAAATATCAATGTTTTAACTTCATAAGCTGGATTGAAATGCTTAACTTTGTAATAATAAGGTAATTGTTATTACAATGAATGATATTATCCTCTCTAATTTTCATCCCATATTAGTTGGAAAATTGATTGATCAAAACCTGATCAATCAATACACAAAATTCTTATATCATTTTTTTCAAAACTTCAAATTACAAAAAGAGAAGCATTTAGAGTTAGACAAAAAAGAAATTAACTTTAGTGCGGTTTCAGATCATGTAAATAAATATGCCATTCCTTCAAAAAGCATAGAAAAGCGTCAGGTTTTACTATTTGATGAAATAGAGCCCTTTATAGTAAATGAGATGGCAAATACAACACCATCAAATTATATTTTTCCAAAAGGATTTGAGTTTCTTCCAGATAGTCATTACGGACCTAAAATAGAGATGCGAATGGATTGGTTCAAAAAAAAATTAGGGTATGTATTCGACAAATTCTACGAACATACCCCAAACAAACCAGAACATCTAATTCATGTGACTTGTTCTGGTTATTCTTCTCCTAGTTTAGCTCAGGAAGCCGTAATAAATAGAAATTGGAATGATGTAAAAGTTACTCATTCCTACCACATGGGCTGCTATGGGGCTTTCCCAGCTATTAGAACAGGGTCAGGTTTACTGTCATTAAGCAAGATTAAAGGTCGTGTAGATATTGTACATACAGAATTACTTTCTGTCCATTTAAACCTAACAGAATTCTCAGCCGCAAACACTATGATTTGTTCCTTATTCTCTGATGGGTTTATTGGTTATTCTTTATATGATGAAAACTTATTTTATGAAGAAGGTATCAAAAGTAATAAAGCAGGATTAAAAATTCTGGCTTCACATGAAGTCATAATACCTGACAGCTTAGAAGATATGACCTGGGATTTAGGAGAATATAGTTTTTTAATGACATTATCTAAACGAGTCCCTGTCTTTATTAGAAAAAATATAAAGAAGTTTGTTGTAAACATGTGTGACAAAATAGGATTAGATTTTGAAGCTGAAAAGGATTCAATATACTATGCTATTCATCCCGGCGGACCAAAAATCATCGACTATGTAGTTAGGGAATTAAAAATTGACAATAGTAGAGCACACTGGTCGTATGAAATACTAAAACATAATGGCAATATGTCTTCAGCCACCTTGCCTCATATCTTTGATAAAATCATTAATGATTCTCACATTAAGACAGGTACCAAAATTATAGCCATTGCGTTTGGTCCAGGACTAACGGCAACAGGACTTTTACTTGAAAAAATAGCATAATTTTTTTTAAAATTAATAATAATTAACTCATTAAAAAAGGGGCTGTTTGAAAAGTTTAGACAGCCTCTTTTTTCTATATTTTAACTAAGCGCTTAAAGTATTGTTTATTATCCATTGAAGCTATTTTAAGTAAATACACACCTTGATCAAAAACGTCTAAATTATTAATTTGAATGACTCCATTTTTACATTTTGTATGCAGTTTTACAACCATCCTTGCTCTAATATCATATAATGTTATTGTAAATAATTCACCATTAAGATTTGAAGGCATTAAAACAGTAATTTTAGAGCTGAAAGGATTAGGCTTGATAAATATTTCCGTTAAACTAAACTCTTCTGAGTTAAGTCCTTCACAGGCATCTCCAATATTATTACCATCACTATCTTCTTGATTAGGGTTAGCTATATTAGGGCAATTATCTATACAATCTGGTATACCATCACTATCAGTATCAATTTCATCAATAGGTATTCCATTCGTACAGTCGTTGTCCTTGCCGTCACAAAGTTCCATGGCTCCCGGGTAAACGGTACTGTCGCCATCGTCACAATCCGTGCTGTCCGAAACATAGCCCGGCGGGGGTGAGTTTGCCGTTTGGCTCATGCCAGGGTCTCCATATGTGTCGCCGTCGCCGTCAAGGTACCAGGTCCTTAAATCCGAACCGTCGCAGTCCTCGTCAATACCGTTGTCTGGGATTTCTGTTGCATCCGGGTTGATAGTAACCTTGGTGTCATCACAGTCACCCTCGTTTTCAGAGAACCCATCACCATCATCATCCACACTAGCAGAACTGTCCAAGGTCGTTGGGTTACAGTCGTCGTCTTTGCCATTGTCCAATATCTCTGTTGCTCCAGGGTTTACAGATGAATCACCGTCATCACAATCGTTATTATCCATAACATATCCTGCTGGTTGCGAGCACGCCTCTTGAGTATTCCCCACATCACCGTATCCGTCACCATCAGTATCGGCATAATAGGTATTCTTGACACCTTCATCAACCTGACCGTCGCAGTCGTTATCAATACCATCACAGACTTCTAGATTACCTGGGTAAGATGCCGATTCATTGTCATTACAGTCCGTGTTATTACCAACATACCCCGCAGGCTGGGTATTAGACTGCTGACTAATATCAGGGTTTCCAAAACCATCGCCATCCAAATCTTGGTACCATAAGCTAGCATCGGTACCATCACAGTTTTCATCGGTACCATTATTTGGGATTTCAACCTCGCCCGGGTTGATATTCGCATCAGTATCATCGCAATCGGTACTGTCCGTAACATATCCTGCTGGTTGTGAGCATGCCTCTTGAGTGTTCCCCAAATCACCGTATCCGTCACCATCGGTATCAGCATAATACGTATTCTCAACACCTTCGTCTACCTGACCATCACAGTCGTTATCAATGCCATCACAGACTTCTACATTACCTGGGTAAGATGCCGATTCATTGTCATTACAGTCCGTGTTATTACCAACATACCCCGCAGGCCGGGTATTAGACTGCTGACTAATATTAGGGTTTCCAAAACCATCGCCATCCAAATCTTGGTACCATAAGCTAGCATCGATACCATCACAGTTTTCATCTGTACCATTATTTGGGATTTCAACCTCGCCCGGGTTGATATTCGCATCAGTATCATCACAATCGTTATTATCCGTAACATATCCTGCTGGTTGCGAGCACGCCTCTTGAGTATTCCCCACATCACCGTATCCGTCACCATCGGTATCGGCATAATACGTATTCTCAACACCTTCGTCTACCTGACCATCACAGTCGTTATCGATACCATCACAGACTTCTACATTACCTGGGTAAGATGCCGATTCATTGTCATTACAGTCCGTGTTATTACCAACATACCCCGCAGGCCGGGTATTAGACTGCTGACTAATATTAGGGTTTCCAAAACCATCGCCATCCAAATCTTGGTACCATAAACTAGCATCGGTACCATCACAGTTTTCGTCTGTACCATTATTTGGGATTTCAACCTCGCCCGGGTTGATATTCGCATCAGTATCATCGCAATCGGTACTGTCCGTAACATATCCTGCTGGTTGTGAGCATGCCTCTTGAGTGTTCCCCAAATCACCGTATCCGTCACCATCGGTATCAGCATAATAGGTATTTTTAACACCTTCATCAACCTGACCATCACAGTCGTTATCAATGCCATCACAGACTTCTACATTACCTGGGTAAGATGCCGCTTCACTGTCATTACAGTCTGTATTATTACCAACATACCCCGTGGGCTGGGTATTAGACTGCTGACTAATATTAGGGTTTCCAAAACCATCGCCATCCAAATCTTGGTACCATAAGCTAGCATCGATACCATCACAGTTTTCATCTATACCATTATTTGGGATTTCAACCTCGCCCGGGTTGATATTCGCATCAGTATCATCACAATCGTTATTATCCGTAACATATCCTGCTGGTTGAGAACATGCCTCTAGAGTGTTCCCCAAATCACCGTATCCGTCACCATCGGTATCGGCATAATACGTATTCTCAACACCTTCGTCTACCTGACCATCACAGTCGTTATCAATGCCATCACAGACTTCTACATTACCTGGGTAAGATGCGGATTCACTGTCATTACAGTCTGTATTATTACCAACATACCCCGTGGGCTGGGTATTAGACTGCTGACTAATATTAGGGTTTCCAAATCCATCATCGTCCAGGTCCTGATACCAAATACTGGCATCGGTACCATCACAGTTTTCATCTGTACCATTATTTGGGATTTCAACCTCGCCCGGGTTGATATTCGCATCAGTATCATCGCAATCGGTACTGTCCGTAACATATCCTGCTGGTTGAGAACATGCCTCTAGAGTGTTCCCCAAATCACCGTATCCGTCACCATCGGTATCAGCATAATACGTATTCTCAACACCTTCGTCAACCTGACCGTCACAGTCGTTATCGATACCATCACAGATTTCTAAATTACCTGGGTAAGCGTCAGCTTCTGTATCATCACAGTCTGTATTGTCAATAACATAACCTTCAGGTGCTGAACAAGCCAGAATACTAGCGCCAACATTTCCGTAGCCATCTCCATCTGTATCGGCATAATAGGTATTCTTGACACCTTCATCAACCTGACCGTCGCAGTCGTTATCGATACCATCACAGATTTCTAAATTACCTGGGTAAGCGTCAGCTTCATTGTCATCACAGTCTGTATTGTCAATAACATAACCTTCAGGTGCTGAACAGGCTAAAATACTAGCACTGGCATCACCATAACCATCCCCATCAGTGTCGGCATAATAGGTATTTTTAACGCCTTCATCTACCTGACCATCACAGTCGTTATCAATGCCATCACAGACTTCTACATTACCTGGGTAAGATGCCGCTTCATTGTCATTACAGTCCGTGTTATTACCAACATACCCCGCGGGCCGGGTATTAGACTGCTGACTAATATTAGGGTTTCCAAATCCATCATCGTCCAGGTCCTGATACCAAATACTGGCATCGGTACCATCACAGTTTTCATCTGTACCATTATTTGGGATTTCAACCTCACCCGGGTTGATATTCGCATCAGTATCATCGCAATCGGTACTGTCCGTAACATATCCTGCTGGTTGTGAGCATGCCTCTTGAGTGTTCCCAACATCACCGTAACCATCCCCGTCAGCATCAGCATAATAGGTGTTCTTGACACCTTCGTCAACCTGACCGTCGCAGTCGTTATCGATACCGTCACAGATTTCTACATTACCAGGGTAAGCGTCAGCTTCTGTATCATCACAGTCTGTATTGTCAATAACATAACCTTCAGGTGCTGAACAGGCTAAAATACTAGCACTGGCATCTCCATAACCATCCCCATCAGTATCAGCATAATAGGTGTTCTTGACACCTTCGTCAACCTGACCGTCGCAGTCGTTATCGATACCATCACAGACTTCTAAATTACCTGGGTAAGCGTCAGCTTCTGTATCATCACAGTCTGTATTATCAGTAACATAACCATTAGGTGCTGAACAGGCCAAAATACTAGACCCTGCATCTCCATAACCATCGCCATCACTATCAGCATAATACGTATTCTCAACACCTTCGTCAACCTGTCCATCACAGTCGTTATCAATGCCATCACAGACTTCTACATTACCTGGATAAGATGCCGCTTCATTGTCATTACAGTCTGTATTATTGCTAACATAACCTTCTGGTGCTGAACAAGCCAGAATACTAGCGCCAACATTTCCGTAGCCATCTCCATCTGTATCTGCATAATAGGTATTCTTAACACCTTCATCTACCTGACCATCACAGTCGTTGTCAATACCATCACAGACTTCTACATTACCTGGGTAAGCGTTGGCTTCATTGTCATTACAATCTGTATTGTCAATAACATAACCTTCAGGTGCTGAACAGGCTAAAATAGTAGCACTGGCATCACCATAACCATCCTCATCAGTGTCGGCATAATAGGTATTCTTAACACCTTCATCTACCTGACCATCACAGTCGTTGTCAATACCATCACAGACTTCTACATTACCTGGGTAAGCGTTGGCTTCATTGTCATTACAATCTGTATTGTCAATAACATAACCTTCAGGTGCTGAACAGGCTAAAATAGTAGCACTGGCATCACCATAACCATCCCCATCAGTGTCTGCATAATAGGTATTTTTAACACCTTCATCTACCTGACCGTCACAATCGTTATCAATGCCATCACAGACTTCTACATTACCTGGGTAAGATGCCGATTCATTGTCATTACAGTCCGTGTTATTACCAACATACCCTGCAGGCTGGGTATTAGACTGCTGACTAATATTAGGGTTTCCAAAACCATCGCCATCCAAATCTTGGTACCATAAGCTAGCATCGGTACCATCACAGTTTTCATCTGTACCATTATTTGGGATTTCAACCTCGCCCGGGTTGATATTCGCATCAGTATCATCGCAATCGGTACTGTCCGTAACATATCCTGCTGGTTGAGAACATGCCTCTAGAGCGTTATTCATGTCTCCGTAACCATCCCCATCAGTATCGGCATAATAGGTATTCTTAACGCCTTCGTCAACCTGACCATCACAGTCGTTATCGATACCGTCACAAACCTCTACATTACCAGTGTACGCATCTGCTTCTGTATCATCACAGTCCGTATTATTACTGACATAACCTGCAGGTGCAGAACATGCTAAAATACTAGCACTGGCATCGCCATAACCATCGCCATCAGTATCAGCATAATAGGTGTTCTCAACACCTTCGTCAACCTGACCGTCGCAGTCGTTATCAATGCCATCACAGACTTCTAAATTACCTGGGTAAGCGTCAGCTTCTGTATCATCACAGTCTGTATTATCACTAACATAACCATTAGGCGCTGAACATGCCAAAATACTAGACCCTGCATCTCCGAAACCATCGCCATCGCTATCAGCATAATAGGTGTTTGTTACACCCTCGTCAACCTGACCGTCGCAATCATTATCAATGCCATCACAAACTTCGGTATTACCTGGGTACGCATCTACTTCTGTATCATCACAGTCTGTATTATCACTAACATAACCGTTAGGCGCTGAACAGGCCAAAATGCTAGACCCAGAATCTCCGTAACCATCCCCATCAGTATCGGCATAATAGGTATTCTTAACGCCTTCATCAACCTGACCATCACAATCGTTATCTATGCCATCACAGACTTCTACATTACCTGGGTAAGCGTTGGCTTCATTGTCATTACAATCAGTATTATTACTGACATATCCTTCAGGTGCTGAACAGGCTAAAATACTAGCACTGGCATTTCCATAACCATCGCCATCTGTATCGGCATAATAGGTGTTTTTTACATCTTCATCAACCTGACCGTCGCAGTTATTATCAATACCATCACAGATTTCTGTAGCGGCAGGGTTAACATTAACATCAGTATCGTTGCAGTCCAAACTGTTAGAAACGTAACCTAAGGGTTGGATACAGGACAATTGACTATTTTCAAAATCACCATAACCATCATTATCACTATCGGCATACCAGGTATATTGTCCGGTAATATCATTATCCGCATCATCTATTTGTCCGTCACAATCATTGTCAATGCCATCACATATTTCTGTAGCGTTGGGATTAATATTAGCATCCGTATCATCGCAGTCCAAACTGTTGGAAACATAACCTATGGGCTTATTGCAGGACAAATAACTATTGGTAAAATCACCATATCCGTCATTATCGTTATCAGCATACCAAGTATCCTGTCCCGTTATGTTGTCATCTGCATCATCAATCAAACCATCACAATCGTTATCAATACCATCACAGATTTCAATAGCCAGAGGGTTAATATTAACATCTGCATCATTACAATCTAAACTGTTAGAAACGTAACCAAGCGGTTGGTTACAGGACAATTGACTATTTCCAAAATCACCGTAGCCATCACCATCACTATCGGCATAATAGGTATTCTTAACGCCTTCATCAACTTGACCATCACAATCGTTATCTATGCCATCACAGACTTCTACATTACCTGGGTAAGCGTTGGCTTCATTGTCATTACAATCTGTATTATTACTGACATATCCTTCAGGTGCTGAACAGGCTAAAATACTAGCACTGGCATTTCCATAACCATCACCATCACTATCGGCATAATAGTTGTTTGTTGCACCCTCGTCAACCTGACCATCACAATCGTTATCAATGCCATCACAGACTTCTACATTACCTGGGTAAGCGTTGGCTTCATTGTCATTACAATCTGTGTTATTGCTAACATAACCTTCTGGTGCTGAACAGGCTAAAATACTAGCACTGGCATCTCCATAACCATCGCCATCTGTATCGGCATAATAGGTATTCTTAACACCTTCATCAATCTGACCGTCACAATCATTGTCGATACCATCACAAACTTCAGTAGCATCGGGGTTAACATTAATATCTGAATCGTTACAATCCAAACTGTTGGAAACATAGCCTGATGCCTGATTACAGGACAGTTGGGTAACGTTTAAATCGCCATAGCCGTCACCATCATTGTCGGCATACCAGATGTCTTGACCAGCTATACTGCCATCGGCGTCATCGATTAAACCGTCACAATCATTATCAATACCATCACAAACTTCAGTAGCATCGGGGTTAATGTTAATATCTGAATCGTTACAATCCAAACTGTTCGAAACATAGCCTGATGGCTGATTACATGACAGTTGGGTAACGTTTAAATCGCCATAGCCGTCACCATCATTGTCGGCATACCAGATGTCTTGACCAGCTATACTGCCATCGGCGTCATCGATTAAACCGTCACAATCATTATCAATACCATCACAAACTTCAGTAGCATCGGGGTTAATGTTAATATCTGAATCGTTACAATCCAAACTGTTGGAAACATAGCCTGATGGCTGATTACAGGACAGTTGGGTAACGTTTAAATCGCCATAGCCGTCACCATCATTGTCGGCATACCAGGTGTCTTGACCAGCTATACTGCCATCGGCGTCATCGATTAAACCGTCACAATCATTATCAATACCATCACAAACTTCAGTAGCATCGGGGTTAATGTTAATATCTGAATCGTTACAATCCAAACTGTTGGAAACATAGCCTGATGGCTGATTACAGGACAGTTGGGTAACGTTTAAATCGCCATAGCCGTCACCATCATTGTCGGCATACCAGGTGTCTTGACCAGCTATACTGCCATCGGCGTCATCGATTAAACCGTCACAATCATTATCAATACCATCACAAACTTCAGCAGCATCGGGGTTAATGTTAATATCTGAATCGTTACAATCCAAACTGTTGGAAACATAGCCTGATGGCTGATTACAGGACAGTTGGGTAACGTTTAAATCGCCATAGCCGTCACCATCATTGTCGGCATACCAAGTGTCTTGACCAGCTATACTGTCATCGGCGTCATCGATTAAACCGTCACAATCATTATCAATACCGTCACAAACTTCAGCAGCATCGGGATTAATATTAATATTTGAATCGTTACAATCCAAACTATTGGAAACATAGCCTGATGGCTGATTACAGGACAGTTGGGCAACGTTTAAATCACCATAGCCATCGCCATCACTATCGGTATACCAAACCGTATCCGGGTTAAGGTTAACATCACTATCATCACAATCAGAATTATCCAAAACATAGTTGGCGGGCTGTTCACATTGTGTCAGGGTAACTGCATTGTTGCCATAACCATCGCCATCACTATCGGCATACCAAGTCGTATCCGGGTTAAGGTTAACATCACCGTCATCGCAATCGGTATTGTTTTCGGAATAGCCCACTGGTGCCGAGGTTTCACACAAATCTTCCGTAGTGGTCGAGCCAAAACCGTCGCCATCAGCATCCACATAGTAAGTGATTGGCACATTGATGCCTGCATTATTATCGTCACAGTCTGTGTTGTTGGTAACCGTGTTGACGGGTTGTAATGCCGAACACACACTCGTAGCCGGGGCACTCGAATCCCCATAGCCGTCGCCATCGTTATCGGGATAGTAATCAACCTTCGCTAGCCCTTCGTCTATCTGTCCGTTACAATCATTATCCAATCCATCACAGATTTCAGGGGCTCCTGGGTAAACAGTAGATTCAAAATCATCGCAATCCCCTCCGTCTGTTGAATAACCATCAACATCACCATCGGTTATGGATTGTGAAGACCATAGTTTGTATGTGAAATTGGGGTTGGTCGCCTTAAACCCCTGTGAATACACCCTAAAATAATAGGTTTGGCCAATGGTTAAATTATTATAAGTAATTTGTTCGTCTCCTGTACCGGTTATACCATCACTACAATCTAAAAGTGATAGTGTATTGCAATCACCCGAAAATAAACTTAGCCTACCATCAAATAAAGGATCCAAGGCAATATTAATATCGGTCGTTTGGGCCAAAAACCTATACCAAACATCGTCCCTAGCATTGGCACTTTTGGCGTTACATATTTCAGCATCCTCGTTGGTCTCTGCTCCTCCCAAAACGCTTCCAGGTACGGAGGTGGCATCACTACCGTCAATCGCCTTTCCCGTTTCCTGGATTATAAGTGTCGCTCCACTACAAATGTCATTCGATGGAGGGTCTGTTGATAATGTTGTTATATTTGGTGTAATTAACCAGTTGCTATAATCTTCTGACCCACAATTGGAGCGGATAGCCACCTGATAAGTGGTGTTTGCCATCAATGCATTTTCACCTGAGGAAGCCTCCAACACCCCTCCTGTCGATCCATTAGCCACGTGGTTACCTGTTCCAGGGGTAAAACCGGTTATACCAATTTCCCAATCGTAATTTGAAGGGCTTGGCCCAGTACTTGGCGCACTCCAATAAAAATCCAACCTTGTGTTGGACAAGTAGCTTACCCTTGGGGCTTCGGGTTTATAGCAAGTTGGTACCTTTTGTAAATTAACGGTATGGTTATTACTGTCACCATCACAGCTATTACTCAAGTGGATGATTACCCGAATTTCTCCCGTGGGAATATCAGCTGACTGGAACGTATAAGTTAAAGGTGAAACACTTTCGGCCAAAACCACACTTCCGGAAGCGTTTCTTATCGTTATGA
The DNA here is from genome assembly GCA_022749295.1 of Flavobacteriaceae bacterium GSB9. Lineage (NCBI taxonomy): Bacteria > Pseudomonadati > Bacteroidota > Flavobacteriia > Flavobacteriales > Flavobacteriaceae > Flavobacteriaceae bacterium GSB9. The sequence goes on from CP062007.1 coordinate 691,008, forward strand.
AATCGTTACTATTAAGGTACTCGGATGTAAACGTATATTTTTCTTCTAAAATGTTAGTCACCGTTACATATTCTCCGGCATAAATTGAGCTCGTTACCAACTCCAGATCTTCCGTGTTTTTAGCCGTATAACTGGGTACAACTGTTGTATTACTATTACAATTTTGAGCATTAGACCATATAGTAAAAAATAGAAGACCAATGCATGTAATTTTATTCATGCTATTCTAATTTAAATTTATTAAAGACTATTGCTATTAATCAGGAGTGTTTAACACTTAAAAACCAATACATTTAGGTCAAATTTCACAAATACTTTGGAGTTACTTTAAAGTTATTTATTATTTATTACAACAGCATTTAAAACAGATAAAACACTTAAAATATCGATTAAAAGAAAAGCCCGTATACCTGTATCTTATGACAAAACTTATCTAGATTTTGTAATTTAGTTTTAAGATCTAAATAGTTCTAAAGCTTAATAATTTGCTTAATCGTAAATTCAGAATGAGATGAAATTTTTAAGAAGTATATTCCTTTTTGTAAATGCGTAAAATAATTGATTCTTATAACGCCATTGTTATTAGTATGGTTATTGTTATAAATTAAACGTCCGTTTAAATCGAATAATGTTATACCGATTTTCTGGTTATTTGGTTTTTGTTGTACGTGCAAATTAAAACTTGATTTGAATGGGTTTGGCTCTATTAAAATGTTTTTCAATAATGATGATGTTTGTACCGATAGACTTTCACAAGCATCACCAATACCATTTCCATTACTATCTTCTTGTCCAGGATTAGAAACCTCCGGACAGTTATCCTCACAATCCAATACCCCATCAGAATCACTGTCTACCTCGCTATTAGGTATGCCATCTGCACAATCGTTATCTAATCCATCACAGATTTCTGGTGCTCCTGGATATATGGTATCATTTCCATCATTACAATCAGAATTATTATTAGACTCACCAGAACCCGGACTACTATTAACTGACTCTACTATAGTTGATGAACCATAACCGTCTTCATCACTATCCAGATACCACTGATATAATCCATCACAGTTTTCGTCAATACCATTAGCTACAATATCTGTTGCTTCAGGGTTTATGGATGCATTACTATCATTACAATCTAAGGCATTGTCTGATTCACCTAAGCCCGGACTGCTGTTATCCGACTGAATAATGGTTAATGAGCCATAATTATCGTCATCATTATCCTGATACCACTGGTATAAACCATCACAATTTTCATCAATACCATTGGCTACCACTTCGGTAGCGCCTGGGTTAACCGCATTTGTATTATCATTACAATCTGCACTATTTGCCACATAGCCATTAGGCTTGGTATTAGCAAGTGTGGTTTGGTTTATATCGCCATAGCCGTCATCATCAGCATCTCGATACCAGGTTTTAATATCACTACCATCACAGTCTTCGTCTATATTGTTATCCGGTACTTCTGTCGCTCCAGGGTAAATATAATTTTTAGTGTCGTCACAGTCACCCTGATTTTCCGAAAAACCATCACCATCATCATCCACATCAGCCGAGCTATCCAAAGTTGAAGGATTACAATCATCATCTTTACCATTATCAGGTATTTCTGTTGCACCCGGATTCACATCAGGATCATCATCATCGCAGTCTGTATTGTTTATCACATATCCTGGTAAGGGGCCATCACAGACAAACTCTAACACATTAGGATTTCCAAAACCATCACCATCACTATCGGCGTAATAGGTTGTAAAGCTAAGTCCTTCATCAACCTGTCCATCACAATTATTATCTAACCCGTCACATATTTCTTCAGCTCCAGGGAAAATGGATGCATTACCATCATTACAATCAACAGCAGGATTATTACCATAACCATCGCCATCAGCATCAGTAGTTTCAGTACTAGACCACAATTTTACTATAAAGTCAGGATTAGTAGCAGAAAACCCTTGTGAATATACCCTAAAATAATAGGTTTGGCCAATGGTTAAATTATTAAAGTTAATCGCTTCGGTAGTTGGGGAAAGTCCACCATTATTATCACTACAATCCAAAAATGTTAGTCCATTGCAATCACCCGAAAATAAACTTAACCTGCCATCAAATAAGGGTTCCAAGGTAATATTTATATCGGTTGTTTGAGCCAAAAACCAGTACCAGACATCATCACGGGCATTAGCATTTTTAACATTACACGTCTCGGCACCAATATCAGTTCCTGCTCCTCCTAAAACAGACCCAACAATTTCGGTTGCCGAAGTTGCGTCAGCAACACCAGTTTCCTCAATTATGGCTATGGCCCCACTACAAAAATCATTAGGCGGCGGGTCTGCTGATAATGTTGTTATATTTGGTGAAATTAAAAAGTTGCTATAATCTCCCGATCCACAATTGGAGTGGATAGCCACCTGATAAGTGGTGTTTGCCATCAATGCATTTTCACCTGAGGAAGCCTCCAATACCCCTCCCGTCGATCCTTTAACCACGTGGTCGTTTGTTCCAGGAGTAAATCCAGTTTTACCAATTTCCCAATCGTAATCTGAAGGGCTTGGCCCGGTACTTGGCGCGTTCCAATAAAAATCCAACTTTGTGTTGGACAAGTAGCTTACCCTTGGGGCTTCGGGTTTGTAGCAAGTTGGTACCTTTTGTAAATTAACGGTATGCGTATTACTGTCACTATCACAGCTATTGCTTAAATGAATGATTACCCGAATTTCTCCCGTGGGAATATCAGCTGACTGGAAGGTATAAGTTAAAGGTGAAACACTTTCGGCCAAAACCTCACTTCCAGAAGCGTTTCTTATCGTTATGAAATCGTTGTTGTTAAGATACTCGGACGTAAACGTATATTTTTCTTCTAAAATGTTGGTCACCGTTACATATTCTCCGGCAAAGATGGAGCCAGTTACCAACTCCACATCTTCCGTGTTTTTAGCCGTATAACTGGGTACATTTGTTGTATTACTATTACAATTTTGAGCGTATATGTTTTTTGCTAAAAAAAAGATAAGTGTTAAAAGATAGATTTTTTTCATCATCAAAAGGTTAAGTGGCTTATCATAAATATATTACATTATTATGGTAAATACATATAATGAAGATATATGGCAAAAAAAATTGATGATCTGTTATCATCACATCCCTTAAAAATGGTGTATTTTGAATTTTAAAATTAGGACACCATCAAATAGGCTTATGGAACAATTATAAGTAGTATATATCACTTAATTTATTCATATAAAAAAGAGGGCAACCTAAGCTGCCCTCTTTTATAATAGGTAAACTATACAATGATATGATCATTGTTCTGTTGAGGATACAATTTTCTTAACAAGTATTTCTTTACTAGTACTCAACTTGATGAAGTATAATTGATCATCTGTTCTTGATAAATCAATGGTGGTCGTATCATAAGTTCCTTTAATATAACTGTTATTTTCAGCTTGTCTTATTAAAGCCCCTTTAATATCGTATACATCGATTTTTACATTGGTATCATACTCAAATTTATAACCAACGTTCACTTCATTTTCAAATGGTACTGGGTAAGCCGTAAAACTTACTTTATCTCCACTGCTTTTACCCCATCCATCTGTATTAACATTACACTCAGCTTCATTAAATGGAGCATTAGGCATATCGAATTCATAGGTGTTCGCTAAGCCAGGTAACTCTGCTCCGTTAGGCACATCATAATCACATACTACGGCATGAGCTATGAAATAGAAATCACCTGAAGCTTGAATTGGCGGAGTGATTAATTTATCATCAACATAGCCTAAATCACCTGAATTAAAACTGTATTGTCCAGGTGCCACTGTATAGGCTCCACTTTTAGTCTTTGGATAAGGATCACAGCCAACCCAAACATGGGCTTCTGAAATCACAAAGGTTTCACCATCACCAAATAAGTCGTATTCCACTACCACTTCTCCTGGTTCAGCTAATCCTTCACCATAATAAAGTCTTACCCAACCAACATGCGTACCCTTACTTAAGTCACAACGTCCGGCTCCTCTAAATAATTCAAATTCATAAGTTCCTTCTTCTGTGATTTTGTTGGTCCAACCCCAACGTCTAAAGCCATCATTTCGGAAACAACTACTAACATCTGGATTTACACTATAAAAACCATCATTATCAGGTCCCATAGTTTCTACACCAAAGGCTGTTTCACAATTAGGTGCACAATCGTAGTATCTCGCTGTTGTTGTACATTCTGAATAACAAAATGTTGGAGCAGTTTTAGATGTTATTCTTACTGTAAACACTTCACCATCGGCCACATTATCTGCAGTGGCATTTGGCATATCAGCATTAGTAATTATAGCACTACCATTACTAGTCCATTGATAGGTATATAAATTAGTATCTGCTGGTGTTACACTAAGACCTAGTGTTTGACCAAGACATAAACCAAGTTCAAGACCTTCAGATGAATTGGCTGCGGTACACCCTGGATTAGGGTTAATAGTAATTACCACATCCTCGTCATCAGCTGGACAATCACCATTAGCAGCTACTGTATAAGTAAATGTATGATCTCCTGTGGCATAAGCACCCAAGTCAATCGGGCTACTTACGTTGCCACCCATATAAGTCCATTGGCCTCCTGCATCTTCACCACTTAATAAAGCATCTAAATCAACAGATGATAATCCTGAATCTGACTCACAATATGCATCATCTTGACCTGTTCCTGCTGTTGGCTGGCTGTAAATAATGATATCTACAGATTCATTATCACCTGGACAATCACCGTTTGCCCCTACTGTATACGTGAACGTGTGGGTGGTATCCAACGCATAAGCACTCAAATCGATTGGGCTGCTTACATTGCCATTGGCATCAGTCCACTGACCTCCTGCATCTTCTCCTGTCAATAAAGCAAACAGATCTACATTTGAAACATCTTCGGTCTCACAGTAAGAATCATCTTGACCTGTTCCGGCTGTTGGCTGGCTGTAAATAATGATATCTACAGATTCATTATCACCTGGACAATCACCGTTTGCCCCTACTGTATACGTGAACGTGTGGGTGGTATCCAACGCATAAGCACTCAAATCGATTGGGCTGCTTACATTGCCATTGGCATCAGTCCACTGACCTCCTGCATCTTCTCCTGTCAATAAAGCAAACAGATCTACATTTGAAACATCTTCGGTCTCACAGTAAGAATCATCTTGACCTGTTCCGGCTGTTGGCTGGCTGTAAATAATGATATCTACAGATTCATTATCACCTGGACAATCACCGTTTGCCCCTACTGTATACGTGAACGTGTGGGTGGTATCCAACGCATAAGCACTCAAATCGATTGGGCTGCTTACATTGCCATTGGCATCAGTCCACTGACCTCCTGCATCTTCTCCTGTCAATAAAGCAAACAGATCTACATTTGAAACATCTTCGGTCTCACAGTAAGAATCATCTTGGCCTGTTCCGGCTGTTGGCTGGCTGTAAATAATGATATCTACAGATTCATTATCACCTGGACAATCACCGTTTGCCCCTACTGTATACGTGAACGTGTGGGTGGTATCCAACGCATAAGCACTCAAATCGATTGGGCTGCTTACATTGCCATTGGCATCAGTCCACTGACCTCCTGCATCTTCTCCTGTCAATAAAGCAAACAGATCTACATTTGAAACATCTTCGGTCTCACAGTAAGAATCATCTTGACCTGTTCCGGCTGTTGGCTGGCTGTAAATAATGATATCTACAGATTCATTATCACCTGGACAATCACCGTTTGCCCCTACTGTATACGTGAACGTGTGGGTGGTATCCAACGCATAAGCACTCAAATCGATTGGGCTGCTTACGTTACCATTGGCATCAGTCCACTGACCTCCTGCATCTTCTCCTGTCAATAAAGCAAACAGATCTACATTTGAAACATCTTCGGTCTCACAGTAAGAATCATCTTGACCTGTTCCGGCTGTTGGCTGGCTATAGATGATGATATCTACTGACTCATCATCGCCTGGACAATCGCCGTTGCCTCCCACTGTATACGTGAACGTGTGGGTAGTATCCAATGCATAAGCACTCAAATCGATTGGGCTGCTTACGTTACCATTGGCATCAGTCCACTGACCTCCTGCATCTTCTCCTGTCAATAAAGCAAACAGATCTACATTTGAAACATCTTCGGTCTCACAATAAGAATCATCTTGACCTGTTCCGGCTGTTGGATCACCGTATATTATGATATCCACTGACTCATCATCGCCTGGACAGTCGCCATTGGCTCCCACTGTATAAGTGAACGTGTGGGTAGTATCCAATGCATAAGCACTCAAGTCGATTGGGCTATTTACATTGCCGCCCATATAAGTCCATTGGCCTCCTGCATCTTCTCCTGTCAATAAAGCAAACAGATCTACATTTGAAACATCTTCGGTCTCACAATAAGAATCATCTTGACCTGCTCCGGCTGTTGGCTGGCTGTAAATAATGATATCTACAGATTCATTATCACCTGGACAATCACCGTTTGCCCCTACTGTATACGTGAACGTGTGGGTGGTATCCAACGCATAAGCACTCAAATCGATTGGGCTGCTTACATTGCCATTGGCATCAGTCCACTGACCTCCTGCATCTTCTCCTGTCAATAAAGCAAACAGATCTACATTTGAAACATCTTCGGTCTCACAATAAGAATCATCTTGGCCTGTTCCGGCTGTTGGCTGGCTGTAAATAATGATATCTACAGATTCATTATCACCTGGACAATCACCGTTTGCCCCTACTGTATACGTGAACGTGTGGGTGGTATCCAACGCATAAGCACTCAAATCGATTGGGCTGCTTACATTGCCATTGGCATCAGTCCACTGACCTCCTGCATCTTCTCCTGTCAATAAAGCAAACAGATCTACATTTGAAACATCTTCGGTCTCACAATAAGAATCATCTTGGCCTGTTCCGGCTGTTGGCTGGCTGTAAATAATGATATCTACAGATTCATTATCACCTGGACAATCACCGTTTGCCCCTACTGTATACGTGAACGTGTGGGTGGTATCCAACGCATAAGCACTCAAATCGATTGGGCTGCTTACATTGCCATTGGCATCAGTCCACTGACCTCCTGCATCTTCTCCTGTCAATAAAGCAAACAGATCTACATTTGAAACATCTTCGGTCTCACAATAAGAATCATCTTGGCCTGTTCCGGCTGTTGGCTGGCTGTAAATAATGATATCCACAGACTCATTGTCACCTGGACAATCACCGTTAGCCCCTACTGTATACGTGAACGTGTGGGTGGTATCCAACGCATAAGCACTCAAATCGATTGGGCTGCTTACGTTGCCATTGGCATCAGTCCACTGACCTCCTGCATCTTCTCCTGTCAATAAAGCAAACAGATCTACATTTGAAACATCTTCGGTCTCACAATAGGAATCATCTTGACTTGTTCCCGCTGTTGGCTGGCTGTAAATAATGATATCCACAGACTCATTGTCACCTGGACAATCACCGTTTGCCCCTACTGTATAAGTAAACGTATGGGTGGTATCCAATGCATAACCACTCAAATCGATTGGGCTGCTTACGTTGCCATTGGCATCAGTCCACTGACCTCCTGCATCTTCACCTGTCAATAAAGCAAACAGATCTACATTTGAAACATCTTCGGTCTCACAATAAGAATCATCTTGACCTGTTCCCGCTGTTGGCTGGTCATAAACAGTAACGGTAAAAGAAGTTTTACTATAACATTGGCTACCAGTACGAACACTACGTATCCAAATTGTTTTTGGACTGTCACCAACGGACACACTATAACTTCCTGGAGTACCAATACCTGAACTCATAAGATTATCTGCGTCAGCCTCACTTTCATGAAATGTTCTTGTCGTATCAGGTTCTGGTGTACTATTCGCTTCATCAATAGCTGTTGTCAAGTCAAATGCATGTTGATCATCGCCATCTTCACAAGATGTTAGCGGATCTGCAGCAATTTCCGGTGGTCCACCAAGAAATCCGAACAAATAAGGTCCGGCAAAGTCTTTTAACTCAGAACCAAAGGCACTCTCATTTGGCCCACCACCACTACTACGGGTTTTAACCAATAAACTACCTAATATATTAGAACAAGGATCTTGAACCCCTCTTCTGTCTAATCCAAAAGCCGTCAAATTTAGACCGATTTCAACAAATTGATAGCGTTCATAATCTGTAACCCAATCTGGTCCAGATCCTTCAAAGGTACCCCATGGTGGTCCTAATGTGGTAGATCCAGCTGCATCAACAAAATTATCATTAGCTCTACCCCACATATTAGTGACAGTTGGATCTTTAGGGTTAATAGCGGCGTAACCAAATTCACCTGAGTCTCCCTCTTGTTCAAACGCGACATTTTTGTCAACATTAAAAGGTCTGCCATCCCAGGTATTATCATAATTATTAAAAGTAGTTTCGCTCATCCAAACTCTGATTCTGATAGAAGGCACATTTCCTCCGTTAATATAATCCACCGAGACAATAATGGTCCCTGGAATCATAATTTCTCCATCGTCACCACCTCCGGGAGCATTATCAGCTCCGTCTGGATCGAAAGTCCAGGCGGTACGTCCGGCATCAGGGCCGAGTTTAGCTGGGTTACTAAGATCTGCAACCGTTTCTAATCCTACTCGAAAAAATTCGAAATCCAGATGCTTGTTACCGTTGGTAACCGCTAATGAAGCACCTGCATATGCGAAAAGTTCATCAAAAGGTCTGTCATCTAGAGGAAAACCAGGATTGGTTGTAGGGTCATGCGGATTAGTACCTCGCAAATGTGCATACACATCCACAATATCCGTTTTTTGAGGCACACTTCCCATAGTACCTATAGTCCAATTAGCTGGATTATTAGAATTTTTATCCGCTCCTCCTGCAAAATAAGAGGTTTCAGCACTACCACCAGATGTATAGGTATCACGCCCGTAAACGGCATCCAGCCATAAATAAGGGGTTCCATTCCCCAAAACAACTGGAAAAGGTAGTCCTGGCACATTAAGGTTCCATACCGATTGTCTAAGCTCAATCGCAACATTATCGGTATCGTTCGGAACGTCAGGATCGGAATCTGGATTACCGCCATTAGCACTACCAAATTCATCGATTACTCCTAAGCCCGAGGGCCCCTCGAACCAGTCATCAATTCCTGAAGGATCTCCTGGAAGTAGATCAACCGGATTTCCAACATTCGGAAATTGTAATACCCCTGAATAGACATCCGCTTCAACACCAAAATTGGCCTGAACCGTAGATGAACCTACATCCTGTGCATAAAAAGATTGTGTTGAAAGTCCGAAACAGAGTAAGGACAAACAACACAATACAAATGTCTTGTACGATTTACTGACCAAGTCAATAAAGTCGTTATTCGTAATTTTGTACATAAACATAGCATTTAAATTAAGTTAATAAATGAGTTTACATAACAATAAAGTAAGTCATAGAAAGAGTGTTTATATTTTATTTTTCAATAAAACACACACTACAAGGTACGTAAGTACTATAGAAGAATTGGGCATTCAATAATTGCTATTAATCAAATGCTTTAATCATTTTAATGTGCTATTAACTAAATGATTCTCGTGGAAAGAATATTATAAATTGTGTTCGTTAGTTTTTTTAAATTTGTTTGGCTTTCCCTAAAAGTAGTAAATATTTTGGATTAAAGAAAAGATTTTAATGTCAATTTTTATTTTTTAGCTGTGCGACTTAAAATACCGATGTATTACAATATTTTTTAAAAAACATCCTCATAGAGTCTTTGCTTTACACTTTGTAAAATATTAAAAATCAAATACCTAGCAACCAATATTCTATCTGTTCGGACACGTGATTCTGTATTCATTTCCCGAAAATATACCCTAGGATTAAGCTACTTAAATCGATAGGTTGTATTAGACTATTATCGCTTTTAATATTACGTATTTTGCTCCAGTAATATTTGGATAGTAATATTTACGGATTGAAATATTTGATCTACTTTTTAATAAAAAGTTTATTGGAAGTAGGGTTTGGAAAAACACTAATACCTCCCACTAATTTCTCTTTATTGATGCCTAGCGCTCCCGACACACATGCTTTTTGTATCATAAGGGCGATGTGTTTATTATTCTACCATTAATTTCACGTTTTGGATGCCTTTAAAAAGAAATGGACAAAAACACTCAAAAACAAACGATTACAACAAATTTTAAAATTTAAGTTTGTTACCATTAAACATTAAATTTAGAAAACCAAGTAACACATCATAATACATTTTTGAACGTTCATCTAAAAAAAAAATGGCTTATGGTTATTATTTGTAAATTAAGACATGTATAATTTGTTAACCCGTTTACCATGAAAAAAATTACTTTTATCCTTTCCTTTTTGGCTTTTCACGCCGCATATTCCCAAACAGTAGTTTGGTCTGATAATTTTAATGATTTAGATATTTCTGATTGGACCATCACTAATACCGAAACCACTGACGATGGTTTTGATTGGAACGCTCAATTTGAGGCTAATCCAAATGTAAATGAAGAAGTCTTGACATCCGTATCGTATGATTTAAATGGTGATGTCAACTTAACTCCAGATAATTGGGCTATTTCTCCTAGTATCGATTTATCTAAGGCAAGTGGCACAATTACTTTAAAGTGGAAAGCCGCGGCACCTGACACTGAATTTGACAATGAAAACTACTCGGTTTACATAGCAACTTCGCCTGCTACAAATGACTTAGAAAGTGGTACTTATATGAGTTATAATTTAACCGGTATTAACGTGCTCACAGAACAGACTATTGACCTGTCTGCATTTGCCGGTGAACCAAATTTGTATGTAGCTTTTAGGCACCATAACGCAGTACCAGACGAAGGTTTCACTATAAGCATTGATGATGTTTTAGTTGAAGCTGAAACCGTTTTGGGCTTAGAAGATATTGCTTTAAACGGACTTAAATATTGGCAAAACCACAGTACTAAAGCTTTACATTTTAAGTCTTCTATAAACATAAAGAGTATTGACCTTTACGATACCTCAGGAAAAAAACTTATGCATAAAAACACCAACCAAAAAAATATTGAAATTGACACCGACCGTCTGGCTGTTGGTGCTTACATTACAAAAGTTAATACCGATAATGCTACGAAACTTATCAAAGTAGTTCTTAACTAAAAGCAAGCAGCATATGCTTCGCACTAAACGATAGTAATGTTTGCTCTAAACTATTGTTAAAAATTAAAAATTGCTTTCATTATTATTTACTTTTACCGAAAATTAAAAGCGAATAATGAGAAGATTAGTTTTTTTGGCCCTAGCCATATCTGTATTAAGTTGTAAAGAACAAACAAAACCCGATTACGCCGTAATTTCAGGAAAAATAACCAATAGACTTCCCAACGAACTCACAATCAATACCTACGATCAAAGTTTTAGCGAAGTGGTTAATATATCAGAAGATGGCAGTTTTAAAGACACCTTAAAAACCAACCAAAACAATTATGTGCTTTTTGACGGAAAAAACCCTGTATTTCTTCATATTGAACCAGGCTACGAACTGAATATTAATTATGACGCACAAAACTTCGTGAATTCATTGAAAATTTCTGGAAATGGCGCAGCAATCAGTAATTATTTGGCCGAAAAAAGAAAACTGGAGCAGAAATTATTTGGTAACGCTCGAATTACTTATGCGCTTGATGAGGCTGAGTTCAAAAGCAAAATCAATTCGATGAAAAACGAAATTGAAACGCTTCTAAAAGATTACGATAATATACCCAAAAGTTACATCGAAAAAGAAAAAAGAAATATCCATTATACCTATTTAAGACAAATTGCTGTTTATGAACAAGCACATAAAGAGTTAGCCCGAAAGCCTAATTTTAAAGCCTCAAACGACCTTTTAAACGAATTGAATACACTCGATTATAACAACGAGGAAGATTTCGAATTTTCGAGTCACTATAAATTTTTAGTATCGCAATATTATAAAAAGACGGCCGATAGTCTTGCAAGAGCAGAAAATTCACCAATGGATTTGGCCTATTTAAAATTGGTTTCAAACGTTGAAAACCAAACAATAAAAAATGGATTGCTTTTTGATTTTGCTAATATAGCTATCTCCCGCACCTCGTATGTTGATACGTTTTACAAAGTATTTTCTGAAAATTCTACCAATACGGAAAACAATAAAATCATTGAAGAAAAGTACAAAAAAATAACAGCGCTTAATGTTGGCAAACCATCGCCTAAGTTCACTAACTACAAAAATTATGAAGGTGGCACAACGTCTTTAGAAGACTTAAAAGGAAAATATCTGTACATTGATGTTTGGGCTACTTGGTGCGGACCATGTATTAGAGAAATCCCAGCACTAAAAAAACTAGAAAACCAATACCATAATAAGAATATTGAGTTTGTGAGTATTTCAATTGATAAAGCTTCAGATTTTGAAAAATGGAAAACTATGGTGAGCGACAAGGAGTTAAAGGGTGTGCAATTATTTGCAGATAACGATTGGAATTCGCAATTCGTACAAGATTATGGCATAAAAGGCATCCCGCGTTTCATTTTGCTCGACCCAGAAGGCAAGATTGTAAGTGTAAATGCACCGCGTCCTTCAGACCCTAAGCTAATAGAATTATTTAGCACCTTAGATATTTAAAAGAAAAGCCGCTTAATTGCGGCCTTTTTTATTGCTTTTCAGTTTTTTCTTGATTTTCTTGTTGTTGTCGTTGCTCAGGTTGTTTAAATAAATCGAGAAAGGCTTCGCCTAAATACTCAATGATGTGGCTGGCAATCAAGCTTTGGTAACCAAAATCTTCTAAAGCGATATCGGCCGAGCGTCCATGTAAATAGACTCCAAAGATTGAAGCTACCACAGGATGATACCCTTGGGCGATTAAACCCGTAATGATTCCAGTTAACACATCGCCACTTCCAGCTGTGGCTATACCTGGATTCCCGGTGGTATTCACATAAAGTCTTTCATCAAAAACAGTGATTGTGTGCGCACCTTTTATCACAACAATTACATTGTGTTTTTTCGAAAAGTCTTTCACTCTTTTCAGTTTGTCAAAATCATCTCTCCAAATTCCTATTAACCGCTCTAATTCTTTTGGGTGCGGCGTTAAAACACTTGGTGTTTCTGGCAGCAACTTTAATAGTTCCTTATTATTGGATATAATATTAAGACCGTCGGCATCAATTACCAATGGCGAGTTATTGTTCTTTAAAAAGTTTTTAAAAGCCTTCTCTGTTTTAGGGTCAACACCAACCCCAATACCAAAAGCGATTACGTTAGGGTCGATATCGAATTTAATTTTGGTAATAATGTTTTCATCGATATCGGTAACCACCATAGCTTCAGGGAAAGCTGTTTGCAAAGGCACATAGCCACATTTTGGCACATAAGCAGAAACTAAACCGGCGCCAGCAGATAGTGTGGCCCGAGAGGCCAAATTTACCGCTCCTATTTTTCCGAAGCTACCACCAATAACCAAAGCATGACCAAATTGCCCTTTGTGGGCAAATTTTTCGCGAGGCATGTAATTGGGCAATATTTCATGTTTTCCAATAAGTTCGGCTTCTGTTTCGGTAGTATGCAAAAATTCTTGATCCAAACCAATATCCAATACCGCCCATTGCACCGAATACTTGGCTGTTTCAGGTAAAAAGAATACCAATTTGGGCGAAGCAAAACTTAATGTAAATCCGGCCCAAACCACAGCATCTTCGTCTTCAACAGGCTTGTCTGTAAACAGCCCAGAAGGAATATCTATGGACAGCGTAAAAGCCTTCGTTTTTCTAAAATGAACAAAAAGGGCTTTTACCCAATCATGAACGGGGCGGTTTAATCCAATACCAAAAACACCGTCAACTATAATATCTTCTTGTTTTATTTCAGGAAAGTCGTCTTCACTTTTTAATAAGATTGGCCATGCTTTGGTCACGTTTTTAATGTGATCATAATTAATCAAAAAATCCTTGGAGCGCTTATCGCTATAATTAACAACATAAGTTTTTACATTATAACCGTGCGTTACCAAATGCCGTGCAAGTACCAAACCGTCTCCGCCATTGTTACCTATACCACAAAACACGTGAATGGGCACCTGGGCACCCTGCATGCGAGCATGTAGCCAATTGAAAATTTGGGTGCCGGCACGTTCCATTAAATCTGTTGAAGAAATTTGCTGTCTTTCGGCAGTTAATCGGTCGCCTTTATAAATTTGTTCTTTTGAAAAGATTTTCATGTTTTAAATCGTTTATAGATTTTTCAATACTTATTGGGCTTAGTCGTTTTTTTTCTGCAAAATGCCTAACAATATAAGAATACTATAAAAAGAAAGTTTTAGTTTTTTTATTAGGCTAAAAGTAATACTTTTGAGGTGTATTATATAACAGCAATGAATTATTTAAACCAAAACACTACAAAGTCGGCTTCTTTTTCTCTAAAAGGAAACATCACTTTTTTTGGTACAACCACAAACATTACAACCCTTTGGGGTTGCTAGTTATATATTCTTCGGGCTATCTTTGTAATTTCAATAATTACAACAAATCAATTATTTTTTTAATTATTCAACGCATTAAAACATGAAGGTTTTAAAATTTGGTGGAACTTCAGTAGGTTCTTCAAACAACATAAATAAAGTTATAAACATTTTAGAAGATTACGGTAAAAACGATACGATTGCCTGCGTGGTTTCGGCTGTTGGCGGCATTACAGATAAATTGCTTTTGGCCGGAAAACAAGCCCAAACCAAAGATGAGGCGTTTACCGAAACGTTCAATACCATAAAAAACATTCATTTCAACATAATAAATGAATTAAACTCTAGCAACAACGAGGGCATTATAAGTTATGTTGACGAAAAGCTTGACGAACTTAAAAGCCTATTGGAGGGCATTTATTTAATTAATGAATTGTCTCCAAAAACATCAGATAAATTAGTGGGTTTTGGCGAATTGCTTTCATCTTACATTATTGCCGAGACCATGAAAAATCGTGGATTGTCGGCTGATAGAAAAAATTCTCAAGAACTTGTTATTACCAATTCCAATTTCACAAAAGCAGAGGTTGACTACAGCATCACCAACAAAAATATTCAGGAATATTTTAATTCGGCTCCGCAAAGCATCACGATTCTTCCTGGGTTTATCTCAAAATCGAAATCGGGAGAGCAAACCACTTTAGGGCGTGGCGGTTCAGATTTTACCGCAGCCATTATTGCAGCGGCATTAAAAGTAGACCAGCTTGAAATTTGGACCGATGTGAGCGGCATGTTCACTACCAATCCAAAAATGGTAAGACAGGCCTACCCGATTAAAAAAATATCGTATCAAGAAGCGATGGAGTTATCTCATTTTGGAGCCAAAGTATTGTATCCACCAACGGTACAACCTGTATTGACTTTGGGTATTCCTATTCATATAAAGAATACTTTAGAGCCCGAAGCAGATGGTACGATGATCTCTAACGATCCCGTTAGTGCCAATGGTCCTGTAAAAGGCATCAGTAACATCAATAACATTGCTTTATTGACCTTACAAGGTAGTGGCATGGTTGGTATTCCAGGGTTCTCAAAACGTTTGTTCGAAACCTTATCCCAAGAAAAAATCAATGTGATTTTAATTACCCAGGCGTCTTCAGAGCATTCCATTTGTTTGGGTATTGAAGCCAAAGATGCCGAGGCAGCTAAAACTGCCATCGATACGGTTTTTGAAAATGAGATTGCATTGAATAAAATAGATCCTCTAATTGTTGAAACTGGTTTGGCCATTATTGCTTTGGTTGGCGACAATATGAAAAACCATCAAGGGATAAGCGGTAAAATGTTCAGCAGTTTAGGACGAAATAATATTAATATTAGAGCCATTGCACAAGGGGCTTCAGAAAAAAATATTTCAGCAGTTATTTTGGAAAGCGACGTAAAAAAAGCACTTAATACTTTACACGAGCAATTTTTTGAAACCAAAACCAAACAACTTAACGTGTTTATTACTGGTGTTGGTAATGTTGGCGAGCGTTTGGTCGAGCAAATAAAGCAACAGAGAAAATATTTAAAGGACAATTTAAAAATAAAACTTCGAGTTGTTGGTTTATCCAATTCAAGAAAAATGTTGTTCAATGAAGAAGGCATTAATTTAAATAACTGGAAAGAACAGTTGACTGATGCCGAACAGGCTAGTTTACAAGGCTTCTTTGAAAAAACTAAGTCACTGAATTTACGCAACAGTATTTTTGTTGATGTTACAGCAAATAAAGATGTAGCCGATTTGTATGCGCAATACCTAAAACAAAGTATTGGTGTTGTGGCTTGTAATAAAATTGCATGTTCGAGTGATTTTGAAAATTATAGTTTATTAAAACGTTTGTCGTTGGAATACAACGCTCCGCTGTTGTTTGAAACCAATGTTGGTGCTGGATTGCCTATTATTGATACTTTAAACAATTTAATTGCATCTGGCGATAAAGTAACCTCTATTCAAGCGGTACTTTCAGGAAGTTTGAACTTCGTGTTTAATAATTTCAACGATACAACCAAGTTTTACGATGTCGTTAAACAAGCTGGAGCCGAGGGGTACACCGAGCCAGACCCAAGAATTGACTTGAGCGGAGTTGATGTGGCTAGAAAAATTTTAATCCTTGCTAGGGAAAGTGGTTCTAAAATGGATTTGGAAGACATTGAAAACCTACCCTTTTTATCGGAAGCTGGCTTAAAGAGTGATTCGGTTGAAGATTTTTACGAAACCTTAAAAACCGATGAAGCCCATTACCAAAAATTATATGCTTCGGCAAAAGAAAAAAATTGTCAACTTAAATATGTTGCGCAATTCAATAACGGTAAGGCTAATGTAGGTTTACAGGAAATTCCCGAAGGACACCCATTCTATAATCTTGAAGGCAGCGATAATATCGTTATGTTTTATACCAAACGCTATGCGCAACAACCCATGATTATAAAAGGAGCTGGTGCTGGTGCCGATGTAACGGCCTCTGGTTTATTTGCCGATATCATTAGAGTTGGAAACGAGTAAAAATTTAAGTGGTCACAAAAATTAAAACATGACACTGTATAAAAAAAGTTCTAGCTACTGTTCAAGCGCAGCAGAAAATTATTTAATAGATAAAATGAACGAAATAAAAATTTTTTCGCCTGCTACCGTTGCCAATGTGGCTTGTGGCTTTGATGTGTTGGGATTCTGTTTAGACAGTATTGGTGACGATATGGTGATTCGGAAAATCGACAAAAAAGGCATTTTTATTTCACATATTGAAGGTTTTGATTTGCCTTACGAAACCGCAAAAAATGTAGCTGGGGTGTCTGCCTTAGCCATGTACGATGCCATGGATGTCGATTTTGGTTTTGAAATTGAAATATATAAAAGAATTAAACCCGGAAGCGGTATTGGCAGCAGTGCCGCCAGTGCTGTGGGCAGCGTTTTTGGAATGAACGAACTCTTGGGCCGACCGTTCAATAAAACACAATTAACCGAATTTGCCATAAAAGGTGAAGCATTAGCGAGTAAGTGCGAACACGCCGATAACTTGGCTCCTGCCCTTTTTGGCGGGTTTACCTTGGTGAAAAGTGTATCGCCTTTAAAAATTTTGGAAATCCCATGCCCTGATGATTTATATGCCACCATTATTCATCCCCAAATTGAAATAAAAACATCAGAGTCTCGTGCGGTTTTACCTAAAGAAGTCCCTCTGGGAGATGCCATTACACAATGGTCTAACTTAGGAAGTTTGGTACATGGGCTACATATTAACGATTACAATTTAATAAAAGACTCATTGCACGATGTTATTATTGAACCACACCGTAGCAAACTTATTCCGCATTATTCCGAAGTCAAAAATGCCGTGCTAAATGCCGGTGCACTTGGTGCTTGTATATCGGGCTCAGGACCTTCAATATTTACTTTAAACATAGGATTGGAAATATCTAAAAGCGTGTCTGATGCCATGAAAGAAATCTACTCAAAAACAAATATAGATTTTGATATTCATGTCTCTAAAATTAACACCCAAGGCGTTAAAATAATTGAATAACATTACAATGAATTACTATTCACTAAACCGAAAAGCTCCAAACTCAACTTTCAAAAATGCTGTAATAAAAGGTTTGGCACCCGATAAAGGCTTGTACTTTCCAGAAAGCATCACGCCATTGCCTAAATCTTTTTTCGATAATATTGATAATTTATCAAATCCTGAATTGGCTTATGAAGCCATTAAACAATTTGTTTCACCCGAAATTCCAGAAGACATCTTAAAAACGATTGTGAAAGAAACATTGTCTTTTGATTTTCCTGTGGTGAAGTTAAACGACAACATTTCTACCCTAGAACTCTTCCATGGTCCAACTATGGCATTTAAGGATGTAGGTGCACGTTTTATGGCACGCTGCTTGGGCTACTTTAACAAAGACAACGATAAAGAAGTAACCGTTTTGGTGGCCACATCGGGTGATACCGGTGGTGCCGTAGCCAATGGCTTTTTAGGCGTAAAAGGGGTGAATGTTGTTATCCTTTACCCAAGTGGCAAAGTGAGCGAAATTCAAGAAAAACAATTAACCACACTGGGGCAAAACATTAAAGCTCTTGAGGTTGATGGCACTTTTGATGATTGCCAGGCTATGGTAAAAACAGCATTTTTAGATGAAAGCTTAACCAGTAAAATGCAGTTAACATCAGCAAACTCCATAAACGTAGCGCGCTGGTTACCACAGTTGTTCTACTTTATGTTTGCTTATAAGCAGCTACACAATAAATACGACGATATTGTATTTTCTGTACCTAGCGGTAATTTTGGAAATATCTGTGCCGGCATGATGGCGCAACAGCTTGGTTTACCTATTAAGCATTTTGTAGCTTCTAACAACGTTAACAACGTTGTTACCCGTTATTTAACATCACAATTATATGAGCCCAAACCTTCCATCCAAACCATTAGTAACGCTATGGATGTTGGAGCCCCAAGTAACTTTATTCGTATTCAGGAGATTTACAAAAACAATTTTGAAACCTTAAAAGAGAATATTTCGTCGTACAGTTTTACGGATAAAGAAACTAAGGCAGCTATGCTGGAAATTTTCAACAATTACAACTATGTGGCCGACCCACATGGTGCTGTGGGTTATTTAGGCTGTAAAGCACACTTAAAGGAGCGCCCAAATGCTCATTGTGTGTTTTTGGAAACCGCCCACCCCACTAAGTTTTTAGATGTTGTTGAGGACGTTGTAAAAGAAGAACAACCTTTGCCTAAACAAATACAATCAGTGATGGGTAAAGAAAAAGAATCTACAGTAATTTCATCTTATGATGATTTGAAACTTTTTTTATTAAAATAAACCCATTACTCTGGTTTTGTAAACTTAACAATAACAACCTATTACAACATAAAAATCCCCTTGTTTTAAAACAAGGGGATTTTAGTTCATACTAAAATTAATAACTTATTAAGTTATCATTGTCCTAATTAATTTGTTTTGCTATTAATCGTTAAATCAAAAAGGATACCTTCAATATTGTTTTTGGAATTAGTATTCTGTTATTTTTTTATAAAGATATTGGTAAAAAACCACCTACCTTCTTCATTTTTCTCGGCAGAAATGTCAAAATTCGTAAAGTCACCTTCAATGTTGTCTTTGTGAGCTTCACTTTTTATCCAAGCATCAACAACTGATTCAGCAGAACTATAACCATAAGCCACATTTTCAGATACCTGTTGTGCTCCCGCATTGGCCTTTAAATAATTACTTCGAGTATAAAAATTATGATGCGATACCTCATCTTTATCAACCATATAATCGGTATGGCTAAATGCAACAGATTTAACTATACTCATGTCTTCTAAAGGGCTTAAGCCTTGCGACAAGCGATGATCGTTAATTAGATTTAAAATTTCGAGCTCGATGACTTTGGCCTGTTGAGAAACTAGTTTAAGTTCTAGTGCTTCGGCTTCATCTTCAATGCTGTTTGTTGAGCATGAAGCAAACGATAGCAAGGCCAATAATGCCAATACAGGCAGTTTGATTGGTGATTTCATTAGGTTAAGTTATTTTGGTTTGGGACTCTAAAATTATTAGCCTAATGCTAAAAAATAGTTAAAGAAATGTTAAAATCGATTAAAAACACGTATTTAATCGGCATTTAGTGTTTTTAATCGACAAAATGGAAATTTAAGTAAGATAAAGACTTCTTTTTTATGGAGCTAGCCTGGCTATTTGCCAGTTATAGTCCTTCTGAAGTTGGTAACGAATACGGTCATGTAATCTATTGGGGCGGCCTTGCCAAAATTCTATTTCAACGGGCTTAATAATATAGCCCCCCCAGTGCGAGGGCCGAGGAATTTCTTTACCTTCAAATTTTGATTCGAGAGCTGACAGCTGGGACTCAAGAACTTCCCTGCTATCAACTACTTCGCTTTGGTTGGAAACCATGGCTCCTAATTGACTGCCTCGGGGTCTAGATTCAAAATAACCATCACTTAAATTAGCAGCAATTTTTTCTGCCCTCCCTTTTATTATAATCTGCCGTTCTGCTCCTGGCCAAAAAAAGGACAAACACACATTAGGATTTGCGTCTATGGCCTTCCCTTTTTCACTGTTGTAATTGGTATAGAAAATAAAACCTTCATAGGTAAACCTTTTAAGCAAAACCACTCTGCTTTTTGGATATCCATCTAATCCAATAGTTGACATCGTCATGGCATTTGCTTCAATATCATCAAAATGACTATCGACCTCATAAAACCATTTTTGAAACAATTCCAGAGGATTATCGGGTACTCCTGAAAGTCTTAATTCGGCCTTTTCATAAGACTTCCTATAATTGCTCAAATCCTTTTCCATAAGTACAAATTAACGAAAAATTTATGAGCGGCTATCGTAGTATTTTACGAATTCATTATTTTTGATTAATTAATTCACTATGCTTTTCGAAGAGTCGACATGTTATAAAAAACTAAATCCGCATAAGTTACAAATGCCCTTTGGAAACTTTTATCTGTGCGACAATTTTTTGGTTTCAGAATTGAACGAAGGCATTCATTTTGATTGGGAAATGGTAAATACCGTGATGATTAAGGTGATTGACCATTATGGTAAGGATGTACAATTGGGCTATATTTCAAACCGGGTCAATTCCTACTCGATGGATCCACAGACCTGGGATTTGGTTGACCGGGTTTATAATAGAGTTTTACAAACTGGTGCTATTGTTTATTACAATAAAATGATGTCGATTAACGCTAGTCTGGAAAAAAGATTCACACCAATTAAGATAAAGCGATGCCGGACTTTAAAAGAAGCTATAGAATGGACATTATCTAAACAAGAACCTAAAGCTTAAAATTCAAAGGTTTTTCCATCTTCAGCCAATTGTACACTTTCAAAAACTTCTTGAGCCTCTTCTTTAAAGTATTTTAAGCTAGCATATCGCGTTGAATAATGACCAAGAACCAAGGTTTTAATGTTAGCTTTTTTTGCAATAGTAGCGGCTTGTTGTGCTGTTGAATGTTTAGTTTTCACAGCCAAATGCTCATGCTCGTTTAAAAACGTAGACTCATGATATAATACATCGGTGTTTTTAATTAGCGGTACAATATCTTCTTTGTACTTCGTATCGCTACAAAAAGCATAGCTTTTTGGCTTTGGCCCTGGATATGTTACCGTTTCGTTTTTTATAACTACGCCATCTTCATTTTCAACATCAAAGCCTTGGGTGAGTTTACGGTAATAGGCCACGTTGATATTGGCCTTTTCAGCAGCCTTTACGTCAAGCTTTCTCAAACCTTCCTTTTCCTTAAATAGGTAACCATTGGTATATACCCTGTGATTTAGAGGAATGGTACGCACTTCTACTTTGTCATCTTCAAAAATAAGTTCTGATTCTTTTGAAGTCAGCTCATGAAAAATCAGATTATAATTAGTCCACGAATCTGCTAATTTCATCTGAAGCGTTACAACTTCCTTTATGCCTTTAGGGCCATAAATATGCAAATCGGCCTCTCGCGTGAGCAAGCGAAACGTTGAAATTAACCCCACCAGTCCGAAAAAATGATCACCGTGCAAATGCGATATAAAAATGTGTTTGATACGATTGAATTTAATTTTATGTCTGCGCAATTGCACTTGTGTACCTTCACCACAATCAATTAAAAACATATGGTTATTGATTTCTAAAACTTGGGACGTGGTATTGTTTAAAGTTCGTGGTGTGGCACTGTAACAGCCTAAAATGGTTAATTTCATATTGTAAGCTGTTTATAGTTTAATGAATCATGAATAGTAAATTTACTTTTAAACGAAAAAGCAAAAGGTGTTTCTCCATGTTTGTTTAGGTAATCCAGTCGGTTTTTGGCATCTTGAAAAGTAGGATTATAACCCGCGGGAACGAACCAAAACGCCATATGTGCCATCTTAACTTTATTAAACCATTCTTTTTTACGTTTTAAAACTTTAATGTGGTTGGATTTATAAATGTAGTTAAATAAAGCTTCAGGAGTTTCCCAAACAGATATGTTTATCAGTAATTTATCGTTATTAAAAACACGAACGGCCTCTTCTTTATCTTCGTCTTTCAGACGCCAAATAAATCCTGGGCTGTTATCGGCTATGGCATTTATCCGATCAACATTTTTAACAAAATCTTGCATTATGGGGTCGTCCATAGACGCTAAACGCTCTGCTATATTTACTTGTGCAAGATGGCTATTACTCATGTTAAAATCCTAAATCGCGCTCCATTTCTTCCATATCTATAATGTCATAAGCCTCCTGCAAAGTGGGCACGACAACAATTTCATCAGGAGCACTATCTAAATCTATTTTATTGGTTACAATAACAAAAGATTGTTTTGATGCTCGGTGCGTATTAGAAATTTGCAAAAACTCTACGATATCGCTTAACCCTAAGGTATTTAAAGACGTTAACACAACTATAATGTTACTGTTTTTAAGCTTTGCGTAATTATTCTGAAGATTTCTTACCAATTCTACCACTGTAGCCTTTTCTTGCGTAATGATAGAAACATTTTCGTTTTGGTCTATAATCATAACCTACTGTTTTATTTTTGAAGCCAGTAAATAAATAACGGCCATCCTAACGGCAACACCATTTTGCACTTGATCTAATATAATAGATTGGTTTGAATCGGCAACGTCACTGGTTATCTCAACACCTCTATTTATTGGTCCAGGGTGCATTATGGTAATCTCTTTATCTAAAGAATCCAATAATTCTTTGCTTACCCCAAACTGCTGGGTGTACTCGCGTGTGGATGGAAAATAACTAATGTCCATACGCTCATTTTGAACACGGAGCATATTAGCTACATCGCACCAATTTAGGGCTTTACGCAAATCGGTTTCAACCTTTACACCAAGATTTCCAATGTATTTTGGCAATAGTGTTTTAGGGCCACATACCATCACCTCTGCTCCTTGCAACTGCAAGGCAAAAATGTTTGACAGCGCTACCCTACTGTGCAAAATATCGCCAACAATCACCACTTTTTTTCCTTTAACTTCGCCTAATTTTTCCCGAATGGAATAAGAATCAAGCAAGGCTTGTGTGGGGTGTTCATGCGCACCATCACCAGCATTGATAATTCGTGCATTGATGTGTTTTGACAAAAATACGCCTGCGCCAGGATTGGGATGCCGCATGACTACCATATCGACTTTCATCGAAAGGATATTATTTACCGTATCGATAAGCGTTTCTCCCTTTTTTACTGAAGACTGCGCCGACGAAAAATTCAACACATCGGCCGATAGGCGTTTCTCTGCCAACTCGAACGATAGTTTAGTACGGGTAGAGTTTTCAAAAAATAGATTAGCTATTGTAATATCTCTAAGCGACGGTACTTTTTTAATGGGTCTATTAATCACTTCCTTAAAGTGATCAGCTGTTTCAAAAATAAGTTGAATATCTTTTTGATTAAGATATTTTATCCCTAATAAGTGATCTACACTTAATTCGCTCATTGGTTATTATTTTTCAATTAAGTAAACCGAATCTTCCTTATCGTGT
Source organism: Flavobacteriaceae bacterium GSB9 (assembly GCA_022749295.1). Classification (NCBI taxonomy): domain Bacteria; kingdom Pseudomonadati; phylum Bacteroidota; class Flavobacteriia; order Flavobacteriales; family Flavobacteriaceae; species Flavobacteriaceae bacterium GSB9. The sequence goes on from CP062007.1 coordinate 715,074, forward strand.
TCTTCCCAGTTCACTTTAACTTTTTCTTCATTAATTACATCTACCTGTCGCCCCCTGTAATCTGGTTGAATGGGCAAATGCCTGCTAAAACGACGGTCTATAAGTGTTAATAGTTCAATTTCATTTGGTCTACCAAATGATTGAATAGCCGTTAAGGCCGCCCTGATACTGCGACCAGTGTACAGAACATCATCAATAAAAACAATGTTTTTATCCTCAACCAAAAAATTTATGTTTGTTTTGTTGGCTTCAAGTGGTTTATCGCCACGCCTAAAATCGTCTCTAAAAAAGGTAATGTCTAAATATCCCAATTGGATATTTTTAACTTTATAATCTTCCCTTAAAATTTTCGCTAATCTATCGGCTAAAAACACGCCACGAGGTTGCAAACCAATTAAAACGGTATCGTTAAAGTCGTTGTGTTTTTCAATAAGTTGACAAGCCAAACGGTGAAGAATGATGTTTACCTCTTTTGCGTTAAGTAAAACTTTTTGACTCATATTTAATCCAAACGTATCTGGTAAGCAAAGGTAGTGCAAAAAATTAGAAGTTGAAACCATAGTATAAAAAAAGCCCCGCATTTCTGCGAGGCTTTTAAGATTATCATTTAGGGAAAATTATTTCTTCCCGTCCATTTTATCTTTAAGTGCTTGTAAAGCGTCGTTAGCATCACCTAAAGTTGGTTTTGCTTCTGCAGCAGCAGCTTCAGCTTTTTTAGCAGCTTGTTTTACAATCTTAGCTTCTTCAGCTTTAAAGACAGCAGTATGAGAGGCTACAACACGTTTAAATTCTTTGTTGAATTCAATGATTTTAAACTCAGCTTTCTCTCCTTTTTTAAGTTTACTTCCGTCTTCTTTCTCTAAGTGACGCGCCGGTACAAAAGCAACGATATCTTCGTTAAACTCTACTGTAGCACCTTTGTCAACGATTTCAGCAATTTCAGCTTCGTGCGTTGTGTTTAAAGCAAACTCAGTTTCGTACTTGTCCCAAGGGTTTTCTGTTGTTTGTTTGTGACCTAAACTTAGTTTACGTCCTTCAACATCCAACTCAAGAACCACAACGTCTAACTTATCGCCTACGTTACAGAACTCAGATGGGTGTTTAATTTTCTTGGTCCAAGATAAATCAGAGATATAAATCAACCCGTCGATACCCTCTTCTAATTCAACAAAAACACCAAAATTTGTAAAGTTACGTACAATACCAGTGTGCTTAGAACCAACTGGGTATTTTGCTGTAATATCAGTCCATGGGTCTGGAGTCAATTGCTTAATACCAAGCGACATTTTACGATCTTCCCTGTCTAAAGTTAAGATAACTGCTTCAACCTCGTCTCCAACAGAAACGAAATCTTGAGCAGAACGCAAGTGCGTAGACCAAGACATTTCAGAAACGTGAATTAAGCCTTCAACACCATCAGCAACTTCGATAAATGCACCGTAATCTGCGATCACAACAACTTTACCTTTTACTTTGTCACCAACTTTCACCTCTTCAGCAAGTGCTTCCCAAGGGTGTTTGCTCAATTGTTTTAAACCTAATTGGATTCTTGATTTATCTTCATCAAAATCAAGGATTACCACATTAAGTTTTTGGTCTAATTCAACGATTTCGTTCGGATGGTTAATACGAGACCAAGAAAGGTCTGTAATATGTATTAATCCATCTACGCCACCAAGGTCGATAAATACACCATAAGACGTGATGTTTTTAACCACACCTTCTAGTACTTGACCTTTTTCTAACTGACCAATAATTTCTTTCTTTTGCTCTTCAATATCTGCTTCGATAAGCGCTTTATGAGAAACTACTACGTTTTTGAATTCATGGTTGATTTTCACCACTTTGAATTCCATAGTTTTGTTTACATATTGATCGTAATCTCTAATTGGCTTCACGTCAATTTGAGAACCTGGTAAGAAGGCTTCGATTCCAAATACATCTACAATCATACCTCCTTTAGTTCTGCATTTTACAAAACCGTTTACGATTTCGCCAGTTTCGTGTGCTTTGTTTACACGATCCCAAGCTTTGATTACACGCGCTTTTCTGTGAGACAATACCAATTGACCAGTTGCATCTTCGCGAACGTCAATTAATACCTCTACTTTATCGCCTACTTTTAAATCTGGGTTGTAACGGAACTCATTTAAAGAAATTACACCTTCTGATTTTGCGTTGATATCGATTATGGCATCGCGGTCTGTAATGTGCACCACTTCACCAGTAACCACCTCATCATCTAAAGTGTCTACAAAGTTCTCTGCAACTAATTTTTCAAATTCTTGTAATTGTTTGTCGTCAACTTCATCAATACCTTCTTGGTAGTTGTGCCAGTTAAACTCTTTTAAGAATTTTTCAGGGTTTTTTTGAGCCTCGGATACCACTGGAGCCTCTGCAGTTTTTGCTTCAGTTGCTTCAACCTCAGCTTGTTTTTCGTTTTCAGCCATTTATGCTAATTACTTCAATGTTTTTACAAATTTCTGCCTGTTGCAGAATCGTAATCACATTAGGATTTGTATTCTGTATGTCTCGGAAGATTTAAGCGTCAACACACAGAAGTGTTATAAATTGATTTTTAAACTGTTCCTTTTATCATTCCGATTCCGCTAAAAGGAGTGCAAAATTACACAATTTTATTCTAAATACCTAAAAATGAGAAAATAAATAAACTGTAACTTTTTTACCAATTTGGTGTCTTATTAACAGAAGAAATCTTAAAGTTAAAATCATACTTTTAACACAAGAAATTTATATATTGTTAACTTAATAATATAATTCATCATTATGGCAGTAAAAGAAAAATATCAACCCGTTTTGGATTTGGGCGAAAAACTTAACGTTACCGATGGCAAGGTTGAAGTCGATAACGGAAAATTAAAAGTATGGGGCACTACAAAATACCAATACCAAAAAAACCTGCTTTGGGATAAAATCAAGGAAATTGGAGGCGAAAGCCCCAGCGATATTATGGCCGATATTAAAGTGGCCGATACTTCGGTTTATGCACGTCACACGGTACAAAGCGGAGAAACATTGGGAAAAATTGCTAAGCAGTACTATGGCAATGCCGCAAAATATCAGGATATTTTTAAAGCTAATTCTGATATTTTAAAAAATCCTGATTTAATTTACCCAGACCAAGAGTTGATTATTCCGAATTTATAATAACGAATTTAAACGCTATAATAAAAGCGAGACTCGTTTGGGTTTCGCTTTTTTTGTGGCTGATCGATGGCCGCCAATCAGAACCTTTCTTATTTAGTTCAAGACAAGCTACTAGCCTAAAGTTCGCAACGAGCGGAGATTGTAATGTTCAAAACAGGCTAAAGTGAAGCTTTATTTTAAAAAATATTAGATTTGCTATTACAAGGGTGTTTAACTTTAGAAAGCCTCTTCTTTCTGTAAAAGATAAAAATGATATTAAATTCATGAAGAAAATATTAGCGTGTGTATTATTAAGTATTATCATCTCTTGCTCAAACAAAGATGAAGATACTCAAGAAATAAAATTTGAAAATGGGTTTTTTATCATAAACTCAGGAAATTATTCTTCAGGAGAAAGCGCTAGTATATACTTTCAACATTACGAAAATGAACAAATAGAAAAATTCTACTTTACCGATGTTTTTTCGTTGGTGAATGATGAAAAAATCCCAGGGTTTTTGTTAGATATGTCTATTAGTAATAACAAAGCCTGCATTTTGTCTCGAGATGAATATGACCGACTCATCATTACGGATAAATTAACGATGCAAAAAGAAAAGGAAATAATTTTAAATTCCTCTAATGCTATTGCTGCTTTTTTAACATCGGAAAATGTATATGTCGTGACTGAAGATTTTTATTTGTTCACCATAAATATCAACAGTGAAGAAATTACCGCTTCCAAAAAATTAGATGCTTTAACGGGTATTATTTCAGATATCAAGATGTTTAACGATAAAATATATTTTTCTACTAATAATGCATTTGGTAAGGTTCACGTAATAGATTTAAAAAACAACCTATCCCTTATTTCTTATAATATAGGTCCATTGGTTAATTCGATAATTCCATTAGAAGACGGTATATACTTATCTGCCATAAAAAGTGAATTTACTTATGATAAAAATGAGCTAATTAACCCTGCAATTACTCATGGCATCATAAAAATTAATACTACTAATGGGAATGTGGATCAAATTGTATCAACAGGATTTTCATATCCATACAACCTCACTTACGATAATGGTTTGTTCCTTTTTATGCAATCACATGACAGATTCCACCCATCTGATACTGAATCAAGAATTTTAAATAAAACAACTTGGGAATTGTCTGACCCCTTAAAAAATTTAAAACCAACTTATAACCCCGAGGAATTTTTACAATTAAGGAATTCTTTAATATACTATCTAACAAAAGATAGCTTTCACCTTTTTGATTTAAAAACTGATTTACTTAGGGCAACCGTAACAGGTTCCAATGCTAAAAAAATAGTTTTCCTGGATTAAATTTTAGAAGTGGTGATTAATAGTTTAGCCAACTTTCGTCTAAACAATGACCAAAAGAGTAAAAAATTTTGTCATTTACATATTTATATATTCCTGAATAGTGGTCATCATGAACCTCTATCTTTCGCTTTTCATTGGTATCAACATGCCACAATGTGATGAAAGAGGCATCACTATAATTGTCAAAAAACTGATGATATTCACCGTAAATATACTCATTCTTCAGTTCGTTATAATCGATATATTCAGCATTTACTAATTCATTTATAATTTCCTTTGTTTTTGTTTCAAAATTAAATCTATAAGGTGAATGATTTGATGAAAGTATTATGCTTGTTTTATTCACTGGGTTAAAAACCAATACCATATTTATTATATCTTCGGCTAAATCGCTAGACATAAGTAATTGAGCATTGTTAAGTGTTAATTCGTAAAAATTATTATTTAAAAAGATATATTTTGCATCATCAGAAATTCTAAAAGCTCCACCCGACGATGCTAAAGATGCTATTTCCTGCTTGGTTTCTGCGTTAAAAAAATGTGTAGTTCCCCCTGATTCTCTACAAACCAAAACATTATTTCTGTAAGTCGGAATATAGGAAGAGGTATTGTCTACATCTGTTATATAATCTTGGCAATTACAAGTTTTTGAAATACTAAAATCACTGCCATCAATAATTAAGGATTTTTTTGGAAAATCTATAATCAATTTACCGGTGTGTTTATCAAAGGTTAATTGCCAATTGTGATAAGAACCATCTAAAGAAATTAAAGATTTGGTTAACTCAAGCGATAAATCATTGGCATTAAATGCATACAAATACAATTCGCTATTTTGCTCAGTATGGTTAAAACCTAGTGCTACGTACCTGTTATTAGTAGAATCAAAAACAAAATCGTAGTAAAAGTCTTGTCCGAATTTAACACCAACGGGAAATCTTTTTATTATTTCGCCGTTTATATCGATGTCGCCAGATTGATAAAAAGTTCTAAATAGATGGGTATAGGTGTTGGCCGAAAATCTTGAGCCAAAAACAATGGGGTAATCGATAATAAAATCTCCTCCTAGCGGACTTAAAGGTTCTGAGTGCTTATAATAGCCAAATTCGTAATTGTAATGTTCAAAATTATTGTAAAGAGGGTGTTTTGAATAGTTTACTTTTAGTTTATTAAATCCAACATACGATTCTAAAATGGTAATGGGTTCGGTATTTAAAGTTAACACATTGCTTAATGTGCTTTCTTCTTCGGTTTTTAATTCAATTTTATATTCTAAAACAGATCCTGTACTAAAATTATCATTAAAAACTTGTGATTTTAAGGTTTCGTTAGATAGCGTAATTTGCTTAACACCACGTGATCCATGAACAATTAATGTCGCCCAATTAAAATTAAAATGTTTAATGGGGTTCCAATGAAGATAAATACTTCCCTCTACAACTTCAACCTTTGTCAAAACAACACGTTCCAACGGATAATCTTCTGGAATAACTTCCGCATCATCTTTAGAACAACCAATCAACATAAATAAGGTTAGGAAAAGGTAAAATTGGTATAATATTCGCATATTAGATTCTATATTTTTTTGTTGGTTTAAGGTCCACAAAGTAAAGAAAAAAGAAATTTAAGCATTTTATCTATTAAAACACAATTTAGAATTTTTCTTACCAAGAATAAACTGTTTCCTCTAAAATTTAGCAACGCGTTTTTAACAATACAGGAGTAATTCATCAATGGACGCTTAACAAAAATTATTAACCCACCACAACAAGCCCAACAAATTAGCGGATATTTTGAAAAACCCAGATTTAATTTATCCCGATCAAGAGTTGATTATTCCGAATTTATAGAATACCATTTTAAAAGAAACTGAAAGGCGAAACTCTTGTTACGGTTTCGCTTTTTTTGTTTGGCTATATATATGTCGTCATTACGAGGGAAGTATGACTGAAGTAATCAGTTTTAATCAAGTTCTAATTTATAAGATTGCTTCGTGCCTCGCAATGACAGTGTCCTATATTATTCAAACAAATTGATGATAAATGCAATTAAGCTATACTTCCAAAAGTATTAAAAGCCCTATTAAATACATTTTATATTGACGAAAACCCCACGCCGTGAACCCTCCTCTATCCAATTGAAATCCATCCTTTAAATAAGCTCTACTTATAATTTGCTTTTTCGATGGACTAGTTATTTCTGTTTTCTTGTTATTTGGAACCACAATACTTCAACATCTTTACTTGAAAAAGGTATACAAACCTCAGTTTTATACTTTTCTAAGCTTTTGGCTCCTTGGCTAGGTTTCCATCCTCCATAATATTTGGAGAAACGATTTGTACAGTTAAAACACCACTTGTGATTTTCATTATCAATTACAGTCAAGTACCTATATTTAAGATAATATTTTGTTTACTCGTTAAACATAATAGTTTTTATTTGAAGGTTTGGAGTTTGGTTAGTGCAAGCTATTTAACTAGGTGCATTTATATGAATTTTCTTAACACATTAATGCCAAACAATTATTTTTACATGGTGCTATATATAGCTTGTTTTTATTACTTCATACTACTGATTTATTTTTTAATAAATTTTACATTAAAACCTCCTATTGAAATAATATAGATGCCTTGAGGTAAGGAAGAAACATCAATTGTCTGGTTTTCCAATATCCCATGTTTTATTGTTTGTCCCATAATATTATTTATCTGATAATGTGAATTAAGGTTGTATTCTGATTGAATTGTAAGTACATTTATAGCTGGATTTGGATAAATTAAGAATGCACCTATTGAAGGGTTTAAAACACCTAAAGTTTCCGGATTTATTTTGCCCACAAACATTTTATACGTTTCAGATGACCAAGTCACATTGCCCAATATAAAACTATTTTTAAAGTAACCAGCAGTGTATAAAGTTCCATTTCCTGAAGAAATATCCTTGAATGAATTAAATCCAGTATTTTCTGGTGCAATAGCTCCAACAGGAGATCCATCGAGTAAATATTTGGCCAAAAAACCATTTTCATTATTTATTGGAGTCGTGCCAATTTCATTGATTAGAGTTATAGTTCCAATGGTCAGCATTGGAGAGTTGAATTCTCCTGCAACATATAATGCCTTATCATTTATGGTTAAACAATTTCCTGTATCATTATACATGCCTCCGATTTTTTTAGCCCAAATAACTGTGCCATTGTCTTCGATTTTTGTCAAAAAAATATCTGAATATCCAGATGTTGAAAGTTAGGTGCTTCCTAAAAGGAGATCCGTTTGTCCAAACCCCCCGAGTAGATATAATTTATCATTGTAATCAATTTTCAGGTCTTTAGGGTAAACATATCCAGTATCTCCAAATTGAGTTACAAACTGGGGCTGACCATCAGAATTAAATTTTGTAAGGAATGTTCTGATTCCAGAATTAGTGTTAGAAACACCCGTTGAATCAAAAGATATACTAGAATTAAAAGGGCCACTTAAGTAAACATTTCCAGATGTATCAACATCTATAGTACTTTCCCAACCAGGACTTCCTATAGTTGCAGAAGTATGCCCATTTTTAGCCCATTGTAGAATTCCTTCCGAATTGAATTTGGCAACAAAATAATTATTGGGGCCAGTGTTTGGTAACGTTAATGAATCATTTATAATAAAATCACCTTGCGTATAATCGCCTGCTATGTATATATTTCCCGTATTGTCTGAAGCTAAGTCATAAGCGAAAGAAGTAACTAAAGTGGTTGAACTATTTCCAAGTCCAGTCATCCACATAACTTCTCCAGTTGGAAAAATTTTTCCCATGAACACAGAGAGATTATATGGATTTACATTGGACAATGTGATTGCTCCGAAAGTAATCGTTTGTGAAAATCGCCCCATTATAATTAGGTTTTCATCTGCATCTATTGTCATTCCATCAATGTGTGATTCACCGGGACAGGAATAATGCTTTGCCCAAATGACTGTCCCCTGACTATTATATTTTGCTAAATATACCTGACGTAAATTATTCGTGGGATTATTTAAAACATAAGATCCTAGGGTCAGTGTTGCTGAACTGAATTGACCGCTAACATAATTATCTCCTGATATGTTTGTTGCAGTTTTAAATGCATAAGATTCTGATTCACCCTGAGGAGATTCTACCCACTCAAATTTTAGCGTTTGTCCATGCAAGTTTGCTAATAAAAATACAGATAGAATAATAAATATAATTTTTTTCATTTTTAATTTTTTGAAATTAGTTTAGTAATGATCCTCGTTAATTGGTAAGCAATATTATTATTTAAGTTACACCCAAAGTAAAAATAAAATGCAGTTTCAGTTAATTTTATCAAATAATACTGAAACAAGTTCAGCACGAGTAAGCGAAGTTAGAATTTTAAGACTAGCAAGGCCATGGTTTCTTACAAAATTTATGACGAAGTTTTCCACAATCCAAAAAATCAATAAAATATTTATTAAATTTAAGGAATCAACCCCTTATTGTGATGCGCATTGATATAGAGCAGCAATTATTAAAACAGCGAAATAAACGCACCCCGGAAGCTGATATTTTGCAGCAGGTACAACATGTTTTAACCGATGATGATCAATATGAAGATGGTATTTTGGCAACTTTGTTGCATGGTGATACTACGGTTAACCACACCCCATTTAATCTCGACCTTTTGGAAAGCAACAAAATTTTCCATATCGACGATATTAAAAAAATTTGCATCGCCTACCGCTTACGGTTTTTGGATAGCAAGTTGTTTAAAGGCGATATCCCACATGAGGCCATCCATAAAATTAAGCAACTTGAAAAAGACCACCATTGCAAACTAGACGGTTTTAAACTAATGGCGCCCAGTAAACTCTTCCGACTTGAAAATTACGACGACCCGTTGCTATTTGCGCCCATGGGTAACGGCTATTACTATTTAATACACCGATGGGGCAACGATTTAAGTATTTGTCGAAAATGGTTGATGTACCCGTTTAGAAACTTGGACACCGTTATTGTTAGCACAGTTTTAGCGGCATTTCTATTGGCCTTAAGTTTTCCCAAAAGTTACTTTCACCCCGATTATAAAACCACACAGTTTATTTTTTTATGCTTCTTTTGGTTTAAGGTGATTGGCTTTTGCCTCATTTTCTTTGGCGTTAGCCGTGGCAAGAATTTTAATTCGGCCATTTGGAATAGCCGCTATATTAATCGTTAACGTTTACTTTTTGTATTAAATGAAAATAAAGATTTAAGAAGCGCCTGTTTATAAAAAGCTTTGCATAAATTCAAAGTATGACATTAAACAGATAACCAGAAAGCATGATACAAAGTGCTACGACACCAAAAAAAATGGCTATAAGCTTTAACGTCATTACCTTTTTTAAAAGCATCGCTTCAGGTAACGACAACCCCACAACGCCCATCATAAAAGCTATGGCTGTACCCAAAGGAATACCTTTGGCCACCAAAACCTGAACTACCGGAAGTATCCCCGATGCGTTCGAATACATGGGAATGGCTAAGACCGTTGCCAATGGCACAGCCAAGAAATTGTTTTTGTCCATATACTTTTCAAAAAACCCTTCTGGAATATAGCCATGCATCAATCCGCCAACGGCAATTCCGATAATGACATAAGGTATAACCCCTTTAAGGATTTTTCCTGCCTCGGTAAAAATTATTGGCAAACGCTGCTTAAAGCTTTGTTTTTTCCCTTGGAATGTACCTTGCTCTCTTTGAGCATTTGCCAACACCTCTTTTACCCAAGTGGTTAAAAAACGTTCTAATTTTAAATTCTGAAGAATAATCCCCGATACAGTCCCCAATAATACACCACTAACTATATAAATAATGGTTGTTTTTACACCAAACAACCCAACAAAAAGCCCTATGGCCACTTCATTAACCAAGGGCGAAGTGATTAAAAAAGAAAAGGTGACACCCAATGGAATGCCACCTCTTACAAAACCAATAAATAATGGCACTGAGGAGCAAGAACAAAAAGGCGTTACAACACCAAAAAGACTTGCCATAAGGTACTCAAGCCCATACAATTTCTTTTTTGATAGATAATTTTTCACCTGCTCTATGGGGAAGTAGCTATTAACAATTCCCATAATAAAGATGACAACAAAAAGTAGAATTAAAATCTTTACCGTATCGTAGATGAAAAAGTTTAGTGCTTCAGCTAAATGTTGATTTTTGTTTAAATTAAAAGCGTCATATACCAACCAATCCGCAATATGTTGTAACCAATCAAACATGTCCTGAAATGCTAATAACAAATAGAGTAACTGCTCTTTCCTAACCTAAGGTAAAAATAACCTCTGTTAGGCGATTCATAATGGCTTCCTTCAGTTTAAAAGGGCCAATATTTCATCTTTTGAAGGTACTCTTCCCTTAATTTTTATAGCATCGCCTATTACTAAAGCGGGTGTGGTCATAACTTTGAACTTCATAATTTCCGCAATATCTTCAACTTTTTCAATACTTGCATCAATGTTATTTTCAGAAAGCACATCTTGAACAACCTGGGTCATTGCCTTGCACTTAGGGCAACCTGTTCCTAATATTTTAATTAAAGTCATTTTACCTAAATTTATTAGTACAAAGGTATGACGGTGGATTCTCAAAAAATGTGATTTTTGTTACATTTCTGAAAGTTTATAACCTATACTGCTTAATTAAATGGCAGAAAGCAAAATAATGCATTTCGTTGTGAAAAGTTAATAAGGTTTTTTCCGTTTACCGACCGTTTATAAGTCAAGAAAACGTGGCATGAATAGCACTTTAAGGTAAATTGAACGAGATTTTTATGCCTTGAATAATCATACTGGTTCCTATAATGGCAATAATTAACCCCATAATCTTACCAATAACCGATATGACGTTCCTTCCTAATTTTCTTACGATAAAATCGCTTAAGTTAAAGGCTACATAATTGAGATAGCACATAAAGGCAAATATTAAAACAACAATACCTATTTTGAAATAATTAGCATTGGCAACAAAATTCATAGCCGTAACAATGGTACCCGGTCCCGCAATTATGGGAATTGCCAATGGCGAAATAGCGATATTTTCATCAACATTAGTTTTACCTAAATGTTTAACGTTAGATTTTTTGGACTGCAGCATTTCAAATCCCACATAGAAGATTAAAATGCCGCCTGTTATTTTAAAAGCAGGAACAGTAATGCCAAACAATTGAAAAATGGTTTTTCCTAAAATAATAAAAACCAACCCGATTATAAAGGCCACAAACGCTGCCTTTTTGCTAATAATGCGTTTTTCTTGCTCTTCGGCATCACCAACCAACGACATGAAAATGGTCATGTTGGAAATGGGATTGGTAATAGCGAAAAAACCTGTAAATACGGTTATTGAAAATGCTAAAATATGATCCATTTACTTAAATGCTTATTTAATTCTAATTGCGAAAATAATAGATTTACTCAGCTTTTAAAATTAAAACCCAATCGGTTTTAGTGTGCGGTGGCGAAAAAGAAACATCGCCCAATTTATGGTTTAAGATAGGAGCTATTTTTTCAACACTTCCTGTTTTGGCATCCAACCATTTTACTGAGCTATAGGTTCCGTTTGGTAACTGTAACGAAAATGGATTGCCGTTAGATGAAAAGACTAAATATTGTTTACCTTCTTCAGACAAACACCATACTTTTTTAAGATTGTGATTAGACAGTAAAGTATCCGAAGGTTGCATCTTGAAAAACTCAAAATGTTTAGTCATAACAGTACTTAAAATATCCAATTGTTTTGCCGATGCCGCATATGGATTTTCAACGCCAAAAAACGGCAAGCCCTCATCGCCAAAGGCTACCAAACTTTCTTCTCCCGCATGGCCACACCAATTAAAAGAAGCACCTGCAGTAACACATGCCCAAGCCGACTGTCGTAAATCCTCTAATGTAGCCTCGGTTCGCTTTTGCCAAAAACGCCGCCATAGGGCATTACCTTCAATCATATAAACCGGTTTACCTTTTACATAGCCTGCTAAACAAGCGTCGTGATGCGTCCAAGGCTCTTTCCAATGTGGGCGGTCGGTATCTCGGTCTTCCGAAAAAATGGAATGATTTTCAACAGCTGCAAAATTATAGGCATCACGATGGTATTCATTTTTAACCGGATGCTCGTCTTCATAGGTTCGCAAGTGGTTGAAAACATCGTATTTTTTTACTAATTGCGCCCAGCCTAACTCCTCTTCTACTCTATTGCCCGGTACTTCCCAAACATACCCCCAACCGGCAATATTGGCATAGGGAGCTAAGCGCGATACCACATAGCGAACATAAAATTCTTTTTCGGTATCGTTTAGGTTGATCCATTTGGGTCCATCGTTTTTACTGCCATCAAACCCTAAAAACATGTGTAAACCGATGTCTTTTTTGTTGAGCCACCTTACGTGCATTTCCATCATTTTCCAAACATCCAGGCGCATGGTACTCGATGCTTTACCTTCTTCATAAAGCGTTAAATTTTGAGTTGTAGGTTTTGGTCCGTCGTGATAATATTGTTCAAAACAACACAATGACAATAGCCAATTGACCTGCAAATGGTTATAACCGCGGTCTATAATTGGTTGGTAAACATTTTCAGTTATCCAATTAAACGGTTGAGCTATAGAAGCATGACCACTTTCGTAATACGATTTTAGCCAAACAGGTTCAGTACCATTGTAAGCGAACCATCTTGGGTTTTCTTTGTAAGCTTTTAAAATACCTTTTCGGGCATTAGCTTCAGTACATAAAAAAGCGCCTTCGCCTCCTATTGTGTCATCACTCCAACGCCATGTGTATGTCCATTTCCCCAATTCGTTGGGCATAAAACGTATTTTCCAAATGGTTCCAGAAACAGCATCTCCTCCGCCTTGTCCATCTCCGTCATAAAATCCATAAAAGGTGGTGGTTTTTCCTGAAGGTGATACAAATGTTGTGCTGAGTTCAACGTCGGTAAATTTATTGGAATACGGCTTTTTATTTTCCAATTGCTTTTCAAAAGTAGCGTATAGCCCTACTTCAATGAGTGGCTTGGGCGTATTGCAGCTAATGAAAAACAAGCACAGCACCAGAATGCCAAACAGTTTAACTTTCATAATTTTATATCAGAATTAATAGCCACCACGGATGGCACCGTGAATTTTTGATTGGTATAAGGCCTTTAACCTTTCATGAACTTCGGGTGTTAGTTTTTCAATATTGGAAACAGACGCATTAGCAATAACCTGTTTTGAAGAACTCGCCCCTGGAATAATGGAACTAACCGCATTGTGATCTAAAATCCAACGGAGTGCCAGTTGCACCATGTTTAAATCTTGGGGCAAAATATTGTTTTTTATGGTTTCAACAAATTGCAAGCCTTTTTCAAATGGAAGGCCTGCAAAGGTTTCTCCCACATTAAAGGCTTCGCCATCTCTGTTGAAGTTTCTGTGGTCATCTTCAGCAAAAGTCGTACTGGCATCAAATTTTCCCGTAAGCAAACCACTCGCCAATGGCAAGCGTACAATAATACCAACGCCTTTTTCTTCTGCTTTTGGGAATAGCTCGGTTATCAATTTTTGTCTGAAGATATTAAATATAACCTGTAAGGAAAGCAAGCCGTCCTGTTCCAAACAAATGAGGCCTTCTTCTACCGTTTCTACACTGGCACCAAAATGCTTTATCAAGCCTTCTTGTTGTAATTCACGCAGCCAATCGAATATTTCACCTTCCTTTAAATACTTAGTGGGAATACAATGTAGTTGCAATAAGTCTAATGCCTCAACTTGCAATCGATTGAGAGAACCTTCAACGGTTTGTCGCAAAATATCTTTCGAGTATTTGTCGGGAAAAGCATTGGCAGCACGCCCAAATTTGGTGGCCACACGAATAGGTGTATCACAGGTTTTTAAAAATTCACCTATTAAGGTTTCGCTTTTTCCGTTACCATAAACATCGGCTGTGTCAAAAAAGGTTATCCCCTTTTTTACAGCTTCATTTAATATATTAAAGGCCGTATCTTTTGAAATATCCTTGCCCCAATCGGCACCTAATTGCCAGCAACCTAAACCGACTTCACTAACTTCAAATCCTGGTTTCCCTAATGTTCTGTTTATCATTTCAATTAAATCTTTTCACTATATCAAGTAATTTCTTTACAACTGGACAAACTCCATGAGTTCTCTCCTTCCCTGTAATTATACAAAATAACAAAGGGAAATTAAGTCCATTTCAATACAAAAATATTGTTTTTGTGCTATGAGGTGATAAATATAAAAACATGAAAAGAGTTATTCCATTTTTATTACTATTATTTCTTTATACATTTTTGATTTGCCCAATTCATTTAAGCCCGCGATAAGTTTATTTATTGATAATAATAGAAAGAAAAATTGCCGCTTTAGTTAACTATGGTAGTGTTTTATTCAAAAAAAGAAATCACTTAATAAAAAAAGCATGATAGTTGTTATCCTCTATCATGCTTTTTGCTATTAACTAATATTAAAATACTATGGCGTAAGAACGGCGTCAATGACATGAATAACACCATTAGTAGCCTGAACGTTTAACAACGATGGAACGAGCATAGCACTATCATCAATGGTTAAAGTTTCAAGATTTAAATTGAAATCTCCACCTAACGTGGTAACTGTACCACTAGATAAATCACTTGAGTAAACGCGTCCTTCAACAACGTGATATAATAAAATAGGAGCTAAATCGTCAGCAGACAATGTATTAATAACCTCAATAGCTTCTTCTGCAGACGCTACATCCAGAAAATCTATAAACGCTTGATTAGTTGGTGCAAACACGGTAAAAGGGCCATCATTCATCAGTACGTCTGCTAAACCAGCCTGAGTAGCTGCTGCTAATAATACCGAAAACTCTGGGGCGTAACTACTAGCCAATTCTACTAAATTTTGACTTGGCGGGAATAAAATATCGTCAATAGCGTGAATAACACCATTACGAGCTTCAATGTCTGCTATTGTTACATTAGAAGTATTAATCATTACACCAGAATCTAAGTTTACCTGAACAGCTGCACCGTTTAAGGTTGGTACAAAGCCGTTAGCTAAATCGGTACTATACACCTCTCCGGCAACAACATGATAAAGCAAAATATCTGTTATACCTGGAAATGAACCTATGTTCTTTTGGTCTAATCCATATTTGGCAAAAGCTGCATCGGTGGGCGCAAAAACAGTTAATTGATTGGAAGACACTGTACCAGCCAACTTGGTTTTTGCCAAAGCAACGCTTAAGGTCTTAAATGTTGGTTTCTTTTCTTTCTTATCGTTAGATTTTAAGGAACTTGCAGGTGTAGATTCGTAATTTTTTAAAACATCTACAATTGATGAGGATTGTGCAAGGTCTTCTTGAATTGTTACCTCCTCGTTGCTACAAGAAAATGTAAAAATTGATAAAACAAAAAGAAGTAGCATGGAAAGCAATGAAGTAGAAGTTTGGGGTTTCAAAAAATGGACTGTTGTTTTCATTTCGCTGGTTTTTTTGTTTAATTTTTTAAAGATTTAATTAAACATAATACAATTGTTTAATATTTTAAAATAATATTTAAACAAAAAGATAAACGGTTAAATAAAGCCTATTAAAGACTTAAATTGTAAGAAAAAAGAAATGAATTTAATTAACCAAACGACTAATGATCAGTTTGGTAGGAAGTATGCGCTTGGTATATTCAATACTTGGCCCTGCAACCCAAACCGTTTTATAGGTTGCTTTAGTAGCTGCATTTCTGGTTGCATTCATCCCAATGGCGAAACGAATCATCTTTACCCATTTTTTAAGCTTCTTGTTCTTGTTTAAAATGGATTCTAACCAAGTGGCCTTCGTGCCAATTTTTTGAACGTAAGGCGTATTGATAACCGTACAAGGGGTGCCAGAAATACGTTCGGTCATTACAATATCATCGGCACCATAGTCAACACAGGCTTGTTTATATTCTTCGGTCACCTGAGCTTCCTCTGATGCTATAAACGGACTACCAACAGAAACACCATCGGCTCCATATTCGAGCATCTTTTCAACATCTGCTCTACGACCTACACCACCAGCTGAAATGATGGGAATGTTACAATTTTTACGTAATGTTTTAATCAATTCTTTAGGAGATAACTCGCCACGATGGCCACCAGCTTTGTTGTTAACAGCAATGAGTGCATCGGCTCCCAAAGCCTCAACTTTTTGTGCGTATTTTAAATCGGTAACATCACAAAATACTTTTATCCCCTCCTTATGGGCACGTTTTATAGTTTCTTGCGGACTTCCCAAGGAGGTGATGATAAAGTCGCACCCCTCTTCACAAATAGCATTCAATTGGTCTTTATATTTAACGTTTGATTTATTCACAATTAAATTGAAACCAAATGCTCCTTTTGGTGGTTTAGCTGCTTTAAGTTCTCTTGCTGCTATGCGTAATTCATCCAATGTTCTATAATTCAATGCTGGAATACAACCCGCAATACCGCAAAACATAGCTTCTTTTACCATGGCAACGTTCGAAACCAAAAACATGGGCGCCTGAATGATAGGGTATTTAATATTTAGCAACTTGGTTAATTTAGTATCGGTCATTTTAAACGAGTTTTAACAAATATAACAAATTATTATGCATGCATAACAAGTTGTGTTTGCTAACTTTCAAACAGATAATAACCACATTTTAGATAAGCCCCTTCAGGAAAACCAATGGGGTGATCATCATCATGATCTGTTTTAAGGGTTAATTTGAATTCCCGGTTTGAACGTGCAAGTGTTTGTACATTAATATCAAAAAAAGCCTGTGAAACAACTCTTGACGAACATGATGCCAATACCAACAACCCTTTTTTAGCGGTTAGTTTTTCTCCCAGTTCGGCGAGTTGGGCGTATTTCTTTTTAGCTAAGCCAATCTCCGATGCTTGTTTGGCAAAACTCGGCGGGTCAATAACCACCACATCGAATGTAAGTTTAGCTTTAATCAACTTATTCATTTCTTGAAAAGCATCACCAGCAATGGTTTTATGGGTTCCTGAATATTTGTTCAATTTTCCATTTTGGACTGCTATTTCCAAGGCCTGACTGCTAATATCTAAACTGGTAACTTCTTTTGCTCCATTCGCCAAAGCATGAACAGAAAAGCCCCCGGCATAGCTAAACACATCCAGAACGGTTTTGTTTTTGCTCCACTCGCCCACCTGCTTTCGGTTGGCACGATGATCTAAAAAATAACCCGTTTTATGGCCTTTTATCACATTGGCCGAAAAATTTACACCATGCTCTATAAATTCTACAACTTCATTTTTAAGATGGCCAAAAACCACATCGCCATCTTTAAGTTGATGTGCATATGAATTTTCTAAACTACGACTTAGACGTATAACTATGGTTTCTGCATTTGCTATTTGCTGTAAGCTGTTCATAACGGTTTCCAAATAGGGTAGCCATATTTCCGAATACAGTTTTACCACTAGAACAGAAGCATAAACATCGGCTATCAAACCTGGAAAGCCATCGTTTTCTCCAAACAACAAACGGTAACTATTTGTGTTTGTTTTTAAAAGATTTTTACGTTTGGCATATGCTTTTTGTATTTTCTTATGAAAAAAAACTTTATTTATTTCTGCCTTTTCTACACCACTGTGGAGCATCTTTATTCGAATGGGAGAATTTGCATCGTAAAGCCCCAAACCAATCACCTTGTTTTTGTTTTTACTGAAAATTATGGCCAAATCGCCTGTTTTGGCATCGTCATTTATTTTAACAATGTTGTTCGAAAACACCCAAGGATGACCTTTTAAAACAAACTGTTCACCTTTGGCATTGAGTTTAACGGCCAGTCTTTTGGGTTGATAATTGGGTTTTATTTTGGCGGAAAAAGACATGGTAAATTTTGATGTAAAAGTAAATGTTTAAAAATAAAAAAACGCAACCATTTCTGATTGCGTTTTCCTAAAACTAGTTTTTTTTATTGCCTTTGGAAAAACATTTTGGCATTAATAGTCGTCTTTGCTGTAACTCCTGATTGTGATATATCAACTTCCTGATTTAAAGATAAGACCAAAGAAGTTTCAGTAAGTTCTTCAATTTTATAGGTAGCTTCAATACCTCCATCAGCTTGAGTTACCAGATTTCCATTTTGTATTTCCCAAGTTCCCGCATTAATGGTTTCTACATCATCAGTATTAACAACTTGAGTTGAAGTTTCTCCAAATGCAGTTGTCGTCAACTCTAAGCTAAATGAGCCTTCCGTTTCAATGGTATTGGGGTTTTCATTAAAAGTCATTCTGTAATCAATATTAAACGCCTCTCCTACATAATCAGCACTGTAAGTTTGCCCTTCAAAGGTTGTTTTGGTTGTTCCCGTATAATCGTAATCTGTCATTTCCCAGGTTCCTACTATATCAGCTGTGATTTCAGAAGTTGAATCATCACTTGAACAAGAAGTCATAATTGCAATTAGCAAAGTAAACAAAAGAGGTAATTTTTTCATGGTTTGGTTTGTTTGTAAATTAATTACGCAATGATAGTAAGAAATAATTTATAACAATAAAAAAAACGCAACCAAATTAATGATTGCGTTTTTTATGAATTTAAATTCTGAAACGAGTTCAGAATGACAAATTATTTTACTTCTTCAAAATCTACGTCTTCAACGTCGCTACCTTCGTTTGATTGCCCATTTTGGCTCGCATCAGGTCCAGATTGCTCAGCTCCACCAGCTTGTTGCTGGGCTTCGGCTTGTGCTTTGTACATTTCTTCAGAAGCTACTTTCCAAGCTTCGTTTATTTTTTCTAAAGCTGGCTCGATTTGTGCCAAATCTTTAGTCTCATAAGCTTTTTTCAACTCTTCTAAAGCAGCTTCAATTGGTTGTTTCTTATCGTCTGATAATTTATCACCAAACTCTTCCAATTGCTTTTCAGTTTGGAAAATCATAGAATCGGCTTCATTTAATTTTTGAGCAGTTTCGGCCGCTTTTTTGTCCGCTTCAGCATTTGCTTCAGCATCAGCTTTCATTTTTTCGATTTCTTCTTCTGTTAACCCAGATGAAGCCTCGATTCTGATATCTTGTTTCTTTCCTGTAGCTTTATCTTCGGCAGATACTTTAATGATACCGTTGGCATCAATATCGAAAGTCACCTCAATTTGTGGTGTTCCACGACGTGCTGGCGGAATACCATCTAAGTGGAAACGCCCAATGGTTTTGTTATCGGCTGCCATAGCTCTTTCCCCTTGCAACACATGGATTTCTACAGAAGGCTGATTGTCGGCCGCTGTTGAGAATACCTGTGATTTTTTAGTCGGGATGGTTGTATTGGCTTCGATTAACTTGGTAAATACATTACCCATAGTTTCGATACCTAATGACAATGGCGTTACGTCTAATAAAAGAACGTCTTTTACATCACCAGTTAATACACCACCTTGGATACCAGCACCAAGAGATACTACCTCGTCTGGGTTAACCCCTTTACTTGGTTTTTTACCGAAGAATTTTTCAACGGCTTCTTGTACAGCAGGGATACGTGTTGAACCACCTACCAATATAATTTCGTCGATATCGCTCTTGCTCAAACCAGCTGCTTTAAGTGCTGATGTACATGGCTCGATTGTACGCTTTACTAAATCGTCGATTAATTGCTCGAATTTAGAACGTGTTAGTGTACGCACCAAGTGTTTTGGTCCGCTGGCCGTTGCCGTAATATATGGTAAGTTGATTTCGGTTTGAGATGAAGATGACAACTCAATCTTAGCTTTTTCGGCAGCTTCTTTTAAACGTTGGAGCGACATTGGGTCTTTACGTAAGTCCATGCTCTCTTCAGCCTTAAACTCATCTGCCAACCAGTTAATGATTTTTTCGTCTACATCGTCACCACCCAAGTGAGTATCACCATCGGTAGAAAGTACTTCAAATACACCATCACCTAATTCTAGGATCGATACATCGTGCGTACCACCACCAAAATCGAATACTACTATTTTTTGGTCTTTTCCTTTTTTATCCAATCCGTAAGCTAAAGCTGCTGCTGTAGGCTCGTTGATAATACGCTCCACTTTTAAACCAGCAATTTCTCCGGCTTCTTTAGTTGCTTGACGTTGCGAATCGTTAAAGTAAGCTGGTACGGTAATTACCGCTCTGCTCACGTCTGCTCCTAAATAGTCTTCGGCAGTTTTCTTCATTTTTTGAAGAATCATAGCCGATAATTCTTGTGGCGTGTACAAACGACCTTCAATATCCACACGAGGGGTATCGTTATCGCCTTTTACCACTTTATATGGTACACGCTCTGCTTCTTTTTTAGATTCAGAATATTTATTCCCCATAAAACGCTTAATTGAATAAACCGTTTTTTGTGGGTTGGTTACTGCTTGACGTTTTGCAGGATCCCCTACTTTAATCTCACCGCCTTCAACAAACGCAATTACAGATGGTGTAGTGCGCTTACCTTCAGCATTTGGGATTACAACAGGTTCGTTACCTTCCATTACCGAAACGCAAGAGTTTGTTGTTCCTAAATCAATTCCAATAATTTTACTCATAACTATGCTTTATTTGTGTTTTATATATTTCCGCTAGCGCGGAAACGCTGTGTTCATTTTTAAATTCGATTTGTTTAAGTCAATCATTATGCCAACAAAAAAATGCTGACACAGTGTCAGCATTTAAATGTCAAATATGTAAAATGTTCTTATTTTCCACAAGTAGAGCGCCGTCTTGTATCAATCAAATAAATGATTTTCCATTGTCCGTTATTTTTGAATAGCTGAAATGAATTTACACCACAATGACTAAACTCATCGTTAAACCAAAATTCGTAAGGCGTCCAGGCATTCGCCATGTTTCCGTCAACTTGAATAGTGTAATCCAACAAACGCTCATCCCATTTTTGATTGGCAGGTCTGTTGGCAATCGCACTAATAAGCTTTTCAAATTCTCCTTTAACCAAGGTATCTTTGCCTGCTTTATTTTTATAAGATGTTTGTAAAATAACCTTATCCGTCATTACCGCTTTTATCAACGAGGTATCGCCTTTATGAAACCCTTCAAAAAAAGTATCAACGGCAGCTTTTACTGCTTGTTCCTCCTTTGTTTGCCCGAAAACAGTACTTGTAATTAATAAGGTGAGATATAGAATTGAGCGCATCATTTTATTGATTTTAGACTAAAGTAACTGTTGCTCAGCAATCTAAACCGCTTTTAAAGAAAAGTTTAACAGTATCTTCATATTTTATTACTTTTACGGAAAACCGAAAACTAAACAAAACTTTATAATGAAGCATTTTCTATTACTATTATCCTTAACGTTATTTTTATCTTGCCAGCAAAAAAACGAATCCGCGCAAGATTCTGAAACGGCCAGCAAAGAAGTCTTTCCTGACGGCACCGAAATTCCTGAGTGGTTTAAGGACGACTCTAAAATAAACCCAGAGGATTTAGGGAAATTCTACACGATTACCGATTTTGGCGTAAGTACCGATAGCACGGTTGTGCAAACCGAAGCCATCCAAAATGTTATTGATGAAGCCTACCGTAATGGCGGCGGCGTAGTTGTAGTTCCTGAAGGCACATTTTTAAGTGGTGCGTTGTTTTTTAGGCCCAACACCCATTTACATGTTACCAAAGGAGGTGTTTTAAAAGGGTCTGATGATATTTCCGATTATCCTTTTAAACCTTCTAGAATGGAAGGGCAAAGTATTGAGTATTTCTCCGCCTTGGTCAATGCCTTTGGGGTAGATGGGTTTACCATTACAGGAAATGGCATTATTGATGGTAACGGATTAAAATACTGGAAAGCATTTTGGCAAAGACGAAAGGAAAACCCGAAGTGCACCAATTTAGAAGTATCGCGCCCAAGACTAGTTTTTATCTGGAAAAGTAATGATGTGCAATTGCAAGATGTACATTTACGCAATTCTGGTTTTTGGTCGAGCCATTACTACCAATGTAACAACGTAAAAATTCTTGGTCTTCGCATAACCTCACCACACGAGCCCATTAAAGCGCCAAGCACCGATGCCATTGATATTGATGTGTGTACAAATGTTTTGGTAAAAGACTGCTATATGGCGGTTAACGACGATGCCATTGCTTTAAAAGGCGGTAAAGGCCCTTGGGCATTAAAAAATGCCAGTAACGGTGAAAACATCAATATTATTATTGAAGACTGCGAGTTTGGTTTTTGCCACTCGGCATTAACTAACGGTAGCGAATCGCTTCATAATAAAAACATATTGATGAGGAATTGTAAAGTCAAGGACGCTAAACGTTTGTTATGGCTAAAAATGCGACCAGACACCCCACAGCATTACGAATACATTACTGTAGAAAATATTACAGGGCACGCCAGAAGCTTTATATACATTAAACCTTGGACACAGTTTTTCGATTTAAAAGGTCGCGAAGATGTGCCACTTTCCTATTCAGAGCATATCACCATGAGAAACATCGATTTAAAATGTGATGTTTTTTATGATATGAAAATTACCGAGTACGACAAGCTTTCCAATTTTACTTTTGAAAATATAAATGTTGAAGCCGAAGATGCTACTTATGATAAAAGCATTATTGATGGCGTCACCTTTAATAATGTAAAAGTAAACGGCAAACTAATTGAATAATGAAAAGAGCTGTCTTACTATGCATAGCCTTTTGGCTTTGTTTCAATTTTAATTTACAAGCCCAAAACTCACCTGCACCAATCAAACTGGTGCAGTTTGTTTTAACGCCCAACCATGCGGATTGGACTTACAAACTCAATGAAGAAGCCACCGTAAATATCATGGTGCACAAGTATGGTGTGCCCATAAAAAATATTGATGTTCGCTATCAATATGGCCCCGAACTGATGGCGCCAGAACAAAATGGAAACCTTTTCCTAAAAGATGGAACCGGGAAAATCAATATCGGCACTTTAAAATCACCCGGATTTAAACAATTGATTGTAAAGGTTACTGTTGACGGGTACACGTATCGAGGTCAGGTGAAACTCGGTTTTAATCCTTATGCTATTGAACCCACTGTAAAAATGCCCAAAGATTTTGATGCCTTTTGGGAGAAAGCCTTGGAAGAAAACAAAAAAATTCCGCTTAATCCACAGCTTACTTTCATGCCTGAATACTCTAATACCAAAGTAGAAGTTTATTTAGTACGGCTACAAAATTACCGTAAAGCCAAACACCTTTATGGATATTTGTGTAAACCACGTGACAATAAAAAACATCCTGTTTTATTTCATCCGCCCGGTGCTGGAGTTAAAAAAATTGAACCTTTTCATGCATTTGCCGAAGCTGGTTTTATAAGTTTTATTAGCGAAATTCATGGTATTTCGCCTGAGATATCCAAAGAAAATTATGATGATATCAAACAGGCTTTAAAAAATTACTGGGCGCTAAACCTAGACAACAAAGACAACTATTATTACAAAAGTGTTTATTTAGGTTGCTCGCGAGCCATAGATTTTTTAACCAGTTTACCTGAGTTTGATGATAAAAATGTTGTTGTAACCGGTGGTAGCCAAGGTGGCGCATTAAGCATTGTAACCGCAGGTTTGGACAAAAGAGTATCTGCCTTGGCTTCATTTTATCCAGCATTGAGTGATAATACTGGGTATTTAAACAACAGGCCGGGTGGTTGGCCACATATGTTTAGTAATCGTTATGCGCATAACAGTTCAAAAAAAATTGAAACAGCTGCTTATTTTGATATCGTTAATTTTGCAAAAAAAATAACAGTGCCTGGATTTTATTCTACAGGATATAACGACAATACCTGTTCGCCAACCTCTGTTTTTTCAGCTTTTAACGCTATTTCTGCACCAAAACAAATTGTTATCACCCCTATTTCTGGCCATTGGCGTTTTAGCGAAACCAATGATACTTCCTTGAATTGGCTGAAGCAAAAATGCGGTATCGATTAACTATTTAGTATTTTTACACCCTCACAAAATAACATTAAAAAAATCATGTCTGTAGCAAACAAAAATTACAAACGGGTAACCGTAAAAACATTAGTTGATATGAAAGCTAATGGCGAAAAAATATCTATGCTTACGGCATACGATTATACCATGGCCAAAATTGTTGATGGTGCTGGAATTGATGTCATTTTAGTTGGTGATTCTGCAAGTAATGTTATGGCTGGGCATGAAACTACGCTGCCCATTACTTTAGACCAAATGATTTACCATGCATCTTCGGTAATAAGGGCTGCAGAACGTAGTTTGGTGGTAGTCGATTTACCTTTTGGAAGCTACCAAAGCGACCCCAAAGAAGCGCTAAGATCGGCCATTCGAATAATGAAAGAAAGCGGTGCCCATTCAGTAAAACTGGAAGGCGGAAAAGAAATAAAGGACTCCATAAAACGTATTTTAAATGCAGGAATTCCCGTAATGGGCCACTTGGGATTAACACCACAGTCTATTTATAAATTTGGCACATATACCGTGCGTGCCAAAGAAGAAGACGAGGCTAAACGCTTAATGGATGATGCCAAAATGCTCGAAAAAATTGGGTGTTTTGCTATTGTTTTAGAAAAAATTCCGGCCGCTTTGGCCAAAAAGGTTGCCGAAAGTGTAAAAATCCCAATTATTGGTATTGGAGCTGGAAACGATGTAGATGGACAGGTTTTGGTTCTACACGATATGCTAGGTATGACACACGAGTTCCACCCCAGATTTTTACGTCGCTATTTAAATTTATATGATGATATGACTTCGGCTATTTCGCAATATGTAGACGATGTAAAATCTAGGGATTTCCCCAATGATGAGGAGCAGTATTAATCTAAAGCTTTTAGGTAAATTAGATTTCTTAGATTAGCTAAGTTATGTACAAATTCAAGGAACTAGAAATTTGGAAACGAAAACCTATAAATTGAATTTCAAATCTGTTGTAAGTTTGTTGAAAGCAAATCTAGCAGTAATTTTACTTGTATACATTCTACTTGAATATTTTAACCAAGAAATTGATAATTACAAAGTCATACTCATTGTGTCAATATATTTCATTGCTCTTTATAATGGCCCTGCAATTTATTTGCTATTCAACTATTATAAAAACAATAAAGATACTGAGTTTTCAATTGATGAAAAATTGAGGGTGATTACAATTACAGAAAGGGAAAACCAAAAAATTTATAATTTTGAAGATGTAAAATATTCTATTTATAACATTGGGATATATTATAAAAATGCAATAGATAAAAATTTTCGAATTCCTACTTTATTCTCTGAATTTGGATATTGGGATTTAACCTTTAAAAATGGAGATCGATATTTTTTAACAACCTTACTTCATGACTTTTTATTAGACGAAGATAAAGTCAAAAACACTAAATATCGTTTTCGACTTATACCCTACATAGACAAAAAACACAAAGATAATGGTGTTGACCTCAAACCTATAAAAACTCATAATAAAATCTGTAGTGATAAACTAAGGCGCAATTTTAACCAAAAAACAATTGAGGAACTAAATTACATAATCGAAAACAAAAGTAAGTACCAGCCTAAAGCTGTTTTTTTGGCTAAGAAAATTATAAAAGAAAGAACTTTGTCTTAACAAATCACATCATTTTTAAAAATCTATAAACTTAGTGTCAAACAAAATACTTTCTAACAAATCCAATCTCCAGGTTCTTTACGAAGACAACCACATTATAATCGTAAATAAACGTGCAGGCGATATTGTTCAGGGTGATAAAACCGGCGACAAACCCCTTAGCGATGTGGTCAAGGAATACATAAAAGACAAATACAATAAGCCAGGCAATGTGTATTTGGGCACCGTTCACCGTTTGGACCGGCCAACAACAGGTTTGGTTATTTTTGCAAAAACAAGTAAAGCATTGCCTCGTCTCAACAAATTATTCCTTTCAAAAGATATCAAGAAAACCTATTGGGCGGTTGTAAAAAATAAACCTCCAAAAAACGCAGACACTTTAGTTAACTGGCTAAAGAAAAACCCGAAAAACAATAAATCTACTGCGCATTCCAAGGAAATAAAAGACAGTAAAAAGGCCATACTTCATTACCAATTAATTAAAAAATTAGATAATTATTTTCTTTTGGAAGTCAATTTAGAAACGGGGCGCCACCACCAAATCCGTTCTCAACTATCAAATATTGGTTGCCCCATAAAAGGTGATTTAAAGTACGGTTTCGACCGCAGCAACAAAGATGCCAGCATACATCTTCATGCCAAGCATATTGAATTTAACCACCCTGTAAAAAAGAACCCCGTATCTGTGTCTGCCCCGCCACCAAACGACGTTATTTGGAATGCCTGTTTGGGATAATCCTCTCTATTTTAAAAAAATAATTGCTCGATTAGATACTATTAAAGCAACAGCTTTTAATTAGCTTTGAAGCTTTTTTAAAATACTTCAAATAAATAGAAATTTGCCCTTTTTGTAAAATAAAAAACCATTATTGGAGTCGTGAATGGTTCCCCTTTCATTAGGGTTTGCTACGACAAAAATGCTCAATATAGTGAAGGGGATTTTAGAAAGCCTATATAAATACGAACTAAAAATAAGACAAGCCTATAACATAATTTAACCTTTCGTAAAACCCCAGTCGCTAAAATTTCGATACATTTGCTATTCAAATTTTTGAATAGATAGCAATGAAAAATACAGCCTTAACCGAAACACACAAAGCGCTTGGCGCAAAGATGGTCTCTTTTGCAGGGTTTAATATGCCTGTTCAATATGAAGGTGTAAACGCCGAACACGAAACCGTTAGAAATGCGGTTGGCGTTTTCGATGTATCACACATGGGCGAGTTTTTGATTGAAGGTGAACACGCTTTAGAACTCATTCAAAAAGTAACGAGTAACGACGCTTCAAAATTAACTATTGGCAAAGCACAATACAGTTGTTTACCTAACGAAAATGGAGGTATTGTTGACGACTTAATTGTTTATCGCATAAAAGAAAACACCTATTTGTTGGTTGTTAATGCTAGCAATATTGAAAAAGATTGGAATTGGATTGAATCTAAAAACGAAGTTGGTGCACAAATGCGAAATTTAAGCAACGACTATTCGTTATTGGCCATTCAGGGGCCTAAAGCAGTTGAGGCAATGCAACCTTTAAGCAGTCATGATTTATCAGCCATAAAGTTTTATAATTTCATTGTTGGCGATTTTGCCAGCATTGAGCATGTTATAATTTCTGCAACTGGATATACGGGCAGTGGCGGATTTGAAATTTATTGCAAAAAAAGTGAGGTTAAACAAATTTGGGACAAGGTTTTCGAAGCTGGAAAAGATTATGGCATCAAACCCATTGGATTAGCGGCTCGCGATACCCTGCGCTTGGAAATGGGATACTGTCTGTATGGTAACGATATTGACGATACCACTTCCCCTATTGAAGCTGGATTGGGCTGGATTACCAAATTCACTAAACCATTCACGAATTCTGAAGCTTTAAAAGCCGAAAAAGAACAGGGGCCAGAGCGAAAGCTTATCGCTTTTGAGTTGGATGAACGAGGTATTCCGCGCCAAGGTTATGACATTGTTGATGACAATGGAAAAACCATAGGCAATGTAACCTCGGGCACTATGTCACCTTCTTTAGGAAAAGGCATTGGTTTGGGGTATGTTCCTGCAGTATTTTCCAAAGTAGGCAGTAAAATCAATATTCAAATTCGAAAAAAAACCATACCCGCAACAGTTGTAAAGCTGCCATTTTACAAAGTGTAAACTATTGCTTATCGTGATTGAATATGCGAAGTAGGGAAAACAACAAACATAGAATTTTAATTTTAGGCGCCAGTGGCTTTGTGGGTGGCGCCATTTACAAAGAACTCTGCCCCTATTTTAACACTTTTGCCACTTACAATATCAGCAACAAGAATTTTGAAAAAAACCAGCATTTTTTTCAGTACAATATTGAAGAAGACGATATTTATGAAATTCTTGATTTGGTTAGACCCACCATTATAATTTCTTCGCTACGTGGCGATTTTTCAAAACAGGTTTTGGTACATCAGCATTTGGCTGAATATGTATTCGCAAACAGGATAAAATTATTATTTCTTTCGTCGGCCAATGTATTTGATGCGTATTCAAAATATCCAAGTTACGAAGATGACAAAACCTATAGCAACAGTGTTTATGGGCATTTTAAAATAAAAATTGAAAATATGCTGCTACGCCTTCCCAAAAAACAGGTAGCCATTTTACGTCTTCCCATGGTTTTTGGTGCACAATCGCCCAGGGTTCAGGAAATTGTTCAAAACATAAACAAGGGCGAACCCGTTGAGGTCTTTCCAAATTTAATAATGAATGTAACAACCGATTCCAAAGTTACGCAGCAAATCCACTATATTATTAACCGGAATAAATTCGGAATTTTTCATTTAGGAAGTAACGATTTGGTGCATCACGACGATTTTATAAAAGAAATAATTGAACACCTTGAAGTAAAAAAAGCTCCTGTTTTCAAGCAGGTTTACACTACCAACGACGAAAGATACCTTGCCGTTTTACCTAAAACCAATAAACTACCCAAGCATCTTCAACTTTTCAGTCAAGATATTTTAACTGAATTAAAAATAAGTTGATTTTAAGCTGTTAAATCACTATCTTTTAAAAAAACATAAAATAACATGAGTAAACTTTCAGAACAAGACATAGAAAAAAAACTACTTCGATTTCCTGATTGGGAATATTTTGATGATGCCCTGCATGCCGTTTTTGAGTTTGGCAATTTTAAAGATTGTTTTAGTGCTATGAGCCGTATTGCCTTTGAGTGTGAAGCACTTAACCACCATCCCAATTGGAGTAACGTTTATAACACATTAACAATTTCACTATCAACACATGATGCCGGAGGAGTAACAGACAAAGATTTCCAGCTTGCAGAAGCGATAGAAAATATTGTTGAGCCAGAGGAATAATATTTGATTTGTTTTTGGTCGGCTTATTTTTAAATTTGCGAAACAATAATTTTCGCTGTTTTATATTGAATATAAGCGATTAAATAGGTTTTAAATTATGGGAAGAGCTTTCGAGTTTAGAAAAGCAAGAAAAATGAAGCGTTGGGCCGCTATGAGCAAGGCCTTTACGCGCATAGGTAAAGATATAGTAATGGCCGTAAAGGAAGGCGGTCCAGACCCCGATAGTAATGCACGTTTGAGAGCTGTTATACAGAATGCAAAAGCTGTTAATATGCCTAAAGACAATATAGAACGTGCCATAAAACGAGCCAGTGATAAAAATCAAGGCGATTACAAAGAAGTGATTTTTGAAGGTTATGCACCGCACGGTATTGCCGTTTTGGTTGAAACCGCTACTGATAACAACACAAGAACAGTAGCTAACGTGCGTAGCTATTTTAATAAATGTGATGGCAGTTTAGGCACATCGGGTTCTGTTGTTTTTATGTTTGACCATACTTGTAATTTTAGAATCAATGCTGATGGATTAGACCCTGAAGAAATAGAACTGGAATTTATAGATTTTGGTGCTGAAGAGGTTTTTGCTGATGATGATGGCATTTTAATTTATGCGCCTTTTGAAAGCTTTGGTGCCATACAGGCTGAGTTAGAACGGCGTGATATTGAAATATTATCTTCTGGTTTTGAGCGCATTCCACAGGTTACTAAACCTCTTAGCCCAGAACAGGCTGAAGATGTTGAAAAACTTCTAGAAAAACTTGAAGAAGATGACGATGTACAAAACGTATATCACACGATGGAAGAAACTACAGAATAAATTTTAAAGAGCGTTTAATTACGCTCTTTTTTTAAATAACAAACTATCGTAATGGTGGAAAACAAAAAAAATATAAACTGGGGCATTATTGGCTGTGGAGACGTAACTGAAGTTAAAAGTGGACCACCTTACCAATTAACTGATGGTTTTACCTTATCAGCCGTTATGCGTAGAGATGCAGTTAAGTTGAAAGACTATGCTAAACGCCATAAAATCGAAACTACATATACCGATGCCGATGCGCTAATCAACGATAATAGTATTGACGCCGTTTATATTGCCACACCACCAGATACACATAAACTATATGCTTTAAAGGTGGCAGAAGCAGGAAAACCATGCTGTATTGAAAAACCATTGAGTCCAAGTTATGCTGACAGTTTAGAAATTTATGAGGTTTTTAAAAGCAAAAATTTACCGTTGTTCGTAGCCTATTATCGCCGTTCGTTACCACGTTTTTTAAAGATAAAGGAATGGCTGGATGCGGGTTATATTGGTAATGTTAGACACATTAATTCAAATTTAACCAAACCAGCAAGTAAAACCGATTTATCTAAAAAATACAATTGGAGAACCGATGCGAACATTGCTCCTGCTGGTTATTTTGATGATTTGGCTAGCCATAGCTTAGATTTGTTTGCGTTCTTTTTGGGCAACTTTAAAGAAGCTAATGGCATCAGTTTAAACCAACAAAAATTATACACCGCAAAAGACGCCGTAACAGCATCGTGGTTGCATGAATCGGGAGTTACAGGTTCTGGCGTTTGGAATTTTGGTTGTAACGATCATTTAGATAAAACTACTATTTACGGCAGCAAGGGAACAATTGAGTTCTCTGTATTTCATGAAAAACCTATTGTTTTAAAAAGTGATAATAAAAACGAGGAATTATTTATTGAAAACCCAAAGCACATTCAACAATATCATGTTGAAAATATGAGAGACGATTTAGTTTTTAATAAAGCCAAGCACCCTTCGACAGGTTCAACAGCCCTGCACGCCAGTTGGGTAATGGATAAAATTCTTGGAAACCTTTAAGCCTGTTTTTATTTAGTAGTAACGTTTCTAACGTAAATTAGCTTAAACCTCGAATTGGATTGGTTGCGTTCTTCCAACTCAAACTGAGGCAATGATTTAAATAGTGGTGTTAACTTTTGAAATCCAAAGTTACGGGCATCAAAATTGGGTTGCTTTTTAATAATAAGCGTACCAACGTCACCTAGAAATGCCCATCCATCATCATCGGCAGCATCATCCACCGAATTTTTTAATAGTCTGATAACTTTCGGTGTGATATTATAAAGATTGGCCTTTTTCGTTTTGGCTCCTTTATCATCTTTTTCGTTATCGTCGCCACCTAGAATTTCCAAGTAAATAAACTTATCGCAAGCCACAATAAACGGATCAGGGGTTTTTTTCTCACCCATACCATAAACTACCATGGCCGCCTCGCGCAAACGGGTGGCAAGTTTGGTAAAATCACTATCTGATGATACCAAGCAAAAACCATTTACTTTTTCGGAATATAAAATATCCATGGCATCAATAATCATAGCCGAATCGGTCGCATTTTTGCCGGTAGTGTAACCATACTGCTGAATCGGCGTTATCGCATTTTCAAGCAACACTTTTTTCCATTTTGATAGGTGTGGTTTAGTCCAATCACCGTAAATTCTTTTTATGGTTGGTGTACCGTATTTAGTAATTTCTTCCATCATTTCTGAGATGTACTTAGACGGGATGTTATCTCCATCAATCAATACGGCAATTTTTATGTCTTTTATCATATTCGATAAATATAGTGAAATATACCAACCATTACTAAAAGGAATACTAAAAGCTTCCCTATTGCACAAAATAAAAAAGCTACTTCCTGTTGGAGTAGCTTTTGTTTAAGAGCATATGTTTCTTTTTAGGGACAAATAATTGTTTACTTTATGTTTCATTTACTCATCCAAAGTAAAACAAAATTCGTGCCAAATAATTTCATGTTAAAAATAAAACTTATTTTATTTAAATAGCACAAAATACTATAAACAAGAAAATAAAGAGGCTTTATGTAATCTTATTGTTTAACTACATTTTTTTATATAAAACCTTCAATTTTTCCTTGGTAATTATTTTTTGCCAGTTTTTACCGAGAGCGTTTTCCCAAAGAGGAGTTAGGCTCATTGCTATGTTAATCATAACATCGAAATCTGAATCACTTAAATCCGTACATATCCCTTTAGGCAAAACTATATTGTGTTTTTCTTTCATCTCTTTGAAAAGCTTAACACCTTCTGGATAAAATTCCTCAAGATGGTTGAAAACAATGCAATTGCCAATGCCGTGCTTTGTTCCCAATAAATATGCAAGTCCATAACTCATAGCATGGGCTACACCTACTTGTGAATAAGCTATACTCATGCCACCGTGCCAAGATGCCATCATTAATTTTTCACGAGATTCGATATCGGAGAGGTTGTTATCTAAAAACACCTCTTTACACAATTGGAACGCCATTTCGCCATAGCTTTGGCTAAACGTATTAAGATAAGATCCGCTAAGCGATTCAATACAGTGTATATAGCAATCCATACCGGTGTAAAACCATTGATTGTGCTCCACCCCTTTAGTAAGTTCAGAATCTAAAATAACCTGATCGAAAGGCGTGTAATCAGAATTGATTCCCAATTTTCTATCTGGACCAGTTAAAACAGTGGTCCGGGATACTTCAGCACCTGTACCAGAAATTGTTGGGATTCCAACATGGTAAACGGCCGAGTTTTTAACTAAATCCCAACCTTGGTAAGTTTTAGATTCGCCATCATTAGTCAGCATAATAGATACTGCCTTAGCCAAATCGAGCATCGTGCCGCCACCAATGCCAATAATACCAGACGGGCGTTCTTTAGACGTTAATATAATATCCTCAACAAGTTCGTCTACCTGACTGGTTTTAGGCTCTTCGTCAGCCGATATAAAAATAATTCTATCGTCATAAGCTGTTGGAATTCTGGATACTAATGATGTATTGCCCTTAAAAACATCATCAACCAAAAAAATGAACGGCGCATTAATATTTAAACGCTTTGGGGTCAATATTTCATTTAACTGGTTGAAACTACCTCTGCCAAAAATAACTCTTGGCACCATTGGAAAGTTTTTATGACTCATTTAAGTTAGTTTTCTTTTTTCTTCACAAAAAGCAAAAGTACTATTATTTTAAATTTTGCTCCTTTAAAAAAAGCTTAAATATTATTATGAACAAACGGTTTTTGTAATACACTTATTTCAAGATGTTTACTAATTCCAACAACGTGTTTATTGTTTTATAGGCCTTACCGTTTTTCTCTTCTTCTGAAACTTCTTCGTGTGCCCATGTTGTATGAAAAGGCACATGGACAGCATGCGCTTTTATATTTACCAGAGGTAAAACATCAGACTTTAAGGAGTTACCTACCATTAAAAATTCTGAGGGGTTAATATCCAAATGATTTAACAACCTAGAATAATTGGCTTCTTTCTTATCGCTTAGCACCTCAATGTGATGGAAATATTTGGTTAAGTTAGATTTTTCCAATTTTCTTTCTTGATCAAGCAAATCGCCTTTTGTGGCTAAAATAAGCCGGTATTTTTGAGATAATGTGCTAAGCACCTCCTCTACGCCATCTAGCAATTCTACAGGTTTATTGAGCATGTCTTTGCAGATATTTAAGATGGCTTCAATGGTTTTTGTGGACACTTGATAATTTGAGAGCTCTAAAGCCGACTCAACCATAGATAGTGTAAAAGCCTTAACGCCGTAACCATACAAGTTTAAATTTTCTATTTCTTTTTTAAACAGCTCTTGGTCAATTTTGTTTGGCGTTTCATATTTAGAAAGTAATTTGCAAAATTGCGCTTCGGCTTCCCTAAAATAGGTTTCGTTTACCCAAAGCGTATCATCGGCATCAAAACCGATAACTTTAATATTCTTGTAATTTATTTCCATATTTTTTTGGCACGTTCTAAATCTTCTGGCGTATCAATTTCTACCCCTTCACTGTCGGTTTCAATCATTTTTATACGCTTGCCGTACTCAAGATAACGAATACATTCTATTTTTTCGGAAGCTTCCAATGGCAGCATTGGCAAATGATAAAAATCTAAAATAGCCTGCTTTCTAAACGCATAGACACCTTTATGCTTAAAATATTTAGCCCCTACATTTCTGGCACGAGGATATGGAATAGGGCTTCTAGAAAAATAAAGGGCGAAATTAGATTTGTCGACAATAACCTTTACGGTATTAGGGTTTTTGATTTCTTCTTCATCGGTAATTTCAACCATTAACGACGCCAAATCAACCTCGTTTTCGGGATCGTTTTTAAAAACATCGATGAGCTTAGATAACGATTCCCTGTCTGTAAAAGGTTCATCGCCCTGCACATTTATCACGATATCGATATCCATAAATTCAACAGCCTCGGCAATTCTATCGCTACCGCATTCATGTTCCTTTTTGCTCATAATGGCCTTGCCTCCGTGATTTACAATTTCGTTGTAAATAACATCGCTATCGGTTACCACAAACACATCATCAAATAGGTTTGTGGCTACAGCAGCTTCGTATGTACGGCGAATAACCGGCTCCCCCCCAAGATCTTGCATGAGCTTTCCCGGGAATCGTGTGGCACTGTAACGTGCAGGTATCATTGAAATTATTTTCATTGGTGTTATTCTAAATATGCCATTTTAAATGATTAAAATGCCCTTAATTATGTTTTGGCTTCAAAAATACTATAAAAATCAAAGGTTCTTAGCTTTTGGCGATTTAAACTTTTTGTAAAGCCTAAAAATGACAAATAGTATCAAAACCGATAAAATAGCTGCCAAAATAGGCAGAAAAATAGAAACAACAGACATCACTAGCGATGTGCCGGTTTCTAAAGCAGAAACCAACGGATTACCCAGACCGCCTGTTGTAGCGGTTGATGCCAAACGTGTTGTAGACGACGTACCTGCTACGGCAGCAGCCGTTCCTCCTCCTGCAATAATGGCCAACGACCAAGTGATTACGGGACTTAAATCGGCAATAGTTGAAAGCATTATGGCTGTGCCTGCTAATGCTGCTAATGGTACCGCAATACTATCTAATAGGTTATCGATATAAGGAATAAAATAAGCAAATACTTCAACCACACTGGCTGCAGCCAGTGTAATCATCGCCGCCGTACTACCAACCCATTGCCAAGAATCGTTTAGTTCCCAAACACCAAAATAAGATGCTAAACTTAATGCAAATAATGGCAAAAAAACTCTAAAACCAACAGATGCCGCCAAACCTACACCTAAGCAAACACTAATAATTGTTTCTACTGTCATAAAATGTTGGATTTAAAAAACTAGGTTTCAAAAAACTCATCTTTAAAACCTATAAGATACAATTTTTCCTTTGCTCTGGTTACGGCCGTGTACAACCATCTTAAATAATCTTTATCAACACCGTTGGGTAAATAAGGCTGTTCAACAAAAACCGTTTGCCATTGCCCGCCTTGCGATTTATGACAGGTAATAGCGTACGAAAACTTAACCTGCAGGGCATTAAAGTGCTTATTGCCCTTAACCTTTAAAAACTTTTTATAATTACTACTTTCGTTTTCAAAATCTTTCAGCACTTCTTGATAAAATCGATTTGAATCTTCATAGGAGAGCGATGGCGTTTCGGCAACAATGGTATCTAATAGCAAAACCGTTTCAAACGGGCGCATTTTGGGGTAATCAACCATTCTAATTTTTACTTCCGCAAAACGGAACCCGTAGAGCTCTTGTATTTTGAAGATTTCGAGCACTTCTATAATATCGCCATTTGCTATAAAACCGGCTTCGGTGGTAGGTTTTATCCAGAAATAATTGTTTTTAACAACCATTAGAAAATCTCCGGTAGTCAACTCATTTTCATTAAACAAAATACGATTTCTAATTTGCTGGTTGTACAAGTTAGCGCGTTTATTGCTCCTTAAAATTATTGCGGTTTCTTCCTTTCCCTGCTCACTGTATGAATCGTTTATGGCATCCATTATTTCGTAGCCATCAACCAAGCGTACAATATCTGAATACGGAGCTAAATCGAATTTAAAATTATCATAAATCTCATTAAAAAGTAATTCCCGCAGAACCGTCGCGTTGGCCAAGATACCCGAATCTTTTTCTTGACGCACTACTTCATCGAGTTCCATTTTTGTAACCTCTTTGTTGTAGTTTAAACTAAGGTTATCTTCGTTTAACGCCGGACTTAAATCGAGTTTTACAGGGGGCAACTGTGCTGTATCGCCAATTAACAACAATTTACATTGGTGCCCAGAATAGACGTACTGCATTAAATCGTCTAAAAGCGACCCGTTTTCAAAAATTTTAGAATCACCAGGTGTATCTGGAATCATTGAGGCTTCATCAACAATAAAAATGGTATTTTTATGCTTATTGGGCTGGAGTACAAACTTTACTCCTCCACTCCTTTCTTTTTTAGGAAAATATATTTTTTTATGGATGGTAAACGCCTCTTTGCCCGAATAATTGGCAATTACTTTGGCTGCTCTTCCTGTTGGTGCCATTAGCACGGCACTTTTTTTTACCTTCCATAAATTGCTTACAATAGTACTAACTATAGTGGTTTTTCCTGTACCGGCATAACCTTTTAAAAGATAAAGTGAGTTAGGCCTTTTAGTAAAAATAAATTCTGATAATTGTTGCAGTACAATATTTTGTTTTAGGGTAGGTTGAAACGGAAACTGCTGTTTTAAAAGTGAATAGAATTCGGAAGTTGTCATTAATATTTGGCCTCTTTTATATTTTATCCAAATATAAAAATGATTTTCTCGAACATTGTTTTTACGATTAAAAAAAAGTTGTAGATTTGCTAAATACCGTTAATAAACTTTATTTAATTAAATAACAGACTATGTTAAATTTTATTCTTATTGCTGTTGCAGTAATTTTAGTTACAATTGGCTTAGTGAAGCTGGTCGACAAATTTATACCGCCTAAGTTTAAACCTATTTTAAACATCCTGCTATGGGTACTCATAGTATTTTTGGGTTACAAAACCTATATGTCTATTTATGAGCCTATACAATTTAACAAAGTAAAGAACAAGCGCTACTTACAAGTAATTGAAAGCTTAAAAGACATTAGAAACTCTCAATTGGCGCACAAACAAGTAACTGGTAAGTTCGCTAAAAACTTTGATAATTTAATCAAATTTGTTGATACCGCAGAGTTTACCATTACCCAACGACGCGATTCGAGTATTATTGATGAGGAAATGACAAGACGTTACGGCGTTGATACTTATAAAGACATTGTAATTATTGACACTCTAGGCTTTGTACCTGTTAAAGATTCGCTTTTTGGCAATACTGGACGTTACAAAACTATGATGAACGTTCCTGTAGGAGAGCCTGGAGCTAAGTTTAAAATGGATGCTTCACACATAGAACAAAACAAATTATACATCCCCGTATTTGAAGCCTCTGTTAAAAAAGATGTAATTCTTTACGACCAAAACAAAGACCTACTGGTTCAAGAAAACCAAGTTGTTTCTGTTGACGGTGTTAATGGCGACGCCTTAAAAGTAGGATCCATGGAAGAGGTTAATACAGCAGGAAACTGGCCTAAAACATATGGTGCCAACGAATAATAAAAATAAGAAACATAACAATCTAGAACTGTCCATTCAAATAAGTTTGAGTGGACTTTCTTTTTGTATATTAAATAACGAAACACAAACCATAAGTTTTTTAAAAACACACGATTTTGAAAAACAACTCATCCCTTTTGAGGTCCTCGACTTTTTAAAAGGATGTTTTGATACAGAAGAAGCCTTACAGCAGCCTTTTAAAGACGTTAAGGTTATTCACGACAACAACTTGTCCACCCTTGTCCCCAAAGCCTTATTTAACGAAAATTACTTGGCCGATTACCTCAAGTTCAATTCTAAAATTTTAAAGTCTGATTATATTACTTACGACACTATTTCTATAAACCAAAGCGTTAATGTATATGTGCCTTATATCAACATCAACAATTTCATTTACGAAAAATTTGGCGATTTCACCTTCAATCATGTTTCTACGGTGCTTATAGAAGAGGTTTTAAAGTCAGAAAAAAACCTTGAAACAACAAAAGCCTATATTAACGTTAGCAAGGGCCATTTTGAAATTCTTATTGTAAAAAACGGATCACTGCTATTGTACAACTCATTTGTTT
This sequence comes from Flavobacteriaceae bacterium GSB9, assembly GCA_022749295.1. Classification (NCBI taxonomy): domain Bacteria; kingdom Pseudomonadati; phylum Bacteroidota; class Flavobacteriia; order Flavobacteriales; family Flavobacteriaceae; species Flavobacteriaceae bacterium GSB9. The sequence goes on from CP062007.1 coordinate 753,511, forward strand.
ACAGAACAAAAGAAGATTTTATTTATTATATTTTGTTCTGTTTTGAACAATTAAAACTAAACCCAGAAACCATAAACCTTATCTTTTTGGGAGAAATTGATGCTACCGACGACCTTTACATTATTACTTATAAATATGTCAGGTTTGTATTTTTAGGGCATCGCGAAGATAATTACAAGTATGCAAGCTTTGCCCAACCATTTCGCCCTCACAGTAATTACGCCATAATAAAAAGCTTTTAATGCGCATTATTTCAGGATTATACAAAAGCAGAAAAATACTGCCACCAAAAAATTTACCAGTCAGGCCAACAACCGATATGGCCAAAGAATCGCTATTTAACATACTAAATAATTTATACTATTTTGATGAAATTTCAGTTATAGATCTATTTGCTGGCACTGGCAATATAAGCTACGAATTTGCCTCGCGAGGCACATTAAACATTACTAGTGTTGACCAACATTTTGGCTGTTTAAAATTTATAAACGAAACGGCCGAAACTTTTAATATGCCTATAGAAACCATTAAATCGGATGTTTTTAAGTTTTTAGAAAAAGCCACTATGAAAGCCAATATTATTTTCGCAGATCCACCTTATAATTTTACCGATGAGCAATTTGCGAAAATCCCCGAATTGGTTTTTAAAAACAATTTTTTATTAGAAGAAGGTACTTTGGTTGTAGAGCACTCAAAACACACCAACCTGTCTGAAGAAGAACATTTCAATTATTCCAAAAGCTATGGCGGTAGTGTTTTTAGCTTTTTTGAAAAAGATTAACCAAAACCGCAACTTAATTCATTTTTTTTCAGTAAATTAGAATTCTCCTTAAGAGTCCTGGCTCTACTCATAGATAACTTCACATCAATAAAAGACAAGGTTTTTTTGTTGGATTTGTTTATGGTTTATTTAAGAAACACTAACCTTTAAAACCATAAATCAAATGAAAAAGTTCTTTTTACTAGGCTTGGCAATAACCATATTTATTGCATGCCAAAACAAACCACAGCGTTACTTCGAGTCATCACCAGAAATTGACATTTTAAAAGCCGGCATTAAAGCCTATGAGGCTCAAGATTGGAATAGTTGGAAGTCTAACTTTGTCGACACAGCTAAAATTCATCACAATAGCATAAAACCAATATCTCCAGAAGAAAATTTGGTTAACCTTCAAAATATGAATTCCAATTTCTCTTCCTATGGATTTCAAGACAAAGGGGCTTTTTCTGAAATGGTTATTGACAAAGATGGTGAAACCTGGGTTAACTATTGGGGCATCTGGAATGGTACCCTTAAGGAAAATAGCGAAAAAATAGCGATTCCAGTACATTTAACGGCTCAATTTATAAACAGTAAAATCGTTGAAGAATATGTGTATTACGACACTGCTCCCATTACAAAAGCTCTAAAAGCTATAGAGATATCAAAGATGGAAGCCGAGGAAAGTACATCTGAAGAATAACCAACTAAACTTAAAGAAATTATGAAATCCTATCAACAATTAATAATCACAGTTTTGCTGCTATGTGTGTGGCCTACTACTATACAATCACAACAAATGTATCGAATTCATTTAGATAACGTTAAACCATCAATGGTTGCTGAATACGAGCAAATTTCTAAAGAATTTATTGAAGCTTGTGAAGAGCATTCCCCCGCTGTAAAATGGATTACCTCTGTAACGAATGACTTTAAATACATGTACGTGAGTCCATTGAATAGTTTTTCAGAACTAGACGAACGTCCATTTAAAGCCATGGCAGAAGAGATGGGTGATAAATTTACAGATATGTTTACCCGTTTCGATAAGTGTTATGATTCGCATACAGATTACGTTATTTCTCTTTCAAAGAGTTTAACCTATATGCCAGAAGGCTTCTCTCAAACGCAAGAAGGAATGGATAACAGAGAATATTATTTTCTTTATTATACCCCTTCAAACCAAAAAAAATTATACGATGCTCTAAAAGCAGTAAAAGAGATGTATACGAGTAAGGATTCTAAAGAATATTATCGTATTTATAATAGCGGTTTTGGAAACCCAGAAAGTTATTATTTGGTTGCCATTTCATCTAAAGATGATGTTGATGCTGCTATCAAATCTAAAGAAAACAATGAAGTTTTAGGAGATATGAGACATGAAGTTTTTGGTAATATGATGAAATATGTATCTAGATTCGAATCTTATGATGGTAAGATAAGACGGGATCTATCCTACTCTCCGAAGTAAATAATTAATTATCTGGGAAACATTAAAAAAAAACAAACCCTTCTTAAGCTAATAAGAAGGGTTGTTTATTTTCAAGCAAATCTATAAGCCGAATTCTGTATTACGCCAAGTGACGCAACCCTTATCATTTATCTGAATACACTGTTACCAGTACATTTTAGCTGTCTACCCTCCAACAATCGAGCGTGCCGCCCTCAAGCGTTGGTTTACATGACATTGCACCTCATAGAGTTTACCTGATTTCACTACAGCTTAACCTGTACATTCTTTCTGTTGCACTATTCCTAACCTCACGGCCGGTGGCAGTTAACCACTATGTTGCACTACGGTGTTCGGACTTTCCTCCACTATAAAATTAGCAGCGATAAGGCGATTTACTTACTGCAAAAGTACAATTGAAATTGCTTAAAATCTAGGTTTTATTAATAATTTGATGTAAGCACAAACTAATTACGTTTACTACTCTGAAGATGTTATGTCAATAATGCAGTACCTTTATCGCTTCACTCTGCTTTATTTTTGTTAATAACTACTAGCAAATTCTATATCTTGAATTTTCAATTATAAATTGAATGTTTAACTTTGTTTTTGTTTTTTTTATTGTTGGCATTTAAAAAATGCTGCTTTTTGATAATATTTCAAAACAGAAATTCAGTAAACTTTGGAGCATTTTATTGTATCGGCCCGTAAATACAGACCCCAAACATTTAAAGATGTCGTGGGGCAACAGGCCATTACCAATACGTTATTGAATGCCATTGAAAATAACCATTTGGCACAAGCCCTGCTGTTTACTGGTCCACGTGGCGTAGGTAAAACCACCTGTGCCCGTATTTTGGCAAAAATGATTAACAGTGACGGCAGCGAAAAACAAGACGAAGATTTTTCGTTTAATATTTTTGAGTTGGATGCCGCATCGAACAACTCGGTAGACGATATTAGAAACCTTACCGACCAAGTTCGTATTCCACCGCAAATAGGGAAATATAAAGTGTATATTATTGATGAGGTTCACATGCTTTCGCAAGCTGCTTTCAATGCCTTTTTAAAAACCTTGGAAGAACCTCCCAAACATTGTGTTTTTATTCTGGCAACCACCGAAAAGCACAAAATAATCCCTACTATTTTATCGCGTTGCCAAATTTTCGATTTTAAACGCATAACGGTTAATGATGCCAAAGAATACCTTAAATACATTGCCGAAGAACAGGGCATAAGTGCAGAAGACGATGCGTTGCACATTATTGCCCAAAAGGCCGATGGTGCTATGCGTGATGCACTTTCTATTTTCGACCGTGTCGTAAGTTTTTCTGGAAAGGACTTAACACGTCAAGCGGTTACCGAAAACTTAAACGTACTCGATTACGAAACCTATTTTGAAAGCACCGACCTTATTTTAGAAAATAAAATTCCGGAGCTTTTACTACTATTCAACAATACGCTATCGAAAGGTTTTGATGGGCACCATTACATCTCCGGATTGGCATCTCACTTTAGGGATTTAATGGTTTGCAAAAACCAACAGACCATTCCGCTTTTAGAAGTTGGCGAACAAACCAAAGCCAAATATTTAGAGCAATCGAAAAAGGCTTCTCAAGAATTTTTAATGCAAGGCATCAATCTCGCCAACGAGTGCGACCTCAAATACAAAACCAGTAAAAATCAGCGGTTACTCGTTGAACTTTGCCTTATGCAACTTGCCTCTATCACTTTCGATGGAGAAAAAAAAAATAGCAAACATTACATAATTCCGGCTTCCTATTTTAAAAATAAGGGCATTACTCCTATTCCGGTAAAGACTCCAGAAAAGAAAGAAGCAACAACTAATTCTGAAGAAACTACTGAACAAACCCCCAATACATTTAAGTCTGATGCAAATAAATCGGCTGAAGCCTTCCAAGTAAAAGAACCTCCAAAGATTGACTTAAATGCGCAAAGCAAACGTACTTCTGGACTTTCGTTAAAAAGCATAAGAGCTAAAAAGGAGCACCAAATAAAACAGATGGAAGTGGTGGTTAATGAAGAAGAACTGCCTAAAGAACCATTTACCGAAAAAGAATTCCTCAATATTTGGAAGACTTACACCGAAAACCTCACCAAAAGCGGCAAACACAATTTAGCCTCCATTTTATCCATCGACGAACCCAAGGTAATAGGTACCGTTGCGCATTTAGAGTTTCCTAATGAAACCAATAAGTTGGAACTTGAACGCCAGCAGTACGAGCTTTTGGCTTATGTTCGGAAAGCGCTTAATAATTACGACATAAACTTATCTATTACCGTAAATGACGTTAAGGAAAAACAATACGCATATACGCCTTTAGAAAAGTTTGAAAAGCTGAAGGAAAAAAACCCTAATATTGATGTTTTAAGAAAAACCTTCGATTTGGATGTATAAAATAAGTTTCATACCAATTTTGGTTTTTGGTTTAACGCTAACAAATTGCGATGGAAGAAAAACCCAAAGGGATGCCTTAAAAGAATCGATTCAAAAATTTAAGGATTCCATTACACCCATCGAAATTGTGGAATATATTCCGAAAACCTATTCCGAAGTTAAAACCGATACTATTTTAAGCAACGGTTTTGTAATAAAAATTAAAAATTATACCGATATGGAAAATTCGGTATCACATCAATACCAAACAGATAGTTTTACAATGCGTACTGATATTTACAGAGATTGGGTGTCTGAAGTCACGGTAGAAAAAGACGGCGAATTGATTTTTAGTGAAACTATTGATGATTTATTTTTAATTAAAAATGATAAGGTGTTTGCTAGCCTGAAAACTACTGCTATTAAATCAGGCACCATATTAAAGTCTGATTTTATCAATAACAATGAACATGTTTATTTGTTCACAAATATCATTTTCCCAGATAACCAGGATGGTTTAGCTTACATGTTAAAAATTAATAAAAGCGGGAAGTATTTTATTAAAAGAATAGTCTCTTAAAATTATATATTATGCTCGGACTAAAATTACCAACAGACCCACGATGGGTAAATATTGTAGAAAAAAATATTGAAGAAATATTAACCGACCATGCGTTTTGCGAACAAAAGGCAACCAGCACGGCCATTTCGTTAATAGTAACCTTTCCAGAATATACCGAATTGGTACAAGAAATGACGGCTTTGGTAAAAGAGGAAATCAGCCATTTTAAAATGGTACACGATATTATTATCGAGCGTGGGTGGACTTTGGGAAGAGACCGTCGTGACGACTATGTAGTGCAGCTTATGAAATTCTTTCCTAAAGGAGGTAGCAGAACCAACCAGTTAGTACACCGTTTGCTCTATGCGGCATTAATTGAAGCCAGAAGCTGCGAACGTTTTAGGTTACTTTCTGAAGAGTTGGAAGATAAAAAACTAGCCGAATTTTACAGAAAACTTATGGTGAGCGAAGCTAACCACTACACTATGTTTTTGGGCTTTGCCAGAAAGTATGGCAATAAAAAAGAAGTTGATGAAAAATGGAACCAACTTCTTGAATATGAGGCTGAAATTATGAAAGGCTTAAGTAAAAGTGAAACCGTACACGGTTAAAACTTATAACCTATACCTAGTTGTATGTTTCGATTCTTGGCCGTTACGCCTGTGCCATCATCAAAAACATTGGATAGACCATAAATGTATCTAGCTTCAGCGTATAACGCATAATTTATTTTGTATTCGACACCAGCTACACCAGAATAGCCAAGGTTTTTCATGCCGTCGTCTTCTTTATGCACTTTCAATCCTATCTGTGGTCCTAAACCAGCATGAAATTTTTCACTGAATCTAAACCTGAAAAATACCGGCATTTGTATATAATCTAAATTTAAAACTTCAGCTTTGGCGCCTTCAGCAGAAAACTGAAGCTCGGGCACAATTGATAATGTTCTAGACATTCCAATATTAGCAAAAAAACCAATATACATACTGTTTCGGTGTTTATTTTCCATGATTGGCACACCATCAAAATCTAAATGCGATATGGTATAACCAGCCCTAACGCCATATTTTACACCTTGAAAGGTAGAACCTTTTTCATTGGTTTCAACTGTGGAACTAACGCTAAGCAACTCTTGATTTTGAGAAAAACCATAAAAGGACAAACTAAGTACTGTTAAGAGTAAAATTTTTTTCATCTGTGTATTTTTTTAAATCTATCAGATGTGATTAGCCATTTTAACCTTGATTAAAGCAGATTAATTATTGGCTTAATTCATTATTAATAGATTTGGGTTACAATTAATAATAAGCAATTAACAACCACGAATATATATTATAAATTTAAAAAACAGCAACAATAAAGGCTGAAGTGCAAAATTTTACTGTGTATTGCTCGAAACAGTATCGTAGTATATGCTTTTTATGATACCATCTGCCAGTCCTATTTTTGGAACATAGATGTTCTTAGCGCCACTCCATTTCATAGCTGAAAGGTAGATTCGCATGGCAGGAATAATGACATCTGCCCTATCTTGATTTAAACTCAACTCGGTAATACGCTCTTCGTAAGAATACGATTGAAGCGTGTTGTAATACGAAGTCATATAAAAATACGAAAGTGGCTTACCTATTGACTTTCCAGAAATTTTAAATATTTTGTTAATATTTCCTCCAGAACCTAAAACCGAAATCTTATCGTAATCTTTAACGTTTTCTCCAATCCACTCCCTGAGTTCCTGCCAAGATTCATTTTTAACCATATCGTTTAATAAACGTACCGTACCTATTTTAAAAGACCGAGATGCTACTTGGTTTCCTCTGTCTATAACGGTAAACTCTGTGCTACCACCTCCAACGTCTACATAAAGATAGGTCTTGTTGGGATCGATGTATTTATCTAAATCGGTTGCGGCGATTATTGCTGCTTCCTCTTCTCCTCCAATTACATCAATACTGATACCCGAATGCTCTAAAACTTGTTCGACAATTTTTTGTCCGTTAGAGGATTCGCGCATAGCAGAAGTGGCACAAGCTTTATACTTTACCACTTTGTGGGATTTCATAAGAAGATTAAAGGCCAACATGGTATCGAGTATGCGTTCTGTGTTTTCTTTAGAAATTTTATTCTTAACAAAAACATCTGCTCCCAAACGAATAGGAACACGCACCAACGAATTTTTTTTAAATGTTACAGGCTTTCCTTTTTCTTCTATTATGTTTGAAATTAATAACCTAACAGCATTAGAACCAATATCTATAGCTGCAAATTTTTTAATTGAGAGCATGTTAATCTTCTAATTTTTTTTGGTAATAGTCGTAAGTAGCAAACTGCGACCTAATTCTTGGTTTATCGTTAATGCGATATTCATTTTTCTGACCGTCGTTGAGCCATCTTGCTTTTACATTATCGTTCCAGCTTATATTAAATGTATCGATAATTTCCTGCTTAATCGCTTCATCATAAATGGGACAACTTACTTCTACTCGATTTTCAATATTTCTGGTCATCCAATCAGCAGATGAAATGTAGAGCTTCGTTTCTTCGTCTTTACCAAAAATATATATCCTGGAATGTTCTAAGAATTTATCAACAACACTAATAACTTCTATATTTTCGCTCATTCCTTCAACACCAGGTATTAAACAGCACAGCCCCCTTACAATCATTTGAACTTTTACACCTGCTCTACTTGCTTCATAAAGTTTATCGACCATCGGGTAACTGGAAATACTGTTCATTTTGAGCCTGATTAAGCCTTCTTTACCCTGTTTCACTTTTTTTATTTCGTCGTCGATTAATTTAAAAACGGCCTTTTTGGTAAAATGTGGCGAAACAACGAGGTGTTTGTATCGGTTAATTTTATAGTTGGCTTCAAAAAATAAAAATATTTTATCGACGTCTTTTAATATCTTTTGGTTTGCAGTAAACAAGGTAAAATCTGTATAAACTTTTGCTGTAGATTCATTAAAGTTTCCTGTACTTATAAAACCATAACGCTTTAGCTTTTTGTTTTTTCCTTGCTCACGTTCAATAACGCACATTTTGCTGTGTACTTTAAGCCCTGGTACACCAAAAATAAGATTAACCCCTTCATCTTTCATCTGTTGCGCATAATCGATATTGGCTTGTTCGTCAAATCGGGCTCGCAGCTCAATGGAAACAGTAACCGACTTTCCGTTTATGGCAGCATTAATTAAAGAACTGGCGATATGTGAAATTTCGGCCAATCGGTAAATCGTTATTTTAATTGTTTTTACAGTAGGATCTAAGGCTGCTTCCCTTAAAAATTTAACAACATAAGAAAACGTTTGATAAGGCGCGTGTAGCAAATAATCTTTTTTGGCTATGGCTTTGAATATACTGTCCTGTAAGCTTAGTCCTTTTATAGGGAGGGCTTCTATCTTTTCATACATTAAATCGTTTCTCCCTAAACTAGGAAAGCCCATGTAATCCCTTCTGTTATGGTATCTCCCACCCGGAATGATACTATCTGTACTATCAATACCCATTTTATTCATTAAGTATTGCAGTGTTTCTTTATTTATGGTTTTATCGTAAACAAACCTCACCGGTTCGCCAACCTGCCTATGCTTTACACTATCGGAGATCTTTTCGATAAAACTTTTACTTAAATCACTTTCGAAATCTAATTCGCCATCTCGAGTGATTTTTATCATGTGCGCACTAATACTTTTGTATTCGAAAATGTTGAATATATCGCTTAAACAATGCCTCAACAAATCATCAACCATAATAATATAGTCCTTGTCGCCTTGTTTTGGGAGCACAACAAACCGATCTACAGTTTTGGGTATTTCGATGAGCGCAAATTGTTTTTTGCCTTCTGGCATTAACATTTTTACAGCCAGGTATGCAGCACTATCTTTTAAATTAGGAAGCACTACAGAATCGTTAAGTATTATGGTTACCAGTGCCGGACTTACCGTTTTGAGAAAATACTCTTTAATATAATCGTGTTGAGAACTAGTTATTTGTGTTTCGTCAATAACATAAATATTCTCTTCTTTAAGTTTTATTCTTATGGCTTGTAAAACCCGTAAACTTTCTGTTTGTTGTTTAATTACAATCTGGGTTATTATTTCTAAAAGCTCTTCGGCCCTAATACCTCCTAATTCGCTCTTGCCCCCTTTTCCTGCTTCAACAATTCGTTTAACGGTAGCATAGCGTACTTTAAAAAATTCATCTAAATTATTTGAAAAAATACCTAAAAACCTTAATCTTTCTATAAGTGGAACTGTTTCATCTTCAGCTTCTTGTAGTACTCTAGAATTAAATTGTAGCCAACTAATTTCTCTGTTTATATATTTATTATCTGTAGGAATTTCCAATTTAGCCATCAAAAAAGTGTTCTGTGTTTGTCAAAAAACAAATATATTCTATTTCATCCAAAAATTTAATCTAAAATGATTAATAAACATAATGTTAAATAAGCTTTTAATTATTCGAATATATAAGCCTTTTTATTTTAAATCTTTGGGAAATAGCGTCATTACAGTTTTTCCTGGTTTAAGATTTGCCCATTTTTTTATATCGAATTGTAAAACCACAACACCTGTAGTTGGTACGTTAACAATGTATTGGTCTCCATAGGTATTCACAAAAGCAGTTATGGCATGGTTATGCCCGAAGACCATGAGGCTATTTACTATATCATCACAGTTTTTAATAGTTTGGGTTAGATTTTCTCCAGAGAAATCATATAAATCATGATTCAGTTCAATAATATTCTCTTTAATACCAAGGTTTTTAATAAATATTTTAGCAGTTGTTTTTGCTCGTAGAGCATCACTAGATAGCACAAAGTCTATATTGAAATTCTTTTTTTTTATATTCTTTGAAACTATATCAGCATCGTTAAAACCTCTTGTCTTTAAGGGTCTTTCATGATCAATAACATTATGTTCCCATGATGATTTAGCGTGTCTAATTAAAATTAGTTTTTTCATCTTGCTTAATTAAATAACTTTTATTTCCTTTTTTTCTACTGTAAATTTACGTAAACAACTACAAGTTGTTGATCATAAATATATTATTTACAAATTAAACTTTCTAAACCTCATAAAGTTTGATTAAAAATAAGATAAAACGCTTTGGTTTTTGATTTTTAGCGACTTAACGTATTTTACATACTTTGACCGAAATCTACAATTTTTAAAACTGAATTACTTAAAAACACAGTTTAAAACGAGTATAACAAATAAGAATAAATTTACAAAAAATGCATTTCATCGTGTTTTTATGTCTTTTTAAAGATTTTTTTATATCTTTAGCTCTTAAATTAAAGCTATGAAATGAAATCTAAAAAACTGACAAAAACACAAACAGGATAAATTAGCCCCAAATCTAAATTTAACCTAATGAAAACTAAACCAACCCTAACATTTCTTGTCGTTTTTATCATTGGCTATGTAATCAATGGCCAAACGGTGGTCTGTGAAAAAGCCTCATGTACAGCAAATGATTATACATTAGATTATTTTTATTTAGGTGACGAAAATGGCACCCCTTACTCACCTGGTTATTGCGACTTGGGCTTAAACCTAGAAACACATATTTGGACAAACTTTATAACTAATAGTGCTGCCGACAGATACTCGCTTTATATTCATTTTAATGTTTACATAAATGGGACGTTTATGGAAACGGTTGACAGCTGCTATTACGAGTACGAAAGTGTTCCCACTGACATTCTAATGAATTTATACACTTTTAACTGGGGCTGTGGTGATCAAATTGTTCTTAAAGATTTTTACATGTCCTGGCAACCAAACGCAAGCAAAGGCTGTGGGTGTAATGGTGCTAAATGCTACCAAATTCCATCCATAGATGTTCAAGGGCCTTTAATCACAAATTTTGAATACAGTTCAAGTTGTTCTACTCCCAATACTCTAGATTTTACTTCAACTACTCGAGGTGGAGTGCCTCCATATACTTATACTTTTTTATGGGATTTTGGTGATGGTGCTACAAGTTCATTAGAAGCCCCATCGCATACATATGAAAGCACCGGGCCTTATACAGTTAGTTTAACAGTAAGCGATACCAAAGATTATGATACTCACGAAATAGCAATACCTAGTTTTAATTCGAATTTTCCACCAGAGATTTATGCACCATCCAATAGTAGTATCGAAGGTTGTAGTGCAACAGATATACCGCTTTTAACGTTTAGCTCTAGTGCTGTAAATATCACAGAAGCTGAATTTAATAGCATAGGAGGAAGTATTGTCTTATTCAACGATTTGGTATCTCTTACTTATATCGACGTGGTTTCAGGAGTCTGTCCTTTAACAATAACACGAACATTTACAGTTGTTGATAGTTGTAACAAATCAGAGACTGCCACACAAACCATTGAAATAAATGATACCAAACCTCCTTCTGCAAGTAATCCAGACCCTATAAATATACAGTGTGCATCAGACATCCCTGCCCCTAGTACAACTATTGTAACCGATGCAATAGATAATTGTTCTACACCAACAATCTCATGGGTTTCCGATGTCTCTGATAGTGGGCTGTGTCCGGAAACCATCACACGAACTTATCGTATTTCTGATGATTGTGGAAATTATATTGATGTTAAACAAGCCATTATTATTAATGACGATATTGCCCCAACAGCAACAAACCCAGAACCTGTGTTTGTGCTATGTATTGAAGATGTGCCTCCTGCCGATATAAATATTATTACGGATGAAATGGATAATTGCGGAACGCCTCAAGTGGCCTGGGTTTCAGATAATAACGATGCTAATTCATGCCCGACAACCATTACCCGAACTTACAGTGTTACCGATTCGTGTAACAATTCTATTTTTTTAGAACAAATTATAACAGTTCATGACACGACACCACCTACAGGAACTGCTCCCCCTGATGCAAACTACCAATGTATCAGCCTGGTTCCCGAAGCCGACCCAAATAGTATTATTGAAACGGCTGACAATTGTTCAACCCCTGCTGTTGCTTTTGTTTCAGATGTAGCAACCACCAATTCTTGCTCAGAGGTCATCACCAGAACCTATAGTGTTACCGACGATTGCAATAATGAGACCCTACTAATACAAACTATTACGATTGAAGATACAACATTGCCAACCGCAAGTGCGCCAGATGCTATACAAGTTGAATGTATCGATGATATACCTGAACCCGATAGCAATGTAATATCTGATGCTCAAGATAATTGCTCAATCCCAGTAGTTTCTTTTATTTCAGATGTTAGCAACGGGCAAACCTGTCCCGAAATTATAACAAGAACCTATCGTGTTAGCGATGATTGTGGTAATTATATAGAATTAGAACAACAAATAACCATTCAAGATAACACGCCTCCAACTGCTAGTAATCCTGATACCACCTATCTAGATAACAACGATGCAATTCCTGCTCAGGACCCTACTATTATTATTGACGAAGCAGATAATTGCGGGGTTCCTACTGTTGTTTTCGTTTCTGAAACGAAAACCCAAAATACTTGTGAAGAAATACTAACAAGAATATATAGTGTTACTGATGCCTGTGGAAACTCAATAAATGTTAGTCATAATATCGTTATAAATGATAATGTACCCCCAACAGCTAGTAATTTAGCTGCCATACAACTAACCTGTAATAACCATATTCCTAGCCCAGATATTAATTTAGTTTCAGACGCCACTGATAATTATACCTCACCAACAGTAGTATACTTTTCTGATGTCTCTGACAGCTTATCATGCCCCGAAACCATAACAAGAACATATAGAGTATCTGATGCCTGTGGAAACTTTACAGACATCACACAGCAAATAATAATTCATGATACCATTGCTCCTACGGCAAGCAATCCCCAAAAAACAGTAGTACCCGATACCAATAGTATACCCAAACCTAACCCTTTAATTGTTACAGATGAAGATGATAATTGTGGTGTCCCAGTGGTTACTTATATCGATGAAACGTCAAACAACGAAACATGTAGTGAAATAATTACAAGAACTTATCGCGTTACAGATAGCTGTGGTAATTATACTGATGTTAACCATATTATTGAAATAATAGACAACGTACCCCCTACCGGCAACAATCCTATAGACACAATAGTTAGTTGCGTTAATGATATACCTCTTATAAACCCTGATGTTGTAACTGTTGCTTCAGACAATAACGGAGATTTTTCCATAACTTTTTTAACTGAAGAAACTGGCACTAAAAATTGCGACGATGTTATTATAAGAACATATCGTATTACCGATGGCTGTGGCAACTATAAGGATGTAAACCATAATATATTTATAATTGATGATATAAAACCACAGATAGATGTTGAATTAGACCCTGAAATCTATTTAAACTGTGCCGTTGAGCCTTCTCCACCTGCAGTAACCTTTTCTGATAATTGCACATCAAATGTTTCTGTTACATTTAATGAAGAAAAAACTATTATAGATTCTGAAAATTATGATATAAGAAGGACTTGGACTGCTACCGATATGTGTAATAATACAAATTCATTTGAGCAAGTAATACACATGAGTTCATATAATGAAACAACAACCACCGCTTTGAATGTCTGTATTAGCGACCCTATTATTGATTTAAATAGTTTGATAAACACAAGTGATAATGGCAACTGGACGGGTTCAGACATGACTGTTCTTAACGTAAACGTTTTTGACCCCAATACTGTTCCAGAAGGAAACTATGTATTCTCTTATACAACAACAAACAACTCCTGTAAAATCATCAACCAATTCAATATTGATTTAAATGATGACTGTATTGTTTATTCATGTATAAGTTCAACTGAAGATGTCGATATTTCAAAAATATTAACTCCAAATAACGACCTACGCAATGATACCTTTAATGTTTTTTACAAATTAAATGAAGCTATTGACGATTTAAGTACTTGTGATATCAAAGTAAAAGTTCAGATATACAATCGTTGGGGTACTAAAGTTTTTGAATCAAACGACTATGACAATACATGGCAAGGTACGGCTCCAAAAAATGCATCTGGCAATGCTGAAAAACTACCTACAGGAACCTACTATTATATTGTTGACTTAATTAATAGCGGATTAAAACCCATTCAAGGATATATTTATTTCGGGACGAAATAATAAAATGTAAAGAGTAATCAAATGAAAAATTTCTACTTACTTTTAATTTTACTTCCTTTTTTGGTTGCAGGCCAACAATTACCACAATTTAGCCAATATATGTTCAATACAACCTCTATTAACCCTGCTTATGTTGGCAGTAGAGAAGCCATGGTTGTAACTTTTTTAAACAGAAACCAATGGGTTGGTGTTAGCGGTGCACCAATAACACAAACACTTGCTGTAGATTCTTCAGTTCCTAAAAGCCATTTAGGATTAGGGCTCTCACTTATTAAAGATGAACTTGGTTACGAAAACACAACATATGTCTATGCCGATGCATCTTATATGATTATCCTCAATGATTTTTATCGATTTTCCTTTGGTTTAAAAGGTGGGATGAGTAAATATGGGCTCGATTCCGATTTATTAATGGACCAATCTGCTGCTAACGACGAATATCTTGATAAAATATTTAATAAATGGAAGCCCAATTTTGGAGTTGGATTCTATTTAAGGTCAGATGAGTTGTTTATAAGCTTGTCATCTCCTCGGATAATTAGCTATACAAATGAAACAGATATCACATACGAAGCTATTGAAAGAGCTAGCTATTATTTGGCTGGTGGCTATATGTTAGAATTTAATCCGCAAGTAAAATTTAAGCCTACAGTCATGTTAAAATATACTAATGGCTCACCTGTTTCACTAGATTTAACAGCTAATTTTTTAATAAATGAAGTGTTATGGCTAGGTGTAGCACATCGCATTAATGATGCTATGGGTGGCTATGTTACCATAAAAGCTTCTGACGCCCTGCGATTTGGCTATTCCTACGAATTCAATACATCTAACCTAAGAGTCTACAGCTCAGGGTCACATGAAATTTTTGTGAGTTATCAATTTAAACTTCCTAGGCCAAGGTGCAATTGCCCTAACATCTTTTAAGTGATTAAAAAGCACTGTGACTTTATGAACATTTTGGTCAATAACATCATGTTTCATTGAAGATTTGGCATGTCTAACTAAAATTAATGTCTTTACAGTCTCCGATTAAATGCGTTTATTATCGACAAAAAGAGTTTTTTATCGATAAAAAGTTGTTTTTATCGATAAAATTCAATTTATTTGCTCTGTAAAGCGTGTGAAAATTAATTTATTATAAAATAAAAGTTCAAATTATTATTTATAAAATATTTAATTGACATGAATTGGTAACCGTTATAAAACTAATAATACCCGACAAAAGACTGAAAGAATACTTTTAATCGAATTTTTAAGCTATTGACCATTAAATTTTGAACAGTTTTAGATATATCTGTTCTTTTGTTTTACCTACAAATACTTAAAGTTATGACCCCAAATCTAATTTCTCAATTAAAAGTAGCGTTGAAATTCAATGCCTTACTTATTCGATTTTTTCTTTCTACAACTCTTTTAAAGGTTGATATGTTAATCGGCCAAAGTACTTACTGTCAAAGTTGGAAGTATCAAAGGTACAACCATTCTTTAGGCAAATTAGTTCATTAATAGTACTAAAGGTCAAAAAATTTGATTAAAAAATATTCAACAGATATTTAGATTTACATAATTATCACCTACTAAATTTAACATTATGTCCCAAAATCGAAAATTAATCCTAAATAACCGCATTTACTGTAAATGCATTCCCTTTCTGTTCTTTCCCTCCAAGGACTTTGTGACAATTAAAAATTTATTTATGACTTGTTGCTCATAGATATCTAAAATATTTGTGAATTAGCTGTAATCTATTTGAATTATGAAAAAAATTACTCTTAATCGTCTAATAAAAGTAAGCTCGCCTAAAAAGCTATACCTATTACTTATAGTTTTTTTGTTCATGGGGCTTTCAAGGGCTAGTGCAGATTGTACTGTTACATCAGCAACCGATCTTGATAATAACGGTACCATATCAGGAGCAGAATTAGTTACCTGGATTAATAATACGGGGTGTTCTGGGACTTTAACCATTCCTAGTGGCACACAAATTTTATTGTATGCCGATACAACTATTCCAAATGCGATTAACAGAGTTGTTATTGAAGATGGTGGACAAATATTATGGACAGCTAATAATGTGTCTTTGGTTTTAGCTCCAAATACGGCGATTGAAATTGAAAACACAACTGACATAGGAAGTACTACAGGCGCTATAGGTTCTACCACCAGCTCGTGTAGTAATACCAAAAGAATATTTATAGGCACTACTGAATATGCTGCCTGTTCAGGCGGAGGAAACGTATGTGTGACCTTCGAAGAAGTTATCGAAGCTGGTGGCACCATTCAATTAGATCCAGATTTTGATGTTATTGCTGGATCTGATAATGAAGTTTGTGTTGGCCCGACTGATTTAAATATTCAACTGAATGGGTTTGTAGATGGAAGTCCAACTTACTATTGGGAGCAAATCTCAGGTCCTGGTACGGTTACTTTTTCTGCAACCGATGTACCAGACCCTACAATTAATGTAGATGTTGCAGGTGATTATGTGTTAAGAATTAACGTTTCCGTACCTTTAAGTACTGCATGCGAGGAAACAACTATTGATGTTTACGCTGATGTTGAAATTAGTTTTAAAGAAGGTGTAACATCAACACCTGTAACGACAACCCCAAGTACTTCAAATAATTGTGGGTTATCTGTCGATTTTCAGGCAGGCGCAAGTAATGCTGGTCCAAATACAACTTATACTTGGGATTTTGGAGATGGCACCCCTGTTAGTAATGAACAAAACCCAACTCATACTTATGCAGCTAATGGCACCTATAATTATTCACTAACAGTTATTGATCCTGATGGCATTGTGCCCTGTAATGAACTTACAATTAATGAGTCAATAACTCTTAATTATGAAGAACCTACTATTACTTGTCCAGGTGATATCACAGTAAATAATGATTCTGGAACATGTAATGCTATTGTAAATTACACAACACCTGTTGGTGCCTCAACAACCTCAGGTGTTTCTACTTCTTTAATAGCTGGATTACCATCTGGCGCCACCTTTCCAATAGGAAATACTGTAGTAACTTATGAAGTTACCGATTCATGCGGAAATTCTACACAGTGTAGTTTTAATGTAACGGTAAATGATAATACCCCCCCAACAGGCACAGCTCCTAGTGATATTTCTAACCTACAGTGTATAGATAATATTCCTGTAGCCGATATTGAAGAAATAACCGATGAAGCTGATAACTGTGGTGGTACTGTAACAGTAACCGTAAATGATAGTAACAATGGTGGTGCTGGTTGCGTTGGTGACCCTTATATTGTAACTAGAACTTACACTTTAGCCGACCCTGACGGGAACACAACAGATCTTATTCAAACCATTACCGTTGAAGATAATATTGCCCCTACAATTACTACTGAAGCTAGTAATAGTACAGTAGAATGCAGTAGTTCTAATGGCACTGAATTTTCAGATTGGTTGAACAACAATGGCGGAGCAACCGCATCAGATTCTTGTGGATCGGTAACCTGGACTAAAGTTGGTGATACTATTTCTGATGAATGTGGAATAACAGGTGCTGCTGTAGTAACCTTTAGAGCAACTGATGAATGTGGAAACTTTAGTGAAACTACTGCAACCTTCACGATTGAAGATACCACCGACCCTACTTGGGACGTGGCCCCTAGCGATATGACCGTACAATGTGACGGTACCGCTGACCCTAGCGGTGCTTTTGCCGCTTGGCTCACCAGCTTCTCTGGTTCTGACTCTTGTGGTAACGCTACCGTGACAAACAACAGTGCCGGTCTTAGCGACCTGTGCGGGGCTACCGGTTCGGAAACCGTGACTTTCACTCTAACTGATGAGTGCGGTAACGATATCTCGGCCCAGGCAACATTTACTATTGAAGATACCACCGACCCTACTTGGGACGTGGCCCCTAGCGATATGACCGTACAATGTGACGGTACCGCTGACCCTAGCGGTGCTTTTGCCGCTTGGCTCACCAGCTTCTCTGGTTCTGACTCTTGTGGTAACGCTACCGTGACAAACAACAGTGCCGGTCTTAGCGACCTGTGCGGGGCTACCGGTTCGGAAACCGTGACTTTCACTCTAACTGATGAGTGCGGTAACGATATCTCGGCCCAGGCAACATTTACTATTGAAGACACCACCGACCCCACTTGGGACGTGGCCCCTAGCGATATGACCGTACAATGTGACGGTACCGCTGACCCTAGCGGTGCTTTTGCCGCTTGGCTCACCAGCTTCTCTGGTTCTGACTCTTGTGGTAACGCTACCGTGACAAACAACAGTGCCGGTCTTAGCGACCTGTGCGGGGCTACCGGTTCGGAAACCGTGACTTTCACTCTAACTGATGAGTGCGGTAACGATATTACTGCCCAGGCAACATTTACTATTGAAGACACCACCGACCCCACTTGGGACGTGGCCCCTAGCGATATGACCGTACAATGTGACGGTACCGCTGACCCTAGCGGTGCATTTGCCGCTTGGCTCACCAGCTTCTCTGGTTCTGACTCTTGTGGTAACGCTACCGTAACACATAACAGTGCCGGTCTTAGCGACCTGTGCGGGGCTACCGGTTCGGAAACCGTGACTTTCACTCTAACTGATGAGTGCGGTAACGATATTACTGCCCAGGCAACATTTACTATTGAAGATACCACCGACCCCACTTGGGACGTGGCCCCTAGCGATATGACCGTACAATGTGACGGTACCGCTGACCCTAGCGGTGCTTTTGCCGCTTGGCTCACCAGCTTCTCTGGTTCTGACTCTTGTGGTAACGCTACCGTAACACATAACAGTGCCGGTCTTAGCGACCTGTGCGGGGCTACCGGTTCGGAAACCGTGACTTTTACACTAACTGATGAGTGCGGTAACGATATCTCGGCCCAGGCAACATTTACTATTGAAGATACCACCGACCCTACTTGGGACGTGGCCCCTAGCGATATGACCGTACAATGTGACGGTACCGCTGACCCTAGCGGTGCTTTTGCCGCTTGGCTCACCAGCTTCTCTGGTTCTGACTCTTGTGGTAACGCTACCGTGACAAACAACAGTGCCGGTCTTAGCGACCTGTGCGGGGCTACCGGTTCGGAAACCGTGACTTTCACATTAACTGATGAGTGCGGTAACGATATTACTGCCCAGGCAACATTTACTATTGAAGATACCACCGACCCCACTTGGGACGTGGCCCCTAGCGATATGACCGTACAATGTGACGGTACCGCTGACCCTAGCGGTGCTTTTGCCGCTTGGCTCACCAGCTTCTCTGGTTCTGACTCTTGTGGTAACGCTACCGTAACACATAACAGTGCCGGTCTTAGCGACCTGTGCGGGGCTACCGGTTCGGAAACCGTGACTTTCACTCTAACTGATGAGTGCGGTAACGATATCTCGGCCCAGGCAACATTTACTATTGAAGATACCACCGACCCCACTTGGGACGTGGCCCCTAGCGATATGACCGTACAATGTGACGGTACCGCTGACCCTAGCGGTGCATTTGCCGCTTGGCTCACCAGCTTCTCTGGTTCTGACTCTTGTGGTAACGCTACCGTGACAAACAACAGTGCCGGTCTTAGCGACCTGTGCGGGGCTACCGGTTCGGAAACCGTGACTTTCACATTAACTGATGAGTGCGGTAACGATATTACTGCCCAGGCAACATTTACTATTGAAGACACCACCGACCCCACTTGGGACGTGGCCCCTAGCGATATGACCGTACAATGTGACGGTACCGCTGACCCTAGCGGTGCTTTTGCCGCTTGGCTCACCAGCTTCTCTGGTTCTGACTCTTGTGGTAACGCTACCGTGACAAACAACAGTGCCGGTCTTAGCGACCTGTGCGGGGCTACCGGTTCGGAAACCGTGACTTTCACTCTAACTGATGAGTGCGGTAACGATATTACTGCCCAGGCAACATTTACTATTGAAGACACCACCGACCCCACTTGGGACGTGGCCCCTAGCGATATGACCGTACAATGTGACGGTACCGCTGACCCTAGCGGTGCTTTTGCCGCTTGGCTCACCAGCTTCTCTGGTTCTGACTCTTGTGGTAACGCTACCGTGACACACAACAGTGCCGGTCTTAGCGACCTGTGCGGGGCTACCGGTTCGGAAACCGTGACTTTCACTCTAACTGATGAGTGCGGTAACGATATTACTGCCCAGGCAACATTTACTATTGAAGATACCACCGACCCTACTTGGGACGTGGCCCCTAGCGATATGACCGTACAATGTGACGGTACCGCTGACCCTAGCGGTGCTTTTGCCGCTTGGCTCACCAGCTTCTCTGGTTCTGACTCTTGTGGTAACGCTACCGTGACAAACAACAGTGCCGGTCTTAGCGACCTGTGCGGGGCTACCGGTTCGGAAACCGTGACTTTCACATTAACTGATGAGTGCGGTAACGATATTACTGCCCAGGCAACATTTACTATTGAAGATACCACCGACCCCACTTGGGACGTGGCCCCTAGCGATATGACCGTACAATGTGACGGTACCGCTGACCCTAGCGGTGCTTTTGCCGCTTGGCTCACCAGCTTCTCTGGTTCTGACTCTTGTGGTAACGCTACCGTAACACATAACAGTGCCGGTCTTAGCGACCTGTGCGGGGCTACCGGTTCGGAAACCGTGACTTTCACTCTAACTGATGAGTGCGGTAACGATATTACTGCCCAGGCAACATTTACTATTGAAGATACCACCGACCCTACTATTGATATTGCGGCAACCAACATCGAAATCGAATGTGGCGTTACAGATTCTGATGCACTTCAAAACTGGTTAAATAATAATGGTGGTGCAACGGCTTCTGATAACTGTAGTGAGATAACTTGGACTAATGATTACGGTCAAAACACAGCTGTAGATTGTGATGGTGACGGAATTGTGGTAACCTTCACTGCTACTGATGCATGCAATAACTCAAGCTCAACTACTGCAACTTATATTATAAAAGATACAACGGCTCCAGACATAACTACTGAGGCCTCTGCATACACAACTCAATGTGATGGTTCAGGAAATACTCAAGAATTAAATGATTGGTTAACTTCAAATGGAGGTGCAACAGCAACTGATAATTGTTCAACAATCACCTGGTCAAACAACTTCACTTCTTTAATTGATGATTGTGGTAACACAGGTTCCGCAACGGTGATATTTACAGCTAAAGATGCCTGCGGTAACACTTCTGAAACCACTGCGACTTTCACAATTCAAGACACAACAGCTCCTACTTTTGTTGAAGCACTACCTGCTGATGCTACTGTGGAATGTGATGCGGTGCCTACTGCTGAAACGCTTACGGCTTCCGATAACTGTGGTACCGCTACGGTAACTTTCAATGAAGTAAGAACCGATGGCGATTGTCCTTCTAGCTACTCGTTAGCTCGTACCTGGACGGCTACGGATGAATGTGGTCTAGAAACCGTACATACACAAACTATAACTGTTCAAGACACAACAGCTCCTACTTTTGTTGAAGCGCTACCTGCTGATGCTACTGTGGAATGTGATGCGGTGCCTACTGCTGAAACACTGACCGCCACAGATAACTGTGGTACTGCTACGGTAACTTTCAATGAAGTAAGAACCGATGGTGATTGTCCTTCTAGCTATACACTGGAGAGAACTTGGACGGCTACTGATGAATGTGGTTTAGAAACCGTACATACACAAACTATAACTGTTCAAGACACAACAGCTCCTACTTTTGTTGAAGCGCTACCTGCTGATGCTACTGTGGAATGTGATGCGGTGCCTACTGCTGAAACACTGACCGCCACAGATAACTGTGGTACTGCTACGGTAACTTTCAATGAAGTTAGAAACGATGGCGATTGTCCTTCTAGCTACTCGTTAGCTCGTACCTGGACGGCTACGGATGAATGTGGTCTAGAAACCGTACATACACAAACTATAACTGTTCAAGACACAACAGCTCCTACTTTTGTTGAAGCACTTCCAACGGATACAACTGTGGAATGTGATGCGGTGCCTACTGCTGAAACACTGACCGCCACAGATAACTGTGGTACTGCTACGGTAACTTTCAATGAAGTTAGAAACGATGGCGATTGTCCTTCTAGCTACTCGTTAGCTCGTACCTGGACGGCTACGGATGAATGTGGTTTAGAAACCGTACATACACAAACTATAACTGTTCAAGACACAACAGCTCCTACTTTTGTTGAAGCGCTACCTGCTGATGCTACTGTGGAATGTGATGCGGTGCCTACTGCTGAAACGCTTACGGCTTCCGATAACTGTGGTACCGCTACGGTAACTTTCAATGAAGTAAGAACCGATGGCGATTGTCCTTCTAGCTACTCGTTAGCTCGTACCTGGACGGCTACGGATGAATGTGGTCTAGAAACCGTACATACACAAACTATAACTGTTCAAGACACAACAGCTCCTACTTTTGTTGAAGCGCTACCTGCTGATGCTACTGTGGAATGTGATGCGGTGCCTACTGCTGAAACACTGACCGCCACAGATAACTGTGGTACTGCTACGGTAACTTTCAATGAAGTAAGAACCGATGGTGATTGTCCTTCTAGCTACTCGTTAGCTCGTACCTGGACGGCTACGGATGAATGTGGTCTAGAAACCGTACATACACAAACTATAACTGTTCAAGACACAACAGCTCCTACTTTTGTTGAAGCGCTACCTGCTGATGCTACTGTGGAATGTGATGCGGTGCCTACTGCTGAAACACTGACCGCCACAGATAACTGTGGTACTGCTACGGTAACTTTCAATGAAGTTAGAAACGATGGCGATTGTCCTTCTAGCTACTCGTTAGCTCGTACCTGGACGGCTACGGATGAATGTGGTCTAGAAACCGTACATACACAAACTATAACTGTTCAAGACACAACAGCTCCTACTTTTGTTGAAGCGCTACCTGCTGATGCTACTGTGGAATGTGATGCGGTGCCTACTGCTGAAACACTGACCGCCACAGATAACTGTGGTACTGCTACGGTAACTTTCAATGAAGTAAGAACCGATGGTGATTGTCCTTCTAGCTATACACTGGAGAGAACTTGGACGGCTACGGATGAATGTGGTCTAGAAACCGTACATACACAAACTATAACTGTTCAAGACACAACCGCCCCTACTTTTGTTGAAGCGCTTCCAACGGATACAACTGTGGAATGTGATGCGGTGCCTACTGCTGAAACACTGACCGCCACAGATAACTGTGGTACTGCTACGGTAACTTTCAATGAAGTAAGAACCGATGGTAATTGTCCTTCTAGCTACTCGTTAGCTCGTACCTGGACGGCTACGGATGAATGTGGTCTAGAAACCGTACATACACAAACTATAACTGTTCAAGACACAACAGCTCCTACTTTTGTTGAAGCGCTACCTGCTGATGCTACTGTGGAATGTGATGCGGTGCCTACTGCTGAAACACTGACCGCCACAGATAACTGTGGTACTGCTACGGTAACTTTCAATGAAGTAAGAACCGATGGTGATTGTCCTTCTAGCTATACACTGGAGAGAACTTGGACGGCTACTGATGAATGTGGTTTAGAAACCGTACATACACAAACTATAACTGTTCAAGACACAACCGCCCCTACTTTTGTTGAAGCGCTTCCAACGGACACAACTGTAGAATGTGATGCGGTGCCTACTGCTGAAACACTGACCGCCACAGATAACTGTGGAACTGCTACGGTAACTTTCAATGAAGTAAGAACCGATGGCGATTGTCCTTCTAACTATACACTGGAGAGAACTTGGACGGCTACTGATGAATGTGGTTTAGAAACCGTACATACTCAAACTATAACTGTTCAAGACACAACAGCTCCTACTTTTGTTGAAGCACTTCCAACGGATACAACTGTGGAATGTGATGCGGTGCCTACTGCTGAAACACTGACCGCCACAGATAACTGTGGAACAGCAACGGTTACGGTAAGTGACATCAGAACCGATGGCAATTGTGCGAACACCTACACCATTGCACGTACATGGACAGCAACCGACGAGTGCGGACTGGAAACAGCACACACACAAATCATTACTGTACAAGATACCACGCCTCCAACTTTTGTTGAGGCATTACCAAGGGACATCACCGTGGAATGCGATGCGATTCCTGAAGCCACTACCTTAACGGCCACAGATAACTGCGGCAATGCCACGGTAACAGTAAGCGATGCTAGGACCAACGGCAATTGTGCGAACACTTACATCATTGTACGCACATGGACGGCTACCGACGAATGTGGATTAACAACAACACACACACAGAACATTTCTGTGGAGGATACAACGGCACCTGTACCGACAACCGCCTTTCAAGAGACCATCAACACCAGCTGTATCGACATTGGAAACGCTCCCGAACTAGAGTTTACCGATAATTGTTCGACCAACGTAACCGTTGAGTTTGAAGAAATCAATACGTTCGATGAGACCGTATTAGCAGATTACCAAGTTATCAGGACTTGGACAGTTAGTGATGCCTGTAGCAACGAAGCTATCTATACACAGACCGTAAATGTCTCTTTGGATGAAGTTTATACAGAGATTGATACCAGTGAAGACCCTAGATGCTTTGATGATGGCACAGTTAACCTTAGAAATTTCCTTTCGGATAACACTTCGAACGGAACCTGGGAAATCATTGAGGGCAACCCAATAGCTACAATAAATGGCGATATTTTCGACCCTACGAACTTAGAGGATGCCTTTACCGAAGAGTTCAACCCGAACACCGAAGGCATTACCTATGTACTCCGCTTTACCGGATTGGAAAATGGATGTATCAACATAACTGATGTTACTATGGTTGTAGACGCCAAGTGTAAGGTACTACCTTGTGGAGAAGATACTGTAATCATTTCTAAAGCAGTTACTCCAAATGGTGATGGTTACAACGATACTTTTGATATTGCTGGCATAGACCTCTGTGGTTTTGTGGCTGAAGTAAAAATATTTAATCGTTGGGGTGCACTAGTCTTCGAGTCCAACAATTACACGTTGGGGAGCATGGATACCACCGGCTCCAAAGGCGACTGGGATGGTAGCTCACCGAGTTCTTCATTCGGAAGTGCTGGTAAACTTCCGAACGGCACATATTATTATATCATAAATTTAAGGGACAGCGGACGTAGTCCTCTTACAGGTCCCGTATATTTAGGAACCAAATAAACATTAACCTATGAAATGAGCCCTAACGGTATTTCACAATCGTCCGAAATGGCTGTTATGGCGAATGACATCTGAAAAATCAAGAACGTAAAACTTAAACAGATGAAATTTATTAAAAATAATATAATCGCTATGGCGCTGTTCAGCTGTGTTTTTGGAGCGGCACAACAGTTACCGCAATTTACACAGTACATGTACAACACCATCTCTGTTAACCCTGCTTATGCAGGTAGCAGGGAGGCACTCAGTATAGTTGGCTTACATCGTAGCCAATGGGTAGGGTTCAGGGGGGGGCCAATAACACAAACCCTGTCCATTCACACACCCTTGAGAAACGATAGAATTGGCTTGGGCTTATCGTTTATTGAAGACGATCTGGGTCCACAAAACTTTTCATACCTATATGCCGATTTTTCATATTCGATTCCAACGGCTTGGGACGGTAAACTGGCCTTTGGAGTTAAAGGAGGCTTTACCCACTTTAGCTTTGATACTGATTTTAGACTGGACGAGGCCAACCAGAACGACCCCTTAATCTATGGGACATCAGACAGATGGTCGCCAAACGTCGGTGCCGGTGTGTACTGGAGCAACAACAGGGTTTATGCTGGTCTGTCAGCCCCAAGAGTCCTAAACAACGACCTAAATAATGAAAGCGAATTTGAGGCCTTAGAGCGCATAAGCTATTATTTCACCGTTGGTGGTGTCATCGACCTTAGCAAGTCTGTCAAACTTAAGCCTGCCGGACTAATAAAAGCAACAAACGGAGCACCAGTTTCGTATGACCTAACAGCCAACTTCCTATTCAATGAAAAGCTATGGCTTGGCGGGTCTTATAGGATTAATGAATATACCGCTGCCATAGGGGGCATTGCCGATTTCCAGGTATCAAGACAACTACGTGTTGGGTATGCCTATGAAAAGCCTATTTCGGACATTGCAGATTATACATCAGGAACCCATGAAATCCTGCTCATTTATGAATTTAAGTTCATAAACTCTAAACTGAAGTCTCCTAGATATTTCTAATACTGATTTTCCATGGACACAAAAAAATACATAGTAGTCATTATCGCAATTTTGATGAGCCTTTCCGTTTTTCCACAACAAGGAAAACAAAAAAGGGCTGATACGCTATTCAACAAGTTCTCTTTTGTAAAAGCGGCTGAAGTTTATAAAGAGCTTATTCAAAAAAATTACAATAAAGATTACGCTACAAGAAAGTTAGCTGATTGTTACGCCCTGTTGAGGGACCCAAGAAACGCTTCCAGATATTACAAAAGTGTAGTGCAACAGGAAAACGTTCCTGTTGAATATTACTATAAATATGCACAATCTTTACGTGGGATGAAAAAATACGACGAGTCCAAAGCATGGCTGCAGCGCTTTAAAGATTCTGGTGGCGTTGTAGATGCCGATGACTTTTCTAAAGACGTTAATTTTATTTCCAGTGTGTTTGGTGCCAAACAGCAATACTTTTTGGACCGTGTACATTTCAATTCAGAATACAGTGATTTTGGTGCCTATGAGCATGAGGGAAAGGTTTATTTCGCCTCTGCCCGTGATGAAGGTGTTGCCGTAAAGCGTTTATACGGATGGAACGAACAGCCATTTCTGGACGTTTATGTTGCCGAAGCCGGTACAAGACGAAACATTGACCATACCGCGAAACTCAAGGGCGAGGTTAACTCTATTTTTCACGACGGGCCGGTGACCATCACTAACGATGGCAGAACCATGTACTTTTCGAGAAACAACTTTAAGGATGATGTCGAAATAAAAAGTAAAAAGGGACTTACCAACATGAAAATATATCGTGCTACATTAGTAGATAGCATATGGACCAATATCGAGGACCTATCCATAAACGGCGATGATTTTTCGACGCAACATGCTGCACTGAACAAGGACAATACAAAACTTTATTTTTCATCAGACCGACCCGGAAGCGTTGGCGGTTCTGATATTTGGGTGGTTGACATTTTACCGGATGGCAGTCTAGAAAACATAAAAAACATGGGGAATGTGGTGAACACCAAAGGAGCAGAAGGTTTTCCTTACATCAACAACGAGGGTGTACTGTTCTTCTCTTCAGACGGCCATACAGGACTCGGGCTACTGGATGTTTTTGCCACTATTAATGACGATGAAGACCAGACCATAGTGGATGTCATCAACCTAGGAATTCCCATAAATTCCAACTATGACGATTTCGCGTTTACTATGAATGCCGATGGCATTACAGGATATTTTGCCTCCAACCGACTTGGCGGCCGTGGCAGTGACGATATCTATGCATTCCATAGAGAACCTGAACTACACGTTGAAGGTATTGTGGCCGATGCCATCAACTCAAAGCCAATTCCTGATGCTAAGATTACACTTTTTAATGAAAAGGGAGAACAAGTGGCCTATATGTTGACAGACGAAAATGGCCATTACCAAATTAATATAGATAGAAACAGCGACTACAAAATCGTGGCTAGCCAGGAACAGTATATTGATGATTATAGGAACTTTACGTCAAAGAACATACAAACCGAACTTACTACCATAAATGCCAATTTATTGCTCAACCCCGTACAAGACGTTGTCAAATTGGCCAAATTGGACCTGAACACCATCTATTTTGATTTTGACAAGCATACCATAAGAAAGGATGCTGCCGTAGAGCTCGACAAAATTATAAACCTGATGCAGAACGATTACCCTGAAATGGTTATCCGTATCGAATCGCACACCGATTCCAGAGGAGCCCTATCATACAACGATAAACTGTCCATTGACAGGGCCAATGCCACTTACGAATACTTAGTATCTAAAGGTATAGATCCTTCCCGAATCACCGAACATCAAGGTTTTGGAGAACGACGACTTACTAATGGCTGCGAGGACGGTGTAAACTGTGAAGAACAACAACACCAGCTCAACAGGCGTACACAATTTATCGTGGTCAAAATGGAATAGGTTTTAATTCGAGAGTCTTCGGTTAACCCGTTCATTTACGGAAACTTTTAATGAAACACCATGGAATTAAAAAAACATATCATAACGTTCTGCTTGCTGCTATCGGTCTTTAAAATAACCGCACAGGATGCCACGTTAAAAAGGGCCGACGCCCAGTTTAACAAGTACGCTTTTGTGGATGCAGCCAAGTCTTACAAAAAACTTATAGAAAAAGGGGAATTCGTTGAACACGCCACACGTAAACTTGCCGATTGCTATGCCCTTATGAGGAATCCAGATGCAGCCGTTTATTACTACGAAAAATCGGTAAGGCAGGATAATGTACCTATTGAATATTATTATAGATACGCCCAAGCGTTAAGAGGTACCAAAGATTACAAAGCCTCAAGAATCTGGCTGGAAAAATTCTTTAGCTCAGGTGGTAAAATCAGTAAGGATAAGTTTTCTAAGGACAGTGAGTTCCTAAACACCATTTTCAAAGCAGAGCACCAATATTTTTTGAAAGATGTTAACTTCAACTCAAAGTTTAGCGATTTTGGGGCCTATGAGAACAACGGTACACTTTATTTCATCTCATCAAGGGACGAAGGTTTGGCCATAAAACGCAAGTATGGCTGGAACGAAGAGCCTTTTCTTGATGTATATGCCGTGAACAAACAGGATTTGGACTCTGTAACGGTAGACAATACCTACAAAGTAAAAGGAAAGGTGAACTCAATCTTCCATGATGGTCCCGTATCCATTAGCAAGGATGGAGAAACCATGTATTTTTCTCGAACCAATTTTATCAATAACAACTTGAGCCGTGATAAAATGGGCATTTCCAACCTTAAGATATATAGAGCAAGTTTGGTGGACGGCAAATGGACCGATATCGAAGAATTGCCCTTTAACAGTGATTCATATTCAAACGGACACCCAGCACTGAATCAGGACGGGAGCAAATTGTACTTTGCCTCCAATATGCCGGGTGGCGTTGGCGGAACCGACCTTTATTATGTTGACATCCATTCCGATGGATCCTACGGAAAACCTATGAACTTAGGAAAAACGGTCAATACCCAAGAAAATGAACGCTTCCCGTTCATAAACAGCGAGGACACATTGTTCTTTGCTTCCGATGGGCACCATGGTCTGGGATTATTAGACATCTTTGTTGCCGTTACCGGAGATGACGGTTCGTTCGCTAACGTGTTAAACCTCGGCGTGCCAGTAAACTCAAGTAAGGACGACTTTTCATTCTTTATGGATGAAAATGGAACAAAGGGTTATTTTGCGTCCAACAGGGACGGAGGCATAGGAAGTGACGATATATACGCTTTCAACAGGTTAAAAAGCATAAAACTAGAAGGTACCGTTTATGATGCTGAAAG
Source organism: Flavobacteriaceae bacterium GSB9 (assembly GCA_022749295.1). Classification (NCBI taxonomy): domain Bacteria; kingdom Pseudomonadati; phylum Bacteroidota; class Flavobacteriia; order Flavobacteriales; family Flavobacteriaceae; species Flavobacteriaceae bacterium GSB9. The sequence continues at coordinate 783,349 of CP062007.1, forward strand.
CGGCAGCCCGCTTGCTAATGCCATTGTTGAATTGATGGATGCCAACGGAAAACAGATAGAGACTTTTAAGACTAACGAAAATGGAAACTACGCCACCAATATCGACAAGGATAATGATTTTGTTATCAAAGTAACCAAAGATGGATATCTGGACAAGACCACTCAGGTAACTTCAAAAGGCCTCGCCCCTAACATCAATAGCATCACTGTTGATTTTGCAATACAACCTGTACCCGAACCAAAAATGCAGGAGCCCATTACCGATCTTGGTCCTATTTATTTCAACTTCGACAGTGCCAACATAAGAATCAGTGAGACTACTGAGCTCGACCGTATCGTGGATTTGATGATCAACAAATACCCCGATATGGCTATCGAGATACGATCCCATTCGGACTCCCGTGGATCTGAAGCCTACAACTTGGTACTATCACAAAGAAGAGCTAAGTCAACGTTCGATTATCTAACCGAAAACGGTATTGACCCGAAAAGAATTGTGGCCTATAAAGGCTTAGGTGAGCAAGAGCTGGTCAACGGATGTGACGGTACCGTAAGCTGCTCCGAAAAACAGCACGCGCTCAACAGAAGGACCAACTTTATCGTTATAAAGGTTAAATAAAAAAAATAATTACATTTTTAGATAAAACTAAAGACCCACAAAATTTCTTTTGTGGGTTTGTTTTTAGTACGAGTTACTTTTTTATTTTATAATTCGATTCACTAAATTATAACACAATTATAGTTACAGTTAAAAAACCAATACATGAGTTCACCTCACATTATACCCCAAATAATAGAAAAAGAAGCCTTAAAAGCTTTGAGCTATTTTCCGCAATTAAAACATACACACATAGAACTCAAGTTTAAAAAAAACATTAAAAAGTCTACTATGCAAGCACAACCTAAGTTTAGTAGTTTTTTTAAAGACAGATCCCGTAGAAGTTATGTTATTCTCATTAGTGAATCCTTTAAGATTTCGAACAATAAATTCTTAACGAAACATATTCCGCCTGACATACTTATTGGTTGGATTGGCCATGAATTAGGCCATATTATGGATTATCAAAATAGAAGTAAATTCAATCTTATTTTGTTTGGACTAAAGTATCTATTTTTAGAAAGCCATGTTGTTGAAGCCGAACGCACAGCTGACACGTTTGCCGTTAATAATGGCATGGCAAGCTATATTTTGAAAACAAAAAACTTTATTTTAAACCACGCCAACATATCGACTAACTACAAAACGCGCATTAAAAAGTATTATTTATCGCCAGAAGAAATCATGGAGTTAGTAAACCGAAAAGAATCTATGGATGCTTTTTAAAAATCGTTAACAAAACGTTCCCATTCTTCAAATTTATCCTCGCCCATTACGCGTTCCATTTTTACTTGCCCGCCTTTTTTCTTGTTTTTTGCATTCCATTCATGAAAAACTTCGGAATCTACCAATTTAACCTTAACACCTTTTAGAGCCTTGCTTCTTGCCACCTTATAATTTTTATTTGCCGATTTTAAAGCCTTATCTAGAGATTCTGAAATCTTATCTGTATCAATGTTTTGTTTATCGGTGCCCAAATACCAAAAGTGATAAAATTCATCATCATCACCTCGTTTGGCGCAGATGGTATATTCAGGAATTTTTATAGAAAACTCGTCTTCCAGAACGCTCATGGCATCATCCATTTTGTTAACGGATAATTGTGAACCGACCGTATTTAAGAAAAACTTTGTACGGCCTGTAATTTTTATCTCGGCACGCTCAATATCCGTAAATGCTATGGTATCACCTATTAGATAACGCCATGCTCCACTTACCGTACTAATAATCAAAACATAATCTTGATCTAACTCTACATCAGCTAGAGTAAATGAAGGCGCATCTTGTTTTAAGGAACCATCTTGATTTATATATTCTGGTTTAAACGGAACAAACTCAAAATAAATACCATGTTCTGTATTTAACTGCATAGCATCTGTTTCTGGCCTAACCTGTGTTGCAATGTAACCTTCTGAAGCTAAGTATGTATCAATTACGGTAACTTTCTTACCCATTAGAGCATTAAAACTTTTTTCATACGGACCAAAAGCAACGCCTCCCGATGTATAAACCTGAAGATTGGGCCAAACATCATGAATATTATTTAACTTATTATACTCGATTACTCTTTGAAGCATCAATTCTACCCAAGATGGTATACCACTCAACGCTCCTATATCCCAGTCATTGGCACGTTCTGCTATTTTTTGCACTCTATCGTCCCAATCATCAATTTGAGCAATATCTTCTCCAGGCTTGTAATAGCCTTTGAACCAAAAGGGAATATTACTGGCACTTATACCACTTATTTCTCCTTCCAAAAAGCTATCGTTCTCTTCTAAATCTGTAGAACTTCCAAGCATCATGGTTTCTTTCTCGAAAAAATCAGCCGGTAAATCGAAGTTTTTTAATGATAATACTTGCTTTATTCCTGATTTTTTTATGGCCTCTAGCATGTCGCTGGTTACAGGAATACGCTTACTTGTTTTTCCCGTTGTGCCTGAACTTAGTGCAAAAAAAGACAAATCCCCAGGCCAAGTCACATCGGTTTCATTATCCTTAATTTTATGCCACCACGCTTCATTGATTTTATTATAATCGAAATAAGGTATTTTATCGGCAAATGACTGCCCTATATTATCTGAATTTAAGATGTCTGTAAATCCATAAAATTCACCAAATTGGGTGTTCTTTGCGGTTTCAAGCAAGTGGGACAAAACTTCTTTTTGTGCTTGATGATGATCTGTTTCTGATGAGATTGATCCAGTTAAATCTATTACGCCTTTGATGATGTTACCTAGAATAGCCATTTCATTTAATTTGTTTAGGTTAAATTAAACATTTACTATCAATTACACCTCAAAAAACATAATATTATTACGACACTCTTGTCGCTAAATTACTAAACACTTAGATAGGGTATCTTGGTATATGGCTTCGTATTTTGGAACAATGGTATGTAAATCGAATTTTAAAGCTTCTTGCCTTGCGTTCTTTTTAAATTGTTTTAATCGTTTATCGTCACTTAAAATGTACAGTGCGTTTTTTGTCATATCGTCGACATCTCCTACCGAACTTAAAAACCCAGAAACACCGTCGACATTAACTTCTGGAATACCTCCTGTATTACTTGAAATAACGGGAACTCCTGAGGCCATGGCTTCTAAAGCAGCTAATCCGAAACTTTCGGTTTGTGAAGGCAGTAAGAACAAATCGCTAAAACATAAAATTTTATCAATCTCATTACTTTTTCCGAAGAACACCACTTTATCTAAAATGCCCAATTCTTGGCAGCGTAATTCTATTTTTTCCTTTTCCGGCCCTTCACCAATAAACATTAATTTTGCTGGCATTTCCTTTTGGATATTATAGAAAATGCTTATTACATCCTGAACCCGCTTAACGGGTCTTAAGTTACTAATATGGGTTATAATTTTTTCATTATCCTTTGCCATAATGGCGCGCTGACAATCGCTAAAACCTTCCATTTTATACTTTTCCAAATCTATAAAATTAGGTACGACATGAATGTCATTTTTTATGTTGAACAAACGTAAGGTATCGTCTTTTAAGCTCTGTGAAACTGCCGTTACAGCATCCGATTTATTAATGCTGAATGTTACTGCTGGTTTATAAAACTGATGGTTGCCCACCAAGGTTATATCGGTACCGTGCAGTGTTGTTACAATAGGCACATAAATACCTTCTTCTTGTAGCATTTTTTTTGCCATAAAGGCAGCGTATGCATGTGGAATAGCATAATGTACGTGCAATATTTCGATGTTATGAAGCTTGACCATATCTACCAGTTTACTTGACAGGGCCAATTCATAGGGCTGATAATGAAACAGAGGATATTCGGGAACATTAACTTCATGGTAATGCACATTGTTGCTTAAAAGTTCCAACCTAACGGGCTGTTTATAGGTAATAAAATGAATTTCATGCCCGCGCTTAGAGAGCTCTATACCTAATTCTGTAGCAACTACACCACTACCTCCAAAAGTTGGATAGCAAACTATTCCTATTTTCATCTTTAAAAATTATGCTTTTATTCTAATATCGAAATTACGCCATTTTAATCAACTATTGCTTCATAAATAAGTCGTTGTATTTCTGTTCTAATGTTTTTTCTCAATAATAAATTCTTTCCTGCAGTTGGATAAGTTCGATTGGCCAAGAACACATAAACTATCTCCTCTTCGGGATCGGCCCAAGCGTAAGTGCCTGTAAAGCCCGAATGCCCAAAACTTGTCATGGAAATACATCCACAAGTTGGTCCTGCTTCACCCAATTGTGGTTTATCAAAACCAACTCCTCTTCTGTTATTGTTGCTACAGTAGTAACATTTATTAAACTTTTCGATGGTTTCGGGTTTAAAAAATCGTTTTCCGCCATAAAACCCTTTTTGCAAATACATTTGCATTATTTTGGCGACATCGTTGGCATTACTAAAAACCCCGGCATGCCCTCCTATTCCATTTTGCATAGCAGCCCCCATATCGTGTACATAGCCATGCACCACTTGGTACCTGTAATAATCGTCTACTTCGGTAGGCACAATTTTTTTGCTACTTACTTTATGATAGGGATTATACATTGTGTAATTGGCTCCCAAAGGCTCATAAAAATGAGATTGCGTTAATTGTTCTAGAGTTCTGTCGTAATGATATTCAATAAATTTCTTTAGAATATAATACGGAAAGTCGCTATAACGATAGCGCAATGTTGATAGCAATTCAGAATTTTTTATGATTTCAGGGATTGAGTCTTGATAATCTGTGCGCATGTACAGGTTTTTTGCGACCTCAACATTAAAATCATCACTGCGTTCGGTTCTGTAATATTTAGGGCTTGGGCGTTTAGTTACAGAATCTAAAGTGCGGTAATAAAACGGTTCCCAAGGGCGTAACCGTGCATAATGCGAAAGCATACTTTTTAAGGTGATGTTTTCTTTATTTGACCCTTTGTACTCTGGCAAAATTTCGGGAAGTTTTGTTTCCAAAGAAACGATACCTTCTTCCTCAAGTTCCATGAGTAATGGTAAGGTTGACAGTATTTTAGTGAGCGAAGCTAAATCATAGATATTGTCAAAAGCTACTTTTTCTTTTCCTTCATAGGTGTGCTTTCCAAAATTTTTATTGTAAATCACCTTTCCTTTTCTGGCTACCAACAATTGAATTCCAGGTGTCATCATAGAATCCACAGCGATTTGCGCTAAAGAATCGACATGTTTTAATTTTAATGAACTCATGCCAACACGTTCCGGAATGGTATAGCCAAGCCTTTCAATTGCGTTTAAGCTAATGCCCAATCCAGCTTTAAAATAAGGCTCTATGGAAACGGGAAGCGCTCCTTTGGCCTCAATGGCACCAAATATTAATTGCGCGGATTTTTGCTGAGCTACCTTGCTGTTTTGGTAACTTACAATAATACTTGAGATATTATCAATATTTTTTAAATCTGAAAGTGCATAAGGTTTAACGAATGCATCTAAAACAACGGTCGTATTCTTGGCAATTTCATCTATCCAAACCAATTCCTGTTTAGAAAACGAATAAGCTTTCCAAGGGCTTTCATTTGAACGATGAAAACCAATGATAACCGTATTGTACGGTTTTAATTTCCCTTTTAAACCAAATAGATTATCGGCTTCTATTAAATGGACTTTACCGTATTTTTTCAGTTCGTCGTAAAATGGCGTACCATCAGCATCACCAAATTTCACATAAGCGATTGATTTGGTTTCTAAATCTCTAAATGGCACCAAATCGTTGTCATTTTTTACAACAGTGATGGCGTTTTCAAATAGTTCTTCACTTAAAGCATCGTCTTTAATTCGATTTAAATCGTTTGACAAATTGCGCATTCCAATAGGTTTGTAATTCTGTAAACCTACCTTGTACTTTGCCATTAATATTTTTTTTACTGAATGTTCTAATCGAGATTCACTGACATCGCCATTGTTATAAGCATCAATAATTTTTGATATCCCCACGCCAACATCTTCAGACATCAGCATAACATCATTACCCGCCATAAAGGCTGCTAAATCTATTTCACCGGTTTCATCAAAATTAGCCGCGCCCTTCATGGTAAGTGCATCGGTAAAAATAAGCCCTTGAAAACCTAGTCTTTCTTTTAAAATATGGGTTACCACATTTTTTGATAGTGATGACGGGTAGCCCTCGCGAGACTCCAAGCTTGGCACATTCAAATGGGCTACCATAACACTGGACAGACCTTCCTTTATTAATTTCTTATACGGATAAAGTTCTATGGAATCGATTCGTTTTTCGCTAAAACCAATTGTAGGTAAAGTTTTATGTGAATCTTGATTGGTATCGCCATGCCCCGGAAAATGTTTCGCATTGGCCAAAACTCCTGCACTTTGCATCCCTTTCATAAATGCTGAAGCCTTTTCGGTAACGTTATCCCTATCCTCACCAAACGAACGATTCCCAATTATAGGGTTTTGGGGGTTAGTATTGATATCTACCACAGGAGCAAAATTAAAATGCACCCCAAGCCGCTTACAGTGCTCACCTATTTGACGTCCCGTTTGCTCAACCAGTTTGTTGTCTTTTATGGCGCCAAGTGTCATATTCCACGGAAAGGCATAAGTAGAATCTAGCCGCATGCTTAAGCCCCATTCGGCATCCATACCAATTAGCAACGGAATTTTTGAAGCGGCCTGTAATTCATTATTGAGTTTTGCCTGTCGGAAAGGTCCACCATTGGAGTAAATTATACCTCCAATGTGATAATCTGTAATAAGCTTTACCGTTTTATTTTTTGAGGCTAAATTCTGATTGGACATGACTTGAATCATGTACAATTGTCCAACTTTTTCTTGTAACGTTAGTGACGAATATACGCTGTCAACCCATTTTTTTTGAGCATTTACATCATCAGCCAACAATGGATTTATTCCAACTTGTGAATGAACAAATGAAACCAAAAAGAAAAGAAAAAAACCTAAATAGATTCGACGCATAAAATATTTATTAAGGGGAATTATTAGTTTCACTAATAATCGTGCCAAAATAATGTTTTTAAAAAGAAGATAAAAAGACTTTAAGATAGATTTATAAAGAAAAGATCACCAAAGCTTACTTTAAAAATCGACTGTGCCAACTGTCGGACGCGGGTACTTCCCAGTTTTCATTAAACTCCGCAATGTTGGTAACCAAATTATTAAAAACAATTGTATTTTTTGATACTGCTTTATCTTTAGCCATTTTCCTAAAATCAGAAAGCGGTTTGTAAGCTATAAAATCGCCTTGCTTGTAAGATACGTTCATTTTATCCATTAAATCTACGTTGTAGTCTTTTTCAAGTTCTTGGATAAATCGTACCGAAGCATCAATTGAGCACCCTGATGCACTATTTAAGTTTTGATTTACACTAATAACTATAAAGCGCTTATATTTAATAACATATCCAGCTTGCAAATTACTTCCATGGGCTGTCCAGTTTTCTATAAACGTATCTAACCTCTGCTTAATCTCTTCTATTTCTTCTAGTGTAAAAGAACGACTCGCTTGATAAATCCAAACTCTTGATTCCTCCGGTAATGTATTAAAATCAACTAACATTAAATGTTGTATTTTTTCTTAAACTTTTCAGATAATTTATAATTATAAATACTATAAATTAAACTTCCCAAAATTAATAATTTAAAAATAATTCCTTGAAATAGTGTCCTTGGGTCAATAAGGTAATTTATTGTGTAAATAAAAAGCAATAAAGCCAAAGGTATGCTCAAAAAAAGTAAAGGAGATTTTTTAACTAAAAATCCACAAATCAAAATTACCAAAATTACAATTACACTAAACGATAATGCAAAAATATCTTGCTTTAAATATTGAAAATTTACAATTACTCCAACTAAATAAAAGGCCGCGGCTAAATATAAAAAATTTTGGCTTTTAGTTAAAGAATCTTCAGAATCTGTTATTATTCCTTTTTGACCTATAAACTTACCTATGTGAATTGATTTTTCTTTGTCCGATCCATTAAATGGAAACTCACATCTAACACAAGAATCAATATCCGTTTCATTAACGTTTTTGCAGGCAGGGCAATTTTTCATATTTATGAATCTTGTGCATTAGCAATTAACTCGGCCACATCCATAACGCTGATATCATTTTCTCTCTCTTTAGCTTTCAAGCCATCGGTCATCATTGTATTGCAATATGGACACCCCGTTGCGATTACATTAGGGTTGGTTTGAAGGGCATCTTCTGTTCGCAATACATTAACGTCTTTATCACCTTTTTCAGGCTCTTTAAACATTTGTGCACCTCCAGCTCCACAACACAAAGCTGTTCTGCGATTACGTTTCATTTCTTGCAATTCGACACCAAGCATTTTCAACAAATTTCTTGGTGCTTCAAAAACACTGTTGGCTCTTCCTAAATAGCAGGGATCATGAAACGTAATGCGCTTACCTTTATATACCGAATCACTTTTTATTTTTAATTTCCCAGAGTTTATCAATTCCTCGATGAATTGTGTATGGTGCTGCACTTGGTAGTTGCCGCCTAAACTGGGATATTCATTCTTCAGGGTGTTATACGAATGCGGACAAGCTGTAACGATGCGTTTTACTTCGTAAGCATTTAAAACTTCGATATTAGCAACAGCCTGCATTTGAAATAAAAATTCGTTACCGGCACGTTTGGCGACATCGCCGGTACAACTTTCTTCGGTTCCTAAAACGGCAAAATCGACTTGGGCTTCGTTAAGCAGTTTAACAAAGGCCCTGGTTATTTTTTTTGCTCTTTCGTCGTAGCTTCCAGCCGACCCTACCCAGAACAAAATTTCAGGCTGCTTCCCTTCTGCCATACATTCTGCCATGGTTGACACTTTTAGTATTTCACTCATAAATAACCGTTTTTTTGTGCTTCGCGTTAGGGATTGAGACTTTGTTGGAGCGCCTTACAGAGCGCGACTGCCGAAAGCCCGACCCTTTGGGTAACGCCAAAATTATTTTTTTATTCGTCTTTCCAGTTTAATCGGTCCATTTGATTGTATGGCCAAGGCGCTCCATTATTTTCGATGTTGGCCATCATGTTATTAAGTTCGGCTGGTGCGGCACTTTGCTCCATAACGAGGTAACGTCGCATCTCTAAGATAATGGATAGCGGGTCTATGCTAACCGGACAAGCCTCCACACAGGCGTTGCAAGTAGTACAAGCCCAAAGCTCTTCTCTGGTGATGTAATCGTCCAATAACTGTTTGCTGTCGTCTTTGAATTCACCGTTGTTGGCATCCATATTTTTACCAACTTCCTCCAACCTATCTCGCGTATCCATCATGATCTTTCGAGGCGATAATTTTTTTCCTGTTAAATTGGCTGGGCATTCGCTGGTGCATCGCCCACACTCGGTACATGTGTAAGCATTAAGTAACTGTACCCAATTTAAATCCTGAACATCGCTAGCTCCAAATTTTGCAGGCATTTCGTCTTCTTCGCCTTCAGCCGGAGCCGCAAAGGGATCGGCATTGGGGTCCATCATCATTTTAACCTCATTGGTTACGGCCTCAAGGTTATTCATTTGACCTTTTGGGGTTAACTTGCCGTAATATGTGTTTGGAAAAGCCAATAAAATATGTAAATGCTTAGAAAAATATAGGTAATTTAAAAATATCAATATCCCTACAATGTGAAGCCACCAAGCGGCACGTTCGATGACAAGCAAACTCGACTCTGACACACCGGCAAACCAAGGCGCTATATACTGGCTGATGATATTTCCTGAATTTAATTGCTGAAACTCCACATCGGTGGCGTTCATAATGAGGAACAGCACCATTAAAACCATTTCGAAATACAGGATGAAATTACCATCGTTTTTAGGCCATGCAGTCATTTCACTTTTCCAAAAGCGCGCTAATTTTATTATGTTTCTGCGTATCCAGAAAACAATAACAGCAACAAAAACCAAAATGGCCAATATCTCAAAAACACCAATTAAAAACCCGTAAACCGATTTAGGCAATACCTTTAGACCAACACGATGGGTTCCAAAAATACCATCGATAATAATTTCTAAAACCTCAAGGTTGATTACAATAAAACCAATATAAACTATTACATGCAATATGCCAGCAACAGGACGTCTAACCATTTTGCTCTGCCCCAAAGCTATACGAGCCATATTACGCCAACGTTCTGGTTTATTATCGCTTACATCTACATCTTGACCCAGCTTAATATTCCGGATCAATCTTTTTACATTTTTTGCGAAATAGCCAATACCAAGTATAAGTACAACAGCAAAAATTACGTTGGGTAGATAATTCATATCAAAAATGGATTATTTATCGTCTTCAATTTCGTTACCCTCGGCATCATAGCGTTTAGCCTTTCTTCCAAATAAAGAAAAATGTACGTAACGTTTCGGGTTTAATTTCATGTCTTGCAACAACTGCTCTAATTGCAAAGTTGCGCCTTCAAGGTTGTTGTACAACCCTTCATCCTTTAACAATTTGCCCAAAGACCCATTTCCGTTTTCCATGCCTCCCATAATTTGATTGAAATTGGACAAGGTCGATTCAAGATCTGCTATCGTTTTATCTAGATTGGATTCGGATACTTTATTGGTAATGGCCGCTAAATTAACTGTAAGTTTATTAGCATTTGAAAGCACGCTGTCAATATTCTTTTTGTTTGACTCAACCATTTCATTTATAGATTCTGATGTGCCTTTAAATGACTTAATAGTTGAACTTAATTCAGCGATGCTATTTTTTAAATTTGTTTTGGTTTTTTCGTCAAATACATCATTCATATTAGTTAACACACCGTCAGCGCTCACCATCATTTTTTCAATCTTTTCTTGCAATGGCGTTAACCTTTGGTTCACCAATTCAGATAGGCCATCTTTGGTGCTACCCTTAAGTAAATCGCCATTTTTGGCCTGTTCGGCACCATCAAATGCTGGCACGATAGCTATGGCCTTACCGCCGATAAGCCCTGTTTCGTACAGTTCGGCTTTACTGTTTTTTGAAAAAGGAAAATCGCTGTTTACCAACAGTTCTACCATTAGCTTACCCGAGCCATCGTCTTTAAAGGTTATATTTGTAACCTTTCCAACGCTTAAACCGTTAATGGTCACGGGCATTGAAGGCGTTAACCCTTCAACATTATCGTACGTAGTGTAAAGTGTTATTGATTTATCAAATAAGTTTTGGCCTTTTAGGTAATTAAACCCGAAAACGAAGAGTGCAATTCCTAATACGACTAATATACCTGTTTTTACTTCTCTGGTTATTTTCAAAATATATGAATTTGGTAAACAAATTTAATATAAATTTAAAAAGAACAGGCTTTAATTTGCAGTTGATTTTAGGGCTTCTGCCAAGGCTATCTTTTTACCATCTTTAAACGCCACGATAAAACTCGACCCATAACCTTTTTTTCTGGCCTCTGTTTCAAATTGTTGCGCTTGGCTATAACTAGAGGATTGCCCATAAAAATATTTAAAAAGACTGCCTTCTTTTATTTTTGAAATTTGTTCTAAACCCTTAAAATTATAAGGTTTTGTATCCAACGATTTTGAACTGGCGGCAATTTGCACTTTAAATGTAATATCGTTTGAAACGGCTGTTTTTGTTCCTTGTTCTCTTAAAAGCACTTCACTCCCCACATGGGTGTCTAAGCCATTTTTGTATTCTAAAATAGCGTTAACGATAGACGTTGCTATTTCATTTTGTCCGCGTTTTGAGTTTAAATAATCTCCTTCTTTCCTATAAGTCAAGAACCCCATTTCAACCAATACACTTGGCATAACCGTTTGGTGCAACACTATAAAACCAGCCTGCTTAACCCCTCTATTTTTACGTTTCAAAGTATTTGTAAACTTATCTTGAATAAGACTGGCCAATAAAATACTTTGGTCTAAATACTCTTCTTGGCTCAAAAGGATGCTCATTACAGATTCTGGCGAATTGGGGTCGAAGCCTTCATAATTTTGCTCGTAATCATCTTCCATGAAAATAACCGAGTTTTCCTTTTTGGCGACTTCAAAATTAGTTTTGTTCCTGTGTGTTCCTAAAACAAAGGTTTCCGTTCCGTGGGCACTCGAATTGTGTGAATTACAATGTACAGAAACAAACAAATCGGCTTTAGCTTTGTTTGCTATCTTTCCTCTAACAAACAAATCTATAAATTTATCTGTTTTGCGTGTATAAACTACCTTTATGCCTGGGTATTTCTCTAGAGCCTCTCCTACTGCCAAAACAACTTTTAGAGCAATGTCTTTTTCTTTAAAGCCATTCCCCATATTGCCAGGATCTTTTCCGCCATGTCCAGCGTCAAGAACCACAACAAATTTTTTGCTGTCGTTGTCTATATTTTCACTAAATGAAGAAAATGTTAAGACAGCTATAAAAGATACGAAAAGTAATATGTGATGCGTTTTCATTTGATATAGTATAATTTTGAACGGCGCAAACCCGTTTTCAATGTGTACTGCTAAAGTTTAAACGGTCATTTAAATCGCTTTATTTCGCAATAACAATGAACAGGTTTTTAATTTTGAATTTTTTAATTGAATATTAAATCAATCCCAGAAAAATATATGTAATTTTGGCATTTCAAAAACCGAGCCATACTTTTACAAAAATACATTTAAAAGCGTTGCACACAAACAACTTTAAAATACTTTTTGCATTAAGTTTTACAGTGTTTATGAACACGTTAAGCTTCGCCCAAGATATTAAACAGCCCCAAGACTCCATTAAGCCCGCGGTGCAGCAAACAGCGGTTATAAAGGCAGATAGTTTAACTGTACCTGTTGAAATAGCCACAGAAAAAGAGCAAGATTCAACCACAACCGATTCTATTAAACCAAAAAAAGAGCTTTTGGAACACACGGTTGCCTATCATGCTGATGACTATACACGTTTCGACCAAAAAAAACAAAAATTATACCTTTACAATCTAGCAACAATTGATTACGGTGATATGAATATTTCGGCTGGCGACATCACCATAGATTACAATAAAAATACCGTTTACGCCAAAGGTATTACCGACAGTATTGGCGAATACACACAAAAACCCGTTTTTACCTCAGGTACCAATGTTGTAGAGCCCGACTCGATTGTTTTTAATACCGAAACCAAAAAAGCTTTAATTTACAACTCTAAAACCGAACAAGGCGAAGGTACGGTTATAGCCTCGGTAACGAAAAAAGAAAACGATTCGGTTTACTTTTTAAAGAATGCCAAATACACCACGGCCGAAAACCTTGAAGATCCAGAGTATTATATAAAATTGCGAAAAGCCAAAATCGTACCCGGAAAAAAAATTGTAACCGGCTTGGCCAACCTCTTTATTTATGATGTACCCACGCCTTTAGGCTTACCCTTTGGTTTCTTTCCGCAGAGTGAAAAACACACCTCTGGTATTATTATCCCAACATTTGGCGAACAAAACGACCGCGGTTACTTTTTACAAAACGGCGGTTATTATTTTGCTATTAGCGATTATGTTGACCTGGCTGCTCTAGGAGATTATTACACCAATGGCAGTTACGGTATAAGATTAGAAAGTGCCTATAAAAAGCGCTACAAATTCAATGGCAGCTTTAGTTTTAGATATGAAAGCTTAATACGTAGCGAGCGCGGTTTCCCCGATTACGGCAAAAGTACCATTTACAATTTAAGGTGGTCGCACAGTCAAGATTCCAAATCGAGTCCAAACTCCCGTTTTTCGGCCTCTGTAAACTTAGGTAGCAGCAATTACTATCAAGCTTCAAACAACCAGGTTAACGTGGGTAATAGGCTAAATAACACACTACAATCTTCGGTATCGTACTCTAAAACCTTTCAGGGGGAACCGCAAGTAAACGTTAGTTTAACGGCAACACATTCACAAAACACACAAACCCAATCCATTAACATGACGCTGCCAACGTTACAAGGTAGTGTGGGCAGGATTTATCCTTTTGCTTCTAAGACAGGATCGAAAAAAGGGCTTATTCAAAATATAAATCTTCAATACAATATACGTGGCGAAAACCGCATTCAAACCACAGATTCGTTATTCTTTAAAAAAGAAATGTTCGATGGTGCCAAAACCGGCTTTCAGCACACGATACCACTGAGCACCAACTTTAAACTTTTCAAATATTTTAGTGTTAGTGCTAGTACTAATTTTAATGAGGTTTGGACGTTTAAAACCATTGAGAAGTCCTATGACCTTGAAGAAGACCGCCCCGTCAACGAAACCATTAATGGCTTCGATTCGTTTAGAACCTATAATTTCAGTACCAGTTTAGGAACCACCATTTACGGTACCAAAAATTTTGAAAAAGAAGGAGAAGACCGAAAGATAAAAGCGATCCGCCATATTATAAGGCCTTCAATTAGTTATAATATCAACCCAGCATTCAACCAATATTATGATACTATTGAAGGCGATGAAGTTATCGATGCCGATGGCACTACAAGACGTGAACTTATTGAGTATACGCGCTTTGAAGGCGGACTTTTTAGTACACCTGGCAAGAATTTTTCAAGTTCCATGGGTATTTCGGTGTCAAACAATTTAGAAGCCAAAGTACGCGATAAAGACAGCACGGCTACCGAACCTAAGAAAATCATTCTGTTGAACAACCTAAACTTCAGCACCGCTTATAACTTTGCTGCAGACTCATTAAAATGGAGTACAGTTAGGATGAACGGGGGCACCCAATTATTCAAAAACAAACTGAGTATTAACTTTAGCGCTACATTGGATCCGTATGCGTTAGACAATAATAACAGAAGGATAGACAAGTTCAACATTAATAACGGCGGAAGCCTGTTTAGATTGGCCGGAGGAAATATTAATGCCAGTTGGTCGTTTTCCAGTAAAAGTGGAAGTCAAGACAAAAAAGACAAAAATATTGATGAAAATTTAAGAGGTGGCGGACGTGCAGACGACTTATTTGGCGTTTCTGAAGATTTTACAGACCAACAATACGCAGAAGAGGAAGACACGGATAAAAAAGGCCAAACCCCGAGCGCGTTTTACAATTATAAAATACCCTGGAGCTTGAGATTAGCCTATGCCGTTAACTACGCCAACCAAAGACGCCAAAGCGAAATTTCATCGCATTCGCTAATGTTTTCAGGCGACATCAAACTATCTGAAAAATGGTCGGTTGGTGCATCATCTGGTTATGATTTTAAAAACCTAGGCTTTACAACAACCCAATTGCGCTTTGAACGCGATTTATTGAGTTGGCGCATGAATTTTAGCTGGACTCCATTTGGTGCCTATAAGTCGTGGAATTTCTTTATAGGTATAAAATCCAGCCTACTCAAAGATCTTAAATACGAAAAGCGCAGACAACCAGATATACGTTTGTAAAAACTCATTTTTCTTTTTGGTTTACAATAAGAACATCTATTTTTATGTTCTAAATTACCGAATTATGAAAAAAGTGATTGCTACCAAAAATGCCCCTGCACCTATTGGCCCATATAACCAAGCGATTTTAAGTGGAAACACACTATATATTTCAGGGCAAATTGCATTAAACCCTGAAACAGGAAACTTGATTTTAAATACCATAAAGGAAGAAACATATCAAGTTATGCAGAACTTAAAAGCGATTTTGGAAAGTGCAGGAATGACTTTTGAAAATGTGGTAAAATCATCGATATTTATTTCCAATATGGATGATTTTGGCGAAATTAATGAAGTATACGGCAGTTATTTTGATGAAGCTACAGCTCCCGCCCGCGAAACGGTTCAGGTGGCTAAGCTGCCTAAATACGTAAATGTTGAGATTAGTATGATTGCAGTAGAATAGCTCAGAGCTTTTAGCAAAATTATATCTTTTCGCTATTTTTTCAAATTAATCGGTTCTATGCCAGTATGTGTTGGCTTAGTTTGCTTTATTTTCCCTTCAGCATCAAATTCTTATTTATCTATACAAACCTCTCGATGGTATCCAGCTGCTCTTCCCATTTTAATACCATTAGGATAAGAAAATCGATGATAAACAATATACCATTCATCTTTTCCTGGAATTTGAATTACTGAATTATGACCAGTTGCATAAATATCTTTAGATTCATCTTTTGCGATTACAATATTACTTTATGGTATATTCAATGGTCCAGTTGGGCTATCAGAAATAGCATATCTCACCCGATAATCGACGTGACGCGTATCATTTTCAGACCATAAAAAGTAATATTTCCCGTTATGGTAAAATACTGTTGTTCCCTCTCTGTAGTTTGTTGGGCGTAAGATTTTTATAGTGGATGTATCTATTTCGGTCATATTTTTTTCAACTCAGCCACCGCCATATAGCCATTTCCATAATATAAATAATCCTTATTGCTAACTGGATCATTAAATACCTCGGGGTCAATTTCAATTCCTCTATTGGTACCCTTTGGTTTTTTATCTATGATTCTTTTTCCAGAATCTGTAAAGGCATCATCTGGATTTTTGGCTGTTGCCACACCAATAAATTTTTCAGCTGTAAAATAGTAATAGTATCGATACCCAAAAAGGTGTTTTTTCTCAATAATACATGGCGCCCAAGCATTTTTATTAGCCCAAGATACATCTTCTTTTAAATCCAGAATAATGCCTTCATCTTCCCAATCGACTAAATTTTCTGATGAAAAAGTTTTAAAATATGTTCCCGACCAATTATCAAAACCGTCTGAAGTAGGATACATATAAAATTTTTTCTTTTTGTGAGAATACAAAATATCTGGATTGGCATAATAGCCTTGTAAAACGGGATTATTATTTATGTGCATTCCTGTGGGCATGCCCCACTTTTCAATTAGTTTTTTTAGTTCTTCATTTGTAACAGAGATTACGCTTCCATGCCTCGGATTAAAATCCATACTTACATGACCATCAACTACTTCAAAGTTTTTAAAATCTGATGTTTTTGTAAACTGATAGTTATGTTTCCTGTAAACGTCGTACATCAAAATATAGTCATCGGAATTATTTAACTTAAAAATTCCTGACCCCTCAACATCCTCCTTTGTACTTTCAATGAAATCATTGTATTCTGTCCAGTTATTAGAACTCAATGATTTTGTTCTGGCCATTCAGAGTCCATTATTAGTTGATGTACCCGTTTTGTAAAACAAAAAATAAAAGCCATTTTTATATACTATATCTCCATCAATACAGAAATCGCCAGATTTGGGTATAAAAAGCGGCCTTGGCACTCCGATGATATCTGTAAAATCATCATTAGCATAAGCATAAAAAATAATGTCATTTTTGTCTCCGTGTTTCATTGACCAATACACCATATATTTTTTAACCTCTTGATCATAAATAGTTTGAGGGGCCCAAACTCGTTTTAAGTTTTCGTATCCTTCATACTTTTGAGGGATATTGATAGTGGCATGTGTCCAATTAATTAAATCATGAGATTTCAGCATCACAAACCCTCTATTTGAGTCCCAGCCTTTTGAACTCACCATATCCGTTAACACCATGTAGAAAGTACTACCATTTTTGCCTCTTAATATATGTGGATCTCTTACGCCTCCATTTAAGCTAATTCTTTTGGAGTCTAAAACGGGTTGATTGTTATTTAGAGCTTTGTAATTGTACCCGTCTGTGCTTAGGCAAAATAGACTTGTTCTTGCTCTTTTTTGTTACCACTAAAGTAAGCAAACAAATACCCTGCAAAGTCTTTTTCTATTATTTCCTTTCTCACTTGAGCATTTAGGTTTTTACTAAAAACAGAAACTACAACGAGTAAAGCAAGCAATTTTTCTTTTAACGATGTTTTCATAAAGTTTACTTTCCGATACAGAAATTAGCAAAAATATTACCAAGTAGGTCATCATTGGTTATTTCGCCTGTTATTTCACCAAAATGGTAAAGGGCTTGACGAATATCTATGGCGAGCAAATCTCCTGACAAGCCGGTTTCAATACCTTCTTTTACTTTCTGTATTTCTTCAAAAGCCTTGAGCAATGCATCGTAATGGCGCGTATTTGTGACTATGGTTTCGTTGTTGCGCAATGCACCTGTATTTATCAACTCAAGCAGGCTGTTTGTTAATTGCTCGACACCAACACCTGTTTTCGCCGACAACAATTGAATGTTTTCAATTTCAGATTTTAGTTTTAAAACGTCGTACTCACTAATCTTATCCATTTTATTAGCTAGAACAATTAGAGGTTTTTGGGGATATTTATTTTTAATTTTTTCTAATTCAATTTTAATAGCTTTCGATTTATCGTCATTACGTGAAATAGCATCAGCCTCAAACAGGTAAATCACAACTTGGGCTTGATCTATTTTTTCAAAGGTTTTTTTAATTCCGATGCTTTCTACAACATCTTTGGTATCGCGTATTCCAGCAGTATCGATAAAACGAAAACCAACACCGCCAATAGAAATTTCGTCTTCAATAGTATCACGCGTTGTTCCCGCAATTTCAGAAACTATGGCACGTTCTTCGTTTAAAAGCGCATTTAAAAGTGTAGATTTCCCTACGTTGGGTTCACCAACAATCGCTACCGGAATACCATTTTTAATTACATTACCAACGGCAAAAGAATCAATCAAACGCTTCAAAACGAAACCTATACGTTCAATTAAATCTTTAAATTGCGTTCTATCAGCAAATTCTACATCTTCTTCAGCAAAATCCAGTTCCAATTCAATGAGCGATGCAAAATTCATGAGTTCCTCTCTTAGTTTTGCTATTTCTGAAGAAAATCCTCCGCGCATCTGCTGCATAGCCAATTGATGCGATGCTTCATTATCACTCGCAATTAAATCGGCCACCGCTTCTGCTTGACTTAAATCTAATTTTCCATTCAAGAACGCCCGCAAAGTAAACTCTCCGGCAGAAGCCATACGACAGCCTTTTCGCAAAAACAACTGTATGATTTCTTGTTGAATATAATTTGACCCATGGCATGATACCTCTACCACATCCTCACCAGTGTAGGAATTTGGATTTTTAAAAATTGACAGTAAAACTTCATCAATGGTTTTGGAGCCATCTACAATATGCCCCAAATGGATGGTATGCGTTTTTTGTTTGCTTATCTGTTTTCCTTCTTTTACAGACTTAAAGCATATTTCGGCAGTAGCAATAGCTTTGGGACCAGAAAGCCTAATTACTGCAATAGCGCCTGCTCCCGAGGGCGTGGCAAGGGCCACTATGGTATCGTTGTTAATCATATCTGCAAAAATACTAAAATAGAAATGGAGAGCTTAACAAATTTGGAACTGTAAAACCTTATTTCTTTGCTGTTAAATAGACCCTAATAACATTTAACTAAAAATTAACTAAAACTATTATGCATACACAGTAAATTTGCGCGCTCAATTTAAAGTAATTCTTTAAAAGACAATGATTTAACCCGGACTTAAAATAGCAATATATAATGAAGATTATAGATTCTGATTTTTCAAAAAATATTTTAAAGACTGTAAAGAACAGTTTAGGGAATATCTTTTTCTTTGAAGATATTGCTGTTGTTGAGCTTAATGAAGGGGTTCATTTTGACATGAATAATTCAGCTCCTATCATCGATGAGTTGCGTGCTCATTATGGCGATTCAAAACCATACGGCGTTGTTGCCAACAGAGTAAACTCTTACTCGGTAAACCTTATGGACGCTCCATATTTTAAAAAACAGGTTAAAAATATGAAAGCTTATGGCGTAATTGGCCATGATCTTGCGGGCAAAATGAATGCCGAAGTAGAAAACAGCTTTTGTCTTTCTGAAAAAATAGATTACGACACAATTTCTGAAGCTATCGAAAAAGTAAGCGAAAGAGTTAAAAGAGGGTCCATTTCTTTAAACTAAATGGATACCGTCGTTTTTAATATCAATTTTTCGCTGTTTGTATAAATTTCCAATGGCCTTTTTAAAGTTCTTTTTGCTCATTTGAAGCATTTCCTTGATAACTTCTGGTGACGACTTGTCTGTTAAAGGCAAAAAACCACTATTATCTTCGAGTTCTTGAAGCACCTTTTCGGCATTGGGTTCTATATTTCTATAGCCAATTTGTTCTAGTGATATATCCAATTTATTGCCTGGGCGAACTTTTTTAATAATACCTTTCAATCGGTCACCAACACTCAAATCCTTAAAAATATTATTCTTATAAATTAAGCCGGAGTGTTTTTTGTTAACAATAACGTTCATCCCAATATCTGATGGGTGGGATACAATTAAATCTACTTTATCAAATTCCTTGACAGTCAGTTTTTTATTATCTAAGAACCGATTGGTCTTGCTTGATGCGGCCAATCTGTTTGTCTTTTCATCCAAATAGCAATATACCAAATACCAACCGCCCGGTTTCATTTTAAACGCCTGTTCCTTAAAAGGGCAAAACAACTCCTTTACCAATCCCCAATCTAAAAAAGCCCCATAATCTGTGACTTGGTTGCATCTTAGCAAAGCAAAATCACCTTTCATAACATGAGGGGTTTCCGTTGTAGCTACAGGGCGTTCTTCGTTATCCAAATAGATAAAAACATCGAGCTTATCCCAAATTTTAAAACGTTCTGGTACGTAACGATTTGGCAATAGTACTTCTTCGTCATCTTGGTCAATCAAATATACGCCGTGATCGGTTTCACGAAGTATTTCCATGGTATTTATTTCGCCTAATTTTATCATACTGCAAAGGTAACGATAGCTGTTTTTATTTTCACAAAAACCAACAAAAAAAGCGTTACAAATGTGCAACGCTTTTATAATTATATCAATTTGTTTTTAATAAACCGATTCTTTTCCAAAATGTTTAGTGAGCAAATAATAAACAACGGCTCTATATTTATTGCGGTTAGATTGACCATATTGATCCATAACGGCTTGTATGCCCTTATCTAATTCTGGTCCATTACTCAATCCTAATTTTTTAATTAAAAAGTTAGATTTTACGGTAGCCAATTCTGATTCGTCCGATCCTGATACCGTTGAAGCATCAGCATTGTAGATTGATGGCCCACAGCCAATGGTTACTTTGGTTAATAAATCCATATCGGCGTTTACACCGCACTTTTCTTTTAAATCTTCAGCATATTTTGCAATAAGTTCGTCTCTTTTACTCATAATTATTTTATTTTTAAGTATTAGTAAACAGTTAGTTAATAACTGCATTAAAGGTAACTATTTTTTTAGACCCGTAAAATTTTTGTGGGTCACTTATTTTACTTAATGAATTCAAAATAATGCAATAAAATTTCGTCGTTTATATGTTTTGGTGTAAAAATCTCTAATAATTTTGGCGACTTACTTTTAGAATAAAACGATTTTAAAGCTTCATTTAGATAGCTTTCGTCAGAAACAGATTTATAATCAAAGCCGTACATCTCAGACAAATGTTTTGCCGTGTGTTTATGATTGGTTTCAAAATACCTGTCGAAATTTTCGGTATTCTTATGACCAGGCAATATTCTAAAAATACCACCTCCTTGATTATTAACCACAATTATCCTGAAACTATTAGGTATATAGTTGTTCCAAAGGGCATTGCTATCGTACAGAAAACTTAAATCGCCCGTAACAAAAACGGTAGGTTTTTCACTGGCAACGGCAAAACCAATAGCTGTAGAAGTACTTCCGTCTATACCACTAGTACCTCTGTTACAATATACTTCCAACGTTTTATCAAGCTTAAATAATTGGGTATACCGAATGGTAGAGCTATTCCCTACCTGCAAAACAGAATGGTTGGGAATCGATTTTAGCAAGGCCCCAAAAACTTTAAAATCCGAAAATGGAATCTGTTCTAAATAATCTCTATGTTTTCTCAATCGGCGCTGCTTTATGGCAGACCATGTTGTGTTATAATCGCTCTTTACATAGTGAGTAACCCTTGGCAAAAAGGTTTCAAAAAACTTATTAGGTGTAACCTGAAGATGATGTTCTAAACAAAAAAAAGTATCATAAGCTGTTTTAGGATCAATGTGCCAATGACTTTTGGGCTGAAATTTTCGTAATAGCTGCTTGATTTTTTTAGAAACGATTAATCCGCCGAAAGTAACTAGAATATCAGGACGCAATTCTTTTTTTTCTTCTTCCGTAAGTGGCGCAATTAATTGGTCTATACTTGGAAAAAAAATAGGGTGGTGCAAATTGGACGTCGTTTCAGTAAGCACGATAACACTATCGTCTTCGGCCAACTCGTCCAGCCATTTCTTTTCTAAGGTGTTAGGCTGGTTTACACCCACCAAAACCATTTTTTTTGCAGCCGTGCCCCAATCTTCCAAACACGATTTAATCACGTAATCCTCGATATCTTGCCGCTTGGGGGTTTCTTCAATACGTTTTGGGTTAACCAAAAGTTTATCAACAATTTCATAAAGTGGCTCATCAAGTGGAATATTAATATGTACCGGCCCTTTTTTAAATCTAGAAAAATTAATGGCCGTATTAATCTCTTCTTCATTATAGGTTTGAATATCTTTTTGAAGCCCTAAAAACCTTTCGAACTTATCCTCCAGATTTTTAAAAATTGGCAATTCTTCGTGACTGGGCACATTTTTTTCATCCTTTAAATCAAGTTTTAAATTTGCCGAATACAGAATATGGTTTTCAAACACATTTTTCTGATTTATGGTTTGCCCATCCCCTATTCCAACTAAATGTTTTGGTCTATCGGCCGAAAGCACCACCAACGGAATGTTACTATAAAACGCCTCGGCTACGGCAGGGTAATAATTTAGTAGAGCACTTCCCGAAGTACAAACCACGGCTGTTGGTTCTTGTAGTTTTTGCGCAATGCCCATAGCAAAAAACGCCGCACAACGCTCGTCGACAATACTGTAACATTTAAAATATTCGTTATTTGTAAAACCTATGGTTAAAGGGGCGTTTCTGCTACCGGGTGAGATTACAATATGCCTTATGCCTTTAGCCTCGCACAACTTAACAATGGTTTGGGCAAGGGGGATTTTTGGATACGTCATTTAATTCGTTTCAATAGCCAAAAATAAGAAATTAGAAGGCGAATTAAAATGCTTATAAAATGTTTTTAATCACCAAAGATTTGAGTTGGGTTTCCTGCCATTCTTTTTCAGGGTTTGAACTTTCAGTTATGCCACCTCCAACATAAATAACGGCATTACCCTCTTTAATTTGCATACAGCGCAAATTAACATAAAGCTGGGTACTTTTTTTGGATATAGCATATGCCCTGTTTTCAATATTTCGCCTTTCGGAACGCGATTTTATTGTTTTCTCCATATTCAACTCACCGAGAAACCCTGTATAATAGGCCCTGTTATAATTTTCATTTTTTAGTATAAACTGTTTTGCTGCTTCTTTTGGGAATCCACATACAGCTGGTGTAGGGTGCAAAGCTTTAATAACGTTTTTTAGAGAAGCATTCCCTTTTAACTTCGCAGAAACTATGGTTTTTAAATGCAACAAGTTACCAGCCTTTACGGTTTCAACATTAGAAATTTGCAAATGCTCAACCGACGGTTTTAGATTATGGACTATAAAATCGGTAACGTATTGCTGTTCCTGTTTTTCCTTTTCCTGCCAATCCACATCCAACGAGCCTTTATAATCTTGCGTCCCAGCCAAAGCCATAATGGAAAACTGAGACCCTTCAATTTTTATCAAGGTTTCTGGGGTGGCGCCTAACCAAAGGCCTACTTTGGGGTGGTACCAACAATAAACAAATGCCGATGGATAAACATTTAACAGGCTTTTAAATGTATTTATTGGGTTAGAATTTGAAATAGGAACAGATTCCTTTCTGGAAAGAACGACCTTTTTAAACGTATTATTTTTAATGGCATCAATTCCTTTTTTTACCAAATTGATATGGTTTTCCCTCTCAATCTCACCGTTAATATTTATAACTTTGGATGGTTCTTCTTCGCTTTCATTGACATAAGAAGTAACCATGATTTCTGAATTTTCAGAAGGCATTAAAACCGATTGTTCAGCATCATCAAAAGGAGAAAACAAAAACCCTTTTTCTGAAAAGTCTTTCGAAAAAAATAATTCATCATTACCCTGAAGCAAACTCTTCACCTCGTTTCTGTTCGGTTTTCTGTAAACTACAAAGGGGTGCTTTGTGCGATATTGCGCTGCTATGCGCTCAAAAAAATCTTCGGAGGTCATTATTGTTCTTTGGGCAAGGAAATGGTTGATAGTTTACAGATGGAGATTAAATTATCATTGTCGTCGGTTATTCTAATATCCAATAGTTGAGTAGTCCTGCCTTTGTGCAAAAACGCGGCCTTTGCATAAACATAGCCTTCTTTTACACTTTTTAAATGGTTGGCTGTGATTTCTATTCCTCGCACAAAAAACTTATCGGTATCCACAAAAATATTAGAAGCAAAACTCCCAACGCTCTCAGCCAAGGCCACAGTTGCACCACCGTGCAAAACACCGTCGGGTTGATAAACTCTTGAATTTACTGGCATACGAGCCACTAAAAAGTCTTTACCAAAATCTATCATTTCTATGTTTAAGGTTTCCATTAAAGTGTTCTTGCACACTTTATTGGCTTGTTCTAAAACAGCCTTTTTTGATAATTTCATGAATTTTAAATTGTTTTTCCGACCGTAAAAGTACAAAACAGCACTAAATTGAGATGGTAAAGTGTTGTTAAAACCTATTGGCGATTCAATGGGAATTCTACAGAAAGCGTCGTGCCGTGGTCGGGCTGCGATTTTAAATCTAATTGGGCGTTTATTAAAGCAGCGCGACTTTTCATATTAATCAATCCCGAACCATTTTCAACATCGTTAACATCAAACCCTTGGCCGTTATCGGATGCTTTAATATACAGTACTTTAGGTTGGTAATCTAAAACAATTTCAATATTTTTAGCTTTAGAGTGTTTTACTGAATTAGACAAAAACTCTTGGATAATTCTAAACACAATAATTTCGTGTTTTCGGTCTGGAAACGGCACTTTATTACCTATGACTTTGAGGTTGGCCGATTCAAATTTCATTTTTTGAAGCCGGTTTAATTCATTGGCAATAGATTTTTCAAACCCATTATTTAAAATCACATCGTTATTCAATGTTTTTGAAAGGGCACGGACTTCGGCCAAACTTTCTTTTAAGGCATCGGTAGTATCTTTAAACTTTTCCTTTACATCGTCTGCCATTTGCATTTTTAATATACTGAGCTGCATATTGGCAAATGATAACAATTGCCCTACGTTATCGTGCAACTCCCAGCCTACGTTTTTCAAGGTTTGTTCTTGGGTTTCGGTTTGGGCTTGGGCTATTTCTGCCTCAAACGCACGTTGCTGTTCCATTTTTTCTTGCAGCAGTTTGTTTTTCCGTTTTAAAAACACCACAAAAAATACCACAATCAAGGCACTTACAATAACCAAAACGGCTATCATATATCCTAATAAATACCGCTCTGAAGCGGTGCTGGCTAATCGTTCTCCGGTTTGCACCATATTAAGGCAAAAGTAAAGGTTAAATACATGAATATATTTGCAAATAAATAAATTTGCTTTCTAATCATTGCAAAATTTTGATCGTAATGGGCTTTGCCTATTTCGTAAAAATAATAAATATCATAGAATGTTAAGGGCGTAATTACCAGCCACCAGATAAAAATAGTGGCACTAATGTAAAAATTTATCGATTTATAAAACACCAATATTTTGTCTCCCGTTAGGGTTTCTATGAAATAAAATATTGTACAGATAAAGATGATTATTGCCCCTAAGAGTTTAATCAATTTAAAAAATTGATTAAAAAAATTCTCCCAATAAAAACCAATGTAGAAAATTGAAAACACAAAAAATACTATGGCTAACACTTTAGTGGCTTTCTTAAATAAACTATTTTTTAATATTTTAAAAAAATAAAATGCATAAAACAAAATGGCACCTACACTCCAATATAGTGTTGACCACCAAATGTTTTTCTGGATTTTAGTGCCAATTAAAAAACTCAATGCTCCATCTGGTCTAACCTGATACGCATAAATCCCTAAAAAGTCGCAAATGGCGACCACCAAAAGAAACCAAATAAAATATTTAACAGGAGTATTTTTGTATTTTTTATAGAATAGGAAGCCCGTAAAAGCCGCTAAAAACTCTAAAATATGTGTAAAAAGTGAATAATGACTTAAAAGGAATTCAACCACAACAATAAGAGTTAATTATCATGGATAACCTGCATTACCCCCTGTTCCATCATTTAACGGTGGTACGGGTGGATTTTCATCCTTACTCAGTTTTAAAGGTATGGCACTTCCTTGTGAATCCGTTTTCTTTTTACCAGTTGGTGCAATAAACATGGTGGTTAAATTCTTTTTTGTCTGGCCTGCATTTTTGCCATAAACACCCAAATACACCTGAACGCCTGTCATTTCATACCCCATACTATCGGAATAATGTTCGGCATAGGCTAGGTAATCCTTGACATCTTTTAAAGACCAATGTACTGAACGATCGTCTTTATTTCTGCCTTGCTTTTTTGCTGCGGAATCAACAGCAGCTTGTCTGTATTTAGTCCAATTATCATTTAAAATTTTGGCCTTTTCAATTGAAATAACGCCATTTGGCTTAACAATTTTGGTTTCTATAGTTTCCACTTCACAATTTCTTGGAGAGAAAAAATAAGTAAGTAGCGCACCAATAAAAAAGCCTAAAATAACGTAAGATAGTTTCTTCATATTTATGATGTTGATTAACAATAGCCCGACTAAAATAGTAAAAAGATTTTATTTGTATTATTTAACACTAATGCATCTAAAATAGACAGGGCATAACTAATCAAAATTAATAACCGTTGTATGCTTTACGGTGTTAATCACAAACATGCTATGGGTACTGCCTATGTGACTGATGCTTGTTAACTTTTTGACCATAAATTCGCGAAACGAGACCATATCGGACACTAAAACTTTCAGCAAATAGTCGTAATCGCCACTAACGTGACAACACTCCAAAACCTCGTTTAATTTTTTGACTTCTTTCTCAAAACTGATAACGTAATCTTGACTGTGCTGCAACAATTTCACATGACAAAAAACTACAAAATTCTTATTGATTTTTTCTTTGTTTACCAAAGCCGTATAGCCTTCAATAAATCGCTCTCTTTCTAACTTTTTTATACGTTCGTACACCGCCGTAACCGAAAGATTTAGCTTATTTGCCAATTCTTTATTGGTCTGCTTACTATCCGTTTGCAATAATTCCAACAGCTTTTTATCTGTTTTATCAAAAATCATATTTGAAAATTTTTCACCTTAATGCGACTTTAGGATTAACGTGTAATTATTTATTCTTAATATTCTAACAAAAATAGATTTATTATCTATAATTATCATAATATATTGACTAAAAGACTAGTTAATTGTAAATTTAATAAAATTTAAACACTATGACTTTTAAACCAGCAAACAAGATCCAGGACCTTCAATATTTTGGTGAATTTGGAGGTGTTAACCCTTCCATTTCAGACTCTTCTACCTATACGTTCCTCTCTGCCAAAACCATGTTCGATACTTTTGAAGGCAACGCTGATGGCTGCTATTTATACTCGCGGCACTCTTCGCCATCAAATCTATATTTAGGTCAGGCCTTAGCTGCCATGGAAGGCACCGAAACGGCCAGTGTTTTTGCATCTGGAATGGGAGCTATTACCGCCGTAATTTTACAAATTTGTGGAGCAAACGACCACATTATATCAAGCAGAACCATCTACGGCGGCACGTATGCTTTTTTTAAAAACTTTGCTCCGCGATTTAATATTGAAACAACCTTTGCAGATATTACAAATTTGGATAACGTGGAAGCTGCCATTACACCAAAAACCAAGATTATTTACTGCGAATCGATAAGCAACCCACTTTTAGAGGTAGCCGATATAAAATCCCTTACCCAAATAGCTAAAAAACACAACTTAAAATTAGTGGTAGACAATACCTTTTCCCCTTTATCTATCTCCCCTTCGGTATTGGGAGCAGACGTAACCGTGCATAGCTTAACCAAATTTATAAATGGCTCCAGCGATACGGTAGGTGGTGTGGTTTGTGGGGCGCAAACTTTTATAGATGCACTTAGAAATGTAAACGATGGGGCTTCGATGCTTTTAGGCTCGACAATGGATAGTTTGCGTGCAGCATCTGTTCTAAAAAACTTGAGAACGCTACACGTTAGAATGCAACAGCATAGCAAAAATGCATCGTTTCTCGCTGAAAAATTTGAATCTGATGGTTTAAAAACGGTTTATCCCGGATTGCAGTCACACCCTTCGCACAATCTGTTTAAATCTATGATGAATAAAGAATACGGTTTTGGCGGTATGCTAACCATTGATGTTGGCAGTTTAAAAAAAGCAAACGAACTTATGGAGCTTATGCAGCACAGAAATTTGGGCTATTTAGCTGTAAGTCTTGGATTTTATAAAACCTTGTTTAGTGCTCCAGGAAGTTCTACATCATCTGAAATCCCTGAACATGAGCAAAAAGAAATCGGTCTGAGCGATGGCTTGATACGTTTTTCAATAGGATTGGATGCCGATATTGAACGCACTTACCAAATGATGAAAAAATGTATGAAGGAATTAAATATTATGTAAGTTCTAAATTCCTTTAACACGGTGCCAAAGCGAAGCAAGTACCGTTTCAATGTTTTCAAACTTAGGTTCAAAAGGCTTCATGTTCAAACGGTTGCCTTCAACAAAAAGCAACATACTAAATACCGAACTGTTTGGATTCCTTGAATCTATAAGCGGATATCGCAAATCATTATAACGGTATTCGTTTTCACTAATTTTATAAATACTATAGTACCGATTGCTAAACCATGCTAAATTTTTAACTTCCTTATATTCAACTGGAGATAAATCGCGTTGTTTAGGTACTTCCCTAAAATTTGAAAAGTGGTTGTTACGGTCTAAAAGAGAATAATCGGCAACAACATAAGTATCTTTTGTTTCTGCAATAGCATACCACAAAATATTATTGAAAATAGCAGGTTGCGTTGAAAACCGTTCTATTGTAATGCCTTCTAATTTTATCGATTTCCTAAAAATCGAGTCCACATACAGTTTGTTGCCCAATGTAAAGAACAAATAAGCAGAACTAATCCCCAAACCCAATTTAAGCCAAAGCGTTCTTTTGGGTGAGGTTCGCTTAAAAAACATCAAAACAATCAGGCAAACTAAAAATGGTACCGTGTATATCGGGTCGGCAACAGCAATATTGTTTAAAGCCACCCTATAATTACTGAATGGGGCAAAAATCTGTGTACCGTAAGGCGTAAAAGAATCGAGAATAGTATGTGTAAATAAAGACCAAAAAAACAAGGATATCCAGTCCCTTATGGTTGTGGTTCCAAAACGTTTTCCTATGTTATAAAGTTTAAACACACCCCAACCCAGCACAAAAGCGCCTAAAACAGAAAACAAAATGGAATGCATAAAACCTCTGTGAAACAACATGGCATCAATTTCGTTGCCATAAAGTAAGTTCCCCACATATACATCCAAATCTGGTATTGTACCGCCAATAGCTCCAAAAAGCAAAGCTTTGTTGCCTATCTTTTTCCCAAGAACAGCCTCACCACAGGCTGCTCCAAGAACAATTTGAGTTAATGAATCCATTAAGAACTGAATATTGCAATACAAATGTAAGCAACTACGAGCATTTGCATAGCATACACGAAAGTTGTAACATTACATTTCTAAAAAGATTCTTAAATGGAGGACGATAAGAATATTACGAAATTTAAATCCGATAATAAAAACATAATTGAAAACAACGAACTCAATATATGGGAAGCTCTTGTTCCTGTTTTTATTTTAATGGGGCTTTTAGCATACAATATCTTTTTTGTGGACGACCAAGAAATGCTAGGTCCTTACACCAATCAATTTATATTACTTATTGCAGCAGGCATAGCAGCTGTTGTTGGTTTTTTTAACAAAGTTCCTTTAAAAATAATGCTTGCCGAAGTATGGGAAAATTTAAAAAGTGTTTTTGTACCCATATTAATACTACTTTTGGTAGGCGCTCTAGCGGGCACTTGGCTCATTAGTGGTGTTATTCCTGCTATGGTTTACTACGGGCTAAAGGTTTTAAGCCCAACTATATTTTTACCAACTTGTGTAATTATTTGTTCAATCATTTCAATAGCTACAGGTAGTTCATGGACCACTTCTGCTACTGTAGGCATTGCTTTAGTGGGCATTGGTACTGCATTGGGTGTTAATACTGGCATGATTGCCGGAGCGGTTATTTCAGGTGCCTATTTTGGCGATAAAATGTCTCCACTTAGCGACACGACCAACCTCGCACCTGCTGTTGCGGGCACAGACCTTTTTACCCATATAAGGTACATGAGCATTACAACAGTGCCTACCATTTTAATTACGCTTATTGTGTTTGGGATTTTAAGCGCTACAGCAAATTCAACTGGTAATGTTGATATCACCAATCTTTTAAATTCCATTCAATCAAGCTTTAACATAACACCCTGGTTGTTTTTAGTACCATTGGCAGTGATTGTATTGATTCTATTCAAAACCAAACCCTTGATCGCTTTAGCAGTTGGTGTTATTCTGGCCATTGTTTTTGCCTATATTTTTCAATCTAATGTTTTAACCAACTTAAGTGACTCAAAATTTAATGCTGTGGTTACTGCCATATTAACTGATACGCAAGTTGCCACTGATAACGAAAAACTTAACGAGCTCTTTACCTCCGGTGGTATGAACAAAATGTTATGGACCATCTATCTTGTTATTTCTGCCATGGTTTTTGGTGGCGTTATGGATGGTATTGGCGCATTAGCAAGAATAACAAAAGTATTATTATCTGTTGCTTCTTCTGTTTTTGGGCTTTTTGCGAGTACCGTTATTAGTTGTTTCGGTCTTAATGTAATTGCTTCCGATCAATATTTAGCTATTGTTATACCTGGAAAAATGTTCAAAAAAGCTTTTGATGATAAAGGCCTAGCTCCTGAAAATTTAAGCCGCACACTCGAAGACTCCGGAACGGTAACGTCGGTTTTAATTCCATGGAACGGTTGTGGCGCTTACCAGTCGGGTGTTTTGGGTGTTGGTGTTAGTGAATATTTCTTTTACGCCATTTTTAATTGGTTAAGTCCGTTTACAACATTGTTCTTCGCAGCATTTCAAATAAAAATAAAGCAATTAACCGCCTCAAAAAAGTTTGCATAATTAACAGCCATATTTTAACAATTATTTATTTTTAAACTTCCGTTTTTGCATATTCAATAAACAAAAAGCATTTAATTTCACACTATTCACAACCTTTATGGTTATATAAAATTTTATAATCAAACTTTATTTTGTTAAGTGTATTATTCAGCTAGATTTGTCATCAAATTAATCATTAAAAAAACAATTAAAATATGGCACTAGTAGGAAAAAAATTTCCAGATTTAAATGTTGACGCAATGAATGAAATGGGCGACACTTTTAAATTAAATGTTCTTGAAACAGCAAGAGACAATAAGAAAAAAGTAGTATTATTTTGGTACCCTAAAGACTTTACTTTTGTTTGCCCAACAGAATTACACGCATTTCAAGCAGCATTGCCAGAATTTGAAAAACGTAATACTGTAGTAATTGGCGCATCTTGCGATACACCCGAAGTACATTTTGCATGGTTAAACACTGCAAAAGACCACGGTGGAATTGAAGGAGTAACCTACCCTATTCTTGCAGATAGTAACAGAAATCTTTCTAGCATTTTAGGTATTTTAGATATTACCAATGAAACTTTCGACGAGGCTACAGGAACTGTGCAAGTTGAAGGTGACAACGTAACCTACAGAGCAACTTACATTATCGATGAAGATGGTGTTGTACAGCACGAAAGCATCAACAACATGCCCTTAGGAAGAAACGTAAACGAGTACATCCGTTTGGTAGATGCTCTAACGCACGTTCAGGAAAAAGGTGAAGTATGCCCTGCAAACTGGGAAGAAGGCAAAGAGGCCATGAACGCCAATTCCAAAGCAACTGCTGAATATTTAGCAAGTCACTAAAATTTTTATATCTCCACTGCCAAACCTTTATAAATGGATTGGCAGTGGTTTTTAAATACAAAAAAATGGTACAAGAATTAGAAAAAGACAGTTTAGGAGAAATCGTTTCCAACAACGATTTAGTTGTTGTTCAGTACTCTGCTACTTGGTGTGGTAATTGTAGAATTATGAAGCCGAAGTTTAAAAAATTAGCTTCAGAAAACGAAGGCGTATCTTTTGTAATCGCTGATGCCGAAAAGTTTCCTGAATCTCGAAAATTAGCTACTGTTGATAATTTACCAACTTTCGCTACTTTCAAAAATGGGGCGTTTGTTAACCAAGTTCAAACCAACAAGTTTGATGTTTTAAAAGACTTAGTAAATGAAGTTACCAGTAATTAAACATTTAACCCAGTTTATTGAAGATAACGACGAAGATTTTATAATTGAAACCATTGAAACCCTAGAATCCTTAACCGAGGTTTCGTCATTAAAAGATGAAGAACTCGACGTTATTGGAGAACTTATCTCTAACATGTATGGTGCCTTGGAAGTCAACAAAATGACAAAAGATGGCACGCCAAAAAAAGAAGCTTTAAATACATTTATGTCTAGAGTTTTAGGGTCTATCGATAAGTAGAAAAATAGATTTTAACTTTTTAAAACTCTAATACAGTTTATAAAAAAACAGGTAAAGTACTTTACCTGTTTTTTTGGTTGGTTAGCTATCAATCCTTTCTTTTAATTCTTTCAATTAAAGGAAGCCATGTCAAATATATTGTTTAGGGAAGTATAAATAAATAACAAATGTTAATTCCCCCCTATTTTTTTGCGTATCCTGCTTAATTGTACAGGAGTTATTCCTAAATAGGAAGCAATATGATATTGAGAGATTAAGCGATCTATATCGGGGTGTTGTTTCTTAAGTTCTAAATAACGCTGGGTAGCATCAAGCGAAATTAAATCTACCAAACGCTTTTCGTATTGTATGTAAACAGATTCTAAAACTTTAGCATAAAGGTTTTTAAGCGCATCACTTCTTTGGTAAATCTTCATTAACCCAGCATAATCTACCTCATAAAGTTTACATTCGGTTATGGTTTCAAAAACAAATGCAGAAGGTTTATTTTTTACCAAGGCCGTTAACGCCCCCATAAAAGAAGTTGGAAAGTAAAAACTCTTATTAAACTCTTTACCAGATTCTGTACACAAATAGCATCTAATAACACCCGATTTTATTAGGTAAACTTTAGTGGGCACCTCGTTTAATTTTACAACTTGGTTTCCTGGCGGAACTGTTTTCAGCTCACTTATCTGTTTTAATTCATTGAATAATTCTTCTGAAATTTTTCCGATAGAATTTAAAAATTCGAAACTACTATTCATGTATTGGTTTTAAATGTTAGTAGAAAAAACTGGATTTAACGAATTAGGGCTTCAACTTTTTTGCTAATCGAAAATAACATCTTTTAACAGTTTACCATTAAATAATCTATAATTTGCAGATAAAAATGGCTTAGTTGTATATACAAATGTAATTATATAATTTAAAAAACCCCGAACATAAGTCCGGGGCTCCATAAACCTTAAGTGAATATATAAGTAACCTACTTTAAAGTAAATTCTGATGTTGATACTAAGTCTTTTTCATTAAATACGTTTACCACATAACGTCCATCTTCAAAATTATCGTCTCCTTTCGAAGCTACAAATTCGCAAATATTAAGACTCTCGTTTTCGTAATTAAACTTACTTATAACACTGTAGTTCAACATTTTTTCTCCAAACTGCACCTGTTCGTTCAGTCCCAAAACATTGTTTTTTGGCCCAATGACCTGTACATACAATTCTTGGTCTCCAGCAGACACCAAAGCGTTCTTTGCAACGGTGAAGCAAACCCTAATTTTGTCTACTCGACGAGCTCTTTCGGTTGGAATTAGTTTTCCCGATGTTCGTTCTATAACACCAAACCCTTTTAATCCAACCGTATTTAAGATTGATGCGTTTTCTACAACTTCAGCCAAAGCATTATTTTGCACTAAAAGCGAGTCTGTAAAAATGGTGCGTTCTTCCAAGCGCACTCGCGTACTATCCAACGAGGTTGCCAAATACGTGTTTTCTACTCGCAATGAATCGTTTTGTTTTAACAATACATCCATTTCTTTTTGTAGCGACAAATACTTGCTTTTGTAACGCCATAAACTTTTTACATTAGTTTCCGATATTTTTAGCGAATCGATCAGTCCCTGTATACGGCCTCTAGCTTCAACTAAATTTGCATTGGCAATTTCGTTTTCCCCTATAGCCTCGTCGTACTGTTTGGCCATAGCATTTAAATCTTTCATAACCAATTCTTTTTCAGCAGTAAGTTCTCTTTCTGTTTCGTTACTCTTTTTGTACAGGTTCATTGTATAAAAACCCGTTGCTAAAAATAAAACCAAGGCAATGCCCAATGCTACCTTAAGGCCAGTGTTGCTTTTATTGTTTTCCATAATTTCCGTTTTAATGTGTTAAGGTTAAATTTTTGATTAATCTATAGTTTTTTAATGCTATAAACAAATAATGCTGTATTTTTAATAATGAAATCATTTTTTGGTAACAGATGGATAAACTCGTTTTATTTAACAATGCGCTGCGCAATAAATTATTAAACAAACGCTCTGGTGAATCCAAATTTGGCCAACATGTTCAAATATTAACCAGCATTTCCAATATATACGAACAGCTTGGTAATTTGGACGTTAGGTATGTTGTTTTAGGCTTTCCGGAAGATGTTGGGGTATTTGCAAACCATGGAAACACTGGCTCCTCTGCAGCTTGGGAAGCCACACTTAAAGTTTTGTTAAACATACAAAGCAATGTTTTTACAAAAGCTAAGGACGTTTTGGTTTTGGGGCATTTGGACTTTTCAGATGAACTGGATAAAATTTCAAAATTAAAACCCACAAAGAAAAAGGATATTTTAAAAGCTAGGAAAATTGTTGAACAGATTGATTCTAAAGTGGCTTTCATTATCCATCAAATCGTATTGGCTGGAAAAAAGCCCATTATTATTGGGGGTGGCCACAACAATGCTTACGGAAACCTAAAAGGTACAAGCTTGGCGCTTAATACCCCGATAAATGCTGTTAATTTTGATGCCCATTCTGATTTTAGGGACGAAGAAGGACGCCACAGCGGAAACGGCTTTACCTATGCTTTCAACGAAGGTTTTTTAGGGAACTATTTTGCATTCGGGCTTCATGAAAACTACACTTCCGATAAGATAATCAACATCCTTGATAAAGAGAAAACTATTGAATACAACGCTTTTGAAGATATAGAAATCAGAAAAACAAGTAGCTTAAAAAAAGAAATGAAACGCGCTTTAAATCATGTTTCAGATAACCCTTTTGGTATTGAAATAGACTGTGATGCTATTGAGAACATACCCAGTAGCGCCATGACACCAAGTGGTTTTTCGGTGAACAAAGTCAGACAGTTTGTAAACTTTTTTGGCGGGCATGAAAATGCGGCATATCTTCATATCTGTGAAGCGGCACCATCTAAAAGAACGGCTTACCAGGTTGGTAAACTAATCACCTATTTAATAACCGATTTTATAAAGGCCAATAGCCAATAGCCAATAGCCAATAGCCAATAGCCAATAGCCAATAGCCAATGATACTATTTATTTTGATAAAGCGACATTAAATTTGGCCTATTATTCAATTACTTTTCAGAGCCTCATCTAACTCTTTACAATACTTACTCTCCTTATCACAAAGCACAGTTAAGGTTTCGGTTAAAACCTGTTGTAATTCTGTATGGTTGGGATAAATTTTCTGAGCTAATTTAAATTCTGAATATGCTGCCAGTGGCCTTTTATCACGTAAACGCTCTTTTCCAGATGTCATTAAAAAGCGAAATGTTTTGTCATTTTGATAATTATGATACTGCATGATTTGTTGAGCATGCTTTTTCTCATATAAACTGTAACTGTTTAAAGCACAAAACACAATAAATGCCGCTGCAACGATAATTAAAATGGTAAGTATGCCAACCGGCCTTTTATTTTCCCTTTTACTAGCCTGTATTGCAAATGTTCTTGAATATTTAGGAAGGGCATTAAAAGAAGGTATTCTATCTTTTTCGAATAGCTTTTTTCTTGGATTTCTTGAATAAATCCATTTTTGCATGCCAAAACCCATATACCCCATAATAAACCTTTATTTATAGGTCTAAAATTTTGAGGTTTTGTTACAACTAATATAGAACGAGAACAAGCTTCAATTAGCTCCTTTCAATGAATCTATTTGCTTTTGAAGTTTTTCCAATAACGCTGCCTTTTCATCTTTTACAGGGATGACCTTTGTAATGGAATCTTGGACCGTTTCGCCCAAATCAATTGTTTTTGATTCTTCAACAAAATAGTAACCAATACCTTCACTGGCCCGCCATGCCTCATGCAGTTGATCATAAACAGTTTTGTCCCATTGACTGGGGTGTTTTACATCTATCCAAACCACATCGCGGTACTCACTATCTACCAGCACCAAATCGGGAGTTGCCGAACCATCAAACTGATTGGCATTTTTTTTACTAATGGACGAAACTGTTCCCATAAAAAACATACGCTTTTTGCCTGCAATATTTTTTATATATGGTCGAAATTCTACCGGCGTATTCGCCGTCCAATCGTACTCCTTACGCGATTCCTGTACCTTTAAGGGCATCGCCGAAACTCCTGCATACCCCTGCTTTTTAGCAGCGTGATTGTAATAATAGAGCTTATCGGTTCCATCGGCTGGAATAAAAACGCTAAAGCTTAAACTGGTACGCTCCTCGCCTACGGGCTCTAAGCCAAACCAATGGTACAAACCGCTATATGCATTCACGTTAGTATCTGAAAAATCAAAATCGGTTACATAAGGTTGCTGGTTTTGGTCTTTTGGCATGGTTGGAATCTTAACTGCTGTTTCCATGTTCCATGGTAAGGGGTCACTAAAACCTCCCAAGAATTTCAATGATTCGGCCTGTAGCCTAGACACCTTTTCGGCCAAGGTATTTTGACGTGTTAAAAACGGATGGTTATTCATTTCTTCCGGACTTATATACGTGCCTTTTCCTATTAATATGCGTTCCATATAATCCTGAAAATTGTGCTCTCCATTGTCAATGACCATAACGCCACCAAAAGTTGGATACGGAAACAAGAAGCCTTTCCATTTAATTAAGCTTACTACCTCTACCCATTGCCCAGAATCATTTTGCATATAATACGTGTCGCTAGGCTCCATGGTAAACAATTGAAAAAAATTAAAGCGCTGTACTACGGCATTATAAGTGTTTCGACTGAATTTTAACGATTCACCTATCGAAAAGGTAACTGGAATTCTGTTTTCGCTTGAAAATCGCGGAAATGGCGTTGTACTTGAAACGGCAAATACTTCTTCGGTATTATCAGTCATGCCCTGCCACATATATTTTTCGGTAGGTTGAATGGCCATAGTCCATTTATTTTCATCTCCAATCCTTACTAGGTGCGGTAATGATACATCTTTGGTTTCGCCAACACTTTCGTTAGCCATAGAGAAGATATTTCGTAAGGGCTGAATACGCTCATTTTGCGTTAATGGCAATTCGTTAATTTCGAGCTTGTTCAAATTATTGAATACGTTATAGGTTTTCATGTATTCGTACATTTTGAAGTGCCATCCAACAGCATATAATATGCCGAAAAAGAAAATCAATAATGCTAAAATCCCCAATCTCCCTAAGATACTTGCCGAATTTCGGAATTTTCTTAGGCCAAAAAATAGCACGAGAACACTCAAAAGAATAACGAAAACGTATTTTCTTAAAAATAACAATGCGGGTTGATAATCGTCTCTTAAAACAAAAAGCACAATAAATAAGATTAATAAAACAATTATGGTAACTGTCTTTTGCTTTTTTCCTTTATTCCAGTAGTTTTTTATCATTTTTTATATTTTGTTATTGCTAAACTTATCTAAATCAAAGTTTGGCAATCTATTAATATAATTGCTTAAATTGAAAAGATTACTTCGTCATACTTCCCTTGAAATGACGTTTACAACAACCCTTTATCTTTTAAACGCTCACGAGCACTTTTTTCTTCATTTTTGGGTGTTTCCTTAGGTTGTTCTTCTATTATTTCAGCATCTTTGGTTTTTAAATCTTCGATAAAATCTTTTCCTTTTTCAATGGTATCATGCATCATGCCTTCTAAAGATTCACTTTTTTCATCAATAACTTGACTGGATTTAAATACAAAATTCGCTAAATACGTACCAAGCAAAGTACCCACAATCATAGATGCAAAAATAGATATTGTAGCAACATCAATAGGAATTAAAAAACGAGCAACCACAATAGCGATAAGGAACAAAAAACCGATGAACACCAACCTGACTAGAAACTTTTGCTGATATACAAAACCCGTTTTGTCGGCAGGTTTCATTTGTAAACTTCTGGAATACATAATTTTATTAAAAAATCGATACAAGCGATTGCTTTGCGATTCGCGCCAATATATGAGCGCCCCAAACAATATGGATGCGATAAAAATGATTAATTCTAGTGTCATAAATATTAAAGTTTGAAGCACGGAGTTTGAAGTTTTAAACTTCTTATTACTGTACTTAATTTTTTATTTTTTTTCTAAAAGCTATGGTCATATTCATCAAATCAAAACACTCTTTATAGAATTTCATAAAAACATGCTCTTCAATATAATTTCTCCTTTTAGCTTTATGCAAACAAGTTACTACTTCTGCCAATGACCTAATAGCATAGCCTAAAAATTTTCTGTACTCGGGTCCGGATTGCAAAATTGAACCTTCGGAAATATTTAGAGCGATAGAATCTGAAGCTCTTTTTAATTGTGACGACAGATTGTAAGTTTCATCCTTAGGAAATTTACTTGCCAGAGTATTCATCTCTTCACCCAAATCCATTCCCTTCTGCCAAATAATTAAATCTTCAAATTTAAACTTCATATGTAAATAGGCTAAATTTAAAACTTCTCACTTCTAACTTCAAGCTTCTTTCTTTAAATTTATACTTATCGTCTCAATGACCCATTCCTTGAAGGATTCGTCCCAAGTTTTAAAATTTTTATAAAAATCTTCCTTATCGTACCAATACCAAAATAACACGTCTTTCTGCGAGATGTTAACCAGCAACTTCCAAATTAAATCTTGATGCCCAGGTTCTAGTGATGAATGTGGTTGATGCAGCGCCTCAAAAATTTTTAAATCGATAATATCTGTAATCTTATAGGCGTTGCTAATTTCAAGCTTTTCAAGATAAAGCTCCACACACATTACTTTTTTTCTCGATTCAATATCCAACTTGTTAAGATAGCTTTTAAAAAGAATGGCATCAGATAAAATATCATTTGCAGGATGCTTTGTATCTTTTAAATGCTGCGCCAATTCAAATTTTTTAATTCGGTCGTATCTTGAGGTTTTAACAACCTTTTCTAAATCGTATTCAATAATAACGTGGTCGCGCAATTTATCCAGTAGTTCGGGCTGCTGAATGTGATAAATCAACACATCGTGAGTGGTGTCCTTTATAGCTTCCTTGTACCACTTTTCACTTTCAAAAACCACAATAGGCATTATAAAATCGCGCAATAGATAAACACCACCGAATGACTTGGTATAAAATGAACTTGTAGTGTAATGTAACTCATGGAGCTCTAAATCACGAAATCTTAAATCGCCAAATGTTTTGGCAGAATCCAATAATTGTTGATGGATATTCTCATCAATAAAATTATTACCCTGACTAAAACAATCCACCAATTCTAATTGTTGTTTTTGAATTTTATCTAAATCGTTTATCAGGTGAAAATGAATATTTACCTTATCATATTTCAACACGTCCAATGGTTCGTAAAACACATCTATACCTTGTTCAAAATCTAGACAAATGGCACAATCGCGGGTAATGTCCTTTATTTTTTCTCCATGAATTTTAAATATAAAAGTCATGATATCCTTATCAAAACTATGGAAAGGCCAATACACCGGCTTACCTTTTTGTAACGGTGAAATAATGATGCCGTGCGGGTTGGCTTCGCCGTTATTTAGGTAATGGTCATCTTGTTTTTCTTCTGCTATTTCTGGACTCCAACCTTTACCGTCTATATGAAACGTTTTTAATTGAGTTTCAGTAAAGCCCAGTTTAACCAAGCATTTATTGTATCGCTCAACCTGCTTCCCACTTACGGGAATGAGTTCACTTCTATATAAATTGGCCGCTTTTAATTTATCCATTTTTAATACAATAAGTTATGGATTTGCGCGTATTGTAACAATACAATGGTTCGGGTATCTTCAATTTGACCGCTGTTAAGCATGTCTATTGCTACCTTATAAGGTATTTCCAAAACCTCAATATCTTCGTGTTCACTATCCAATCCGCCGCCCTCATCAACTTTCATGTCGTCGGTATATTCGCCGACAAAAAAATGCATTTTTTCGGTCATAACCCCAGGGGATGAATACGCTTCGTAAACCTTTTTTACTTCCTTAAGTCTATAGCCCACTTCTTCCTCGGTTTCACGAATAATACAAGCTTCCGGATTGTCTTTGTCCAACATACCTGCCGCAATCTCAACCAGAAAACCATCTTCGTTATCATTCATAAAGGTTGGCATTCTAAATTGTTTGGTTAAGATAACCGTCTTTCTTGTCTTGTTGTACAACAGAATTCCCGCACCATCACCCCTATCGTAAACCTCACGCATTTGGTTGACCCATTGGCCACTGCTCATTAAATAGTCGAACGTTACGCGGTTAAGTATGTAATAGTTATCTGAAAGCAGTTGCTTCTCTATATTTTTGATATGCTTATTGCTCATTTTCGAACGTTTTTCTAGCTTCGGTTTCAATGTTTAATTGATTCACTCTGGCATCTACTTTTCGTTTAAAATCGGTATCGGCAATCGTGGCCACATTGTCCAAATAGCGCACTACTTCCTGCCGACGTATTTCTGAAAAATCAAGCCCTTTCATATTGGCTCGCATCAATTCCTGAAGCATCTTAAACTTGGTTTCGTAGTCTTTTTTGAAATAGATTTCGGGGTTTTCAAACCAATCTTCCTCCAAATCAAAATCGGTTAAACGTAATGAAACGGCACTTTGAATATTACGCACATCTCTTGAAGAAAAAAACGGAAAGGCTTCCTGCATGTTTTTATACAAATGGGCATAAAATAAATGTTGATTGGTTTTAAACTTTTTCTCCACCTTGCCGTA
Organism: Flavobacteriaceae bacterium GSB9; assembly: GCA_022749295.1. Classification (NCBI taxonomy): domain Bacteria; kingdom Pseudomonadati; phylum Bacteroidota; class Flavobacteriia; order Flavobacteriales; family Flavobacteriaceae; species Flavobacteriaceae bacterium GSB9. Next base: position 824,629 of record CP062007.1, read on the forward strand.
AATCTCATGAACACGTTCTTCAGTTGGTTTGTCGGTTAGATTTAAGATTTCCCCCATATTTTTGGCTAAACCTTGGCCCTGCAAATAACTATAGTTTTCCGGCCCTTGCATATTCACAAAATCAGGCATGGTATCGTTAAACTTACGCCACCACAAATGGTCTTGGTCTAAAAAATCGTTTTCGGTACGGGCACCGTCTATTTTAAAACGCCCCTGAACACGTGAAATCACCGCCTTATCCAACATTTCGGGCAAATTTGTAAAGAGCCCAATGGAACTGTTTCCGTAATTTACCGCATAAGCGCCTTCAGTATATCGTAAAAACACACCAATAACTTCCTTTACTCCGGCCGAAACACCCTGTGCTGTTCGTTCTTGCAAGTTGTTTTCGGCATCATCAATGGGCGCAAAAATAAGTTTGGTGGGGTCTTGCATGGGTTTCATCCATTCTACCATTTTTTCGGCCGACCCCCCTTGAAAGGTGGAAATCAATGTATCGGGCATAGGATGAAACAAAAACGGAATATCCAAAGTATCGCAATGCTCTTTCAAACGCGTAGCGATGGCGGCAATTAACATGCTTTTTCCCGTACCGGGAATCCCGTAACCCATGAACACCGGCATAAAACCACCGAGCTCCTGAAAAGGATTTTTCTTAGCCGTAAAATCGTAACTCAATAAACGTTCGGTTAACCGACGCGCAAAATGTTTCGCATCACGGTTCCCCACAATTTGCTCAAATTGGATTTTGTTGAACTCCACACTCTTAGCAGCTCCCTGAAACACATTATTCCATCCGGAAACGGCAAATTCCGATTTTTCTAATTTATAGGTTCTGTCTTCTAGGGTTTCAGTATATTCCAAGGTGCTTTTTCGTAATTGGATTTCACCAATTAAAGCATCAAAATAAACCACCGTAAAATCAACAACATCCTTATCAGATTTTATTATTTCGGGATGCCCTAAGTACTTATCGTAATAAAATAAAGCACACGAAATTCCTTTTATGGGCGACATAAAAGAAACCTCTGGTATACCGGCAAACTTTTGCTTCATCACACTTAAATCATCGGAAGCATGAGGTTTTAAATCATGTAAAATTTTATAAGCCGTAGCAAACAACATAAAGGCCGTAGCGGTGTGCATTTTGCTTTCGAACTCACGTTTACCCCTGTTGTCTAATGCCGATTTATTTTCATTTAAACTGGATAGGCCCGAAGAATCGTAAAAACTGTCCTTAATCCAAATACCCAAAGTTATACCTTCCTGCACCGCAAAGAGGGCTTTGTTTAACTTAACAGGAATGGCGACCGAATCTGGTAACAAGCGTTTTTTTAGTGCCAAAATGGTTTTTGAAACAGACGTGATTTCAGCGGTGTTTGTTCCGTTGTTAGCACGAGACAAATACAATAAAATGGATTCATCCTTGGCCTCTTTATCTCTGTTTTTAGCACGGGCACCTTGCTCCCATTGTACACTTTTTAAGTAGGACGTCGCTTCATCACGAAGCATATCGAGTTCGGTTAATTTTATAGGGAATGTCGAGTTGTGTTCCATGTATTTTTAGTTTTCAGTCTCAGTTTACAAAACTGCATACTGTGACTGCGAATGTTCACTTTTTTAAATCTATTTTTAATTCAGTAAGCTCAATTGGCACTTCAGCCAATCCATTCATCAATTCTGGGGTTTTATTATAAAACAATTGAATAATTCTATGCGGTGCAAAAACATACTTTTGTTTCAAAACATCGTCCCATTTTTGCAAAGTTTGTCTACTAAAAAACCCACCTTCCTTAAATTCACTTTCCGATTTCACCTCATCCATTTTAAAAGAAATAGCATACGATTCAAGCGGAACTTCCTTTTTGCCAATACTTTCTAAAATAGCGTGTGTTAATTGGTTTTCATCTTTTGCAAAAACATTGTGGATAGGTCCTAAATCAATACGCTTTATTAGCTTCGGAAATACTTTTGGCAATTTCCTGTCAATGGTATGCGCCATCATATCTAAGCTCATGTCTCGGTCGGCGACGGATTTTAAAACCTCATAAATATCTTCTTTATGCTCCCTCGCATCTGTTCCGCTGTAATCAAAATACATAAAGCAGATAAACGGACGGTTATGCGATACATCATAAAAACTCCAACTCGTCATATATTTTGTTTCAACCTCCTCTGGCGCATTAATAATCTTGCCCTGCACAAAACGGTTAAAAATGTATTGTTTGTTTACCGAAGTATAATACACAATCGAAGCCGCCTGAAATAATTTACTCTTTTTTATTGGTTGTTTTTTATGCATTAGGGTATGCAAAAACTCCTCTTTTAACTTTGCAATGGGTGTAAGCTTTCCGATGTATTCATCACGTAATTCCAAATCGTTGAACAGATACCGGAACTCCAAATAGTTGGGGAAACCAGATTCGGTTAAATCCACTTTCATATTATCTTCATCATCGTACATGTATTTTATACGCATGGCTTCAATGGAGTACAGAAGCAAATCGCAATATTGCTTAAAAAGCAACACTTCCTGCTCGTTACAAAGCTTTTGTCTTTGTACGGCCACTATCAATTCTTTAAGAGCAAAATCTATCATTTTATGATAAAAAATATATTGCTCCTTAGAATCAAGAACAGCAGAATCGAGAGGTGTAACAATATGATTTATGGACATTAATTCAGTATTCGGTTGTAGTACTCAGTGCACAGTATCACCAAAGCACAGTAATATTTTTATTTAATTATTTGGGCTTTACCTCCCCGATAGTTATCGGGAGTTCGGGCTATCCGTTACAAGTCCTCGCTCCTGCGTCACTGTGGGCTTTTCACTATTATCCCTAACGCTGAAGCCTCCATAATCCCTAAACACTAGCGGAATACTTTGGCGACGGACAAAAGTTGTGACGTTATTCCGTCACACAATAATTAACTCAACAAATCATCAGATCCAGCTTCAGGCTTAGGTTTCCCAGTGGGTTTACCACCATCACCTGCTGGTTTATTAGCATCGGCTTTATAATAATCTTCAAAAAGCTCTTTCATATCAATACCGTAACGATCGGCAAAATTCTTTTGTATTTCACCATCTTTAGCCCTTATTTCCTGTAAAGCTTCAGCATAACTACCATAAACACCTTGCATCACTTTTTCGTGTACAGGTATATTATCCATCATATCTTGTCGGGCTTTAGCACTTGCCGTATGCATCGCCGCTAAAGTTTCCCCGATATGCTCATCGGTTTTAACTCCCAAATGTTCTAAAATAGCAGCAAATTCTTGGTCGGTTCTGGCTTTTAAGGCCACTACATAGCCATCATAATACTTTAGCCTTTCTTCGGTATCACTTTTTAATTTAGCACGATGTGTTTGCAGGTTACTACGTAAAGAAGTCAGTACTTTTATGGTTAAATTATGTTTGTGAACAAAACTGTCCTTACTCGCCGCCAAAGTCGTGTAGGCATTTTTTAGACCTTCCAATTCTTCTACTTTTTGTTCTAACTCCGTTACTTTTCCAATGGCTTGGGCATACTCGGCAGATTGCTTGTCTGCAATATCTTCCAGTTCCTGTCGAGCCTGTTTCAACAGTGCATATTGTTCTTCAAGTTTGGTTTCTACTTCTTTTTTCTTTTCTAAAGCCTTAGTGTGATTCTTTGTGGCCTCAACAATGGCCTCCTGCAATTTATCTTCAACTTCTTTAATTTCAACCTCACGGTTTTTTAAACGCGATACCGCAGCCTGCGATTTGTAAGACAACTCTCTTAAAAGCGTTTGCACATCTGCACTTTCAATACGCTCTTGAAACATCGCTTTGGCTTTATTGTCGGCAGCTGCTCTTGTTTTTTCAGCGGCCTTCAAGGTTTCCTGAGCTTTTCTAATTTTACTTTTACGCCCCCAAAGATTGTTCCACCAAGTATCAGGTTTTGCCTCTGCATCTTCCAACTCTATTTTAGCACGCTCCAATGCTTTTTGGGCATCGTCGATAACTTTTTGTTCTGTGGCATTTAAGGAAGAGAATTTCTCGAAAATAATGCCCACCTCATCTTGATAATCGGTTAAATCTTTAATGGCATCAAGAAGCGTTGTGCGGTCCTTTTCGGCCATGTGAACAACATCATCTAAAGTGGCATTCAATATTTTTTGACGCACTTCTGGATCGTCTTCTTGCGACAACTTAGATTTCATCGTGTCTATGGCTTTGCCCCAATTAACATCTACTTTTTCTGTTTTTTCGTTTGAAGAGGTTTCTAATAAATCAAAATCATCTGACATGGTATGTTTAGTTTTTAAGTTGAAAAAAATTACGGACAAGCAATTTCGTTAAAAAATATGAATTTCAAAATTTTAAATGCTCTAAAAATATGTATGACGGAGGTTTTATTTGTTACAAAAATTATTAAACATTTTAACAATCTGCCGAATAATATTATGATAGATTTCGATTTTTGATCAATAAAATGCCTTATATTTGAACAGCTATTAATCAATTATAGCACCGCTATGATCGCTAATGTAACCATTTCAGGCCTGCCATGTACAGCTTTGTTTTTTGGAGCCATAACCACCACAGTCCTTATTACTGTAGGTGCGTTTTTTGCCATTCTATTGCTTTTGGGCTTAAGAAAATCTTACAAACTAAAAAAAGAGAATGAACGCTTGGAAGCTATGAACAATAAAATAGCTGAGGAAGAAGATAAACCTTACCGAGATTTTACCGAAGGCCATATTTACGGGGGTGACAACTAAAAAACGCCCACTTTTCAGTGAGCGTCTCCCATAATTACCTTACTAGTTTTTTATACTTGATTCGTTTCGGCATCACATCACCGCCCAATCGTTTCTTTTTGTTTTCCTCATAATCAGAGAAACTACCTTCAAAGAAATAGACTTGACTATTACCTTCAAAGGACAAAATATGTGTACATATTCTATCTAAAAACCATCTATCGTGCGATATCACCACGGCACATCCCGCAAAATTTTCCAAACCTTCCTCTAAGGCTCGAAGTGTATTAACATCTAAATCGTTTGTAGGCTCATCCAAAAGTAATACGTTACCCTCTTCTTTTAAAGTCATGGCCAAATGCAGACGGTTTCGCTCGCCTCCGGAGAGTAATTTAACTTTTTTATTTTGTTCGCTTCCGCTGAAATTAAAACGACTTAAATAGGCCCGGGAATTAACTTGTCTCCCTCCCATCATAATCAACTCTTGCTCATCACTAAAATTCTGCCAAATGGTTTTTTCGGGATCTATGTTGGAGTGACTTTGATCTACATAAGCTATTTTAGCTGTTTCGCCAACGATAAACTCACCTTTATCAGGCGTTTCCTCGCCCATTATCATTCTAAAGATCGTGGTTTTACCAGCACCATTAGGTCCAATTACGCCAACAATACCTGCTTGGGGTAAATTGAAGTTTAAGTCTTCATATAACAACTTATCGCCGTAACCTTTACTCACTCCTCTTGCTTCTATAACATTAGTACCCAGCCTTGGTCCATTTGGAATATAGATTTCTAATTTTTCATCTAACTGCTTTTGGTCTTGGCTTAGGAGTTTGTCGTAATTCTTTAAACGTGCTTTTTGTTTTGTTTGACGGCCTTTAGAGCCTTGACGAACCCACTCTAACTCACGCTCTAAAGTTTTTTGGCGTTTAGAAGCCGCTTTACCCTCTTGAGCCATACGCTTAGATTTTTGATCTAACCAAGAGGAATAATTGCCTTTCCAAGGAATACCTTCACCCCTATCGAGTTCTAAAATCCAACCAGCCACATTATCAAGAAAGTACCTATCGTGTGTTACGGCAATTACCGTACCTTTATACTGCGCCAAATGATGCTCCAACCAATGTACCGATTCGGCATCCAAATGGTTAGTGGGCTCATCCAACAGTAATACATCGGGTTCTTGAAGCAACAAACGGCACAAGGCCACCCTGCGGCGTTCACCACCAGAAAGAACCCCAATTTTTTTGTCACCGTCTGGGGTACGCAATGCATCCATAGCGATTTCGAGTTTTGTATCGAGTTCCCAAGCATTGGTCGCATCAATCTGGTCTTGGAGTTCCGCTTGACGGTTCATCAACTTCTCCATTTTATCAGAATCGGAATACACTTCCTCCAAACCAAACATATCGTTTATTTTGTTGTACTCTTCAAGAATAGCAACCGTTTCGGCGGCACCTTCACGTACCACTTCCATAACTGTTTTGTCGTCGTCAAGTTGCGGTTCCTGCTCTAAATATCCCACCGAATAATCTTGCGAAAACACGACATCCCCTTGGTAGTTTTTATCAACACCAGCAATTATTTTCAACAAAGTAGATTTTCCCGAACCGTTAAGCCCAAGAATTCCTATTTTGGCACCGTAGAAAAAACTTAAGTAAATGTTTTTTAGTACCGGAGTATTTGCACTTTGAAATGTCTTGGTAACACCAGACATAGAGAATATAATTTTCTTATCGTCGCTCATAGTTTACTTTAAATTAATTAAACACGTCCTTTTAAAGCATTAAAAACCCAAGCTACTGCAAAAAAGCCTAAACCTACGGCAGCAAACCCCCATCCTGCAACTTCTTGGTATTTAAAAGCTCCCATAGCTATTAGCCCTAGGCCAACAAAAATCATAATCCATGTAGCCCACGCTAATACCGTATTTTTATTCATCGCCATAATCTATTTTCTTTTGATTAGTTTAATCGCAAATATCGTTTTTTTTGAACAAAACTCTCTTTATTTTATAAAATGAAATCTAAAAAAACTTAAAGAATTTCAAGTCCTCCCTTACCTTCACGAACTATAACTGGAGTGCCATCAGATAGGTCGATAACTGTTGAAGGTTCATTATCTCCATAACCGCCATCGATAACTAAATCAACTAAATTATCCCATTTTTCTAAAATTAATTCGGGATCGGTTGTATATTCTAAAACCTCATCCTCATCACGAATGGATGTGGAAATAATAGGGTTACCCAATTGTTTCACAATTTCTAGGGCAATGTTGTTGTTTGGCACACGAATACCTACCGTTTTCTTTTTCTTAAACGGATTGGGCAACGATTTTGAGCCCGGCAATATAAACGTATATGGCCCAGGCAACGCCCGTTTGAGAATTTTAAATACAGAGGTGTCTATCTGTTTTACGTAATCACTTAAATTGCTTAAATCATGGCAGATAAATGAAAAGTTAGACTTTTCAAGTTTTACGCCCTTAATTCTAGCCACTCGTTCTAAAGCCTTTACGTTCGTAATATCACAACCCAAACCATAAACTGTATCGGTAGGATAAATGATAAGTCCCCCACGTTTTAAAACCGAAATTACCTTTTCAATTTCTTTCGGGTTTGGATTTTCTTCGTAAATTCTAATAAATTCAGCCATACACTCAATGTTATACTATCCTACAACCTCTAATTTAGCAAAACGCAACAACAATTTCTTCACGCCGCCATGCTGAAATTTTATTTCAGCCTTTGTATCTGCTCCTGCACCTTCTATCTTTAACACCTCGCCTGTTCCAAACCTACCGTGTTTTACCATATTTCCAACAGCAAGTTTACCGTCAAATAAATTTGTATTTCCGCTACCATTAGTTTGCGAAACAGGCTTAAGCTTTTTAGGAGTTGACACTTGAAATTTTTCTTGCTCCCCTTTTGGCCTGCCCTTTTTCATTGGGGCCTGTTTAGCTGGTTTATAACGCACTTTATTGGGTTCTACATCTCCAAAAATATCGGCAGAAAGCATTGGGTTTATTCGTCGTTCTTCAACAGGTGTTACATTATCTAGGTACTGTTCGTCTATTTCTTCAATAAAACGACTGGGTTCTGAATCTACCAGTTTTCCCCAACGATAACGTGACAGAGCGTAGGTTAAATAGGCTTGTTTTTCGGCACGTGTTAATGCCACATAAAACAGCCTTCGCTCTTCTTCCAGCTCGCTCCGCGTATTCATGCTCATCGCACTTGGAAATAAATCTTCTTCCAAACCAACAATATAAACATAGGGAAACTCAAGACCTTTTGCAAGGTGAATGGTCATCAATGCTACTTTATCGCCATCGTCCTTATCATTATCCATATCGGTTGCCAAGGCCACATCTTCTAAAAATTCAGCCAAAGACCCTGTAGCATCTGCCAACTCCTTCTGGCCTTCAACAAAATCTTTCATACCGTTTAAAAGCTCTTCAATATTTTCCATCCTGGCCACGCCTTCCGGTGTACCATCTTTATTGAATTCTTTTATGAGTCCGCTAGTTCGTGTTACATGTTCAGCAAGTTCAAAAACATCGGCGGTTTGGTTCAGCACTTGATAACTTTCAATTAGTGTTACAAAATTTTGAAGTTTATTCTTAATGCCCGAATTAACCTTAACATCAGTTTTATCGATGTTTTTCATTACCTCAAACATGGTGCGTTTGTAACCATTAGCAGCAACAATTAATCTATCTATAGTTGTTTGGCCTATACCCCGAGGCGGGAAGTTGATAACACGTTTTAAAGCTTCTTCATCTGCTGGATTAATTATTAAACGCAAATACGAAAGTACGTCCTTGATTTCCTTACGCTGGTAAAAGGAGGTTCCTCCATATATTCTGTAAGGAATATCCCGTTTACGCAAAGCATCTTCTATAGAACGCGATTGTGCATTGGTCCTATAAAGAATTGCAAAATCGCTATTACCCAACTGATGGTTCATTTTGTTGTCGAAAATGGTACTGGCTACATAACGGCCTTCATCGGCATCTGTAAGAGACCGGTGCACTTTAATTTTTCCTCCTTCATCATTGGCCGTCCAAACCACTTTATCAAGCTTTGTTTGGTTTTTATCAATCACGGAATTTGCCGCATTAACAATGTTTTTGGTTGAACGGTAATTTTGCTCAAGCCTAAACACTTTAACGTCATCATAATCTTTTTGGAAATTTAAAATATTGTTGATGTTCGCTCCTCGGAAAGCATAAATACTCTGCGCATCATCGCCCACAACGCATATATTTTGAAATTTATCAGACAACGCGCGGACTATCAAATATTGAGAATGGTTGGTATCTTGATACTCATCAACCAAAATATACTTAAACCGGTTTTGATATTTTGCCAATACATCCGGAAATCGGGTGAGCAGTTCGTTGGTTTTTAACAGCAAATCATCGAAATCCATAGCCCCTGCCTTAAAACAGCGATCTACATATTCTCTGTAAATATCGCCCAACCTAGGCCTTCTGGCCATGGTATCGGCTTCAATCAATTCGGGGTTTTGAAAATAGGCTCGAACCGTTATTAAACTGTTTTTGTAGGAGGAAATTCTAGAACGCACCTGCTTATATTTATAAACATCTTTGTCAAGGTTCATTTGCTTGATAATATCTCGAATTAACCTATCGGAATCCTGAGTATCATAAATGGTGAAGTTGCTAGGATACCCCAGTTTATCGGCTTCAATACGTAATATTTTGGCAAATACGGAGTGAAACGTTCCCATCCATAGATTTTTGGCTTCACTGGCACCAACAATTTGCGCAATACGCTCTTTCATTTCGCGCGCTGCTTTGTTGGTAAACGTTAAAGCTAAAATATTAAAAGGGTCTATGCCCTTGCTCATCATATAAGCTATCCTAAAAGTAAGTACACGCGTTTTTCCTGATCCGGCCCCCGCAATAACTATCATGGGGCCTTCAATTTGTATGGTTGGCTCTAACTGTGCATCGTTCAACTGGCTTAAATACTTTTCCAAATCATCATCAATTTTATCGACGTGAAATTAACCAATAATGGGCGTTTATTTCATTTGATTTATTAATAATTATAAACAATGAACCTCGATTATTTAGCATTAACATATTTTGAATATATTTAAACTCTAAACAACCTATTTTAATGGATTCTATTTTCTCATTTTTATCAACCATTCCTTGGTGGGGATGGATTTTTATTGTTTTAGTTTTAATTGCCATTAGAGATATATTCATCCAAAAAGCACACACTATAAGCCACAACTTTCCTATTATAGGCCATTTACGTTATTTGCTCGAAGGCATTGGACCAGAAATGCGTCAATATTTTGTTGCCAATAACCGCGAAGAGCTTCCTTTTAACAGAATTGAGCGGAGTTGGATTTATGCATCGGCAAAAAAAGAAAACAACTATGAAGGTTTTGGTACCGATAGAGATATTTATGCGCATCAACACATTTTTGTCAACAATGCCATGATGCCGTTTAAAATGTCCAAAAACCACCCAAACAAAACAGACAAGACATTTTTACCTTGCGCCAAAGTAATGGGCGAATTCAACAAACGCAAGAAACCATACAGACCAGCCTCTGTAATTAACGTTTCGGCCATGAGTTTTGGGTCGCTATCGGCAAAAGCTATAGAATCTTTAAATAAAGGGATTAAAATGGCAGGAGCTTACCACAACACGGGCGAAGGCGGTTTATCGCCATACCACAGCCATGGCGGCGATGTTATTTTTCATTTTGGCACGGGCTATTTTGGTGTTCGCGACGGTAATGGAGAATTTTCAATGGATAAATTAATAAAACTTGTTAATGACAACCCTTTTATACGAGCCATTGAAGTGAAACTTTCCCAAGGGGCCAAACCCGGAAAAGGCGGTGTTTTACCTGGAGCCAAAATATCTCACGAAATTGCCATGACAAGAGGTGTTGAAGTAGGCAAGGACGTGTTATCGCCATCTAACCATTCTGCGTTCTCTACTGTTGAGGAAATGGTTAATTTTATTGAAGATATTGCCAAGGCCACAGGCCTTCCAGTTGGCATAAAAGCCGCTATAGGGAAATTAGACCAATGGGAAGAACTGGCGAGTATCATGTTAAAAACTGAAAAAGGTCCTGATTTTATTACCGTTGATGGCGGTGAAGGCGGCACTGGAGCAGCTCCGCCTAGCTTTGCCGACCACGTATCGTTGCCATGGGTTTACGGTTTTAGTGACCTTTACAAGCTTTTTCAAAACCACGGATTAACAGAACGCATTGTTTTTATTGGTAGTGGAAAACTCGGGTTTCCTGCAAAAGCAGCTATGGCATTTGCAATGGGCGCCGACTGTATAAATGTTGCTCGTGAAGCTATGATGAGCATTGGGTGCATACAGGCTCAAATTTGCCATACCAATCGTTGCCCCAGCGGGGTTGCGACGCAAAACAAATGGCTTCAAAATGGTATTGACACAACATTAAAATCAGCTCGTTTGGCACAATATTTCAAAACCTTTAGAAAAGAATTTATTGAAATTACCCATGCTGCAGGATACGAGCACCCTTGCCAGTTTACAATGCGGGACATCGAGATGAATGTAGACGACCATAACCTTTCCAAGGAATTAAACAGAACTTACATGTATGAAAAAACCACGGTTCCTTTTAATGGTATGCAAAAATTAAAAGATTGTTTATATTTGGGAGGTAAACAAATTGAAACCAATCTAAAAAACACTTAACCTCCTATGGAAATTTCCAGAATCATTGATTTATTTTTATTTGCTATTCCTGCATTAATCACGGGTGTCATTGCCTTTTATTTTTTTAGGGAACACACTAAAAATGAAGATGGTCGGCGTCGGTTTTTATTAAAAAAAGACCTGCAAGTAAATGCGATGCCTTTACGGTTACAAGCCTACGAACGCATGGCTCTGTTTTTAGAACGCATTGCCCCATCAAAACTTCTAGTTAGAGTTCAGCCAATGACTTCAAATAAAGAAGATTATGAATTATTACTTATACAAAACATTGAACAAGAATACGAACACAACTTATCACAACAAATTTATATTAGCGACAAATGCTGGAATATTATAACTACTGCTAAAAACGCAACTATTCAACTCATAAGAAAAGCCAATATGCAGGAAAAAGCGGAAACTGCTAACAAACTTAGGGAAATTGTTTTAACCGAAATGATGGAACGCCGCTCACCAAGCGATGCCGCTTTATCTTTTATAAAAAAGGAGGTTTCTGAAATCTGGTAAAAAGCACTGGCGTTACTCCACACGGAATTCGTTTGATTGCGCCTCTTCAAATTTTTGCTTGGCATTGAAATACCCCTGCTGCCACCATTCGGTCATCAATTTTTTATTAAATATCAACGAGTTTTCAGTAAGCTTAGAAGGCGTATAATACAAATTCAACTTAACACCCTTATTTTTTGCTGCTAATTTTCCGATTAAAATATCGCTGCGCTCTACCTGATCCAACAAATGCCCAAACAAATTTATCATTAAAGAATAAGGATTTTTTCCCAAAACTTTATTGTACTCCATATTTTCGGATTCTAATATAATGGCATCAATCTCTGTTGCACCTCTCAAAATAGCCTCACGGATAGGCACGACACACCCCAACCCGCCATCGGCATACTCAAAACCGTTTCTTTTTACCAGAGACATAAACGGAATATAATTACACGAAATCCAAATCCAATCACAAAATTCATCATAACTAAAATCTTTGATCGATTTATATTCCACACCATTTTTTGAAAGATTACAGACTGTCACAACAACATCTTCTTTGGTTTCCTTTATTAATTGATACTCCTCGTAAGTAAAGTGCTTTCTTATATATCGTCTCAAGGCTTTGCTTTCTCCAAAAGTGCGTTTCATCTTTATAAACTGCCAAAGGGAATTCAAAAAATCTATGGAAACAAATTCACGATTGCCCTTTTTACGAATTACAAATGGGTTAACACTAAATATATTGCTTTGATTCACGTTGGTAAATACGCTGTGAATCTTTTCTATCTTTCCCGCGGCTATATGGGGTACCAATAAACTTCCCGTAGACGTCCCTAAAAGCAAATCGTAGTTCTTACCCTCTTCTTGAATTAAATATTGCGCTACACCTCCTGCATAAGCGCCCTTACTGCCCCCCCCTGAAATCACAAGTGCCTTCATAATTAATTTTCTAACTGACTGGTTTCTTTATTCTTAAATTTTGCAAAATTATAACCGTTCTCCCACCATTGGGTCATTTTTTCTTTGTCAAATATCAGGGAATTTGTTGTTAATATGGTAGGTGCGTAATAGAAATTTATAATGGCATTATTATGGGAAGCTACAAATTTTCCAATTTTAATATTTTGTGTCTCTATTCGATCTAACATAAACCCAAACATATTGGTTATTAATGAAAACGGGTTTCTTGAAGGCATTCGGTTTAGTTGGGTTACTTCGGTTTGTAAAATAATGGCATCCACTTCTTTTGCCCCGCGATTAATAGCTTCTTCTATAGGTACCATGTTACCCATACCGCCATCGGCATACTCGCAGCCATTTTTTTTAACCAGTGTCATAAAAGGCGTATAGTTACAAGATATCCAAATCCAATCACAAAACTCGTCGTAATCAAAATCTTTTATAGATTTATACTCCACATGGTTAAGTGATAAATTGGAAACGGTAACAACAACATCCAAGTCCATTTTTTTCAACTCAACAAACTCAACTTCAGTTAGTGTTTTTTCAATCAATTGACGCAGGTTGAAGCTCTCACCAAAAGTTTTACTGCCCCTTAAAAAGTTTAGAACAACGTTAAGGTGGTTTATAGCAATATTCTGTGTGCCATGTTTTTTTTTCACAACAAACGGACAAACACTAAAAATACTGTCGTTGTTAACGTTTGTATAAACGCCTTTAATTTTATCCATTTTATTTAAGGCCAGATGAGACACCAATAGACTTCCAGTAGACGTACCAATATATAATTGGTAGTCGCGTTTTAAGTCCTCAATAAGATATTGGGCTACACCACCGGCAAAAGCGCCTTTGCTTCCTCCGCCAGAAATGACTAATGCTTTCATTGAATTTGATAGGGCTAGTTTAATTGTTGTATAAAGATATTATTTTCTAACAAATACCACTAGAAATACGCACTGCTTCACAAAGTTTATCAGCTAAACACTCATTCCACGGTGTTTTTTGTTCTTTTAGCTGTAAAGTATTGAAAATTCAATAACACCTACTTCCACATCAAGCAAGAGACCAACTAATTCTCTTTTTGAGCTTGCATTAGGCTTTTTGCAAATTTTACAAAGCGCCAATTATGATGCCCTGCAGCTTGCTTTAAGTGTTCTTGGCAATCTTCTTGACAAGCTTGAATTTGGGTTAGGTACCGAAACGCATTCATGCGTGTTTCGAAACCATATTTTGGTGACGTATAATCCGTAAGCTCATCAAAATACACTGATTTATTTTCTAGCTCAAAGTCTTCTGTAATCAAAGCTAAAGTGAGCCAAAGGATTCTTATGTTTTTATCGTTGAATCCGATAACACCCTTGGTTTGGTTTAAATATTTTTTTCGCTCTTGCGGAAAGTTTTTCCAAAGATTGAACAAAGCCGCTTCAATAGTAACGTATGATTTATCGTTTAAAAGGGTTTCGTAATCTTCTTTATATTTTCTTAACCAATTGGAGTTTAATAAAGCTATAGCTTGTCGTACTTTTATGTTTTCAACATTTTTTAGCTCTTTAAAAGGAGGATGCATGGATTGGTTGACAATTTTAATCCTTAGATTATCATGTTTAGATTTTCGAATAAACTTGTAGCAGCTTAACTCACAATTAACACTTAAGTAATCTTTAATATATTTCGATTCGTTTTTAAGCCGCTCTTCCATTTCATCATAATACAGCTTTTTTGAGATAAACCACTTTTCTTTAAACTCATCCATATCCTGCTCACTTGCCTTTTCAACTTCAGAAATAAAATCATCTGTCTCAACATTTTTGAATTGATGCTCCAACAAATAGTTTTTAACAGCTTCCCTAAAAGCCTTATCTCCTACTTTTTCACGAAGCAGATGCAACACCCAAGCGCCTTTTTTATAAAACGTGGTACTGCTGGATTTTGGATCTAAAAGCGATGTGCTCTGGCCAGATTTATCCTGTTCAATCAATTCTTGGGCGTACTCGTAAAGTCGCCAATAGTAATAATCGTCGCCAAAAACATCGCGCTCGGCCAACAAAGCATAATACGTCGCAAAGCCCTCTTGGAGCCAATGATGCGTTCCGGAAGTTTCGGTCACCAAATTGCCAAACCATTGGTGTGCCAATTCGTGGGCATTGACGTTAACATAATTTCTATCTACAAAACCAATAGAATCGACCACAAAAACATCTGAAAAGATGGTACAACTCGTGTTTTCCATTCCGGCATACAAAAAGTCTTTAACCGGCACTTGTTTGTAGTTTTGCCACGGGTATGGCACGCCTATTTCTTCTTCCAAAAAATCGAACATTTGTTTTGTGTGGCGATATGTGGGCTCAACTTTCAGTGAGTCTTCGGGGTAATAATACATTTCCAAAGGAATGCCGCTTTTTGAATACTCAACATTTTTATTGTATTTACCAATGGCCAAAGCCACCAAATAGCTACTCATGGGTTGTTTCATATCGTAATGCCAAACCGATTTTTCAAAAGCCTCTTCTCTTTTGTTAAGCGTCCCGTTGGAAACAACCTCATAACCTTTATCAAAAGTAATGGATAAATCGAACTCAATTTTATCGTTCATATCATCGATTGAAGGCAACCAATTACTAGTGTATTTGCCTTGCCCCTGAGTCCAGATTTGTTTGTTTCCTTCTTTGAACTCCCAACCAATAAAATAAAGCGCTTTTTTGGGTTTAGCAGAATACTTGAAATCAAGCTGATATGTTTTACCAGCATCAAAATGATTTTTAATCCAAAGTTGCGTTCCGTTATTGCTATATTTTACAGACTTTTTATTAATTGAAACCTGGTTAAAATCCATGTTAACAGCGTCTAAAAAAATGGAATCTACTGATTTTAGAATATCAAATTTATAGTTGACAATTCCATTCACTTTCGAAGAGTCGGGAACAAAAGCCACACAAACATTTGCTGATTTAAAATCAACAACATCCGTTTGTTGCCCCCAAGAAAAGGCTACAAGAAGGCATAACAAAAAACTGAAACGTTTCATGCGTTTCAAGATAACAAAGATTAGTCCAAAAACGAAAAGAAGAAGTTAGAAACTATGAAACTCAATTAAATTGGCTTCGTAATATTGGTCGCCCAATTTAGACAGCAAATTTCTAACCACATTACTGTCGCCATCAATGGCCAAAGCCGAGTAACCTACTTCGTTAAGTTTACCGAGTCGCAAATCTTTTATATTAATATTTTTTGAAGCCAATGCCGACAATAAAATCAACAGAACTCCTGGAGCATTGTGGTGTTTGGTAAGAATTACTTTTTCACTTAACCCCAAATTTAACCGCACACCGTCCATTTCAAGTAAATACACGCCGCCATTGTTATATTGCGGTAATAGTGCATCTTCCTTGTAAGTTAGGTTTTTAAAAAGACCAGAATCGGTACCATTAATAAAATCTATGGCACTTTGAATATTACCATTTCTGTTATCTATAGACAGAAATGCTTCGGCGGTACCATCATGATTTGATTTTAAGCGTGCCGTCTCCACATTGATGCCTTCGGAAGCCAAAGTATTGAACAACGACGAAATAACGCCAGGCATATCCATATGCTCAGAAAAGAGTCCATTTACCTTTCTATCTGGTCTTCTGGGTGCTTCATCGGTAACCGTAATGGATTTACCCCATTTTCTGATTCTAATGGCATTATAATCCCCCATTCCAGTGGAATTATTATAAATATCCAAAAACTCAGAAAAAGAACCACCGAAAGAAAAATCAGGGATTATTCGGCGGTGCGTATCATCCAACCTTTGGTTAAGCAACTCAATCCCCTTATTCAAAATAGTATATTTCACCTTTAATTCGTGGTCGTCGTATATAGTACGGTTTTCAGGAATCAATTTCGAATAACTCACATAACTTTCGTAACCTGCTTCTTGGATGTATTCTAAACTTTCCTTATAATTTAAACCGTAATAACGTACGTGGTGTGTATCGGTACCCACACAAACTGGTATTTGCAATTCGTTGGCACGGCGCAAAATATTTTGGGTTGGGTACACACCAACGCCTTTAAATTTACCAGCCATATTAACATCGAGCGACAAATTTCTATCAGCAATCAACTCTAAAAGCGTTCTGAATTTATTGGCCAACGGATGTGCACTGGTTTCAAAGTTCACTAAGGCTTCAGGCATATCGACATTCAGTTTTGGTAAATCAATATGACCGATAATTTGAATCATATCACCAAAACATTCAATCATCTGAATCATTTCATTGAAATACCCGTCCCAATAGGCTTCAAGGCTACCACGAATTTTAAGCAGTTCTTCAGCTTCCTCTTTAGAACCATCATAAGGCAAACCTTCAGGTGCAAAGTGTACAGAACCTATAACATAATCGGCATCTTCAGCCTGGAATATTTTAGAACGACTCCATTGCAAACCTAAATCTGGCCCCATCCATTCTAACTCAACACCGTATTTTATATTAATTTGCCCTTCATATTTTTTACGAAGATTAGCAATACGCTTCGGGTAATTTAAGTAGGAGCGGTTACCACGAATAAATTTTACGTTGGTATCGCGCTCAGCAATATACCTAAAGTTGGTCAATCGCGGCGAATGAATAATAAACGTAATACTTGGGTTTCTTGCTTCAATCGCCTTATCAATAATATCTTCCAACTTGTCAATACCGTGTTTTACGTGGTCTTGCTCTGTTCCGGCATGAATTCCGTGTGTTTCCCAAATAAATTCGTTCAGCTTTCTCATCAGTCAATAAACTTAATTATCCTTAAAAAGGTCAAATTTAACTAATGAAAAATAATTTTGGGCTAAAATGTTTCGGTTTTTAAGCCTAACAGCTAGAAATGAAAAATCGAGGCTTGATATATTTTGATTGAATTACGTAAATTCGCCCACATGTCGGTTAACCTTCAAACACCCATCGATTACCTAAAAGGCGTTGGCCCCAATCGTGCAGATTTACTGCGCAAGGAGCTTGGCATACACACCTATCAAGATTTAATCAACCTGTTTCCCAACCGATATATCGATCGAACGCGTTATTACAAAATCAACCAACTGCAACAAAGCAATGCCGACGTACAGGTGATTGGCAAAATTGTAGCTTTTAAGGAAGTGGCACAAAAACGGGGCAAACGTTTGGTCGCTACGTTTCAGGACGACACAGGCACTATGGAGCTGGTTTGGTTTCGTGGACATAAATGGATACGCGAGAACTTAAAACCCAATAAACCTTACGTGGCCTTTGGAAAAACCAATTGGTATAATGGCAAATTCAGTATGCCGCATCCAGAGCTAGAGCTAAAAGACGAACACGAAAAAAATATTCGTTCGGCCATGCAGCCCGTATATCCATCTACTGAAAAACTATCCAATAAAGGCATTACAAATCGGGTGATTATTAAAATCATCCAGCAGCTTTTTATTGAAACCAAAGGGCGTTTTTACGAAACATTATCGGAACCCATTCGCAGCGAATTAAAACTAATTTCAAAAAGCGCAGCTCTTTTTAATGTGCATTTTCCGAAAAGTCAGGAGCTACTCGCTAAAGCACAATTCAGACTAAAATTTGAAGAGTTGTTTTACATCCAATTACAACTTATTATTAAAAATCGTCTACACAAAAGCAAAATAAAAGGGCTTACTTTCGAACATGTTGGCGATTACTTCAATACCTTTTTTAAAGACCATTTACCCTTTGAATTAACCAACGCACAAAAGCGAGTTTTGAAAGAAATCCGTTCCGATTTAGGCAGCCAAGCCCAAATGAACCGCCTTTTACAGGGCGATGTGGGTTCAGGAAAAACCATAGTAGCGTTCATGTCAATGCTCATGGCACTTGACAATGGTTTTCAAGCTTGCTTAATGGCTCCGACTGAAATTTTGTCAGTTCAGCACTATAACGGATTGTTCGAACTATGTAACATTCTAAATATCAGTATTTCACTATTAACAGGTTCAACTAAAACTTCAGAACGAAAAATTATTCATGAAAATTTAGAAAATGGCGATTTACAGATACTTGTTGGCACCCACGCCCTACTCGAAGATAAAGTGAAATTTCAAAATTTAGGTCTAGCTATTATTGATGAACAACATCGTTTTGGCGTAGCCCAAAGAAGTAAATTATGGCATAAGGGGCCACCTCAATCGTCTACCGAAAATTCTTCAAACAATAATCAAGGGTCTCCTATCCCACCCCATATTTTGGTTATGACCGCTACCCCTATTCCACGCACTTTGGCCATGTCGGTTTATGGCGATTTGGATATTTCGGTCATTGATGAATTACCTGCTGGTCGAAAACCTATAAAAACGGTACACCGTTTCGATAAAAACCGGCTAAACGTTTTCAGGTTTATAAGGGATG
The DNA here is from genome assembly GCA_022749295.1 of Flavobacteriaceae bacterium GSB9. Taxonomy (NCBI): domain Bacteria; kingdom Pseudomonadati; phylum Bacteroidota; class Flavobacteriia; order Flavobacteriales; family Flavobacteriaceae; species Flavobacteriaceae bacterium GSB9. Next base: position 843,943 of record CP062007.1, read on the forward strand.
AAATTGCCAAAGGACGACAAATTTATATTGTTTATCCTTTGATTCAGGAAAGCGAAAAAATGGATTATAAAGATTTGATGGATGGTTATGAAAGCATTTCAAGGGATTTTCCAATGCCCGATTATCAAATTTCTATTGTACACGGCAAAATGAAACCCGAGGACAAAGATTATGAAATGCAGCGGTTCATAAAGGGAGAAACCCAAATTATGGTAGCAACTACCGTTATTGAAGTAGGCGTAAACGTACCTAATGCTTCTGTAATGATTATTGAGAGTGCCGAACGTTTTGGTTTGTCACAGCTTCACCAATTGCGCGGGCGCGTTGGCAGAGGAGCCGAACAAAGTTATTGCATTTTAATGACGGGGCATAAATTAAATGCTGATAGTAAAACCCGCTTGGAAACCATGGTGAATACCAGTGATGGCTTCGAAATTGCCGAAGTCGATTTGAAACTCCGTGGCCCGGGCGATATTATGGGCACCCAACAAAGCGGCGTACTCAACCTAAAGATAGCCGATATTGTAAAAGACAAAAATATTTTACAAGCAGCAAGACATTTTGCAAAAAAAACCATCAACGAAGACCCCAGTCTTTCGTCCAACGAAAACCAAGTAATTTTACACACCTACAAGCAACTCAGTAAGTTTAAAAACATTTGGAATTACATTAGCTAATCTCTGTTTATCTTAAAGAGCCCTTAGAAAAACGGGAGTTAAAAACACAAATGGCACACTTGTTGTTTAAAAGCCATAACCAAATCTAATTTATCATGAAAAACTATTACTTTTTCTTCTTAGCCATCATAGTCCTCAGTTTAACATCCTGCGGAAGCTCTGGCTATGTGTATTTAAATTACCCGCAGGAACCTCAGGTTTCGCTTCCGGAAAATATCTCAAACATTGTGTTAGTTAACCGTTCTTTAACAAAAGAGGAAGACAAAAAATCTGAAAGTATTGAAGCTATTACAACAGGCGAAATAATGGGCTCCGACAAATTAGCTTCCGATGAGGCTATAAAAGGTGTATTCGACGGAATAAACAACCACGGCTATATCAAAATTATTATTCCCGATTCACTACGAATGTATGGCACAGGCACACGATCTATGCCTGATCTAATAAACTGGGATAAAGTTTCTGATATATGTAAATCGGCAAATGCTGATGTTTTATTGGCACTAGAAACCTTCGACTCTAATTCCGACATTATTAAAGCTGCCGTAGTCGACCAAGTTAATGCCGTTATTACCACCGGAAAACCAAGCCCAAGAGTACCAACACGAACCCGTGTGAACGTAAAAAGCTATTGGCGGTTATACGACCCTTACACCAAAACAATTATCGACCAATATCAGCAAACACACTATTTAAATTTCGATTTGATTAATGGCGCGCCCCCAATCAATGCACTTTCAGAAACAGCCTATGCCTCTGGTTTAGATTACATTAACCGTTTTTTGCCTAGCTATTATCGTATAAAAAGAGACATGTACAAAAAAGGTAAAGGAAACCATAAAGATTTATTCGATTTGGGGTGGCGCGCTTCTGAAGTCGCTAAGTGGAATGAGGCCATAGAAGCTTGGAAACACCTTGTTGATGAATACCCACGAAGTAAATCCGCTGGCCGCGCAGCATTAAATATAGCCGTTTCCCATGAAGTATTGGGCAACACCAATTTAGCATTACAATGGGCACAATGTGCTTACAAAGATTATGGTGACAAACTAGCCCGAGATTATGCAAAAATATTATTAAGAAGACAGCGCAGAGAAATCTAACTTAAAAAATATTTCATAGTTAATGCAAAAAACTCAACCATTTCTGGTTGAGCTTAGAATTACTGTTGTAGTTTGATTGATTGTGTTTCAAGGTAGCCAGAAATAAAACCGACAGATGTTATCGATATGTTAAAGAATCGTATCGCCTTGTTAATTAACTATTTATTAAGAACTTATTTTAAATTAACAGGTCTCGATCAGATTAACTAAATTTGCAAACTTTAAGTACGCTGATGTCGAGCATAACCATGATTAACATTCACAAAAAAACATTACAGGATTTAGAGTTTCCTACCGTTTTACAACAGGTAAGCGAGCATTGTATCACCCCGCTAGGCCATGAACGGACTTTAGAATTATCGCCTTACGGAACCAAGGAAAAACTGCTATTTTCACTTAACCTAACCAACGAATATGTATCATCGTTTTATAACGATAACCGCATACCCAATCATGGTTTTGATACAATTGCCAAAGAAATCAAACTACTAAAAATCGAAAATACATTTTTAGAAGTTCATGGTTTAAAAAAAATTACGGCCATGTCGGCCACTGTAAACGAATTGGTTAGCTTTTTAAAAAAGTTTGAAGAATACTACCCGCATCTCAATACGTTTGCTTCGCATATTGAAGTTACTAAAGTACTCATTGAAAAAATTAACGGAATTGTTGACCGATTTGGAGACATAAAAGATAATGCTTCAGCACTATTGTATGAGCTTAGACAGTCCATCAACAAAGTAAAAGGAAAGATTAACGCGAGTTTTTCAACAGCTTTAAACACATACCATGGCCTTGAATATTTAGACGATATTCGAGAAACAGTGGTAGACAACAAACGTGTTTTGGCAGTGAAAGCCATGTACCGCCGCAAAGTGAAAGGCTCGATAATGGGTGGGAGCAAAACGGGAAGTATCGTTTACATTGAACCTGAAACCACTATTCAGCACACGCGAGAGCTTAATAATCTGGAATATGAAGAAAAGGAAGAAATTACTCGTATTTTAAAGGAGGTCACCAATTTTATCCGTCCGTTTTCACCTTTGTTAGTGGACTACCAAGAATTTTTAATCAACATCGATGTCATTTCCGCGAAAGCGAAATACGCCCAATCGATGGATGCCATTCTTCCTGAAATTGCCGATGATAAAAGCATGTATTTGCGCGATGCGTATCACCCACTGCTTTATTTGAATAACTTAGAAAAAGGCGAAAAAACCTTTCCGCAAACCATTTCATTGGAAAACGAAAGTCGGATTATTGTTATTTCGGGCCCTAATGCCGGCGGAAAAAGTATCACCCTAAAAACCGTGGGCTTGTTGCAGGCCATGTTGCAAAGCGGTATGCTAATCCCCGTTCATGAGCGCAGTTCAGTCTGTATATTTGATAGAATCTTAAGCGATATTGGCGACAACCAATCTATTGAAAATCACTTGAGTACTTACAGCTACCGCTTAAAACAAATGAACTACTTCTTAAAAAAGTGCAATAAAAACACCTTGTTTTTAATTGACGAATTTGGCACCGGTAGTGACCCCGAGCTAGGTGGTGCTTTGGCCGAAACGTTTTTAGAAGAGTTTTACCACCGTGAGGCTTTTGGCATTATCACGACCCACTATTCCAATTTAAAAATGTTGGCCAATGAAATGCCTTTTATGCAAAACGCCAACATGCTGTTTGACGAGCGCAGTTTAGAACCCCTTTTTAAACTCGTTATCGGTCAAGCAGGAAGCAGTTTTACTTTCGAGGTGGCACAAAAAAACGGCATCCCTTTTAGTTTGATTAATCGTGCCAAAAAGAAGATTGAACGCAGTAAGGTACGTTTTGATCGCACTATTGCCAAACTTCAAAAAGAACGCAGTAAACTTGAAAAAACAGGTCAGTCACTAAAAGCCAACGAAAAGAAAAAAAGTGAGGAAGCCGAAAAACTAGAGGAAATAAACAATCGCATACAAAAGAAACTAGAAAGCTACCAAGAACTTTACGACAGCAACCAGCGCTTAATTTACCTGGGGCAAAAAGTGAACGATTTGGCCGAAAAATATTTTGAAAATAAGCAGAAAAAAATACTAATGTCTGAACTTTTTAAGTTAGTTCAGATTGAAAACTCCAAACGAAAACGTGTTTCAGCAAAACAAAAACGCGCTGAAAAAGCAAAAGAGAAAAAGGTTGTTCAAGAAGTTAAAAAGAAGGTAGAGGTTATTAGAAAAAAGAAAAAGGAAGAGAAGAAAAAAAACATACCTGCTCCCAAGCCAAAACCTAAACTAAAAGTGGGCGACCGTGTACGTCTGGAAGACGGACGTGCCATTGGCAGCATCGATAAAATTGAAAAAGACAAAGCTGTTGTAAACTATGGCATGTTTACTACCAACGTGAGTTTAGACCAATTGGAATTGGTTGAGGCCATAAAAAAGTAACAGCCAGCACCAAGTTGTTGAATCTAACAACACTTGAGGTACCGACTGCTTTTAATAAAACATACCTGTTAGTAAATACGCCATGCGTAAAAATAAGTACGCATATCAATATCTGGGTCTTCTGTTAGGTTTAGCCTAATATAATCATTATCACCATCCCCATCTTTATCCTTACCTTTTTGAACGTTCTTCAAAAGAATCTTCTCTTCTTTTTTGCCTAAATATTCGTTTGCAGAAAATCTGTCATCTTCGGTAAACTCTGCTGATAAAATAATATAATCCGTTTCTAAGTCTGGCATATACAACTCTATCTCTCGCGTATCATCATCAGATGGTATAGCCCAAAATGTATCTTCATCCACATTTATATAATTATTGGTTGTGCGTGTGTACGATACAAACCCCTTACGATTACCATTTTGATAAATGGCTGCATACATATTACCATGTAATTTAATATCATTGTCGCCATTACTATCAACCATTCTTAATCCATGAAGCTGTATGCCAAATTTTTGATAAGCCGGGTAGCAGGTTCTTATGTTATATTCACTGGACAATACCACATTGGCTATTGGGAAACCTTGCCTAATGTACCTAAGCGTATAACCGAGTGGGGCTCCTGGAGAATCGGAAGAATATTCCCCGCCTTCAGTGATATACTCATAAACCCCTTGGGGGCCGCTGACTACTTTTGCCGCATCACCAGACGACCCACCAATAACTAAAGCCTTTACCGTTGAACTATCCCAAAACGATTGGTATTGCCCTTCGCCGCCTGCATTTCCGCCACTAAAAGCAGCATTAAAGGCGGCTTGTGTATCGGTAAATTTAGAATTGGTTTCAACTGTATAGATAAGCATACGACCATATTTAACAGAGGAAACGATAACCGGGCTTATAGAGCTGAAACTTGGCAATTCACTAAAAAGTTCACCAGGGTTTTGCTTATCCTCAACAGTTAAATCAATGGTATAATAAACTTGTAAGTATTTAATAACATACTTATATTTTTTCTCTGAACTGCTAAAATTGAAAGAACCAGAAATACTATTTTTCCCTTTAGTATAACTGGCACCCAAAGCCACATTTAAATGCTCTTCAGAATACACTTCTTCTGTTGTAAAAAGCACCTCGGCCGAAGCCGAACCCGTAAGCCCCTGTTGCAACATATTTTTCACGCCCTCTCTAACAGTTGCCAAATTGGGATTTGCTATAACTGTAGACGGTTTACCATTTAAATTTTCTAAAGAAACCGACAATGTTATTGGCGTTCGGCCACCTGTAATTTCAATATATTCTCCCGTAGGGATTGATTCGCCTTTTAACATGGCTCCAGGATAAATAACATCACTGGTTGGGTCTAATAATGTCATTTCACTAAAGCCTGGGGACATTTTGTATTTTTTGACTACGCATTCATCCGTTAGCCCTTCTCGTTCTTTATTTACTTCTTCAATAAATTCCTGTCCAGATTCTTCCGGTTGTGCAAAATTGGTTAAGCTCGAAAGTAACTGGTTAACCTCTTCAATGGTTTCTTCTGAAACTGGACTGTCGTTAACACTTTCTGAACTGCACCCCAATAATACCAATAAAATAGTTGATAAAAGAAGTCCCCTAGCGAACTTTCCCCTTGTTAATAGCTGTGATTTCATAATTTCTTTGTTTTGTGATTCAACATGTTAAAATTATAGATGAACACGTCTGAAAACTAATTTTTGGTATGGACAAAGCATGGACACAAATCAAATATTACAGATATTTCATATATGGACACCACTTATAAACCGAAACACAAATAAACTCATAAAGAACTGATTTACCGTATATTAAATATGAAAAACACAAACAAATCAATCAACTAGATATGGACAGAATATAGACAAACAAGAGTTCCAAGACGTTTTAATTAGTTTCAAAAACAGAGTTTTATGCTTAATTTAGTAAAGCAAATCATTTTCATATGAAACTAAAAAACAAACTGTTCGCTTTGTGTTTAATCCTTTTTTACTTAGCAAGCTCTCAAAATAAAATGAATATCGATAGTCTTCTAAGTATATACAAGAGCCAACTTAACGATACATTGAAAGCTAAAACGGCAAATCATATTATCAACTATTATATGTACCATTCTCCCAAAAAGGCAAAAAAAATGGCCTTTAACCTCCTTAAACTATCAAAAGAGATTAACTATGAATCTGGAAAAAGTTTAGCGCTTTATCAATTGGGGGTTGTTTATAATAATTTTGATGCTTTAGATTCTGCAAAACATTATTACACCTCAAGTCTTAAAATTGCTAAAAAGCTTAAAAACCCAGTTTACATTTCCCAAATATATAGAGGGCTAGCTATTATTGAATTTTCGCAAGGCAACCTAAATAAAGCCGATAGCATCAATGATATGGACTTAATTCATGCCCAAAAACACAATGATTCTATTGGAATCGCGCTTGCTTATGATTTTAAGGGAACAATTAATCAAAATAAAGGCTATTATTCTATTGCTTTGTCTAATGGCTTGAAAGGTCTTAACATTTTTGAAAAACTAGGCGATTCAATTAGAATTGCAGACTGCTATAACCACTTGGCAACCATTGAGCACAACTTAGGCAATTTTAACAAATCAATTATTTATAACGAAAAGGCTCTTAAAATTTATGAAAACCATAACGATATTTATTATCAGGCCCAAGTTTTAAACGACCTGGGAGTGATGTACAATTTATTGCAACAAGAAGAAAAAGCCCTAGACTACTTCAAAAGAAGCTTAGAAAAAAGCAAATTGACAAAGGCAAAGTCATTGCAAGCTGCTGCTGAATCAAATATTGGAAAAACCCATATAGCATTGGGTGAATACGATACCGCCATTAAGCATCTCAATACTTCCATTGAAATTTCAAAAAAAATTAATGCTTTACGGCGAATTGCCATAGCTGAAAACAATCTGGCTAAAGTTTATAATCTAAAAAACGAACCGGATGTTGCCTTAAAATACGCAAAAAATGCATGGAGTTATGCAGACAAAAATGACAACATATCCATAAAACGAACCGCTTTAAAACGCCAGAGCAAAGCATACGAAAAGCAAGCCAAAACCCGTATGGCCTTTGATACCTTCAAGGAATTTAAAACATTAAGCGACACTATACTTGATAAAGAAAAAATTAAGACCATTGAGGAATTAAGGGCTCTTTTTGACTTAGAAAAAAAGGAATCGTCCATAGCAATTCAAAACGAAGAAATAAAAACGCTTAATGCACAAGCTAAAAACGACAAACTCACCAAATCGCTTTACAGTATAGGTCTATTTTCGGTTTTGGCAATATCCGGATTGATGTTTTTCGGGTTCAAGCAACGTATTAAAAAGAACAAAATTCAGCGTGAAAAACAAGAGGAAATCTACAAACAGGAAATAGCATTCAAAAAGAAAGAACTCGCCTCACAAACCTTGCATTTAGTACAAAAAAACACCTTCATTCAAGAATTGAAAGAGAATCTTGAAAAAATTAAAAAGTCCCCCGAACTTTTTAAAGTTGAATTTAGGAGATTGGTAATGTTGCTAAAAAGAGAAAGCGCCGAAGATAAAGATTGGGAAGTATTTAAGTCTTACTTTTCAGAAGTGCACAATAACTTTGACAACAAACTAAAAGCCATTTATCCCGAAGTTACCGAAAAGGAAATTCGGCTGGCCTCATTTCTACGCATGAAGCTTTCTACAAAAGAAATCTCATCCATGCTCAACGTGATGCCAGACAGTGTTCTAAAAAGTAAATACCGTTTAAAAAAGAAACTAAAACTAGACCGCGAGACCGATTTAACCGTCTTTTTAGATAGCCTTTAAAAGAGTATCTTTGTCTTGCTATTGCAAGCGTTTTCAGCATTGGCAGTCTTTTCAAATAAAATATGGTAAAGCTCCCCAAAAATAAACAACTTATCCTTTTTGATGGTGTTTGTAACCTTTGCAACAGCAGTGTTCAATATGTTATAAAACACGATAAGAACAATATGTTTTTGTTTACGGCATTGCAAGGTGATGTTGGGCAAAAAATTATTGAACACTATAATATTGACACCTCTAAAACGGATTCCATTCTACTATACAACCCCGAAAAAGGTATTGATTACAAGAGCACAGCTGCTTTAAAAATTGCTTTAAAGTTGGGATTCCCCAGGAATTTAATAGGTGTATTTTTTATAGTGCCCCGCTTTATAAGGAATTGGGTTTACGATTTTATTGCCCGAAACCGATACAAATGGTATGGGAAACAGGAATCATGCATGATCCCAACTCCAGAATTAAAAAATAGATTTTTGGATTGATTTTTAAATTGTACCTAAAATCTTGATTTTTCTTGATTTTGAAATCCCACCTGGATTGCAGCCCAATTTACCTTCGGGAACTTCCATGTTTAATTTTTCGAAATAGGTTTCCCAAACCTGAAAATATTCATTTGAACCAGGTGCTTTATACGTCATGGGATATAATTTAAAAACAGGCGCCCCATTTGCTTCCAAATAGCAATCATATATTAATTCAGAGCAATAATACTTTCCGTTATCGTAGATATAAGCGCTATCATAAGGTTTTCCCAATTGTTTTAAACCAAAAGAAACAGCCTTTGGAATTAGCCTTCTAAAACGCTTTTTTAAACGCCCAACATACATTGGCGCATCCGTTTTTAAAATAAAATCGTTGTAAGGTGTTAGCTTAACCGTTTTTCCACTAGCTTCCAATACAAAAACCTCTTCATCTTTACTGACCACCATCCCTACATGATTAAAATCAAGACCATTATAGCCCTCGGTAACCTGATTAATGGCGTCACATAACGGCCCACAGTTAATCGACTGAAATATTAAATCGCCGTTTTGCAATTTGATGTTTTGTGCCTGACCAAGCAAACAAATCAAAAACAGAAAAATAACTTTATTCATTTTATATAAATTAGGCTTTACGAATTACGCTATGCTTTAGTTAAACTCCCCCACTCGGTCCATGAGCCATCGTACACCGAAATATTTTTATAATCGGCAATATCGGCTCCCAAAGCCAAAACGCAAGCGGTGATACCCGAACCGCACGAAAATATAATAGGCTCGTCTTTATTGGCAAGTGGTGTAAACAAGTTCTCTAAATTAGATTTTGATTTTATAACGCCACCTTCCAACAAATCGGTAAATGGTAAGTTTTTTGAATTTGGAATGTTTCCCATCCGCAAACCTTCGCGAGGTTCGGGTTCTAAGGAATTAAACCGACCAGCAGAGCGGGCATCAATAATGGTATGTGTTTTTCCTTTTGAAGCTTTCTTAACATCTTCAAAAAACTGCATAAAACCTGGTTGCAACTTGGCTTCAAAATCCCCTCGATTTCCCAAATATATTTTCATAGGTTCTACAGGGAACCCTGCTGTCTTCCACTTCGGAAAACCTCCGTTTAAAACAGCAATATTATTAAAACCAAAAGCTTTAAACAGCCACCAAACCCGGGCGCTTGAATAAATACCCTTATCGTCATACACCACAATAGCGCTGTCTTTATTAATACCCAATTCTCGAGCTTCTTTCTGAAATTGTTCTTGGGAAGGAAATGCACTGGGAAATGGGTTGGCCGTATTGCTAAATTTCTTTTTTATATCAAAAAATCGAGCATTTAAAATTTGTTGTTGTGATACATCAAACGTTTTATTTATGGTGCCATCTAAAACTATTAGGTTTTCAGTTTTCAAATGGTTATTGAGCCATTCAACTGATACGATAGGCGATTTTAATTTCATAACTTATTATTTAACTTCTTCATAATGATCGTCCCATTCCTTAGGTTTGGGATCGTGAAGCTTATCCAACGATTTGGCTACCATCATGGATACCGTAGCATCTCCAGTTACATTTACAACGGTTCTACACATGTCCAACGGCCTATCTACTGCAAAGATTAAGGCCAAGCCAATCGGTAACAATTCCGCTGGAAACCCTATTGATTCTAGTACAATCACGAGCATTACCATACCGGCACTAGGCACAGCGGCACTACCAATGGAAGCCAATAAAGCTGTCAAAACAATTACCAATTGATTGGTAAAAGTAAGCCCCTCGGGCCAAATAACCTGCATAATAAACACGGCTGCAATACCTTGGTACAAACTGGTACCGTCCATATTAACGGTGGCCCCAACGGGAAGCACAAAACCCGATACTTCTTTATCTACGCCTATGTGTTCTTCAACGCGTTCCATAGTAACCGGCAATGTCGCCGCGCTACTACTGGTTGAAAATGCCAATAATTGCGCGGGGCTAATTTGTTGTAAAAACCATAATGGTGATTTTTTGGTATAAACGCTAACCAAAAGCAAATAAAAACAAATCATTAAAATAAGGCCGCCTACCACACACAAGGCATAATAAAGCAGCTTGATTAAAATTTCGGTATCATCAAAAGCTATAATAACGTTGGCCAACAATGCAAAAACAGCATAAGGTGCGAAAAGCATGATTAAATCGACCATTTTCATAACAACTTCATTCAAGGAATCGAAAAAATCGATTAAAGGTTTGGCTTTTTTTTCGCCAATTAACAACAAACAAATTCCAACGAACAGGGCGAAAAATATAACCTGAAGCATGGAGGCTTCGGCAAATGATTGAAATATATTGCTCGGGAAAATATCAACCAGTGCCCGAAGCGGTCCCGCATCTTTTTGAGCAGTAGCCTCTGTAATTTTATCGGTTACACCGGCATCGTTTTCGTATTTAAGTTTAATTTTTTCAATAGTGTCCTGAGGCATGCCAACACCTGGTTTTAGTGTGTTTACAATACCCAAACCAATTACAATAGCCACAATAGTTGTACAAATATAAATAGCAATGGTACGCAGTCCCATCGATTTTATTTTAGAAATATCCTTTAAATCTGAAATACCTTTAATTAATGATGCTAAGATTAATGGCACGGCAATGAGTTTAAGAAGATTGATAAAAATGGTTCCAAAAGGAGAGATCCAATCGGTAACAAATCCCTTTCCACCTTCTACATTGTTCATGATAAAACCAAATATAATTCCCAATATCATGCCGATAATAATCTTCCAGTGCAGTGCCAATTTCTTCATATATAAAATACCTTTTTTTAAAGGATTTTTTGATTAATTATTAATAAAAAAGTTACCGTTGTTGGCTTAAAAATACTCAAAAAAAATCATCCCGATTTTTATGATTAAGACGAGATGACCTAAATTTTATTTGTTTCTGTAAATGAACTGATTACAAATTAGCTATTTCTTTTATTTCCTCAATAAACTTATCACCTAAAGCATTGGCTTCATCCTGCGATTTCGCTTCGGTGTATATTCTAATAATGGGTTCGGTATTGCTTTTACGAAGGTGCACCCAACTTTCGGCAAAATCGACTTTAACACCATCAATGGTAGTTAGCTTTTCGTTTTTATAACGCTCTTCCATAGCTTTTAAAATACCATCAACATCCAAACCAGGGGTTAGCTCTATTTTTTTCTTGGCCATAAAGTAACTCGGATAAGTCTTTCTAAGGGCACTCACACTGATGTTTTTATCGGCCAAATGACTTAAAAACAAGGCCACACCAACCAAAGCATCGCGACCATAATGTGAGGCAGGATATATAATACCACCATTACCTTCACCACCAATAACCACGTTGTTTTTCTTCATGAGTTTTACAACATTAACTTCCCCAACGGCACTAGCCTCGTAAGTCCCACCATATTTTTCGGTAACATCTTTAAGGGCTCTTGTAGAACTCATGTTGCTTACCGTATTACCTGGTGTTCTGCTTAACACATAATCGGCACAAGCCACTAATGTGTACTCTTCGCCAAACATCTCGCCATTTTCGTCCATAAAAGCCAAACGGTCTACATCGGGATCTACTACAATTCCTAAATCAGCATGATGTTTTTTTACAGCTTCAGAAAGGTCTGTTAAATGCTCTTTTAAAGGCTCTGGATTGTGAGGAAAATGTCCGTTAGGTTCACAATAAATTTTTATCACATCAACACCAAGACGTTCCAAAAGCAACGGAATAGCAACACCTCCAGTAGAATTCACACCATCAACTACCACTCTAAATTTAGCTTCCTCAATGGCTTTAACATTGACCAAATCTAAATCAAGGACTTCAATAATATGCAAATCGATATAAGCTTTATTTTTGGTGATTTTGCCCAAGCTATCCACATCGGCAAAATTCATAGCGTCACTTTCGGCGATATCCAAAATTTTTCCGCCCTCAACCGCATCCAAAAACTCTCCTTTTTCATTTAGGAGTTTAAGTGCATTCCATTTTTTTGGATTGTGGCTGGCTGTTAAAATAATACCGCCATCAGCATGTTCCATGGGCACAGCAACTTCAACAGTTGGTGTTGTAGAAAGTCCCAAATCAACCACATCAATACCCATTCCAATTAAGGTATTCATCACTAAATTCTGAATCATTTTACCAGATATGCGGGCATCGCGGCCAACCACCACTTTGTGGCTTTCCTTTTCACGTTGTTGTTTTAACCAAACTCCGTAGGCCGAAGCAAACTTTACAGCATCAATAGGGGTAAGGTTTTCACCTACTTGTCCGCCAATAGTACCGCGAATTCCCGAAATAGATTTTATAAGTGTCATAACATTTTTAATAAGTTAAAAGACAAATATAGCATTTCAAAACGGGTTTTCTTAAAACGGAATTTGTAAATTTCAGCCATGAACTACCTAGCGCATATTTACCTTTCTGGAGAGAATGATTTAGTAACTATTGGAAATTTTATCGCAGATGGCATAAAAGGAAAAAAATACAAAACTTACCCCAAAGCTATTCAGGTTGGCATTCTTTTGCACCGGCATATTGATACATTTACAGACGCCCACAAAACGGTTAGAATTAGCACGAAGCGCCTCCACAAAAAATATGGACATTATTCCGGTATTATAGTAGATATTTTATACGACCACTTTTTGGCTAAAAACTGGCATGAATATTCCGAAATACCTCTAAAAGAATATGTAGAAGCGTTTTATGATTCCCTTGAAGAACATTATGAAATATTGCCCCTGCGCGTACAAAAGATGATGCCTTACATGCTAGCCGACAACTGGTTGGTGAGCTATGCCTCTATCGAAGGCATTTCACGTGTTTTGGACGGCATGAATCGCCGAACAAAGCATCGCTCAAGTATGAACGAAGCTGTAGTTGAACTTGAAGCATTTTATGCTGAATTTGAATGTGAGTTTTCAGCGTTTTTTGACGAACTCATTGCCTTTTCAAAAGAAAAATTATTTGAATTAAACAAAACTATTTAAACCACAAATTTTCTCAAACAAAGCATTAAATAATAAAAAAATTCCCAAGCAAACCCTTAAATTAACATTAACCAAATTACCAAAGATGAAGCCACTGCAATCGGTCGTTTCGACGCAATACTCGTTTTATCGGATAAGCTGTATGATGGTGACACCGATTATCGAGGGGATGATACTACTGTCGGTTTTTAGCAGTTTTCTTTTTGTTAAAGCCCTACATTTAATACTTTAGATGCTTCTTTAGAAGATTTTTTCAGGAAACAATGAAAATAAAATCAAAAAAAATATTAAAAATTATTGGTGGTGTTATTGTATTTTTCACGCTTCCTAGTCTGCTTTTTTTTGGTTTCCTTTATATAAAATACGACGAAGACCTACCCGTTGGTATTGAAGGCCAACAGGCTGAAGAACTTGCTCATAAAATGTTGGATGCGCTAGATTTTGACGCCTATCAAAAAACCAATTATTTAGAGTGGACCTTTAAAAACCGTCGCCATTACGAATGGAACAAAGAAGACAATACCTGTACGGTATACTGGAAAGAAAACAAAGTGGTGCTCAATTTAAGCGATTACTCCAAAAGTAAGGTGTTCATCCATAATTTTAGAAGTGAAAACGACATGGTTGATGGTTTAATCGATAAAGCCATTGGGTATTTTGAAAACGATTCGTTTTGGGTAGTAGCTCCTTATAAAATATTCGACAAAGGCACAAAACGCCAATTGGTAAAAACCGAAGACGACAAAGATGCGTTACTGGTAACCTATACTTTGGGAGGCTCAACACCGGGAGATTCTTATTTGTGGCACTTAGATGAAAACGGTATGCCAACAAGTTTCCAAATGTGGGTCAATATTTTACCCATCGATGGTCTTGAAGCAACTTGGAGCGATTGGACGACAACCGAAAGTGGCGCTAAATTACCAACATTCCATAAATTTCTTTTTTTTGGTTTGGAACTGAACGGTATAAAGGGTACCAAATAGTTAACACGTGTTTTAAGTTTTATGACTTCTGCTTTATTTTTCGATGCAGCCTTACTTTTTTACTTAGTATTCATGCTCTATTGCCTCTTTTTTAAAACTTGAAATCTATCAAGAAATTTTGAGCGTCTCCCTTTTCGTCACTTCTTTGGTTTTTCTTGTTTATATTTTAGTTAAAGGCTACTAAACTATTTACTGCGTTGCCCAACAAAATTATGGCTCTTCGATTTAAACAGTACATTAAAACTGGTTAAACTACCATAAATTCTTGTAATGTACTGCTGTAAATCTATTTTTTGATGTTCATCCAAATCACTGGCATTAATACGTTGCTCCATAACTCGTAATCGGTCGCGAACCATAATAATTTTGTTGAAGAACTTTTCAATAGGCAATTCGTATGGTTTTAAGGTTTCATCGGCAGGTTGCATAATAATCGTACCGCCTTTGTACTTATCGGCTATTGGCACAACTTCACTCACATCGCTCCACCGCTTTAAAATTTGCACCAAACTACTTTCAACTTCAGAAAAACTAACCGTGTCCACGTCGCCATCGGCAGCTTCAATAACTTCAAAATCGCTATCCAAATCAATGGTTTCTAAACCTTCTTCTATAAAAGTAACCCAATAATGCTGCGATGTTACGTTGGTTACAACACCTTTTCCGTATTCTGAATGATTAATGCGAGAGCCTATTCCTAATAATTTCATCTTTATGTTTTAGTTTAGTTGATTTTTCTTCCACAATTATAATAAATCCGAAACGAAAGTTCACAACAATTTAACAACTAAAATTGTAACTTTGCGCTTTTGCCATTTTATGAGTGAATTTACCGATTTTATTGAAGTTAAGGGTGCACGCGTACACAACCTAAAAAACATAGATGTTTCGATTCCCAGAGAAAAACTGGTCGTGATTACCGGCCTTTCCGGAAGTGGAAAATCGTCATTAGCATTTGATACGATTTATGCGGAAGGGCAACGTCGATACATTGAGACTTTCTCAGCTTATGCACGACAGTTTTTGGGAGGTTTGGAACGTCCTGATGTCGATAAAATCGATGGCCTATCACCCGTTATTGCCATAGAGCAAAAAACCACTAGCAAGTCACCACGATCTACCGTAGGCACCATTACCGAAATTTACGATTTTATGCGTTTGCTATTTGCTAGGGCCAGTGATGCTTACAGTTACAATACCGGTGAAAAAATGGTAAGTTACAGTGATGAACAAATTAAGAAGCTCATCATCAAAGATTTTAAGGGGAAGCGTATTAATGTGCTTTCTCCAGTAATTCGTTCAAGAAAAGGGCATTATCGTGAATTGTTCGAGCAAATTGCTAAACAGGGTTTTGTAAAGGTTCGTACCGATGGCGAAATACGCGACCTTGTGAAGGGCATGAAACTTAACCGCTATAAAACCCACGATATTGAAATTGTAATTGACCGTTTAGTAATTAACGACGAGGTTGATAATGATAAACGACTTACCGAAACCATAAATACCGCCATGTACCATGGCGACGATGTACTTTTGGTAATTGACCAAGATACAGGTGAAACGCGTTATTTTAGCAGAAATTTAATGTGCCCGTCAAGCGGAATTTCTTATCCCAACCCAGAGCCAAACAATTTTTCATTCAATTCCCCAAAAGGAGCCTGTCCCAATTGCAATGGTATCGGCACCCTGTACCAAATCAATGAAAAAAAGATTGTTCCCAACGATAACCTATCGATTAAAAATGGCGCCTTGGCTCCACATGGTCCTGAAAAAAACAGTTGGATTTTTAAACAACTGGCCACTATAGCGCAACGGTTCGATTTTAAATTATCGGATGCCTACAAAGACATTCCCGAAGCGGCCAAACAGATGATTCTTTACGGCGGAAACGAAAAGTTTTCGGTAGAAAGTAAAACCTTGGGCGTTACCCGCAACTACAAAATTGATTTTGAAGGTGTTGCCAATTTTATTGAAAGCCAATACAAAACAGCCGAATCGAGATCATTAAAACGCTGGGCAAAAGAGTATATGGATAAAGTGCAGTGCCCTGTTTGCGAAGGCTCAAGACTAAAAAAAGAATCGCTTTACTTTAAAATAAACGAAAAGAATATTGCCGAACTGGCCAATACCGATATTGTTGATTTGGCCGACTGGTTCAATAACCTCCACAAACACCTTTCAAAAAAGCAACTTAAAATTGCTGAAGAGGTTGTTAAGGAAATTAAAGCCCGCTTGCAATTTCTGCTCGATGTAGGGCTCAATTACCTATCCTTAAACCGTAGTTCAAAATCCTTATCGGGTGGCGAAGCACAGCGTATACGATTAGCAACACAAATTGGTTCGCAATTGGTGGGTGTCCTCTATATTTTAGACGAGCCCAGTATAGGACTCCATCAACGGGATAACGAAAAACTTATCAACTCTTTAGTGTCGCTTCGCGATATCGGTAATTCTGTTATTGTTGTTGAGCATGACAAAGATATGATAGAACGTGCCGACTATGTTATCGATATTGGCCCCAAAGCAGGCAAGCATGGTGGTGATATTATTAGTATTGGTAATCCTGATGAATTAAAAACGCACGATACGCTTACTGCCGATTATCTAAACGGCAACAAAGAAATCGAAATACCACAAAAGCGCCGTGAAGGCAATGGCAATTTTTTAGAACTTAAAGGGTGTACAGGTAACAACCTTAAAAATGTTTCGGCTAAATTTCCTTTGGGTAAAATGATTGGAGTAACAGGTGTTTCAGGAAGTGGAAAATCGACATTAATCAACGAAACACTCTACCCTATTTTAAACGCCCACTATTTTAACGGTGTAAAAAAACCGATGCCTTACAAAAGTATTAAAGGGCTTGAGCATATCGATAAAGTTATCGACATCAACCAATCGCCAATTGGTAGAACACCGCGAAGTAACCCGGCGACTTACACCGGCACATTTAGTGAAATAAGAAGTTTGTTTGCTAAAATCCCAGAGGCTATGATTCGTGGTTACAAACCCGGACGCTTTAGTTTTAATGTAAAGGGCGGACGTTGTGAAACTTGCCAAGGCGCTGGCTTACGTGTTATTGAAATGAATTTTCTACCCGATGTTTACGTTGATTGTGAAACCTGCCAAGGGAAACGTTTTAACCGTGAAACCCTCGAAATTCGTTATAAAGGAAAATCCATTAGTGATGTACTGAATATGACGATTAACGAGGCCGTTGAATTTTTTGAACATATCCCGAAAATTCATAAAAAATTAAAAACTATTAAAGATGTCGGTTTGGGCTACATCACACTCGGTCAACAAAGCACCACGCTTTCTGGTGGTGAAGCACAACGCATCAAACTGGCCACCGAACTTTCCAAACGCGATACCGGCAACACCTTTTATATTCTAGACGAGCCCACTACCGGACTTCATTTTGAAGATATAAGGGTACTTATGCAAGTATTGAATAAACTAGTAAACAAAGGTAATACCGTACTAATTATTGAGCATAATTTAGACGTTATTAAAACGGTAGACCATATTATCGACATTGGTTATGAAGGTGGAAAGGGTGGTGGAAAAATTGTTGCAGAAGGCACACCAGAAGCCATACTTAGCCACAAAAAAAGCTACACAGCAAAGTTTTTAAAAAAAGAATTTAAGCAAAATTAAGTGTTGCTAACCAACATTAATTATGCTAACAACCAACCCTTTGTCTTTATTTTCAACTTTATATAGTGTTTTTTCGTATATTTAAGTACAAACCATAAAACGTTAACACTATGAAAAGTATTCTTTGGTTAGTAGCCGTAATTTGTATTATAGCGTGGTTATTAGGTCTTTTGGGCATTATACCAGGCTTGGGCACCAGCAGTCTGATTCACGTATTGCTCGTTATTGCAATTATTGTTATTCTTTACAATGTAATTAGTGGCCGAAAACCATTGTAAAATAAATTCAAAATGAAGTCAAAGCAAACCTTTTGGTTTGCTTTTTTTATTCATTTTATAATATTAATTTGCGTACCATTAATTACAAATTTGTTTAGAATAATGAGAAAGGAACACCTCCACAAAGGTTGGAACGAAATAAAAACCAACGATTCTTGGGCCATATTTAAAATTATGGGCGAGTTCGTTAATGGCTATGAAAAGTTAAGTAAAATTGGGCCGTGTGTATCAATATTCGGATCGGCTCGTACCAAACCCAACCAAAAGTACTATCAACTTGCTGAGAATATTGCCAAAAAAATAGTTGAAGCAGGTTATGGCGTTATTACTGGCGGAGGCCCAGGAATTATGGAAGCTGGCAACAAAGGTGCGCATCTTGGCGGCGGAACTTCGGTAGGGCTAAATATAGAGTTACCTTTTGAGCAACACGACAACCCTTATATAGATCCCGATAAAAGTTTAGATTTCGATTACTTTTTTGTTAGAAAAGTAATGTTTGTAAAATACTCACAAGGCTTTGTGGTTATGCCTGGTGGTTTTGGTACATTAGACGAATTTTTTGAAGCACTTACTTTAATACAAACCCATAAAATTGGAAAATTTCCCATTATTTTAGTAGGAACAGACTTTTGGAAAGGCCTTATTGAATGGATAAAAACGACTTTGTTGGATTCATTTTCAAATATTAGCCCTAAAGACCTCGACCTTATTCATCTTATTGATACCGAAGACGAGGTTATTGATATTTTGGATAACTTCTATAAAAACTCCCGTTTGAGTCCTAACTTTTAACTTAAAACTAGAGTTAAGTATTTTTCTAAAGGACACTATTACCTATGCATGCATAATAACTGGCCTAAAGCGTACAAGCCCTAATTTATTTTATTATCTTGCAGCGCCTTACATGAAATTGCTAACCTTAATGCTATTTAAAATTGAAAATACGTCTTTTTAGTTTTATCCTTTTTTTACTAATGCCCCTTCTTCACTTTAGTCAAAATAAAATTGACCTAAAAGCTGTATTTGATGTTGAAAACAAACAAATTAAAATTTCGCAAACCATTGTTTATCACAATACAACCAACCACGCGTTAAATACCATTTATTTAAACGATTGGAGCAATAGTTATTCTACAAAAAAAACACCATTAGCCATTAGAATGGCAGATGAATACAAAAACGATTTTCATTTAGCGAAGAATGAAGACCGAGGGTTTTCAGTTATAGCATCTATAAAACAAAATGGTACCGAACTAAAATTCAATCAATTAAAAAACCAAACCGATATTATCAAAGTTGAACTTGATTCACCTTTAAAACCAAACGAGGCTTACGCCATAGATTTAGAATATACAGTGCAAGTACCTCATGCTAAATTCACCAGTTATGGTATTACCGATCAAGGGAATTTTAATTTAAGATATTGGTATATTACACCTGCCGTTTTCGATGGCGAGTGGCAATATTATAGCAATAAGGATTTAGATGATCTCTATATCCCTAAATCTGATGTTACATTAGAGATTGAACATCCCAACGGCTATGTGCTCACATCAGAACTTAACACTGAGAATATTGAACAACTCCCCTACAAACAAATCGTTACTTTATCTGGAAAAGACCGTGTAAACAATAAACTTTTTTTAAGCAGGAAATCAACCTTTACAACGCTTCAAGCCGATGATTATGCTATTGTTTCCAATATCGAAGACAAAGACCTTGAAGTCATCGATAAAGTTTTGATTACTGAAAAAATCAAAAACTTTATTTTCGACAACTTTGGAGGGTACCCGCACAACAGACTATTACTGACACAAATAGACAACGACAAGGATCCCATTTACGGATTAAATTTCTTGCCGAGTTTTGTAAAACCTTATCCCAGCCATTTTCAGTATGAGTTAAAAGTTTTAAAAATTGCGCTGCACAATTATTTGGAAAATACCCTACTTATAAATCCTCGTAAAGAGCAATGGCTTCTCGACGGTATCCAAATTTATTACTTAATAAATTATGTGGACCAACATTATCCCAACATGAAATTTTTAGGGACCATTGCAGATTTTTGGGGCGTGAGGTCCTTTCATGCGGCCGATATGAAATTTAACGATAAATACATTTTAGCTTTTATGCTCATGGCACGCACCAACCGCGACCAACCGTTGGCCATGCACAAAGATTCATTGCTGAAATTTAACCACAATATAGCCAACAAATACAAAGCTGGGGTTGGACTAAAATATTTAGATGATTTTGTAAACCACGACATTGTCGAGCATAGCGTAGAATCCTTTATATTAGAAAACAAACTAAAGCATACCTCGGCCAAAGCCTTTGAAAAATACATCAAATCAAAAGCGTCAAAAAACATCGATTGGTTTTTTAACGACTATCTAAAAACCCGAAAAAAGATAGATTTCAAAATTAAAAACGTTGAAAAAACTGAAGACTCGGTAACCGTAACCATTAAAAACAAACGAGACAATAACATGCCGGTATCATTGTATAGTTTGTATGATGACGAAATTGTGCGCAAAACTTGGGTTGAAAACATTGATGGTCGCAAAACCATAACTATTCCTCGTGATGGTGCCAATAAACTGGTACTAAATTACGAAAATACGATTCCCGAAATCAATCTCCGCGACAACTGGAAATCGCTAAAAGGCTTCTTTTTTAACAACAAGCCCTTACAGTTTAGATTGTTTAAAGATATTGAAGACCCCTACTATAATCAAGTATTCCTTATGCCCATTGCCGAGTTCAATAACATATACGACGGTATAACCTTAGGAGCTAAGGCTTACAATACAACTGTTTTAAGAAAAACATTTAATTACAAAATAACGCCTGTTTATGCTCTCAAATCGAAATCCTTAACGGGTTCGGCATCAATGTCCAAAACGCATTATTTTGAAAACAGCGACCTTTATTTATTAAACTATGGCATAGTGGGTGGATATTCATCTTATGCACCCGATTTATTTGTTACCCAAATAACACCATCGCTTACCTTTATGTTTCGTGAAAGCGATGATTTACGATCTAACAAACGCGATATGCTAAGGTTTAGGTATGTAAATATCAAAAGAGATAAAGACGAAAACAATATTTTCACGTCTTCCGAACCTAACTACAGTATTTTCAATGCGCGCTATATTAATTCTAACGATAATCTAATTAACTACAGTAAATGGTACACCGATTTTCAGTTGGGTAAAAAATTCAGCAAGGTATCGTTCAATTTCGAATACCGCAAGCTATTTGAAAGTAACAGGCAATTGAATTTACGCATGTTTGCAGGGGCCTTTTTAAAGAACAATACCGATCCCAGTTCTAATTATTTCAGCTTTGCTTTAGATCGGCCAACTGATTATTTATTTGATTACAATTACCTTGGAAGGTCTGAAGAAACAGGGATTTTTAGCCAACAATACATTACAGCCGAAGGCGGCTTTAAGTCAAAATTAGATACTAAATTCGCCGATCAATGGATAACCACTTTTAACGCCAGTACAACCCTTTGGAAATACATCTTGGCTTATGGAGATTTAGGCCTAGTAAAAAACAAACACAACCCCACCAAATTTGTGTACGATTCTGGTATTCGCGTCAATTTAGTAACCGATTACTTTGAAATTTATTTCCCTATCTACTCCAACTTAGGTTGGGAAGTTGGTCAACCGCACTACGATCAAAAAATACGCTTTAAATTCACCCTAGATCCTCAGTCACTTTTAGGGCTGTTTAGAAGACGCTGGTACTAATTCTGTTTTGAATAATTGTCATTAAATTTAATTATTCGATATATTTTTCGTAATTTTTAGACGCAAAAACACATTTTTTTATATATTTCACATAGGTTTAACACCTAATATCATTGCAAAAAAGCTAAAAATTGCCTACTTTTGCGCAAGCTAAACTAACACTAGATGCACACCCTAACCGATTTGGAAAACAACCTGTCATTTGAAGATTTTAAAACCGAAGTCATCAACGACTATAAAATTGCGGTAATAAGCAGAGAATGTAGTTTGTTGGGACGCAGGGAAGTATTAACCGGAAAAGCTAAATTCGGTATCTTTGGCGACGGTAAAGAAGTACCGCAGTTAGCCATGGCCAAAGCCTTTAAAAAAGGTGATTGGCGTTCGGGGTATTATCGCGACCAAACCTTTATGATGGCCTTGGGCGAGCTTACTCCAGAGCAATTTTTCGCAGGACTTTACGCCAATACCAACATCAAACTTGAACCCATGTCGGCCGGTCGACAAATGGGCGGGCATTTTGTGTCACATAGTTTAAACGATAATGGCAGTTGGAAAGACCTTACCAAACAATACAATTCAAGTGCCGATATTTCTCCTACTGCTGGGCAAATGCCCAGGCTTTTGGGCTTGGCACAAGCTTCAAAAATTTTCAGGGAAGTTAAAGGCATAAATACCACTAATTTTTCTGTTGAAGGCAACGAAGTGGCTTGGGGTACTATAGGTAACGCCAGTACCAGTGAAGGCCTGTTTTTTGAAACCATAAACGCTGCTGGCGTGCTTCAGGTGCCTGTAGTTATTAGCGTTTGGGATGACGAATATGGCATTTCGGTACACGCCAAGTACCAAACAACAAAAGAAAATATATCTGAAATACTTAGTGGTTTTCAGCGAGACGAAAAAAATAAAGGGTTCGAAATTCTACGCGTCAAAGGGTGGGATTACGCCAAACTCATGGAAACATACGAAGAAGCTGGAGCCATTGCCCGCGAGGAACATGTTCCTGTTTTAATTCATGTTACCGAACTCACACAACCCCAAGGACACTCCACCTCGGGATCGCATGAGCGATACAAAACTCCTGAACGCTTAGAGTGGGAAGACCAGCACGATTGCAACACCAGAATGCGCAATTGGATGATTGAAAACGGTATTGCCACGAATGAAGATTTACTTGATATTGAACGCACAGCAAAGCGTGAAGTTAGGCAAGCTAAAAACAACGCTTGGCATACGTTTTTAAAGCCCATTAAGAATGAGCAAGACGAGCTTGTTTCCATTTTAAAACAAGTTGAAACCACTAGTCCAAATGGTGTTTTCCTTTCAAAAATCAGAGAGGGTTTAAGTAAAATTTCAGAACCTACTAGAAAGGATATCCTATCGCATGGCCGCAAAGCGCTACGTTATTTGCTTGGTGAAAACACACCCGAGAAAGCCAAATTAATGCGTTGGATCAATGCCATTTTCGAAAAAGCACAACCTAAATTCAGTTCGCATTTGTATTCTGAAACCCAAGGTTCCAACACGCGAATAAAAGAAATAAAACCATCATACAACGATGATGCACCACAAGTAGATGGTCGTATTATCCTGCGTGATAATTTTGATGCTATTTTCAGCCGTTATCCTGAAGCTCTTATTTTTGGTGAAGACACTGGAAATATTGGAGATGTTAACCAAGGGTTGGAAGGCCTACAGGAAAAACACGGTGAACTTCGTGTGGCCGATACCGGCATCCGTGAGGCTACTATCGTTGGGCAAGGAATAGGCATGGCATTGCGTGGTCTGCGCCCCATTGCCGAAATCCAGTACTTAGATTATATCCTTTACGCGATTCAAATTATAAGCGACGATTTAGCCACCACCCATTACCGCACCAAAGGCAAGCAAAAAGCACCCTTAATTATCCGTACACGTGGCCATAGGCTTGAGGGCATTTGGCATTCCGGTTCGCAAATGGGCGGTATTCTAAATTTGGTAAAAGGCATTAACCTGCTCGTGCCACGAAATATGACGAAAGCTGCAGGATTCTATAATACGCTGTTATTGGGCGACGACCCCGCTATTGTGGTAGAATGTTTAAACGGCTACCGATTAAAAGAGAAAATGCCTAACAATTTGGGGGCACTAAAAACACCTATTGGTGTGGCAGAAACCATTAAAGAGGGTACCGACATCACTTTGGTATCTTACGGTTCTACACTACGCATTGTGGAGCAAACGGCCAAAGAATTACAGGCTGTTGGCATTGATGTTGAAATAATTGATGTGCAATCGTTAATGCCTTTCGACTTAAATCATGATATCGTTAAGAGCATCGCCAAAACCAATAAAGTGATGGTCATTGACGAAGATGTACCTGGTGGGGCATCGGCCTATATTTTAGATAAAATTTTAAATAAACAAAACGCCTTTCAGTATCTGGATAGCGCACCAAAAACGCTTACGGCCAAACCGCACCGCCCTGCTTATGGCAACGATGGCGACTATTTTTCAAAACCATCGGCCGAAGATATTTTTGAAGCCGTTTACGCCGTGATGCACGAATACAACCCTTCAGATTTCCCTAAACTCAGATAAGATTAATAGCAAAAAAATGATAAAAAAACCTGTAGACTTAGGCCTGTTGATACTACGCGTAGGCTTTTCAGGCATGATGCTTACGCACGGTATTCCAAAGATTAGCAGACTTTTTGAAAGTCCTATAAAATTTGCCGACCCCATTGGGCTTGGCGAAACACCATCACTCATTTTAACACTTATTGGCGAGGTGGTCGCTCCTATTTTAGTACTCGTTGGCTTTAAAACCAAATGGGCCACCTTACCCACCATTATTACCATGCTGGTTGCCGCTTTTGTGGTGCATCTAAACGACCCCTTAGGCACCAAAGAAAAGTCCATTTTGTTTTTAATAGCTTTTGTGGCTATTCTTATTGCTGGCCCGGGGCATTACTCATACGATGGCATAAAAAAGCACCTCCATTGAAAGCAGCATCGGTTGTTACCATAAAAAAAGAACTAAAGTACAAATCGCGCGACGAGCTGCTCGATATCTGCCTACGCCTGTCCAAATTTAAAAAGGAAAACAAAGAGCTCCTTACCTATTTGTTGTTTGAAGCCGAAGACGAAACCAACTATGTAGCCAGTATAAAACGCTATATGGATGCCGAGTTTGAGCAAATAAATACCAAAAGCTATTTTTATATCCGAAAAAGTGTTCGTAAAATATTGCGTAACGTTAAAAAATACATTCGATACTCCTTAAAAAAAGAAACCGAAGTAGAACTCCTCCTCTACTTTTGTGAAAAACTGCGCGATTTTAAACCCAGCATAAAACGCAGCACCCAATTGCAAAACACGTACCAGCGCCAACTCCTTTTGGCAAAAAAAACCATTGCCAAACTGCACGAAGACCTCCAGTATGACTATAATGTGATGCTGGAAGACCTATAAGTTTGTTTAAAACTCTTAACAACTTTTCTTTCAACGCATTCTAATTTGAAGTATTTTTCGACTAGTGTTAAAATAATACAATAATTAAATTCTGAATCGAATTGCTTATGAAAAACTTTGGTAAAACCATAAAAATATTTTTGGTAGATGGTGAGCCCAACGGTAGAATGACGTGTGAATTGTCAAACTGGACAGGTAAAGCTTTAAAAATTCCAAGGAAAAAAATAAAAGAGTCATCCGATAGACCTGAATTAGAAAATACGGGCGTATATATTTTATTTGGGAAATCAAATAAATCAGAAAACAAAGAATTAGCTTACATCGGTGAGGCTGAAGGTATCTACAAAAGATTAAACCAGCACTTATCAGCAAAAGATTTCTGGAATGAAGCGCTGGTTTTTGTGAGTAAGGATGAAAATTTAAATAAAGCTCATATAAAATATCTGGAAAACAGGTTACACGAAATAGCATTGAAAGTAAATAGATATGATCTTGAGAATGGTAATACACCTGCTCGCTCGTCCATATCGGAATCTGATCAGGCAGAAATGGAAGAGTTTTTAGAAAATATAAAACTTCTTGTGAATGCCTTGGGCTTCAAAATATTTGAAGAATTAAGGAAAGAACAAACAATAGAAGAACAAATTAGCAATACATTTTATATAAATGCCGCTCGAGGAGCAAAAGCTAAAGGCCAAATGACCAACGAAGGGTTTGTGGTTTTAAAAGATTCTGAATTTGCAACTTCAATTACAAATTCTTTTCCTTCAAACTGGAAAAATACAAGACAAAGTTTAATTGACGATAAAATTATAATTCAAATAGACAACAAGCTTATCTTAAAAGAAGATTATTTATTTTCAAGTCCATCAGCTGCCGCCGCTATAGTAATGGGCAGAAGTGCAAATGGTCTTACTGAATGGAAACTTAATGATGGTAGAATTTTAAAAGCTGTTGAATCTGAAGATTAAATGAAGAATCCAAGACAGCGTTGGCCTTAAATGAGTGGCTAAAACGAAAACGGAGAAATACTCCTTTAAAACAAACTGCAACGAATTCATAAAACACCTATTTGAAGCATCACATATTTAAGTTTAAATCAAACGTCGTTTTAATCAAACATTATTTGAATGCTTAAAGCAATCTATTATCTTTGCACCTTTCAAATAGCATCATAATCCATGAAAATTTCATACAACTGGTTAAAGCAATTTATTAAAACCGATTGGACACCAGAACAAACCAGCGAACTCCTTACCGATTTAGGCCTTGAAGTAGAGGGCTTGGAAAACTATCAATCTGTAAAAGGCGGCCTGGAAGGCATTGTTGTGGGCGAAGTGCTTACTTGCGAAAAGCACCCCAATGCCGATAAATTAAAAGTAACCACTGTAAATATTGGTAATGGCGAACCACTACAAATTGTTTGCGGCGCCCCCAATGTAGCGGCCGGACAAAAAGTGCCCGTTGCTACTATTGGCACTACGCTTTACACCCCCGAAGGCGAAGCATGGACCATTAAAAAAGGAAAGATTAGAGGCGAGGCCAGTCATGGTATGATCTGTGCTGAAGACGAATTGGGCTTGGGCCAATCGCATGACGGTATCATGGTACTCGATGCCGATTTAAAACCTGGAACGCCAGCTGCCGATATTTTCGATATAGAAAACGACCATGTTTTTGAAATCGGATTGACCCCAAACCGTGCCGATGCCATGAGCCACATGGGAACGGCACGCGATTTAAGAGCTGGTTTGGTACAAAAAGATATAAATTTGGAATTCATTACGCCGTCGGTCAGTGCATTTCGTGTCGATAACCGCACCCTTAAAATGGATTTGGATGTTATCAATAAAGATTTAGCGCCACGCTACTGTGGTGTTACCATTTCGGGAATACGTGTTAAAGAATCGCCCGCTTGGCTAAAGCACCGCTTAAAGGCTATTGGTATTGAACCTAAAAACAATGTGGTTGACGCCACAAACTATGTGCTTCACGATTTGGGGCAACCACTACATGCTTTTGATGCCAACAAAATTATAGGCAACAAAATAGAAGTAAAAACGCTAAAATCGGGAACAAAATTCACGACACTTGACGGTGTGGAACGTGAATTGCACGAAGACGATTTAATGATTTGCAATGCCGAAAAACCGATGTGTATTGCAGGTGTTTTTGGCGGCATTGATTCGGGTGTTACCGAAAACACGACCAGTATCTTTTTAGAAAGTGCTTATTTTAACCCGGTAAGTATTCGTAAAACGGCTAAGCGCCATGGATTGAATACCGATGCATCATTCCGTTTCGAGCGCGGTATTGACCCAAACATTACTGAATACGCTTTAAAACGAGCCACCCTATTAATTCAAGAATTGGCCGGAGGCGAAGTCACCAGCGATATAGTGGATTTTTACCCGAAAAAGATACAAGATTTCGAGGTGCGTTTAAGCTTCGAAAACGCCAAAAAGTTGATTGGTGAAGAAATTCCAAAAGAAGTTATAAAACGTATTTTAACCTCGTTGGAGATAAAAGTTAATAACGTTACCGAAACAGGTTTAGGCCTAACTGTTCCTGCTTATCGAAACGATGTAGAGCGTGAAGCTGATATTATTGAGGAAGTTTTAAGAGTTTACGGATACAATAACATCAAGACCACCGAAAAGTTGAACGCCTCCATTTCGGCCATATCACGTTTTGAAGACTATAAAGTTCAAAATGTTGTGGGCAACCAATTGGTATCGCAAGGCTTTTTCGAAATTATGTCCAACTCGCTTACCACACCAAATTATGTGGCTTTAAGTGAGCAATTAAAGGACGAGCATAATATTACCATGCTCAACCCACTGAGTAATGATTTGTCGGTTTTAAGACAATCGTTATTGTTTTCTGGTTTGGAAGCGATATCGTTTAATATCAACCGTAAGCGTCAGGATTTAAAACTGTTCGAATTCGGAAAAACCTATCACGACTTTGGTGATAAACGTGAGGAATTTAAACATCTTTCGTTATTTATAACCGGTAATCAAAATACTGAAAACTGGCACGGTACGAATAAAAAAAGTGATTTCTTTTTGATGAAAGGCCTAATCGTTTCTGTACTGGAACGCTTGGGGATTTCAAGGTTTAAAGAGTCACCCATTTCAAACGATTTGTTTTCCGAAGGTTTAACGCTAAGTTTAGGCAAAAACAAAATTGCAGATTTTGGTTTGGTAAAAAAACAAGTCCTGAAACATTTTGATATTTCGCAAGAGGTAATTTATGCCGATTTCAACTGGGATACGGTTTTAGATTTGGTAAAACACAATAAAATCAAATTTACCGAAATACCTAAATACCCAGAAGTACGACGCGATTTTGCACTATTACTGGATGATAACGTAACCTTTGAGTCGATTTACAACATCGCCAAACAAAGTGAAAAGAAGTTGCTTAAAGCGGTTAATCTATTTGATGTTTATCAAGGTAAAAACTTACCAAAAGGTAAAAAAAGTTACGCGGTTAGCTTTACGTTACAAGACGAAAACAAAACTTTAACCGATAAGCAAATCGATAAAATAATGGGCAAACTACAAGGCAATTTTGAAAAGCAGCTTGGTGCCGAACTAAGGTAAATTTTAATGAAAAGGCTAGTTTTTAATGTTGTTGTAATGTGCTTTTGTGTTTTGACCTCAGCACAAAGCACAACTTTTAAAAAGTCCACGGATAGCCTTTCTAGGTGGAGCCTTTTAAAATACGATGCAAAAAACACCTGGCAAGGCGTCAAACATGCTTTTAGTCAACCGGCACATTGGAACGGTAAAGATTTTAAAAACTTAGGCATTTTAGTTTTTGGAACAGCCGCACTATCGTCTATAGACGAACCGGCCAACCAGTTTTTTAAAAGGCAAGACGCCAAAGCACCTCAGTTAGCCAAAGATTTTGGTTGGTATTTTGGGAGTCCACAAAACTTTTTTATGGTTAATGCCGGATTATACGGCGTGGGCCTATTAACCAAAAGTGAGCCCATTAGGAAAACCAGTGTCCTCATTATTTCATCATCGGTAACCACTGGGTTAATACAAAGTATTCTTAAAAATGCGGTAGGACGCGCAAGACCTGGTGCTGATTATGGTGCTTTTGAATTTAGACCTTTTTCCAGCGAAGGCGCATTTCATTCGTTTCCTTCAGGGCATACTGCTTTAGCCGCAACCATGTCGCACGCCATAGCCAAACAATTTAAAAGCAATTGGGCTAAAATAGCAACCTATTCCTTAGGTTCTATTATTCCACTTTCAAGACTTACCGCCAACGCCCATTGGCTTACCGATACGGTATTTATTACAGTATTGAGCATTATGGTGGTAGACTCCATCGATAAGTTTTTAAATTCAACTCGCGCCTACGCCACTAAAAAGGCACCAAAGAAAATTTCATGGCATTTATCGGTTAAACCAAACCAAGTTGGGTTTGTTGGTACATTTTAATGCACTTTAGCGTTATTTTCTCAATCATTTTTCAATAATTTTTAGTAAATTAGAGAGGAAACCAATAAAGCTAAATACCATGACAAACTACATTAATGTATTTACGGGAGCTTACGCCATAGCACAACGCCTTGTTGCTGCTCTGGAAAATGAAGACATTATTCCTGTGGTTAAAGATAGAACCGACTCAGGGTTAACCTCTCTTTTTGGTGGGGAAAGCGGATCCATTCAACAAGTTTTGGTACATAAAGATGAAGTAGCACGCGCTATGCCTATTGTTGAAAAATTAACTTCAGAACTTGAAGCTTAATTCTATATAACTTTAAAACAAAAGTTTTAACTGGTTTATTAAGTCACCACAAAACATCAAATGTCATGTCTAATTATATTAAAGTATTCTCGGGAAATTTCAACGAAGTTCAACACATTTTCAGTGAATTGGAAAAAATAAATATATGCGCCATCATAAAAGATGAATCTGAATCGGCCAGACTAGCTGGGTTTGGCTATCCAGGCCGAAGACTTCAAGAAATACATGTTCATAAAGACGAACTTAAGAGAGCCTTGCCTCTTGTTGAGGAACTGACATCGGAGTTGAAGGAATAAAACTGAAAACATTCTTAAACGGAAGAATAAAACAACTTGAATTAAAGCCAAAAATCCCCGAATTAATTTTCGAGGATTTCTTAGTTTTAGTTGCCGTATTTTTAAGCCGTTACCGCATACATTTTATCTCTTAATTCTTTTATTTTTTTGTCTTGCATATAATCATCAAAGCTCATATAGCGATCTATTACCCCATTTGGTGTAAGCTCCACTACTCTATTCGCTACGGTTTGCGCAAACTCATGGTCGTGCGTGGTAAACAACACAGTGCCTTTAAAGTTTTTAAGTGAATTGTTGAACGCCGTAATACTCTCCAAATCTAAGTGGTTGGTAGGTTCGTCGAGTTGTAAAACATTGGCCCTTTGCATCATCATTCTAGAGAGCATACACCTTACTTTTTCGCCTCCAGATAATACTGACGACTTTTTAAAAGCTTCTTCACCACTAAAAATCATTTTACCCAAAAAGCCACGAATATTTACTTCTTCGCGTTCTTCTTCGGTTTTTGCCCATTGGCGCAACCAATCAATTAAATTTAAATCGTTATTAAAATATTCACTGTTGTCTAAAGGCAAATACGATTGTGTAGTGGTAACACCCCAAGAAAATTTTCCGGCATCGGCCTTTTCCTTATCATTTAAAATTTGATAGAATGCTGTAGTTGCTCTCGAATCCCTAGAAAACACAACAACTTTGTCACCCTTTGCTAGATTTAAATCAATATCCTTAAACAACACATCACCATCCAACGAAGCAGCAAGACCTTCAACGTTTAAAATTTGGTCTCCCGCTTCACGTTCACGCTCAAAAATAATTGCTGGGTAACGACGACTGGTAGGACGAATATCTTCAATATTCAATTTATCAATCATCTTTTTTCTACTGGTAGCCTGCTTACTTTTGGCTACGTTGGCAGAAAAACGACGAATAAATTCTTCAAGTTCCTTTTTCTTTTCCTCTGCTTTTTTGTTTTGCTGTGCACGTTGCTTGGCCGCAAGTTGCGACGATTCGTACCAAAACGTATAGTTACCCGAATAATGATTTATTTTGCCAAAATCGATATCTGAAATATGTGTACAAACAGCGTCTAAAAAGTGACGGTCGTGCGATACTACAATCACGCAATTATCATAATTAGCCAAGAAGTTTTCCAACCACGATATAGTTTCGTAATCCAGGTCGTTGGTTGGCTCATCCATAATTAGTACATCCGGATTACCAAACAAAGCCTGAGCCAAAAGCACGCGTACCTTTTGTTTACCATCCAAATCGGCCATCATGCTGTAGTGCAAATCTTCTTTGATTCCTAAATTAGAAAGTAGAGCCGCCGCATCACTGTCGGCATTCCAACCATTCATTTCTTCAAATTCTACCTGAAGTTCTCCTATTTTCTCGGCATTTTCATCAGAATAATCTGCGTAAAGCGCATCAATTTCGGTTTTAATTTTAAATAAGGGTTTATTCCCCATCAACACCGTTTCTAAAACCGTATGTTCATCGTACAAATTATGCTCCTGCTCCAGCACCGACATACGTTTTCCGGTTTCAAGCGAGACATGTCCGGAAGTAGGTTCTTGTTTTCCTGAAAGAATTCGTAAAAAAGTTGATTTTCCAGAGCCATTCGCACCAATAATGCCGTAACAATTACCGTTGTTGAATGTGGTGTTTACTTCATCAAAAAGCACGCGTTTTCCAAACTGAACCGAAAGATTTGATACTGATAACATAAAGAATCTTTTAATTTTTTTGCAAAAGTAGAGAATTACATCGGTAAGTCGAAACCTTGTTGACCTTTAATTTTTTACAAGCCACAAAATTGTTTAATTTACATGCATTTTAATGTCATTTTATACCGCTTTGATTAGGAAACATTTAACAACGCCTTAACAAGAGTTTATAAATACAAGCTATACTTTTGTTTTAAGAAAACGTTCAGTAGGATTTATGAAGTTTAACATTACTTTATTTTTTGTTTTTCTCGCTTTATTGGGCTGTAAAGAAGAAAGTGACAATACAGCCGATTATGCTTATTTTGGTGGGGAAATCATAAATCCCAATACCAACTATGTTGTACTTTCTAAAAATGAGGCCGTAATAGATACCATTAAATTAGATGGTAGAAATAGGTTTCTGTACAAAATTGAAGGTTTAGAGCAAGGGCTTTATACCTTTAGACATGGTGGTGAATACCAAATGATTTTATTGGAACCCAAAGACAGTGTACTTTTTAGACTGAACACTTTAGACTTTGACGAATCGTTGGTCTTTACAGGGGTAGGCGATAAAAAGAACAACTACCTTATCAATGAGTTTTTAGAAAACGAAAAAGAAGAAAAGCATGTAGTAAGGCTATGCCAACTTAGCCCAAACGCCTACGAAAAACATGTGGACTCCCTAAAAACGATTAAAGTTAATCACCTAGAGCATTTTAAGAGTAAGCATAAACCCTCCGATCTTTTCCTTAAGATAGCACAGGCTAACATAAATTACAATTACTACTCAAACAAAGAAGTTTATCCATTTGTGCATTATGGCAAAAACAAGGCTGCCAATTTAAAATCGGTACCTGAAGATTTTTATGCCTACAGAAAAAACATAAATTACAATGATGAATTTTTAAGTACCTATTACAATTATAATACATTTTTAAGGCATAACTTTAGCAATATGTCTTTAAAAATACACGATGACCATTCTGAAGACAATTTGTTTGACCGCAGAGCGCTGTGCTTCAATTTGGACCGATTAAATTTAATCGATAGCCTAGTTGAAAATAGAGCAACAAAAGATGATCTACTATACTATTTCACAATGCGCTATTTATCAAAGAGCAAAAATGAAGCAGATAACAATACCATCTTAAAATCTTTTTTAACCAAAAGTGGTAATGAAAAGAACAAAGCCATTGTGGTACGGTATACTAAATCTATTAATAGCTTAAAAGAAGGTTTAAAATTACCGAAAGTTAGTGTTGTGAATCATGAAAATAAAGTCGTTGATATCAACTCGTTAATCCACAGGCCAACGGCTATTACTTTTTGGTCTCAGGTATACTATGACCATTTTAAAGATTCACATAATAAGCTTAATGAATTAAAAACCAAATACCCAGAAATAAACTTCATTACCATTAATATTGACGACTTCGATATCGAGAAATGTAAAACTATATTGGCTAGTCATCGGTTCGACCAAACCCACGAATACCAATTTAAAAACCCAAAAGAAGGTAAAGAAATTCTAGCCGTACACCCAATGACCAAAACCATTATATTGGATAAAGATTCAAGGATTGTTAATAGTGCTTCCAATATATTTTCTTCTCGTTTTGAAGAACAATTATTGGGCTTGATCAATAAATAAACTACTTGATTTTGTAGTGGTTCATTAGTAATTTTTCATAAATTTTATCGGGTAGAATACGTTTTAACACAATAGAAAACTTCTGCATAAATTCCCCTACTTTGTAATGTACTTTAGGTTTTGGCGTATTGATAATTTTATAGACCGCCTCTGCCATCACATCCGGATTACTTCCTCCATCAACGTGCTCATTCATTAATTCTAGGGTTTTACCATAAACCTTATGATATGGCGAATCATTTTTTAGCGGCGCATGGTAACGTCCTGCAGCTATATTGGTTGCAAAATCGCCAGGTGCTACGTTGGTCATTTCAACATTAAAGTCTTTCAACTCCATTCTAAAGGCTTCGGTTAAAAGCTCTAAAGCGCCTTTGCTAGCACTATAAACACCACGGTAAGGCAACCCCATATAGCCAGCAATTGAAGTAACGTTAATAACCAAGCCAGATTGTTGTTTACGCATTTGGGGTAATACAGATTTTATAACATTTATAGGACCAAAAAAATTAGTCTCAAAGTTGTTTTTTATCTCCGCTTCAGGGATTTCTTCAATAGGTCCTGTAATGCCGGCACCTGCATTATTTATAAGTACGTCAAGTCGGTTTTCCTTTGAAATAATTTCAGAAACCGTATGCCTTATGGTATCGACCTTTTTTACATCCAAAGCTAAAATAGGGAACCTACTACCACTGTACTTTTCAGGGTTCCGGCTCGTACCATAAACCTTAAAACCTTTTTGGGTTAAAAATTCGCCAATAGATTTTCCTATTCCAGAAGAACCTCCCGTTATCAAAACAACTTTAGACATCTGTAAAAATTTTGCGGTTAAAGATAGTAAGATTTACCTAACAAAAAGGCACAAAAAAAGGCAAGCTACCTACATCACACCGCTACGACCGTTTACCTTTGCTTCGTTCCCGACCTGGAGGATTCAACAGGAGCTGGTTGTGTAGGACTTGCCAGGTGCAAAGTTACGAACTTTTAAAATTTTGACAATGATTTTTTAAACTGATTTTTAATAAATATCTTGCCCAAAATTAGAATTTCAACAATGAGTACCATCAAATATCTAACAATCATATTTTTAACTGCCCTTACTTTTAGTTGCGGCTCTAACACAGGTAGTAAAAAAAGTGATTTTAGCATTAAAACCAATGCTAAAAAAGGCAACATATCCAATAATGAAACCTTAAAATTGTCTTTAGAAAACAAAAAAGGGCATACTATTGATTCGGTTCTTTACACCCTAAACGGAAAAAGAATTAAAGCTAATACCGTTTTGAAAAATATAAAATTAGGAGAGCACACCATTAAAGCGACGGTACATTTCAATGGCGAAAAACAAGAAACCACCTACCCCATTACTATTTTAAATAGTGAAGTCCCTAAAATTTACGGTTATAAAATCGTTAATGAATACCCACACGACATTACTTCTTATACCCAAGGTATTGAGTTTTTTAACGATACGCTTTATGAAAGTACAGGCCAATACAGAGAATCTAAACTGAGAAAAGTAAATTATAAAACAGGTGAAATAATAAAAAACCTAAATTTAGCCAACGAATATTTTGGCGAAGGTCTCACGATTTTAAACAACAAAGTGTATCAGCTTACATGGCAAAAAGGAATTGGTTTTGTTTATAGTGTAAATACTTTTGAAAAACTAGACAGCTTCAAATACGGAAACAGTAAAGAAGGCTGGGGTTTGTGCAACGATGACGATATTTTATACAAAAGCGATGGGACAGAAAAAATTTGGATGTTGAATCCTGAAACTTTAGTTGAAGAAGATTACATTCAAGTTTGTACCAACAAAGGAAAAATAGTTGGAATCAATGAAATGGAATGGATTGAAGGAAAAATATATGCCAATCGCTACCAAAAAAATGGGGTTGCTATTATTAATCCAAAAAATGGAGCTGTTGAAGGCGTTATAGACTTTACACCTTTAAAAAACAAAGTAACACAACATCAAGGTTTGGATGTGCTTAACGGCATTGCCTACAACCCAAAAACAAAAACCATATTCGTTACGGGCAAACGTTGGGATAAATTGTTTGAAGTTGAAATAGTTGAGAAATAAAATATCGATACCGGATAGTTTATTTACTTTTTTGTAATCATTATTACAAAGTTTTTTAAGCTTTATAAAGTATCTTTGTAACATTACTTTTTAAAGCTTCCTTCATGGACAATTTAGATGCCGCCAGGTTACAAATGGCATTTACCCTTATTTTTCACATTGTATTTGCTTGTATTGGAATGGTTATGCCCTTTTTTATGGTTATTTCACATAAAAAATGGCTAAATACACGCAACCCTATTTATTTAAAACTCACCAAATCATGGCAAAAAGGTGTCGCTATTTTCTTTGTTACAGGAGCTGTTTCAGGCACAGCATTGTCTTTCGAGTTAGGCTTGTTATGGCCTGAGTTTATGAAGTATGCCGGTCCCATAATTGGGATGCCCTTTTCATTGGAAGGAGCTGCTTTTTTTGTAGAAGCCATCGCTTTAGGTTTTTATCTTTATGGATGGGATAAAATCCCTGAAAAGTTCCATTGGTTCACAGGTGTTATAGTTGGCATTTCTGGAGTAGCATCTGGCATTTTGGTAGTATCTGCCAATGGTTGGATGAATGCACCTTCTGGTTTCGATTATATAAATGGACAATTTTTAAATATAGATCCTGTTAAGGCCCTCTTCAACCCAGCTTGGTTTACACAAGCACTGCACATGACTTTAGCCGCGTTTACAGCTACAAGCTTTGCCGTGGCAGGTATTCACGCCTTTCAAATTTATAAGCGACGGCAAATAGAATTACACAAAAAAGCATTTAAAATAGCTATAACATTTGGTGCAATTGCTGCTATCATACAACCTATAAGCGGTGACCTTTCAGCAAAAGATGTTGCCAAACGCCAGCCTGTTAAATTGGCCGCTATGGAAGCCCATTACGAAACTACCAATGGTGCACCACTATATATAGGTGGTATTGTCAATCAAACAAACAAAACGGTTTCCCATAAAATTGAAATCCCCAAAGCATTGTCTTTTTTAGCTTTTGGCGATTTTAATGCCGAGGTAAAAGGCCTAAACGATTTTCCTGATGATGTTAAACCCAATGTAGCCACAGTGCATTATGCCTTTCAAATTATGGTGGGCATCGGTACCTTGCTTATGATAGCTGGTATGTTATTCTTTATCAGTTTAAAAAGAAAATCGTGGTGGCAAAAAAATTGGTTTTGGTTATTATTTGCCATACTTGCACCGTTTGGCTTTATGGCTTTGGAAGCCGGATGGATTGTTACCGAAGTAGGCAGGCAACCTTGGATTATTCATAACATTATGCGAACCAAAGATGCCGTTACTCCCATGCCAGGAATGATTTATAGTTTCTATTTTTATCTATTGCTTTACGGAATGCTTACCGTGTCGGTAACTTGGTTGATGACAAGACAAGTAAAAGCACTAAACAATCCTAAATCCGCTTAAATATGCTTTACGTTGTTATACTTTTTTTATTAGTATCGCTATTACTTTATGTTATTTTAGCTGGAGCCGATTTTGGTGCTGGTATTGTTGAATTGTTCTCTTCTGAACAAAACCAAAAAATCACGAAAAAAACCATTTACAGTGTTATGGGTCCTGTCTGGGAAGCCAACCATATTTGGATTATCATTTTGGTTGTAATTCTCTGGGTTGGATTTCCTGGTTTTTACAATGTACTTGTAGTTTATTTACACATTCCATTAACCTTGGTACTTTTGGGCATTACATTACGAGGTGTCGCTTTTGTATTTAGGCATTATGATGCTTATAAAGATAAATCTCAAATAGTTTACGATTGGCTTTTTAGAGTATCTAGTTTTGTAACCCCTGTATTTTTGGGAATGACAGCTGGAGCCATGGTTTCTGGTGAATTGATTATTACAGAAAATTATGGCAATTTTACGTTTGCCGAACTATTTATCAACCCTTGGTTAAATGGTTTTTCAATTTGGGTAGGTTTATTTTTTGCGGCCTTATGTGCGTTTTTAACCTCTATTCTTCTTATTGGAGAAACTACAAGTGTAAACCGTCATATTTATGTTAGAAAATCAAGAATAGCCACGGTTTCGGTCATCATCCTTGGTTTTGTGGTATTAAGTTATGGGCTTATGTATGATGTTGTTTTTGTTACCGATTTTCTTAAAAACCCATATACAATTGGCCTGATTATACTTTCTGGAATATTGATTTTTCCGCTTATGCGAAGTATAAAAAAAGCCAGACGTATAGTAAGTAGAACTTTAGCCGGGTTACAGGTGGTTTTGATTATAATTGCAGCATTAATTACACATTATCCTTATTTGATAATTGCTTCAAATACCGAAATGAGTATTATTGAAACTGTTGCTACCCAGGGCACAATAAAAGTTTTGGGAATTTCGCTAATAATTGGTGGTCTCATTATTCTTCCGGGGGTTTTTCACCTTTTTAAGTCGTTTAAGATGATAAAAATTTTGGAATAATTATTAAAACCTTACTGCAACTTTTCCTCTTAAAAAGAAAGGCGCCCCTGGGGTAAAATGAATTTCTTCTACAGAATTGGGCTCATTAAATAATCTGCTTTCCGTAGCAAATTGTGCTTCGTTCCATTCGGTATCAAAAAGGTTTTCAACTATTACACCAAAAGTCCAATTATTAAGTGTGTAATTCAGGTTTAAATCGGTCACAAAATACCCCTCGGCAATAATAGAATTATCTTCATTTGCAGGTCGGTCTTTAATAAACCTATAATTTATTCCACCAGATAAATTCTTCCAATTTTTAATGCTTAACCCACCTGAAGAAGTTAAGTCTGGCGCTAAAGGTATATAGTTTTCTCCATCGGGTTCCTCACTACTTCTGGCATAAGTATAATTGAGGTCAGTGTTAAAAAACAGCCAATCGTTTAATTGGTAGCGCATACCAAAATCAACACCGTAGCGTTCCGTTTTTCCACTGGGCTCTACAATTCCAGCATCGCCAACATAAACAAATTCCTGTTGCAAAAACAAGTTCCAAAGGGCAGCATTAAACACCAACCGGTTTAGCGGCTTGTAAATAACCCCTAAATCGCAGCCAAAAGAAGTTGGTAATATTTCTTCCCCTTTATTGGCAACCACTACCCTAGTATCGTTGGAATGGTACCCCAATCCCGTTTTGGCAAACAACTGTAATTTTGATGAAGCTGCATAAATCACATTTAATTTGGGGCTTATTTTTATATTATTTTCACTTTGATTGTCGTAGGTTTCTGTTAATAAATTTTCGTAATCAAATTTAAAATAATCAAATCTTACGCCCGGATTCAGCGTCCAATTTCCTATTTTATAGTTTAAGTTAGCAAAGGCAAAGGCATTTAACTCATCAACATTCCCAAAGGCCAATCGTTCTAAAATGGTTTGTCGATTTATAGTTTTTGAAAGCTGCACATCATTAACATCGTCGTATCTAAATCCTGTTCCTAATTCATATCTTAAATGTGAATTATTGTTTTTCAAATGGATTGTATGGTCGTAAACAGACGAAGCGCCAATAATGGTCCTATTTTCCTTTTGATGTATTTGATCGCCGTTTACAGGATCTTCCAAGAAAAAGGTAAAGTTTGAAAACAGTTCAAAATCGTATTTAGATATGTAAGCATTGGTTTTTATTTTAGAATGCGCATCCAATTGTTTGGTGTGATTTATCCAAACATTACTACGGTTGGTATTGCCACCTTCAGTATCGTCTATGGCTCCAAAACGGCCTATTAAACCTTGCTCCACAGCCCGAACAGGAATTTGCCCCGAGGCATCCCATTTACTTTGAAAATGGGATACCGATAAATTAAATTCCTGATCTTGATGATTATTAAAGTGATATCGCCCCATGATATTTAATCGATTGAAATTTTGTGGTGACTCAAAAACACCGTCGGACAACATCAACTCTGAAGCCATATAAGCGCTACTGTACTCTTCTTCAAAAAGCTTTGTCATTGCCAATGTTCTAAGGGTATTGAACTGTCCTGCTTCAATCGCAATCAAATTGTTTTTTATTGTTTTTTTGGTACCAATATCCACATAACCAGCCGTATTAAAATTACCCTTATTAGCGTAATAGCTTCCTTTGGCGAAATCAATATTGCCAATGGTTTCTGGAATGATAAAGTGCATATCTGAATAGCCTTGACCATGGGCATGTGATACCATATTTACGGGCATGCCATCAACATTTATGGCTATATCGGTACCGTGATCGATATCGAAGCCCCTCAAAAATATCTGCTCGGCTTTTCCACCACCCGCATGCTGACCAATAATTAGTCCCGGAACTTTATGAAGTATTTCTTGTGAAGATTTTACGGGATTTGTTTTTAAATCGACGTTCAAAAAGGTACTCAGCACATTAGCTTTCGATACAACCAAAACCTGATCTAAAGAGGCTGGCGCTTCATTTAGTGCAACGATAAATTTTGTTGACAACTCGATTTCCGTTATTACAATTGATGTGTTTTCGTAACCCAAGCTATAAAAAAAAATCTCATCATTTAACGCCACGTCGTCCAGCTCAAAATATCCAGAAATATTGGTGTAAGTATAGGCTCCGTTGGTTTTATTATAAACGCCAACACCCTGAATAGGCAAGCCCTTTTCTTTTGAAATAACCCTACCACTTATTTCGTGGGCACTTAAAATTGAGATGGAAAATAAAAACAGAACTAAAAGTATTCTGCTTTGTAGCATTTGAAGTCTTTTTTGGAATGGTTGCACGATGAATTTAATTTTAAAGTTAAACAAAGTCAATAAATTTTGACTTCGGCTTAGTTTTTAAAGTACCTACGAAAAAAACTTTTCGAGGGTTTTAAATTTTTAAAAATTTATGCAAATATATTCTTTATCAATGGTTAAACAGTTCCAAAAAACCTCTGAAAAATGGTTAAAAAAGCCCGAGCCAAGAGGCACGGGCAACTTTTATTTGCATTGAAAACTCAACTAATGGTGCACTGGGTCCTGTGTACATGGGCAGTTGCTTATGCCCTGCAGGAAGTCGAGGCCTATGGTGACCACGTGCGTTCCGGAGTTGTACCCCGACAGGTCGTTGGTTGTGACCTGGTAGGCGTACCCAAAATATAAAATGAATTTCTTGAATCCCACCATGGGGCCGATGTTGAGCGGCCTAAAAAACTGGTCGTTCAAAAAGCGGTACGATATGACCGCACAGTAATAGTCCATATAATTGAACAAGGTTTTGTCCAAAAGTTTGCATACTTACCAAAAGAAAGAAAGTAACCTCCCCATTTTTAAAGTAGGCATTTTCATGGCAGTTATATTTAAGATTTCTTTTTTACTTGGGGCTTTTCAAAAAGAAATGTAGTCTGTAATTCTATATCATTTATTTTTCAATTTTAACCATTGACATTTTACTATTATAGGGTTCGGTTCCTTTTTTACTTAGTGCTGACCTCGCTTGATTTATATCATCAAATTTTTGATAATAAATATAATATTTACTGGTGTTTACATCGAAGAAGAAATCAATATCTGAACGACCAGCCGAAACAGCTTTAGTTAAAAATTCGTCTCTTTTATCTACGTCTGCATGAACGGCTACCACTAGGTAATAACCTTCGTCGACATGGGTACTTCCTTTAACAATTTGAATATTACTTAATTCTTCACCATGATCAAAATCCTCTGGTGTTAAGGTTTTTGAAGTTGGTTGCGTAATCGTTTTTATTTGCTCTAATGCTGCTCTGTCTTTATTGTACCTGTCTTCCTGATTATCATATAACGCACGTTTAATTCTACGTTTACGTTCAATTTCTGTAGCTACTTTTACTCTATTAAATTTGGCGAGTATAGCTGCACGAGCTTGAATAGCCTGAGTTTGATTTTCTTTTAGAGTATTGATTGTTTTAAAGTAGAACTTATTGGTTTCATCTCGTTTGTCTCTTACATTCTTAAGTCTCTCGCTATAAAGCTCTTCTAACTCTTCTATTTTTTGATCTTGAGATTTTATCTCTTCGTTCAATTGTGTTTTAATAGATTCTAATTTAGCATTTTCTGCACTTACACTTTTAAATGGTTTTGGGGCACTAACAATACCTTGCTCACTTAAATCGTTTTCTTCTTTTAAATCTTTTAAATCTTTTTCTTTTACAACTAAAACTTCATTCAACTGAATCATCAATTGCTTTTGATTGTTTTGTGTTTCTAAAGCTAATTTTGTTATCGTACTGAGCGCATCTGTATTAGCGTCTGTTGGCTCTGGTATATCCATATCATTTTCTGAAACCTCAGAAACCTTCTCGGCCGTTAATCGCGCTTGCTCTTCCTGTTCAGCTTTGATTCTGGCTTCCTCTGCCAATCTAGCCTGCTCTTCCTGTTGGGCTTTGATTCTGGCTTCTTCTGCTAACCTAGCCTGCTCTTCCTGTTCAGCCTTGATTCTGGCTTCTTCTGCCAATCTAGCTTGCTCTTCTTGTTCAACCTTGATTCTGGCTTCCTCTGCCAATCTAGCTTGCTCTTCTTGTTCAGCCTTGATTGTGGCTTCCTCTGCCAATCTAGCCTGCTCTTCTTGCTCAGCTTTGATTCTGGCTTCTTCTGCTAATCTAGCTTGCTCTTCTTGCTCAGCTTTGATTCTGGCTTCTTCTGCTAATCTAGCTTGCTCTTCCTGTTCAGCCTTGATTGTGGCTTCTTCTGCTAATCTAGCCTGCTCTTCCTGTTCAGCCTTGATTCTGGCTTCTTCTGCTAATCTAGCCTGCTCTTCCTGTTCAGCCTTGATTCTGGCTTCTTCTGCTAATCTAGCCTGCTCTTCCTGTTCAGCCTTGATTGTGGCTTCCTCAGCTATTTCTTCTTGGGTATCGACTGTTTTCGAAACATCTTCCTCGTTTTCAGGTTCGGCAATTTGATTTGTTACAACTTCTTCGCTTTTTTCAAGAACCGCCTCGGTTTCCACTTTTTCCTGTGGCTTTTTAACCGTTTTTGCTCTCGGAATTGTTCTTCTACCTGCGATTCTAGATGTTTTTCTTTTTTCAGGAATCAACAAAGCTTGTTCGTCATCATCTCCACTGTAGTTATAACGGTATCTATTTTTAAACTTAT
Source organism: Flavobacteriaceae bacterium GSB9 (assembly GCA_022749295.1). Lineage (NCBI taxonomy): Bacteria > Pseudomonadati > Bacteroidota > Flavobacteriia > Flavobacteriales > Flavobacteriaceae > Flavobacteriaceae bacterium GSB9. The sequence continues at coordinate 887,141 of CP062007.1, forward strand.
ATGCCAAAGTAATATCGTGCGAATTTCCGAAAGAAGACAAATCTCCCATAGCCTTTTCATAGTTGTATTCTATAGCTATTTGACTTGTAATGTTCAACCCAATTCCAGCAGACATGCCATAAAGTGTATTATACCCAACTTGTCCCCAGATACCTTTTGGCACCGTTAACATAGCGATAGCAGAAATAACCGTTTCGTCCTTTCTAAATTCTGATCGCAACAAACTGGTAAACTTACTTTCGTCAAAAAAACCCCGACTGTTTACATACCCTGTGTACATGATATGGCCTTGAATGGCTTGTTTAGGGTTTTCTTCAATCATTTTAGACTCAGTTAAATTATAAGACACTAAATTGTTTACCGATACTCCAAAATCAAAAAAACCAGTACCATAATTTATTCCTGGGTTAACCGTTATTAATGAATTTGAAGGCACATCATCCAATGATGAATCTGGAAAATTGGTAACGACATTTCCCTGATTTATTCCACTTTTATAGAACGCTAAATTTATCCCAAAGGTTAAATTGCTTTCTCTATCGAACACCGCATTGTAAGCGAAGTTGGCTACACCGCCAAAGGTGGTCATTACCCCATAATTTTGTTGAAAAAGAGACAAACCAGCTCCCATGTTTTCACCAAACCGACCAGCATAGCCAAACAAATACGTTTGTGGTGCATCATCAAACTGCACCCATTCCCTTTTGTTGTTAAAGCTCAAATATTTGTTTTGCTCCCTAACGAAACTAAAAGTTGGGTTTATGATGTGGCGATTGAATTTCAACGAATTTCGAACCGGTATATCGAACGCAACAACTCCATCACCCGTTTGGGGATAGAACAACTGTACAAAACAGAAAATTAAGATAATATGTACTATTCGTTTTGCCATGTTATTTAACAACTGTAATGGAACCTTTTTTTTCACTTCCACCAGCTGGTTTTATTATATAGTAATAGACTGGGTTAACGTCTATAAAATTAATTTGATTTTGTGGCCAGTTATTTTGATAGTTATTCGTTTTAAGTACTACTTTACCTTGGCTACTTAATATTGTTATTTCTGTATTAGAACCATCAACGTATTGTTGAGGAATAACCCAAGTATCGTTTACCCCATCGCCATTTGGAGAAATTAAATTTGGAATTTCTGGCACATCGGGAAAAGCTTCTTGAACCACAAAACTGAATTCTGTTGAAGCCAAACAATCTGCTGTTTGGTTGATCTCTACTCTATAGTTTCCGGTTTGCGTAATTTGAAAATTATTTGTGGTTGCACTTGCTATTAAATTGTCATTTAAATACCATTTAAATTCTGGATTTTTGGCATCTGTGGTAACTGTTGCCGTTAAGGTTTCATTTTCATCAATCATTTCAACATCTTCCACATCAATCGAACTTGAAAACCCCGTACTATCCAAATCTATAGAAGCGCTGGTTGAGCAATCTCCTAAATCGACCGTTACAGAATAATTACCAGATTCGGAGGCTTCATACATTTGTTGTGTTGCTCCTTCTATTGCACCTCCATCCTTATACCATTGGTAGCTATTTCCGTTTACGGCACTTAAAACACTAGGCCCTTCGGCTGAACAAAAAGGATTACCCTTACTCGAATTTATTTCAAATGTACTTTGCGTGGTCGCCTCACTTATAGTAACTCGGTTTGAAAATGAATTTGAGGTACAAGTACCGTAATTGGTTTCAACAAAATAAGTACCGGGCTCATTAACCGAAAGGCTTGGTCCGTCTGCAACAAAAACCGATGTTGTGGAACCCGTTTCTTTAAACCACTTAAACGTAAGGGATGGGTATTGAAGTGGAGAATCGTTATTCTCATCGCCAGGATTGTCTATTGTCAACAAATAGCTTCCTCCAGAACAATAGGCGCCTGTTGCAATTAAGTTGTTAATCGTAAATGGTGTATCTTGAATTTTATAATAGGCAGCAAACTGATTTGAAGGTGAACTGGACGCTGCAGGAGCTGTACTCCTTATTTTTATTTTATACCCTTCCCCTGAAATGGTTGTTGGTACCGCAAAGTTTATGGTTGCTGGTGAAGTTGTAATACTGCCTGCATTTGAAGTGAAAACGGTTGTGGGATTTGAAAAATCGCCAGTTTCATCAGACAATTCAACTATAAATTGGTTTGAACTTTCTAGCGCAGTATCAGGCGAAAAAGAGAACGTAACATTATAGGTATTGAATGAAGGGCTAGCACAAGCTTGTGTAAACCCCAAGCTAGGCTTTGCTATAACAATTTGCGTATGTAACTTTTCCACAAATGAAAAGAACAAAAGAAAAACAAATGTGACGATAGTAAAATTCTTCATTCGATATTATTTTATTATCCATAAAACACCCAAAAACACTATCGTTCAACCCCATTTTAGGGCTATAAAGAATTTCCAAATTCATGAAAGAAAACAAAAAAGGAAGTAGAGTAGATTTGCGGGCATTCAGCTTTATTTGTAAAAAAGGTTTTTAATCTAATCTTAAATCTGGGTCAACCTCGTTAGAAGCAATAATTTTATTAATCCGTAACCTAAAATCCGGTCTTCTTTCGTTTTTTAAATCGATAAAAGTTTCATCATTAGGACTCTTCGAATACACATTAAAAAATGCGTTATTACCATACCAATTTTCTAGATCTTCGTTATTCGAGTTGTTTTCAACAAAAATATTTCCATTACAATTATTGAAATACATTGAGGTAAACTTAATTTTTTCTAGATTCTCTTGGTTAATACTGATTTTATCTTCCAAAATAACGGCAGGATTAAATCCAGAAATAACACTTTTATTCATATCTAATGATGCATAGTCTCCCACATAAACCGCTGCTTTTACAAGCCCCATTTTTATGTCGGTTTCTAAATCCTGGCTATCATTTAAAAATGTTATGTTTTTGGCCACTACCGAAGTTGCCTTTTTTGAAAAATCGATTTCTTCTTTTTTATTGTACGACGCCACATTTAAGCACCTAGACCCTTCGCTATTAGAAACATAAGGCGACCTTACAGCGAGCGAGTTGTTTAAATTACATTGTACACCAAAGTTAAATTTAAAATCGTTGTTGTTAGCTCTATATGATATCATTTGAAGCATACTAAGTTGTCCGCCCCAAGCTTCAAACGCATTTCCAGCAGAATAAGAGACCATTACATTCTCTAAAATGGTTGAATCGCCAACACCAGCCAACAATAAGCCATTAAAATTCCCTGCATTAAATATTCGCTTACCGGCAAACTCAATTCGTACGTATTTTAAAATACCCGAATTATCATCCATTTTATCTCCACCATAATTGGCATTGGCATAACTTGACGGCACGAGCTCTGGGTAAAATTTAGCAGCAGAACCATTTCCAAACTTATTTGAAGGCGCTTCTCCCAAAATTATAATACCACCCCAATCGCCTGCTCTTTTAACAGAACGGTTAGATGTAAAAACAATAGGGTCCGTTTGAAGTCCAGAAGCCATTATTCTAGCTCCTTTTGTTATGGTTAACGAGCCATTAGATTTATAATCGCCCAAAATAACGGTACCTGGCTCTATAGTTAGTGTAGCTCCATTGGTAACAAATACATTACCCAACAACAAGTAAACTTCACTCTTGATAAGTGTTGTATTTTCCGCAATATTACCAGCTAATATTTTAGTAGGCTCTCCATAATCCCTTTGGGTAGGTTTAAAATCAGTCCAATTGTTAAGCCAATTCTCTGAACCTACAATACCTTTTTCTTGCTGGGAAAAAAGATTACCAGTTACAAAAAGAAATATGAAAATGATTTGGGTGAAATTCTTCATAGTAATCTATTTTACTTTTTTTACTTATTATGACTTTTCTTTATTAACACAATTCAAATATATAAAAAACCCTATGAAATACCAATTATTTCGATGAAATACACTTTTTTAACAAAATATAATCTTAAAATCGTCGATGAAATACGAAATTTCAAAGAAAAAATTAGACAATCAAGACATTATAACATTAAGACTTTTAGAATTGTTGCTAAAATTTAAATATTACTTATTGCCTAAATTCGCTGTATTGATGTAAGGATTTCATGATTTCTTCATAAAACAAAATAGCAGCAATTAGATTTTTTGTATCAGAATATGGAAGATATACTTTATGAAACTCTGTAGTGTTTTCTAGATAATCGTCGGTATTTTCAAACTGATCTTCTAAAGCCTTTCTGTTATCTGAATCATTAGGAATTCCTAAAGTAGACATTGTTACACCAGGTTTTGTAGCAAAAGCTATGTAAGGTAAAGTTCTTACTAAAACCTGATTACGCTCTGTGTAAAGGTCTATTAGTTCTCCTTTTTGCATGCGGTCCAGCTCCTCTTTGTTATGGTATTTTTTTATGGTAACCTTTTCGCTAATAATGCTCTTTGCCTCTTTCTTTTTTTGGGCAAACCCCATGCCTGTTATTAAGCACAGTCCGAAACTGATAAGGAAAATTTTTAATTTCATGGTTTAGATTTAAGGGATTAAAGCACAAATCTATGCAATTTATCGTTAAAAACAAGCGCTTTGTCGATTTTTTTAAGTTTTTTTGTAAAAAAAAAGACCATACACCTAAAATATGCGTATGGTCTTAATTGTAAAACCCTCTAAAAGAGTATGTTTAAAAGCTTTTTCTTTTAATAGATTTTATTAATTAAATAAAAATCGACTAAAACTAATGCAGCCATAGCTTCAACTATAGGTACGGCTCTTGGCACTACACAGGGGTCGTGGCGGCCCTTACCCTGCATTTCAACAGTATTCCCTTCTTTATCTATCGTTTCGTACTTTTGGATTAAGGTTGCAACGGGTTTAAACGCTACATTAAAATAAATATCCATACCATTACTTATGCCGCCTTGAATACCTCCAGAATAATTTGTTTTTGTAGAACCATCATTATTAAAAGCATCATTGTGTTGGCTACCGTACATGGTACTTCCGTGAAAACCGCTACCATACTCAAAACCTTTTACGGCATTGATAGAAAGCATGGCTTTACCAAGTTCAGCGTGCAATTTATCGAAAACCGGCTCGCCCAATCCCACAGGTACATTTTTTATAACACAACTAATAATACCTCCTACAGTATCGCCTTTACTTCTTACTTCTTTTATATAAGACTCCATTTCTGCCGCCATTTTTTGGTCAGGACAACGCACAATATTAGATTCTATTTTAGTAAGGTCTAACGCGTTGTAAGGCTTATCAAGTTTCATGGCTCCAACAGAGGACACATAAGCTTTAATATCGATATCTTTCAAAACCTGTTTAGCAATAGCACCTGCCACTACCCTACAAGCCGTTTCTCGTGCTGAGCTTCTGCCGCCGCCTCGATAATCACGGATACCGTATTTTTTATCGTAGGTATAATCGGCATGGCTTGGTCTGTAACTATCTTTTATATGCGAATAATCATGAGACTTTTGGTTGGTGTTTTCTATAACAAAACCTATGGGTGTTCCCGTAGTTTTTCCTTCAAAAATTCCAGAATAAAACTTAACGGCATCGGGTTCTTTACGTTGTGTTACAATAGCCGATTGACCAGGTTTACGCCTTGCCAATTCATTTTGTATCGCTTCAAAATCTAACTCGATTCCCGGTGGGCAACCATCAATAACACCGCCCAGTGCAGGACCATGAGATTCGCCGTATGTTGTTAGGTTAAATAGTTTTCCGAAGGAATTTCCAGCCATAAGTTTCAATTTTTGGCTAAAATAACGCTATTCCTAGAAATTAGGAAATGAAAATCAACATAGTTCATATTAACAACTGCCTGCATAACATAACGTTTGCTTAACAATATACTGATATATAAATAATTATCAGATAATGTTCACATAATAACAATTGGTGTAATTTGTAAAAAAACGAATCACCACGCATTTTGAAGATTAAAAGGAAATTAGAAGTTGCTGTAATATCCGATGTTCATTTAGGAACTTACGGTTGCCATGCCAAGCACCTATTAACCTACCTAAACAGTATTGAACCTAAAAAACTTGTCCTGAATGGCGACATTATAGATATTTGGCAATTTAGCAAACGATACTTCCCTAAGCCACACTTAAAGGTCATAAAAAAAATAATGACCATGGCTTCTAATGGTGTAGAGGTAATTTACATTACAGGTAACCATGATGAGATGCTTAGAAAATTTAGCAATACTACTATTGGCAACATTTCTATTGTAGATAAAGCGGTTTTGAAACTCGACGGAAAACGGGCTTGGTTTTTTCATGGTGATGTATTCGATATTTCCATTCAAAATGCCAAATGGTTAGCTAAATTGGGTGGCTATGGTTACGACTTTTTGATTCTATTAAACCGAATGGTAAATTGGTACTTGGAAAAACGTGGAAAAGAGCGCTACTCATTGTCCAAAAAGATAAAAAATGGTGTAAAAGGTGCCGTTAAATACATTAAAGACTATGAAACCGTAATTTCTGATTTAGCCATTGAAAACGGTTACGACTACGTAATATGTGGCCATATTCATCAACCTAAAATGGTTTATAAAGAAAATAAACTGGGGCAAACCATGTACCTCAATTCTGGTGATTGGGTGGAAAACTTCACAGCATTGGAATATCAATTCAAGCGCTGGAAAATTTATAACTTCAACAAAGACAAACTCGCCCCTTTTGTGGTTGAAGATGACTTTGTTGACATGGAAGTTAAAGATTTAATCGCTGCCATAACTATTGTAGAACAGCATAACAAAAAATCAAGCTAAAGCTTCTCTTAAAATTGTTACAGGATGTTTAGCATCTCTATCGGTTCCATCCTTTATTTGGTGCCTACAACTCGTTCCGTTGGCCGCTATTATAGTATCGGGCGAAGCTTTTCTTACTGCAGGAAATAACGTTTGCTCGCCAACATTCATACTTACATCGTAATGCTCCTTTTCATATCCAAAACTTCCGGCCATGCCGCAACAGCCACTAGGAATAATGGTTACTTTATAATTTTTGGGAAGATTTAATGCCGAAAAACTAGAGAGTTGATTACTCAACGATTTTTGATGGCAATGCCCATGGAGTTTTATTATTTTTGCTTCGGTGGTGAATTGTTCGGGTGTAATGTTTCCCAATTCTATTTCATGCTGAATGAACTCTTCCATCAAAAAGCAATTTTTTGATAAGGTTTCAGCCGAAGCTTTATCATCGGCAAGTTTTAAATATTCGTCCCTAAAGGTTAAAATAGCCGATGGCTCGATTCCCAAAAGCGGTGTATCTTCAGCAATCAAATCCTTAAAAATTGAAATGTTTTTATTGGCTACTGCTTTGGCCTGTTCCAATAACCCCTTTGATAAAAACGAGCGTCCGGATTCGGCATGACCAATAATTTTAACCTTGTAGTTTAGTATGGTTAATAACTCTATAGCATCAACCCCAATAGGTGTGTCTAAATAATTTGTAAACTCATCATTAAACAGGTACACAGTTTTGATGGTGTTATTTTTAGGCAAGTCTGAGCTTCTACTTTTGTATTCTTTACTTAAGCTTTTTTCAGAAATCAACGGTAAAGTTCTTTTTGGTGCTATTCCAAAACGTTTTTTTAAAAAGGACGACGTAGCACCGTTTGAAAACACAAAATTGGTAAGTTTTGGTAATATACTTCCTAACCTATTTACCTTGTTGTTATATGCGAATAACTTGGTGCGCAAGGACACCCCATTCGATTTTTGGTATTGATACAAAAACTCTGCCTTTAATGCAGCTACATCAACACTACTTGGGCACTCGCTAGCACAAGCCTTACAGCTTAAACACAAATCGAAAACCGTTTTTAATTCTTTATAATCAAATTTATTGGCTTTATCTGAATTGGTTAAAAACTCACGCAAAGCATTGGCCCGGGCGCGTGTTGTGTCCTTTTCATTTCTTGTGGCGCGATAACTTGGGCACATGGTGCCTCCAAATTCAGGCAGCTTTCGGCAATCGCCAGAGCCGTTACATTTTTCGGCTTCCCTTAAAATACCGAGCGATTTTGAGAAATCCATAAGCGTTTCTACTTCTGGCTCTTTTCTGTCGGGTTGGTAACGCAAGGACTTATCCATAGGATAGGCATCAACAATTTTCCCAGGGTTAAAAATGTTGTTCGTATCAAAAGCCGTTTTTATTCGTTTTATTATGTCGTAATTCTCATTACCAATCATTAACGGAATAAACTCTGCTCGCACAATACCATCGCCATGTTCGCCACTCATGGAGCCATTATATTTTTTAACGAGATGTGCCACATCGGTCGTTATTTTTCTGAACAGAGCGACATCTTCAGACTTTTTTAAATTCAACGTGGGTCGTAAATGCAGTTCTCCAGCTCCAGCATGAGCATAATAAATAGCGTCTTGATTATAGCCTTTCATCAACGCTGAAAATTCTGAAATATAATTGGCTAAATCTGGTAAGGCAACAGCTGTATCCTCTATACATGCGGCCGATTTTTTATCACCAATAATATTGCCTAAAAGCCCCAATCCAGCACTCCTTAAATTGTTAGCCTTATTTACATCATCGCCTACCAATTTTGGGTAAGCATAGCTTAAATTTGAAGCTTCGATATCTTTTATCAAACTTTCGGCCAAAGTAGTAACTTCGTCTAGTGTATTGGCACGAACTTCGCACATTAAAATGGCTTTGGGGTCATCAACTATAAATTGTCGGTTTTCGTATTGTGTTTTGTTTTGCATGGTGCAATCTAATATGGTTTTATCCATCATTTCGCAAGCATACAAATTGTGGCTCATGGTGAGCGCTACAGCATTTAGGCATTTTTCAATACTCTCGAAATGTATGGCAACGACAATAGCTTCGGGAGGCGGCAATACATCTAATTTCAATGTAACTTGCGTGGTAAAGGCCAAGGTGCCCTCACTTCCCGAAAGTAGCTTACACATATTGAACTTTTCATCGGTTTTAGTGAATACTTCAGTATTAATTAGTTCGTCAATAGCATAACCTGTGTTTCTTCTGTGGATTTCTGGCTTTGGAAAATTGTCCCTGATTTGATTTTGAACGGCTTCTGATTCCAGTTCAGAATAAATCGTATAATAAATCTGCCCTTCAAGATTTTTTTGTTTTGTTTTTTGCTGAAAGGTTTCCGAGGTTAATTCGCCAAAAACAGCTTCGCTACCATCACTCAAAATGGTTTGCATTTCAATAATCTTATCGCGCGTTACGCCGTACTGAATGGAAGTGGTTCCTGAAGAATTATTCCCTACCATTCCACCAATCATACACCGATTTGATGTTGATGTGTTGGGCCCAAAAAACAAGCCGTAAGGTTTTAGGTAATTATTTAGAGCATCGCGCACTACACCCGGCTGGACGGTAACTGTTTTTCTCTTTTCATCAAAACTTATAATCTTAGTAAAATATTTTGAGACATCAACAACAATACCTTCGCCAACGCATTGGCCCGCCAAAGAAGTGCCTGCCGTTCTAGGAATCAAGGACGTTTTATGTGTTGTTGCAAAAGCTATAAGCAACTTTAAATCTTCCTTATTTTTAGGATATGCAACGGCAAGTGGCAACTTTCTGTATACAGAAGCATCGGTGGCATAAATAGATTTTATTAAGTCATCAAAAAATAGTTCTCCAGTAAGATTTTTGCTTAGTTCCTGTAAGTGTGATGTTAACGTCATGAAACGGAGATATTGTTTATAAAATTATGTGGCATACAAATATAATTACAATATTGGCTTTATTTTTGTGAAATAACACTTTGAACAAAAATGATCTTTTTATTCAAAAAGATCGTATATTTAATTAACAAAAACTTATACTTTATGAAGAAATTATTTTTATTATCAGTTGCAGTATTTGGATTCGCTTTAACATCGAATGCCCAAGATTTTTCGGAAAATGCCATTGGTTTACGTTTAGGTGACAGTGATGGGTTTGGAGCTGAAATTTCTTATCAACGTGCTTTAGGCGCCAACAATCGATTGGAAGTTGACTTAGGGCTTAGAAGTGGAAATGGCTACGATGGTTTTAAACTTGCGGGTATCTACCAGTGGGTTTGGCTATTGGATGGCGACTTTAATTGGTACGCTGGTGTTGGTGGCGGTTTAGGTTCTTACAGCTTTGATCGCGATTTTGTCGGGTATGATGATAATAGCGAAACCTTTATTTTTGCTGCTGGAGACATTGGAATTGAATATAATTTCAACATTCCGCTTCAAATTTCTATCGATGCCAGACCTGAATTTGGTTTTGGAGATTATAGAGATGACCTAGATTTTGATGTCGCGCTTGGTATTCGTTACCAATTTTAAAACAATATAATTACTAAAAAAAAGCACCCATTTTGGGTGCTTTTTTGTTATGTTTAAAACAATATCTTTATTAAACAAACAACATGCGATCATCGTAATTCTTAACTTGACCATAGTAGGTTCGTCTTCGCTCATGCAGGGTTTGAATTGGCAAACCAAAAACATAGCGTTTTATGGAAGTGATTCGCGTTGTTAATTCTCCCATTTTAAGGGTATATCGTTTTTCATACTTTGTATTTCTTTTTATATATAGTAATTTCATGTATTTTCTTTTGTTAGGGTTTGAATATAGGCTTAAGGTCGTTCTAACCTCATCTCAATATTTCTTGGCTTAAACCCTTTATCCTTAAATAAATTTATGGCAGGGTTGTCTTGATTTATATGTATGGCAATGTCCCCTTTACAATACTTAATGGTGTGTTCTATTAATTTTCTGCCCAAGCCTTTTCCTCTGTGCTCTTTTTTTACGGCCACGTAAACCAAAATGTTTTCAGAAAGGTATTCGTTCATTCCCGTTCTATTGACCACTACTGCGCCAAGAACTTCATCTTTTTCTTCCAAAACAAATACGTAGCCACCCAAACCAGGCGTTTCTTTGGCTGCGTACATTAAAGATTTTCTTATTGCGCTTTTAGAATCTCTAAACTTGTCAAAATTTTGAAACAAAAAGTTGGTAACACGATTTATGTCAATAATTGATAGCCTTGAAAAAGCATCATAGGTTTTAATTGTCATGTAAAATATTTATTGTCAGCCTAATTAAAAAGGATGAAATTAGGGTAAACTTAAATGAATAGGGTGAAACTAATTTAAGCACTAAAAATATAGCGCACAGCCAGAAAAGCAATTTCTGTTTATATTAAAATTTTTGATGGAGGAGGTATAAATTTTTCGGACTGGTTTCTGAACACCAAATAATTAAAATTGAAGACCCTATAATTTTGTTTTTTTTGAATTCCTTTACCCATGTTTTGCAAAATTACGAAAACACCACTCCAATAGCAAATTAGAGGCTTTATTATAATCATAAAACTATGTTAAACAACATAAGGGCTTCCTTAAAAAGAAAGCCCTTATTTGTATAAAAAATACGTTTATTTTATTTTGCCGGTTTGGCTGGTGCATTAAGTTTGTTGCTCATTTCCATCGAAATAGCAGATTTATCAAACTTAAGTTTTCCTGCTAAAGTTTCAATAATGCAACTGTTGTCTTTATCGTTTAAGTCTGCAATCTTTCCATGCAAGCCACTTTTGGTAACCACTTTGTCACCACGTTTTAACTCTGCAGCAAATTTCTTTTCTTTTTTTGCACGTTTCATTTGCGGTGCAATCATAAAGAAATATACCACAACAAACATTAATATTATCGGTAGAAAACCACCTATTCCTCCTTCTCCCATTTGTTTAAATTTAATTAGTGAGCAGCAGCTGCTGTTGCCTTGTTTGGATCTGGTTTTACAAACGCTGTTATTTTTACAATTTCGCTTCCCTTTTCGGTGTTTGCAGTAACTGTAATAGTTTTTGTCACTTTGTTAGATCCACTTCCGTTAAACTTTACAGTAAATTTCCCAGAATCTCCTGGTGCCAACGGTTCTCTACTCCAATCTTGTGGCACAGTACATCCGCATGAACTTTTAATATCTGTAATTACCAAAGGAGCATCTCCTGTATTAGTGTAACTAAACTCGGTTTGTACCGGTGTTTTGGCTTCTATTTCTCCAAAATCATGCTCGGTCTTGTCAAATTCAATAACTGGAAATTTTGATGCAACAGCATCTCTTTCTGCAGCGGCAGTCACATTGCTCTCTTCTATTTTTTTAGCGGCATTTTCTTTACAAGAAGTAAAAGCCACCAAACATAAGGCACTTAGGCTTAAAATTATTTTTTTCATAATAGACATATTAGTTTTAAGGTGAACAAAAATAGCAATTATTTAACCGATTAAAAATTTTTCAGGCTTTCTTAACAAAATTACATAAGCCCACGGCCAACTTTATTCAAAACTCCCGATGTTTCATATTCTTTTACCAATTTATCCAGAATACCGTTAATGAATATACTGCTTTTTGGCGTTGAGTATTCTTTTGAAATTTCTAAATATTCGTTAATGGTTACTTTTACTGGAATTGAAGGGAAGTTTTTAAGTTCGCAAATAGCCATTTGTAACAAGGTATAATCTATAGCCGCAATACGGTCTGCATCCCAGTTTTTGGTTTTGGTTTCTATTTCCTTGTTTATAGCCGAGCGGTTTAACAATGTTTTTTTAAAAAGCTCTATGGCATAGCGCTTGTCTTCAATATCTTTATAAAGTTTTGGGGTAAAGTAATTATCAGCCACCTTAGGCTTTGCCTTTCTTAAAAGTTTTAAAATAGTGGTGTTTACTGTAGGCAAATCATCTAACCAAGTAAGGTTCTTGTCCTCTAAATAATCGTAAAGTTTATCGTTTGGAGCAATGACTTCTTTAAAAATATCGACAATAAATTCCTTGTCTTCTTTAAAATTAGACACCCTTGTTTTCATGTATTCTTTATACAAATCACTAGAAACAACAGCTTTAAAGATTACCTCAACATACTCATCATCCATATCCCAGTAATTTGTGTTATGCGCTTTAAAAGCTTCTTTAAGCTGCTCATTTTCTAACAACAAGTTTAAAACTTCGTTGTTAACAAACTTACGGTTGGGGTTGCGGTCTTCTTCTGTTGCTAAATGCTTTTTTTGTTTTTTTTCTAAATCGGTTTCAGCCTTTTTCTGTACTTCGACCAACAACGAAATCAACAACAAATACAAATTGTACATATTGTCTACACTAAAGAGCAAAAACTTTTGGTCTTTACTAAAATCATCACTTTCACTACCCTTAAAGGCATAAAGCGTTTGCATTACTTTTACACGAATATGTCGCCTGCTCAACATCATTACAAAGAACTCTTTTTAAAAGATGAAAATATATCTCGGTTTCACGCGGCAAAAATAAGACTATATTTAAAAACCACATACTTTTAATTTACTTTAATTCCTTTTAAGGTTTAAACTATTTTTAACACTTCGCTTAACAGAGCAGTAATGCTTATTACTATTTTAACCCTATATTTGCCTTTCTATCTTTATATCCATAATGAAAGAACTACAGCACTTAAACAAATACTTTTTTAAGTACAAAACACACCTTATTTTAGGTATTATAATAACCATTGTTGCCCGTATATTTTTGTTGTTTACACCAAGATATGTTAAGCAAATATTTATTGTTATTGAAAACTACATGGATGGCGGTGTAAGCAAAGCCACGATAAAGGCAGAACTTACCGAAGTGATATTGTACATTATTGGAGCTGCAATTATTGGAGGCATACTTACCTTTTTCATGAGACAAACCATTATTAATGTATCACGCTATATTGAGTTTGATTTAAAAAATGAAGTTTATGAACAATACCAAAAACTATCGCTCAATTTTTACAAAAAAAACAGAACGGGCGATTTAATAAACCGCATTACCGAAGACGTTGGCCGCGTACGTATGTATTTTGGCCCCGCACTTATGTACAGCATTAATACCTTTACATTATTTACCATTGTTATCATATATATGGTAAATGCATCGCCAAAACTAACATTGTACACGATTGTACCCCTACCCATACTATCGGTTATCATTTACAAACTAAGTCGAGAAATACACAAGCGTAGTACAATCGTTCAGGAATACCTGTCCAAACTTTCTACGTTTACCCAAGAATCATTTAGTGGGATTTCGGTTATAAAAGCCTATGGCATAGAACCACAAACCTCTGTCAACTTTAAAATGCTTGCCGAAGGCAGTAAGGAAAAACAAATTCATTTAACACAAGTGCAAGCTTGGTTTTTTCCTATCATGATTTTGCTTATTGGCACAAGTAACCTCATGGTTATTTACATTGGTGGCATGCAATATATAAATGGTGAAATTGAAAGCATTGGAACCATAGCTGAATTCATCATATATGTAAATATGCTTACATGGCCGGTAGCAACAGTAGGTTGGGTTACTTCGATTGTACAGCAGGCAGAAGCATCGCAGAAACGAATCAATGAATTTTTAAAAATTGAACCAGAGATTAAAAACACTGTTGAAACAGAAACCGAAATTAACGGCAATATTACCTTTAAAGACGTTTATTTTACTTATGACGACACCAACATCCAAGCATTACAAGGCGTAAGTTTCAATATTAAAGAAGGTGAAACATTGGCCATTTTAGGAAAAACTGGCTCTGGAAAATCTACTATTTTAGATCTAATTGGCAGGCTTTACGATATTGAAAAAGGCCAAATAACCATTGGCGACATTAATATAGACCAACACCATTTAACATCGTTGCGAAATAGTATTGGATATGTACCCCAAGATGCGTTTTTGTTTTCAGATACTATTAAGAACAATATCAAATTCGGAAAACAAGAAGCTACCGATCAAGAGGTTATTGAAGCTGCGAAAAATGCTCAAGTTCATAAAAACATCATAAAGTTTAACAAAGGCTACGATACTGTTTTGGGCGAACGCGGCATTACCCTTTCTGGCGGGCAAAAACAACGGGTTTCTATTGCACGTGCCATTATCAAATCACCAAAAATTCTGTTGTTCGACGATTGCCTTTCTGCTGTAGATACCGAAACTGAAGAAAAAATATTAAAAACACTCGGTAAAATTTCGAGAGGTAAAACATCGGTCATTGTAAGTCACCGGGTGTCTTCAGCTAAAAATGCCGATAAAATAATTGTTCTCGATAACGGTAAAATTATTCAGGAAGGCACACACGAAATACTTATAAATCAAGAAGGGTATTACAAAAGCCTCTACTTAAAACAATTAAGTGAAACAACTGAAGATTAGCCTATTAAAAATTAGAAGTAACAAACGAAAACTCTATTTTTTTCAATAAAATTTAT
Source organism: Flavobacteriaceae bacterium GSB9 (assembly GCA_022749295.1). NCBI lineage: Bacteria > Pseudomonadati > Bacteroidota > Flavobacteriia > Flavobacteriales > Flavobacteriaceae > Flavobacteriaceae bacterium GSB9. The sequence goes on from CP062007.1 coordinate 902,373, forward strand.
CAAAATCAGAGACTTTAAAAAGAAACTTTAAAAAATGTTGGTTAGTATCTGTTTTTTTTAGATTTTTGATACACCATTGATTTCTAAACAAAATTTAAATACACAATGAATAACAACGGTATGATGGAGAAAGAGGAAATTTTTTCGAAAGTATTAAGAGCAGGAAGACGCACCTATTTTTTTGACGTAAGGGCTACAAAGGCAGAAGATTATTACTTGACGATAACCGAAAGCAAAAAATTTACTAATGACGATGGGTCGTTTTATTACAAAAAACATAAAATATACATCTACAAAGAAGATTTTGATGAGTTTAAAGAAATTCTAGCTGAAACTACAGATTATATCATACGAGAAAAAGGTAACGAAGTTATTAGCGAACGTCACCAAAAAGACTTCAAAAAAGAATACAACAACAACAACGAACGTGTTACCGAAGATCAACTGAAAAGCACTGATAGTTTCACAGATATTGACTTTGAAGATATTTAAACCTCTTTCTATCATAAAACATAAAAAAACCGTAACACTTAACATTAAATGTTACGGTTTTTTTTATGCGCTTATTAGCTTACTACTGCTCCGTTTTGAACGTTTTGTTCGGGCTTTAAAAGCACAACATCCTTTCCGTCAACTGCTCCTACAATTAAACAATCGCTCATAAAATTAGCAATCTGTTTTTTAGGGAAATTAACCACAGCCAAAACCTGTCGGTTCAATAAACCTTCTTTTCTATAGCGCGTTGTAATTTGCGCCGATGTTTTTTTTATCCCCAAACTGCCAAAATCCACAACAAGTTGATATGCCGGTTTTCTAGCTTTCGGGAAATCGTTTACCGCTATTACAGTTCCCACACGTAAATCCACTTTCGTGAAGTCTTCAAAAGTTATCTTGTCATTCATTTTTTAAAAATACAAATTATCACGAACTTTGGAATAAACTTTTAAATTATGGCACGTACACCTTCAAATATGCTTCCGTTAGGCACAAAAGCACCTCATTTTGAATTACCGGACACGGTTAATGATAAACTTATAAATATAGATACGGTTAAAGGCAAAAAGGGTACCGTTGTCATGTTTATTTGTAACCATTGTCCTTTTGTAATTCATGTTAACGAAGAAATAGTGAATGTGGCCAATACTTATGTCGAAAAAGGATTTGGTTTTGTTGCTATTTCTAGTAATGATGTTGTGAATTATCCTCAAGATTCGCCCGAAAAAATGAAAGCTCATGCCAAAGAAAACAACTATCCGTTTCCGTATTTATACGACGAAACACAAGAAGTAGCAAAGGCTTACGATGCAGCCTGTACTCCAGATTTTTATGTTTTTGATGAAAATTTAAAATTGGTTTACCGGGGGCAACTAGATGACTCCAGACCTGAAAACGGAATACCTTTAACTGGTGAAGATTTAAGGCATGCACTAGATTGTTTAATTGAAAATAAAGAAAACAAGACCTTACAAAAACCTAGCTTAGGTTGTAATATTAAATGGAAATCTTAGTTGAGTTTTAGCTCAAATATTCCTACATCCAACCATTTACCAAACTTAAAGCCTACTTCTTTTAAGTAGGCCACTTGGGTAAAATTGAATTTGTTGTGCAGTTTTACACTGGCTTCGTTAGGCAATGTTAAAACCCCAAGCGCCATATGGAAACTCTGTGCTTTTAATTGCTTTAATAATTTAGCATAAAGCTTACTCCCTATTTGTTTTCCGTGAGCATTTTGTTTTACGTAAACCGTGGTTTCAACGGTATTTTTATAAGCGGGTTTGGGTCTAAATTTACTTCCGTAGGCATAACCCAAAATTTCGTTTTCGTATTCAAAAACCAAAAAAGGATATTCAGCATTAATTTGGGTTAATTTATCTATGAATACTTGTAAACTTAATGGCTGATTGTCAAAAGTAGCTACAGAATGCAAAACGTAATAGTTGTAGATTTCCAATAGTGCTTTTGCGTCGTTTATATGTACTGACCGAATCATTTAAAGTATGCGATTTTTTATTGTTGATGAATATTAAAAATTTTGATAAAAACTCAAGTAAAATTAATTGTTGTACACAAATAGTTTTAAGAAATGAAACTAACCAAACATAAATATTTACGCCAAACAAAATAAACTTTCGATTATCCTGTTTGGCGTAAACTGTTTTTTAGTTAACCTGCTGAATCAATATACAAAAAATCAGCACTTAACTTTGTTGTTGTTCTTAGTTTCCAGCTTCTAGAGCCTCTACTTTTTCTTTTAATGCATTTCTTTTTTCGGTTTCACCCAAAATACTATAGATGTTCATTAAGGTTTTTGCTGCATTAATATTTTTAGGAGCAATTTCTAGGGCTTTAGATAAAAACGGTACTGCATCTTTATATAAGTCTTGACGTTTTTCCCTCAACTCATCATAACGTTTGTTATCAGCAGAAGACGTACCAAGACCATTCATTTCTTCAATAATTGGTTTTTCACCTTCTAGAATAAGGGCCGCAACGTTAATATAAGCGTTTACGTAACTAGGGTCTAATTCAATAGCTTTCTCATAATAAGCCCTTGCCTCTTCATAGTGTTTAGCTTCAGCCGCTACAACACCTAAATTATATTGCAACTCTGGGTTTTGAGGGTCCATTTCGGTAGCCTTTTTTAGAAGCTCTGTAAATTCTTCTGTATTTCCTAATTTAAAGTGAATATTGGCAGCACTTAATATTAAATTGATATCCTCAGGGTTTTCACTTCTGGCATCTTTAATAGCCTCAAGTGCTTTTTCATCATTGCCTTGGCTAACATAAATTAACGCAATGTTTTTAACAATCTCTGGCTTTTTAGACTCTGTTTTACGCTCACCTGGCTTTATGTGACTTTTGGCTTTTACATAAAGATCTCTCGTGTTTTTGTCTAAAACTTCTTCTTCTCCAGACTCAACATTTGTTGCAAAGTACTCGGTTTTTATACCCGTGTAGCCCATGTCTTTAAGTTCTTCATATAACTCAAGAGCTCTGTCGTATTCTTTAACGTTAACAGCTGTAGCCGCGGCATAATAAAGGAACAAAGTATCTTTTTTTGAAGCGCGGTAAGATCTTTCGAAATATTTTGAAGCTTTAGAAAAATCTTGGGCTTCGTAAGCCTCGTTACCAACGGTTATCATGTTGTTAACCATGGTTTGCTTTAACTCAGCAACTTCAGACTCGTAGTCACCTTTAACCATGTTTAAGGTTTCTAGGGACTCATCGATATCGGCATCAGATCCTTTACCGTTAGCATATAGTGCTTGAGCTTTTAAATAATAGTATTTAGCCTTTAACTTTTCGTCCATTTCGGACATCATAGATTTGGCCTGGTTTAATGCAGACTTAGCTTCTGCAAAATTGTTTGATTTAATAGCTTTATCTGCAGTTCTCAATTCCTTTTTTTGCGCAAATGAAAATGCACTAATTGAAACTGCCAAAGCTAAAAGAATTCCTTTTTTCATTTTTGTAATATTAAATTTAACTTTCAGTGTTATTGTTTTCTTCATTATTAACATCAAGAGTTGTGCCACCTTCGGGAGCGTTAGTGGTTCCGGTAGTTTCGTCAACATCAACATCATCCTCATCATGCATAACTTTCGCAACAGCAGCTATAGAATCTTTACCTTTTAAATTGATTAATTTAACTCCTTGGGTAGCGCGACCCATAACTCTTAAATCTTCCACGACCATACGAATGGCAATTCCAGATTTATTGATAATCATGAGATCATCTTTATCGGTAACGCTTTTTATGGCAACCAAACCGCCTGTTTTTTCGGTAATCGAAATCGTTTTAACACCTTTCCCGCCTCGATTGGTGATTCGGTAAACTGGTTCTCCATCTTCGGGGTCGTCTACATAAGTACGTTTACCGTAACCGTTTTCAGAAACCACTAATACCGATTCTTCTTGAGGGTTTTCAACGGTAATCATACCTATTACTTCGTCGTTATCGTGGCCCAAAGTAATACCACGAACACCTGAAGCGTTTCTTCCCATTGGGCGTGTTTTTGCTTCTTCAAAACGAATAGCTTTACCTGATTTTAAAGCCAACATCACTTGACTGTTACCAGTTGTTAATTTGGCTTCTAACAATTCATCATTATCTTTAATAGTGATCGCGTTGATACCATTGGTACGCGGACGTGAATATTGCTCCAAAGATGTCTTTTTAACTTGACCATTTTTAGTTGCCATTATTACGTAATGGCTGTTGATGTAGTCTTCATCTTTAAGGTCTTGCGTACAAATGAACGCCATAACCTTATCATCCTGTTCGATATTTATTAGGTTTTGAATGGCTCTTCCTTTTGAAGTTTTGCTTCCTTCCGGAATCTCATAAACACGCATCCAGAAACATTTTCCTTTTTGGGTAAAGAACAACATATATTGATGATTGGTACCCACGAACAAATGCTCAAGGAAATCTTCATTTCTTGTTGTTGAAGCTTTTTGGCCAACACCTCCCCTATTTTGGGTTTTGTATTCATTAAGCGACGTACGTTTTATGTAACCAGCATGCGAAATGGTAATAACCACTTGCTCATCCGGAATCATATCTTCAATACTTAAGTCGCCACCAGCATACTCAATTGTTGAACGGCGTTCGTCTCCGTATTTATCCCTAACCTCTTCCAACTCTTCTTTGATAATATCCATTCTTCTTTCTTTCTTGTCAAGGATATCTTTTAAGTCTTCAATGGTTTTTATTAAATCTTCATACTCCGCACGCAATTTATCTTGCTCCAGGCCTGTTAATTGGCGTAAGCGCATTTCAACAATGGCTTTTGCCTGAATTTCGGTAAGTTCGAAACGTTCTATTAATTTTTCACGTGCTTCTTCGGCATTGGATGACGCTCTAATTAATGCGATTACTTCATCAATATTATCTGAAGCAATAATCAACCCTTCCAAAATATGAGCACGTTCTTCAGCCTTTCGCAATTCGTACTTGGTACGGCGAACAACCACATCGTGCCTGTGCTCTACAAAATAATGGATTAAGTCTTTTAAATTTAATAACTGCGGACGTCCATCAACTAAAGCAATATTGTTAACACTAAAAGATGATTGAAGCGCTGTATATTTAAACAATTTATTCAACACGATGTTTGGGATGGCATCACGTTTTAATACATAAACGATACGCATCCCTTTTCTATCAGATTCATCTCTTATAGAAGAAATGCCTTCTAGTTTTTTCTCATTAACCAAATCGGCAGTTTTCTTAATCATATCTGCCTTATTCACTTGATAAGGAATTTCAGTAACCACAATACACTCACGCCCATTTACCTCCTCTACATTAGCTTTTGCACGTATTACAATACGTCCACGACCAGTTTGAAATGCTTCACGAACGCCATCATAACCATAAATAGTACCCCCAGTTGGAAAATCTGGAGCTTTTATGTATTGAATAAGTTCATCAACCTCTATATTATTATTATCAATGTAAGCAATGGTTCCATTGACTACCTCGGTAAGGTTGTGCGGAGGCATATTAGTTGCCATTCCAACCGCTATACCTGAAGCTCCATTTACCAAAAGCCCTGGTATTCTGGTAGGTAATACTGTTGGTTCTTTTAATGTATCGTCAAAATTTAATTGATGGTCAACCGTTTCCTTTTCAATATCGGCCAACATATCTTCAGATATTTTACGCATACGTGCTTCTGTATAACGCATTGCCGCAGGGCTGTCTCCATCAATAGAGCCAAAGTTACCTTGGCCATCGACCAACATATAACGCAAGCTCCACTCCTGAGCCATACGCACCATAGCATCGTAGACCGAAGTATCACCATGTGGATGATACTTACCTAAAACTTCCCCTACTATTCTAGCAGACTTTTTGTGTGCCGTGTTTGCTCTAACACCCAATTCGTGCATTCCATAAAGCACACGACGGTGTACGGGTTTTAACCCATCTCTAACATCTGGTAAAGCACGTGACACAATGACCGACATTGAATAATCAATGTAGGCCGATTTCATTTCATCCTCAATATTAATAGGGATCAATTTTTCTCCTTCTGCCATAAATATTTCAATTTAATTTAATCAGTTTTTCAAAACATGCTAATATAAGTATTTCATCAGTAGTGGTAAGCCGTTCAACGGTATTTTTTCATGTTTTTATTAACAATTTTCAGGTGTTTTTTAGTTAATAAATAAGAACTCGTAAATTTTGATTTTATTAAGTTTTTTTCGTCAATTAGCATTTCATTGACAATTTAAGGTATAGTTTTTGCCTTTAGTAAAATGTTTTACTATTTTTAATGCAGAAAGGATAAGGATATGGATGATAATTTTTCACCAAGAGTTAAAGATGTTATTGCTTACAGCAAAGAAGAAGCCTTGCGTTTGGGCCATGATTTCATAGGTACCGAACACTTAATGCTTGGACTTTTACGCGATGGCAATGGCAAAGCTATAAATATATTGAATGCCCTTGAAATAGACCTAAACCACTTAAGGCGCAAAGTAGAGATTTTAAGCCCGGCAAACCCAAATATTGCCGTGACTTCCAATCAAAAGAAAAACCTGCACTTAACAAGACAAGCAGAACGCGCTTTAAAAACAACGTTTTTAGAAGCCAAATTATTTCAAAGTACTTCTATCAATACAGCACACCTTTTACTCTGTATTTTACGGAATGAAAACGACCCCACTACCAAGCTTTTAAATAAGCTTAAAGTTGACTACGATAATGTTAAAGAACAATTCAAACTTATGATTACAAACGATAACGACTATATAGAGCCCAAAGCAGAATCATTCCAAGACGATGATACTAGCACAGGCGACGACTCTTCTAAAGACATATTTAATTCCCCTTCGGGCAAGAGCAACAAAAAATCAAAAACCCCTGTCTTGGATAATTTTGGGCGTGATTTAACCGCCCTCGCCGAAGAAGGAAAACTAGACCCTGTGGTTGGAAGAGAAAAAGAAATTGAACGCGTTTCACAGGTTTTAAGCCGAAGAAAGAAAAACAATCCGCTTTTAATTGGTGAACCGGGCGTTGGTAAATCGGCCATTGCTGAAGGTTTGGCGCTTAGAATTGTAAAACGGAAAGTGTCGCGTATACTATTCAATAAACGCGTAGTTACACTCGATTTAGCCAGTTTAGTAGCCGGAACAAAATACCGTGGACAGTTCGAGGAACGCATGAAAGCCGTGATGAACGAATTGGAAAAAAACGATGACGTTATTTTGTTTATTGATGAAATACACACTATAGTTGGTGCCGGTGGCGCTACTGGAAGTCTCGACGCCTCAAACATGTTTAAACCCGCATTGGCGCGTGGCGAAATTCAATGCATTGGTGCTACCACGTTAGATGAGTACAGGCAGTATATTGAAAAAGATGGTGCTCTTGAACGACGTTTCCAAAAAGTGATTGTTGAACCTACAACGGTTGAAGAAACCATTGAAATTCTCAATAACATCAAATCTAAATACGAAGAACACCACAACGTTGATTACACGCCAGAAGCCATTGAAGCTTGCGTAAAATTAACAAACCGTTACATGACTGAGCGGTTTCTTCCCGACAAAGCCATTGATGCTTTAGACGAAGCTGGCTCTCGCGTACACATCACCAATATTGATGTGCCCAAACAAATTATTGAGCTTGAAAAAGAATTGGAAGCCATTAAAGAAACCAAAAACGCTGTTGTTAGGAAGCAGAAATATGAAGAAGCTGCTAAACTCAGGGATGATGAAAAACGTCTCGAAAAAGAATTGGCTATAGCTCAAGAAAAATGGGAAGAAGACACCAAACAACATCGCGAGATTGTTACCGAAGACAATGTGGCCGATGTTATCTCAATGATGACTGGGATTCCTGTTAATCGTATAGCACAAACCGAAATCAACAAATTAGCGGAATTACCTAAACTTATCAAAGGAAAAGTTATCGGTCAAGATGAAGCTGTTGGAAAGGTGGTAAAAGCCATTCAACGTAACCGTGCCGGACTTAAAGACCCCAACAAACCTATTGGTTCGTTTATTTTCTTAGGGCAAACTGGTGTTGGCAAAACCCAATTGGCTAAAGTGCTTTCTCGCGAACTATTTGATAGCGAAGATTCTTTAGTAAGAATAGACATGAGCGAATACATGGAGAAATTCGCCATCTCTAGATTAATTGGTGCGCCCCCAGGATATGTGGGCTACGAAGAAGGCGGTCAATTAACTGAAAAAGTACGCCGCAAACCTTACGCCGTAATTCTTTTAGATGAAATTGAAAAGGCGCATCCAGATGTTTTCAATATGTTGTTACAAGTACTTGACGACGGTTACCTAACCGATAGTTTAGGAAGAAAAATTGATTTTAGAAACACTATTATAATCATGACGTCTAATATTGGTGCTCGTAAATTAAAAGATTTTGGTACCGGTATTGGTTTTGGCACCGCTTCACAAAAAGCCCAAGAAGATGCGAACGCTAGAAGTGTTATTGAAAACGCCTTGAAAAAATCGTTTGCTCCAGAGTTTTTAAACCGTATTGACGATGTTGTTGTATTTAATCCTTTGGAAAAAGATGACATCAACAAAATCATCGATATAGAATTAGAAAAACTCCTTGCGAGAATTAAAGGTCTCGGTTACCAATTAACACTTACTGATGCAGCAAAAGATTTTATAGCTGAAAAAGGTTTCGACAAACAATATGGTGCCCGTCCGTTAAAACGTGCCATCCAAAAGTATGTTGAAGATGCTTTAGCCGAAGAAATTGTAGCATCAAACCTGCAAGAAGGTGATGAAATAAACATTGATTTGGATAAAAAATCTGAGGAGTTAAAAATTACGATAAAGAAGGCCGAAAAGCCTACGGAGTCATAAACATAGAAGGTCTCCTAACAAAAAAATCCCACTAAGCTGTTAGTGGGATTTTTTGTTTTTAATAATAGTCTTATTTTTTAACTAGTCGAAATATTCATCATCTAGAGAATAATCAAAAGTTCCATTTTTACATTGAAAAATTTCTGTTCCAGAACTATTCCCCGAAACCTCCTCAAAAGGAAACTCAAATGTCCCTTTTATCACCCTTTCTACTAGATTAAACTCAGTAATTGTTATTTTTCCACCTTCTAATGCATTATAATTCAATTGCCCTTCGGTTAAAACCAAAGAAATGAAAGGTGTCGGTATTTCCTTTGAATCAGAATCATATGCTCTAGGGTCAATATTTAAATCATAAGTTCCAACCTCCCAATTGTTTTCTGGTATATATAAATTTATTTCAGTTAGGTTATCAATAAGAAAAATATTTGTCCCACCTTGAACTTTCAAATAATTAATTTTTTCATTTTCAACAAAAAAGTTATCAAGGGATACAGCTACTCCATTGAAAAAATAACCAGTGGGTTTTAAATCATTAAATTGCTTACCTTTTAAATTCGCAGTCATAAAAGCATGTCCATCACCATTTTGACCAATATCTGTCGAACAATCTCCTAAAGCATTAATAATTGTTTGAATGCTACCATCAACATCTCCACAGACCGTTATCTGGTTTTCCAAAGCGTTTTTATAGGCAATACACAATTCGGGGAAATTAAGGTCTTCTGGGTTAGCATTTGCATAGTTCAATGCCTCATTTGAAGTTTTTATGATAGCATCTTCACAAGAGGCCTGGAGTTCATTAGTTGAACTCTCGGTCAAATCGCCATCATAAGGTTCTATATTACAAGACGATACAACAAAAGACAACAGAGTGGCTGCCAAAAAGGGTTTAAACTGGTTAAGTTTCATGTTTAAAAAGTTTTTTTTAAATATAGTAATAACATTACTTTTCTGACGCATTTTTTGGGACCCTAAACAAGAGTATTATCCCAAATAGAAAGAAGATAAACAAAAACAGAATGGCATTACGCATGGTCCCAGTTATTTGGTCTATAGATGCAAAAATCACCATACCAATAACAATACCTATCTTTTCGGCTACATCATAAAAACTAAAATAAGAAGTGGTATCATCTGTTTCAGGCAAAAACTTTGAGTATGTAGATCGCGCCAAAGACTGTACGCCGCCCATCACCAAACCAACAATTCCAGCTGCTATGTAGAAATCCATAGGAGTTTTCATAAAATAAGCGTAAAAACACAAGCTCATCCATATAAAGTTTACCCCTATTAACGCTTTTATATTTCCAAATTTTGCTGATGCCCTGGATGTTAAAATAGCACCAAGGATTGCCAATAATTGAATAACCAAAATACTTGTTATTAACCCCGTTGTTTTTTCATCTGTATTAGCCCAAGAAATTTCTTCCTCTCCAAAATAAACGGCAACAAGCATAATAGTCTGTACAGCCATACTGAACACAAAAAAGGCATACAAATAACGCTTCAACCTTAAGTTTTGTTTTAGCTGCCTCCAAACTTGTTTCAATTCTTTAAAACCGTTAAGAACAACTTTTGAGGTTACTTTATGTCCTGAAGATGTTCCTTTGGGCAAATAATAAAAAGTATATTGACTAAATAACGCCCACCAAATACCGACGGTTATAAACGAATAGCGCATCATTTGCATTTTTGCTTCGCCCCCATCTTGCGTCATCACCATACCCAAGTTGATAAGAAGCAAAATTACACTGCCTATGTAGCCCATTGAAAACCCTTTGGCACTGATACTATCTTGCTGCTCGGGAAACGCTATATCTGGCAAATAAGAATTATAAAACACCAAACTCCCCCAATAGCCTATAAGCCCCATAAAGTAAAAGAGCAAACTTAAATGTATACCGCTGGGAGAAATATCAAACCAATAAAGACCAATACACCCCACGCTACCCACATAACAGAAAAACTTCAAAAAATTCATTTTGTTTCCCACATAATCGGCAATACCCGAAAGCAAAGGCGACATTACCGAAACCACCAAAAAGGTAAACGCTGTAACAAAAGTGATAAGTGCCGTACTTTTAAACTCAAAACCAAAGGCCCATACGGTTTTAATTTCAGATACCGTTGAAACAAACAAAGCCGAGTAAAAAATAGGAAAAATTGAAGATGCAATGGTTAATGTATATACCGAGTTGGCCCAGTCATAAAAAGCCCATGCGTTAAGAAGTTTTTTACTTCCCTTTTTTAAATTGTCCATAAAAAAAAGCTGCCTTTTTATTAGCAGCTTCTAAAGTAGTCAAATATTTTTATTCTGAACACGTTATTCCCTAAACGATGTGATTCCGAATTTTTTTGCCTCGGCTATTGCTTTCGGCGCTAATGCCTCCAGGTTAGCTATACGTGAATCATTTGACGGGTGGGTACTTAAAATTTCTGGTGGAGCCTGCCCTCCACTATTGGCTTTCATACGCTTCCATAATTCTGCTGCTTCATTTGGGTTATAGCCTGCAATGGCCATCAAATACAAGCCTATTTTATCTGCTTCAGTTTCGTGGGCTCTACTAAAAGGCAGCATTACGCCCAATTGAGACCCTACGCCATAATATTGGTTGAATGCATTTCTTGATTGCTCATCCTGAATGGCTACATTTCCAGCCACAGCCCCTAATTGCTGTAGCATTCCGGCGCTCATGCGTTGTTGCCCGTGGTTTGCCAACGCATGTGCTACCTCGTGCCCCATAATTGCGGCTACACCAGTTTCACTCTCAGCTATTGGTAAAATGCCTGTGTAAAAGACTATTTTCCCTCCTGGCATACACCAAGCGTTAACAGTTTTATCATCAACTAAATTATACTCCCATTTATAATCTGCTAAATATCCTTGATGCCCATTGGCATTTAACCACCGCTCTGCAGCCACAGCAATTCGCTGCCCCACTCGGGTAATCATTTCGGCTTCTTTCGTACCTTTTACAACCTTATTTTCATTTAAAAATTGGTCGTACTGAGCAAATGCTGTAGGAAACAATTGGGAATTTGGCACTAAAGCCATCGTTTTTTTACCCGTAAAAGGATTAGTGGCGCATGACAATGCAAGTGCTACAATACCGATTATTATTAGAGTGTTTTTTAATTTCATTGTTTGATAGTTTTAATTTAAGATAAAAATACAAAAATCATACCTTAATATTAAGACCCCTTTAATAATAATCGGTCACCTTTTAATCACGACTTCACTTTCATTAGGTGTTATGTTTATAATCTTATAACGACTACTCCCAAAACGATATCATGAAAAGAATAGCTCTATTTGCCCTACTATCTTTGTTTCTGAATTGCGAGGGTAATACACAAAAAAAGAAAACCCCAAAATTTAAGGTAACAAAAACCGAAACCGAGTGGAAATCTGAACTAACCGAAATGGAATTTTATGTTTTAAGAAAAGCTGGTACCGAACCCGCTTTTTCAAGTCCGTTGAACAAAAACTACAGTGCAGGCACTTATGTTTGTGCGGGCTGCCAAACGCCGCTATTTAAAAGCGAACACAAATTTGACTCGGGATCTGGGTGGCCAAGCTTCGATAGAGAAATTAAGGGTAATGTAGCGTTTTCTACAGACCAAAAGTTAGGCTACCCCCGTACAGAAGAACATTGCGCAACATGTGGCGGGCACCTGGGACACGTTTTTAATGACGGCCCCAAAAACACCACAGGAAAGCGCCACTGCATTAATGGTGTTGCCCTTGATTTTATTCCTAAAGAAAAATGAATATTTTGCAAATCACAAACACTTAAGCATCACTTATTTTCATATATATTTGCTAAATGAAAAGTTACTTATCCAGTATTATAAAGCAGCTTGAGTATTATAAAAGTTTAGGCGACAAAACTTTTAGCCAGCTTTCTTTTGAAGACATGCAATGGCAGGCTAACGAAGACTCTAATAGTATTTCTATTATTGTAAAACACATGGCAGGAAATATGTTGAGCAGATGGACCAATTTCTTAACTGAAGATGGTGAAAAATCGTGGCGAAATCGTGATGATGAATTTATTTCCAGTTACTTAAGTAAAGAAGAACTTGTAGCGTCGTGGGAAAGTGGTTGGCATTGTCTTTTTAAAGCTTTAGCGCCATTAAATGAAAAAGATTTAGAACAGATTATTTATATTCGAAATGGCGGACACACCGTTTTGGAAGCCATAAACAGGCAATTGGCACATTATGCTTATCATGTTGGGCAGATTGTGTTTTTGGGGAAACTTTTAAAAGGAAACGATTGGAAATCGCTCTCTATTCCCAAAGGAAAATCTTCTGGTTATAACCAAGAAAAATTCAGAAATAAAAAAGATAAACGCCATTTTACCGATGATTTATAAAAAAGGCTTCAATAGTATGAAGCCTCTTTTCGCTAGTTTTATTTGAGTTTATTTCTTCATCATGGCTGCAGCAGTATAATAACCTGCTTCATGAAAAATCTTTCCGTCGTCATTAAAGCTATGAACAAACATCACAGGAACGGTTATTTTTTTACCATCAGATTTTCTTTTTACCCTAAAACGCCACCAAGACTGAACAATTTTTCCATTATCCCTTTCGTACTCTAAATAATCAGGATATCCGCGAACATCAATAGATTCAATATCCCAATGCTCTAACATTTTTGTGAAATTTTCCTTTTCCTCTTCCAAAGTATTGAAAGCATCGAGCTCCATATCTAAATTAGTGAATTTGGCATCTTCTGTAAAATAATCGAGGCTGAAACCTTTTTCAGTATCTCCATGTTCTAAGGCAGCAACCATGTTACGAACAGTATTAATGTATTCGTGCTGATCGTAAAGTTTTCCGTTTGTTCTGGTAGAAAATCCTTGTCTTAATTCTTGAAAAACCGTTCCATCATCATAGGTTATCATCGTTAAAATCTTATTGTTGTCATCAACTTTAAACAACCTATGGATTGGCATATCTAGTTTAACCCCTGTTTTATTATGAACGCCTTTAAGTTGATCCCAGGTTTGAACCCAAACACCACTTTTATCGTATTCCAGGGCATCAGGATAAGCGCCTTTTGATCTTTCAAGGCTTAAATAGGAGGCATTATTTACCCAAAAAGCAGACTGTTTCAACATATCTTCCTTCGATACGCCTTTGGAATCTGGATTATCGTTCATCCCGTTAAATGCTTTGAAGTCGTCGTGCAAATAATCAGCAAGTGCTACGGTATCGCCCTTTATAAAGGCTTGCTGCATGGCTTCAACCGCGGTTATTGCAGGATGCTCGCTATAAATTTTTCCGTTTTTTTCCTTTTGGGAATACATGACGATTGAGAGCATCATCATGATAATAATGACATGTTTTTTCATTGTTAATAGTTATTTGGTTAATTAATTAATTTAAATGTAACCAAAATATCTGAATAACAAGGATTTATATTACCCTAATAATAACGAAACTTCAATAGTTAGGATTTTAACTGCTTTTTAAACGGACGAATAATGAGTCGGGCTTCTCTATCGAAACGCACGTAGTTATATACCCAGTTTACAAAAACAACCATACGGTTTCTAAATCCAATTAAAAAAAACAGGTGTACAAACATCCAAACATACCAGGCAAACACCCCTTGAAATTTAAATCGTTTTAGGTCCACTACGGCTTTATTCCTGCCAATAGTTGCCATAGAGCCTTTGTCTTTATAACTAAAAGGCACCATAGGTTTTTCTTCAATAAGCCTGAGCAGGTTATCTCCCAACTGTTCCCCCTGCTGAATAGCGGGCTGTGCCATCATTGGCAGCCCGTTAGGAAATTCTTCGGTAACCATACAAGCAATATCGCCTACGGCAAAAATATACTCGAACCCAATAACTTGGTTAAACGTATTAACTAAAACCCTATTGTCACGGGTTACAAATTCATTAGCATCTAAACCTTTAATGGTAGCGCCTTCCACACCAGCAGCCCAAACAACCGTGGCTGCTTCAAAAGTTAAGTCGGTATTTGTTGTTACGGTTTTTCCGTCATAATTGGTAACCCTAACGTTTTTCCATATTTGAACCCCTAATTTTTCTAAAAAGTCTTCAGCTTTTTGCGAAGCTTGATCGCTCATCCCTTTTAAAATACAATCACCAGACTGTATAATGTGTATTTGAGCCATACGGGTATCTAAGTCGGGGTAATCCTTCGGAAGGATACCTTTTTTAATTTCGGCCAAGGCTCCAGCAAGTTCAACACCTGTAGGTCCACCTCCCACAATAACAAAGTTCATTAAAGCATTGCGCTCATTAAGGTCGGATGTTAGTAGCGCATCCTCAAAGTTCTCTAAAATTAAACTTCTTAAATTTAAAGATTGTGGTATGGTTTTCATGGCCATACTGTGCTTTTCTATTTGAGAATTTCCAAAATAATTGGTCTTAGACCCCGAAGCCACTACCAAATAATCAAACTTAAGTTTACCTATATTGGTGACTACCTTATTTTTTTCCGTATTTATTTCCTCTACATTAGCAAGTCTAAAATAAAAATTAGGAAAATCCTTCAATATTTTTCTAATGGGATATGCAATAGAGTCTGGTTCTAACCCTCCTGTAGAAACCTGGTATAATAAAGGCTGAAAAGTATGATAGTTATGTTTATCTAGCAGTACTACCTGAACTTCTTGTTTCGATAATTTTTTTGCCAATGCAACACCTGCAAAACCGCCACCAATAATAACAATTCGCGGATAACTTGTTTTTGGTATATTCATAAATCTGTTATTGCAACACAAAGGTAGCATAAAGATGCAAATTTAAGGGGCTCTAAATTCTTTATTAAAAATCGATTTCGTAAATTCGTAGCCTAAATTTTAACAGATGAGTAAATACGATATTATTGTTCTTGGAAGTGGGCCTGGTGGTTATGTAACAGCTATTAGAGCATCACAATTGGGTTTTAAAACCGCTATAGTTGAAAAAGAAAATCTTGGAGGCGTATGTTTAAACTGGGGGTGTATTCCAACAAAAGCCCTTTTAAAATCGGCTCAAGTATTTGAATACCTGAAACATGCTGATGATTATGGTTTAAATGTAAAAGACGCTAAGCACGATTTTGATGCTGTTGTAAAACGAAGCCGCGGTGTTGCCGATGGTATGAGCAAGGGTGTTCAGTTTTTAATGAAGAAGAACAAAATAGACGTTATTGAAGGCTACGGAAAAATTAAACCAGGCAAAAAAGTTGATGTTGACGGCACAGAATACAGTGCTGATAATATTATAATCGCTACCGGAGCACGCTCTCGTGAATTACCAAGTTTACCACAAGATGGTGAAAAGGTAATCGGTTACCGTGAAGCTATGAGCCTTAAAAAACAACCTAAAAAAATGATTGTTGTTGGTTCTGGTGCAATTGGTGTTGAGTTTGCTTATTTCTACAATTCCATGGGAACCGAAGTTACCATTGTTGAGTATTTACCCAATGTAGTTCCTGTTGAAGACGAGGATGTTTCAAAACAATTGGAACGTTCGTTTAAGAAAAGCGGCATAAATATCATGACTTCTGCCGAAGTTACAAGTGTAGACACCTCTGGAAAAGGAGTGAAAGCTACCGTAAAAACTAAAAAAGGTGAAGAAGTTTTAGAAGCCGATGTTATTTTAAGTGCGGTTGGAATAAAAACCAATATTGAAAACATAGGTTTGGAAGACGTTGGTATTGTAGTAGACCGTGACAAGATTCTTGTCAACGATTTTTACCAAACCAACATTCCCGGATACTACGCCATTGGCGATGTTACTCCTGGTCAAGCATTAGCCCACGTTGCTTCTGCCGAAGGTATTTTATGTGTTGAAAAATTAGCAGGCCATAACGTTGAACCTATCGACTACGGAAATATTCCCGGTTGTACGTATTGCACACCAGAAATTGCCAGTGTAGGTTTAACTGAAAAAGCAGCCAAAGAAAAAGGATACGATATAAAAGTTGGAAAATTTCCATTCTCAGCCTCAGGTAAAGCCAGTGCCGGTGGAAACAAGGAAGGCTTTGTTAAAGTTATTTTTGATGCAAAATATGGTGAATGGTTAGGATGCCACATGATTGGTGCTGGAGTAACCGATATGATTGCTGAAGCCGTTTTGGGTAGAAAACTTGAAACTACGGGACATGAAGTATTAAAAGCAATTCACCCGCACCCAACTATGAGTGAGGCCGTAATGGAAGCCGTTGCTGCTGCTTATGATGAAGTGATTCATATTTAAAATATAATACAAAGTAAAAAAATGCAACTCTTTTGGGTTGCATTTTTTATTTGCCTTTTCTCTATGAAACATAGTATAGCTCTAATAGCCTTTTTTACAATCACTTTAAATGCGTACTGCCAAAAAAAAGGTGTTATAAAAGCTGATTTTTCCGGTGTTCCAGAATACAATTTTTATCAGTTAGGCTATGAATTTAATATTCAAGACAACAGTTCAATTGAAATTGGTTTAGGCTTCGGTTCAGAGCCCGATATAAACCTTTACGGAGTTAGTATTCAATCGCGTTACTACCTAAACCAAACAGCCCCAGAAGGATTCCATTTGGGCCCAAGGGTTTTAGCTGTTTACGCTCAGTCAAAAGACACGTCATGGTATAACGGTAAACCAAGCGCTTTTGGTTTCGAGATTGATGGTATTTTAGGCCATCAATTTATAATTGGCAACTCGATTACATTAGACCCTTATATTGGTGGTGGTGTAGCATTGGTAGACAATCAAGCCGTTGGTGGTTTTATTTGGGGCATTACGCTTGGCGTATGCTTTTAGTACGCCTATAAAAAACTCTGAATCGCCAACTCATAGCTCTGCAATCCAAATCCTAAAATAACTCCTTTAGCATTTGGCGAAATATATGATTGGTGCCTAAATTCTTCTCTGCCAAACGTATTTGAAATATGAACCTCTACAACTGGAGTCTCAATGCCTTTAATGGCATCTCCTATACCAATTGAAGTATGCGTATAGGCACCTGCGTTTAAAATAACACCATCGTAGCTAAACCCAACTTCATGTAATTTATTAATAATTTCGCCCTCTATATTCGATTGATAGTAACTAAGCTCAACATTAGAAAATTTGCCTTTTATAGTTTCAAAAAACTCCGTAAAGGTCAGGCTGCCATAAATATTGGGTTCACGTTTACCTAATAAATTTAGGTTGGGCCCATTGATAATCATTATTTTTTTCATAAAGTAAATATATAAAATAATGAAATAAAAAAACCGAAGCTTAAGCTTCGGTTTTTTATAATATTTATTGTTTTACTTATGGCATAAATATAACACCGATATTAAATGCTGAAGTGGCATTTGTAAGATTAAAATCGACATCAATAATATTGATAAAACCATTGTAACCTTGATATTGAATATAAAACTCAGTATCATTAGAAACATAAAACTTATAACCAATACCAACACCTAAACCTATATCGAAAGTACTATCTAATTGATCTTTAATATCAAATTCACCATCTGGGGTATCTGCCTTTGCACTAACCAAAAACCCTAGAGTAGGTCCAAAATTAAGAAACCAATTTCTGGATGATCCAAAATGCCAGTTAACGTGAAGTGGTAATGCGACATAATTTAATTTGTCAATATAATCGTTACCCGACTGTGTAAGCTTTGTTCCTTTTGAATCATATAGTAACCCCGAACGCAAACTCCATCGGTCGTTAAAGTAATATTCTCCCAACACACCAACATTAAAGGCTGTTCTTATCTTGTTACTCAAATCTTCATTACTTGAATAATTCGATAAGTTTAGCCCCAATTGAGGTGCTAAGGTAAAATCTCCCGAGTCGTTCTGAGCATTAATGCCGTTAATTGTAAAAACTGATAAAATCAATAACAGTACTAGTTTTTTCATAATAATTAAAATATTTAGTTTAAAATTATTACAAATAAAAGTTATTTTTAAGACAAAAACTACAGAACAATTCCTCAATTTACTACTTTTAATTATGTTAAACCTTTATTTAACTAATAGTCAGGTAGATACAATAAAATTATATTATTGAAGTATAAATACTAAAAAGGTTTCTAAGACAACCTACTCCCCACGTCAAAAAAGTTTCATAAAAAAAGGAAGCCATTAGCTTCCCTTTCATATTAATTCTTGTTAAATTAGGAATATTAAAACTTATATCCTAATCCTACAAACAAACCACTTAGTTTAACTGAATAGCCACTTGGTGCATCTTCAATAAGATTAGCTAAACCCAAGTTGTATCTTGCTTCAATAAAAAATTCTTCAGAAATATCATAAGATGCACCAGCCTCAAGACCATAATTTAAAGAGCTCATACCATCTTCAGAATCGAGCATGATTCCTAAAGTCGGACCTGCCAGAATGTTGAATTCTTCAGAAATAGGAAATTTAGCCATCAATGGAATGTGGATTTGATCAAGGTCTTCTATAGAAACATAAAGCACCTCTGGTTGAAAGTTAAAAGATTCAGAAACTTCTATTTCTGCAAAAGCACCAATATAGAACCCTGTTTCAGAAACTGACACACTAAATCCGTCTCCCTTAGTTTTGGCTGAAGCAAAATCAGCTCCCGCTTTAACTCCAAAATTTTGCGCATTAACACTCCCAATTGCGAATATCGCAAAAATCGATAGTAAAAATAATTTTTTCATAATAAATAATGTTTTTAGTTTGATTTCAACAAATTAACGCTATTTTTTTGACAAAAACCATAAAGAGCACTATGTTATTAACATTTTTATTAACATTTTAACGCAAATATTTAAATATCAATTATTTAAAATAAAAGTTATTAACATTTTGTTTGAAAAATACGTATAAATACGTATTCATATTACCCCATTTATAATCTATAATTCTGTAATTTTATCCAGATGAAATGGCAAAATGCACTAAAAGATTACCAACTCTATTTAAAAATAGAACGCGGCCTATCGCCCAACTCTATTTCCAATTATGCGCTAGATGTAAAAAAACTTATTTCGTTTACTGAAGAAAATGAAATAACCATATCGCCAATTGATATTCACACAGCTACTATTCAAAATTTTATTTATCATACGGCAAAAAAGGTTAATGCGCGGTCACAATCTAGGTTAATTTCGGGGTTACGGAGTTTTTTTGATTATTTAGTTTTTGAAGATTACCGAAAAGACAACCCACTAGAACTCATCGAATCGCCTAAAACGGGCAGAAAACTACCGGACACATTGTCTGAAGAAGAGATTGACCAAATCATTAAAGCTATTGACTTAAGCAAACCTGAGGGCGAAAGAAACCGTGCCATTCTGGAAACACTTTATGGCTGTGGGCTCCGCGTAAGCGAGCTTACAAACCTAAAGATATCGGACCTGTTTTTTGAAGAGGGCTTCATTAAAGTTTCGGGAAAAGGAAACAAACAGCGCTTTGTTCCTATTGTAAGCTTAACACAAAAATACATCAACATTTATCTTAAATCGGTTAGGCCACACGTAAAAATACAACCTGGTTTTGAGGACACCCTATTTTTAAACCGACGCGGCAAACAGCTAACCCGAGCTATGATCTTCACGATAATAAAACAGTTGGCTGAAAAAATCGGACTTAAGAAAAACATATCGCCACACACTTTTAGGCATTCATTCGCCACCCATTTACTGCAAAACAATGCCGACCTCCGCTCAATACAACTCATGTTAGGACATGAAAGTATAACTACAACAGAGATTTATGTGCATTTAGACAAGAACCATTTAACAAACGTTGTTGAGCAATTTCACCCGAGGAAATAGCGTTAAATTTTAAATAGCCCCTTCGTTATGTGATGCCTCAATCCGTTCCTAATTTGATATCATAAAACATTCTTGAAATCTACCATAGACCGAATTGAGAACAACAAATATAAAAGAGTCAGCCAGCAACTTAACAGTCGAAACAAAAAAATCCAGCTTATGTTTAAACTGGATTTTAATATTTGTTATGAATTCCTACCTTCGCAGGAATGACAGGACATTATTTAGCGATATTCACCGCTCGAGTTTCCCTTATTACAGTTACTTTAACCTGTCCTGGGTAAGTCATATCGGTTTGAACTTTCTGAGAAATGTTGAATGACAAGTCGGCCGCCTTTTGGTCGTCCACCTTTTCACTTTCAACAATTACCCTAAGTTCTCTACCCGCCTGAATAGCATAAGCTTTTTTAACCCCCGTAAATCCAAAGGCAATATCTTCTAAATCTTTTAAACGTTGGATATAGCTGTCTAAAACCTGTCGTCGAGCTCCAGGTCTAGCTCCCGATATAGCATCACAAACTTGCACAATTGGTGCTAACAATGATTTCATTTCTACCTCGTCGTGGTGCGCTCCAATAGCATTACAAACTTCTGCTTTTTCGCCATGCTTTTCTGCCCATTGCATACCTAAAATAGCATGAGGCGTTTCCATGTCTGCCTCTGCATCTGGCACTTTTCCTATATCATGCAATAAACCGGCGCGTTTTGCCAACTTGGGGTTTAAACCAAGTTCTGCTGCCATCACACCACAAAGCTTAGCAACTTCACGCGAGTGTTGCAATAAGTTTTGTCCGTAAGAAGAACGGTATTTCATTCTACCTACCATTTTAATTAACTCAGGGTTTAGATTATGGATCCCCAAATCGATAACAGTGCGTTTACCGACTTCTATAATTTCCTGTTCTATTTGTTTTTTGGTCTTTTTAACAACCTCTTCAATACGTGCAGGGTGAATCCTTCCGTCTGTTACTAATTTATGAAGTGACAATCGCGCTACCTCTCTTCTAACAGAATCAAAACAAGATAAAATGATAGCTTCCGGGGTATCGTCTACAATAATCTCTACACCTGTTGCGGCTTCAATAGCACGAATATTTCGTCCTTCTCTACCAATTATACGACCTTTTACGTCATCAGATTCAATATTAAAAACAGACACGCAGTTATCAACAGCTTCTTCTGTCCCGATACGCTGAATGGTATTTATAATCACTTTTTTGGCTTCTTGTTCAGCCGTTAGTTTTGCCTCTTCTAATGTGCTTTGAATGTATGTCATGGCATCATTCTTAGCCTCCCCTTTCAAGGATTCCACCAACTGCTCTTTAGCCTCTTCTGCCGAAAGGCTTGAAATAACCTCTAACTGCTGTACTTGGCTTTTATGCAATTTATCAAGCTCTTCTTGCTTTTTATCAAGTACATCTAGCCTGTGGTTATAATCGCTTATTTTACCCTCAAGACTTTCGTTTAATTTTTTCGTTTTGGAAAGTTCGCTGGAAACTTGGGACTCTTTATCGCGAGTACGCTTAACGGCATCGTCCATCTTTTTATTCCGCGACATTATAACTTTTTCATGCTCAGATTTGAGCTCTATAAATTTTTCTTTAGCCTGAAGTATTTTATCTTTTTTTATGCTTTCGCCTTCGCTTTTAGCTTCTTTTAATATTAAGCCAGCTGTTTTCTTTGCTTCCTTTACAAGTTTTGAAGCGTTGTTCTTCTCGAGTACTTTAGCTATGATAAAGCCTATTATTAGCCCTAAAATAACACCTCCTACTACAAATATAATTGGGTTGTCCATCATTAATTTAGTTAAATTATATATATAAAAAAAGCCTACACCAGTATAAAGTTTTGTATAAACTCCTTAAAAACAAGTTTAGGGCTAACAAGCTGATCAAGGATCTGCTAGGTACAGAAACTAAGTCTATACATGCAGCCTGCTTTTACAACTTAAACTCACCCTTTTTAAAGAATTAACGTTGAGTTTATCAAAAAAAATAACCAATGTAGGCAGTAACCTTTTTTATTTTAAAGAACGTTAAGAGACCAAGTGCGAATGCAACAAATCGTTAAGGGCAATAAGTTTTTCTTCTACATGCTCACTTACATTTGCTTTATCAATGGACTTCTGTTCTAACTGAGATGCAAATTGTAAGGCACACATGGCCAACACATCTTGTTTATCTCGAACAGAATAACTTTGCTCAAATTGCTTAATCATTGCCTCTATATTCTTAGCCGCTCTGCGCAACCCTTCCTCTTGTCGTGCCTCTATGGTTAAAGGGTAAACTCTATTAGCTATAGATAGCTTTATTTTAAGCTTTTCTGACATAGATTCAATTTTACATTAATCGGATAATTGTGCAATACAATGATCTATATCCCTAATTAATGCATTTATTTTAAGCTTAGTTTCTCTTTTATTATCGTCACTACCAAGTATTGTATTTGCCATTTTTAGAGCTTCATACTTTTCTTCCCAGTCGGCTATATGCCTTTTTTGGGTCTGGATTTCTTGCTTAGAAACTTCTAATTCTTCCTTTAATTTGGCATTAGCAAGCTTTAAAAGCTCTAATTTGTGTAATACTTTACTAATCTTGTTTTCTAAAGAATCTACAATATCCTCAATATTACTCATTTGCAAATGTCAATACTTATCTCACAAAGTTAACATACCTTCCCATAAATAACAATTGTTTTTTCATAAAATTTAAAAATTGCAAGTCATGCTTCTTTATACCAAAACATTGGCTCGATTTTTGTCCAAACCTTTGCGTTTTGATATCTAATTAATATTTTAGCACAATACTTTTTTATGCGCTTTTTACCTCTACTTATTCTATTTTTCTCGATAGCCTCCAATGCTCAAAATAATTACCCCCAAGATTATTTTGGAAGTCCGTTGGAAATTCCACTAATACTCTCCGGTACGTTTGCAGAATTACGTTCCAACCACTTTCATTCGGGCATGGACATAAAAACCCAGCAACGCATAGGGCTCAGAGTAAAAGCATCGGCGAGCGGATTTGTAAGTCGCATTAAAATATCACATTATGGTTACGGCAAAGCGCTCTATGTAACGCACCCCAATGGTTACACAACGGTTTATGCGCATTTACAAAAATTTTCGCCTGATATTGAACGTTACATTAAAAAACATCAATACGAAAAGGAAACTTATGAGATTGAAGTGTTTCCTAATGCCCAAACCCTACCCATTACCAAAGACAGCTTGATTGGATACAGTGGCAACTCTGGAGGTTCTGGCGGTCCACATTTACATTTTGAAATTCGTGACAAACAAGAACGCCCCATGAACCCTATGCTCTTCGGTATTGACATTAAAGACACCTCTTTCCCTATTGTGAAATCGCTTTACGCCTATCCTTTGGACAAAAATTCATTTATCAATAAATCGCAAGACAAACAAAGGTTGCGGTTAACCCCCTTGCAAAACGGCGATTATATTGCAGAAAACATTGAAGCTCTAGGAAAAATTGGCTTTGGCATTGAAACCATAGACCGCCAAGATTACGCAGCCAATTCCAATGGTGTTTACAACATCCAAACGTTTATTAATGGCAGTAGGTGTTTTGAGTTGGACTTTAAGCGCTTTTCGTTTAGTGAAACCAGACACCTTAATCAACTTATAGACTACGAACACTATTCAACAAACAGAGAGCGCATTCAAAAACTATTCAAAAAAAATAATCCGTTGAGTATCATAAAACCGGTTATTAATGATGGTATAGTCACTGTTAAAGACAGTACACAATCTGTATATAAAATAAGGGTCGCCGATTTTAAAAACAACGAATCTTGGGTTACCATTCAGGTAAAAGGCACAAAAAACAGTAAACCAGAAGTGTTAAAAACACCCCAAACCACACCTTATTTCATCAAAGCAAACCAAACCACCAACTTAAAACAAGGCGGCGTAAATGTTGATTTTTACAAAAACACGTTTTACGATGATTTTTACATGGATTTTGAAGTAAAGAATGATACGCTAAAGCTGCATGATGATACGGTGCCATGCCATAAGAATTTTTCAATACATTTTGATGTTAGCAAGTATAACTCTGAAGATATTGATAAGCTTTACATAGCCCGACTTGTTGGTTACAGTAAATTTCCTGCATACACGAACACCAAACGCAAAGGCAACCTTTTAACCGCGAGCAGCAGAACCTTGGGGCTTTATATCTTGGCGACCGATACAGTTAAGCCAACCATTTGGCCTTCTAATTTTAAAGATGGCCAATGGATGAGCAATTACCGCTACTTAAAGGTTAAAATAGATGACGAGGGTTCTGGTATTTCAAATTACAGAGCTACGGTAAACGGAAAATGGATTTTAATGGAGTACGACTACAAAACAAAAACCCTAACGCATAATTTTAATGATGGGGTGATTACCGACACTAAAAACAATTTAAAAGTGATTGTTACCGATAATGTTGGAAATAATTCTACTTTTGAAGCGTTATTTTATCGCAAATAAACTTTTACATCTTTGAAAGCAAAACTTTTACTGACCACCTGTTTACTTTTTTCAATAATAACCATTGGGTTTTCTCAAACAGCTACCATAAAAGGAATTATTCTGGACGAAAACAATCTACCGGTTGAAAACGTTAACATCAAAACAAATAAAGACAGCGGAACCAAAACCAATGAAAATGGTTTTTACACTATTGATATTCCTATAAACCAAGATGTAACATTACGGTTTACCCATATTTCGCACAAAAAAATAGAGAGCTCCTTTAATTTAAAAAACGGTGAAGTTTACGAATTTAACCCCGTAATGAGCAGCTCGGTTGAACAAATAGCAGCTGTTGTAGTTAGTGGTGACAGACGCAAAGAAGTTGAAGGCATTATTACTTTAAAGCCCGAAGCCATCAGGAAAATTCCGGGTGCCAACGCAGGCGTTGAAAATTTATTGATGACCTTACCCGGCGTAAGTAATAACAACGAGTTAAGTACACAATATTCGGTTCGCGGGGGCAATTACGACGAAAATCTAGTTTACGTAAACGGCATACAAGTTTACAGGCCTTTTTTGGTGCGTTCGGGCCAACAAGAAGGCTTAAGTTTTGTAAACACAAATTTGGTGCAAAATGTTGATTTTTCAGCCGGTGGATTTCAGGCTAAGTATGGCGACAAGCTTTCATCTGTTTTAGATATCACCTACAAAACCCCATATCAATTTGAAGCTAATGCCGATTTAAGTCTCTTGGGCGGTAGCCTTTCTGTTGAAAACATCAGTAAAGATTCAAAATTAACAGGTATCATAGGGCTCCGCTACCGCGACAACAGCCTTTTGGTTGATGCCAAAGAGACTAAAACCAACTTTCAACCTGTATTTGCTGATGCACAAGCATTTTTTACCTATAAATTTTCGAATAAATTCCATTTGAGTTTTTTAGGAAATGCTGCTCTCAATAAATACAACTACCAGCCGCAAACGCGCCAAACTAATTTTGGCACTTTGGCTGACCCTGTAGCGCTCGTGGTTTTTTATGAAGGACAAGAAAAAGACCGTTATCAAACGCTTTTTGGGGCCTTTAATGGCTCTTATTTTGTCAATGACGACTTAACATTAAAACTTACTGCTTCTACTTACCACACTACCGAAGAGGAATACTTCGATATTTTTGCCCAATATAGACTTGGAGAGGTAAACAATAATATAGGTGATGAAAACTTGGGCGAAGTAGAATTTAGTGAAGGTATTGGCAGTCAACTTACCCACGGAAGAAACGATCTTGACGCCCTGATAACGAACATTGAGCATAAAGGTGATCTTAAAATTGACAACAATCGTATTGAATGGTCGGTAAAATACACCAACGAAAATATACGCGACCGTTTGGTGGAATGGGAAGTTATCGATTCGGCAGGTTTTTCGTTAAGACCCCCAAAAACCTCGGTTAACGAGCAACCTTACGTACCGTTCTATGGTCCGTTAGAACCATACAATAACGTTAGGGCTACCAACAACACGACTATAAACCGTTTTCAGGCCTATGCACAATGGAGTAAGCGCAGCACCTTAGGCAGAAGCGATGTTTGGTACAATGCTGGGATTAGAGCCCATAATTGGTCGGTTAGCGGTGATGATATCGCATCGTCTTCACAAACCATATATAGTCCAAGAGCTCAATTCACCATAAAACCTGATTGGAAAAAGGATATGTTGTTTAGGGTTGCTACAGGTATGTACTACCAACCACCGTTTTATCGCGAATTGCGTAATGCTAATGGCGTTGTACAACCAAAAGTAAAAGCGCAAAAATCATTTCATTTAGTTTTAGGTAACGATTACAGTTTTAAAATGTGGGAACGACCTTTTAAATTAACCTCTGAAATTTATTATAAAAACCTCAGTGATGTCAACCCCTATACCCTTGAAAATGTTCGTATTCGTTACCGCGCTAACAACAGCGCTAAAGCTTATGCCTACGGATTGGATATGCGTTTAAATGGAGAATTTGTTCCTGGTACAGAGTCATGGTTTAGCTTTGGCTATCTAAAAACCGAAGAAAACATAAACAACCAAGGTTATATTTCACGCCCAACAGATCAGCGTTTAAAATTTGCTGCGTTGTTTCAAGATTACGTGCCTAATGTACCTAACATGAAAATGTATTTGAATTTGGTTTACAACACAGGTTTACCGGGTGGTTCGCCAAGTTATGCCGACCCTTATGTTTACCAAAACAGGCTCCCCGACTACAAGCGTGCTGATTTAGGAATACAATTTGTTTTGGTTGATGCCAAAAAGCAATTCAATAGAGGTTGGAAAAAGCCATTTAAGGAACTATCCTTCGGATTTGAAATATTCAACATCTTTGATGTGCAAAACTCTATTACAAATACCTGGGTTAGGGACGTCGACACCAAGCGTCAATATGCCATTCCAAACTATTTAACACCTCGTGTTTTTAACGTTAGAACGACTATGAAGTTTTAAAAACTAATCTATAAAAGCTTTTAAAACTTCAATCACGTAATCAACTTCTTCTTTGGTGTTAAAAATACTGAATGAAAAACGAATAGAAGGTTTCTGCAAATCTTCAGTGCTTAAAATTTCGGATAGAACATGTGAGTTTTGCGAACTCCCACTTTGGCAAGCACTACCCTTAGAACAGGCAACACCCTTTAAATCGAGTTGAAATAATAGCATGGCTGCCTTTTTGGGAGAAACAGGCAAACAAACATTAACAATTGTATAAGTACTTTTTTCGTAATTTGAAGACCACCCGTTAAACATCGTAGCTGGAATTTCAGTCTTGATTTTATCAATAAAATATTGTTTTAAATCACTCACCATCCGTCTTTCCTCTTCTAGATTTTGATACGCCATTTCCAAAGCTAAATCCATACCTAAAATATTGTGTACACTTTCGGTACCAGCACGCAAACCGCGCTCCTGCTCCCCACCAACAATCATGGGTTTTAAGCCAGTATTTTTTCTAATAAAAGCAAAGCCAACACCTTTTGGCCCATGGAATTTATGAGCAGAGGCGGCTAAAAAATCTACTGGAATTTCATTCAAGTCTAATTGATAATGCCCAACAGATTGTACGGCATCGGTATGAAATAACGCCTTATGTTCTTTACACAAATCGGCCGTTTGTTTTAAATCTAAAACATTACCGATTTCATTGTTAATGTGCATCAAACTCACTAATGTTTTCTCATTTGTTTCCAACAAAGCTTTCAGGTGCCCGTAATCGATATCGCCTTTTTCGGTAAGATTCACATAACTCACCGTTATGTTATAATCCAACTCCAACTGTTGCACAGTATGCAAAACAGCGTGGTGCTCTATTTTAGAGGTAATAATACGCTCAACTCCCAAATCTTTAACAGCACTTTTAAGCACCAAATTATCAGCTTCAGTACCTCCAGAAGTAAAAATAATTTCACTCGCTGCCACTTTAAAATAGGCAGCAATATTTTTACGTGTTTTTTCTATTAAAACTTTAGATGACCTACCAAAACCATGTGAAGATGAAGGGTTTCCGTAATTTTCAAGCATCGCTTTTGCCATTTTATCTACCACCTCACGGCGCATGGCTGTGGTTGCTGCGTTATCAAAATACACCTGTTTCATATTATTTTAACTTCATAAGTTTGAGTTACAAAAAAACTTATTGCCCTAATTAAAATTCAAAAGTACTTGAAATAAAATTATTATCAATAAGCTACGTTATAATTAACAATTCTGTTATTTTTGCCTAAAACCGAAAGCCAATGCGTAAGTTATTTTTTGCCTTTATAGCCTTAAGTTTATTGCCCCTTAATTCTTGTGATGACGGCGATGTTATAACTGTGGAATTGGATTTTGACGACACTTTTCAAGTATGCGAAAGTGGTGATGATTTGGTTTTTTACAAGACCAAAAGTGACCCTTCTGAATCTTTATCTTTAAAAGTTACCGGTCTTTCAGTAGATGAAATCTTAGTTGTCGATGAAAATGGCATTTATGAAAACACCATTACCATAACCGATAACAACCCGTTTAACTACAGAACTTATAGCAACACTACCCTTAACGATTTGTTTTGCAATGCCATACCCAATTCTGAAATAAAACTAACGGAAGATATTGAGGCCAATAGTGGGACTGCATTTTTAAAAACGGTTTTAACCGAAGACGACAACGATGGCATTCCCGCAGAATTAGAAGACATTAATGGAGATGGCAATTTAGAAAATGACGATACCGACGGGGATGGTTTACCTAACTATATTGATGCCGATGACGACGGCGACAACATTTTAACCAAAGACGAAAACCCCGACCCAGACAATAATGGTATTTTTGATGATGCACAAGATACTGATGAAGACGGCATACCTGATTATTTAGATAAAGATGACGATGGAGACCTAATTGACACCAGAGACGAAGAAAACGATTCGCAAGACAATAACCCGGCAAACGATATTACTAACAGCGAAATAGGTCCCGACTATTTAAACAAAGATGTTGCCGAGGATGGAACACCTCCAGCTACCTCATTTAGGGAACATACCATTTACCAAACCTTCAAGGTGACTTTAGTTATTGAAAATGTAGATTTAACTTTAATCTCCCTAGATTTTTTTAATTTCGGAACGCTCAATAACAATGCCCTATCAACAAACAGAAAGGTAACCCCTGATTTTAATTAGTGTTTGGGTGCATTTTGGTAAATGTAGACCTCGGTGGCACCTAAACCGTATTTTTGGTAGTTGGCATCGTAAAACTTCACATTGTTGTAGCGACCAAATAAGTACTCAAGCTCTAGTTTTAACACCCCTTCACCTACTCCATGTATGAACACTACTTTTTGAATACGGTTAGCTATGGCGAATTCTAATTTATGCCTTGCCGTATCCAACTGAAGTGTTAGCATATCGTGGTTGGTCATTCCACGAGTTGATTTCACCAATTGGTTAATGTGCAAATCCACTTCCATGGGTGGCGTATAGCGTTCTTTGGGCTTCTTTTTTGTAGATTGTTTTCGTTTTGACTGTTCTTTTTCAGAAATCACCGAATTGATGCTCGAGTGAGAAAACAATTGTGAGTTAATAGATTCTTTACTTTGCTTTTTAACCAATTCTTCGCTTTCAAATTCAAGCAAAAAACCTTCTTCAGTTTCTATTTTGACAGTATTTCCAGAGATAGCTTTCACTATTCCCGAGAGCTCTTCATCTATAACCAAAACAAAATCGCCAACTTTAAAAGCCATCACATTATTCGTTTTCAGCGTTACCGGAATCGTTATCGTCGCTCTTTCTACTAGGTATGGATTTAGAAATCCTGTAAACACCAATCATAAGCATTACAATACCAAGTATTAATACCATCTGATTTTGCCTAGCTCCAGCTTTAGCATAAATAGCGACAAAAGCCCCGATAATTATTAAAATATAATTTAAGTATTTCATTTCAAAATGTAATAATCGGTCGCAAATTACATTAAATTTAGTATTCCGATGCTCTATTCAACAAAATACTGCCAACTAACTTAAAACAACCAAGAACCAAATCAGTGTTTGAAACCATAAGTCGACAAATTGTTTTTATTATTTTTAAGGCATTTTAGTAACTTCGCTAAAATGTTATTAGCATAAATATTTATGGAAAAGTACATGCTTCCTTGTCTTAATAAAAAACTACTAGGTATTGAGTGTCTGGGCTGCGGTTTACAACGTGCTGTTATCTTAGTTTTTCAAGGTGAATTTGTAGCGGCTTTTAAAATGTATCCGGCCGTATATAGCCTTATCGTGCTTTTTTTCTGTATAGGTATAAATATTTTCTTTAAATTTAAACATTCCAATAGCGTTATTGGAACCCTTACCATAATATCAATAGCAACAATTGTGGTAAGTTATTGTATTAAACTAATCAATTAAAAATTAAATATGGAACAACAAAAACTCAACCCAACCCTTGTTTACGTTTTAGCTATTTTAGGACTTTTATGCTGCTGTTTTGGGGGTGCCGGTGTTATCTTGGCTGCAATTGCTTTTTTTATTGCAAATAGCAAATTAAATGCTGTAAAATCAAATCCTGAAAACTTTGAGGCTTCAAGTGTTAAAGCTATGAACACCGCCAAAACTGTTGCTTTAATCATAGCCATTATCAATATTCTTTATCTTGTGTATACAATTTATCAAATATCTACTGTTGGCTGGGACCAACTAATGGAGCAATCTCAAGAAATGATGGAGCAAATGCAAAACCAATAAATATTAATCCTTTATAATACTGAAAAGACGACCTTGATGGTCGTCTTTTTTATTTAATAAAAGAATTTCTTGAAACGAACTATCCCCGAGGCAGAACCATAGTGTATTTCACTCGTTTCATTTTGACCATTTGGGTCAAAAACCGAAATTCTGTTGTTTAAATTCCCGATTTCTCGGGAATAACAATTTCAAAGGAAACCCAGACACAGAGAGTCGAGGAATTCTTTTAAATGTGTACAAATAAAGTATTAAAGCTTTTTAAAGCTAACAAACCTCTACTGTTGTTATAAGCTAATATTGATTTCTTCATAAACTAATTTATACCTGAATTGCACAGAATAAATCGTTTAACTTGGCATTTATTATCACAATAGCTATACTTATTCCGGAAAGCAAACAACATCTATCTTAAAAGAAAAAGCCTCTTGATTAATTAATCAAGAGGCTTTAAATTATATCCTATCAAGTTACAATCCGATAATAGCAGATTGTTTATTTATAGGTTTCTAGTTTGTAACAAACTTCACAGATTTTTGTCCTTCAGCAGTTTTAATAGTTGCAATGTAAAGACCGGAGTTAAATTCAAATTCTGTGTTAACATCAGTTTTTAATGATTTTACTAACGCTCCAGTAATGCTATAGATGTTAATTTCAGTGTTTGATTTAACGTTTGAAACATATACTCTGTTTCCAATAGCTCTAATATCAGTAGAAACAGGAGAAGCGATTTTATCATCAACACTAAGCAATGCTTCAAGTTCGCTACTAATATCTGTGTCACTAATATAAACTCTGTACACTCTAATTTTTCCTCCTCTGTTAATTAAGCTATATTGACCAGCATCCACGGCTTGAAACTTCATTACTCTGAAAGATTCATCTCCTGAATTTGGGTTGTCGATTGGACCATTTGGATCACCAGTACCTGTTCCTACATCTACCTCATCAACTGGTGTACCAGTACCTTCATATATAAACTGAAAATAACCAGTACTGAAACCTAAAGTCCCATCACCTTCAATATCCGTATATTGACCTGCTCCCATAACATAAACATGCTGACCAGCTTCTAATTGCATTTGGAAACCTCTTCCCCCTTGTCTGTCATATCGCTTTTCACCAGGTGTCGTATACTGTAAACAACCAGGAAACTCCTCCACATTAACACCATCGAACAACTCTGTTCTTTCATCATAACGGGTGATGTCATTTCTAACCGTATAGATTCGATCACTATTACTATCTCTTTTGAAAATAAAGTCAGTAGCCCCATCTAAATCTGGTAAGTTTTTAGGTTTAGTTAATTCACTGCCCCCACTTAACAAAGTTCCTCCCGGATCTGAAGCCGAACCTTTGGATGTTACCTCAAAATTGACACCTGCGTAATTCGCGTTAAACGTTGTAGCATAAATAAGAGGCGCACTCTTTCCACTTTCATTTACAAAACCTTCATTAGGCGTGTAAACTTGGTCTTCATAAGTTAACTCTATTTGGCGATTATAATTTGCAAAGGCATTTAGGTATTGTAAAGGCATCATGTTATCATAACCTGCGCCTAATTCTTTGGCGCCAAAATCCCAATACTTAACATTTTGTGCGTTTAGCACTAATGTAAAAAGTAATATTGGCACTAATAGTAATTTTTTTTCCATTTTCTAAATAGTTTTTAGTTGTTAATAATTATTTTTCTTGATATTATTCACTAATAATTAAGCAAATTGACAAAATATAATTTCATTCATAACTATTTTTGAACGATGGTCAATTTTGTAACAAAATTTAATAGCTTATATTTGACTTGAAAAGTTAATAAATTTTATTTTATTTTAAAAGCGTTACAGTAAAAACTTCACTCAAAGGCTTACTTTTTACCATTACTCCATGTACTCAGCGACTCTTTTCATAGAGTTAAAAATAAAACTAAAAAATATATCCATCCGTTATATTTTTATATAAAAAAAGCGGTATGTTATAAATTAAACATCCCGCTTTTTAACTAAACAAACTCTATAAGTTAATAACCCGGATTTTGATCTAGGTTAGGATTTGCATTTCTTTGAGCCTGAGGAATTGGAAACAAATTTCGGGTGTCTGGAGACGCAGATTTGAAAGTCCATTCACCTGAGGTAAACGTACCGAAACGAATTTGATCGTTTCTTCTCCACCCTTCTCCGGCAAGCTCCCAACCTCTTTCAGCTAATAAGGCTTCCAATGTCAGTGTACTGGTTGTATATAATTTCCCTGTTGTATCTGCAAATGCTCGATTACGAACAGCGTTAACTAAATTAACGGCTTCAGCAGTTGCTGCGCCTCCATTTTTTCTCATCAGCGCTTCTGCTTTCATGAGTAAAATATCGGCATATCTAATAACCGCAAAATCACACGAAACCGTCCAGTTTTTAGCACCTGTGTAATCGTATTTTGCTAAACGAGCTCCTTCATCTTCAAATGAGCCTTCCAAAGAAGTTAAATCGATACTATAAGACAAGGGTTTTCCAGCCAACTCTTGGTTACAATATACAACCTCACCCGTTGTTGAATATTGAGGGCCTACCACCCATACATTTCTTCTCAAATCGTCTTCATCATAAGATCTGTAAAATGCAGGATCAGCACAGAACCCATTCCAGCCACCAGCTTCCATTCCAAATGTTTGGTTTGCCGTAAAATGTAATGTCCAGTATTGAAATTGATTCATATACCCCCATTCGGTAGTATAGGTATCATCAAATGGAATAACAAAGATATTCTCTGGCGATCCTTGGTTTTCTATAGCAAAGTTTGCAAAATAGTTGTTATCCAAAGAAAAGCCACCGTTTTCTATAATATCGTTACAAGCAGTGAGACATTCATCCAACATACTTTCCCCAACATAAACTTCAGCATTTAAGTAAATTTTAGCTAACAACGACTGTACAACATAATAGTTCATTCGCCCATAAGTAGTCATGTCTTTTTCTTTACTTAAATTAGGTAACGTTTCTTCCAGTTCGCTAACCACAAAATCAAAAACTTCCTTTCTACTATTCGTTGAGGGTGCGTATCCATTAGGAACATCAAACTTATCTACAATAGGAATGTTCCCAAAGGCATCCATACCATAAAAATATGCAAAAGCTCTAAGGGCTCTCAATTCATTTGTAATGGTAATTAATGCTTCACTTTTATCTTCAATTAAATTAAATTGATAGATAAGTCTATTGCAGTTTGAAACTAAATTATAAACAAACTTCCAGGAATCGTTAATAATGCCGTCTTCACTTGTCCATGTATGTTGTTGTAAACGTCTGTAAATACCGCCATTGTTCCAGTGAATACCGCGGGTAGGCAGTATTTCTTCATCGGAAGACAATTGATTAAGCCCCCAGGCTGCTCCAACTTGTACCAGGCCTCTTAATTCTTTATAGGCCGGCCCAGCTGCAGAAAGCACTTGTTTTTCTGTTTGGTAATATTGATCGGTTACAATGGTGTCGTAAACCTCTTCATCTAGATTTGTACAAGACCATAGCCCAAATACAGTTAATATGATAAGTAATTTCTTCATAATGATTTTTTTTAAAATTTAACGTTGAAACCTAAGGTAAAAGTTCTTGTACTCGGGTAATCGTTCCTAGAGTCTATGCCTGGTGTTAATCCACCGATAGCACCCTCAGGGTCTATCCCTTTATAGCCCGTTATTACAAATAAGTTGGCTCCTGTTACAAAAATTCTACCCGATTTAATTAAATCTGTGTTTTTAAATGGTATGTTATAACCCACGGTAAGGTTGTCCAATTTTACAAAATCTCCATTTTCAACATAGTAGCTTGAAAAATTAGGGCTATCCCAAAGGTTTGTATCCATTGCAGAGGTTAAAATGTTTAGAGGCAACAAACTTGGGTTTTCGTAAAAAATACGTTTATGGTTAATAATTTGATGCCCAAACATACCACGGAACATAAAAGACATATCCCAATTCTTGTATTTAAACGCGTTCGTTAAACCTGCATAAAAATCAGGAATACCGTTACCTATATCTGTTCTATCTTCTATAGTAATACCATCTACACCATCGGTATCCTTAAATATCCAAAGCCCCTCGTCAGTTAAACCTTCATAAATATACCCGTGGATATTCCCAATTGAACCACCTTCATAATAGCGGTGCGTCCATGCCTCAACACCCGGAGAACCTATTGCACCAACATTACGGTATTCTAAAGAATAGTAGTCGTTTGACAGTGACAATAGCTCATTTTTACGATAATCAAAATTAAAATCTAGATTCCAGTTAAAATCTTTAGTTCTTACTGGTACCGCATTAAGGGTTATTTCTAAACCTGAGTTACGCATAGAACCAACATTGGCCATTGTTTGTTCATATAAATTTGGAGGAACAGGCACATCGTATAAGTTAAGCAGATCTTCGGTATCTCTAACATAATAATCTATAGTACCACCAATTCTTCCATTTTTGGCAGCCCAATCTAAACCGATGTTGGTTTCTTTTTTGGTTTCCCATTTTAAATTCGGATTCGGGTTGCTGTCTGGCCCATATCCTGGTATAAAATTCCCGTTATAGAAGAAAAATCCTGTTTCTGATAATCTAGACAACGACAAATAAGGGTCTATACCTTGATTACCGGTTACACCATAACCTATACGGATTTTAAGTAAATCGAAGGTTGAGCTATCAAAGAAGTCTTCTTTGGTAATGTCCCAAGCAGCAGAAATTGCAGGAAATGTTCCCCACTTATTGTTAGCTCCAAACTTTGAAGACCCTTCTGTTCTGATACTGGCAGATAAAAAATACTTGCCATCGTAGTTGTACGCTATACGACTAAAGAATCCAACCAAACGATTTTTGTTTTTAAACGACCCCATATCTGCATTACCTGAAGTTAAGAAGGTTCCAGAACCTATATTATTGTACAACAAATCATCAGTAATGAAGTTTGAATTTTCTGCATCAAACCCTTCGGCTATAAATTCCTGAAATGAATATCCTGCCGTAACATTGAATACGTGAGCATCAAAAGTTTTATTGACATCAATAGTGGCTTCCAAAGTTTTGGTTTCTTCCATTCCTGCGGAACGGCTTGCCGTACCTGTTCTTCCACTGGTTTCTTGTGGAAGCGAGTAACTTGGCTCGTAATAGCCATTTAAGTACCTTCTTTTTTGAAGTCCACCAATTACACCTGCTTTTAACCAATCGGTTATCTTCAACTCTAAACCTAAATTTCCGAAAAAATATGACGCACTATTATCCCGTGTTCGCTCCAATAATTGACCTACCGGATTTTCGTATTGCCAACCTTGAATTTCGAACAGGCTTCCATCTTCATTATAAACAGGCTCTGTTGGATTTCTTTTTGTGGCTTGTCTGAATGCATCGTAATTAACAGGATTTTCCTTTCTATCTGAAAGTCCTAATTGCACGTTGAATTTTAAACGGTCGTTTAAAGTGCGGTGTGTTAAGTTTAAATTACCACGCAATTCATCCATACTTGAGTTTAACATCACACCCTGCTGGTCGGTATAGTACAAAGACAAGCGATATGTGGTTTCTTCACTTCCTCCACTTAAAGACAAGTGCTGTATGTGACTTAGAGGCGATCTTGTAATTTCATCAAACCAATCTGTGTCATAACCATAATCAATCATTGATGCTGCTACTTCTGGATGTGTTGCTTCAATTTTACTTTTCATCGCTCTATACTGATTGGCATTTAGGACATCTAAATTATTTAATATAGATTGTACCGTATATTTTGATGAAAACTCAACCTGCGCTGCACCACTTTTTCCTTTTTTGGTGGTAATCAAAATAACCCCATTAGTTCCTCGCGTTCCATAAATAGCTGCCGCCGAACCATCTTTTAATATGTCCATTGAAGCAATATCCTCAGGAGCTAAAGCATTTAAATTTCCTCCAGGTATACCATCGATTACTACAAGAGGTTCTTGGCTAGCGCTTATACTTGAAGCCCCTCGCAAACGGATTTCAAACCCTTGTGTTGGGTCGCCGCCATTGGTACGTGTAATACTCAAACCAGCTACTTTCCCTTGTATAAGCTGCATGGCATCAGGAGCTGCTATTTCATTAAAATCTTCTGGTTTCATTGAGGCTACAGATCCTGTTAATTCTCTCTTTTTAACAGAACCGTAACCAACAACTACAACCTCATCTAAGCTAGCAGCATCTTCTTCTAAGACAATGTTTAATTTTTGTGAGTTGGAAACTTGTATTTCCTGTGTTACAAACCCTAAATAAGAAACTATTATGGTACTACTAGAACCTTTTAGTGTTAAGGAGAAATTACCATCGAAATCGGTTTGCGTGCCATTAGATGTTCCTTGTTCCAAAATACTGGCTCCCAACAACGGTTGTCCGTTAATATCGGTTACTGTACCAGAAATAGTTTGTTGGACCGTACTTGTTGGTTTCACCTTTAAAACTGTACCTGTTTCACTGGTTGTCTTCTCAAAACTAATGCTTGCATGACTTGTATTCACCCAAAGTGCCGTAACACAAGGCAACAAAAAATATAGTTTAGTTGTAGAACTTAATTTGCTGAAAAAAGCTCTATTTCGTTTTTTCTTCATAATTGAATTTTTGTTAATTATATAGTTTAGTTTGTTAAATTTTTAGCTATACAAGTAGGTTGATATTAAGGCAACAGTATACTCTGCGGCATTGCCTCCTTTATTAATATTACTTCTAAAGGAGGCATTTGAACAGAATTAACCGTTATTACAGAAAGGCAAATCTCTGTTCAACAATCTAAAAACTTGTTAATTTAAATTTGGGTTTAAAATAGTTTCCCTTGAAGGCAAAGGAAATAACGTATTAATAGTGCCATAGGCTGATGGAATAGGCCCTGTACCTTCAGGAAAATAATATTCTTGTGGGTTAGCTATAACATTGGCACCAAAAGCCTTCATTACGGTTTCGGCATTACCTGTACGTACCAAATCCAGCCATCTTTTATTTTCAAAAGCCAATTCAACTCTTCGTTCGTGTAAAATAATATCACGAAGTTCGTCTGTATTCGTCGTTGTTATAGGATCTAAGTCTACTCGCGCCCTTACCCTATTCAAATACATTAATGGATCGCCCGAATTAGATTCGTTCATCGCTTCGGCCAACAACAGTAATACTTCAGAAAAGCGATATACCGGCCAGTTATCGTTTGTATTTTGAAATTGAGCGTGCGCATGATTGTACTTGTTTACGTAAGGTGTGAGCTTACCAGAAGCCGAGAGGTCTATATATTGTATCGTTGCATCTAACCTTGGGTCTCCAGGCTCATAACTCGCTATAAGGTCTGGTGTAGGCAAATTGAACCCTTCAACCGTAAGTCCTTGCGCTACACCATCTGGCAATCCGGTGATTTCCGCAACTTCATCGGCTGTTATAGGCTGGGGCATAAACTGATAAATAAAATCACTGTTATATCCTTCTGGCCCTTCCTTATATTGAATTTCAAAAACCGACTCTTGGTTGTTTTTATTATTCGGGTTGAAAGCATCAGCATAAGTAGGCATTAAATCATATTCTTCTGAGTCTACAACTTCTTTCAATACGTCACGAGCTTCTGGCCATTTCTCTAACACAACATAAACATTTCCCAATAGGGTTTTCGCTGCACCTAGAGTAGCCCTACCCGGCTCTTGATCTGCTTTTTTAGGTAGTGTTGCTATAGCCTGTTGGGCATCATCAATAATTTGATCATAAATCGAGCTCGGCGCTGTAATGGGCAAAGCTGTACCTTCAAGAGTAGTTACTGGGTCTAAGTGCAAAGGCACACCTCCAAAAAATTGAACCAAATCAAAATAAGCAAGTGCTCTTAAAAAATGAGCCTGACCGGTAATGTTATCCTTTACATTGGCTTCTGAAAAATCTACATTATCTATCTCATTAAGTATTTTATTTGCTCTAGAAATGACGAAATAATTGTAATCCCATTTTGCCTGTATGTTTTCGTTTGAAGATTGCTCAACAAAATCGGCTATAAACTCCGGAGGATTTTGCCCACGGTTATCAGCATTATAGTCGTAATAAGAATTATCGGACCGCATTTCACCCATAACGTAGGCCGATTTATCGTATGCATCCCTAAGTGGTGCATAAGCGCCATTTATGGCCTTTTCGAAATCTTCTGGAGTTTCAAAAAAAGCGTTGTCACTCAGTTCGGTTTCTGAATCTACTTCAAGGAAGTCACTGCAAGACCAAAAGGCTGCAAAGATTGCTAGATATATTATTTTTGTTTTCATAATTTTTAGAATAAAGAATAACTATTATTTCAAACTTAAATTAACCCCAAAAGTTATAGTTCGTGGAATAGGATATGCTGAAAAGTCTATACCTTGAGTAAGCGCGGTACTCTCACCATTTCCTGCTCGCGTACTAACCTCTGGGTTACCGCTGTAGTTAGAAATAACTAATAGTTGTTGAATACTTGAGTACAGGCGAATAGCTTTAAAAAAGTCGGTGTTTTTTAGCGGAACATTATAGCCTAATGTTAGGTTTTTTATAGCTAAATAGCTTCCATCATGTATAAAACGTGTGTGGTTTCTACCTCTTTCCAAACCAGTATCGCCATCGGTTCTTCCATATTTTCCAGCTCCTGGATCATCTTCGGAACGCCATCTATCTTTAACTTCTTTGAGAACATTGAACACACCATCAAGATTGGCCGTACCCTCGTCAGACCTTCTATTGATATCGTGACCAACAGCCCCAGACATTACTATAGATAGATCAAAGTTTTTGTACTCAAAATTGTTAGTTAAACCATAAATAAAATCAGGAAAGGGATTTCCTATTACTGTTTGGTCGGAGTCTGGACCATCTTCCGTAATAACACCATCTCCGTTAATATCAACAAATTTAATGGTACCCACACCTGATCTTGGGTGCTTTGGTGAATTGTCAAACTCCTCTTGGTTGTCGTAAACACCGTCTTGAATAAATCCATAAAACTGTCCAATACGTCCGCCTACTTTAGTTATGGTAGTACCACGCCCAGAATCCCCAAAAATAAGTTCGTCTGTAAGTCCTGATAATTTTTCAACACGATTGTCGCTTGCGGATATATTAAAATTGGCATTCCATGTAAAGTCGCCTTTTAGAATATTGGCTTTAATCCCTATTTCATGTCCCCAAAATTTAAGCTCGCCGACATTTGACGTTATTTCTGAAAAACCAGATGCCGATGGTACCTCTAAGTTAAATAGTAAATCGGTGGTTTTCTTAGTATAAAAATCGTATGAAAGTTGAATTCTATTATTTAAAACACCAAGTTCAAAGCCCACGTTAGTTTGTGCCGTTTTCTCCCAACCTAAATCAGGATTTCCTAAAGACGATAAGGCGGCTCCACTGGCTATTGTTGAACCAAATATGGCATTAGCTGTTAAGCTTACGTTAGGAGATTGCGTATAATTACCAATGTTGTTGTTTCCTGTAACACCATAACTAGCCTTTAGCTTTAAAAACGACACGGCATCAATATCTTTCATGAATTCTTCGTCAGATGCAATCCAACCTAAAGATACTGAAGGAAAGTTTCCCCAACGATTGTTAACACCAAACCTAGAAGACCCATCTGATCTAAAAGACGCAGAGAATAGATATTTACCTGCATAATTATAATTAAGTCTTGAAAAATAAGAAAGCAAGCTCCACTCTTGGATGTCGTTACCAGAATCGCTCCTATTAACGTTTATAGCAGACTGGATGGTTGAAATACGATCATCTGGATAATTTGACGCCTCGATAACGGTAGATTCAAATCTATATTTTTGAGCAGAAAGTCCACCCAATAATTCAAAATTATGTTCCCCAAAAGACTTATTATAAGTTGCCGTATTTTCATTTAGCCAAGTAAGGTAGTTACTGTTGGAATAAACACCAACTGCAGTTCTAGGTGGCGAATTGTTCCAGCTTGTGGACACATACGAAGGTGTAAAATTCTTATTGTCTACATGCCCAATTTCTGCATTTATTGTAGACTTTAAGCGTAGTCCGTCAATAACCTCTGCCTCAACATAGGCATTAGATAATAAAGTAGTTGTTTTATAATCTCTTGTAATATTGTTAATCGTGTACAACCAATTGGGGGTTGAAAAAGCACTTACTCCTGGAATAAATGCACTTGAAGAAATGGAGCCATCAGGATTTCTAGCCGGTATTATAGGCCAAGCCTGTAATGCACTCGCTAAGATTTGATCACCACTTCCAAAAAACAACCCGTCTGTATCTAATCTATTTTCTAAAGTATAAGAAGGTGCTACATTGGCACCTATGCTTAGCCAATCTGTTATATTGAAACTGGTATTGGCTCTAAGTGAAAACTTTTGATAGTTTGAGTTTAAAACCACACCATCTTGATTGAAAAATCCTCCAATAACGGACACACCGTGTTTTTCATCCCTTTTGGAATAAGAAATACTGTAGTTTTGAATTGGCGCAGCCTCTCTTAACAACAAATCATACCAGTCGGTACCCTCTCCATACTGCTCTGGGTTTTGGAAAACTTCGGGGACTTCTAAGCCTTTAGCTTCATAACTTTCTTTTTTAAACTGAGCAAACTCTGTACCGTTCATCATATCTGGCCTGCCTCGTTCTGGAACGTGCTGAAAACCATAATACATATTAACGCCAAAATTGGTTTGCCCCAACTTAGCACCTTTGGTAGTAATCAAAACAACACCATTTGCTCCTCTGGAACCATAAAGAGCCGTAGCCGAGGCATCTTTCAATACTGTTACGGTTTCAATTTCATCTGGATTTATAGCATTAATATCGGATGAAATTGGAAAGCCATCAACAACATACAAAGGGTTGCTATTAGCCAATATAGAGGCTTGCCCCCGAATGCGGACCGCCATACCTTGCCCAGGTGTTCCTGTTTGCTGATTAATTTGAACACCTGCTATTTGCCCTTGTAATTTTTGTGTTATTTGGCTAGATGGTATTTCAGCTAATTGATTGGCCTCTACCGTAGCAACCGATCCGGTTACCGATCTTTTGGTTTGCAACCCATAGCCTACCACAACCACCTCATCTAAACTAGCAGCATCATCTTGCAAAACAATGTTTAAATTTTGTTGTCCGGTTACTTTCACCTCTTTTGTAAGGTAGCCCAAATAAGAAATCACTAAGGTCGCTTCAGTGCCTCTAAGGGTTAGGGCGAATTTACCGTCAAAATCGGTCTGGGTACCGTTTGATGTTTCCTTTTCCAATATATTAGCTCCCATCAACGGTTGTCCATTAACATCGGTCACCGTACCGGTCACCTCAACCCCTTGTATTTCAAGAGTCTCTTCTACAGAAAACGATTCTACAGGTTTAGCAATCGATTTTTTCTTTAAGATAATTTGAGTATTCCTTATTTTGAATTTAGTGTTCGTGTCATAAAATAGGTTTTTTAAAACCTTTTCTATTTTTTCGTCTTCTACTTTAATTGACACTTTTCGTTTTAAGTCTACAAATTTTGTATTGTAAACAAACCTATATTCAGTGGTAGCTTCAATATTATCAATAACGTTCAATACCGTTTCATTCTCTACATCTAATGAAATTGTTTGGGTATACCCCTCGCTCGCAAACATACCTATGATGGATGCAAAAATTAAAAGTGTAGTTAGTTTCATCTTTAAGTCAAATTTTAGGAAAGGGCATGACCAGCCCTCATTGACATGAAGTTTTTTCATATTTTTGCGTTGTTAAATTGTGATTGACTGATTAATTTTAGTTGTTCACTTAATACCTACCGGAAAATGCTGCAACATTTTCCGGTTTTTATTTTATAAAAAAGGTGTATAAGTGATTGTTTCTGTAGTGTGGTTTTTCAATGTCGCATTTTGTTTAGTTGTTTTAAAAGTTTTTAGTTAGTTGATATAAATTATGTTGTCTTTAGTTTTGTATTCAATATTGTAGCTTTCTTTAAAGTAGCTCAACACATTCTCTAGTGGTTCTTCTTTAAAACTGGCATTAAATTTTTCTTCTTTAAGTGCCTTATTTAAAATAACTATTTTCCTATCGTAATGACGTTCAAGCTTTTTAACAATATTTTCAAAAGGCATATTTCTAAAAAAGAGCTCGCCTTGCATCCATGAGGTGTAAATAGTAGTATCTACCTTTTGGGTTGAAATTCTCTTGGTTCCTTTGTTTATCGAGCCTCTCATTCCCGGAACAAGCGTTGTGCTTTGGTTTACCGATTCCTTATTGGCAGACATTTTCACAGAACCCTCAATCAAAACAACATCCGATAAATTATCTTCTGGATATGCCGAAACATTAAACGTGGTTCCCAATACTTGAACTTGTATGTTATTGGAAGTTACAACAAAAGGATGTTCAGCATCTTTTGTTACATCAAAATGGGCCTCACCGGTTAAGTAAACGTTTCGTTTTTGTCCTTTAATAAATTTTACCGGATATTTCAACGATGTTCCAGAATTTAGGAAAACAGTTGTTCCATCAGATAGTTTAACACTAAAACGCTTACCATAAGGTATAGTTAAAGTATTATACACAAGAGCCCTATGCTTCTGCTCATCATCATAGGTTAATTGTTTACCATGTTGCAAGCCTATTACATTACCTTGACCATCGGTAAGCTGGTTATTTGCTTCTGCATTTAAAATTTTAATATCGCCGTTTTCCATTTCAAGTACAATACTTCCAGGAGGAACAACTGTTTCTTCATTTGAACTAAAAAAACTGCTACGGGTAACTAAGTAGCCTATACCCAAAAACAAAACCGCTAGTGCAGCATATTTAACAAACGGAAATCCAATGCTTAAATATTTTGTCTTTGTCGTTGATTTGGGAGTTTCAGTACCTAAATGCCTTTTTGTTTTAGACACTATTTGCTTCCAAGCCAAATCTTCATCAACGGTTTCTAAAAACCGTAATTTACTCGAGGTTTTGTAGACTCTTAAATATTCAGTAAATATTTCTTTGTTTTCCGAAGAAGCATTAATCCAATCGCTTAACTGCTTGAATTGGTCTTCTGAAATGCTCTTATTAAAATAAGATGAGATAAGTTTGGGTATGTCAGGGGTGCTTTTCATTATTGCAATAAATAATATGTTCTATATTAATACATACATATACTATATTAACATAATTGCAAAAACTAAAAAATGGGTGACAAAAAAATGAACTTTTTATGAAAAAAGTATCAATATTATAATTCCAATAGAGTTTCTAAGTTGCTTTAAGGCCCGTGAATAATGAGTTTTCACAGTATTAACACTAATATTATACTGTAACGCAACTTCTTTGTATTTTAGGTTATCTAGCACAATCGCTTTAAAAACTTCTTTGCTTTTTGGTGGTAATTCTTCTATTTGATTGTGCAGTTTTTTCTTTTCCGCTTCTAAATTAGACTTATCGAAATCAAACTCTTGAATAAAACTACAAGCCTGCTCTTCTATTT
Organism: Flavobacteriaceae bacterium GSB9; assembly: GCA_022749295.1. Lineage (NCBI taxonomy): Bacteria > Pseudomonadati > Bacteroidota > Flavobacteriia > Flavobacteriales > Flavobacteriaceae > Flavobacteriaceae bacterium GSB9. The sequence goes on from CP062007.1 coordinate 947,178, forward strand.
CTTCAAAACGATATTTTGATTTTTTCTTTAATATTTGCAGGGTGTTATTTTTAACCGCAGTAAAAAGGTACGGCCCTAAAGCACTTTCTAGTTTTATGTACAATTGTTCGTCCCAAAACTTAACAAACAAATCCTGAACAATATCTTCGGCCAAATCAAAAGAATCACAATATTTTAAAGCGTATGTGGTTAGCGGTACATAGTAAAAATCGAACAACTCCCTAAAGGCACCTGTGTTACCTTGCTTTAAATTGTGAAGTATAATTAAATCTTTTTCATTCATCCAGAAAACCTTATTTTCTAATTCTTGGACATTACATCCATCTATATACCTAAAACTGTAAAAAAAAAATATACTATGCCTTCTATAAAATTGCTCTAATCAAATAACTTTGGTTTTAGTTTGTCGTTACCGTTTTTTGTCTTGTAAAATAGAACTCCAACTTAAATAAAATTGATCTACGTCCGCCCCATTTTTATCCGGAAGATAACTTTTTAATACTTCTGAAGACGGTTTTGGAAAATCTTCAAACCGTTTCCAATGTTTTGCACCTAAACCGGCCATTAAAGCTGCACCCCATGCCGACACATCGGTAATACCCATATTGGTGATTGGCGTTTTTAATAAATTGGTCAAAAACTGCATTAAAAACTGGTTTGCAGTTATGCCACCATTAACCTTTAATTCTTTAAGTTTTGTTTGAGTTTCTTCTTCTATCGATTTAATAACATCTTTTATTTGAAAGGCAATAGACTCCAATGCTGCACGAACTAAATGTTCTTTTTTTGTTCCAAAGGTTAAGCCATGAATAGAGGCTTTCCATTCCTTTTGCCAATAAGGCGCACCCATGCCACTAAACGCAGGAATTAAATACACGCCTTCATTACCCTGTAACGAAGTGGCCATTACCTCTATTTGATCATATGAAGAAAAAATGTCCAATTGGTTTTTTAGCCATTCTATGGTAGAGCCACAGCTCACAATAACACCTTCTAGGGCATAATTCACTTGACCATCAATACTCCATCCTATAGTGGTGAGCATACCATTTTCGGTTTGTTTTTCTAATTTTTCGGCATTCCATAAAATTGACGACCCCGTTCCCAAAGTTGCCTTGGCCGTGCCATTTACAAAACATGCCTCGCCAAAAAATGCGGCTTGTGAATCGCCTATCATTCCTGTAACGGGCAATGGTTTTGCAAAAACACCTTCAAAATTGGAATCACCAAAATGGTCTGAAGAAAAAGTAACTTCGGGTAAATTCAGATTTTCAAGGTTAAAATCCTTTACAAGCGATTGGTCCCAATCCAAATCATAAATATTATAAAACAATGTGCGAGAGGCATTGGTATGATCTGTTTTATAACTTTTGCCGTTAGTCAATTTGTATAGCAACCAAGTATCAACTGTTCCAAAATAAGCGTTACCAGCTTCAATGGCTTCTTTAACTTTAGCATTATTTTCATTTAGCCAAATAACTTTTGTCGCTGAAAAATAAGGGTCGATTGTAAGCCCTGTACTGGCGTTTACTTTCGATTCTAAATTCTTTTCTTTAAGTGTTTCACAAATAGCATTTGAACGTTTACACTGCCAAACCACAGCATTGTGCAACGGAGTTCCATTTTTATCCCAAAGCACAAAAGTTTCTCGCTGATTAGAAATCCCACAAGAAATAATATGGTCTTCTTTACCTGGAAATTGTGCACGAAATTCAGAAATACATGTTTTTACAGCCTCTATAACACTCTGATATATTTCCTGAGGGTCTTGCTCTACAAAACTGGATTTTGGATAATACGATTTTAAAGGTGCAGTGCCTTTAATAACCACGCTTCCTGATTCATCAAAAATTATGGCTTTTGTACCGCTAGTACCTTGGTCTATGGATAAAATATATTTTTTCGACATTTTTTTAATTTGAAATAACGGACAATTGATGTTATTTGAGGGCTTTTATTCGATGTAAAACGATAAAGATCTAAGCTATGTAACAAAAGGCTAAACATTCAGTAACAAAACCGTTGTTTAACCTTCTATCAATATTTTTTTTGCTTTAATCAGCAACGATTAAATTTTAAGCAGTTTTTTACCAGTTTCAAAAATACCTTCCGTTGAAATACCGTAGTGATTAAAGATTTCAACCTGAGAACCCGTAACGGTATACTCATCGGGAATCCCCATAATCTTAAACGGATTTTTATAACCATTTTGAAATAGGTGAGAAGCGCAAGCTTCACCCAAGCCGCCATTTACCATATGCTCTTCAACCGTAATGATTGGTCGGCCGTTTTCAGCCAATTCCTCCAATAATTTTACATCAAGTGGTTTGATGGTATGCATACTTACCACAGTAGCTTTAACGCCATGCTCGTCTTCTAATTTTTTAGCCGCAGTCCACGCCGGGTATACGGTTTCACCACATGCCACAATAGCCAAATCGTCACCTTCGCTAACCACACGGCCCTTTCCAAACTCAAAAGATTGATTGTCTTCGCCTAAAAACGGCATCGCTTTTTTTCCAAAGCGCATATAAACAGGCTTACCGTGTTTGGCTGCCAAACGCACAGCCTGTTCAGTTTCAAAATTATCGGCAGGTGCTACAATTGTAATATTGTTTATGGCTCGTAAAGCTGCATAATCGTGTAAACTGTGATGCGTAGTACCTAAAGCACCATAACTCACCCCAGAACTGATTCCGACTAAAACCAGAGGGTTGTCTGAATAACAGACATCATTTTTAATTTGTTCTAAGGCACGCGCGCTTAAAAAGCAAGCTGGAGATACAGCAAAGGCTTTTTTTCCTGCGGAAGCCAAACCCGCAGCCACACCAACTAAATTCTGTTCGGCAATACCAACCTCAACAATTTGCTTCGGAAATTTTTGTCCGAATGGCACTAATTTTCCTGAGCCACGCGAATCGCTGGTTACCGCAATAATATCTTTATCAGTTTCAGCCAAAGCTTGCATCGTTTCTGAAAAAACGATTTGGTTGGCCTCACCCATTTTTAAATCTTTCTCTTCTATTTTATCTAATTCCATAATTTTTTAGATTGAAGCTTCTACCTCGTTTAATTCTGAAAGTGCCTTTTCGTATTGTTCTGGACTTGGTACACCGTGATGCCATTTTATATTACGCTCCATATAGCTTACCCCTTTTCCTTTAATAGTATGGGCAATGATGAAATTGGGCTTTCCTTCTTCCAACGGACCATTATTTAGAGCTGCTTCCAATTCCTGAAGGTTATGGCCATCAACTTCCTTAACCGCCCAACCAAAGGCCTCCAATTTTTCACGAACCGAATCGGTGTTCATCACTTCAGAATTATCTCCTGTAATCTGCTGTTTATTATAATCTAAAATAGCGTAAAGGTTATCCAATTTGTAATGCGCAGCCGAAAGAAAAGCTTCCCAGTTGGAGCCTTCGGGCAACTCACCATCACCCAAGAGCGTAAAGACGCGATGCGATTTACCGTCTAATTTAGCAGCAATAGCCTCACCAACACAAATAGGCAGCCCATGGCCAAGAGCACCCGTGTTTTGCTCTACACCGTTCACCTTTTTCGTAGGGTGACCAATATAATGCGATTGGTACTGGCACAGGGTTTCTAAATCGGACATCGGGAAAAACCCCCTATCTGCCAAGGTGACAAAAAGCGCTTCAACACAGTGTCCTTTACTTTGAATGTACCTATCCCTATCTGGATTTTTAAAGTCGTTCGGATCAATATTCAAAACACGGTTATAAAGCACGTTCAATGTATCAACACACGACAAGCTTCCTCCTGTATGTCCCGCCTTGGCATTATAAATATATTTTAAAAGGCTTTTCCGAAGAAAAACCGATTTTAACTGTAATTCTTTATCTGTCATTGTTAAAATGATTAATCGTTATCCTTTATGGTTGTATATTTCCCAACCCATATAGTTACCTAGCGCCTCCTCAAGAATAGCTCCTGTTTTTGAAGCATTCATTACCACATGGTGTTCAAAACCGTTTCGGCAAACATGGTTCATCAAACCTTGTAAATCTCCTATTTGCGCAACCGCTCGGTTACCAAAAGTGTTTAAAGGGTCATCGGTCAATTCACCTTCTCCAAAATAAGCTTTAATAATACCTTTGGGGTCATCGGTACTTATTCTTCCATAGGTCAAAGGCATGGCAGGAGTTCGTCCGTCCAACGCTCCGTAAGTGTTTTCAACACCTACCGAGGTTCCTAAAATGGGCGCATTACTTATCTCGATATCCGGCAAGAATGATTTTGCCCAGTTTCCGCAATGGAAAAGCACACATTTTTCTGGGTCGTTAGCGTAGTTGTTGTTCCAGTCTACCAAGGCACTTGGTGAACCCGAAGCCAATTGCATGGCGTACATACTCAAAGTACCTGTTACGTCAACCTCACAAGCCGATGGCAACATGTTTTCAGACATGATACTCATGCTGGTACACACGTTGCATCCATAATTTTGCTGTAACGACGTCCAACATTGAATTGCTGTGGCATCCAATTGATATTCCTCAACATACTCTTTTAAAACCACATCCAGTTTTGCCATTTGAATCATTGCAGCATCTGGCGTTTTACCCTTTGGCGCATAAGCATTTATGGATTCGATATGTTGTTTTACCGAGGCATCGTCTTTTGAAAGCTTTTCTGCCTTTCCAAGAATTTCAGATAAATCAGCAGTTACTACAGTAATGCCATTTCTTTGTAATATTTTTTCTGAAAAACGTACCGTATTAAATGCGCCTGGACGTGCCCCGATAGCTCCAATTCTAATATTTTTCAATCCTTTTACAACGCGGCAAACAGCTAAAAAGTCTTTTAAATTTTTTTGAAATGCTTCCTCTGAAGGAAATGACACATGCTGACTTGTTAATGAATATTTTATCCCGTATTGATACAAGTTATTGCAAACTGAAATTTTACCACACCATGAATCGCGACGGTTAGCCACATTCATTTTAGACAATTCGTCTGGGTAGGCCTGAATTAAAACAGGCACGTTTAAATTAGCCAATTTTAAAGTATCGGCCACACCTCTTTCATCTCCAAAGTTGGGCAATAACACTAAAACACCTGCCAATTCTTCGCTGTGTTTTTTAAACAGTTCGGCACACTTTTGAGAATCCTTGTACGTTTCAACACCACCCAACTTTGTATCTGTCGTTTCCAACAAAATGGGATTAATGTTCAATTTTCCAAAAACTTCGATAATTTCTGTTCTGGCTTTTTCAACTAAACTATCTGGGAAAAAATCGCGATTTCCGATTATTACTCCAATGCTTAATGCTTCTTTTGGCATGTTATTTATTTTAGTTTATTTATATTTTTTTATATTTCGTTAAAATTAGTAAACAAATAATCATCTGCATTTACTTTTAAACGCTGGTCGATTATATAAAGTAGTTCTTCATTAAGCTATAACCACTTCAATTTCATGTCTTTTAAATACGTTTTTATCTTCTACCTTTATGGTGAAATCTGTGATAAGATAATCAATTAGCGACAAGGCACCAAGACTGGCCAAAGCTGTTTTGCCTATTTTGGTACTGTCTGCAACCAAATACGTTATTTCTGCAGCATCAATCATTGCTTTCTTTACCACCAAATCGCTGATACTGGGGTAGGTTAACCCTGATTTGAGCGATATTCCGGCAGTGGCTAAAAACAACTTCTGAACATTTAACCCCTCAAAAAAATCGGCTGCTTTTTGCCCTGTTAGTGATAAGGTTGGCGGCTTAAATTCACCGCCAGTCATTATAACATCAATGCCCGGTTCTGTACCCAACATCAATGCAATATTTAAGGCATTGGTTATCACGGTTAAGTTAGTATACCCCTTTAACTTTTTTGCTATTTCTGTTGTAGTACTTCCTGAATCTAAAATAATGGTATCGCCACTTTCAATAAAATCCAAACACTTTAAAGCTATGGCTTCTTTGAGCTCTAAATTCTCTTGATTAACTAATGAAAAGTTCTTTACACTATCTTCAATATCCTTTAGAAACGCCCCTCCATGCTCTCTGATTATCAAACCTTTAGATTCTAGTTTCTCTAAATCTTGCCTAATAGTCACTTCTGTAACCTTGAATAACTTGGCTAAATCCACAACTTTTGCAGAACCATCTTCGTTCAGTAGTTCAATTATTTTTTCTCTTCTTTTATTAGGTAACAAAGCCATAATACAAATAAACGAAAATAATCGAAAATAAAAACAACTTTAACGTACACTATTTAAATATAATTCTAGCATAGTATACCCATCCTTGCCTGTATAGTTTCTATCCTCGGCATGATTTGGGTCGAGCCCGTTTTTGTTTTCCCACATGTCAGGCATGCCGTCATGGTCGGAATCTTTTGGGGCCGGTTCACTTTTTAACTCTGGCCAGCCTCCTACATCCTCTTGCGAATCAATGATTCCTGTCTTTTCGGAAGTGTTAACAGCTTCAACAATATTTTTATATCCCTTTCCTTCATAAGTTGCAAAACCACCCTTAACTTCTTCAATTATACGAGTATCTAGCGGGTCTCTTTTAGGTAATCTTGCACCAGCTTCCTGCAACACGAGTCCATAAGCCTTTTCCGCAGATTGTTCTTTTATGGGCATGGCATCCCAAGGTGCATCGATTTTAACACTATCTAAAACAATATCGGTTTGTACACCGCCATTCCAGTTATCGGCTGAAACCATTTCATTTCCTTCTACCATATTCTTTGCAACATACCATTTACCAAAATCATCAATTTTATTCCTAAAACCTGGATTGGCAATTCTATAAGAGACTTCACCCGGTTTTGTAGCAGGCCCCGGTTTGTAATAGTTGGCTACAATATTGAAGGTTGAGAAATTGAATTTTTCATTGCCCTTTTGGTGTGCCTCTCCACCATATAAACTTTGATACCCCCAATTATAGATTACATTATTTCTGTAGTCGGTATATCCAGAACCTGATGCCATTCGAGGATTACGACTGGAATGGTGGGCCAATAAATTGTGATGATATGTTCCATAATTAGAACCCCAGATGCCTCCAAAACCATGAGCGCCCTTTTCGTGATTAGAGCCGCTTAAACTTTCGGAAATAAGGCACCACTGCACTGTAATGTTACTACAATGGTAAATAGACATGCATTCGTCAATACTCCAGCTTGCTGAAACATGGTCTAAAATAATGTTGTTAACATATCTTGAAGATACCGCATCGTAATCTTTACCAGACACATCGCCCGGCCTTATCCTAATATAACGAATAATTACCTCATCGGCATCGATGCTTAAAGGGTGGTTTTTAAAACAAATACCGTCGCCCGGTGCGGTTTGACCAGCAATGGTAATGTAAGGGTTTTTAATCCGGATTGGGCTTTCCAACTCTATATTCCCAGACACCCTAAAAACAACTGTACGTGGCCCTTCTGCCTCAACAGCCGATCTTAAACTTCCTTTACCATTGTCATTTAAATTAGTGACTTCATAAACATCACCACCTCTTCCACCTTTGGTATATTTACCATAGCCTTCTGCCGATGGAAAAGCCAATTGCCCCTTTTGCCTAACATCAGCCAAAGCAATATCGTCATAATCTGCTTTTTGACTTTTCTTATTTGAATGACACGCTACCATTACCATTAAAAGCATCACATTGAAAATTAGTTTTTTCACCTTTTGTTTGTTTAGATTCAATTATTCTTTTGGCCATTCACTTTTTAAAAGAAAATGAAACGTACTATTACGCGAATTACTTTTTGTTGGTTTTATTTCTATTTTATCGTTTTGTATGAGACGAATAATTTCGGCCCCCGCATAAAGTACCGGACCATAACCATGGGTAGCGTAAACACTTCTTCCACGATGATAATAATAGGTGTTATCGTGGGCAAATGTAGTGCCTTCGCAAGTACCGTCAACGGCGCCATTATCTAAAACCCTTGTCTGAGTAGCATTCCAACCAGTTAAAGCTATTGGACCGTAAACATAATTAATCCAACCTTCGTTAATCCCTTTGGCTATAGCAAACGTAAACATGGCCGTGCATGAGGTTTCTAAATAGGTGTCGGTTTTATCCAATAAATTATGCCAAAAGCCCGTTCCATCTTGGAGATTGGCTAAACTACGAACCATAGAACGGTACAAGTGTAACACTTTTTCGCGTCCTTTATACCCTTCAGGCAATACACTTAAAACTTCTGCCATAGACATTAACACCCATCCATTGGCGCGCCCCCAATAAAATCGAGGGTCGTAATCTCCCGAAGTAACATTCCATCCGTGGTCGAAAATTTCTTCTTTTTCAATATACAGATAACTTGCCATTTGAAGCACCTGCTTTACCGCATCGTCAAAATATTTGTGGTCTCCAGTAAGCACACCCATGTTAACTAAAAACGGGACACTCATATACATATCGTCTGCCCAAACCGACTGATATTGCGGCCTGTTTCGAGCCAAAGTACCGTCATCCAAACGGTATTGATTGTTTGAAATATGATCTGCCGTACGGTAGATTAAAGGCAAGTATTTGTTGTTTTTATGTTTTAAATAGGTTTTTATCATGGCCGCAGAAATAGACCCACAGTCATCCAATGCATGGAAATTTAAAATTCTACCCCACCCTCCAATTTTTTCTTTATGAATCTTGCCCTTATTTTCCTTAAAATACGGTAAATTATCAACTACATAGTCATAAAACTTTATATTGTTACTGAAGAACGCATCGTCGTCAAGTACATTATCAATATACTCAAAAGCCGAAAGCACCACACCATGCGTATAAGACCACTCACTAGACAATCCTTTTGACGGTACAGCATTAATATTGAACGATTTAAAATCGGTTATTTGATTTCCAGTTTTGGAGTTGATTATAGTTTGATTACTAGATTGTTCATAATACGCTCTTATCTTGTTCAGCACTTCCTTCACAATCTCAACACTCGGCATGGTATACGGAATTTCATATTCAGGAATTCTACCACTTAATTTTTGCTGTGCACAAATTGTTGTGGTAAAAACAATAATTAACACAAGGTTTATTACGAAATGTCTTTTCATCTTTAATTTATTTAAATTTTTGACTATTTAGTTTTCAAAAGAGCAGTAATTACTTTAATTGTTAAGCCATTTCCAGCGTTTTGCCCAATCCATTAAAAAGGCTTCACGATGTTTCGAAATGGTTTTCGCCCCTTGCTGGTCTTTTAAAAATAAATCATCGTCTGGGCGGTCACCATACCAGTTTTCACCCAAAACATAATCGTCCTTATCTTTTTTACCCGGCCATGGTTTGATGCTTACATATTGTCCAGTATGGCCATCCAATTCAGGGATGGTACTCGAGGTTTTATAATTGGCTGTTTCTGGTTTTTTGGATGAATATCTGGTGGCGTAAACACCGTTGCCCAAATAATACCCAGGCCAAATTTGGTTTGAAATTTCCATTGTAAAGCATACAGAATCCTGAGGAATATCCAATTCTGGCCCTTTAAAACGCCATTCTTGAATGCCGTACGCTTTTACGGTATCAGCAATCGTACTTTTACCTTCAAAAATGGTACGCGAACTGTGGTTGATTTTAACAAATTCACCACCCCAACTTTCGGTAGTCGGATCATCGGGATTCCCACTCATAACATAGGCCAATGACGGTGTATCACCCATTTTAATACGCCCTTCGTAGTAATTCATAAAATCGGTGCCCATGTTGCCCACATTTTTAATATGGTTTTCAAAAAAGGCATTGGCCTTTAAGTGTTCTGGAGATTCCGAATCCATAAACCAGCCCCGATACGTGGCGTTATTTTCAATCATCCAAAGGTTCGGATGATTTTCGGCAATGTAGGCATACGCATTGGCTCCCCACTTTTTATTCGGACCGCCAATCCAGTACACCCTTATTTTATCTTCAATTTCAGGAGCATCGTGCAGTGCTTGGGCCACATCTTCAATACCGCCCCAAACCAGCACCCATAGCGGTTGGTCGCTTTGCTTTTTCGCGCAGTTAATTATCCAATCCGATCCTTCGGAAGATTCACGATACCCTTTATACGGTGCCTCTTTAGTGGCGCCTTGTTTGGTTACAGCCCTTAAGTCATCTGGATTGGGCAAATCTGGAGCATGTGCTCTTAACTTCGGAAAATCTTTTTCATAAAGATTAATCATTTCAAAAATATTATTAGTAGTGCCCGTTTGGAAAGAAGTGGACACCAATCCCTCAATTTGAAATTCGTTAGCGTACATCAATAGATGAATCATCGACTGATTGTCGTCAGCGTCCGTACCCCCAATATCGGTACTAATTAAAATTCGAGGTTGAGCTTTTTTAGGTTGAGTTTCCCCACAACCATACAGCATTCCGAAGAAAATCAAAACCACAATCCGAAAAGATTGTTGCTTAATAAAATTATTCATTTTGTTTAGTTTATTGGTATCGGAAAGCAAATCAAACACTTACACAAACACAAATAAATAAAAATAAATGAAAACAAACGAAAAATTAATACTTTTTATTCTGATGTGTTTTTCTCGCGTTGCTTCCGCCAATAATTCGCCAATACAGACCCAGAAATGTTCATCCACGGGCTAAACACCGCAGCAGCCAAGCCTAAAGTAGCCAATTTACCCATAGCTCCTGCCAGTCCTGAAGCCATTCCACCGTTTTGCAAACCTACTTCAAAAGCTATGGTTTGGCTTTGTTTTTTATCCAAACCACCGGCACGACTTATCCAATACCCAAAGATATAACCAGCAGAATTATGAAGTATAGCTGCAAAAAATAGTAAAACACCTATTTCGATTAAATTATCCCGGCCTGCCGCCGTAGTGACCAAAGTAAAATAAACAATACCAAACATAGAGAACAACGGCATAAAATCGTCAACCTTGGGTAGCTCTTTGTATAAATAATGATAAAGAACCCCTACTACAAAAGCAGCGCATAGAAAGTTTAAAATTTCGATGCCTGCATTGGCTTCTCCAATAATATTGGCGCCAAAGAATATCATAAACAACAACCATAAGCCACAAAGAATGGAAATCGTTTTTATAGTATTTTGAATCTTATGTCCATAGATTTTCAAGGCATCATGAATCATAGCGGCCGTTAATGGCACCAAAACGATTTTTACTATATTCATCATCATGCTGAAAAAATCAATTTCAATGAAGGTTCCAGCGAACATTTTCATCAAAAATGTCGTCATAAGTGGTGCCGTTAACGTTGAAATGGCCGTAACCGTAACCGATAAAACCAAATCACCTTTAGCAATATAGGTCATTACGTTAGAAGCCAATCCGCTACTGCACGAACCAATAAGCACAATTCCTGCAGCTATTTCTGGTTCAAAACTAAATACTTTTGCTATTATAAAACCAACGATGGGCATAATGGTAAACTGACAAAGCAAGCCTACCAAAACACCTCGGCCTGACTTTTTAATGCCCACAAAATCTTTAATGCTCATTTGGGTGCCCATTCCAAACATTACTAATTGAATAATTATTAAAATGAGCCATTTATTACGCAAATCGATGCCACCAATATTTAAAAAAGTATTGGGATAGACCAGTCCTGCCGCTACAGCAGTAACAATCCAAAACGTATATTGGTAACCAGAAAGCGATTTTAAAGCACCTACACCTACAGAAAGACAAGACAAGCCTAAAACCAATCCCAGTTTACTGAGCCAAACGACGTCCAAAAGCCATCCAATACAAGAAGTGAAAATTAAAAGAATAGCAAAATAGAAGACGTATTTACGCATAGTTTTTAGTTTAGTTGGTTTGGTTTTATTGAGACGAATTGGTCTAAAAAGTAACAAATAAACGTCATTGCGAGAAATTTTATTTCTAAGCAATCACATAATCAGAATCTTGATTTTTAAAGATTCCTTCACGCTGTTCGGAATGACGTTTTTTTAAACAGGCATTAAAAATAATCTTCCGACAGTTTTTTCATGGCAATGGCTGGACTGGCCAAAATAGGCACGACTTTTTCATCGTCACTTAATCCATCAACTACACGAGACATCGAGGCTTGCGCCAAAACAATCACATCGACCTCTTTCATTAATTCTTTTAAAGCAGAAGCTACCATCTCATCATGCTTTGCACCGTCTCCGCTCATTAACGCTTCAAAGGCACCATCACATAATTTAGAGGTAATGTTAACGTTTTTTCCAGCCAATTCCGCTCTGCGCTTTACCAAATCGGTGGTCGGCTCTAAAGTGGTTGGCAATGTTGCTATCACTCCTATTTTATTACTGGTTTTTACGGCTTCATCAGCCATCGCTTGATCCACGCGAATTACAGGTACCGTACTCAAAGTAGCTGCTGTTTCAATGGCAACGCCAATAGACGAACAGGTTACCAAAATAACATCGGCACCGGCGTCTTCGGCCGCTTGCACGTGCTGAACCACACGTGCTGCTGTATTGGGCTTTAATTCGCCTTTTTTAATAACATCTTTAATCAAACTGTCGTCAACAATATTGAATGTGTCGACGTTTTTTAAATAGTCGTTAGTTAGTTGCTGAAACAAAGGCACTAATGTTGCCGATGTATGCACAAATCCTAATGTTTTTCCCTTCATAATTTTTCTCCTTTTAATACTTTTATAAAATAATCTTTTGTTCCTACTTGACCGCCCTTAAAGTTAAGCTCGAGTCCGTTTACCAAATCGTCATCCGAAATGGCTTTACAAAGCGGGGCACCTGGTGCCAATGGCGCTATCATTTGCAATGCTGAAATATTTAATTCTGAAGCTGCATAGCTCGATGTATCGCCTCCAGCAAACAAAATGCGTTTTAAAGAAACCTTCTTTAAAACCTGCTTGGTGATTTGCCCTAAAACAAAACCATAGTTAGAACTACAAGCATTTTGAATGTCTTCGGAAGGCACATTTTGTACTTTAAAAATATGTTCCGTTTCTAAAATTCTTGGATCATCAGGACCTTTGCTGGTATGTAAAACCACACTTTTACCATTTTTGACATGCGTCTCTATTCTGTCTACCGTCTCATTTATAATTTTATTTTGAACGGAAGTACTCACGGCACTACTTCTCAAAGCAATTTCTTCAAAACCAGAATCCACCGCAAATTCAATTTGCCCTTGAGTGACTGGCGAACAACTGCCCGAAAGCACTAAAATAGGCCCATTCTCTCCACGGTTGTCAAATTGTTTTTCTCCATCAATAACACCTTCCTTTTTCCATGCCAACCCAAGTGCCATGGCTATTCCGGAAGACCCCACCGAAAACAAGGGCTTCTCGTTTGCATATGCATTAAAAACATGACCAATGGTTTCTAAATGTGATGTATTCAAACCATCAAAAAATAAGATTTCTGAATCGTTATTATTAACTTTAGAAATCACTTGCATTTTCCCTTCTTCAATTTTTGTTACGTTAACCAAACTTATCGATTTTGAAGTTTGCTTGGCCAAATGCAATCTTAAATCACCTTCCAAAGCTGGTGTAACGGGATGTTTACTCATGGAGGGATGGCGATCTATTCTATAGATTTCACCATCGCCCGACGTTCCCATTTTAGCAAACAAATTGCCAAAAACACAATAGCGCCCTAAATGCGGTGCTGACGGCGATACAAAAACTGTTTTTTGCTCAAACACGTCACTACCTATTTCTATGGCTTTTCCCATATTGCCCACGTGTGGTGCAGAATCAAAAGTGGAACACACTTTATAGTGAACATGCTTTGGGCCGAAATCTTTCAAAGTCTTAAAAACAGGAAACAACTCGTTTTTCATCGCTTTTGGTGACATAGAACGACTTTTGCCTGCCACTCCTACCGCTTGGATATCAGGAAACTTATCTAAATCTTTAGAAGACGGTTTCTTTAAAAACAAAACAGTGTTTATTCCGGCTAAAGTCAAAAATTCCAAAGCATCCGTAGAGCCCGTAAAGTCGTCACCATAATAGGCTAATAATAAGTCGTTATTGTTTGCCATTATTTAGAAAATTTCTTTACCGAAGCAGCAAATTCTTCATGTTTTTTTGCGGTTTCCTCTAGAGACAAACCGTCCACTGCGCCTTTCCAAGCTTGTTGCAAGGCCGTTACTCCTGCTTTTGGCCCCATAGGATGCGCTAAAATGCCGCCACCCGCCATATAGAGCAAATCGGTAGTTTGTGTTCGTCTGTAAGTTTCAAATGCTTGTCCACCCCACTGACCAGAAGATACCACTGGCAAAATTTTATCATCGCCAAACATCGGCATTAAACATGATTTTATGGAGGTTACTACCGAATCGTCCGATTCCCAAAATTTATTTTGAATACCATTAACGTGCAGTTGATCTACCCCTGCCAATCGCTGAATTTTTTGGTAAGCTGGAAACTCAATTCCCAACAATGGGTGCCTGTTCAACATACCCCAACCATTACGGTGTCCGTGGATGGCGAGTTCACCTCTATCGCATATTTTTTTTGTTCCTGCCAAGCCTACACTATTGATACTTATCATGGCGCAACTACCGCCTTCCTTTACAACCGTATCATAGTTACGTTGCATTTGGTCGATTTCATCTGATATATTGAAGGCATACATCACCTTTCTTCCTGTTTTCTGCTCACTATCACAAATCACTTTCATGATAGCTTTTACACGCTCCTCAAAAGGTGAATTGGCCGCCGAGCCCATCAACTCATCATCCTTTATAAAATCAATACCGGCTTCAATAAGCGAACCTACCAATTTGGCTGTTTCAGCGACCGACATACCAATGCTGGGTTTGATAATCGTTCCGATCATCGGTCTATCGCCAACACCACAGGATGCTTTTGACCCTTTTATTCCATATTTTGGCCCCGAATAATGTTTTTTAAACGAATCTGGCACGTCTAAATCCATTAATTTTAATCCTGTAAACTGACTGATTTCATACAAATTACCCTGTAAGGTACTTACCATAACAGGCAGATTGTAACCAAAATTTTCAATCGACCAGCTCACCTTAACTTTAGCCCGTTGGTATTTTTTCCCTAGGATACTATTTCCGGGGATGGAAGGATTATCGGCTACATCAAGCAATTGTAAATCCTCCACACGCGCCGCAAAACGTTGCTTTAATTCTTCCGTTTCACCTGGAACGGAAACAAAGGTGCCCGACGATTGTTCGCCGGCCAAAACCGCTGCTGCATGTTCTACATCGTACGGTGTTTCAATATAATATTCTGCAAAAATTCTTTCCATTACTTTTAATTCATTGTTACTTCAATGGTTTCTGACGGCAACCCTTCGGATGACGCTACCAATTTAATATTTTCTGCCTTTCCGTTAGATTGTATGATTACTAAGCATTTTCCATTATAAGCTTTTCTGTAATTGGTTTTGAAAGGCTCTAAACTGGCTTGGTAACCATTATCGACACCTACAATTTTTCCGCCACCAGAAATCTCAAAGTTAACAAGGTTATCTGCTTTTGGCACTAAATTTCCGACATCATCCAATACGTTTACGGTTATATAAACCAAATCGTAGTTGTCGTTTTTAATGCTCTCCTTATGCGCTTTCATTTCTAATTTTGAAGCTGCTCCTGCGGTATGGATTTCCTTTTCCAAAACCACGTTACCGTTTTTTCTAGAAATAGCCTTTAGCTTTCCTGCTTCAAAAGGTAAACGCCACATCACGTGCAAATCGTCGTTTTCTTTTGATTTTGTCCCTAAAGATTTACCGTTTAAAAATAATTCCACCTCATCGGCATTATTGTAATAAGCCCAAACATCAACTTCCTGACCTTGTTTCCAGTTCCAATGTGGAAAAATATGCAGCACATCCTTATCACTCCATTCACTTTGGTACATGAAATACACATCTTTCGGGAAACCAGCCAAATCGACAATTCCAAAATAGGAACTGCGCGCCGGATACGGATACGGAATAGGCTCGCCAATATAATCGAAACCTGTCCAAATAAAAGTTCCTGCCATATAATCCAGTTCTTTAACCGTTTTCCAACTTTCTTCGTGGGTAGCACCCCAATAAGCCGACACTTGGTCGTAGGCTGAAACGGTTAAATCGTCATTGCCATCAAACGGTTCGTTGTGGGCTGGTGGCCAACGTTTAATTTCTGTGGAAGGCAAATCGTAATGGCCACGGGTTTCTAGCGCAGAAACACTTTCTGAAGCCAATATTTTTTCACCTTTAAACTTTTCGGGAAAATCGTAATAATCTTTGTGTTTGTAATTGAAGCCCAACAAATCCAACGCACCGGATTGGTAAATAAAGTTTTTCTCCACCACATTTTCGGTCAGTGCGCAAGTTACGGGTCTGGTTTTGTCCAAATCTTTTACAATGTTTACCAATTTTTTGGTCAGGGCAATTCCTGTACTGTCAAACTGTTCGCGGATTTCGTTACCAATGCTCCACATCATTACCGACGGATAATTTCTGTCGCGCTTCACAAAATCCTTCAAATCCTGCTCATGCCAATCATCCCAATACATATTGTAATCGGCTTTTACCTTTTTCTTTTTCCAAACATCAAACGCTTCCACCTGAACGATAAAGCCCATTTCGTCGCACAATTCTAACAATTCCAAAGAGGAAGGGTTGTGCGACACGCGAATGGCATTAGCGCCCATATCCTTCATTATTTGAAGTTTCCGTTTAATAGCCGCATAATTGGCTACAGCGCCCAAAGCCCCATTATCGTGGTGCAAACACACCCCGTGGATTTTTGTTGGAACACCGTTTAAAGAAAAACCTTCTTCGGGGTCAAAATTAAAGTAACGGAAGCCCAACGGTGTTTCGTAATTATCAACCAGCTTATCATTTTCGTAAACCTTGGTTTCAATTTTATATAAATACGGGTTTTTGGTATCCCATAAATCCGGATTTAAGACTTCAAAATTTTGAGGTATTTTCACAAAAGCGTGCCCTTTTATTTTACCTTGATAGGGTGATTGAGCCACTTCAATGTTATCTGCATTTAAAATTGAACTTATTACTTTAAAATCTTTTTCAGAACCAGTATCATTTTGAAGCGTTACCTCCAAATTAACAGTGGCCTTTTCCTTTGAAACTTCCGGAGTTGTGGCGTAAGTGCCCCAATGCGCTACGTGCAGTTTTTCAGCAACTACCAAACGCACATTTCTGTAAATACCCGACCCGGAGTACCAACGCGAATTGGGCTGTTCGGAATTATCAACCTTAACGGCTATGATGTTTTTCGCTTCTCCGAAATTTAAATGCTCCGACAAATCGTAAGCAAACGAAATATAGCCGTTGGGACGTATGCCCAAATATTCGCCATTAATCCACACTTCACTTTTTCGGTAAATACCGTCAAACTCGATAGAAATGGACTTATTTTTATAATCGGCGGGCAGTTTAAACGTCTTTCGGTACCAAGCAACCCCCGTTGGAAGTGCCCCTCCTTCAGGTTTTGCAGGATGGCCTTCACTAAATTCGCCTTCAATACTCCAATCGTGAGGTAAATTTAGCGTACGCCAATTTTCAGCATTAAAAGTGGAATCGATGGCTTCTGGAAAATCACCAATGCTAAATTGCCAATCGAAATTAAAATCTTCAACAATCCTAACTTCCTTTTCTTCGGATTTGTTACAGCCAGTTATTAAAGTTAGAATACTTAGTATTAATAAATATCGCCTCATTATATTTTATTCAATTT
Organism: Flavobacteriaceae bacterium GSB9; assembly: GCA_022749295.1. Taxonomy (NCBI): domain Bacteria; kingdom Pseudomonadati; phylum Bacteroidota; class Flavobacteriia; order Flavobacteriales; family Flavobacteriaceae; species Flavobacteriaceae bacterium GSB9. Next base: position 964,822 of record CP062007.1, read on the forward strand.
GTTTTTTGTCTATTATAATCACTATTATTTTTCGTCATGCCGCACCGATAGCTATCGGGATCGTTTTGGCATCTTTATTCTTTTTACTGAAATTCAAACGATTCTATTCGCAAGCCTTTCATTTGGTTAGATTCTAAAGTAATTTTATAGGTTCCGGCATTGATAAACCCGCCAGAGGTTGTATTTAACAATTTCCATTTGTTGGTTCTCACTGGAAATTCTATATCGTCATTTCTTAACAAAATGCCATTGGCATCTTCAATTTTCAACCGCACTTTTACAGGGTGGTCGTTCATATTCATATAGCGATAACGCATTAAATAAATATTGGCAACCCCTGGATTTACAGTAAATGTAATACTGTTTTCTGTATTTTCGGTAAACTCGATGTAATCGCTTTTCTTAAAAAAGGCCTTTTTAACACCACTTCCAGTAGTTATAGTGTTTTCAGCTTCAAGTTTTACAATAGGCCTATTGTCCTGCTCTTCCATGGAATAGGTTGGTACAACGGCAATAGAATACATCTTACCATTTTCTTGGCGCCCCAAACTAAATTTTTCTCCTTTACTCAATTCTTTTGTAAAAACATTAAAATTTGTACCTGACGAATTCTTTACTGTATCTGCTGTTTTTTCAAATCCTTTTAGCCAAGGCAATGAAGTTTCAGAAAACACATAAACATTTGAATCTTGTCTTAATGTGAATGACCCTGAACTCGTTTTTTCTGAATTTGAAAAACGTAAATAATCAGCACCATAAACTTCGGGCGGTAATTTTATAAAACTAATGTCAGAACCTACATATTGCTTATCGGTGATATTCAACCACGATGCTTGTTCATATTTTCCGTTGGCAGACACATTCAAAATGTTTTTTGAAGAAGATTGTGCCGGCTTTGCCTCTTGGTTTCTTGTTGAAATGGCTATAGCTGAAATCACCGCCTGCCCAGAGGCCTGCTTTGGAAAATTGATGACTATTTTTCCGTCTTTACTTTTTACATTGTAAACTCTCTTTAAAGCAGTATCGTGCCCCACTTCGCTCCAAATATCGATGTTTTCTTCAACCGTTTCGTTGTTTATTGCTACATCGAAAATACGCCATTCATCACAATTCATGCCACCACCAGCGCCATACCAAGGCTCAACGAAAAATAGTTCCACTAGGTAATCACCATCAGACACTGGGAATTCATATTTTAGTTTATCAGCACCATATCGAAAATCTTGGAAAAGCTTCCAGTCTTGGGTGTTTTCAATGGGGTCGTAAATAGTTCTTTGGCTAGCGTAGAAAGCTGGAAGGTTTTCAAAATCGTCCGTCCACGATAATGACCCCCATGCATTATCGTCTGTTTTGTGGACATCGGCCAACCAAATGTTCCCATTGGCATCTGTATAGTCAGGACCACCACAGTTTACACGATATAAATAATTGTTCCCTGTTTCAGGTTTTAAAATTTCATTGGATTCACTTACTAATTTTCCAAAATTTGGAGCTTCTGGTAAATTATCTAAAACAACATAATCTTTTGCTACCACTTTTCCGTTTACGTAACCTAATGCATACAGCACATTGTGGTTTACCTTAACATTATTCCATTGGAAATGTTTTCCTAAACCAGGGTTTTTCAGTTTTCCTAACGAAGCATTTTCGAAATCGTTGAACAGTTCCACCTCATCACAATTAGAATAGACATCGATGCCATTTTTAACTCCTGCTTTATTCCAACGGTTAGGCCAAGAGTGGGATACAATGTACACCATGGGTTCTTTTTCTTTATCCACATAATTGGCGCGGTACATATAGAAAGCATCGGTAGGTTCACCCCAAATAGAAAACAAGCCTTTGTAATTTACAGGGCCTACTTTATCGATGTCACGATAACCTTCACCATTTTGCGAACGCCCCGGATTTTCATGCGAATATAACAACCAATGGTACTGCCCCACAATTTTATCGCTTACCGATTCGGCCTCACGGACTTTTATTTCCATCAATTGGGCAAAACGGTTTTCGCTGTATTTCCCTTTTTGGTCGAACTCGCCTTCTGTATGCAGATCAACCGAACGCCATGCGCCATACTCGCCATTCAACAATTGCTCGGTCATTTCTTCACCGTAATTATACGGGTCGCCGCCATAGGTCCCCGACCAATTTTGTATCACGTTCCAATCCGTGCCCTGTCCGCCATTACAGGTCGTAACAATGCGTTGCTTGGCCGAGGTTGGGTCGAGTTCACGAATAATTTGTGTGCACTCTTCGGCAAATTCCTTTGGGATGGTACTTTCGTTCTGCAATCCCCACATCACGATAGACGGGTTGTTTCTTCGTTCTTTAATCCATTCCCGTAAAAGTGTTTTGAAGTTTTCTTTAAACTCGGGCGTATCGTACCAAATATGTGCCGAAAATTGGCTCCAAAATAAAATACCTTCCTCATCTAAATGCTTCTGATAGCGTAAATTGTGTGGTTGGTGACCTTCTCTAAACGCATTGTAACCAGCGGCCTTAATTTGCTCGATTCTCGTTTTCACTTCTTTATCGGAAAAAGCATGGCTTTTCCCTATTAAATGTTCGTACTCGCAGGTACCGTTTATAAAAATGGGCTGATTGTTTAAAAAGAAACGGTTGTCTTCACCCTCTCGTGTCACTGGCCAACTGGCCCAACGAATACCAAAAGGTGTCGTTAAAGCATCAACTAAATTTCCGTTTTCATAAATTTTTGTTGAAAGCTTATAGAGATACGGATTTTCGAGCGACCACAGTTCCGGATTGGAAAACTCGGGTAACGTTTGTTTTAATTCCTGTACACCGGAAAGGTTTTTAATTTCCGTTTCCACTGAAGTTATTTTATCGCCATCACGATTTAAAAGGGTGTTTTCAACGGTGATATTTTTTTCTGAATTACTGTAATTTTTTAGTTCAGTCGTTATATGAACCAGTGCTTTCTCCTTTGAAGTTGATTCGTCATTCCACACATGAACCCCGAACGGCTCGATTCTTATATCGTTGGTTACCACTAAAGAAACAGGTCTGAATATCCCCATAGGTTGCGAACCTTCCGAAAAGCCCCATTCACCGGAACACCCACCACAAACCCAAGGTAAATCGGCTATAAATGCGGGGTGCTCTGCTTTTACAACAATGGTATTTTCTGAATCAAAATTAATAGCTTCAGAAATATTAAGGGTAAACGTCGTTCTGCCGCCTTTGTGGCTGCCTACTTTTAGTCCGTTGACCCATACCGTAGCATAACTTCCCACGCCCTCAAAAAATAAAAAGTGTTGTTTTTCGGAATTCGCCTTATCCAGTGACAACGCTTTTTTATACCACGCAGTACCATGCAAATTTCCATGTTTCATACGGCGGTAACCATAATACTGGTCCCAATTGTGAGGCACGGAAACGGATTTCCAAACGCTATCAGTTTGTAAATTGTTTACAAATTCTGTTTCGGGTTGTTTTAAACTATCCAAATGGACGGTTTCCCAATTATCGTTAAGAGAAATTTCCTTTCTAACCGTATAAACATCGGTGTTGGTGTTACAGGAAACAAAGCCAAAAAAGGCTATAAGAACTATGTATTTAAACTTCTGCATCATTAAAATAAAATTCAACTTTCTAATTATGGGATGGTGAAAAGACCCTTCGACTGCGCTCAGGGTGACAGTTCAGCATGACAAAATCAATAAAACAACCAATCGACGGCCATACCATCTTCGGTATTGGTAATTCTGGCATCGTGAATAACAATGTCTTCATCGCCATCAATATATCCTAAAATTAAAACGCGGCCTTTGCCTAGCACCAATTTATGTTCACCAGGTTCGTAGCGATAACTGTAAACATTCACAGGATACAAACCAGGAATTAGCATGGCATTGGCAATCTTTATATCGGCCTGCCCTCTATCATTGGCATAGGCGTTGGTCTCTAATGTTGGGGGCTCTAAAACCGTGTAACTATTGGTGTTAAAATATCCGACTAATACTTTTACAGGTCTTTCGGTTTCAAAATGCAAAACAGTCCCCTTTTCCTGTTGGGTTTTATCTGAAAATTGTACGCCAGAGAGGTTCTTCAATTCGTCGGCAACCTCTTCAATTTTTGCATCGTTATCATTATAAACACTTTGTCCTTTTTTTAACGGAAAACGCTTCACGTCTTTATTAAGAATGGTAACCTCAACAGGCTCAAAAACCTTAAATTCTTTATTGTTTTTATCACCATTCTTCTCAGATTTTAACATGACCACATTACGTTTAAAAACATCCAATTCATTTTGATAGTGCGGCAACAATTCTTCCCATGTTTTATTTTTACCATCTCGCCCAGTTATCGGAATTCGGCGTTGTGCCGTTTGCATACTATTGGCATACAGGTAAGCATCTTTTGTAAGATTGGTTAACTCTGTATAATACGCGATACTTTTTTCTAAATGCGGAATTGCTTTTTCGAGGTCAGTAATGTCATTGGAATATTTATAATTTAAAACCAACATGGCCGCTTTTACTTTTTCGGCAAAAAAATTGGCAAAGGCATCATAGCAATATACATCATTTTTTAAACGCTGAAATTCGTCCTTGTTTTTTCCAATGGAAACCGAAGCTTTCTCGATAGCCTTTACAGCCTGTTTTCCATGAGCAACCACTTCTTCTATAATTTGTGGCGGCGTTTCACCAACGTGCGGCTCTCCTTTCCATTCCTTTTCGGCATAATCAATTAGGATTTCGCCAACGGGGCCGTTTGACGACAAAAAGTTTTTGTAAACGTGATATTTAAACGGATTGACCAACTGGCCCATAAACATACCTAAAAGTAAGGTTTGGCGGTTGCCATCAGAAATACCAAAGGTTCTAAGAAGTTTCGGAGCGATTTCTCCGGTTTGCTCGTAGGCATCCAAAACAGCTTTTCCATTTTCGCCACAATCGTAATAATCACCCAAAACATCGGACCAATAATTGATCTCTTCATTTCTATCGCGATTCGAATCCCAGGCATATCTCGCCCAAGCTTCGTACCACATCCAATCGCGATCTATTTGTTTTAATCGTTCGGGGGGTTTATCGGCGGTATATGGCCAATCCCAATACGAGGACTGCGGATACAAATGAAGTCCATTAGCACCCTGAACATTGTGCATCGCTTTCACACTTTTTTGAATAAAATCTGGGGAGCTATATCGAAAAGGCTCCAAATTTGCCAAAATATGCACGTTTGAAATATGTACCGACCCCAATTCGCTCAACGCTTTGGGGATTGCTTCCCAAGCATCGCGTGGTTGGTATGTGGTAAGCGACTCCCCGTTGTATTTAAAAGTGGTATATAAATTTTTGTAAATCGGCAAAGCGGCTTCCATAACGCGCTCGGCATCGGTATCATGACCGCGCAACACAATGGGCGGCTCGTTTGTTAGCCCTAATTGCTTCAGGCCGTCTTTAACGCCGGGAATAATAGTTTTAGTAAACCATTCAACATCATCGTCAATAGTGTGCATCGCTTCGCCTAAAGTCACTAAAAACCCAACATTGGGATATTTTTTAATGAATTCAGTTATGGATTTTTGCGTATAATCTGCAATTAAAGGCGTTATCGGGCGGCTTCGCTCCTGAGTTTTTATACCGTGCTTTTCAGCAAAAGGCTTTGAAACAAGAATGTTGTAAAACATTTGAATGACCCAAATACCGCGCTTATCGGCTTCTTCGGTGATGAATTTGAAAATCTCTTCATTCTTTTTAAATGTTTCTTCATCAACCTCAACAGCGTATGGATAATCATCTAGCTTAACAAGCGATGCAAAAGGGTGCCCATTCCATAAATACAACGAGTTGTATCGGTTTTCCACCATCATATCCAAATATTCAATCCAATGGGCTTTATCATAAAACCACGGAAAATTTTCTGGGGTATATGGGTATTCGTAAACGGTTCGGCCAGGCAAATACTCGGTTTTTTGAAGTCCGATACAGGTGCCCCTCAAAACCATTTCTGGTTTACCTTGAAAATTTAAATTTGAAGGAATCTTGCCTGAAGCTTTAATTCTATCGGAAAGTTCCAAAGCACCGTATAAGGCTCCAGTGGCATCAGCACCTTCAATAGAAATGATATTTTCCAAAGTACCTATTTTGAAACCTTCTTTGTTGTTTTTATCATTTTTTTCTGAAATGACAATAATGTTCCCTTTGAAATTTTCTGGTTGACTTGAAGTTAACGATATATCAAAATCCAATTCCGAAAGGGTTTCTGAAAGCTTCTTCTTAGCAAAAGCTATACGCGAAATACTGTTATCGCCGACAATAAAAACCATTTTCCTTTCTGAACAAGAAAACAGTAAAACCGCCGCTACAAAGAAAACCAAATGCTTCATTTACTCGCCCTTAAAAATCTCTTTTAAATATTTTACGTTGGCGCCATAATTTTTAACCACATTGTGCACATCTGTAGTATCGCGCGAACGCTCCACAATTAACCAACCTTTCCAGTGCATCTTATCCAATGTTTCTTTAATTTTTGGTAAGTCGATGGCTGGGTCGTTTTCAATCCATTGGCCGTCGGTATTAGACGCATGGATTTCACCAATATTATCACGACCTAAAGTTTTCAATTCTTTTGAAATGTCTCGTCCGTTTTTGATGGCATTGGCAAAATTGAAGGCTATTTTTATATTTCTGTTGCCAACTTCCTCCAACAGTTTTTTCTCTTCGGAAGCCGAAAGTGAGGTCTCCACCGCAATAATGCCGTTAATTTTATCTACCTGCTCACCTGCCCAACGCAAACGCTCAACAATAGCTGGACGTAACTCTGGATTTTTAACCAAATCGCCTTGTGTACCCAATGGTAAATAGGCAACCTCAACATTAAAAATTTTCATCACCTCGATACAATCATTAACCATACGTTTAACCGTTGGGCGCTTGGCAAAAGATTGGGCATAAAAACCGGACATGGCTACGGAGCTTATACCAACACCTGTTTTAGCCATTTTTTCTTTAAACACTCTTATGCTGGCGGTATCGCCATTTACAAATTTACTATCGAAAGTTTCCCGGTCGCCCAAACCGCCCATGTCCATTTCAATACCATCGGCACCAATTTCTTTGGCTCGCTCAAAAGAACCTAATTTTTGGCGTTTTAAAATCATCCAATCGCAAACGGCAACTTTATAGCGCTCTTTTTGAGGTCCTGGCCAAACGCCATATTTAATGGGGAAAGTCACCAATTTTGAAGGATCTATTTTTATGTATTTAATTTTTTGTCGTCGCCACGTATACACACAGTGTAACATGCCATCGGAACCTTGGATAATAGACGGATATGAATATTGACTGATTCGAGAATCTTCAAGTACCAAAGCAGCATTCCAGTTAATACCATCGTCAGAAACAGCAATATTTAAAGGGCTACGGTAACTTTTGTTCATATCTTCATTTGGCCAAACATGATTGTAAATTAACACGTGTTTGCCGTTTTCCATCGTTACAGCATCAGTACCCGAACTGTTATTGGGCATATTCAACAATTCCAATGGCGACCACGTTTTTCCGTTATCTTCAGACCAAGTGGTGAATAAGTGTCGGTTTCTGGTTCTACCGATCTGTTGCAGTTTTCCATTGCCATGGAATAAAATACTTGGTTGAATGGCATTAATATCCTGCGACCCTTTAGGTAAGGTATCTTGCATGCTATGGGTTTTACCAAAATCTGGCGTCGATTCCATACGAAGATTCCATCCGTTTTCCTCAACGCTTGATGGTAACAACAAAGTGCCATCGTCCAACAACTCGGGTTTATTTTTAATAGGACCTAAAAATCCGTCGGGTAATTTTTCTGCTTCCGACCAAGTTTCACCGCCATCCGACGAACGTTTTAACATGCCCCACCATGTTGAAGGATGTGGTCCAACTTTATAATACAACAACAAATCGCCATTAGGAACTTGATACAACACAGGATTCCATGTAGGATAACGCAAAGTATCATTTTGAACCCCATTGGCTACTTCAACAGGCTCTGTCCATTGGCCGTTTTTGCGTTTACTTACATAAATGCAAACATCAGGATTACGTTCGTGCGTACCACCAAACCACGATGCTATTAATTCGCCATCTGTGGTTTCAGCAATGGTTGAAGCATGGCAGGATGGGTATGGTGCTTTGTCGTAAATAAACTCATCCACTACAATACCTTCACGCCAAGTTTTATCGGCTAAAGCGATTTGTGGTGTTTCCTGCTTAGGTTGTTGTTTGCAGCTTCCTAAAACGGTGATACTTAATAGTATTAAAGCTGATTGGAATATTTTCATTTTTGATATGATTTGTTAGTTTTGATTCTTAATTGTTATTCTCTAATTACAATCATAAATTCTTTTTTGTCATGCTGAACTTGTTTCAGCATCTCACCACATTAGTAAATGAACAATTTATAATGAGATCCTGAAACAAGTTCAGGGCGACAAGTAATTTTATGAGTGACTTCAGGTATTCATTTTTTAATTAACTTCAATTGAGTAGGTGCCCGACTTCAATTCTAAAACCACCATACCTGCTTCGTTTTCAAAATTCAACTCAGCTTTTTCCAATTTCGTTTTATTCACTTTTACTTTTGAAGCCGAATCAGTTGGCAAGTACATTTCAGCTGTTGTATTAGGCGGAATGGTTACTTCCCAATCTAGTTTGTCTCTCTTCTTATTCCAATGACTTTTTATAGTACCGTGGCTCGATTCGTAGGATGCATTTACAAAAGTTAGCCCTGCATCAAAATCGGGCTTCATAATAATTTCCTTGAAACCTGGATTGTCAGTGCTACTTTTTATTCCGGCCATATTTTCGTAATACCAAATCAATAAATCACCTAAAAGCATCACGTGGTTTTGCGAATTCATTTCGGGATTGGCCGTATTGCCGTTCCACAATTCCCAAATGGTGGTGGCACCATTTTCCACCATATAGCCCCAACTTGGATAGGTTTTGTTCGATGCCAATTTGAAAGCCAAATCGCCACGACCAAACTCGGTTAAAGTGCGCATTAAAAACTGTATGCCAACAACGCCTGTGCTGACATGGCCATTTTTAACCACTTCGACTTGGTAAGCCATATTTTCGAAAACTTTTTTCTCCAAATCTTTAGGAACCATTCCAAAAGCTAAAGGCAACACATTGGCCGTTACCGTATTGTTTGCATAGCTGTAGGTTTCTTTATTGAGATATTTATTGTTGAAGGCGGTTTTTACACGCTCTGCTAATGCATCATAATAGCTGATATCCTGCGGATTTGCATCGGCTATTTTAGCGAATTTCTTCATCAACTGAAGCAAATGGTAATAAAACGCACTCGATAACACCTCACCATCGGTCAATCTCGATGGGTCTTTTGAGCGGATAATTTCCAATGATTCTGGCGGTACGCACCAATCACCATATTTATCCTTCGTCATTAAATCGTTTTTCAGGTATTGTTGCTCCATATACAGCACCCATTTTTTCATAAACGGATAATGATGGATAATACCTCTTTTATCGCCATATTGCTGATGCAACATATCGGCCACTTTTATATACGCCCCTTGCCAGGTTACGCCATCGCCATAATAACGCCAAAATGCAGGTGCAACATCGGGAATGCCACCATCAAGCGTTTGTGAAAATTTAATATCATCCAGCCATTTGGCATACAGCGTTTGGTTATCGAAGAGAAAACTTTCACCATAAGCACCGGTGGTTCGGTCGCCTAACCAAGGCTGGCGTTCATTCCTTTGCGGACAATCAATAGGCATGCCTTTGTAATTTCCGTTGATGCCCCAAAACGCATTTTTAAAAATTTGGTTCATTGTTTCGTTTGAGCATTCAAATGAACCGGTAGTTTTTAAATTATCGTAAACTACTTTTCCTGTAAAATCGTCTAAACTGGGGTTGTAAGTATATCCAGAAATTTCCACAAAACGGAAACCATGAAATACAAAAGTGGGTTCCCACATTTCTTCACCTTCACCTTTTAAAATGTACTCGTCTGTAACTCGGGCGTCGCGCAAATTTGCTGTATAAAGCGTTCCATCTTCTTTTAAGGATTCGGCAAATTTCATGGTGATTTTATCGCCTCGCTTACCTTTTACTTTTATTTGTAGCCAGCCTACCATGTTCTGACCCATATCTAAAATATAGCTACCTTTTGGAGTTTCTGTAATTGAAATCGGCATAACAGTATCCATCACCTTCATATTGGGTGTCATCTGAGCTTCTTGAAAACCTCCTGGTTCTTGCACCCACATCATGTTTATCCAATCACTATCATCAAAGCCTACTTTGTTCCAATTGGGCATCTCCATTCGGGCATCGTAAACCTCGCCATCATATTCATTATTGGCGCGAATGGGCCCATAAGGAGTAAACTTCCAACTCTCATCAGTTTTTATGCGCTCTTTAGAGCCGTCTTCATATTCTACAAATAGCTGCATGGCCATTTTTGGAAAACCAAAGGTTTTTATTTTATAAGGTTTGTATTCCTGTCGCATAGCGAAATAACGTCCGTTACCTAAAATAGTACCGATGACATTTTCTCCTTTTTGAAGTTGCGAAGTCACATCAAAAACATTGTACTTAACATTTTTTGTATAATCGGTAGGCACGGGAGCCAACACTTGGTCTCCTATTTTTTTACCATTAATATATAGTTCATAAAGGCCCATGCCCATCAAATAGACTTTGGCTTCCTTTACCTTTTTTTCTAGATTGATTTGCTTTCGAACATAGCGCGCCGAAAGTCGTGAAAACTGCCCAATACTATCCCCTTCAAACAAGTGATTATTACCAATCCATCGTGTTGATTTCCATTCGGCATAACTTAAAATACCCATTGTCCAAAAAGCCGCTTCGCTCCACTCGGTTTCTCCTTTGTTGGTCCATACTTTCACTTTCCAATAGGCTTCATCCCGGCTATCCAAGACTTCGCCGTTGTAAACGATATTAATGGAAGCATTACTTTCCACTTTGCCCGAATCCCATAAATCAGCTATATTGTTTTTTAATTTTTCTGCAGAAGACGCCACTAAAATGTGGTAAGCGGTTTGCTCCACTTCTACTTGGTTGGTATCAAATTGCCAACTCAACCTTGGATTTAACACATCGATTCCCAGAGGGTTGTTAAGCATTTCGCACTGAAGGTTATTAAGCTTAATATCTTTTTGGGCAAAAGCCGAAAGCGACATTAAAAAGGCAAATGCTATTGAAAGTAACTTTGCCATACTATATAGTTGAATCTTATTTAGTTTTTGCATTTTTTTAAAATAAAATGATTTTTTCGTCTTTTAATGAGAACCTGAAACGCTTTCAGGTTTACAAATCCTGGTTATTCAGAAATCACTTTTTCCAAGGTCATGGATGAAGCGATTTCTTCACCATTTCTAAACACACGTAATCCTTGTCCGCGATTATATTTCTCTCCTGTTTTATCCCATAAAATGGTTATAATATCACCGTGGTAGAGCACGTTGTCCAAACAAAACCAGTCCCATTTATCTTCTGGGATTAGAGGGTTTACTTCTATTTTTTCATCGGCACGCGGACGTAAACCAACAAGCCCTGTAATAATCAAGTCGTTAAAGGTTGAGTGGTTGTAATAACGGCTTCGTTCTCTATCGCCCATAAGCCAGTAGCCAGTGGTTTCATCTAAATACTCACCAATGTAGGGTCGACCACGATAATATTGCGACTCCACGTACAAATTCATTTGTTTGAAATAATCATCTTTACCAACAATATCTTGGTCGTAATTATTTATAAGATTGGCCAAAGCGGTTAAGGTTTGTGAGGAGGCAAAAGGCCAAACTGCACCGTCCCACTCGCAGGTTCCTGTACCGTGACTTCTAAATCTTGGACTACGACGCTCGGCCGTTGTTAAACCAAAAGGTGCGGCAAACCCTTCTTCATCTTTGTACTGTTCCCAAGCTTTTTCGAAACCTTTATCTTCTGATGGCAAATTAAAATACCAAGGAATAAATCCAATGGCTTCACGTACATTGGCCGAGGTATCTTTTTCGGTGAGCGTTTCAAAAAACGCATCGCCTTCATTCCATAATTTGGTTTCAACCAAGTTTTTAAGCGTATCGGCTTTGGCATCAAAATAGGCTGCTTTATCGGCATCACCTTTCATTTTTGCCATTGTAGACAAGGCTTCAGCATTAGCGTACATATAGCTGTTAATGGTTGGTCTTGCATTTTGTACATGACGGCCACCACTTAAGGATTCTTCCATGCCATCCTTTACATCGTGCTGCCAAAACAATCCGTCGGGACGTTGGCGCTCTTCTTCCCATTTAGCGTAATCTTCAACCAAATCGGGATACATATCCAGCAAATAGTCTTCGTCTTTATTTACCAAATATCGGTTATAAAGGGCGTCGGGCGTCCAGCTACTGAATTTGTGCAAACGCGCCATGGGGCCACCTTCATTTCCGCGATACCACAAATGCACATTTTGCTCAATATATTCTGGATTGTGCACCCAACGGAATTCATAAATATGGTGCCCCAATGCACAGGCAATCAGGTTGTATTTATCGGCATACGACCGCTCAACCAAAAACTCGGTAATGGCGTAACCCTGCGGCGTATCGGTAATGTGTTTGCGCAAACTCCACCAACGGTAATAATACATTTCCTCGAAATTATCCTGCGGGCATTCGAAAAGCGGAATATTTTTCTTCACCCAGCTCCAAGCACTGTCGTTCGGCACAGCTTTGGCGATGTTTTCATCTTCCATTCGGTTGAAATAATCTACATAATGTTTGTAGTCTTCAACGTTTAGAATTTGCGCGGAGTGGTCATTTTTTGTTGAAGTTGAACCACACCCCACCAAAGCGATTGTAAAAATTAAGAATGATATTTTGATATAAATTGAATTAAACGTCATAGCTTTTTTAAATTTATTTTCCGTAAAATGTGTACGTTTCTCCGGTCTTCATGGGCACATCGTACTCATAATACTTTGGTAATTTTAGTTTTTCGATATCGGCTTTTTCCGAAATAATCGGTTTTTTTACCTCCACTTCAAAAAATAACGGATTTAGGTTTTTCCCTTTGGCACGTTTCAATGCTTTTCCATTTGAAAATGTCAACGGGTTTTCAGAACGTAATCGACAATTACCATCAAATTTCGAGGTGATTTTCAAAACAGAAACTTTATTCTTTTTCCACGATAAATCCAATTCGTATCCACCTCGAGCTTTTAAGCCAGTAATTTCGCCCTGGCTCCAAACACTCGGTAATGCTGGTAGTAAGTGAATGGCACTTTCATGACTTTGCATTAACATTTCGGCGATGCCAGCCGTACAGCCAAAGTTACCATCAATTTGAAACGGTTGGTGTGCATCGAGCATATTCGGGTAGGTGCCGCCACCATCTTTTTGGTCTGGCAATACCAAATGCAATTGGTCCTGGAGTAATTTGTAAGCATGGTCGCCATCCAACAATCGCGCCCAGAGGTTCACTTTCCAGCCCATAGACCAACCTGTGGATTCGTCGCCTCTAAACATTAAAGAGGTTTTGGCCGCCTGAAATAATTCTGGAGTCTTAAACGGTGAAATTTGATTGCTCGGAAACAAACCATATAAATGAGAAACATGACGATGGTGGTCTTCGGGGTCGTCCCAATCTATGAGCCACTCTTGTAACTGACCGTGTTTACCAACTTGCATTGGTGCCATTTTATCTAAGGCATTCTGAAGCTTTTTGGTGAAATCTTTATCTTTATTAAGAATTTTCGTGGCTTTCATGATATTGGTGAACAAATCGAAAACCAACTGATTGTCCATAGTGGTTCCAGCTGCAATAGTGGATTTTCCGTCCTCGCCTGCATGGGTGTTCTCCGGAGAATTTGAAGGCACAATAACTAAATACCCCGAATTAGGGTCTTTAATCATAAAATCTAAAAAGAACTCTGCCGCGCCTTTTAAAATTGGAAAAATTTCTTTTAAATAGGCTTTGTTTCCTGTGTACAGATAACGCTCCCATAAATCCTGACACACCCAGGCTCCTCCGGTAGGCCACATACCTGATGCTGCCATATCAATGGGGCCGGTAATGCGCCAAATATCGGTATTGTGGTGTAGCACCCAACCATCGGCATCGTACATAATTCTTGCCGTTTCCTTTCCCGTTTCGGCCACTTCGCGTGCCAATTGGATGAACGGCTCGTGCATTTCTGTAAGGTTGGTTAATTCTGATGGCCAATAATTCATTTCAGCATTAATGTTCATCGTGTATTTACTTTCCCATGGTGGAAACAACATATCGTTCCAAATGCCCTGCAAGTTAGCAGGTTGACCACCGGGTTGCGAACAGGAAATGAGTAAATAACGACCAAACTGGAAATACATGGCTGCTAAATGCGGGTCGAATTGACTATCGAATTTTTTGATACGCTTATCTGTTGTTTCTTTTGAAACATCCGTAATTCCTAAATCCAGCGTTACACGATTGAAAAATTTTTGATAATAGGCTACATGCGCCTTTTTTATACTTTCAAAATCATTCTCAATGGCTTTATCTAAAATCGATTTGCTCTTGGCAACATAATCTGCCGATATATCTTTGTAGTTTACAAAATTAGTGGCGATTGAAATGTATAATGTGACTTCATCGGCATTTTCAACGCTTAAAATACCGTTTCTAACCACTATTGTTCCGCCTTTGTTTTTAGCCGTCATACGCCCTTGAAACTTAACACGCCCCTTTTGACCTTCTACCGTACTGGACACCCCGGAAAGTGTGATTTGATTGTCTTCAGTAGTTGTTTTGGTTTTATCGAACGGACTGTTCATGAAGGTATTGAACGTTATCTGACCGGGTTTATCGGCACTCAATCGAACCACAATGACATCATCCTCAAAAGCGGTTAAAATCTCGCGTGTAAATGTAACACCATCCACAGTATATTTAACTTTAGCTGAGGCATTTTCAATATTTAAATCGCGATAGTAATCGGTATAATCTTGATGACCCGGAAAGGAAATAAACACACTTCCAAACGTTTGGTACGGCATGCCGTTGTTGGTTTGCGAACGAATATCGGACGTGGCCAAGGCCTGTGCTTCGGCATACTTGCCGTCAAAAATTAATTGGCGTACTTTAGGCAACGCCACCAAGGCTTTGTCGTGTGCATTACTGTTTGGCGAACCCGCCCAAATGGTTTCTTCGTTGAGCTGCAATCGTTCTATCGCAGGGTCTCCAAAAACCATGGCCCCCAAACGACCGTTGCCCAATGGCAGAGCTTCGTTCCAAATTTCGGCCGGCTCATCGTACCAAAGTTTTAATTCTTTAGATAATTGGGCAGAAACCGTATGAATTCCTACTGTAAGTATGAAAAAATAAAAAAATAGCTTAGTCTTTTTTGTCATGTTCTCTTAAATTTTTCTCTCCAAATAGCGCGTATAATTTATCAATGTCTTTTATGGCATTTTCGGGCAAGTTTTCTTCTTTGTTTCCAAAAACGTATAAGTTTTCATAGGGTTCAATTTCGCAAGATGATTCATCAATTTTACCCTGCTTATTGGTTACTCTTTTCAAATCCAGATTCAAATGCTTAGTCATAAATTGATACATAGCCAATCGTTTTGAAAGTCCGTAATCGTGCCCCTCATTTTTAAAATGGGCATTTTTCAAAACCTCCTTTTTATCGTAAAAGCTATAGATTCTCTCTATAAAAGGAAACTCCACTTCGGGTACGTTTTTTGTCCAATCTTTTCCGTCAGAAATAATCAATTGAGGCTTTGGTGCAGCCATGGCAGCTATTTCTGCATTATTGGTCCCATTAGCACATAAATGAATGCCACGTCCACTTTCGCATGGGCAACCACCCGAATGATTGGCCGATACCATAACTACGGGAACCGAAACGGAAACCCTATCGTCTAAGGCCGACAAAAACATGGTTTGCGAACCACCACCAGAGCCTCCGGTAATGCCAACTCTAGTACTATCAGCAAATTCTAAGATTGTGGCATAATCCAACAAACGCATACCGCTCAATACTTGAATAGTTGATGCAATACTGTTTCGGTGGGCCCACGACGGAAATTGTAACCTAGATTCACCCCAAGCAAACAAGTCGTAATTAATCACAATGGCTCCCATTTTGGCCAACATTGCGCAACGTATTTGTTCGCTTTCTCGGTAACGCCCATTACCAAAATGGCCGTTAGGGGTAATTACAATAGCTGATTTTTCAATTTGTGGATACGGTTTATAAATAGAACCCGTAGTGTAAACTCCGGGAAGAATTTCCAATCCGATATTTTCAATGCTATAACCGTCGTAAATCCTTTTTTCGGTTAAAATAGGCGCTGTATTGGGTGCGGGTGGTGCTTTATCCAAGCCAAAGGCACTTATCATGCACGATTTGAGTTTGGTTTTGCGAGCTTTCCATTCTACCTTATCGTGATATAAATGCGACAAATACGACAAACGCTCCTCGGCGACATCTTCTGAAACCCGGTGGGCTTGAAATTTTCTAATTTCATAAACACCTCTACCATCGTTAAAAGCGACTAAATTGAAAGGCGCCAACACATTAGCCAGGCTGACCTCCAAATTACTTTGTTGAATACGCCAATCGCCGTATTCCAAAACCTTATCCTTAAGCAATTGGTCGTTATCCTTAACTTTAATATTAAAAATGGTTTCAATTTTTTTGATGGTTTCCGTAACTGGAACCGTAAAATTAGTATCTGAAGTTTGTGCTAATATTTGCTTGAAGCAAAATACAAGTAACAACAGACCAATTATATGTTTGTTTATTTTACACATAGACTCTTTTTATAATGCACATTCAATAGTATAAACTCCCGAACCAAGTTTAAGTGATGGTTTTTCTGCTTTAGTGTTAACCGCATCAAAAGCCGAGCCATTTACAGTAATCGTTTCTACCTTTGCCGTTGGAAGGATAACGGTGCTGGTAGTGTTCGCAGGAATTTCAATGTTTAAAACGAATGTACCTTGTTTTATTTCCCAATGGGACACGATAGCTCCGTAAACGGATTCATAACTAGCCTTTACAAACGACAAATCGCCCACCACTTCTGGTTGAATAAAAAAGTGCTTGAACCCCGGGTTCTTTGTATCGGGCACTATTCCAGCTAAACTTCTGTAAAACCATTCCTCTATTTGTCCCATCATAAAATGGTTCCAAGAGTTTCCTTTTCTTGGGTCCCATTGCTCGGTTAAAGTAGTGAGTCCGAATTTAATTTGAAAGCCATAACCCGGCGTATCGTAATGGTTATTCATTCTGTACATCACCTCATTCTCTCCATTTCGTGCCAAAGTTTGGAACAAGTAGCGATTGCCCACATCTCCAGTGGTCAATCGGTATCCTCTATTTTTAATATCGTCCAACAGGTTTTGCATCACAGCCGCTTTGTGTTCAGGTTTAACGATGTCCATAAAAATGGCCACGGCATTACTAAATTGGCTGTTAGTACCGTACTGCTTGGTATCAGCATTAAAAAATTCGTCGTTAAACGCTTTTCTAATATTTGAAACCAATGTATTGTACGTTGAAATGTCTTCGGTTTTACCTAAATATCTGGCGGCTTTTGCGATTAATTTGGCTGCAAAATAGTAGTGGCTGGTTGCCGAAAGCGCTATTGGACTATTTTTTGAATATCCCGCTGCATGCTCGCCGTAATCGTACCAATCGCCCAAACCATAAGATACAATATAATTGTCGGATTTTGAAGTGAGGTAATCTACATAGCGTTTCATTACCGAATAATACTCTGAAATCAAGGTATCATCGCCATAATATTCATAGTACATCCATGGCAGGATAACCCCAGAAACGCCCCATTCTGGCGAATCGGTAAAATCGCCTCCAAAAACAACATATTCGGGCGCAATAGTTGGAATCATTCCATTGTCTCGTTGGGCATCCTTTATGTTTTCCATGATACTCGGAATAAAGGTTTGCATGTTGTAATTGAACATCAACCCCGGGCCATTAAGATGGGCTTCTTCCAACCAGCCTAATTTTTCACGATGCGGACAGTCCGTCAATACCGCTTGAAAATTACTCTTTATCGCATTATTAATCAACTCGTGGGCCTTATTGAAAATGGCGTTTGAGCTTTCAAAAGAACCGGCCTCTCCTGCAGAGTTGTATACAAAATTTGAGCTCACTTCCAAAAGCGTTGGAAACTTGTTATTTGTTGCTTCTTTATAATTGATGCTATCCACCTGAATATACTGGTAACCATAAAAACTGAATTTTGGCTGCCATTCCTCAACCCCATCGCCTTTCAAAGTATATTCAAAATAATAGGGTTTTCCAGAACGGCCTTGACGGATGGTACCGTTGTCTTTTAAGCTTTCAGCAGTCCAAAGTTTTATTCTTTGTCCTTTTTCGCCTTTTACTTTTATGGTTGGGAAACCCGATAAGTTTTGCCCCATATTGAACACATAAGTATTTTCGTTGGGTTTGGTCACTTCCTTAACCTCATACTTCTTTTGAATAGTAACAGGCGGTGCCGATTGCGCTTTTAAAGCGCCTTGTGGTGCTTCTTGAACTACAACGGGTTTCCAGTTTTGATTACTAAAATCAGGGGTATTCCAACCGGGCTGTTCTAAGTTTGCATCGTAATCCTCACCACCAAACATACCGTTGTAGGTAATTGGGCTTTCACTGTATGTCCATGAATCGTCAGATTCCACAATTTCTTCCGTACCATCGTTAAAAGTCAACTTCATTTTGAAAAACAATGTTGGCGGACCAAAGCTCACAAAAAATTTGGTGTAACGTCCCTGAACCGTATTGTACATGCCGTTACCCAGCATCACGCCAATGGCATTATTGCCTTCATTCAAAAGGTCTTCGGGAATTTCATAAGTGTTAAAATTTACCGATTTATCATAATCGGTCCACAAAGGCGCAAATTCACTGTTTCCAATTTTTTCACCGTTAATGGTCAGTTCGTAATGTCCCAATCCCGAAATATAAACCACGGCTTCCTTTATAGGTTTACCAACCGAAAACGGCTTACGAAGCATAATACTTTGGCGCGATAACGGATGTGAAGCATCAATAATTTCCTGTCGTCTCGATTTTTTAAAAGACGCCGTGTGGTAATGGCGACCTTCGGGCAAATTACTCTCGGCTTTGGTAATGGCCCCAATCCAAGTAGGATGTAAACTTTCGGTTTTCGGTTTAACTCTAAAAAAAGCTGTTTCACTCCAATTGGATGCCGTATTGTTTTGATTCCAAATTTTAACCTTCCAAAAATATTTGATTTCGCTTTTTAAATCGGAACCGCCATAATTTACTAAATGACTTTGGCTAGATTCAACCTTCCCGCTATCCCAAATATCAGCGTTATTATTCTTTAAGTTTTCTTCGGAAGAAGCTACTAAAACCTGATAACCATTTTGTGAAATATCGAAACCTTCCGATTGAATTTTCCAACTAAACCTTGGATATTTATCAGCAGCCAACGGGTTAGTAATCATGTTACAAGTGAGTTGAGTCACCGAAACAGATTTGGTGTTTTCAGCAGATTGACACGCCGAAAACACTAAAACAAAAATGAATATGCTTTTTAGAATTTTCAATTTATAGCTTTTTAGTAATCAATGATTTTATATAAAATACCGCCTCTGGAATAAATTTTCCTGTAAACGGCACATCGTCATAATTTGGTGTATCTACGGGCGTATCAACAGTTGGGTAATGGCGTTGCTCTCCGGTGCGGAACATGACACGCGAAATCCCATCGGTGGGCATAAAGAAGATACCTCTAGTTTCTTTTTCATCGTTTACGTTAATATCGTACAAACGTGTACTGGCATCAACAGTCAATTTGATGGTGTATTCCTTTCCTGCTTCGTAAGGCATGATATTTCTTAATCGGTAACCCATTTTTTGCTTTAAGTTACCTTCTTCATCGAAAATCAATCTAACCGAAGGTAAACCTTGTTTGTTTTGTAATTCCACTTGAAGCACGCCGTGGTCGTTCTGCTCGGGTTTTACCGTAAAAGTTACTTCCATTTTTTCAGCAAAAGGCGTAACGCGTTCCACACGTGGATAATCAAATGGGTCTTGGTCGCGCAATGTGAGCCACTTAACACCATCTTTCTTTTCAATATTCGCTGTGGCCCATTGTAAATCGTAAGTGTTCCAAAACTTTAATTCTTCACCATCGGGTAAATTGTTGAAAACGTCATTTACATCGTCCTCAACAGTACTTTTAACAGGAACGGGCACCGAAGCCACCCAAATATCCTCCTTATTCACACTGTAAGTTAACCACATATTGCCATCCGGAGGTGTACCGTTACCCGGTATAATACCGCGCACGTACTGTGGACCGTGCGATTTATAATTACCTCCGTAACGAATTCGTGAAAGCTCGCCGTGTACCAAAAGCAGGTTGTTATAATTTAAACCGTCTTCACTGGTAGATACCGCCAATGGCCAACGGAATTCCGAAGGATTATAAACCGTAGCATAACGCCCGTCGGATGTTTTTTGTCCCCAAATTTTGGCATTACTGTTTACAAAACCAGGTGCTCGTGTGGGCGTATATTCCCATGTTTTCCCGCCATCGTTACTAATTGAAGTCAAAGCGTGTTTCCATAATCCAACGGTACGGCCATCAGGAATTTCGTAATAACTAAAGGCTTTGTATTGCTTTTTGAGCGGAATTAACGGGTCGTCTCTATCGGCTTCCTCTACCCATTGTTGCATTAACAGCGGTTTCGACAGTAATTCTTCGCAAGCCTTTTTAAAACCTCTATCCTTGCTACTTTTATAGAATGGATAATTCGTGTTTTTTTCATTCCAACCGTGGTTATATCGAATAAAATATATAGGTCCTAAACTGCCATCATTATAAATTTCACGAATTACGCGACCAATGCCATTGCCGTCGTTGGGACTGTCCTTTTCGTTCATAGAGATGCCATAGAAGGCCAATGTAAAAAAGCGGTTGTCTGATGAGGTAAAAAAGCCCATACGTTGGTGCATGGTAGCTTTTAAGTTTTTGGCAACACCTTCAACACCTTCTTTTTGATAACCATCGGGGATATTGTAAATTGGAAAACTAACCTGCGGAAAACTCCAATTTTCACCATCTTTTGAGGTTAACATGAAAGTTTGGCTAGGCGGAATATGTTCTCCAACAGGGTCGCTTAAATACTGAACAAAAAAGGTGTCGTTCCAATACGCGATATTCGGTGCATGGTTGTAAGTCCACCCAAACCCATCCGATTTATTAGGATGCTCACGACTGGCTCTCATAATTTGTGTAGCGTGTACACCAACCGCAGGGGCCAACATACCATGGTGGTAATTGATATTCGATAAGGTTTTACCAACATACTTTATAGTATCCTGTTGTGCATTCAAAACCGAAACCGCACAAAAAGAGGCTGTTATAATTAGTGATTTAAATCCTAGCTTCATATTTTTATCTTTACTTTTCTTTACTTTTTTCAATTAAACCATTCAAAACATCCTGTGAAATAGTAGTAATCGTGCCATGTTTATGTCCTTCAGGAAGTGAAATTTCAGCGGAAATATCTTCAAAATTTTTAAAGTCCGAAGTACGAACCGCTTTGTAATTTTTCTCCCCATAATTATCATAATAGATAATGTATTTTCCATCTTGTTCTATTACCGTTGGCCCTTCAGAAAGAAACCCGGTATAAGGTTCCGAAATGTTTTTAAAAGGCCCTATTGGTGAGGTTCCAAAACCAACTTTTAGGTTTCTATTTGGGCGCGTATTATCTTTTATGATTAAAGCATAATCCTCTTTACCGCGTTTTACAATCACACAATCGATAACACTAAAACCAGGTTCTAAAAACAATTTAGTATCGGTAAACGTTTTAAAATCTTTGGTGGTTGTGTAATACATACGGTGGTTATTTTTCTCTTCTTCCTCGCCTTTATCATACCGAAAAGGAATAGTAGATGCCCAAATAATGATGTACCGGTCTTCGTCTTCATCATAAAAAATCTCTGGTGCCCAAACATTCACTACATCGGGTTCGTGTGCCATTACCGGAATGAATTGCTGTTCGCTCCAATGGATTAAATCTTTGGAACTGGCATAACCAAACCCATTACCTCCTCGCCAATCGGTAGTCCAAACCATGTGGTAGGTATCGTCTTTACCGCGAACAATGGAAGGGTCGCGCATAATTTTGCTCGATCCGGCTTTAGGTTTTAAGTATGGCCCTTTTAAATCGTTCCAATGGTAACCGTCTTTACTGTAAGCCAAATAGAGGCCATCTGTTGCAGGCTCCCTAAACGAGGTAAACAAATAAGCTTCTTTTTTTGGTGCACAACTCAACATACTCACCAAAATAGCTATAACCAATAGGTTTTTAATTTGCATCATTATTGTTCAGTTATTTTACTTTGAATGGCACTTGTAGATTTTACATGAAACGTTACATTCTTAAACACATTATTTTTCAAATAAATAGCTTCGGTTTCATCCCCTTCAACATGCAAAAAGGTATCGGTTGGCACCATAGGGAAATTGTTGCCCAACAACGCAGTTTTTACGTTTTTAAAATGCACTACTGACTTTCCATCTATTGGTTTCGATGTGCCGACATTATCTAAAATAATTTGTTCGGTATCTTCCACTTTAAAGGCGGAACCTAAAGTGGTATTGATTTTCACATCGTGGAATTCAATATTTCTTGCTGTATGAACTGAAAACCCTTCTTTGGCATCGATATCCACATCTGAAAAGGTGATGTTGTGAATAGGCATTTCTGGAATTCCTAAAATCCGCCCCGCTGTGTTCACATTGGTAGCCGTTACATTGCTAATATGAATGTTTCTGAAAATAGGCGTTTCTTCGGTAACAGGACCTTCAACCGTATTTTTGTCGTAAAACAAGTTCATCATAAAGGCTTCCTTTTGTATGTTGTTCATCACCACATTACTAACACGAATATCTTCAACTACTCCTCCACGACCACGTGCTGCTTTTAGACGAATCCCTCTATCGGTACCATCGAAAACACAATTGGCAATGGTGATTTTTTTAATGCTTCCTGACATTTCACTCCCTATTACCACACCTCCGTGACCACTTAACATGGTACAGTTGGTAATGGTTACATTTTCGGTTGGAGTGGCCCATTTTCTACCATCGGCATCACGCCCCGATTTAATGGTAATACAATCATCGCCAACACTAATATGGCAATTTGAAATGTGCATATTTTTACAAGACGTTGGATTAATACCATCGGTATTTGGTGAATATGGATTAAAAATAGTGACATTATCCACGGTTATGTTGTCACAAAACGCTGGATTTATCGTCCAAAATGGTGAATTTTGAATAGTAACGCCTTCAATGGTTATGTTTTTACACTTAAAAGCCTGAAACAATGGTGGCCTGTGGAACAAATAACTTCTGGTACGTTTGTAATAATCGGCCGTTTTAACATCTTTATTGGCCTCTTGTGTCATTTTTTGATACTTGGTCAACTCTAATTTTTCCTTAGCCGATTCTATTCTCCAAATTTCTTTCCACCAAGCTTCCCCTTGTCCGTCAATAGTCCCTCTTCCAGTAATAGTAATATTTTCGACATCTCGAGCATGCAATAAAGGCTTAAAGGTTTGAATAACCGTACCTTCCCAACGTACTTCGGTAAATGGTAAATAGTGGTCGAAATTAGTAGAAAATTTCAAAAGCGCTCCTGCATCAATATGTAAAACAATATTGTTCTTCAATTCTAAAGCGCCAGTTAAATATTCACCTGCTGGAAAATAAATGGTTCCGCCACCTTGACTAGCTGCTTTATCTATAGCTCCTTGAATGGCTTCGGTACAAAGTTCCCCTTTGTTGTTTCCTCCGTGCTCTAATATATTAAACCAGCCATTTGATGCAGAACTAACAGATGCACAAGCCGAGGTTAAAACTATAATTAATACTAATACTACCTTTTTCATGCTGAAAAAATTTATTTTGTGGTTAAAATCAATACCCAATCGTTACCGTCAACTTCATCACCCGAAGGTTTAAAGTCTTGAACGCCTTCATTTTTAAATGTTCCAATTTTTGTTTTCTCGCCATTTCTTGGATTAAACCAAGTAGCATCAACTTCTTCACCTTTAATTTTACCCATATTTACTGAAACAGGTTTTCCGTTGTAAACGTAAACTAAAGCATAGTTTTCACCTCGTGTGGCTGCTTTGTAATCGTATTTTTCACCTTGATTGGCTACTAAACTTTCGTCTGGAATACGTTCAAAATACGGGAACTCCAAAATCAAGTTTTTTAAATACTTCATTTGCCCTGCGCCAGGATCATCTAAAGCATCAACCCAATATTTTTTACTACCATAGGCCTCAGGTTTATTGTGATTTTCGTGCATTTGCATAATGTGATTGTTACCGTAAGTAAAACCAGCTGCACCCGCAAAAACCGACCAATAGGCGTAGCGACGTAAATCGTTATCATTCCAAAGCGGTTGAAGCGTGTCGTGTAGTCCTTGTGGAATACCTTCATAAGAAGGTTCGCCATCAACCGTTGGTTTGGTTGGTTTTAAATTGAAATCGACTTTTACATATTTGTAGTTGTCCTGACCGTACGCACGCTCGGTATCGTCTTGATCGTAACGACGGTGGCCCGATTGGAACATATTAAAATCCAACCAGCTTTCATTATGAAAATTATCAGATGAATCGGTTCTTCCCCTTGGGTGGAATGTTACCATACGCTCAGGATTGGCTGTTTTTAAAATACTACCAATGGCTTTCCATATTTCGGTGTTTTCATTTCCAAAAGTGTCGCCACCATTCAGCCAAATAATATTTTCTCGGTCTTTATAGCGCTCTGCTAAAAAATTAGCATAAGCTTTAGCTTGCTCCAAAGTTACTTCGCCAGCGCTAACAGGCGAACCCCAAACGGGAACCATGGCCAAAAACAGTCCTTCTTCTTCGGCTACATCCAAAGCGTAATCTACATGGTCCCAAAAATCATAGGCTTCTTCATTGTTAAAATCGCTGCCCTCGATTACCAATGGTTTCGACAAATCTTTAGCAACCAAAGCCGAATCGCCATAAACATTTGCCACATCCAACGAGTGCACTGTCATGATTTGAATAATATTATATTCTTTCTCCTTTCTGTCCTTGAAATATGTTTTTAGTTCATTTCTATCCAATTTGTTAAAGGCCAACCAACCGGTATCGGCCAACCAAAAAAACGGTTTTCCATTTTCGGTTTGAAAATAATGTCCATTTTCTGAAACTTCAATTTTGGGCATACCTGCCATTTCTACATTTTCGGCTTCAACTTCTGCCTGTTCCTTCTTCGTTTCCTTACAAGACACCATAACCATTAAAACGGACAGTGATGCCAAAACGCCAAAAAATTGTTTAGTTTTAATCATGTTTGTTTAGTTTTTCCTTTTTATAAATAGAAGTGCTTTGTTGCCGTTTGGGCTTGAAAGCATTTGTTTGGTTTTCCCTTTTAAAGTGGATGTTTCTATTACCTTTCCATTGATTGGTTTTATCCAATAAGCTTCAAATTTTCCATTGTAGTTGGATAAGTCTACGTTTACATTATCTGTACCTTTCAAATAAAAAAGATATGAATCACCATCGTTTTTTAAGGTCCAATATGCACTTTTATAGGTTTCATTCTTATCCATTTTCATAGAAGTTAAAGCCTCATAAAATCCTGAAATATCAATTTTAGGAATATTAGCCAAAGAGCCTCCTGCCATTAAAATGGCCCACCCAAATCGTGGTGCTGCATGGGTAGAATAAAATACAACTTTTTCTGGAAATTTTTGACGGTATTCTCTAACAGCGCGATAAATTTGTTCTTCGGTTTCTTTGCCTGTTTTCATTTTACGGGCATGCTGTCGTGGCGCTAGGTTTTTTCCGCCCTCAGGAGCGTAAGCCGACCCATCTTCTCTGTAATGCCAATACTTGATATCAATCAAATCGACAACAGGTTCTCTTTTGTCATCATTCAAAATAGCATCTTGCACGTCTTTTGTTGCACCTAGACCAATGATACCGTTTCCTGAAGTTTCGTCTTTGTACTTTTTGACTTCATCCAACCAAAATTCCATAAAATGAAGCGGCCCGGTATATTCGGCGCTCGTAAAATGGACGACATTACTATTGTCTTCAAAATTATCTAGAGACTGCCTTATAAATTGTTGGTGTAATTTTTTTCTGTGCTGATGGGTAACATCGTAAAACTGTTCGGTCATAAAAATACGCTTATCGCCAGCATAAGGCACTGGTTCAGGAAAATCGGTAGCGTTTACGTTGTTTGCTGAACGCCATGGTGAACTCGACCAGTGGGCACCCGCTTCTAAAATATTATGCTGAAAATATTGCTGTTGGATGAGCAATTGGCCTTCTTTTTCGGCCAAATTGGCAAATGTCCCCAATCGATGCCAATACCATTTATTGGGCTCAGTTAAATCGTATTTACTTAAATGGTCCCAAGCCAAATCGGTTCCGCTTCTTGCAAAAGGTTGTTCGTAAAATGGCGCCCAAACATCGGCATCAATTCTTCGAACACGCTCATGGTCGTCCATTCGGCGTTCATACCATAGGCCGTAATTGTGGTCTAAGGCCGCAACGTTATTTTCTTTAAATTCTTCTATAACTTCTTTTAAATCATCTGTGTAGCCTTTTCCAGTTTTTCCTGGAACAAAACGCGTAACATGAGCCGAAGCACGATTTACATCATGGTCGCGCAAACTACCTCGCCACCACATTACGGGGGCTTTTTTACCTGTAATGACTTTTCCGTTGAAAGTTAACCAACCGTTTTTTATTTCAACTTGTTTTTTACCTTCGCTTCCGCCGAACGATTTATGTTTTAAATCATTAACGGATTTAAGTTTATTTGAATTAACAGGAATTTTATTTTCTTTTGAAACCTGATAAATCCAGTCTTTTGTAGTTGTTTTGGGCGAAACCGCCTCTTGCGTAAGTTGCTCAGCTTGCTTAACCGTTGGACTCGAGGTAGGTTCTGACCCCATATCGTACACAAATGGATTTAATGGTAATTTTTCCATTCGGTTTTCCAATTGTGCATAAAACAAACTTCTGGGCGTAATATGGTTATTTACATTATCCCAATGCCCATTACCCGTCATAATACCACCCCAAACACCAAATGCCCAGTTTTGAGCCGTTGGCGGATTGTAGCACGCTATTTTTGAAGCAGAAGACTCCCAAATCACACTATTTGCTGCCGTCCATCCTGCGCCTCTTCCGGCTTGTTCTCGATTGTTATAATTAATACTGGCACCATCAATATAAGCCACATCAAATAACACGCCTGTTGCCCAGCTTCCTATGGCACCACTACTGCTGTGCGATAAATATGATTCGCATTGTACAAAAGCATTTGGTCCAGCGGTACCGTAGCCGCCAACAGCAAAATCGTTGTATCCAAATTCTGAATAACAACGCTGAAACAAGGTTTGTTGGCCTTCAGTATAAAAGGTTTGTCTTCGATGCGCGGCAATTTCTGAAATTGGTTCTGTTGAAATACAATCTTCAACCGTAATTTGTTGTACGGTTTTTAGTAATGAAACCGCTCCACCTGCCAGGTGTTTAAAGTTTATTTGGCGCACCCACGCATTTTTTACGTTTTCCATGCTAATACCAAACCAACGGTGCTCCTCGTCTTTTAGATTAGAGTTGTTATAGGTGGACTGGATACTTAAATTTTCGACACCAATGTTATTTATTCGGCCTTTCCAACTATATTTTATAACTTCTATTTGACTGTAATCGTCCGATACAAAAGTTAAGGGCGCATTTAAGGTAATGCTATTGCCCTGAATATTAGAAACAACACGATTGGCACGGATATCCCAACTTCTGGTTTTCCAGCCAATCCAACCACTTTCTCCTCCAAAATAACCTGTTTTAAGCTTTTCAATCCATCGTTCTGTTAAAGGTTTTTTGATAATAATTTCATCGGAAACTTGCAAGGGCTCAGCACTCTCTAAATGAAGTGTTTGGGCACCTAGCGGTACAAATTTATCACGTAGAGCTAAGGTATCGGAATATGTTCTATCGTCTTTACCCAAAACACGAATTATGGCTTCGCGTTTTATTCCTGTTCCTAAAATAAGTGTTTGGTTTTCCGCGTTTCCACTACCACGCAATACCACACCCGAATGTTTAAGGTAAAGTGTTCCGCTTACTTTAAAAATACCTTTATCTAAAAGTACGGCACCTCTAAATCCATTATGGTTGGGTTTTAAGCCCCCTACGTAATCAATAGCATTTTGGATAGTTTCTGTGGCATCTTCATTTTGTTGGGGCACAAAAACTTTGGCCTCAACCATTGGGATAGCCGACTCTGAAGCCTTGTAGCCTGCATACGAAAAATCAGGGATAAGATTTCCTAAACTATCGGCAACACGTACAATTTTTCCGTTTTTATCTTTTTTTATATCGGGGAAGTTGTTTTGCGCACTTAAACCTGTTATAAAAAATACGTATGCCAAACAGCTTAAAATTTTATGAGCTGCTTGGCATGCATTATGGTTTCCTAGTATTGAATTCAATTTATTTAATGATTTTAGGAAATTATAAGACTATTGTAACAATCCGTTTTCTACTTCGGCCAGTGTATCGGTATTATTTTCAAGGTTTGTCCAATCCACTTTTTCGGTCGGATCTATATTGTTAAAATATGCTTCGATGTTGGTATATCCATCGCCATTTAAATCTTCATTGGCATCGGAAGCATCCTCATGGTTCAATCCGTATTTCTTTTCCCATTTATTTGGAATGCCATCGCCATCCGAGTCTTTGTAAGGTTTTCCTTTGTATTCTGGGTAACCGCCCGCTTGACTAGGATGGGTTAATATTCCTTTTTTATACGAATCATCAGGCAACCTCCTTTTCACAAATTCTTTCCCTATTGTGTTATCCAAACCATCTGGGTACTTAATTTCTCCTGTTCTAACCTGTTTGATGACACGTTTATCGACATCATCGCGTTTTGGTAAAGTAGCTCCAACATTGTCTAAAACAAAATTGTACGCTTTTTGGGTTTCCATAATGGTAACTGGTGCCATTTCAAAAGGTTTTTCTTGTTTTATATATTGAAGCTTTTCATTATCGCCAATTTGAACTCCCCCATTCCAATTATCGGCTGTAACTTCAGAGTTGGCCTCTGTAATGTTTCCTGACACATAAGCACGACCATAGCTTCTAGGTTCTAAATATCCTGTTTCAGGCTTTAAAATCCTGTAACTTATTGGCTTATCGGCCGGCGTTATTGGACCAGGCTTAAAATAGTTATTTATAATATTGAACATGGAACGGTAATCGCCCCCATCTAAAGAGCGGTTCCACCAGTTGAACAGCACGTTGTTTACAAAATTAAAACTCCCATACATACCTATTGAAGGGTTTCTGGAAATATTGTTTGCCCAAAGGTTTCTGGCAAAAGTACTATTCAAACCTCCTATAGTACTACCGAAAGCATGATTGTAAGTATCCAGTCCTTCTGACGAAATGGTATTTTGGATGGTAATATTAACCGTTGGCAGCTTCTCTCTTTTAGAACGTTCATTTGCTTTAAACATGTGGCGGTACAATGAGATGTTTTCATCCAGTCCCCAACTTACCGAACAATGATCTATAATTATATTACCTACAGCATTTCCACCTAGGGCATCATCTCTTCTGGTTACATCGGTTTCGCCTCTTCTGAAACGCATATGGCGGATAATAACATCATGTGTATCGATAAGAATAGACTCTCCAGCAACACAAATACCATCACCTGGTGCCGTTTGTCCTGCAATAGTTACGTAAGGTGCACGGATGTTTATAGGTTTTTCCAATTGAATGATTCCTGCAACATTAAACACAATGGTTCGTGCCCCAACAGCTTCTAATGCTTCTCTTAAAGTACCTTCTCCACTGTCTTCTAAACTGGTAACCACAAATATTTTACCACCACGGCCTCCTGGAGTAAAAGCACCACCACCTTCGGCTCCTGGGAATGCAGGGATTTCTGCTTTAATCAAATCGGCAGGATAAGATGCCCATGGCACATAAGGTCTTCCTTGTTTGGATTCTTCAAGTATAATATGGTAGTTCTCATCCCAGATTTTTTGTAGTCGGGCTTCTTCTTTAGCTAAAGCCACATCCGTTTTATCTTGTAACTCATGTGGGATCTCTGGGTATTGCGCCCATACCGTTTGAAGTGTTCCAAATACGGTAATTAACAATAACAATGGTTTAAAAAAGTTGGATTTTAAATATTGCATAAAGCGGATATTAAATTTTATTAGTTACCTTTTTTTAAGGAGATTATTTTTTAGACTGTTTTTTTTGTTCTTCGATACGTTTGTACCAACCGTCTCTCTCCCTCTCTAAATCATAACCTTCAGCCGAAAGGAAATTATTTATTCTTCCTTTGTATTTACCAAACCAAGCATGTTTTTCTTTTGACGAACCAGCATCCATAGCATGCTCCCTGGCTTCTTTTAGGTTGTCGTAAATGTATTGTTTTTGGGGCTCGGTTAAACTTGGAATCATTTCCAAAAAAGCTGTGTAAGTTTTAGGCAATACACCATAAGTCATGCCATCTTTTACAGCATCCATTTGCGTTTCGTTTAAATGTTTGTCTAACTGCTTTAAATAAGACTTATGTAATTTATTAATTTTTTTTGCTGATATCTGTTTTGCCTTAGCAATTTTTCTCTCTTCCTTGGCATCTTCAAAACCTTCAGCCTTTATTGCATCCACTTTAGCATCTATCGCATCATGGAACTTGCTTAAATTTTGGTATTGCTTGGCAATAATTTGAGTGACAGCATGGGCTTTTTCTGAACCCGAAAGACCCATACCTTCAACTATTGCTCCGGCTCTTTGCTCCGTCACTTTTATGTATTCAGGGTCTAAGTGCTGTTGTGCATTTGTGGTAGTCACAACTAATATGACAAACATTAAGCCTATGGTTATTTTCTTTGAAAACATTATTTTGTTTTTTAAATTTATTTCTTCTATTTCAACAATGGCGCATTAAGTGTTTCCTTGTTGTTTGAAAGATCTTTCCAATCAATAGTTGTTTCTGGGTTTATGCCATTGATATAGCCTTCAATATTGGTATAACCATCGTTATTTGAATCTTCATTGGCATCAGAAGCATCTTTTGGGTTGAAACCATGTTTCTTTTCGTATTTGTCTGGCATACCGTCACCATCTGAATCTTTATATGATTTTCCTTTATATTCCGGATAACCGCCAACTTGTGCGATATCGGTAATGATTCCTTTTTTGTATGAATCTCTGGGCAGCCTTCTGTGTTTAAAGTGATAAAAAGATTCTGGATCTAGCCCCTTAACATATTCGGGCTGACCTGTTTTTACGGTTCTAACAATTCTTTCGTCAACAACATCTCTAACAGGCAGAGTAGCTCCAACGTTTTTTACAACGTAATCGAAAGCCTCTTCAGCCGACATGATATTGCCAATGTATGGCATAGGGAAAGGACGATTAGATTTCATAAAACTAAAGTATGGTTTAGCTTCTTCAAACTCCATTAGTTGACCATCTTTACCTTCCATTTGAATACCTCCAGCCCAGTTATCATTTGTTATTTTGGAGTTATCATGAATGACGTTTCCTGTTACATAAGCCCTACCGAAAACAACATGATCTAAATCACTTCTACCAGACTCTGGTTTTAATATACGATAGCTGATAGGTTGACCTTCGGGAGTTAACGGTCCAGGTTTATAATAGTTATTTATAATGTTATATTTAGCTGTGTAATCGCCACCATCAACAGATCTGTGTACCCAGTTGAACATCACATTGTTAACAAAATTAAAAATACCATTCCATCCTATTGATGGGTTTCTTCCAGCATTGTTAGCCCACATGTTGCGCATGAAAGAACAATTTTCTCCTCCTAAAGTACTACCAAAAGCATGATTATACGTATCAAGCGCTTCGCCAAATAAACTATTTTGAATAGTTATGTTTACGGTTGGTAATTTCTTGTCTTTATAATTAGCTCCTGGGCTAAACATATGTCTGTAAATGGACATATTTTCATCTAGCCCCCATGTTGCAGAAATATGGTCTAACATGATATTTCCAACGGGGTTGCCACCTATGGCATCATCCCTTCGCCCAACAAAAGTTTCTCCTCTTCTAAATCGCATATGACGGATAACAACATCGTGCGTGTCAATCCAAACGGTTTCACCTGCCACGCAAATGCCATTACCAGGTGCTGTTTGTCCTGCAATAGTAATGTAGGGTGCACGGATAATTAATGGTGTTTTTAATTTTATGATTCCAGCAACATTGAAAACAATTATTCGCGCTCCACCGGTTTCGCATGCTTCACGTAAAGTTCCTGGTCCGTCGTCATCTAAACTGGTAACGGTTATTACTTTACCACCACGGCCACCATAGGAATACATGCCACCACCTTCAGCTCCTGGAAAAGCCGGTATTTCTGCTTGTGGTAAATCTGTTGGACGGCCAGCCCAAGGAATATAAGGTTTACCCTCTCTAGCTTCCTTTTCAACAATAATTTTTGCTTTTTCCCAAGCTTCATCTGAATGTTTGTAGGCCTCTTCCTTAATTGCCTTTTCTTTTGCTCTATCTTCCTCTGTAAGTGATGGATATTGCGCATAAACATTGCAAATACCCAAAACGGTTAGAAATAAAATAGACAAACTTAACTTCTTCATGTGTTTTTAATTTCTGTAATTCTTTAATTATTCTTTACTCAAAAGTTTATTTCGAGTTAACTTTCTATTAAGTGGTTTTACATTTGATTAGACAAAAATATTCTAACAAATGTTTTTATTACACTTATATATAAGACTGTAATTATTTACGATGGTTTAATCTATCCAAAAAAAAATTACCTGCACTTAAGATAAACGCAGGTAATTTTTTTAAACCATTAAATACTAATTAAGTGGGTTAAAAGAACCACCCCAACCTTGCGTTTGTCTTAGATATGGTGCCGACTCAAACAATTGTTGGTAAATGCCAAAGAAATAATACTCATTATACCATTTGAAAGAAAAGTCACTAGGGTCAACATCATCTTTTACTCTTACTTCAAAATGATTGTCATATAAATAGTCCACATACTCTTCATAGGTACTTACACCATCAGGATAGGTTGTCGCATCTCTGTTGATAAGAGGTGCACCTGGCCCTTTTAAAGGGTCAAGACCGAGTCCATTTTCATAAATGGTATTTGCATCTTGTTTAACAAAAATAATATAGCCCTGTCTCCTTGTTCCTTCAATAGGCTCTTGATTTAGCCTCGTACAAGTTCCAAAATCATCGTTATAGAGCAACCAACGTCTTAAATCATGGAATCTTTTATTTTCGTAAGCAAACTCAACTTTTCTTTCATTGATAACGGCTTCAAAGTGCTGGTCTCTTGTGGTTACTGAAGACAATCCATATTGACCATCGTTGTTAATAACCCCAGCTCTTTCACGAATATCCTGAATATACCCCTTACCTTCTGCAAGACTATTGATACCAATCGCCGATTCTGCTAAATTTAACACAACCTCAGCAAAACGAATTTCCATGTAATCAGCTCCACTATCATTAAAAGAGTAAGTTCGGCTCGAATTATCATTGGTAAACTTTTTCAAATAAATACCACTATTGTTATTTGCCTGGAAAGTCCTTATTTTTGGTTTATCCTCACCAGCTTCCAACGGATACCAATAGTACGACCAATGTTTGTAGTTTGGGTTTTCTTTAAACGGCCAAATACTGCCATTGTAAGCAAAGGTATAATAGAAACGTGGATCTCTGTTTCTGTAAAACTCGTTTAAGTTACCATCAGGGTTGTAAGGTGTACCATCAGCCATTGGAAAGGCATCAACAATATTTTTAGTTGGAGATATACTACCTTCACCATCTTGATCTCTAGACCTTGATCTATTCTCTGTTCCATTATTTTTTGGTACACCATTAGAATTGGTTACAAAATTATTAAAACCGAAGGCAAAAATAGACTCCATGCCATTATCAGTAAACCACATATTTTTCCAATCTGGATCTAAGCCTTTTCCTGCGGCCAAACAATAATCATAGGCCTCTTTGTTAGCGTCGTAGGCACGTTGCCATCTCGCTTGGTCATCATTTCTGTTAAATTGTGGACTAGCCCAAGTCAACAATGCTCTACCTTTTAAGGCTACCGCAGCTGATGCCGTTATTCGTCCTGCTTCATCGGCAGTATATGGCCTAGCATTTTCTAGCATGGTTTTTGCCATATCTAAATCTGAAACAATTTGATTAAATACCTCCTCAGAAGTACTTCTAGGGGTCTGGTTTACAGGAGAATTAGCTGTTAACGGTTGCTCTTCTAAAACAATAGGCACCCCACCGTACAACCTAACCAGTTCAAAATATTGCCAAGCTCTCCAAAAATACAACTGGCCTTTAACTTGGTTCTTAAAATCTTCGTCCAGACCTGAGTAATTGTCAACATTGTTTAGATATATGTTACAGTAACGAATTCTTGTGTAAGCATCATTTTGTTGATTCGTTTCAATGGGCTGTCCCAAAGTTTTTATACAATGATTATTTAATGGGGAAATATTAGCCCATTCAGTATTGATATCTACTTCACCGGCAACTTCGTCTGTCGCTTTAGAAAAGAAAGCGGCATCACCTCTTCCTGGAATATCGGAATTATCTCTAGCCGACTTGGACCACATGGCCATATTCGCATCATCGCCCGGTAAAAAAAGAAAGTATATATTATCAACAAACAAAGTTGCCAAGAACTCTTCTTGATAAATTTCAACATCAACTTGCTGAAAATTTTTCTTTTCCTCGATAAAATCCGTATCACAACTATTTAACAACAAAGTAGCAACTAAGGGAATAAATAGCCTATTTAATTTTATATTTTTCATCTTCTTCATTTTAAATTTTAAAATCCAATATTTAAACCTAATGAATAGGTACGCAGTACTGGATAACTATTATAACCACCGTAAGGACTCAACCCGTAATCTTTATAGGGGTTAAATAAAATAAACGGATTGATACCCACTAAATTAAGTCTGAAATTTCTAACCCCCATTTTTTCCGTTAATGATTTGGGTAACGAATAGCTTAAATTAATGTTACGCATAACCAAACTAAAACTGCTCACTTGCCAGAATTTAGAGCTCACCGTATTAATGCCTCCGCCTGCATCGTTGTCAGCTCTGTTGTTTATTGAACGTTCAAGAATTGGCAACGTACCCGTAGGGTTTGTAAGTGGGTCGTACATATTGCCCCAAAATGCGGGTCTGTTTTCGTAGTTCTTTGTTATTTCAGTTGTTTCAAAAGGAGATTTAGCGCTACCTACCTCTCTATAACCGCCCCAACCGACCTGTAAAACTGTATTTAATCTAAATTGTTTATATCGCAAATTAAGATTTGTGGCAAACCCTTGTGGCCCTTTAGGGGCTTTCTTTAGTTGTATTTGATCGTTTGAATCAATAACGCCGTCTTTTTCTCCAAAGGTTCTGGTATCTGGATCCCAAGCGCCTCGTACATCTCTGTAATACAACATCCCAGGTCTTAATTCTGCAGCAGGTATTCCAAATATTTGTGTAACTCCTGTTTCGGCTAAATAGGACTCTATATCGTCTTGCGTTCTAAACATGCCCATGTAATCATAACCCCACCATCCGCGATTTGGGTTACCTGGCTGATTCGTTTCCCATGGTCTCCAAAACATTTCATTTCTAAAATTAGCATCGATAAAATTTTGTCGGTACCACCCAATGTTGAAATTTACGCCATAACTAAAATCGTCGCCAACGTCATCATTCCAACCTAGAGATATTTCAGTACCCCATGTATCGGCTCTACCCGTATTAGAAGCCGGAGAAGAACCGCCAACTGTAAAAGGTACTCCGTCATTTAAATTTATCAACAACTCAGTACCTATATTGTAGAATGTTTCCGCACTTGCCGATAATCTATTATCAAGAAATCTAGCTTCAAAACCAAAATTGGTTTTTAGCTCCTTACTCCAACGAATATCAGGATTTGCCGCTCTACTTGGTGTTAAACCACTCGACAGGCCATTATTGCCTCCAAAAACAGCACCATTATTATCTCCTTGGTCATACTCAAAATTTTGGCGCCATTGCCATGGCCTAGTATCATCCTTACCCGTTATACCAATAGAGGCTCTAAACTTTAGAAAATCTATCGTATTAGACTTAAAGAAATCCTCTTTAGAAATAATCCAACCTCCTGAAATCGTATAAAAATCACCCCAATAATTCTTTGGTGCAAATTTGGTGGACACATCACTTCTAAAAAGGAATTCAGCATAATATTTAGAATCATAATTGTAGTTAAATCTACCTACTAAACCTAAATCAGCCGATTCATACCTCCAATTGTAAGTATTTTGCGTGTCAAAGCCTCCTGTAGTTTGCCAAATCATACCGTCAGCCCAATCTGGCACACCAAATTTAATGATGCGTTCTTGGCGTCCTTCTCTTTCTGATCTTTCGTATGCAAGCAAAGCAGACACGCTGTGCTTCCCAAAATCTCTGTCATAACTACCCTGTAATCGAATTTGTTCATTATTAGAACTGGTATTATCTAGAAGCAATCTATCGGCATTCTCAACAACATTTATTTGCTTAATATCATTAGTCCCCAAAGGCCCCTCACCATTTTCGTAATATATAAAAGTCTGTCCAACATCACTATTTTCTAACTGATCAGCTCCGAAAAATTCATACAATTCATATTCGGTACCTATTTGGCTACCTCTACCACCAGATTCTTGACGTGCGTAACTTGCCTTAAGTTTTAATCCTTCAACAAAAGGCACCTCATATTCTACATTTAAGTTAACAGAAACATTATTATCTCTGTTTTCTCTTAAATTTTGTAAACGCTGTATTTCACCAAAATGATATCCAATTAATCCATTAGCATTAGAACCATTCTGAACGGCTGGCAAACCATTTATATACATAGGTAAATATGGCGCACGATTTTGTAATTGCCTAAAATCGTTTTCTTCATTAGAATTACCTACACTGCTTGTTGTTTTACTCTCTCCGGTAAAGTAACCAGATACTTGAAAATCTGCTTTGAAACCCTTTGCTAAATTAACATTGGTACCAGCTCTAAACGACCAACGATCATAATCTAATGTTCCTAGATTACCGTCAGCCGAGTAATATGAAATCCCTCCAAAATAGGTCGCGTCTTCAGTCCCCCCCGTCATATTAAGATTATGCCTTTTGGTTGATGCGGAAGTCCAATATTGATCTAGCGCATCGTAAGAATTAGTTTTAAAATGCTCTAACTCGGTTGGAGAAAAGAACCATCGCGTATTTGGAAATGGATCTGTCGGGTCATATGCTTCATTACGACCGTTAGGACCATTTAATGTGTTTATTACTCGTGCGTAATCATAAGCATTCAGCATATTGTGTCTGTAAGTTTCATCAGCAACAGAAAAATTACCAGAGTAAGAGAACTGTGCAGGCCCTTTTTTACCTTTTTTTGTCGTAACCAAAACAACACCTTGAGCAGCTCTAGCACCATAAATTGCAGCAGAAGCATCCTTTAAAAACGAAATACTCTCAATTTGTGATGCATCAAGCGTGTTAAAAATAGTTGAATCACTCAAACCTGTGTTTGGATCAATCTGCATAACACCATCAATAACATATAACGGCTCTGTTGACAACCTGTCCTTTGCCCTAATATTATTTCCAGTTACAGGATTCCTTATTTGAATACGAGCTGGAGCACCAGGCCTTGACTCACCCCCTGATATACTAACCCCTAAAACACGACCTACAAGCGCCGAAGCTATGTTACCCACAGGCAACTCTTCAATCTCCTCACCTTTTATGCTCTCAACCGCACCGGTTACCGCCTCTCGCTTTTGGCTTCCATATCCAACAACAATTACCTCACTTAAAGACTCTGTATCTTCGCGGAGCACCAAGTTTATTGTGGTTTGGTCTCCAACCAACTTTTCTTGGGTCTTCATTCCTATAAAGGAAAAGACAATCACACTTTCTGACTCCACTTTTAAACTGTAGTTACCATCAAAATCGGTAACCACACCATTATTAGTCCCTTTTTCAATGACGTTAACACCTGGCAACGGCACACCGGAATCATCTTTTACAACACCCGTTACAACTTTTTTGTTGCCAGTTTCTTGCGAATAACCCGAGAGGGTCACTACACTAAAAAGCAACAAAATCAAAGCATTAGAAATTGCTTTTTTCATACTATTTTATTTAGTTTATTAATTTAGTTGATGGTAACACCCATCTATTGTTATTTAAAGAAAGTTAATATTAAGCTAAATTCCTGAAATTATCAATTATTCACTGTAATTTTTGAACGTCGACCAATTTTATAAACCTTTTTTTTATTATTTGTGCAATTTTGACAAAGACTATGGTCAATAAAAATTTTGACCTTTTCGTGTTATCTATCACTCATTCAAAACTTAACAAAAATTAAAATGGTAAATGGAATTATTCCACCAATGGTAACACCATTATTGTCCGACAATCTTTCATTAGACATTAAAGGCGTTCACAACTTAATAAATCATATAATTTCTGGAGGTGTTCATGGATTATTTATTCTTGGAACCACTGGTGAGGCCACAAGTTTAAGCTACAAAACAAGAGAGCAACTTATCAGGGAAACTTGTGCTAATGTTAATAGAAGGGTTCCCGTTTTTGTAGGTATTTCAGACACTTCTATTGAAGAGAGCATTAAACTAGCTAAAGTTGCCAAAAAAGCTGGAGCTTCCTATTTGGTTGCTGCGCCACCATTTTACTATGGTCTTGGTCAAATTGAATTATATAAATATTATTGGAGTTTGGCCGACCAAGTTGAACTTCCTCTGTTTTTATATAATATGCCCTCGCATACCAAGATAAATATAGATTTAGATACTGCCGTAAAACTTTCAGAACACCCCAATATTATTGGTTTAAAGGATAGTTCGGCCAATATTGTATATTTTCAAAAACTTTGCCATTTACTCAAAAGCAAAACTGATTTCTCTCTTTTGGTAGGACCGGAAGAAGTGACATCCCAAACGGTTTTAATGGGCGGAAATGGAGGCGTTAATGGCGGTGCCAACATGTTTCCGGAACTTTACGTGGCATTATACAATGCGACCATTTCAAAGGACTTTAAGCGCATCGATGTGCTTCAACATTTGGTTATGGAAATATCTACTAAAATTTACAGCTTGGGATCTTTTGGCTCCAGTTATTTAAAAGGCATGAAGGCTGGGCTTTCTGTATTGGGTATTATAGACCAACATATCGCCCCGCCGTTCCATTGTTTTGACGAAAAAGAATTGAATGCCGTAAAACAAAATATAAAGGAAATTGAAAAGCAAATAGCCGAAGTGCTTTAGAGTGCCACCACCACTCTTTTATGAAATTGACCTACTAAACTAAACACCCATTATTAATGAATACGCTAGATATTATTGTGTTTTTTGTTTACATAGGAGGTATTGCCCTTTTTGGAGGCTCTTTCTTTAAAAAAAACAAAACATCGTCTTCTTACACCTTAGGAAACA
Source organism: Flavobacteriaceae bacterium GSB9 (assembly GCA_022749295.1). Classification (NCBI taxonomy): domain Bacteria; kingdom Pseudomonadati; phylum Bacteroidota; class Flavobacteriia; order Flavobacteriales; family Flavobacteriaceae; species Flavobacteriaceae bacterium GSB9. Next base: position 1,004,426 of record CP062007.1, read on the forward strand.
AAGATATTCCCAGTTGGGTGGTAACCATGTCTATTTTTGCCACTTTTGTGAGTAGCATTAGTTACTTGGCCCTTCCCGGAAACGCATTTCAGTCAAATTGGAACGCTTTGGTGTTTAGTCTTTCCCTTCCCATAGCCACGCTAATTGCTGTAAAGTATTTTGTGCCCTTGTACAGAAAAATCAATAGTCCGTCGGCATACACCTTTATGGAACAGCGTTTTGGACCTTGGGCACGCATTTATGTTTCGATATGTTACTTGCTTACGCAACTTATGCGCATTGGCACAATTCTTTATTTATTGGCGCTTACCCTAAATGCTATTACCGGTTGGGACATTGCAACCATAATTGTTTTTACAGGCCTAATTGTTGCAGGCTATTCGATGCTTGGCGGTATTAGTGCAGTGCTTTGGACCGATGCCATTCAAGGCATTATTTTGATTGTAGGTGCCGTGGTCTGTATCGCTTTTATGTTTTTTAGCATGCCTGAAGGGCCTTCAGAGGTTTTCAAGATAGCCACCGAACATAACAAATTTAGCTTAGGAAGCTTTAGTTTAGAACTGAACAAACCTACGTTTTGGGTGGTTTTGGTTTATGGGGTTTTCATCAACCTCCAAAATTTTGGTATAGATCAAAATTATGTACAACGGTACATGGTTTTAAAATCTGATAAAGAAGCGCAACGCTCGGCCTTAATTGGTGGCTTAATTTATTTACCTATTTCTGCACTGTTTCTCTTTATAGGAACCTCGCTTTTTGCCTACTATAACTCGGCTGAAGTTTTACCGGAAGCATTACAGGAAGCTGGAAAAGCAGACCGTGTTTTCCCGCATTTTATTGTTAATGCGCTCCCGGCTGGCATAACAGGTTTACTTATAGCTTCAATTTTTGCTGCCGGAATGAGCACCATTTCCACGAGTTTTAATAGTTCGGCCACCGTTTTTTTAACTGATTATTACAACAAGTATTTTAAACAGGATGCTTCAGAAAAAAAGCGGATGCAAGTGCTTTACATTTCCTCTATAACCATTAGTATTATAGGTATTGCCATTGCCATTGCCATGATTAATGTAAAAAGTGCTCTAGATGCTTGGTGGAAACTATCATCCATCTTTAGTGGTGGTATGTTAGGACTTTTTCTATTGGGTATTTTCACTAAGAGCAAAAATACAACAGGGGCAGTTGTTGGGATGATTGCTGGTGTTTTGGTTATTTTATGGCTTACCATTTCAGAACAAATCTTTGGCCCAGACAGTATTGGCGCATCCTTCCATACGTATTTAACAATTGTTTTTGGTACTATTGCTATTTTCTTGGTGGGCTTTTTAATGTCTACTTTGATGAAGCCGAAATCTTAAAGATATTTAAACAAAAAAGTGGCTTTCAAAATAATTGAAAGCCACTTTTTTATTTAATATTGAGATTAAAAGCCATTATGAGAATGCCTCACTTCGACTAAGCTCAGTAAAGGCTGCTCTGCTCAAAAATGACAGCTTTTTAACCGTAAAGTGCCTTATAAGTCGCACAAGCACGATAATCAGCGCCTTCTTTATCCATTCCGAAGGATGCCCAAGCACTTGGCCTGAAAATATTATCTTCGGAAACATTGTGCATATTCACTGGAATACGTAACATAGATGCTAAAGTGATTAAATCGGCTCCAATATGCCCATAGGTAAAAGCACCATGGTTGGCGCCCCAATTGGCCATAACGCTATACACATCTTTAAACGGCCCATTACCCGTTAAATTAGGCACAAACCAAGTAGTAGGCCAAGTCGGGTTGGTACGTTCGTTTAACGTATTATGAACGTCTTCTGGCAACTCGATGGTTTGCCCTTCTGCAATTTGCAATACTGGACCTATACCTTTTACCAAATTGATACGACACATGGTAACAGGCATACCGCCTTTAGTTTTAAAGGTTGATGAATAACCTCCTCCTCTAAAATATTCAAGCATCCCAGGCCCCCATGTGGTCTGTTCCAAACACTTTTCTACTTCGTTGTCTGTAATGTCCCACCAGGGCTTCATGGCTGGTTTTCCATCAATAGTTTGCTGACCCGTACCATCTAAAGCCGACGCACCTGAATTAATCAAGTGGATAAAACCATTGGCTGCATCGCCGGTTAAAGAATGACCAGTAACCCGTTTTACCGCCTCTGGACTCCAATAGGTCCGCACATCACTAAAAATCTGTGCGGCTCCAGTAAGCAAGTGCCCAAACAACATTGAAATACCGTTAAGACTATCATTTTCGGTAGCTAACATAAACGGTTGACGCGTGCCATTCCAATCGAAAGACGAGGTTAAAATGGCTTCCATAAAGTCACCGTTAGGGAAATAATCGGTCCATTGACGCTGCCCTTGGAACCCTGCTGAAATGGCATTCTTTCCTTGTGCTTCCTCTGCATAACCAATTTCTTTCAACTTTGGATTCCCTATCATTAAATCACGGCCAATCAATGCCATTTTCACAACAAACTCCCAATCTTTATCAAGTGCTTCCCTTGATTTTAATTTTTCTGAAGGGTTATAGTTTTTTCCTTCTTTGCAATTCGCTTTCGTCCAAGCCAATGCTTTTTCATATTCGTCTTTATCGTAAATTTCTTGTTCTACTCTTCGTATGAATTCAGACATATCGATGTTTTCGCAACGCATGCCCAAATAACTTTCAAAGAAATCGGCATCAATAATCGAACCTGCGATACCCATGGACACCGAGCCCATCGACAAATATGATTTGCCTTTCATGGTAGCCACGGCCAATCCTGCTTTTCCAAAGCGTAATAATTTCTCTTGAACATCTTCTGGAATGGATGTATCGTCGCTATCCTGAACATCTTTTCCGTAGATACTGAATGCCGGAAGACCTTTTTGGTTATGCCCCGCTAGTGCGGCCATTAAATATACAGCTCCAGGGCGTTCTGTGCCATTAAACCCCCAAATGGCTTTGGGCATAGTGGGGTCCATATCTATGGTTTCTGTACCATAACACCAGCAAGGTGTAACGGTTAAACTTACACCTACGCCTTCTCTTGAAAATTTGTCAGCCGAAGCAGCAGCCTCTGCTACTCCCCCAATACAAGTGTCTGAAATAACACACTCCACTGGACTACCATCGGCATGTCTTAAATTATCGGATAAAAATTTGGCAGCGTTTTTTGCCATGTTCATCGTAGTATCTTCCAACGATTCACGAACACCATCTAAACGGCCATCAATAACTGGCCTAATTCCTATTTTAGGCAATTCGCCTATTAACGTTTTAAATTTCATTGCTTTATTTATTAATACGGCATCCAAACGGTCATTTCACCATCGGTTCTATTTCCCCATGAGAAATACGGGACTAATTGGATATCTATTTGTTTTTTATCTTGATTTAAAGGCTTGTATAACGTTGTTTTGTCCCAATTTGTATCTTCTACAAATGCCTTGCCTTTTACAGCTATGACTTCTTTGCCTTTTAGGTTGAATTTTTCTGTAGAAAATTCTGAATTTACATCTAAAGCGATGTTATTGATATTTGCCTTCACGGGAAGATCGGCCGTCTCTAAACAATACACGATAGGTCCTCGTTTAACTGCTACTTGGCTTTTGGTTTCTTCAACCAAAGGGTTGGCTTGCATTAGAGTTACCGGCATCGGTATATCAATTTCTATAACATCACCTTTTCTCCATTTTTTACTTAATTCAGCATAGCTTCCCGAATCTAATTTCCCATTAAAAGCATCTCCATTAATTGTTATGGTAGTGCCTTCACTCCAACCCGGAATTCTTACAAAAATTGAAAATTGCTTTCTTGGTGCTTTTTTAACATTAAGTGTTACTTTACCGTCCCAAGGATAATTGGTTTGCTGTTCGATTTCTAACTTATCACCTTTTAAAGTTTCGGTTTTTAAGTGATTACTTCCGTAAAGGTTGATATGTAAACCAGCTTCAGAAATATTGTAAGCATAATTATTCACTTGAGCTAAAGTACGGGTAACATTAGGCGCACAGCAGTTTGACCAAGCGATGTAACCTTCGCGCTCATGCCCCCAGCGTTGTTTAAATGGTAGATTTTCCGAAACATTTAACGGGTTGTTGTAACAAAACTCGGTTCCCTCTAAACTTACCCCAGAAAGTACACTATTGTAGAAAGCTAACTCCATAACATCAGTATATTTGGCATCGCCAGTAAGCTGGAGCATACGCCAGTTCCAAAGCACATTACCAATATTGGCACAAGTTTCTGTATGTGCTGTAGCGTTTGGCAATTGGTACGGACGCCCATAAGCCTGATGTATTTTTTGTACTTCCTTAGGATTATACGAAGTTCCGTCGGGAGAAACACCATCGTATAATGCTCCGCATCCTCCTGTTATGTACATTTTTCGGTAAACCACATCTTCCCAAATAGATTTAAGGTTATCCATAAGTTTTTCTTCTCCTGTTTCAGCGTATAAATCGGCTATTCCTGCATAAAGATAATTAGCTCTTACCGCGTGCCCCATGGCTGTAGTTTGTTCACGAAACGGAATACGGTCTTGGTTATCGTCGGTACCATCATTTGTGGTTCCACGGATATCGATAAGATTATTAGCCAATTCAAGGTATCTCGGATCTTTTATGGTTCGGTACATCTCTACAATACCCATATAGTGCGACGGACAAATAGCATTTCTGGCCAACTCGGGCGATGCTTTTTTATAAAAATCATATAAAAATTCGGCCACCCCTTTGGCTACTTTTAAGAAGTTTTCTTTTCCAGTAGCACGATAATGCACACAGGCAGCCGTCATTAAATGCCCCATGTTATATTTTTCGAAACCTAATTGTTTTTTAAGTTCTTCGGGGCCCAAAGTTCCCCAGCGCTCTTCAATTAAAACAGGGGTGTTGATATAGCCATCGGCACGTTGTACTTTATCGAACATCGCAATGGCTTCATCCATTCTTTTATCCAATTCGGGGTCTTTTGTTACCGCGTAGGCCGAGGCCATGCCTTCCATGATTTTATAAAAATCACCATCGTGAAATGAAGGCCCTGCATGTTTCCCTTTCTCTAGACCTGCTGCTATTTTAAAATTGGCATATGCGTGGCTCACGCTATCATTATGGTATAGCTCCCACATATACGGCAGGGTCTTTTGCGTTTCAACATCAAACTGTTCTTTCCAAAAACCACCAGTCCAAACTACATCTTGTAAATCGAGACTTTTTAATTTGGTATGTGGACTTTCAGCATTCGCTGTGAGGCCCTTGTTTTGCGAAAAAGCAACTGTACTAAACGTCACCAATGCCCCTAATAAAATTTTGTTCTTTATCATGTCTTTTATTTAATTAATTACCCAGTAATCAACTTTAATTTTAACGCTTCTTTGTCATGCTGAACTTGTTTCAGCATCTCATATTTTTTTTGGAAATCATAATTTTAGGACGAGACCCTGAAACAAGTTTAGGGTGACGAAACTGCTCTATTTAATAAATACGTTCACCAACCTTGTCATACTATGGCCTTCCGCATCTTTAACGGTTATATTGAAAGACGCTAAGCCTTTAGCTATAGGCTCAAATTTAATAGTGGTTCCGCTTAACTCAATCTCACCATTTTTAACTTCTGAAAAATTGTAAACAGGACTATTTTGATAGCCTTTGAAATAATCGGCTATATTAAAATCAAAACTATCTTCTGAAGTTATAAAATAATGCGGTTGTGCCATCCAGTTTAAATAGTCTTCTAACTGTGTAAAACCGTCTTTATCTTCATCTGCATTAGATTCTGAAAAATCACCAGCTGCAGAATTTACATTTAAACCATGAGTTTCTTCCCACCAGTTTGGCAACCCGTCGTGATCAGTATCCCAATTTTCAGGACGCGTTTCGCTTGCATAATCTGGAAAACCTCCAGTATCCATCTCCGTATCAATCATTCCAGGCAGTTTACTTTTCTTTCCTTTAAAACTATAGGTTCCTTTTAAGGTTTCCTCTATTATACGTTGATCGTGTTTATCGAAAAATGGTTGTGTAGAACCAACATCAGACAATACATTTTTGTAAGCTGCTCTTGCCGATTGCGTATTCACAAAAGATGGGAAAAATGGCTCATCAACAAAAGTTTCATAATCTACAATCTCATTATTGGTAATGATTGATCGGCGGCCTTTTTCTTGGTTACTTTCATCAAAATGACCTGGCATCACATTCCCTTTAAAGTAATAGCGCTGACTGCCTTTACCTACCCCCTCGTGACTCGCTGTTAATGCAAAGAATATATCTGAAGCACCACCTGGTTTGTAGTAGTTATTTACAAAATTAACCTCATGGGCACCACCATCGGTGGTTCTATGCCCCCAGTTATACACCACGTTATTTCTAATATCTAAACGTCCAGAGTAATAACCATCGCCATTTAATCCACCGCCCATACTCCAGTTACGTCCGTAGTTGTGTGCTAATAGGTTATGGTGAAAACTACCAATATCGCCACCGATAGTCGCTGCATAACCGTGCATCTTTCCTGATTCGTACTTACCGTGCCCTGCCACATTTAAGGCTTCAGAAATTAAAGTACGTTGTAAAGTGATATTATGTGCACCTCTTGAACTAAACGACTCATCGATAGTCCAACTAATTGAACAGTGGTCTAAGATACTATGGTTCGCTCCTGTAAGCCCCATACCATCGTAAGTTCTTCCAGCACCTATTCTAACTCTTAAAAAACGAGCTATACCTTCATCGCCCGTTAAGCCAACAGGTGCTCTGGTAAAGGTTATACCTTCACCAGGTGCTGTTTGTCCAGCTACTGTAATGTAAGGCTGATTGATAACCAATCTGGATTTTAACTCGATATTTCCTGACACATTAAATACTATGGTTCTTGGACCTATTTCCTGATTGACAGCATCTCGGAAACTTCCGGGGCCATCATCGTTTAAATTGGTTACCTCAATCACTTTTCCTCCACGACCACCAATGGCATGACGACCGTAACCCTCGGCTCCTGGAAACGCTAATTGTGCAGGTCTGAACGACCACACATTGCCCGCTGTAATTTTTCCGTTGGCATCTTCTTCATCTACTCGCCAATAGTAGGTATTCATGCTGTATAAATCGCCTACCCGAAAAGTATTCTCTGTTTGTTCTCCTTTATAAACATCACTTGATGTATCAGCTTTTTGCATTGCTGCTTTGTCTTCTCCAAAATACACATGGTGAACAACTGTGCCTTCTGGCGATTGCCATTCTAAATTTAAAGTTTCACCGACCTCAACATGCTCGTTGGCATTTTCGGGTTGTGGTGAATGGGCTTGCTTTTTTAAATTTGGCGTGTCAATTTCAAATCCGTTGATTACAAATTGAGAAATATCATAGCCATTTTCACCTTCAAAACGAAGAACGACATCCTTATTCGCTTTAGCCTCAAAATTTAAATATGCCGTAGCTGCATCTATTTTTGTAAAAGCTCGGTTACTTGGTTGAATGGTCTCCACTAATTCACCATTCAGATAAACCTTAACAGGGGTTAGCGTTCTTCCTCTTAAATTACTAAAAGTATTATGAAAGGTTAACAAGGAATGCTCACCAGGTTTTAAGCCACTAATTACCATTTCTAGTGGCGCTTCCGATACCAAACCATCGCTCTCCAATTGTGCATAATGAGGTGCCGACATACCTATTTTCACCCAACCCGAAGAAAAATCACCTTTAACTTTAACAGTAACGTCTTTAAAGGTCTTTTCATCTGCCGTGCCTTCATTAATTACCCAAGATTGATATAAAGGATCGTGAACCTCATCGAGGCGTCGACCAGAAAAATCGAAATCGACTTTTACGGTCTGTTTTTCAGTATTATTATTACTTTGACATTGCACATTTAAAAAGGTAACCACAGATAATATCATGCAACCCAATGTGTGTTTTATTCGTCTCATTTACTTTAAATTTATTTTTTCAATTAATGTGTATTCTAACAAGTTTTGAATATCCTTAGCTCTTGCTTTGGGAACGACCTTTATAATCTCCACCTTACCATTTTGCAGCTTAGCTTCAACAGTTGTGTTTTGCTTGGCGTGTAATTTAAAATGTACGTTCCAGTCTTTTGGCCATGCGGGAAACAATAAGATTTTACCATCTACTTCCTGTATGAGCATTTCCTGCATCCCAATCATACCCGAACCGCCCCAATTATGGTCTGGCACCCAATCGAAACCAGGTCCCCAGAATACCGGAAAGCGTCGGCCCGAATTGGCCATTTTCAGCAAGGTATATTTTGCAGCTTCATCGGTTAAACCCAACCGAGCCGCCATAATATTGGTTTGCTTCCACCCAACGTGACTTCTAAACTTTTTCAAATCTTCATCTAAAAGATAGGTATTTTGTGCCACTTTTAAATCGGGTTTTCCTAAACCGTGTAATTTCCATGGAAATACAGGATATAGCTGCGCCGCTTCGGTATTATTGATGCGCTCCCATGATTTTGCTGGCGCTAAGACTTTTTGGTTTTCAATTTCCCTAAAGTTTAACGGCGGAATACGTTTTTTAAACCCTTTTAAATATTCCACATCTTCTGTTGATAAATCTCCGGAAGACACTTTTAGCAGCTTTTCTGTAATTACACTTAACGCCGAAATCGTGCTATTGGCATTGTATGCCATTTTGTAAGTCTCTACAGCCGAACCCGGATACAGCACTAAATGCCCATTGGCATCTAAAGTCTTTCTGCCACGTTTTTTGGCTAAGTATTGATAATGCTCATCAAAAAAACGTAAACAACTTAAAATAAAATCGTTGTATTTTTCAACATCTACATTGGCATACTCATTTTGCTCCAACATCATTTTACAGAACTCAAACACGGTGTCCCACTGGTATTCTAGCCAGGCGTTATACTGCATACCAGGGTCATAATCTGCCGGACGTTTCCATGCGTATTCGGCTGGATTCGGTAAACCAAAATTTTCCAATTGTTCAGTAAATGCGGCTCCCCTGTGATTCCAATACACCTGACTGCGTAGCTCTGCATTCTTTTGAAGCGTTAAATAGTAATCCAGTTGCGATGGCAACATATCAAAATCACCACTTTTGAACATCGGAAAATAAACGAGTCGTTGGTTTTGTTGGGTCATGGTGCCACCGCCCCAGTTTCTAAAATCAGGTGTAAAGGTATGGTCTTCCTTAATATAAACTGGGTCGACCGTAAACAAGCCCCCATTAAATTTTGTGGGGTATTTTCCGTAGGCATTTGCCCCTAACATAAAACGAAACAACTGATAATTCTGACCAATTTGATTTACGGAATCGTTCTCTGCATGCGTAAAAATGAAACTGCGCTTCCAATAATTATTCCACCACTGTTTTGTTTCCTTTTCTTTTGGTTTATATGTAGACATCAAGTCTTGTAAACCCTTTTTCCAAACGTCGATATTTTCATTTTGAACCGTGTGCAAATACAATTCTAAACTGTGATGTATACTCGATTTTTTACTTTTTAATCGAAAACCTTTAAAGTCGGTATCTTGATAAACACCTTGATATGTTCCATCTGAAATCAAATTTTTTCCACCCATCACACCTCCAAAAGTCAGGTATTTTAAAGGGTTCATCATCTGCTCTTTTACTGATTCCAGTTGTTGTTGCTTCACGGCAACATCAAACACCGTATGTTCTCGGTTTTTGTGATAGAATTCAACTGCACTATTGTTGAAGGAAATAGAATCTTGATAGGTAATGATATCGCCTTGCGGTGCCCATTTATAAGAATTGGCATTATTGGCTCGGCCTTCTACTTTTCGGTTTCTATAGCGCCAAATTTCATAAGACGTTTTCATATTCAAAGGCTGTTTGCCCTTTACATCGACATGAATTACTGGGTGAAACACATCGACCCAAAGTTTGATTTCAGTACTATTTTGCGACACAGAAACATAACCATCTTCAAGATGTAATTCCTGACGGAAACCGTCGTTATCCTTGAATGGGTTTGGAGTCAATTCAACTTTTACACGTCCTAATTTCAATAAGGTATTATGCTCGTCGAAGGTGCCACTTTTTGAAAAATAGAAATACAAACTTCCTTGCTCTACCCAAACATTCACACCTATATCACCACCTCCCAAGGGCATAGATTCTGAGGCGTTTTTACTTTGGGTCGTCCACACCTGATTGTAATTTTTAAGTGTAGGCAGTTGTGCTTTTGCAGAAAAAAAAGCTACTAAAAGAAATATATAGGATATTAAATTTTTCAATTTTCTTATTAACTATTTTTTGTCATGCCGAACTTGTTTCGGCATCTTTTAATTTCTGTATAAACTATATGTGACCCTGAAATAAATTCAGGGTGTCAACAACTCTTTTATCGTTGTCGCGAAAACTTACCAATCATCTGTTCTAAACGACGACATTGGTAAACCTCCCGTACTAAAAATTTCAGCTTTGGTAAAATCTTTAAACAAATAACGTACTGCTACTGGTTTTTCGACTTGTGGTGCCGACAATACTACCGATTTTCTCCTCAATTGTACCTTGGCCGGATAAAACACCTTATTCGCGCCAGCAATTTCAAAACCAACCACCTCTTTATTATAGGAAGTGATTCCGTTTGGTACGTTGTTGAACGACACGGTTACCGTACTTCCTTTTATTTCCATGGCATTAAACTCCGGACTTTCGTATTCAAATCCATCGATACCGTAGGTTTTAGCTAAGGCTTGGAATGCTAGACGCTGTCCGCCTTTTTCTTTATCGGCAGGGTGTATATTTCCAAATTCCCCGACATCCAATAGCACGGCCATACCTGAGTTCTTTATAACTTTGGAAGCCTTTAACTGGGCTTCTCTTAGATATGCTGAATTGTATTCGGTTTTATTATCATTTGGGTGAAAACGGGCATAATCGAACGGGGCTATTTGAGCAAAATAAAACGGAAACTCGCCCTGATTCCATAGCTCGCGCCATGAGTCCACCATTTTTTTGAATAAATCGGTATACTGTAACGGACGCACATAATTCGACTCTCCTTGGTACCAGATAGCTCCCCTGATACCGTAACCAATTACAGGCGACAACATGCCATTAAACAAGGTGGTTGGTACACGGTTAGGGCTACTTTTTAAATCCGCTTCGGTTTTGGGTAATTCTAATTCCAAATCAAAGTCTTTTAACATTTCCTCATTCATCCAGGCTTCTACATTTGAGCCCCCATAAGATACCTCAATTAAACCTACAGGCACATTTAAAACTTCTTGAAGAAACGAACCAAAGTACCATGCTGTGGCACTAAAATCACCTGTAGTTTGTGGTCCTGCCACTTCCCATTGACCTTCAAAATCAGTTTTTGGTTCTAAAACCGTGGCTCTGGGCACCGTTATAAAATGAATATTTTTATTTGCTGAACGCACAATTGCTTCATTTCCGCCTTTTACAGGTTGCCCTGGAAACCCCTTTAATGGCATTTCCATATTTGATTGCCCCGAACACAGCCAAACCTCACCAATTAAAACATTACGAATGATTTTACTTTCATTTTCCGTTGACACCGTAATCTCAAAAGGCCCACCTGCCTTTGGCGTTTGCAAACTTGTATTCCATTTACCAGTTTTGTTGACTTTTACCTCATAGTTTTTTCCATCCCAGGAGGTCGTAATAGTTACACGTTCATTTTTATTTGCCCAGCCCCAAATAGGTGTATTGCTTTGTTGTTGCAACAGCATGTTATCGGTAAATAAGGCTGGTAATTTTATTTCGGCATGTATGGTTAGCACACTAAAAACACATATTACAGCTATAACTAATTTTCTCATTTATTCGGTTTCTTTTATAATGTTAATATCTCCTAATAATCCTGATTTCACCATCATGGTATCATCTAGCCTGTACGGTGCGGTTGTCCAAGTTAAACGGTCTTCCTCAGGTAATTTTTCATCTCCAATCAATCGGTTAGCCCAAGTATTGGTCACTTTTATTTCTAATCTGTTTTCGCCTGTTTTTAAAGCTTTGGAAATACTGGTGCGATAAGGATAGGTCCACACCACACCACAGTTTTTTCCGTTTAAAATCACTTCAGCAATACAATTTACTTCGTCAAAGGCTAAATATAAATCACCTGTTGTCGTTGAATTCCAATTAAAGGTTTTGATATAACTCGCCGTTCCTGAATAGTATTTAATACTATCGTTGGTCGATATTGTCCAATCGAAGAGTTGATTAATCTGAATCGGCTCTGATGGTCCGCTAAATGCTTTATCAAACTGAAGCGTCCAATTCTCATCTAGTGTTTCAACAGTTTCGAAAGTTGGCCAGTTTGGTTTTCCTCTTGCAGACTTTTTACTCGAATCTTCTTTAAAAACTACGAAATAAGCTTCATTAGGATGTAATTTTAAAGGCACTATCGTTCTACCATTTTCTTCTTTCCAATTTTCCAAAACGGTAATTTTATCTGAAACCGGATGGTACAACACAGGTTGTTTTCCAGACATTCTAAACGACACGTCTAACTGCCGTATTTCTTCCTCTTGATTGGACAAAAAGTAAATAGCTTCACCGGCATATTGACGTTGTGTCCACGCCAAAGTACTGGCTTCTTTTTTATCAACTAAAACATTGGGAACAACCCCTAAGCCTGAAAAATCATTTCCCAGGTACGGTAACTGAATCACCTTTCCTTCACCCAAAGTCCATTGTTTTTGTCCGTTGCCTGACCATATCTCATCAACAAGACTTTGCCATTGCGCACTATCGGATTCAAAACCAGCAATCTCCTTTGGTTTTTCACCCACAAAAATCGTAGCACCTCCTTTTACTAAATCTACTATTTTTTGAGCCACTACTACAGACATGATTTGTGTTGGCATCATTTTCCTTTGGTCTGGAAATACTAAAAATTTATAGGTCAGCGCATCCTTAAAGACAACGTTGCCATTAACAACTTTAGCATTCAGCAACGCATCACTGTTAAACGAATCGTATTTATACCCGTTTAAAGCATTCACCCATTCCGATAAATCGGTGCTGTTTTTAGTGTATTTTACCTCTTTTGGCATACGCGTCGAGGGTCGGCCTTCATTTTTAAGCCGAATAGCTTCGGAAGCTACACGGTTTGCGCCAAAAATATTTGGCATAAACGGTACTAAGCGATCGGGTAATACCGAACGTGATGGAATATCTTCTCCCGTAAACACCGCAAAATCAATAACTGGTTGTCCCTTTTGCAACTGGAACTGTACATTTTTACAGTACTCAAAAAACGCTCGTCCAGGTTCCCACCATGTTTGGTCGCGTTGAAAAAATGTACCAATTGGGTCTAAAGTCATTCCTGGTTTTCTATCCAACCACGGATTGTGCATAAATACATGGTAGAAAAACCGGTTTATTCCCAAGGCATAATTTCTATCGGCCATGGTTTTTAAATTTCCTGGATGCTCATCCCAATCCATGCGTAATTGGGTAAAGGCTTCCGCCTGAATGATATCGCGCCCGTATATGTGTCCGCCATTAATAGCATCGAGCATATCGTTGGGTTTATCGTGCGTCGGACTTCTAAACCAAAATTCGCCACTCGGATAATCCACATATTTAAAATGCAACAAGCCATCGCTGGTCATGGTTGGGGCTACATTTTCGGTACTGAATTTCACACCTGTTTTTACAGCTTCTTCTTTTAAAGTTCCGAAGAAATTTTCAACTGTTAATTCAGTAATGGTTTTTCTAACATCATATAAAATCTGTTCTGATTTTTCAGCAGAATCTAACGGAATTCCGGCCATCACAGGCAAATAATCTACAATATCATAACCATGTTGCATTTTAAAAGTCTCTCGAAACACGGGCGACCAGTTTTGACTACCGCATTCCCAACTGTCCATGTGCAAGATTTCTACAACCTTATTGGCCAGTTCTTCGCCAGCCGCACGTCGCATTTCGCCATACCAATGGTCTAATTGAAACTTAACCGCATCGGCATTAAATTTATCGACTTCCAATCCGCGGCCACCACCAGCTGTGGCATTTTCATGACCAGTAGACGTATGACCGAAACGCATAATACGCCACTGTCCTTTTGGAGCGTCCCAATTGAGAACTCCATTCGCATCAACAAATTCTGAGATATTAAGCATTTGATCTGTAGCAACACAATCGGAAGTTGGAATCTGTTTTTCAGTCGTTCTAGAGCTCACACGCCAAACGGCACCTGATTTCCCTTGGTAGTTATCAATCAACGGTTCTTCGGAAAGGATAATTTTAGTAACCTTTAAATAGGAATTCCACTTGGCCATATCCAAATCTTCAGCACCAGGCTCAGAGCCTTCTGGGTTGTAAACAAATCTGAAATATTTCGCTTTCGCTAATAAACTATGCGTGTAAAATGCATCGGTATCCTGCCAACCCGAACGCGGCGTTTCCAAACGTCCTAAACTTGTAAAATGTTCACCATCGTCACTTACCTCAATTAACATGCGATGGGCTTGATAATTGTTGCCTTGGGTTTCAATTTGAATGGATTTACAATCGAACGGTTCGTTAAATTTATACTGAATATAACCAGGTTCGCGCATTCTGAATTGCGTGTTTTCTGTGGAGTTGTCCGTTAAATAATCGGCATTTTCATCATTCGATGTTGTTACTTTTGGCTGAATCTCTAACGATGTCTTAAAAGCCCTTTCAACAGGAATGGCAAAGGTCGCAATGTCTTTGTAGTAATCTTTATAATGCTTTGGAACTGGTAATTTCAAGTTTCTTAAATCGGACGAATGTACCACCGTATCGGTCCAAACCACTTTTTGCATTGACATTTCTGGAGTAATCCAAGGCCCACCGGCCACGGCAAAACCATCGGCAGGATGAAACGCGATTTTCAAGCCTAATCGGTCGGCTTCTTGCAACGCCCAATGCACCAATTCCCAAAATTCTTTACTTAATTGAATCACAGGTGGATCCATTAGCGGTTCTTCTCCTGGTCCTTTAATGGTCATTAAATATGCCCCACGGATACCCGCTTGTTTCATCGCTTCCAAATCGGCGGTAACGCCTTCTTTAGAATAAGCACTTCGCATCCAGTACCAATATACCCATGGTTTGGCGGTATCTTCGGTAGGTTGGAAATAAGTTATTTCTGCTTCTTGTTCTTTCTTACATGACAATGTAGTAAGTACTATAAAAAACAGAATAATATGTTTTATTTTGAAATGCATTAGTACTGAAATTTATCAAGTATTCTGTCTAAACCACCCTTATTGAAGTTAAAAGGCACTAAGTAAAAACTATACTTATAATCTTTAGCCTGTATTTGGTATTTTTCGATAGGGGCTCCGACTGGTGACCAACTATCGTTTCCTCCAATACCCATTTGTTTCAAGTCGATATTAAGTGTTAAATATCCTGGATTTTTTAAATCGTAGGTATGCCTAGCATCATTTATATTCTCCTCCGTGTAAGGCCAAACACTCATGCTCAACGGCTGATTTCCTACCACTAAAACACCTTTATTTTTATTTTCTGTAGTACTCGCCAACCAACGTACTTCGGTTCTGTTTCCGTTTTCCTGTGGCCTTACATAAGGCTCTATAAAATCTTTTAGAGTCAAGCTATAACGTTCAACTGGGAAACCAGAACTTCTATCAACGTAGTTCTCCAATTCGCCTTTTCCGTACCAAGAAATTTGCCTAAAATTGTTATTTATTCCCATTTGCATACCCACTTTTGGAATGTTTGGCAAATCGGTTGAGGCTTTTAATTCGTAATCTACTTTTATAACGCCATCGGGTTTAATGTTGTAAGTGATATGTACGTTAGCACTATCTTTTATTATTTCATATTCTGAAACAATTACAACATCATTTCTGGAAGTTTTAGTACTCACCGAAAGCAATTTGGATTCATTATCATACCACTGTTTCAAATTCTTATGTGGCTTCCAACCTTTAGCATCGTTATCGGTTAACGGGCGTGTGAAATTTGGTAATAAAGGAGCAAAGACCTGTTCTTCTCCATTAAACACAAAAGAACTTAAGGCTCCGTTTTCTTTGCTGAACTTGATGCTGAGACCTGCTCCGTTTACTTGATAATCCGTATTAGATTCTTCTAAATTTAATCTGTTTTTTGCTTCTGAATTGTATGTAAGCTCACCTTTTTCCTTTACTAAAAATTGATCTCTCGCAACGACAAACCCTTTATTGGCCCACGGTTTATCTTGAGAAAGTTTAAATTCAATATCAACAAAAATATCTGAATTTGTTTTAAACCTTGGCATATACTTATCCAAATCCAAAACCGTACTATCACCAGGTTTTAAAGCAAATGGCTCCAAAGTAAATTCATCAAAGATTTTACCATTCGAGGTTATTCTTAAAACAGGAATTAAATGGTTTAAAGATTTTGTTGCATATCTATTCTTAATTGTCATTTGACGTCCATCTAAACGAGACGTTACCGGTTGGTACACCCATTTATTTTCATACATCGCTGCTTTTGGGCGTCCATTAGAAGCCACAATACCGTTGATGCAGAAATTACCATCATGACGTACTTCACCAAAATCACCGCCGTAAGCATAAAATTGCTGTCCCGTTTTTTCGTCAACCTTTAATAAACCTTGGTCTTTATAATCCCAAATGCAACCGCCGATAATTCTTGGAAGCCTTCTAAATTCATCCCAAAGTTCTTTAAGGTTTCCTGTTGAATTTCCCATAGAATGTGAATATTCCACAAATAGAATAGGTCGTGTATCGGCTTTGTTATCCACTAAAAACTGAGGCGTAAACACCCCAGGATAAAAGCGACTCACCATATCCACATAAGGCTCGTCTTGTGGGTTCTCGAAACGGTGCGAGTGGTCGCCCGTTGATGGATACCTTGGGTCACGCTCGTCAATATACCCATCCAATCTTGGATTACCTTGAGCCGGCTCATAGTGTATGGGTCTGGTGATATCAAAATTATCGGTCCACGCTGCCATAGCCGCATGGTTTGGTCCTTTACCCGCTTCGTTACCCAAACTCCACATAATCACACTCGGGTGATTTTTATCGCGTTCCACCATACGGTTCATACGTTCTACATAAGCATGTGTCCAACTGGGGTCGTTGCTTAATTTCCCACCTAAACCATGGGTTTCGAGATTCGCTTCATCCATGACCATAATCCCGTATTCGTCACATAATTCATAAAAATAGGGATTGTTTGGATAATGGCTGGTACGAATGGTATTGAAATTAAATTGCTTAATGGTTCTTACATCTTGCTCAATATCTTCACGAGTCAAAGCTTTGCCGCGAACCGGGTGATGGTCGTGACGATTAACCCCATAAATGTACGTTTCTTTACCATTGATTAACAGTTTGCCGTTTTCTTTTGAAAACTCGATAGAACGGAAACCTACTTTACAGGATTTCACTTCGGAAATGTTTCCGTTTTCATCCTTTAAAGTCATCACCAAAGTATATAAGTTCGGTTCTTCGGAACTCCACTTTTTAGGGTTTTCAATTTTCTTTTCAAAAAAACCGAAGCGTACATTATCCAAGCGCGGATAACTTTCGTTAACAATCGCTTTGGCTAAAGTATCTATTGGTTTTTCAAAAAGCGCTTCGTTTTTATCATTGTATAACTGAAACTCGAACGATGCGTTTCTTATTGAATCACCCGTAAGGTTTTCTAATTTCGGACGTAACAGAAAGACGGCATCTTCATAATCCTTATCTAGTTTGGTCTGGTAAAAGAAATCCTGAATACGCAATTTGGGTTCGGCCATAATAAACACCTCACGTTGAATCCCACTCATACGCCAATGGTCTTGGTCTTCTAAATAAGAACCATCGCTATATCGCATCACCTGTACCGATAATACATTTTCACCTTCCTTTAGATAGGGTGAAATATTAAATTCCGAAGGCAAAAAACTATCCTCTCCATACCCCAGAAATTCACCATTTAGCCACACTTGAAATGCCGAGCTCACAGCACCAAAATGAAGCGTTACGGTCATGTCTTTTTGCCACGCTTTTGGCACTTTAAACTTACGTTGATACGAGCCAATACCATTGGTATCTTTAGGTACATACGGCGGATTGATTGGTCGAAATGGATATACCGCACTTTTGTAAATCGGAATATCATACCCTTTCAATTCCCAGTTAGATGGCACCTCGATTTTATCCCAGCCTTCTACTTCGGTCTTAAAAAACTCTTTAGGTACTTGGTCTAAATTCACCGAATATTTAAAATCCCAGGTACCATTAAGCATTACCAATCGACTTTTGTCTCGGTTTCCTTCCAAAGCATCGGCAACGGTTTTATATGAATACGCCGTGGCACGCGCTGGCTGCCGGTTTATACTAGTCACCAACGGGTTTTCCCACGGCGCATAGCTATACTTTTTAGGTACTTCAGGAATTCCTGCAGGTTCTCCCGTTACTGTTTGTGCTTGAGTAACCCCAATGCAACTAATTATGATTAGTATAAAAATTCTACTTTTCTTCATCTTCTGGTAGTGCTACAAAATGCATGTCACTTTTTCCAATATCTTTTGAGGTGGCTAAAGCAATACCGCGTTGCCCAGCTTTATTAACCGCACAATAGTAGTGATACACAATACCATCGTGTTTTACAACAAATGATTTGTGCGCAAACATATCGTCGTAAGGTTCTGAGGACTCAATTAAATTATCGCCTTCCCAGTCCTTCCAGTGGATTAAATCGTTAGAAACAGCGAAGCGGTTAAAGGCACCTTGGTCCCAGCCCGTCCAAAAAGCACCAAAATAGAACATCACCCAGGTATCGTTGATGCGCTGAATGTAAGCATCACCAGAAATACCTCTATGGTGATTGATTAACGGGGCATCGCCGTAACGTTTCCAGTTTCTCATATCATCTGAAACCGCCATCGCAATGCGTTCTGCACCTTTAGCAGGATTGATACTATCGCCACGGGCGTTGTAATACATAATAAATTCGTGTCCGGTTTCTTTTTCCACATCACGAATCACAGAACTTTTGTACATGGTACTGTTATCCCACCATTTGGCTTTATCGTCATTTGGTCGCAATACCGGTTTTGGTAATCTTTTAAATTCGTGCGGTTCGGTTGGTGACTTTTCGGTGTAAGCCATTCCCATGGATAAAATTCCGGCTTCATAGCCCGTAGTATTCCCGCCAAAATAACTCATCCAATATTTATCATCGTAAGTTTTCCACTTGTACGAACCACCCCAAGTTGGGTCTTGCAAGGCTATGTAACCCGCTTTTTGGTTTACATCCCATTCTGTGGTGTCTTTTGAAAACGACATCACTTTTCCTAAGTGGTTCCAATGTAGCAAATCATCACTTTCGGCCAACCAGGTTTCGTAACCACGGCCTTCGAAAATTAAATAGGTCATGTACCATTTTCCATCTTTTTGGAAGATACTCGGACAATCCATTTTATAGGAATTGTCGGTTGGCACCATCACCAAACCGTATTTATATGGTGTTTTAATTTCGTTGTAAATCTCTTGCATTACAGCATCGGTAATCTCACGTTTCTTTAACTTTTCAGGTTTAGAAACGCAAGCTATTACAGACACTAACAAGCAAATGACAGCACCAAATTGTAATATATTTTTAGTTTTCATTTTGAAAATTTTATTTCATAATAACTTACACAAAAACACTTCGACTCCACTTAGTGTGACAAGCTAGATCAACATTTTATTTATCAAACTTTAAATACACCGTACGTTTTTGTAATCCACTTAACCATTTTGGTTGCGACGATGGGCCTACCAGATCTGTCGCGTTCACCTTATTTCTAGCAGGCGGTATAACATCCAAAACCGCAATCCCTGTATTTGGAATCGTGTATAGCAGTGCATCGCGACCGTCACGCGGTGAATATACCCCTAAGTACGTGTCGGTATCTTTATTTTCGATGTAAATCTGTCCTTCGTCGGTGGTAAACTCAGCCCACTGCCAATTATTGAAATACCCTTTAAACTCCGGGTAATTGAACGATTCACCAGGAATAGGGTCGTTGTAATCATTCTCCCAAATATCTAAAGTGGTTCCTTTTAAACGGTTTTGCCACACACGGTATGGTCCATCGCCCAACCATTTTTTATGTCTCATTTTTTCCTCAGGATACTCAAAGTATACACCGGCCAAATCAACCACGCCGTTGTATTCGTATTCATAATCTAACTGGATTAAACCTTCCGCATCAATCGTCCAAACCACTTTTTGAAGAATACCGTGGTAATTGGCTTCAACAACCACTCTTCCTTTTTCTTCTTTAGCCGAAATATTCAATAGGTTTTCAGAACAATTTACCTCTTCATCCCAGCAATCGAATTCCTTATAAATGCGGTCTTCACCTTTGAGGAAATCAGGGTTAACCGTTCCGTCCAACGTTCTATCACCACGACGTGCCATGATGATTTTTGGTCCGTTGGTTAAACTGATGGTATTTCCGTTTTGTTTTACTTCAACTAATTTTCCGGAAGCTTTATCAAATTTCACTTCGGTTTTTGCCGCTGAAACGGTGTAGAATTCATCGGTTTCCTCCAATTTCACTTTACCAGATTCTAATTTTCTTCCCGTTTTTTTATCCCAAGTGAAATCCCAAGTCCAAAGTTCATGTCCGTTTTTATCCACTACCTTTACGTAAAGTACGTCGGCATCTTGCCAATTATTAGGTAAATTCAATTTAAGTTCACCAGTTCCGTGCGGTTCAATATTCGGCGCTTTAAGCGTTCCTTTTCTGAAGGTTTTACGTGCTTCCTTACCATCAAGCGATGATGCAAAATTCACCAATTCCCAAGTAAACGTACAGGTATTGGTATTCGTGAAATCGTAACGATTTTCAATGGTAAATGTGCCATCAAAATCGTTTGGTAATTCACGTTTTTCCATAATCATTACGGGAGACCAAACTTCCTTTACCGTAAAGAAACTTCCTTCTTTTTCATGATGTGGTCCTACAATACCATCGGCACCGTAATTCCCTTGGTTATCGATACGCCCATCTTGGTCGGTACGAGCAATTCCCTCATCGGCGAATACCCAAAGATAACCGCCACCGCTGCGTGGGTGTTTGCGCATCACTTCCCAATAATCGTAGAAACCGGCACCGTGCCCACCATCGTAAAGTCCGTGAAGGTACTCGGTAGGCATGAAAATATTATCGTCTCTAAAATATTCCAAGGTTTCCCCATACGAACGGTAATGCATGGTTTCTACACCACTGTGCTCTTGTTGTGGATGAAGCACCGGACGTTTTTGTAAATCCCAAATATCAAATTGATTGTCTAAATTGGTATTCCAACCGCCTTCGTTTCCGTTGGACCAGAAAATGATACTCGGATGGTTTAAATCGCGCGTTACCATTTCCTTAACCAGCTTTTTTCCAACGGCATCATCATAATGTCCGTGCCACCCGGCCAATTCGTTCATCACATACAAGCCCAACTCGTCGCAGGCTTGAAGAAATTCTGGGTCTGGCGGATAATGCGATAATCGTACCGCATTCATGTTCATTTCTTTAATTAGACGAACATCGGCGTAGTTTAATTCTTTGTTTAATGTTCTGCCTGATTCCGGCCAAAAACTATGGCGGTTAATCCCTTTCATCAAGACACGTTGCCCGTTGACATAAATACCATCGCCTTTACGGATTTCAATCGTTCTAAAACCAATGGTTTCCGTGATTTGATGCACGACTTCGTCTTCCTTGAGAAGTTTAATTTCTGCTTTGTATAAGTTTGGCGTTTCGGCCGTCCACTGCTTCACATTTTTGAAGTGTTCTGCTAAATGAATTTTATCAGCACCATCAACACCTTCTGCTTTTACTGTTGCCCCTAATTTTTTTCCATTTTCGTCCGTAATTGTTATTTCAGCTGCAATGTTTTTTGCGCCACTTCCTAAAAATAAGTTAGCTTCAAAAGTACCATCAGCTTCTGCCCTTAAAGCCGCATAATCGATATGCGTAGCAGGCAGGGCTTCTAAAAATACCGGACGAAAAATACCTCCAAAGTTCCAGTAATCGGCGCGACGTTCGGCTAGGTTTACGCCAGCATTTTTAGATTCTTTGCTTACGGTAACTTCTAGTAAATTTTCTTTACCGTATTTCAGCAAATCGGTGATTTCGTATTTAAACCGGTAAAAAGCACCTTGGTGTATGTCTCCAGTAACTGAGCGGTCGTTGATACGAACCTCTGTATCGGTCATGGAGCCATCAAAAACAATTTTAACGCGTTTGTTTTCCCAAGTCTTAGGCACTTCGAAGGTGTATTTGTAATAACCTACCTCGTCAGCAATACCTTCGGGAAACGGTTTTCCGTAAAAACGGATACCGTATTGGTAAGTTCCAAAACCCTCCTGTTCCCAAACGGATGGCACGTTGATGGTTGACCACTCGCCACTTTTACGGCCATCGGAAACTTTAAATTCCCACTCTTTGGTGTCTTGGTATCCCGTACCCGATAAATATTTAATTTCGGTGTTTTGTGCTAATGCAGTCAACCCCGTAAAAACTAATAGAAAAGATAACTTCTTGAAAAACGTATTCATTATAAAAATTTATAGTACTTTGTATTTGATTGCGTATTCGGTGTTTGGTTTAATGGTGAGTTGATATTTATTTTCACCACATGCCGATACCGTTCCGTTATTTGTTGAAGGCTGAGTTTCACTATTGATAATTAGCGTGCCCTCACCTTCTGATGCCTTTACTTTTATTTCGCTTGTGTTTACGTATAACTCCACCGCTCCATTTGGCGTTGGCACTTTACCTTCTATCCAATCCAATCCGCCTAAATTGGGTTTAACGGCATATTCTGAATAACCTGGCGCTGTGGGCTCAACACCTAAATAGTATCTTCCGAACAGATAAATAGGACTTGCTCCCCAGGCATGGCAAAGGCTTTTTCCGTAAGGTCTGCCATACATTGCTAAATGCTCGGTGCCCTTTTGTTTAGGGTCGTATTTTTCCCAAAATGAAGTCGCCCCCAAATCTATCATACCGCCCCAATAATCACGGATTTCATCTAAAACAAACGCTTGTTCGCCCATGGCACAAAGGGCTTCCAATTCGTAAAAACGCATGTATGGGGTTGTAATTTCTAAAATATCATCATTCAACAACACCTTGTCTTTTACGCTTTGTTTTTGGGCATCATTAAAGTAATCAAAAAAGATACCAAACATATTTGCATAGCGGGTAACGATATCCTGTATTTTGCCATCAATGCGCTGATGTTTCATCACTTGGTTATCATCATCCCAAAATACATCAAAGAGTTTTGTTTTTAAATTGACCGCCAATTGCTGATATTTATTTTCATCTTCCCTTTCACCTGCAATTTTTGCACTTACGGCCATGGCTTCCAAACTTTTAGCCAATAACATTTGTTCAAAACTCACTTCGCCTGTTTTAGGCAAACCATCGGCCCAATCCACAAACACCCAGTCGCCTTCCAAAGGTTCTAAAAATCCGTTTTCGTTTCGTCTCCCCAAGCAATAGTCCATTAAGGTTTTCATGCGTGGATAGAACGTTTTAATAAATTTAGTATCGCCAGTATACAGGTAGTAATCGTAAATACCTATGAACCAATACAGCGAATAGTCCATAATAATATTAATATGCGCCGTAACAGGTTCTTTTCCACGGAGTGCTGCAATGGTACGTTCTACGGAAGGCGAATCGAAGAACAAGTAATAGTTCATTAAATAACTTTGGTGGGCATCACCGGCCCAAATCCAACGGTCGCGCTTAATACCATCGATAAAAAATTCGCGTGTAGTTAAATGCATGGTATAAGCCGAAACATCCCAGATTTGGTTCAGTAAATTATCAGAAGACTTAAAACTGCCACGGTACTCCAGTGGTAGATACTCATACAACATGGAAATGGAATCGTACTCGACTGAATCGTCTTTTTGCACCTGAACGTAACGAAATGCTTTTGAGTTTTCTAATGTATAGGTTTCCGATTGGTTACCATCAAAATACAAATTATCGAGGGTTTCGCATTTATCTGTGCTTAATGCTTCTTCGCGCGATTCACCATAATACAAAGTTAATTTCCCCTGACCTTTTAGCCCATGTATTTTTATGTAACCAAAGGTCTCCCTTCCAAAATCGATTAACTGAGCACCATTGACTTTTTCGGTGGACTTGGCTTCCCAAGGTTCTGTGGTCAATTGAAATTCGGAAGGTTTAGCTTCTGGTTTATTAAAATTCCATAATCCTACGGGCACCCACGGTGTACCAGATTGTTGTGCTTTACCTTCTTCGTCAATCCAAAGTTTATCTTCGTTAGTTACGTTCCAAGACGCATTCGATTTCACGTATTTGCCATCAATAAAAATGGCTGGCAACACTTCTTGGTTATATACTTTAAAGGAAATTTTATGTTTTCCAGCAGAAATTTTAATCGATTTAGGTTGTCCATAAATCTGAACATCATCAATCAATAATTGAAAAGGCCCTTCAGAATATATTTTCACATCATCTTCCTCGGGCAAATCGACCTCTGTTTGAAAAGTTACCAAAGGGTACGGACTGTAATACCGCCAAAGCGGTGGAAAAACCGCTTCGCGCTCAGTACGTCGTACTTGCATTTTATTACTCAACCAAATTTCGAAATCGCCCGGATACCAAATCCATGTTGCATTAGAATCGGTATGCGGTAGTTTTGATTTTTCCATCTGTTTCAACTTCTTTTTTTAATTATATGAATATTGTTTTAAATATCGTCTCCGTAACGTTCTTCTGTAATTTGCTCTAATGTTTTTCCTTGTGTTTTTGGCGTCCAAATTGTTCCTATTATTAAAGCCACAATAAGCAATCCTATCATAACATAAGCGGCCATGTGGAATCCTTCGCCGTGTTCTCCATAAATGAATACAAAACCAAATCCCCAGATTGCAGCTATAGCCCTAACCGCAAAAAACATAACGCCCTGCGCAGCTGCCCTGTATTTGGCCGGGAAAAGTTCTGAAGCCCAAAGCGCGTAGAAAGCCTGTACACTTATTCCGGCATGAATGCCCCACAGAATGGTAAAAGCCCACAAGGCGACATAATTTTTAATACCGATAAAAATGAGGATACCCCAAGCTACAATCCCTATTCCCGTACCAAAAAAATATAACATACGTTGATTCACTTTATCAATAAGCATCGAAAAACCAAAATACGTTACTGCAATAATGATAAGCCATTGAATGGCCGATACCATATTGGCAGCTTCATTGGAAAGTCCGCCCGCCGTTTCATAAATATGTTGTTGAAAAAAGCCCATTACGGAAGCCACCATGTTCCAAGTGACATAAATTCCAGCTAGAAAAAGCATCGTTCGAACATTTACTTTATTAGTAAAAAGTGTTCCGAATGATGCAAAAACACTGGGCAGTTTTTCTTGGCTTTGTTTTTGCTTTTCTTTGGCTTCTAACCATTCTTTTGATTCATCCAGCTTACGCTGAAGGTTCCATGCTATAAAAGCGACGATAAATAATGAACCAAAAATAATTCTGCTGCTGAAAACATTAACAGCTTCAATACTCGCATCGCTTCCTATGAACAATGCTGCAATATCTTTTACATATTTGAACAACACACCTGCTGAAGCATCATCTATGCCCGGTGCCAATAACATGCCCAAAATTAAAATAATGGTTGGCCCCACACCCCAGGCAAACTGCGAAATCCCCATGTTGCGACCGCGGTTTTTCACTTCAGAATTTTCGGAAATATAGGTCCATGACGCCGGAACACCAATTCCTACGGATATTCCAGTAACTAAAAATCCTGTTAATAACATCGGGAAATTTACCGTGAACATAATAATGGCAACCCCCAACATATATACCAGCATATTGTAGGTATAAATCTTTTTTCTTCCATATCTGTCGGCAAGAAAACCACCCATGATTGCGCCAATGGCAGCTCCAAAAGCGTTGGCACTAATGGCATTAAGCCAACCAAGATGCCCTTCTGTAAGTCCGAGGTAATTTTGCCAAAGGGTTAATCCACTGGCACCGGCAACAATCGCACCTGCGTCTAGATAATTAGTAAGCGATACCGTTATCGTGCTTTTTAAACTTCCTTTTTTTTGTTCCATATTTTTTGTGGTATTTTAAACTAATTCCTTTTGGGCATCTTCCCAACATTCTTGAATAATTTCTTTGTACAATAATGCTTGTTGCCAACGGTCGCCTTCTTCTTGTTCGGCACCATCCGCATTTAAAACTGTTCTTTCGTAAAATATTTCAGCTTTAAGCAATTCAACAGTAAAACTAATATAGTCTCCTGGTTTTGCCGATTTCAAAAAGCCTAAAAATGACCGTTTCCACATTTCTTTAAAATGCTGAACATAACTATGGTTTTTATCTTTTACATCGACTTGAATGCAGCCCGGATTACCTATTCTGCCATGCATAAAACGTACTCTATCAAACACTGGCTGAATAAACTCCCATTTATTTTCAATACCACCGTAAACCATTTCCTGCCCAGTGTACCAATGTGAAAAATCGCCATTGAACCGCACTTCAGGGAAACGTTTTGTCAATTCCACCGTTCTAAATAAGTCCTGGGTTATAGTAGCACGATGGGTTTCTATGTAAATAGGAAAATCGAATTTTTCAGATGTTTCCATAACATACTGTACCAAGGCATCAACTTCTTCGTCAGACTCCATACCCCATCCTAAGTGGATGGAAGCACAATTATAGTTTCCGCTTTTCCAAATGGGCATCAAATCATCTAAATCGCCAACTTCATTGATACGGGCATGTGCCGTTAGCTGCAAACCAAACTCCTCACATAATTTGGGGTCGCCATCCTGTATGCCACTAAAACCGGCATTGGCAATAGCCTCATGTTTTTCTCTATCGCTGCGCTTTGGTCCTGTTGAAAACGATGGTAAATCTTCACATGTCCCGTAATTTATGTCAATTCGCAATGATGGTGCATTGTTGCTGCCATCGTTGGTATTTTTTATCATATTAAATTTATTATTTTCAATTAATTTCCATTAAAATATAGGTACAATATTATCATGGTAACAAAAAGTGCCGCCCATAATATTTTTACTTTTGGAGCTACTTTAGTTAAGTTACTAAAATCTAAAGTTGACTTAAATGGCTTACTATTTTTATCCAATAAACTGATAACGACAATGACAACAGATAGGAACACAAAAATGTAAAACGACAGCAATAAGAAATGCGGCCATATTTTTACGGCGCTCTCGGGGTCATTGGGGAATACCCACAAATAAAGAATTCCTATTGTTAAACTGAACAAGGTACCGAAAACCAAAATACTGTTTGCGGCTTTTGCAGTTGTTTTTTTCCAAAGTACACCAAACAAAAACACAACAGACATTGGCGGTGCGATAAACCCTAACACCGATTGAAAAACATCAAACAGGTTTAAACCTTTAATACTATCAATGGCAAGGGTGATGAAAATGGATATGATAGCGCCAACTACAGTTACAATGTGCCCAACTTTTACAATATGTTTTTGGCTTGCTTTGGGCTTAAATTTTTTCACATAAACATCCATGGTAAAAACAGTACTTAATGCATTTAAGGACGAATCGATAGTACTTACAAGAGCCGCAATTAAAACAGCCATTACCAAGCCTTTCATTCCTGTTGGAAAGAGTTCGGTTACCATAGTCATATAAGCTGCATCTGGATTTTCTAGAGTAGGAAACAAAACAAAACACATGATACCGGGCAGAATAAACAGTGGTACATCAATAATTTTTAACCAAGCGGTAAAATTAGCACCTAATTGTCCTTCTTTTACACTTTTAGCCCCTAAAACAGATTGCACCATAGATTGGTCGGTACACCAAAACCAAACCCCCATAACCGGATACCCCAAAAGGATGGCTACCCAAGGATAATTGGCATCATCTGCCGGTAAAAACAGATTCCAATAGTTTGAAGGCGTCTCGCTGACCAGTTGCCCGAAACCACCAACTTTATCAAGCCCTACCCACATAAGCACAAATGATACTATAATCAATAATACCATTTGAATCACGTTGGTATAGACTATCGTTTTTAATCCTCCCGCCAAGGTAAAAAATGCCGCAATGAGCAATAAAACGATTACCGAAAGCCACATGGGTAAATTTAATATCTGCTGAATTAAAATACCTCCTGCAAACAAGGTTAAGGACAGCCAACTCAACAATACGGTAACAATCGTGTACCATGCCAAGATATTTTGGGTAGAGTTCCCGAAACGTTTACCCATAAACTCTGGTAGTGTTTGCACCCTTGCCCCTAGGTATCGCGGTGCAAAGACCACTGCCAACAGGAAAATGAATATAAAGGCATACCACGAAAAATTACCGGCAACAATACCCGTTGTATAACCAATACTGGCATTGGCAATTAACATAGATGGCCCAACATTGGTACCCCACATGTTAAAACCGATACTTTTCCAGCTCAAAGAATTACCTGCCAAAAAGTAATTTTCATCATCTCCTCTTTTATTTCTTAAACTAAACCAAGCACCGAGGCCGATTAAAACTATTAAGTACAAGCCTACTACGGCAAAATCAAGAAAATCTAATTGGTCATATATATTCATGTTTACAAAGCTTAATTTTAGTTTAGTGGAAGAGGTTTAGTTGGTGTTTATACAAACGAGCACCCAAAATACATTAAAAAAAACAATGCATTAGGGTACTATAAAATACGTTAGTAGGCGCTTACTTTATTGCCTTCTTTTAAAAAAGGCTCTGCCCAATACAATGGCTCTTTCTCGGCCTTTAGTATGGGTTCTGCTGAATATTGAATTAGCAGTACGCGTCTTGATTTGTTTGTGGTATTTGAACCGCTACGGTGAAAACATGTACTTGAAAATAAGGCTACATCACCTGCTTTTAAAACCGCAGGAATACCAGGGTTGTCTCCAAAATATCCAATTTTATCATTAGTGCCTTCCTGTAATACGTGGTCTATTCTCTTATCTGTTCCAGCTTCTTTGTAAGGTAACAAATAAACGGTTCCGTTTTCTTCGGTTACATCGTCCAATGGACACCAAACAGAAAGGTATGGTTTATGATCAAAATCTAAATATCCTGAATCTTGGTGCCACGAAAAGGTCATGCCTTTGTCGGCCGCTTTTACCACAAATTGTTCTAAAAATAAATACACCTCTTCACCTAAAACCTTACGGGTAATTTCTTCCATTTCCTTACCAAAAATCAGGTCTTGCATGGTTTCACTGTCTTTGTATCGAAGCGCTATAAAATAGCGTTTACCTTTGTGGTTTATTTCGTCAACCTCAACGCCTTTACGATCCATTTCATCATCCTTTTCCTTTATGAATCTTTGACATTCGT
Source organism: Flavobacteriaceae bacterium GSB9 (assembly GCA_022749295.1). Classification (NCBI taxonomy): domain Bacteria; kingdom Pseudomonadati; phylum Bacteroidota; class Flavobacteriia; order Flavobacteriales; family Flavobacteriaceae; species Flavobacteriaceae bacterium GSB9. Next base: position 1,033,747 of record CP062007.1, read on the forward strand.
CGCGCAAACGCTCTATAAGTTCTTGTGGAATTACGTTTTTTACAATGCAAAACCCATCTTCCTTAAACTGGGCTAATTGCTCATCGGTTATAACTGCACTCATCTTTTCTAGTTTTTTTAATTATTTAATTGGTGTTTTTGTTATTTTATAAAATCCAGATGCTCCCAAATGCCTTTGAAATCATCGTTTATTTTAATGGTTATTGTTTTTTCTAAATCCATATCGTCTGTACAATTTACATGCTCTGGGTACAGCGGAATTTCAGCACCTTCAACGACCCAAACGGGCATATCTTCCATAGGTGATTCAAAATCATTCAACCAGCGTCCGCCAACAATTTTTTCACCAGTAAAAAAGTTAATCCAACTCCCATTAGGCAGATAGACATCTCTTTTATTTTCTGAATTCATCATCGGCGCCACTAAAAAATCATCTCCGAAATAATACTGATCGTCAATATGCCAAACCATCTTATCATTTGGGTGATGCATTAGTAATGCTCTGATTACCGGAAACCCAGAAGATGTGGTTTTTTCGCTTTCTTGCAAGATGTACGGCAATAGAGCATACCTCAACTTCCACCATTTACGAACGATATTGGCTACATTTGGATAATAATAAGGTTCCCGTTTGGATGTTCCGTGATAACGGATATGCGAGGTAAACACACCAAACTGTGTCCATCGCACGTATAAATCGTCCGGAATTACAGAATTCATGAAATTAGGCACGCCGTGAAACCCGGGCACATCGTGACTCCAAAATCCGAAGCCAGACAAGCCTAAATGCAATCCACCTTTTAGCGAGCCGGCCATACCATCCCAAGAGGCCGCGGCATCACCACCCCAATGAATGGGGTAACGCTGGCAACCGCTCCATCCTGCACGTGCCCAAACAATACCATCACCAGTTACTTCTTCGGTAACCTCAAAAGCTGCTTTTTGATATAATAGCGCATACAGGTTATTGAGTTTTTCGGGCGACATATTATGGTAACTTGCATCTAAATGTATCTCTTCACCAAAGTCGGTTTTTATGCAAGTTACGCCCATCTCTAAAAGTTCGCGCAACAAATTTTTATACCATTCAACGGCCTCGGGAAACGTAAAATCAATACTTCCTGCATAATCGAGATTACTAAAATTAGAACCGCCTCGCATCACTTCGGCATTTAACTTTCCAATGTAATTATTGGCTTTTGCCTCTTCATACTGCTCGGCATCTTCAGAAATGTATGGCATTTGCCATAAACTAACACGATAGCCATTCTTTTTTAAATTAGAAACAAAGCGTTTAGGGTCTGGAAAGCGTTCGGCATTAAATTTCCATTCACACAGCCAATCGGTTTTAAACCAACCTGTATCTAAATGAATTACATCGCAAGGATAATCTTCTTCTCTTAATCTATTGCAAATGGTATTGACTTCTTCTTCTGAAAAATAGGTCATTCGGCTCATCCAAACGCCATAACTCCATAGTGGTGGAACCGTAGGAAACCCAGTAATTTTTTTATATTGATGGATAATTTTGTCTGGTGTATCATCGCCTATTAGGAATATATCCAACACAGGCTCTTCTGCTAGCAATTGTACGGACCGGGTAGAAAAATCGGCCATTGAGAATTTACAATAAGTTGATGTATGCAAAAACAAACCGTACATTTCACTGGAAAGATAAAAAGGAATATTTTTATAGGTACGTTTGTTGTTAACACCTTGCCCATCTTGATTTCTCATTTGGAACGTGTTTCCCGATAAATCCATTTTACCAAAACGCTCCCCAGTGCCCACAAATTTTTCGTCGGGTTTGGCATGAAATGAGATGGATGCCTTACGCGGTTCACTATGTTGCTCAATAAAAGATAAGCACATGGCATCCATTCTGCCCGGAAAAAACTGATCGTAAGCACTTACCTTAATCGCTTTTTTACCATCTGGGTAAAACGTAGCCTGCATTGATTCTTCGGGATATGGCAACAGGTCACTCCAATGGTCTATTTCTGGATCCGATAAATCGAAAACTGCGCGTGTTACATCTGCTGTATCTTTTACTATCCATTCGCTTTCGGATTTTTCGACAACAAGCTGTTGTTCCTCTATATCATGTGCCAATTCAAGCATGGGCGATGTTTGGTCTATTTCCTGTTCAAAGCCAATGCTTACTCTTAAAATCTTGTCACCAAATGCTCTAACAAAAAGCTGAAATTCTTTTCGTGCTACCTCTTTATCTGGAGCGATTTCGTTAGATAGCAACTGGCATTGAAAAGGCACAGTCAATACCACTCCCAAGCCCGTTTTACTAATATCTGTGGGTTTGCATGCTTTCCAAAGTTTAGAAACACCTTCCTCTTGCTCGAGGTCGGTATTAAAATCTAGAAAGTCGAAAAACTGATGGTTAGTCTGTTTCATTTATTGTATTTTCTCTAAAAACACCCAAGTTTCGTTTGCTGCAGTGCCTTCAATTCCTGTTTGGTATTTTTTCATTAGTTCGTTCCAATCGTTTACACGAGGATTATTTTCTGTCGTTTTGGGGTTCAACTCATCTAAATTGGCCCCTTTTGGAATACTGATGACCAATATTAACTGCCGCCCATTTTTAAAAACTTGCAGTCGCTGAAAATTAGCATTACAAAAACCCTTCGCTACTTCTGGCCATTCTTCAAATTGAGTGTTGTGGTATTGTAAATATTCTTTCTGAAGGGCTTCATCTTCAACCAAATTAGCCGTTAAAAGCACATGTTCCCATTCGTTAGCCAACTGCTTATCCTCACAGCGATCAAATTTGTTAAAGTTATAAACAGGTTTATCGTAGGTTTTAATCATAGCCTTTGGATACACCAAAGCTAATTCGTTCTTTAAATGCCCAATATGGTTCATTTTTGCGTATAAAACCGTGTGGTTTTTCCATTGGTAGACTTGCGCATCGATAACACCATTGGTTTTTGCTACTTTTTTTATCTCGGCAGTATCAAAGCCCTCTCCAATCAATTCTACTGCGGCAAAATGAGGCACTTCTTGCATAGGCCAATCTTTATCAACCATAACGTGTTTTAATAAATGTTTATAGGGCTTACGAATACCAGCATTTTTTTTGATGGTATCACTTACGTAAGCATTATTGTTAGTCCATAGGTTATTGGGACCATTGGCATTTTGAAGAAATTTTTCGGCTGGCACCCAATTATCTTTCACCGTTAAATAAGCCGAACCCTCATCGGTATACAAATAAAACCAGTGGTAAGGATCATGGGCATAAGGATTAAAATAAATACTATCGATTACATTCTCTTTTATAACGCTTCCTGGTTGGGCAGATAAAGTATAAATTCCTGCCGTATCGTATAGGTGTTTCCCGTAATGGTGAATGTTGTTGGCTATTACTTTGTTGCCCGACATGGCGTTGATCGTTTTGGTCCAACCCCAACCTAAACCAATACCGGTATATGAGACTTCGGAAATCTCGTTGTACGCTATGGTTATATTCTTAACAAAGCCAGCGCTTATACCTACACAGCCCCAATCTTCGTTCGTCACATCAGTTATTAAATTATCAATAATAGTTTCGTTGTTGCAAACTTCTCGCACATCTTTGGGGTTGTATGGCAAATGGGTTTCAAAGGCTTCTTCTGAAAAAACACCAACATTTATGGCACTTCCACCAATATCCTTGAACAAATTGCCCTGAACCAAATTGTTATTGGTTCCTTTGTTTAAGTCTAAACCTGTAGATGATAAATGCTGAAACTTACAATCTTGAAAACGCAAATGATTTGCGAAATTAACCTCAACGGCTGCACGTGGCCTTCCAATCCATGCCTGATTTTCGAGTCCAGCTTTATCGGGCGTTCCAGGGTTTTTAAGCTTGTAGGCATCTAAAAGATACATCCCTGCTTGAATGGGTACGTGCCCCTGTTGCGACGGACGTAGCCAATTGCTGTATTGAAACGAAATGCCTTTAAAATAGACATGACTAACGGGGAAATCAACTGTTCCTTTTATTTCAACTAAACTTTCTAAAATGGGTGCTACGACTTCTAGTGATCGTAATTTTTCTCCTTTTTTAGGGTAGTAATAAATTTTAGCATTTTCTTTATCCAAATACCATTCTCCAGGTTCGTTTAAAAGTGATTTAGCATTATTTAAATAGAACGCTGAATTTCCAGTTTTTTTAGAAATCCAAGGCGCTGGCCAAGGGTGCTCACTTTGAATGCGGCTTTCCGGTTGGTGGAAGTACAACTTGGCACTATCGCCTTTTACTTCCATGTTTTTAATACGAAGGTTGGCAATGGCCCACCATTGCTGAATAAACATTTCCATTCCTGGTTCGAACTTTATCGATTTGTCCTTGAAAGGAATCCAACACGTTTCTGATTTTTTGTCCCACGATAAAATGCGGTCCATTTTATCACCTGAAGTACTTTTAGCCCGAACAGCCTTTGAGCCATTAACCCAAAGTTGCCTAAAATCTAATATAGCCCCAGCCTTTCTTGGCGCATCGGCTACCCAAACTTCTCCAGCCCTAAGTCCATTTATGGCGCCTGCTTTTTTCCAGTCTGTAATTTCCACACCACCACTTATAATCGGATTTGTACCCGTTTGTGCCATGATTGTGGTTGGACTTTCCGCAGTACCAGCATCCTCCGGCCTAATAAAAATAGGTTCTTCAAGTTGGTAATTACCTTCTTTTAAAATGATTTTAACACCTCCTTGCACCTTGGGATTATTTAGGCGGCGCAAGTTCCTGACTTTTCTTAAAGCCATATTTACTGAAGCAAGCGGGCTATTCTCTTCCCCTGAATTTGTATCGTCTCCCGAGTTGCTCACCCATATATTTTGTGCATTACCTCCAAGAGCAACACAGAAAAAGAACAGATAAATGCTCCATTTAAGATTGTTATTTATCTTCATTTTAATGTCTAAAATTATAGTCAGTTTGGCTTTGTTTCACTAACAACAGATTGAAATCCTAATGCTTACAAAAAAACAAGTTTGTTAATTTAATAAATTACAGTTGAAAAATTTATTTCTGAAACAAAATAATAGTATTGAACCTGTACCAAAGGCAAATTGGCATTTTCAACTATTACAATTGGCTAATATTGACTTTTTAACACTAAAAGAATGTTATTTTTATGCGTCGGTCAATTTTATAAAGATTATTACTAAAATCCATACTCTGATTTGATATCGGCAATTTTAACGGGCTTTCCTGTTTGCAAACTTCTGTCCATAGCTTGTAAAAGTGCTATCGTACCTATACCTTCAGTCATATTTGGGTAGGCGGTAAAGTTTTGCTCGATGCTATCAACAAAATATTCCAAATAGTTTTGGTATTCACCAGCATGGTGTGATTGCCCTTCAAACCGGTAGTAATATTTAAGCTTTTCGTCGCCCCAATACACAATTTTTTCTTCACCATCTTTTGAGGTAAGCGAATACCTAAGTTCATGGTAATCAGCTTGACTGGCACCTTTAGTTCCACGCAAAATACAGCTCAATGTACTATCTCGTTTTGTTGGTTGTGTTGGAGACGAATACACGCCACTAACCCTAGCTATATGGCCGTTTTTTGCTTTAAAAATAAAGTGCATCGTATCTTCGTTCTTCAAACCAGCTTCGTTTCCGTTTTCACTTATCATACCATAGCCCATCACTTCCTCTATATCATCAAGATACCATCTCACGAAATCCACTGGGTGGCTCAACCCACCGTATAACCACTTAAAAGATTTCAACAACGACCAATCTTTCTTTAAAAACCAGCGGTTATCGGCGTGGTAGTGCGCTTCAACAGTAATTAAGTTTCCTATATCTCCGTTATCAAAATCTTTCCTTTGACGCTTCATTGGCTCTGAAAATCTAGAACTCTGACCGATAAAAACCTTTTTCCCTGTTTTTTCTCCTAATTCCAACAACGCTTTGGCGTTTGACAAATCATCAATAAATGGTTTTGTACAAACCACATGTTTACCATGTATAAGCGCTTGCTTAACATGTGTAGCGTGGAGGTGATCGGGCGTGTAAATCGCTATGATGTCTATTGAAGCATCATCCAATATCTCTTGATAATTAGTAGTCCAGTTATTAAAATCAAACTCCTTAGCCCTTAACTTGCAAAGTTCTTGGTTTAAATCACAAACTTTCACCAATTCTAATTTATTACTTTCTAATGCGGCCGACATGGTACTACGCCCTTCACCAAGACCTAGTATAGCTATTTTCAACATAATTTCAGTTCAGTTTAAAATGAAGATTTACAAGCCACATACTAGTATGTGGCAATGGTAATTATTTAAACATAAAATTAACACTTTTACATTTTAATTATATTAATTTTAAGCGATGGTCAATTTTATAAATTTCCCTTTGTCATGTAGATTTTTTTGTTTAAAATCGCAGAATACTTAACCAATTCAAACCTAATTTTTAAAAAGCAAAAAGCACACATTAACGGCGTGCTTAAAACCCTAAGAAGATGAGCAATCCTGGTATTTGGTGGCACAAAGAAAACCCCGGCCCTTTAGAGAACTTGCCTTTTATAATTCAATTTGGCAGTATGAAGTTTTCAAAAGTAAGGCTGGATGAAACCATGCGTCCGCACTTTAATGATGGTATTGAAATACATTTTGTTAACAGCGGCAAATACAAATGGGTGGTTGATGACAAAGAGATTGAGTTATTGCCAGACAATTTATGTATTACGGCACCCTGGCAACTCAACGGAAGCCCAACCGGAAAAATGGATATTGGACAAATAAATTGGATGGTTATTAAACCAAAACAATACTCTAAAACAACACCTTTAGATCTCGGTTCTTGGACCAAGTTATCTCCTAAATTCCAAGAAAGTTTGGGCGCCATGATTGCTGACGACAACAACTTGGTAATTGAAAAAGCTAAATTGTTTAAAAAATACTTTATTGAACTAGAAAATGAACTTCGTAATAAAGAGCCAGGTTTTGAAATAATGGTTGGCAATATAATTGAAAACTTTTTTATTGATCTGCACAGGAACTTATCGTTCAGGAAACAAAAAATTCATGAAGAAAACAATTTTATAGAAAACCTTACCCAATTGGTTATGCAAGATTTAAACAAAAAGTGGATTATAGACGATCTTGCCTACAAATTTGGGATGGGAAAAACAAAATTCACTTACGAAGTAAAGAATTTAACAGGATATCCGCCGAATAGCTTTATCATTAACCTTAAAATTGAAAAGGCTATTGAAATGATTATGAAAGATGAATCTAACATGTCTGATATTGCCTATGCCTGTGGATTTTCTTCTCTCCAGCATTTTACATCTACATTTTCGCAACGTATAGGTACTAGCCCCGGTAAATACAAAAACCATAAAAAATAAAAATTGCTGCACCTTTGTAATTATAATACGGCACAGCAACTCTTTTCTACGCTTTACAGTGTTTAACTTCTTGTTTTGCAAATATAGATATTGAATTTATTCAATTTTAATTGATGGTTAAATGACTTTATCGATTGCAGATTCATCCACTACTTTTGCTCCAATAAGTTTTTGGTCTTCCAAAACTGCAATAACAAGATTTACGTAACTATTTATTGTTTCTCTCATTGATTGCGGATCAACTACATCTATATAGCCTTTCCATATCAACTCACGCTCATTTTCTGGACAAATACAATACATTGAAGTTTCAACATGATATACAGTGTATTCGTTATAATAATCTGGATTATAATAGGCATCTTGGTATTTTAAATAATCTTCTTTGAACTTTTTAAAGGTCTCATCATAGCCATCGTAATTTTCTTTGTAGGCTATTACATCTTCAACACCCGAAACTTTTGTAAACAAAACCGTATCAAAACCTTCAGACAGCAACATGTTTTCTATGTTTTTAAGGTCTTCTCCTGTTTTTCTTTCTTCAGAAAATGAGGTTCCAAAAAAATTGAGGCTTGTTACAGATTCTACTCCTCTATTTGCATATTGTGTTTGCAAATAGTCCTCAAACTGTTTTCTAGCCTTAAGATTGGATGTCATGCCTATCAATAAAACCTTTTTAGGGTTGTACGATTCTATATCGGGGTTTTTCCAGTGTTCTACCAACTCTGTTGAAGAACAACCCGATACAAGTATAGCCATAATAAAGATTTTAACCCATTTCATTGCTACTGTAATAATCGTTTTTGTTTGCCTTCTTTTATAATACCTTTTACCAATCCAAATAATTGTGATTTAAGTGATTTATAATCCTCGGTAAACTTCGTTACCTTGGCTATAAGTTCCACGTGTTCGTTTTTATAAGCGTCTTCCTCTTCGAGCTGGTCTTTGCCGTCGACCATTATTTTCAATCCTTTTTCGTGTTTTTTTACAATCCTCAACAAAGACGCTGTTTTCTTTTGTGAATCGCCTAACCGGGCTATTATGTTTTTACTTTCTGAAAAGTGAGCAGAATCTATAAGCTGAAGCGTGTACGATTTAACCAAATCATCAAAAAACAACTGCTCATCTTTCATAAAATTGAGTTCAGACAACCACCCAAGCGAATCGCGATGCATAATTTCAGCACTTAACCAAGGCTGATATTTTACATTAATTTCTTTCGTTTTCATGATTTTCATTTTTAAGATTAACAACAAGCAGAAAGCAGTACAGCGGTATCGCTTTCTGCTATAGTGATTACGCTATTCAACTTTAATGACTTTTTTTGATGTTTTGTCTTCTAACGGTTCTTCGTTTTTAAGCAACTTGATTTTTAAAATGCCATTTTTATATACGGCCTTTACATCTTGCTCTAAATCTACATAAGACGGTAGCACCATAGACTTTTCAAAAGAGCTATAATTAAATTCCTTACGGGAATAGCCTTCCTCTTCTTTATTTTCTTCAGTTTCCTTTTGGCCTCGTACATGAAGCACATCGTCTTCAATAAAAACCTCGAAATCTGATTTTTTAAAGCTAGGTGCCGCAAATTCAATCTCAAAATCATTTTCATGCTCTTGGATATTCATTGCTGGCATTAAACTATCTTCTTCCAAAAAATCGTTGTTAATAATGTTGTCAAACTCTAATAGATTGTTTAATCTTGAGTTAAATAGCCTGTTCCCCCAAGGTTTTAAAATGTTTGTACTCCATGGGGTTGGTAATTGGTTTTCAAATGGAAATAACCTATTACGCTTTCTGTGTTTTGCTAGTGTTTCCATAATATTTCGCATTTGGATTAAACTTAAATTCCTTTTGAATTTAAGCACTAAAAAAACATTATACAATGATAAATATCAGCTAGTTACAGTTTTTTTAAAAATTTTCACATTATAACACCACTTTTTCAACATCTGAAAGTTTAGGCATTTTAACAATCCAGTTGTAAGTATCCTTAATCTTTAGCCTAAAGGCATCTAAAGCATTTGGTTCGCCGTGAATCAAATAAACAGTTTCTGGAATATTCTTTATGTTTCCCAGCCAGTTCAACAAATCGTTTTGATCGGCATGGGCCGAAAGGCTTTCAATATGCCTTATCCTTGCCTTAACGGGATAATACTTTCCAAAAAAGCGTATTTCGTGGGCACCTTCCTGCAACTGCCTCCCACGAGTGCCTTCAGCTTGATACCCTACCAAAAGCACCGTTGTTGAGGGTTCATCAATTAATTGCTGTAAATAAGTCAGCACACGACCTCCAGTTACCATGCCGCTGCCGGCTATTATAATTTTTGAGCGCTTATCATCAATTGTTTTCCAGGTTTCTGCATAAGATTGTACAATGTTAACATGGTTACACATGGCGTTATAATCTGCCTCAGATAGTTTGTGCCATTTTGGGAACCGTTTAAAAACTTCTAAAACATTGTTCCCCATAGGACTATCAATAAAAATGGGAATATTGGGGATTTTATTCTTTTTGAAAAGACTCCAGAGCAAATACATGATGGTTTGCAAACGCTCTACTGCAAAACTTGGAATAATTAGATTTCCTTTTTTTAAAATCGTTTCCTTAACAAGGTTTGATAATATACCTTCTACATCTTCGTTTGGGTGCAACTTATTGCCATATGTGCTTTCAACAAATAAAAAATCAGCCCATTCTGGCCTTTTGGGGTCATCAAGCAAATAATCGTTCCACCTACCTATGTCACCAGAAAACACAAATCGTTTCCCGTTAACATCCAATTCTATGAACGTAGCGCCAATAATATGGCCATTATACTGAAAACGGCAGGATATGTTTTTTGAGATCGCCAACCACTTATCGGCCATTTCAACTTGAAACAACCCAATGGTTTTTTCGGCTTCAAACTCGGTATAAAACGGCAATGCAGGGTTATGTTTGGTATATTGTTCATTGTTGGCTTTTTTAGCTTCCTCTTCGTGAATTTTGGCACTATCCTTTAAAATAATTTCCGCAATGGCCAAAGTAGGTGCTGTTCCAATAATTTTCCCTGTAAAGCCTTGTTTTAATAATCTTGGCAAATAGCCAACATGATCTAAATGACCATGAGTCAAAAGTACCACATCTATCGTTTCGACATTAACAGGCAAGTTTTCCCAATTAAGCAATCTTAACTCCTTTAGTCCTTGAAACATTCCACAATCAATCAATATATTTTTTTCGGAAGTTTCAATAAGAAATTTAGAGCCTGTGACCACTCCGGCTGCACCCAAAAAGTTTATTTTACAAAAATTGTCCATCAATATTCTAGTTAGAGCATAGCCTATTTATTTCGTTCAAAATTTTTTCTTTTCTAATCTCTGAGACACCAAGGTGGTCTAAATAAAAAGCATCACCAATTAGCTCTCTGCACAACACAATATCGCGACTTAACAAAAACTGCTTTTCTCGTTTTGTCAATAAGGTTGAAACTGTAATTGGGTAAAGCCCCAAACGATCAATACGGTCTTTTAAACCATCATTTTTAGGGTAATCCCAACTTAGCAAATACAACCCCGAACATTTGCCGTAATTAATGGCATCTTCGGTAAAACGTGTGTTTGTTGCCACCCAGCCATTTGTTAATTTAGATGTATTTTTAGGATTTGAGTGCCAATGTGCTTTTATGTCGTTATAACGCGAATTTATATACAGCGGAATCTTTACATTACAGTTCAAGCCTGCTTCACTATGAAATTTACATTCTACGATTGTAGTTTCTCTATTTTTTTGGGCCACTACATCTACTTCGTGTGAAACACATTGTCCTTGCAAAATTTTACCGACTTCTGTTTTGTAACCAGAATATTTAAGTATAGCACTTATAAAACGCTCGAAAGGAAACCCGGTTGGCCCCAATTCATAAATGGCTTTTTTAAGCTTATACTTTGAAGCTAAATAACTTCCTTCCTTTTTTAACAACGCGAATGCTCTATTGTAAATTTCTTTAGTAGAAATACCTTGGTACAATTCCTCCCTTACATTATTAAGTATAAAGTTTATGGTTTTTTCATTGGCTCCTGTATGCCTCAATGAAGCTCTTAACTTGTCTAGTGAAAATCTTACTTTTTTCCCTGATGACTTCAAAACATCTACTTGAGCAGCTTTCATAGCTTATTTGTTTAATTTAAATACGCCATTAATTATCTTATAAAGATCTTAATTTCTTAAATCGTGCATAACCAAAATAGGAACTTTGGAATTGCTTCCAATATCCTTAACCAACGGATGCGTCAAAATACTTTCAAAAAAGCTATGCTTCCTATTAACAAAGGCGACCATATCGCTATCTCGGCTTTCTACAAAACATTTTATGGCAACAGGTATTTCTGTATTACTCAGTGTATGAAATGAATGGGGCACCCGGTTAAAATACTCCTTTAAAAGGGTTTTATTATTTTCTTGTTTTTCGCTCAACCACTCTTCTTTTGAAACATGCAAAAATCTAATTACCGCATTACAGTTTAATGCTAAATCGACCAAATAGCTGAGTTCCCTTCTTTTAAAATGGGTTTTGAAACTGGTTGGAAAAACTATTTCTTTAGGCAAATTATGCTTGGCCTCCTCCGGAACGACTATAGCTGGGCAGTTTCTAACTTTCTCCATAACCTCAATAGCTACACTACCAAACATTCCAGATTGTGATGTGCTTTTACCTTTTGTTCCCATAACAATCATTTCTATATCCTTCTCTTCTACCACATTTTTAATGGCTTCTAACACATTGTTGTAAATCGAAATGGTTTCAAAATGGTGTTTTTGGTTGTTGTGATCTTTAAAAGCCAGCATGTCTAGAGTTTTGGCCAAACCATTTTCGGACTCCAGCTTAGCTGTTTCATACACTTCACTGCCTGGTTCCATGTTAATTAAATTACTAATAACATCGCCAAAACCAGAAAATACATTTACGATATAAAAAACACAGTGTTCTTTTTTAAAGAGCTCCACAGCATAATTTATAGCGTGCCATGCGTTTTTGGAAAAATCTGTGGGTAACAATATTTTACGTTTCATGATGTTTTTTATTTACTATTTAAATATCTACACCAACTTTTTAGAACCGCTTAACCCTATTCGGGAATGACCAAAAATGGAATTTTAGTTTTAAACCCAATCTTTTTAATTACTGGTTCTCTAAGTATCTTTTCAATAAAACTGTGCCTGTAATTTACCATAGCCAAAACATCAACCCCCAATTCTTCAATAAAGTCATTAATTTCTACTGCTTTTTGCGCATATTTTGGCATCCAATGCAAGCTGTGTTCGTAATCGTCCAAATAGCTTTGCAACATTGTTAAATTATAGTTTTGAATCTTGCTGAGTTCTTCCCTATCGTAAATGTGTACAATCCTGATTTTAGAATCATATAAATCAGCAAATTGCCGTATGGGGTCAAGTTCATTTTCTCTATAAAATCTATTATAATCTGTTGGAAAGGCTATTTGCAAAGGTTCAACAAAATCGTAGTCTTCAGGAACAATCAAAACAGGACAGTACTTTAAGTTTTTAATCACTTGAATGGTGTTAGTGCCAAAGAAAAATTCTTTAGCCCCAGTGGCTCCTTGAGTTCCCATAACAACTAAATCTATATCCTTTTCCGTGACGACATTCTTAACGGATTCCTTTAAAGACCGACTACTGAGTATGATTTGAAAATCGTGATTTGAATTGGCATCACAGGTTTCGGCTAAGGTTTTTAAAGCCATCAATTCTTTCATGGCGTCGTCCTTCATGCTTTTCAATAATCTGTTTGAAAGGTTTGAAAGCATAGAAACCTTAATGTAAGTTGAATTCAAAAAATAAAACTGACATTCAACATCCTTAAAAAATTTAAGTGCGTAGACGACTGCATTCCATGCATTATCTGAAAAATCTGTTGGTAATAATATTTTACGTAACATGGTTAGCGTGTTAAGTGTTTTTTGCTGGGATTACCAAAAAGGGAATATTTAAATGAAACCCAATATGGTTAATGGTCGACTTGAAAAACAAATTCTCGAAAAAGGAGTGCTTATTGTTAATCATAACCAACAAATTTACTTTAGTTTTCAACTGAAAATTGGTTATGGCCTCGGTAACATCTTGGTTGCTTACACTGTGATATAAATGTGCACTTTTAGAAAAGTAGTTCTCCAGAATGTCTTTGTTTTCTTTTTGAATATCAGACAAATCATAACCGTAAGAAGCATTTAAGATGTTAACCCTAGAATTATACATTGAAACAATATCTACCAATGGCTTTAAATGATGGTCTTTATAAACAATCTCATAATCTGTTGGAAACAAAATTTCGCTAGGCCTCTCAAAATCAAAAGCATCTGGTATGGCGATAATGGGACACTTAACATTTTTAATAACATGCACAGTATTAGACCCCATCAAAACTTCCTTAACGCCCGATGCCCCCTTGGTGCCCATTACCACATAATCTATAGCTTTTTCTTGAACAATATCTTTTATCTCTAGTATTAAGGTGTTGAATGCGGCAATACGTTCAAAAATGTGTTGAGGATTTTTAAAAGTTGTTTTTATTTTTTCCTCAAGGGTTTTTAACTGATTAAGTACGTTTTCCCTAATGGCATCGCCCAAACCAAATTGAGCAGGGCTAACCAACACATACTCCACATGGTAAACCGCCGGTGTGTACGTATGTAGTAAATAGAATTTGCATGGTTCATCCTTAAAAAGCTTTAAAGCGTATTCTATGGCATTCCATGAATTATCTGAAAAATCTGTGGGAAGTAATATGTTTTTCATGACTCTAATTTTTTAACGGTTAACGCCTCTTAAATTTTCAGTCATAAAAACATGGAATATTTCTAAAAATTGATAACACGCCAGAATCTGACTGAAGAGTATTTAGGCAACAATTTGTATCTCATACCTTGATTTTATTGTCCCATAACTTACGTAATTTTTATCGCTTGAGAAATGACATTCGTCACTTTTGAAAATTAAGTGAGTGATTTTATTGAAACTATTTAGGTGTAACTTTTAAAAACACTTAAATGGGAAAAATGGCATTCAGAGTTGATATTGACTGATTTATATCATAAACCCATAGTAATAAATTGTGTAATTTTATTCTATTGAATTTTGGCCAACAATGAAAACTGAAACACATCTTTATGCAAGCCTTTCACAAAACCTTGCTAAACTTTTTTACGCTATAGCAGCCAGCGATGGGCATGTACAACAAGTGGAAATTGATGCATTAAAAACGTTTATAAATAATGAATGGCCAAAACCAAACAATAACAGCAAACCATATGAAACAATAAAAAAACAAATTGAAAAAAGTTTTGATGCTTTAATCAGCAAAGAAGACCATGACCCAAATCACTACTTTAATGATTTTATCACTTATAAAAAAAACAATACCAATCTGTTTAGTGAAGACATTATAAACCTTATTTTAAAAACCGCAAGCGCCATTGCAAATTCATTTTCAAGTTTAAACAAATCAGAATTAATTATGTTGGCAAAACTCGAAATAGAGCTAAAGAAGTAAACACCAACAAAAAATCCTTTAAAGTCCATGAGCATACACATAGAAGCCCAAAAAGAAGATATTGCTGAGTCGATTTTATTGCCTGGTGACCCTTTGCGTGCCAAATGGATTGCCGAAACCTATTTACAAAATTATAAATGTTATAACAAAGTGCGCGGCATGTTGGGATTTACGGGATTTTATAACGGCAAAAGGGTTTCTGTGCAGGGTACAGGTATGGGCGTACCATCGGCACTAATTTATTGTCATGAGCTTATTAAAGATTATGGCGTTAAAAACCTTATTCGGGTTGGATCCGCAGGATCTTATCAAAAAAACATTAAATTACGTGATATTGTAATTGCCATGGCGGCTTCATCAACCTCGGGCATTAACAACTCACGGTTTATAAATGCCGATTATTCCCCAACGGCAAATTTCGATTTATTTTTAAAAGCAGCGCTTTACGCCAAAGAACACAACATTCCAATTAAAGCCGGTAATGTGTTAACAGCTGATGAATTTTACGAAGACGACAAAGAAGCCTATAAAAAATGGGCTGAATTCGGTGTACTTTGTGTTGAAATGGAAACTGCCGGGCTCTACACTATTGCTGCAAAATTCAACGTAAAGGCCTTATCTATTTTAACCGTTTCAGATTCTTTGTTTACCAATAAAAGCACCACTGCCAATGAAAGGGAAAGATCCTTTAAGACTATGATAGAAATCGCTCTAAACTCAGTTTAGCCAATTCTATAAACAATTATTCATCATATGAAGTTTTTCAGACTTTCAATATTACTTTTTTTAGCCATATCCTGTTCAAACAATCAGGATAAAAGGATGCCAGAAATAAGGAATTTAACAGAATCTGTTTATTCTTCGGTAACCATCCAACCCGATAGCTTATATCAGGTTTATGCTATCGTCTCGGGTATTTTAGATAATAATTTGGTAGAAGAAGGCCTTATGGTTTCAAAAGGTGAACCACTTATTCAAATTATCAATAACACCCCAGAACTCAATGCTAAAAATGCGAAACTAGCTTTAGATCTTTCAAAAGAAAATTACTCTGGCAGTTCAGCCATCTTAAGCAGTATTAAAGAAGAAATCATTGCGGCTAAGCTAAAATACACTAACGACTCCATTAATTATTTTAGACAAAAACGACTTTGGGAACAAAAAATAGGATCGAAATCAGCTTACGACTCCCAAAAACTCAATTACGAATTAGCTTTAAATAATTTGAGCCTTTTACAGAACAAATACAACAGAACAAGGCACGAACTGGAAATAGCCGTAAATCAAGCCGAAAACAACTATAAAACAGCATTAATTGCTACAAGGGATTTTACAATAAAAAGTAAAATCAATGGTAAAGTGTACGCCCTTTACAAAGAACCTGGCGAAATTGTCACCACAATGGAACCTTTAGCCACTGTTGGTAGCGCCAACAATTTTGTAATAGAAATGTTGGTTGATGAAGTTGATATTGTACGGATTTTAAAAGAACAAAAAGTCGTCATTCACTTAGATGCATACCCCGAAAAGGTTTTTAAGGGAACAGTATCAAAAATATTTCCGAAAAAAGATGAGCGCAACCAAACCTTTAAAGTTGAAGCTGTTTTTGAAGATGCTCCCCAAGTTTTATATCCTGGGCTATCTGGTGAAGCCAATTTAATCATAGCCGAAAAAGATAGTGTTTTAACAATACCTAAAATCTATTTGATTGATGGTGACAAAGTACAAACTGATAACGGGCTAACAGCAGTAACTACTGGTTTGCAAAACATGGAACACATCGAAATACGCTCCGGAATAACAAAAGACACCCCTATTTACAAACCAAATCAATGATAAATTGGACTGTAATATTAAGCATCGCCAAAACCCATTTGCTGACCAAAATAAAGCAAACGGCCACAGCTGCCCTAGGCGTCACTTTTGGTATTGGGGCTTATATTACTTTAGTTTGTTTTATGACGGGCTTAAACGCTATGCTCGACAATTTAATACTTAACCAAACACCTCATATTCACATTTACAACGAGATTGAACCCTCTGAAAAACAACCTATTTCCCTTTACAAACACACAAGTGGGAGCTTTAATGTAGTGCATTCGGTTAAGCCTAAATTAACACAAAAGAAAATCCACAATGCGCTGCCTATAATACAATATTTAAAAAAAGACCCTAAAGTTCGTGGAGCGCTTCCACAAATAAAAACACAAATTTTCTATATGGCCGGGTCAATAGAGCTCGGTGGTAACCTAACAGGAATAAACCCCATTGATGAAGCCAGATTGTTCAACATGGGTGACTATATCATACAAGGCTCGGCAGAAGCACTGGAGACTACAGAAAACGGTATTTTACTCGGTATTGGTATTGCAAAAAAAATGTCGCTAAAAGTTGGTGACCGTGTACAAGTAAGCCCTATAAATGGCGGGGTTTTCCCTCTAAAAATAGTTGGGTTTTACCAAAGTGGCATAGCCGATTTAGATGCCATCCAAAGCTTTACAGACATCAAAACGGTACAACGTATTTTAGGCAAAGCTAATAATTATGTGACCGATATAAACGTAAAGCTATTTGATATTGAACAAGCGGTTCCGTTATCAAAAACAATTGAACAACAATTCAATTTAACGGCCATTGACATAAAAACGGCCAATGCCCAATTCGAAACGGGCACAACCATTAGAAATCTTATTACTTACGCCGTTTCAATAACCTTACTTATAGTAGCTGGTTTTGGCATTTATAATATTTTAAATATGCTCATTTATGAAAAAATGAATGATATAGCCATCTTGAAAGCCACAGGTTTTTCTGGAAAAGATGTTCAATATATCTTTATGAGCCAAGCTATGATTATTGGTTTTGTTGGTGGAGTTTTAGGCTTAATAATTGGCTTTATTTTAGTTAACATTATCGACCATATCCCTTTTAAAACTGAAGCCTTACCAACCGTTGAAACCTACCCCATAAATTTAAATCCAGTATTTTTTATTATTGGGTTTGCGTTTGCCATGCTTTCAACATTTTTGGCTGGCTACTTGCCTGCCAAAAAAGCAAAACGAATAGATCCTGTAAAAATAATAAGAGGCCAGTAGTATGAGTATTGTTTTAGAAGCCAGACATATCAATAAATACTTTAAGAAACCGGTATTATTCCATGTTTTAAAAGACGTTACTTTTAAAGTTAAAAAAGGGGAATTTGCTTCTATTATGGGTAAGTCTGGCTGTGGAAAATCTACTCTTCTCTATATTCTCTCAACCATGGATACCAATTATGAAGGTGAACTCTTTTTAAACAACCAACTCGTTTCTGGGCAAAATAAAGACCATCTTTCGCATATTAGAAACAAACATATCGGTTTCGTTTTTCAGTTTCATTATTTATTATCTGAATTTTCGGTTTTAGAAAACGTAATGCTACCAGCAAAAAAACTGGCTGAAAAAACAGTTGAAGAAATAGAGCACGATGCCTACGAAAAACTTAGAATACTGGACATTCAACATTTGGCAAAAAAACGAGCCTCAAGAGTTTCTGGCGGTGAAAAACAACGCATTGCCATTGCTCGGGCATTAATCAACAACCCATCAATTATTATGGGCGACGAACCCACTGGAAACCTTGACAGCCACAACTCCAAAAACGTTTTCAATATTTTTAAACAGCTCTGTGAAGAGCAAGGTTTGTCGCTATTGATTGTTACACACGACGAAGATTTCGCCAATAAAACAGACCGCATTATAGATATGGCCGATGGCAAAATTTTAGTTTGATTATTACATCATGATTTATGTCATTTTTTTTATCTTATATGGACATTAACTTACTGCTAAAACACATATAAAATGGCTTTTATAGACTATTACAAAATATTGGGTATTCCTAAAGATGCTTCGGAAAACGATATAAAAAAGGCATACCGAAAATTGGCCAGAAAGTACCACCCCGACCTCAACCCTAATGATGCAGTTGCCGAAAAAAAATTCAAGGAAATCAATGAAGCTAACGAAGTTTTGGGCAATGCCGAAAACCGTAAAAAATACGACCAGTACGGCGAACACTGGGAACATGCCGAAGATTTTGAAAAAGCCAAACAACAGCAAGGACAACAACAAAGAAGTTACCAAAGTTCTTCTGGTGGCTATTCGGCCGAAGATTTCTCCGATTTTTTCGAAAATATGTTTGGTAGTGCAGCGGGCGGTACTAGTGGCAGGCAGGTAAAATTTAGAGGACAGGATTTTAACGCCGAACTCCAACTAGACCTTAAGGATGTGTATACCACTCACAAACGCACTTTAACAGTTAACGACAAAAACATTAGGATAACTATTCCTGCCGGTGTTGAAAACGGACAAGTCATTAAAATAAAGGGACACGGCGGAAAAGGCATCAACGGTGGTCCCAATGGCGATCTGTACATTCAGTTTTCAATACTAAACCACTCAAAATTCAAAAGAGATAAAGCCAACCTTTACACCAACGTCGATTTAGATGTTTACAAAGCCCTCCTAGGTGGCGAATTATTGGTCGATACTTTTGATGGAAAAGTAAAACTAAACATAAAACCAGAAACCCAAAATGGCACTACGGTAAAACTAAAAGGCAAAGGCTTTCCCGTTTATAAAAAAGAAGGACAATTTGGAGATTTGTACATCACCTATCAGCTAAAAATACCCACAAGACTTTCTAACAAAGAAAAAGAATTAATCAAGGAGCTACAAAAACAACGTTAAAGATGGAAACAAGAGATTTAATACCCATAAAATTAATTTGCAAGCATTACAATATTCCTGCTTCCTTTTTAAATACGTTGCAGGAATTTGAACTGATAGAATTGACCGTTGAAAGCGAAGAGTGTTACATTCATAAAACCCAGTTGACAGAAGTAGAAAAGATGGCGCGTTTGCACTACGACCTCGATATTAATTTAGAAGGGATTGATGCCATCTATAACTTATTAGGCCAAGTAGAAGAACTGAAACAAGAAATTCGAAACTTACACAACAGACTTCGATTGTATGAAGATTTATAAAAATAGCCAAACCATTTATGCTTACTTTTAAAAACTTCAATATTGCCGATTGGTTTTCGTTTTACAGGATAATTGCTGCACCAATTTTGTTTGTTTTTATTCTCTTAGATTGGCGTTTGGTTTTTGCCTGTTTGCTAGCCATTAGTTATGCTACCGATGCCATTGATGGCTTTTTGGCCAGAAAATTAAATATTACCAGCGCTCGGGGTTCGCAACTTGATTCCTTTGGAGACCAAATGACCTTAATAATTGGTTTGGCAGGACTTCTATACTTTGAAACCGATTTTATTAAAACCAATTCGACCTTAATCATCATTGCCTTCATCCCATATATCGTGCAAATGCTAATAGCTTACATTAAATATGGAAAAGCAACAGCATTCCACACTTATCTTGCCAAAACATCTGCAGTCATTCAGAGCATATTTATTTTATGGTCGCTGTTCTTTTCTCCTGAATACATACTTTTTTACATTATGATAGTCATTGGTATATTAGAAACCATCGAAGAAATCACTTTAATTTTTATGCACCAAAAATGGGTTTCTGATGTAAAAGGTATTTATTGGGCGTTAAAAGATAAACGGTACAAAAAACAACAGTAAAATTATACTAACTGATCAATATCATTTATTTAACGTGCAACTTACAATAAATTTACTGTTGATTTAGGAGTTTTAATCATGATATTCTAAGAAGGGACAACAGCTCCAGTATACCTTTTTTTAATATACAACCCCTAAGGCCGCTGATTTCGTCAGCATAACCTTGTACTAACCAAATACAATAGAAATCATGATAAAAAGCATAAGTAAAACGGAATGTATAAAAATACTAGCCAACAACTACATTGGGCATTTGGCCTATGTGTATGGAAACTCACCTTTTGTGGTTCCAATAACCTATTACTACGATAAAAAAAGCAACGCTATTATTGGTTACACGGGCGAAGGTCATAAAACAAAAGCTTTTGAATCAAACAAATCAGTTGCCTTAGAAGTGGCAAATATTTTATCCATTGACCATTGGGAAACCGTTTTGGTTCACGGTACTTACGAAGAACTTAAAGGTCCAGATGCCAAGTATGAACTGCATCAATTTGCACTTGCTGTAAAAGACTTGATTTCAGAACAAGAGCAGAAAGACTATCATTTTATCCCTCAATTTTCAGATAAAACACACCCAGAATCGCAACCTATTGTTTACAGGATTAACATCGAGGAAATTACTGGTAAATCTAGGGGCTAATTGCCAAACATATAGAGAACATAAATTTTGTGGCATTAATTCGCCTCCAACAAAACAATTTCATAAGGTGAATCTATATTAACATGCCCTTCGATTACTTTAAAAGTCAAATTAGAATAAGCATCTAAAAGCACTTTTCCCTCTGCAAATACTTTTGAAACATCTATCTTTTTCACTCCTTTTGGCAAACTTAAACCAATCACAATATTGTCGATATAATTATCTTTTTTAAAACTTCTTGAAAACACGTAAGGGCTTTCGTTTAAGATTTGATGGGTTCCGGCTCCAACAGCTGGGTGTTTTGCGCGAAACCGACCCAGTTTTTGCCAATGTCTTAAAACAGATTTTGTTTTTTCATTTTCATGAATTGCGTTCCAATTCATCTTCGAGCGCAGATTGGCATCTCCCTGAGCACTTTCAACTGTTAATTTTCTAGCTGATTCATCGCCATAATAAACCTGCGACGCGCCAGGACACAATAATAGTTTGGTTGCCGTTTCAAAAGACTTTTCACGGTTCTCATCAAATGGTTGACCATCATCATGCGAGCTTAAATAATTTAGAAGACCAAAACCATCCAACTCGTTATGCAGCACATAAGAATACCTCTCAAACATAGTTTCCAAGGACTGCTGAGCCGCATTCCACTTCATTTCAAAGTTTATTAAACTATTGAAAGCATCATCAAAATAGTTTACTTTTTTGTCTCCAAAATCAAAAGACTTTTCTGCCGAAATACCATAATTATACACTTCACCTACTAAATAAAAATCATTATCGTCTAATACCTTTTCTGGATTTTCCTTTTTGTATTCGGCAAAAGCAAAATCGCACACATCTTTAAATTCTTGCCAAACATAAGGCTCAGTATGTTTAACCGTATCGACCCGATATCCGTCAATACCAAATTCAGCAATATAATCGGTTAGCCATTTCATGATATAAAAACGTGGTGCTCGTGGATAATTTGTTCGCTTAAAAAATGCGTTGAGTTCGGATAATTCTTTATCATAGCGTCCTTCATTTTTCCATTTTTTAATTAATTGCGGCGGCAAATCCACTACTTCGTTACTTTCCGTTCTTATGTCTGGCAGGTTTTCAACCAGTGTGCAAGTTACGGTGTTTTCAAAAGATTTGTAATTACATGGCGGCTCGGTGCGCACCCATTCCTTTGGCCAAACGGGATCAATTTCCGTAACAGGACCAGTGTGGTTAATAACGGCATCCAATAAAACACGTATTCCCTTTTCGTGCGCAGCTTCCACCAGCTCATGTAAATCTGCCTTTGTTCCAAAATTGGGGTCTATGGCTGTCCAATCTCTGGTCCAATAACCGTGATAAGCATAGGTTAACCCCGTTCCTTCGTCTGTAGCTCCATGTATTTGCTCCACGATGGGCGTCATCCAAATAGCGTTAATGCCTAAGTCTGTAAAATAGCCTTCCTTTATTTTTAGGGTCACTCCTTTAATATCGCCACCCTCAAAACCGCGCAGTTTCCCTGTTTTCTTTGTTCTATTAAAGTTGATATCGTTGGAAATATCGCCATTGTTGAAACGGTCGGTCAGCATGAAATAGATATTGGCTCCTTCCCAAACAAATGGAATCTCTATTTTTTCTTCAACATCATTGGACTCTCTTTTTTTATTACATCCTAAAAAAAACAATCCTATTAAAGCGATGAGTATACTATATTTCATTTCTAAATTGTTATAATAATCTACCTATTCTTTTATATATACTTTGTATCCCCAAGGGTCCAATGATAAGCTTGTTTTATTATCCAAGGTAACAGCAGTGTTGCTTTCAAAATCAATATAGCTATCGTGATAAAGCGTTTCTTGAAATTGAACCGAAAGCTTTTCATTAGAAAAGTTGAATACAGCAAATACTTTATCCTTATCATTTTCACGAACGAAGCTAAGAATATCCTTAGGTTTATCATTGGGAACCTTTATCATTGTAGCGCCCCATTTGGCATGCCACAACGCCGTATTATTTTTCATTAGTTTAAATAGTTTAGAATATAAATCTCCTATTGGATGTTCTTTCCATTTAATTGGATCTTTCTCAAAAAATTCCAAACGTTTTGTATTACCTGCTTCTTGACCATTATATATTAAAGGCATGCCATCACCCACAACGGATAATACTATTGAGGCTTCCAAACCCTCACCGAATTGCTCCCACATGGTGCCTTCCCAAGAATTTTTGTCATGATTGCTTACAAATGTCATTCGAATAGAATTTTCAGGAAAAAAACTTTCATTCCACGAATAGTATATAAAAAGTTGATTTACATCTGCTTTACCCATGCATATATTGTGCAGTTTTTCATTCCAGTCCCAAGCATAAGACATATCAAATGCTTCTGCATGCAAATCGCGTGCTTCCCATTCTGCAAGCATAAAAACAGGTTTAATTGCGTCCAATTCCTTGCGAAGATTATTCCAAAAATCAATAGGAACGAAACCTGCCACATCACATCTATATCCATCAATATCTACCTCTTTCACCCAGTATTTGAAAGCTTCAGTCATATATTTTCTTAAACCTGGTTTTGAATAATCCAAATCGATTATATCATCCCAATCCCACCACGGGGTGGGTCTAAAATCACCTTTGTAATCACGTTTATACCATTCAGGATGTTTGTCAACTAAAACATTATCCCAAGATGTATGGTTGGCGACCCAATCTAAAATAACATACATTCCTAGATCGTGTGCTTCATTAACAAAATCTTTAAGGTCTTTTAAGGTGCCAAATTCAGGGTTTACACTATAATAATCTTTTACAGCATATGGGCTACCCAAACTACCTTTTCGATTTTTCTCCCCTATGGCATGAATAGGCATTAACCAAATAATATCAACTCCTAATTCTTTTAACCTTCGCAGTTGGGTTTGGGCAGATTTAAATGTACCCTCCTGTGAAAACTGCCTAGTATTTAACTGGTAGATCGAGGCATTTTTACACCATTCTGGATGTTTAATTTTTACGTATTCCTTCGGAGTATATACATCTTCTTTTTCAGTTTTGATAGAAACTTCTAATGTTTTTTTATTTTCTTCTTTACATGCCAGTATTAAAAAAAGTGTTCCAATAAAAAAATAAATCTTACACATAGCTTTTGAATTAGTTTAGTTTCAAGATAAAAGATTCCAATGGTTTTAATTGAATAGCTACACTAGCTACTCCATTTTCCACAAATAATTCGGTATTATATTGATTATAAAGTTGATCTTCAAGTTTATATTTTCCATCTGCAGCATTCCATTTTGCAATAATATCTGAAGGTATTTTCAATTGGAATTCTTGATTATTTTCAGCATCAAAATTTGAAACTACAAGTAGCTTTTCACTATCGCTCCAACGAACAAAAGACAATACTTTGTCATTATAATTTTTAGAATTTTTCCGGTTATAAAGGTGAATGCCAGCATAGTTTCCCATTAAAGCATCGCTATTAATAGTGAAATTTAACAAGCGTTTGTAAAAATCTCTTAGAGAACTTTCTCTTTCGGTAGACTGCCCACCATCAAATTGTTTGTTATTTACCCACCGCTGGTGTGCTGGCACGCCCACATAATCGAAAATTGATGTACGTGTTGGGGCTCCAAAACCTGGATCTTCTGAGCCGTCCTCACCTACTTCCTGCCCAAAATATATCATGGTTGGCGATGTTGATAGGGTGGCCGAAACCACCATTGCCGGTTTTCCTTTTTCAGCTTTACCTGCGAAATCTGGGCTCGCCAATCGTTGCTCATCATGGTTTTCCAGAAAATGCAACATGTGGTGCTCTATGTCCTTTAAATCATCTAAAATTTGCGGAATATTATCAGTCTTTCCGTGGCCTTTTATAATGTTTTTTATGGTATCGTAAAGTTGAACTTTATCATACAGATAGTCCATTTTCCCTTTTTTAATGTAATCGCGATACAGTTTCGGATTGTAAACCTCTGCCAATAAAAAAGCATTGGAGTTTTTTACTTTTATTGCCGAATTCAGGTAACTCCAAAATTCCACCGGCACCATTTCTGCCATATCATAACGGAAGCCATCTACTCCCATTTCTAGCCAATACAAGGCAATGTCTTTGAATTTCACCCAAGAGTCCGGAACGGTTTTATCTTGCCAAAACTCAAAATGCGTTTTGTAGTCTTCGTTTTCAAAGCCTTCGGGAAGTGATTCGAAATCTTTTTTACCATCAGGTGCAACACCATAATTTATTTTAACCGTTTCGTACCAATCATCCATTTTTGGTTTTGATAACCGCGAGCCATTGCCCGTCCATTTAGCAGGGTTTTCTAAAAACTTGCCATCTTCCAAAGGATGCTTTTCATTTCCTAAAGGCGAGTAACCGTTTTCCCATTCGGGCACCTTAAAAGTTTCTCCCGGATTGTAATAAAAATTATTGTTTGGACTGTAAGCAATCGTGGTATCATCAGCTTCACCAAAATCTTTAACGGCGTTTGGTTTAGACTTACTTTTATAATTTCGGGCCACGTGGTTGGGTACAATATCAATTATAACCTTTAGTCCTGCTTGATGGGTGCGTTCGATTAAATCCTGAAATTCCCCCAACCGATTTTCAATATTTACTGCCAAGTCTGGGTTTACGTTGTAATAGTCCTTAACTGCATATGGTGATCCAGCCCGACCTTTCACGACATCGGGGTCGTCATTTGATATGCCATATTCTGTATAGTCACGAATTACGGCATGATGCGGCACTCCCGTATACCAAATATGGGTAGCGCCCAAATCCCTTATTTCTTTTAATGCTTTTTTTGTAAAGTCATTGAATTTTCCGATCCCATTTTCTTCGATGGTTCCCCAGGGTTTGTTGGTAGTATTGGTGTTACCAAACAAACGTGTAAACACTTGATAAACGACCTGCTTTTTAGGAAGGTCAACACTTTTAGGTTCTACTTGTTTCCTGGGTTCATTCCCTTTTTTACATGCGAAAGATGTGGCAAGCAAAAAGACCAACAATAACCGCAGAAACTTATTTACCCCCTTACACTGAGATAAAAAACTTATATTTTTAGAATTTTTCATCAGATTTTTGTGGTAAGAATAACACTTCCTTTCTCTGAAAGGAGCAAACTATCACTCCATTTAAATTGATTTCCGGTAATAATATTTTTTACCGTTATGTTATTTAATTTAAGTTCATCAAAACGACTCAAATCCAATTCCACCTCGTCTTTATTTTTATTCAGGATTAATACAACGGTTTCATCATTCATCACCCTAAACAATACATAAATACCATTTTCTGGAACAAAATGCACTGTTTTACCTTCGTGTATGGCTCGGCTTGTTTTTCTGTAGTTTAATATTTTCTTTAAGAACAATTGCATGTCTTTTTGGGAATCGCTTATACCTTCCCCCGTAAACGCATTTATTTTGTCACCTTCCCAACCACCAGGAAAATCACTTCTTACTAAACCGTGGTCTCCCGGGTTATCAAAATCTTCCATCAAAATTTCGGTGCCGTAATAAATTTGTGGGATTCGCGGCATCATCAAGATATAGCTCAAAGCCATTTTTGTGTTTTCAATATTACCGTGCAGTTGGGTGAATATCCTGCTCATATCATGATTGTCTGGAAAAACCATAATATCTTTCGGAGATACATAGGCAAAATCGTTGGCAAGTCCCTTGTAAATTTCTACAAAACCAGAACTCCACCCCTCTTCATCGTTTAATCCTTTTGCGATAACGTCTTGCATGGCAAAATCCATGGGTGATTTTAAATTGGAATTATAACCATCTCTATTGGGGTTGCCTTGCTGCCAATATGCAATGAGTAACGGGTTTGTTGTCCATTCTTCTCCTACAATACTGAAGTTAGGGTACTCATTCATAATTTCCCCAGCCCAATTACTCATAAAATCTTTATCGGGATACGGATAAGTATCTTGCCTTATACCTCCCAATTTAGCAGTTTCAATCCACCAAATACTGTTTTGAGTGGTGTAAGTCGCCATGAAGGGGTTACGTTGGTTCATGTCTGGCATAACAGGTACAAACCAACCTTGACTCATATTATCTTTATCAATTTTTGAAGCATAAATATCTTGGTTGGTGGTACGCCTGTGGTTCGTTGTAATGCTTTTACTGGCTTCCCACTTTTCTAAATTCTCCAGATAGTTATCTTGATGGTTAATCCAATCTTTAAACGGTAAGTCTTTCATCCACCAATGCTCAATTCCACAATGATTGGCAACTTGATCCATTATGAGTTTCATTCCTCTATTGGTCATTTTTGATGATAATTCGAGGTAATCCTCCAAGGTACCAAAACGCGGGTCTATTTGATAAAAATCAGTCATAGCATAACCGTGATAGGAACCGTGGTACATGTTGTTTGTAAGCAAGGGGGTTGGCCAAATGGCAGTAAACCCTAAATTTTCAATATAATCCAAATGGTTTATTATGCCTTGAATATCCCCGCCATGCCTGGCATAATTATCGTTTCTGTCGATGGTTTTTTCGTTAAGCGATTCTATAATGTCGTTATCAGGGTTTCCGTTGGCAAAACGGTCTGGCGTGATTAAATAAATGGCATCACTACTGTCAAAACCGATATAATCTACTGCGGGCCTGTCCCTTGATTTTAATTCATATGTTTGAACGAGCTCTTCCTTGTGTTCGTGCTTAAAGACGATATTAAATTTTCCTGCTGAAGCCTGTTCGGAAATATTCAAATCAAGAAACAAATAATTGGGACTGTCTGCTTTGTTAATTTTTAACAACGAAACACCTTTATATGACATCTCGGGAGTATATTCCGAAATACTAGGATGCTTCACCAAAAGTTGCAGATTTTTGTTTTTAAAACCTATCCACCAATTGGATGGCTCAATACGCTCAATATCATGACGCTCCTCTATTGATGCGTTGGTTTGAACCTTATTATTTCCCATTTCGCTCTTGTTTTTGCAGGCTAAATTTAAAGTAAATACAGCCATTATAATAAAAATAAGAAGCTTGTAATGCTTATTATGTCTTTTTAAATAAATCATGGTGGTATATTATTTCATTTCTTCAATGCAAATAGCATAGCCGCCACCAGGAGCAGACCATTGCGAAAGTTTCGATTTATTGGTTACTATTTTGCTTTTGACAGTGTAAGCCTGCGGATTGGTTTTGTAATGCGCATCTTTACCATCAGCATAAATAGTGGCTTTATAGGTTTTACCCGCATCCAAAAAGTCGAGTATAATATTTGAAGTTCTTGCTTCATTACCATTAACATTACCCACAAACCAATTCTCGGAGCCTTTTTCTTTTCTGGCTACGGTAAGGTAATACCCAGGTTCTGCCTCCAGGTAAATACTTTTATCCCAATCTACAGCAACGTCTTTTATAAACTGAAAAGCATCCATAAACTGTTCATAATGTTCAGGCAAATCGGCAGCCATTTGCAAAGGACTGTACATGGTAACATAAAGTGCCAATTGATTGGCTATCGTGCTATTAACATGTGAATTGTTTTTTGGGTTTAACTTGCTTATGTCCATTTCGAAAATACCTGGCGTATAGTCCATAGGTCCACCTATTAAACGAGTAAATGGCAATACCGTAACATGGTTGGGCTTAGACCCTCCAAAGGCTTGAAATTCGGTTCCCCTAGCTGACTCGTTACCTATTAAATTGGGATACGTTCTACAAATCCCCGTTGGCCTTACCGCCTCATGGGCGTTGACCATAATTTGATAGTGGGCCGCCTTTTCTATTGCATATTGATAATGATTAACTACCCACTGACTATAATGCCGTTCACCTCTAGGCAAAATATCACCCACATAACCACTTTTTACTGCATCGTATCCATTGTCTTTCATAAATTGATAGGCGCTATCTAAGTGGCGTTCATAATTTCTAATGGAACCAGATGTTTCGTGGTGCATAATTATTTTAACACCTTTTGATTTTGCATATTCTCGTACCTCAACTACATCAAAATCTGGGTAAGGTGTGACAAAATCGAAAACATAATCTTTTGATTTACCTATCCAATCTTCCCAACCTTCATTCCAGCCCTCTACTAAAAGTGCATCAAAACCATGTTTTGAAGCAAAATCGATGTACTGCTTAACCTGTGCAGTATTAGCGGCGTGCTTTCCATTAGGCTCTATTTCAGAATAATCGGTAACCCCCAATTGTACTGCTGGCAGCTCGTCGGTGTAGGCCCAAGTACTTTTTCCTGTAATCATTTCCCACCAAACACCCATATACTTTACAGGTTTTATCCATGATGTATCTTCAATTTCACAAGGTTCATTTAAATTTAAAGTTATTCGTGAAGCTAGTATGTCACGAGCATCGTCGCTAACCATAATGGTTCGCCATGGCGTATTACATGGTGCTTGCATATACCCCTTATCGCCTACTGCGTCTGGCGTTAAATGCGATTCGAAAACAAAATTTTCATCATCCAAATTAAGATGCATACAAGAATAATCAACAAGTGCAGCCTCATGCAAATTGATATACAGGCCATCTTCTGTTTTCATCATCAAGGCTGTTTGAACACCCGTTTTTGAAAATTGTTCCTGCGATTCGTTATGGGTTACTGCTGTATCGAATTTTTCTCGAATCTCGGATAGTTTAGACTCCGTATAATCGTATTCTTGTGTATCATAATCTCCCGGAAGCCAAAAAGCCTTATGGTCGCCCGTCATGGCAAACTGTGTTCTTTCTTCTTTTATAACAAAGTAAACGAGCTTTTCCTGTTTTGGAAATTCGTAGCGAAACCCTAAACCATCATTAAACAACCGGAAACGTACCAGCATTTTGCGCTCTGTTTCATTTTGCAACAATGAAACAGCCAACTCGTTATAGTGATTTAAGATTTTTTTTTCTTCTCCCCAAACAGGTTGCCAAGTTTCATTAAAAGTTGCTGATTCGGTTTGTGACACCTTGAAATCATCCAATAACGATTTTTCGTCATTTTTTAAGTAAAAACCTAATTTACTGGTTTTTATAACCGGTTTTCCTTTATATGCTAAACTATAGGTGGGCATACCGCCAGCATCTAACGAAAATTGCATGATTAAGTTGCCATTTGGCGATACTAACTCCTGTGCACTTGCAATAGACACAGTTAATACAAGTGCAATAATTAATTTTATTATTTTCATTTTTTTATTCTTTATTATACCGTTAGCAAACAATTCGGGGTAAGGTTTATGGGTTCGTTATTGACTAAAATCTGTAATTCTTTATCCCCTTCCAATTCAAACTTAGTATCGGCATGGCAAACCTGTACTTTTAGAATTTGGTTTCTAAAATTCACTTTAAACGAAAATGCCTTCCATTCTTTTGGTATTTTTGGATTGAATGCCAATTGATTATCCTGAATGCGCATACCGCCAAAGCCTTCTACGATGCTCATCCAAGTTCCGGCCATACTGGTTATATGAAGGCCTTCGTGCACTTCTTTGTTGTAATCGTCTAAATCTAAACGAGAAGTACGCAAATAGAATTTATAGGCCTGCTCCATCCTATTTAATTTAGCTGCCTGTATGCTATGAACACAAGGCGAAAGCGAACTTTCATGCACGGTAAAGGGCTCGTAAAAATCAAAATGGCGTTTTAGTTCTTCATTCGTAAATTGGTCTTCAAAAAAGTAAAATCCCTGAAGCACATCGGCTTGCTTTATATAGGGTGAACGCAAAATTCTATCCCAACTCCACTTTTGGTTTATGGGTCTCTGTTTTTTATCTAAACTAGAAACCGTAATGAGCTCCTTATCTAAAAACCCATCTTGCTGCAAGTAAACTTGATGTTTTTCTGAAAATGGAAAGTACATATTATCGGCAACTGCTTTCCATTCGGCCAGTTCTAAAGTTGAAAGCTTTACTTTGTTCATTATTCTCGTAAAATCTGAAGCATAATCTTCCTCTATTTTACTGATACTTTCAATCGCATAATTAATGCACCATTTGGCCAAATAGTTGGTATACCAATTGTTATTTACGTTGTTTTCGTACTCATTTGGCCCAGTTACTCCCAAAATGACGTATTGATTCTTCTTAGTTGAAAAATTGGCCCGTTGATGCCAAAATCGTGCGACACCAATTAAAACTTCAAGTCCTTTTTCAGGAATATAACTGTAATCACCAGTGTAGCGACAATAATTGTAAATAGCAAAGGCTATGGCACCGTTTCGGTGTATTTCTTCAAAAGTGATTTCCCATTCGTTATGGCACTCTTCGCCATTCATGGTAACCATGGGAAATAGTGCTGCACCATTTCTAAACCCTAAATTTTTAGCATTTTCAATGGCTTTATTTAGATGGCTGTAACGGTATTCCAAAAGGTTTCTTGCTACATTTTGGTCTTTTGTAGCCATATAAAACGGAATGCAATAAGCCTCGGTATCCCAATAAGTGCTACCGCCATATTTTTCGCCAGTAAATCCTTTGGGGCCTATGTTTAATCTGGAATCTTTACCCAAATACGTTTGGTTTAACTGGAAGATATTAAAACGAATGCCTTGTTGAGCCTTAACATCACCTTCAATTGTGATATCGGACATATTCCAAATATTAGCCCAGGCCTGTTTTTGATTATTTAACAGACCAGAAAATCCTATATCATTTGCTTTTGCTAAAACGGCTTTTGCGGCATCAATAAGTTTAGACTTCTTGTGATTTCTACTAACCGTATAGCCTCCAAACTTGATTAAGGTCGCCGTTTGCCCCTTTTCAATCTTCAAATTGTAATTATAGGCGGCTAAGGTTTGAGTTGTTGTTTGTTCGGGTTTTATGTTTTGTTGGTCTGCTTCAATAAAAACGCTCGTTTCCATAAATGTGCAGGTATGAAAATTGGTTTTCATGGTATGCGCTTCTATAAACGCTTGATTTTTGGATGTTTCTATGTTTGTAGTGCTCCAAAATTGATCGTCCCAATTGGTATCTTCGTTTGTAATTCCACTATCTAAATAAGGTTGAAATTCAATCTCAGCATCATTATTTATAGCCGTGACACTATATTTTATGGCTCCCAATTCATCTAAATCCAAACTCAAAAACCGTAAAACCTCAACCTGTATTTTTGTTTCATTTTGAAGTGTTGCCGTAAAACTTCTGGATAGCCAACCTTCCTTCATATTCAATTCCCTGCGAAATCCTTCTACTTCTTTTGCCGTAAATAAATCCAGTATTTCACCATTAACCGTAACGTTAACACCAATCCAATTAGGTGCATTCAACACTTTGGCAAAATATTCGGGGTACCCGTTTTTCCACCAGCCAACACGGGTTTTATCAGGGTAATAAATTCCAGCGATGTAACTTCCTTGAAACGTATCGCCAGAATATTGTTCTTCAAAATTGGCTCGCTGCCCCATGGCACCATTACCGATGCTAAAAAGGCTTTCGGAAGACTTTACACGCTTTGTGTCAAAACCTTCCTCTATGATAGACCAGTTGTCTGGTTTTATATAATCTTGATTCATATTTTTTAGGATATGAAAGTCTATTTTTGAAAAATCACGGCTCTGGTTACAGACCCGTTTTTCTCTCTTTTAAACTTTTTGTTGCTTTTTTCCTTTTACTAACGTCTTAATAAAATCGGTGGTCACCTCCGTTAAATTCTCAAAATTGAAATCGGCCGCAGCAAGTGTTATTTTATCGCCAATACCAATAGACATCATATTTGCAGTATTCGCGGCTTCAATTCCTGCAATGGCATCTTCAAAAACAATACATTGCTTTGGTTCTAGTTTTAGCTTTTTTGCCCCTATAAGGAATACTTCGGGGTCTGGTTTTGCTTTTGAAACACTATTGCCATCAACAATTCCTGCAAACCGTTCTAAAAGACCAACTTGTTTTAAAATAAGTGGTGCGTTTTTACTGGCAGAGCCAAGCACATATTTTATGCCCATTTCGTCCAAAATATCTAGCAGTTCAACTGCACCTGGAAGAATTTCGTCAGAATTCATTTTATGAATATACTCGAGATATTCTTCATTTTTACTTATCAGAAATTCTTGCTTTTTTTCTTCGAAAAGCTGAACATTTCCTATGCTTAGCAATATTTCTAAAGACTGAACTCTGCTAACCCCTTTGAGCAATTCGTTATGCTCTTCGGTAAACTCGAAACCCAATTTGTCTGCGAGGTTTTTCCACGCTAAATAATGATACTTTGCCGTATCGACAATGACGCCATCTAAATCGAAAATGACTCCTATTTTGTTATCCATTCTATTTTGTTATTCTATTGTACAACATCATCAACATCCTTAACTTTAAAGACAAGAGATGCCGCGATTAAAAAACTTAAACCACTCATTACCAGAGCCAGTATAGCTTGATTACCATAGGCATATTTGACAAGCGGACCGCCGATTAAAGCATTGATAATTTGTGGTATTACGATGAAGAAATTAAAAATACCCATATAAACCCCCATTTTTTTTGGAGAGATTGATCCCGCTAAAATGGCATACGGCATGGCCAAAATACTGGCCCAAGCAATGCCCACACCAATCATAGATACAATAAGCCAGTTTTTATCGGGCATAATGTAAATGGAAAGCAAGCCTACCCCCCCTACAACTAAAGACGCTGCATGGGTTTTTTTTCTTCCTAATGTTTTGGCTATGTACGGTAAAGCGAAGGCATAAAAAGCAGATACTAAATTGTAAACACCAAAAAGTATACCTACCCAGTCACCTGCATTTTGGTAATCCGCACTACTACTATCTGTATAGGGCAAACCGTAAGTATGTTGTGCTATGGCCGGTGTTGCAAATACCCACATACCGAACAAACCAAACCATGAAAAGAATTGCACCCAACTTAATTGGCGCATGGTTGTGGGCATTTTTTTAAAATCTTCAAAAATATCCAGTAAGCTAGATTCTGCTTCTTGAACTACTTCTTCAATTTCGTCGGATTGTGCCTTTTGCTTTTCAATAAATGCTAACTCTTCTGGAGAATATTCTTTGGTTGTTAAAACAGTAATTAAAATGGAGGCAATTAAAATAATAGCCCCAATTATAAAAGACCAGATTAAATTTGAAGGAACGGCTCCGGCTGAAGTTTCATTTGAAACTCCAAACCAGTTCGCCAATGCATATGGCAACCACGAGCCAATTACAGCACCAAAACCAATAAGCGCCGTTTGCACACTAAAACCCAAAGTTCGTTGGTCTGTTCTTAAATTATCACCAACCAAAGCACGAAATGGCTCCATAGCGATATTAAAAGAAGCATCCATTATCATTAGCATTCCTGCGCCTACCCACAGGGGAGGCAAAAATGCAATGAACATATCGGCCTGGGGCATGAGTATTAATCCAATTGAAGCTAAAATTGCTCCAATTAAAAAATACGGCTTACGCCTACCCAATCGCCCCCAAGTTTTATCGCTGTAATGTCCAATAACGGGTTGAACAACCAATCCCATTAAAGGTGCAATAATCCAAAACCACGACAACTCGTGAACGTCGGCACCGAAAATTTGAAGTATTCTACTGGCGTTGGCATTTTGTAGGGCGAAACCCATCTGAATCCCTAGAAATCCGAAACTCATGTTCCAAATTTCCCAGAAACTTAATTTACGCTTTTCCATTAAATAGTATGTTTTGTTAATACTATTTGATAAGCGATATTTACTTATCAAAACTTACGTGAGAAGTGAAAATATAAGTTTTGATTTCGCATCAAAGATATAGAAAAGATTTTTATTCTTCCAAATAAATTTTTATTTAGTTGATTCTCTTTCAATAATTTCGGTCTCTATAACCACCTTGATAAAGTCGCGTTTTTGATTGTTATTACTGAAATATCGTTCACTTTCGGCGTCATCAGCTTCCAATCGATCAATCAATAAATTTGCTGCCTGCTCTCCCATTTTTTGACCATGTTGGCTTACGGTTGTTAAACTTGGAGTGGAGTGTTTTGACAGAACACCATCGGTAAAACCAATAACTTGAATATCGTCGGGAACATGATATCCTAGTTTTTTGGCTACTTTCATTGCCGTAACCGCATATAGCTCATTAACTGCAAAAATCCCATCAATTGTGGAGTTGGTTTGAATAAATTGGGCG
This sequence comes from Flavobacteriaceae bacterium GSB9, assembly GCA_022749295.1. Lineage (NCBI taxonomy): Bacteria > Pseudomonadati > Bacteroidota > Flavobacteriia > Flavobacteriales > Flavobacteriaceae > Flavobacteriaceae bacterium GSB9. The sequence continues at coordinate 1,069,021 of CP062007.1, forward strand.
ATTTCAGTTTCAAGAAGTTCTACATGGTTTTCTACATTTAGGCTATCATCAATTTTTAATATCATGTTAGGATCTGGAACTATATTATGGTTTTCTAAAGCTTGAAGATAGCCTTGTGTTCTTAGTTTCCCTACGCTAACGTAATCCATTGTGGTAACCAAAGCTATATTTTTACACCCGTTTTCTATGAGCTTATTAACAGCTTTTACAGCACCATTAAAATCGTCAACAATTACTTTATCGCAATCTACCTCATTTACCACCCTATCAAACATAACAATAGGCATACCTTGGTTTATGGTAGCATGAAAATGGTGGTAATCTTGTTTTAGCAAAGTCTCTTTTGAAATAGAAAGAATAAAACCATCAATACTGCCGTTGGCCAACATTTCCATATTTATTATTTCTTTGGAAAACGATTCATTAGATAAGCCTACAATCACATTATACCCGCGCCTATTGGCTACGCGTTCTATGCCTCGAATTACGGTTGAAAAGAAATGGTGTACAATTTCAGGAATTAAAATACCAACGGTTTTGGTCTTTCTATTCTTTAAACTCAGCGCAATATTGTTGGGCTTATAATTATAGAGTTTCGCAAAAGCCTTTATTTTTTGGGTGGTATCTTCGCTTATCTCCTTGCTTCCGCTTAAGGCTTTAGACACCGTTGAAACAGAAACATCCAGTTCCTTCGCTATTTGCTTTAATGTTATTTTCTTTTTCATGAGATAAAATTCATCGAAAAATAACGATTATTTACTTCATTTTATAAAGTTATGACAACATTTTTAATAACGCTTAATTATACGTTTTTATCATTTTTAAGGTTTTTATTTAAAAAGTTTTCAACACGAAAACGTTTTCGTTAAAAATTTCGTAATATAAAATTATTTCTTAACGATTTCTTTACATACGTTTGATGCGAGAAGTGAAAATATAACTAAACTATTTAATTCATTATTTAACAAAATTATATGAAAACAACTACTAAAAGTTTGCTGTTTTTTATACTAGCCTTGCCCGCATTTATGTTTGGGCAGAATAGTTTAAAAGGAACGGTAACTGAGCAATCAACCTCCCTTCCACTACCTGGAGTTAATGTTGTTGTAAAAGGTACCGCTAATGGTACGGCAACAAACTTTGATGGACTATACGAAATTGAAGTTAGTAACGGAGACGTTCTTGTATATTCCTTTGTGGGGTATCAACCTCAGGAAATAACCTATACAGGACAAGAAACATTAAATGTGGTATTAGTGGAAGATGCCGCACAACTTGAAGAAATTGTTATTATCGGTTACGGTAGCGTAAAGAAAGAAGACCTTACTGGATCGGTTGACGTAGTATCTTCTGAAGATTTTAACCAAGGGGCTGTTGTATCGCCAGATCAATTGCTCCAGGGTAAAGCCGCTGGTGTAAGGATTACAAGTGCTGGCGGACAACCAGATGCTGCCCCAAACATTAGAATTAGGGGTGGTTCTTCATTATCTGGAAACAACTCACCTTTAATTGTAATTGACGGCGTTCCACTAGATAACGGAGGTGTTGCTGGAGTAGGCAACCCTTTGAGCTTGATTAACCCTAACGACATTGAAAGCTTCAGTATCTTAAAAGACGCCTCTGCAACTGCCATTTACGGGTCTAGAGCGTCAAATGGAGTTCTTATTATCACTACTAAAAAAGGAACTTCTGGCGAGGCTAAATTTAATTTTTCGGCGAGAACATCGTTAAGTAGCGTAAGTTCCAACGACCAAGTCCAAGTCATGGACGGTATTACTTTCGCAAAATTTATTAACATGTACTTTCCAGATGGTTATAACAGTTTAGGAGTACCTGTTGGAAGTGTAGACACAAATGAAACACCCGCACAAATCATAAGCACTCCAAATGGAGATCGTGCTATTTATAACACCGATTGGCAAGATGCTATTTACAGAACAGCCATTACAAAAGATTACAACTTTGGTGTAAGCGCTAATTTATTCGAAAAAATACCTTTTAGAGCCTCTGTTGGTTACAATGAAACTGAAGGTGTTGTAAAAACTAACGATTACGAAAGAATTACAGCGTCGGTAAGATTATCTCCAAAACTTTTTGACGACCACTTAAAAATTGATTTAAACGCAAAAGGTACGGCCGTTGATAAAAACTCGGTAGACGAAGGTGCTGCAATTGGTGGGTCGGTCTCCATGGATCCTACAAAACCTATTTATGATGGCAATTCTATTTTTGGCGGTTTTTACCAGCAACTAAGACCCAATGACGACCCGAATGCTCCCAATGAGCGAATAGGGGCAACAAACCCATTGGCCGTATTGCTTCAAAGAATGCGTCCCGAAAAGGTTAAAAGATTATTAGGAAACCTTGAGTTGGATTATAAATTCCATTTTCTACCAGAATTAAGGGCTGTTGTAAATTTAGGATTGGAAGCCTCTCGTGCAGAGATTGAAGAACGTTTTACTGATGGAGCCGTAAACAGCTACACCCAAGTAAGCAGTGCCGATCCAGATAACCCACTACCAAACGGCACTTACATTATCCAACCAGGAAAAAGCTTTGGCGAAAACCAACATATAACAAATACTACGATGGAATCATATTTAGCCTACCGTAAGGAATTTAATGATTTTTTTATTAATAATTTCGACATTCAAGCCGGCTATTCGTACCAAAACTTTAAAAATGACGGTTACAAAGATGAATTTACCGCCGACCCTGCATTTAGTGCAGATGGCACGCAAGGTGAAACTTATGACCTAGATAATGATGGTATTACTGGAGATCGCGTAAGGAATATTAACCCAAACAACCCGACCAACAGGTACTTTAACGAGCTAAACTTACAATCGTTTTTTGGACGAGCTAACATTAATCTGGCCAATAAATACTTGCTAACAGCATCATTTAGAGCAGATGCTTCGTCCTTCTTCACAGAAGAAAACCGATGGGGCTATTTTCCTTCAGCTGCTGTAGCTTGGAAGGTTAAGGAAGAAAACTTTCTGAAAGATGTCAATTTTGTAAACGATTTTAAAATACGAATCGGTTGGGGTGAAACCGGTCAACAAGATATTTCTGGGCAAGTTGGTTTTTATCCCTCCATCCCATTGTTCGAAATTGGCTCGCAACAAAGCCAATACATTAGCGGAGTTAACCTTTACAACGCCAAAGAGTTTAATCCCGATCTAACTTGGGAAAAAACAACCACATACAACGCTGGTGTTGATTTCGACTTTTTTGCGAATAGCTTTTTATCTGGATCGTTTGATATTTTTAAAAGAGACACCAGAGATTTATTAGTACTAACAGGTGTTCCTCCGGGGCAGGCCTTAAGTGACCAAATCATTCAAAACGTGGGGACAACAGAAAGTAAAGGTTTCGAACTGAACCTGAACCTGAACCCTGTCCAAAATGAAAACTTCAACTTGAATTTAAACGGAAACCTGTCGTACAATATTACCGAAGTAACCGATTTAAAAGGAGTTGAACAAATTACGGTAAACAAGGATGAAGCCCGACTGGATATAGGGACAGGCAACTTCCTTTTGAGACATGCCATTGGAGAACAAGCCGGGTCAGCTTATGTGCACAAACAAGTTTATGACGAAGAAGGAAACCCAATATTGGGGGCTTTTGTAGACTTGAACGATGACGGAAGAATTACTGAGGCTGACAGATATTACAAGCCTATGCAGCCAAACTGGACATTCGGATTTGGTTTTACAATGAATTACAATAACTGGGATTTAAGTGCTAGCCTAAGAGGCCAGTTGGATGGCTACATATACAACTCCAGAAGGTTGTCGCAGGGTGCGATTGAGAACGCCCAATCTCTAGACGGAAATTCATTCTTTAACCAGTTGAATTTCTTTACAGGAGAAGCCAACCCTGTGTTTACAGATATTGTAGACCCCGTTCAATACTCAGACTATTTTATTGAAGGCGCTTCTTTCCTTAGGTGCGAAAACATAGTATTGGGCCACACACTTTCTAACGTTATAAAGAATGCCAGATTAAAAATTTATGGAGCGGTTAACAATCCATTTATTATTACCAACTACTCAGGGCAAGATCCAGAAAACTTTTTTGGAATAGACAAGAACTTCTACCCTCGAGCCACAATTTATAACCTAGGTGTAAATATTGATTTTTAAACTATGAAAACGATGAAAAATAAGATATTAAAATTAATGCTAGGATTGGCAGTATTCAGTACAATTACCATAAGCTGTACCAGCGATTTAGACACCAAACCATTGGTTGAACTCTCTCTCGATGAACTTTTGGCAGAAGACCCTCAAGCAGTAGAAGGTATTCTTTCTAGGCTTTACGGTTCGTTTGCGCTTTCTGGCGCCCAAGGTTCGGGCAGTTCAGATATTAGTGACGATGCCGGCGAATCACCTTTTTTAAGAGGAATTGTAAACTTACAGGATTTTGCGGCAGACGCCATGAAAAACCGCTGGGGAGACAATGGGTTAGATCAGTTAACCACTACAACAGACTGGACCGACCAGAACAAATTCTTTAGATACCTTTACAACAGGATATTTTTTACAATTCCGCAGTGTAACAATCTGCTATCTATTTTACCAAACGTAGATGTTAACAACAAAGAAGAAGTTGTTTCAGAAGTCCGTTATATCAGGGCTTTAGCCTACTTTTATTTAATTGACGTTTTTGGCAAAGGCGTTTTGGCTACCGAAGACAATTTTGGTCAGTCGGAATCACTTCCCGAAGCTTCACGACAAGAACTGTTCGATTACGTTGAAAGTGAACTTCTAGCCATCGAGCCCATTTTGCCAAGCACCAACACCTATGGCAGAGCAACAAATGCTGCTGCACAAATGCTTTTGGCAAAACTATATTTAAACGCCGAAGTATACACTGGTACACCTAGATACGCCGCCGCCGCAACATATGCCAATAAAGTAATAACAGACGGCAACTATTCGTTAGCTACAAATTTTGTTTTAAACTTTTCAGCAGACAACGATACCTCGCCAGAAATTATATTTCCGCTAATTGCAGATGCTGCGGTTAGCCAAAGTTTTGGAAATACCACTTACATTATCAACGGTAGTTTAAACTCTGCTACTATGCCATTGGCTGATTTTGGAGCTACAGAAGGCTGGGGCGGCCACAGGTCATCTAAAGCCTGGTATGGTTTGTTTGGAGATTTAGAAACTTCAACAGATGTAAGAGCCAGCTTGTTTTGGACCGAAGGGCACAACTACGAAATGGAAGATTACAAAACCTGGATTGACGGCTACCCATCAACTAAATTTAGAAATACCAATTCTTCTGGAGGGTCTACTCCCACAAGCTTTGCCAATACCGACTTTCCCCTTTTCCGATTGGCAGATGCGTATTTAATGTATGCAGAGTGCGCAATTAGAAATGCAGCCGGAACAGATATGGGAACTGCAGTGCAATATGTAAATGCCGTTAGAACACGATCTAACGCTAGTACGGTTTCACAAGGTGATTTAACCCTTGACTTTATAATTGATGAACGCGGAAGAGAATTAAATCTTGAAGGCCACAGACGTACTGACTTAATAAGGTTTGGAAGGTTCACAGGAAGTTCCTACTTATGGCCTTGGAAAGGTGGCGTAAAAGATGGAGCATCAATTCCAGCTACATACAATGTTTACCCTATTCCAGCCTCAGCATTACAGGCCAATCCCAACTTAACTCAAAATCCAGGTTATTAAAAAACTAATTATCACTATTATGAAAAATATCAAAATTTTATCGTTACTATTAATTGCTGTAATCGGCCTTGTATCTTGCGAGCAAGATGACGAGTTAGTTTTTACGGCTCAAAAACCTGCTGAAGGTATAAGTTTTTCAAACTCATTTTTAGCTGAATATACATTAACCGCCGCCACAGCCAATAACATAGGTGAACGCTTTACTTGGGAAGATGCCAATTTTGGTGTCCCAACAAATGTTAGTTATGAATTGCAAAATTCTGTTTCAGGAGACTTCTCCGATGCTACTTCATTAGGAACTACAAACGGAAATGAATTGGCAATTACAATTGGGGAAATGTTAAGTTTTGCTGAAGCTGCCGGTTTAGATAACGACCCAAATACCGAAAACCCAAACACGGGAGAAATCTATTTCAGAATTAAAGCCTTTGTAGGTACCGAAGGACTGGAAACATTTTCAAGCCCTGAGGCCCTCACGATTATTTTACCTGAAATAGTTGAAGGTGGTGGGGCTTTTGAAGTAGCATCATGGGGCGTTGTTGGTTCAGGCTACAACAATTGGGGTGCTTTTGCTGATGGAAAATTCTATACAACCTCATCAGCTGGTGTTATCGTTTCTTATATAAACTTAGTAGATGGTGAAATTAAATTCCGCGAAAACAACGAATGGGGCGGCGATTTAGGTGATGCCAATGGCGATGGTATTTTAGATGCCGATCCAGATAACAACATTGCTGTTACCGCTGGAGATTACAAAATAACAATTGACACCAATGACAATTCATATTCCATCGAACCTTTCTCTTGGGGTATTGTGGGCTCTGGCTATAACAATTGGGGCGAAACGCCTGATGCCAAACTCTACTATGATTACACAACCGACACCTTTAAAGCTGGTGTAAGACTTGTTGATGGCGAAATTAAATTTAGAATGAACAACGAATGGGGTGGCGATTTAGGTGACGCTAATGGTGATGGTATTTTAGATGCCGATGCCGACAACAATATTGCAGTTACCGAAGGACATTATTTGGTTACCGTCGATTTAAAAGACAACTCCTATTCCATTGAACCGGCAACCGTTTGGGGAGCCGTAGGCTCTGGATACAACAACTGGGGTGAAACGCCTGATGCCAGTTTAACCGAAATTCAACCGGGGGTTTGGTTTGCTGAAAATGTAACGCTAGTTGATGGCGAACTTAAATTCAGACCTAACAACGAGTGGAATGGCGATTACGGTGATGCCAATGGCGATAATATTTTGGACCAAGATGCCGACAACAACATTGCGGTTGAAGCTGGAAATTATGTTATAAGCATAGATTTTAACGATCCTTCTGGGCCTGCATACTATCTAGGAAAAAGATAGAAAGCAAGTGCTGCACAAGTTTATAAAACTTGTAAACTAAAATGATTGGTGAGAGGTTGTGTTGTGTTATAATGCAACCTCTTTTCATAAAAAAACCATTAATAGAACTAAGAAAATGGTTCTTCATCAATATGATTGAATTCCAAGTTTTATCTAGCAATTAAAAATATCACAACAAAAAATGAAAAACATATACTTACTTTTTTTACTGGCTTCTGCCCTTTCCTTTGGTCAGGTTAACACCTCTCCGGCCATTCCAACTGAAGCAGATGCCATTACCATCTTTTTTAATGCCACTGGAACAGAATTGGAAGGCTACACCGGAGACGTTTACGCCCATACAGGAGTTATTACAACGGCATCAACTAGCAACACCGATTGGAAACACGTTATTGGATCTTGGGGAAATAACACCACACAACCCAAACTCAACAGAACGGGAACCAATACTTACGAATTGAACATTACCCCCAATATCCCAACGTATTACGGAACCACTGCTGGTGAAGTCGTTACCAACATTGCTATAGTTTTTCGTAACAGTGCCGGGAATGCCCAATCCAGACCCGATATTTTTATTCCTATTTATGCTGAAGGTTTAAACATTAACATAACAAATCCTTCCGATGACTCTGTTTTTAATTTAAACGACAATATTACCATTAGTGCAGCATCGAGCATTAATGCCTATTTAGAATTGAAAGTCAATTCAAATTCCGTGGAAACGGCTACAAATGCAACTTCTATTTCAACATCTTACACCTTTACTTCAACGGGAATACATACCATTGAGGCCTCGGCCAGCCAAGGTGGCGAAACCAAACAGGAAAGTGTTTCGGTATATGTAAAAACACCCACCCAAAACGCCACGATGCCAACGGGAATTTTAAATGGCTTTAACGATAATGAAGATGGTACGGTAACGTTTGTTTTAGAAGCGCCCGGCAAAACTGATGTATTTCTTATTGGCGGATTTAATAATTGGGAACTGAGTGAAAACTATCAAATGAAAAAGGATGGCGACCATTTTTGGCTTACCGTCTCAGGACTGGATGCCAATTCCGAATACGCCTACCAGTACGTTATTGATTACACCATAAAGGTGGCCGATCCTTATGCAAAAAAAGTATTGGACCCCAATAACGACCAGTACATCCCCTCCTCTACTTATCCCGATTTAATGCCATACCCTAAGGGCGAAACCACAGGAATTGTTTCAACCTTTAAAATTAATGAAACAGATTATACTTGGCAGAACACCTCGTTCATCAAACCCAACAAAGAAAACTTAGTAATCTATGAACTGTTGCTTCGCGATTTTACCGAAGATGGCACCTATCAAGATGCCATGACGCATTTGGATTATTTGGAAAATTTGGGAGTCAATGCCATTGAACTCATGCCCATTAATGAATTTGAAGGCAATATTAGCTGGGGCTACAACCCTTCATTTTACATGGCTTTGGATAAGGCCTACGGCACGAACAACGATTTAAAAGCGTTTGTTGATGCCTGCCACCAACGCGGTATGGCCGTGATAACCGATGTTGTTTTTAACCATTCGTACAGCCAATCGCCACTTTTACAAATGTATTGGGACAGCACTAATAACATTCCGGCAGCCGATAGTCCGTACTACAACCAAAACCATAATTTGGTGGACAACACCTCGGCGCATTGGGGCTACGATTTCAACCACGAATCTTCATATACTGTAAATTTCTTTAACGATGTGTTGAGTTTTTGGATGAACGAATACAAAATAGACGGTTTCCGTTTCGATTTTACCAAAGGGCTTTCTAACACCATTTATACGGGTGCCAACAACTGGGCCAGCGCTTATGATGCCGATAGAATTGAAAACCTTAAAGCCTATGCCGACCATGTTTGGGCTAACAACCCTGGCAATGAAGCTTATGTGATTTTCGAACATTTGTCAGATAACAACGAAGAAACCGAACTGGCCAATTACGGTATTATGCTTTGGGGAAACCTTAACCACAGTTTTAACCAAAATACTATGGGGTATAGCGATGGAGCCGATGTATCGTGGCTATCTTATCAAAACAGAGGATGGAACAACCCACACATTGTTGGCTATATGGAAAGCCACGACGAAGAGCGCTTAATGGTGAAAAATTTGGCTTACGGGAATTCAAACGGCGGATATAACGTTAAGGATTTAGCCACGAGCCTTGATAGACAAGAAGCGGCTTCTGTAGTTTTTTATGGCATTCCTGGCCCAAAAATGATTTGGCAATTTGGCGAATTGGGTTACGACAAAAGCATTAACTGCGATGATGATATTAATGATGGCAGTTGCAGGCTAGACGAAAAACCCGTAGCATGGACGCTAGGGTACAACAATGATGCTGACCGCTTGGATTTAAAAGAGGTTACCGCCAAAATGATTGCCATGAAAAAACAGTTTCCTTCAACATTCAATACGGATAATTATAATTTAAGTGTTAGCGGCCTGATTAAACGCATCAATTTGTATGACAACGTTGGTAGTTTAGACGTGGTTATAGTGGCCAATTTTGATGTAACCACACAATCTGTAAATCCAAACTTCCCATCAACCGGAACATGGTACGAGCAATTTTCTGAGACATCAATTAACGTCACCAATCCAACGGCATCTTTAAGTTTACAGCCTGGGGAATACAGACTATATGCAAAAACGGAAAATTTAAGCACCAGCTCAGTAGTTTCCAACACCATGAAAATATACCCCAACCCGGTTAATAATACATTTTCAATCAACAAACCGATTGATGCTATCAGTATTTATAATGTTACCGGAAAACTGGTAAAAACTTTTACTGGGAACTTGCAAAAACATCAAGCCTTTAATATTTCAGAATTGCCCAAAGGCTTGTATTTAGTTAAAATAACGACTGATCGAGATAGAAAAATCACAAAAAAAATTGTGAAGTTCTAAATTGCAGTTTGTTTAGTTTAGTTTGTTGAAAGCCCCCGTAAAAAAGGGGCTTTTTTTTGTCCTTTGAACTTGGGTAAGCTTAAAAAAATTATATTTGGATATCACTAAAAAAATGGAAGGCCATCGCTTTGGTGAAATCAATTTCAAAAAATTAAAAATGAAGATTTTAAAACTATTATTCATCCTACTTTTAGGTTTTATTCAAACCAGCCAATCACAAACCAGAACGGTAAAAACCCTAGACACCAATTGGAAATTTCAAAAAGGAGACCATGAAAATGCTTCTAAAATACAATTTAACGATTCCAAATGGGAAACCGTAAGCGTACCTCACGATTGGGCCATCTACGGTCCATTCGATAAAGAAATCGACAAGCAAACTGTAGCCATTGTGCAAAACGGCGAAGAAATAGCCACCGAAAAAACAGGACGTACCGGTGCCCTTCCGCATGTTGGCACGGCTTGGTACAGAAATGTATTTAACATTACCCAAACCGAAAAAAATAAAAAAATAATTTTGCTTTTTGAAGGTGCCATGAGCGAACCCCAAGTATATTTAAATGGTAAAAAAGTGGGTGAATGGGGTTACGGTTACAGTTATTTTTATTTTGATGTTTCCGAATTGATTTCAGAAGGCGAAAACACTTTGGCGGTAAAGCTTACCAATCGGGAATTTGCTTCGCGTTGGTATCCTGGTGCCGGGCTGTACCGGAAAGTAAGCCTCATTGTTAAAAACCAAGAAAGCATCAACCAGTGGGGCACATTTATTACAACTCCATATATTTCCGATAGTATTGCCAAAGTGAACGTAAAAACTAAAGTTTCAAATACAAATGGGTATTTAATCACTACCGTTTTTGATGCCGACGGAAAAGAGGTCGCTTCTTTAAAATCAACCACCACTTTTGGCAATGAATACGACCAAAATATTAAAGTAAAAAACCCAAAACTCTGGAGCCCAGATACCCCGTATTTATACACCGCCATTTCCAAATTATATGTTGACAACGAGTTAAAAGACGAAATTTCAACGCGATTCGGTATTCGAAGCATAAAATATAAACGAAAAACAGGGTTTAGTTTAAACGGCAAAACCACCAAATTTAAAGGCGTTTGTTTACACCACGATTTAGGCCCGCTAGGGGCGGCGGTAAATAAAGCTGCATTAAAACGTCAACTCACCATTTTAAAGGATATGGGTTGCAACGCCATTAGAAGTGCTCATAATATGCCTTCATTGGAACAATTGGAACTCTGCGATGAAATGGGCTTTTTATTTTTAGCCGAAAGTTTTGATGAATGGAAAAAACCCAAAGTAGAAAACGGCTATAATCGTTTTTTTGATGAATATGCCGAGAAAGATATCGTTAATCTGGTAAGAGCTACAAGAAATCACCCGTGCATAGTCATGTGGAGTTCGGGCAACGAAGTACCCGACCAACATGGTGCTGCTGGCGTAAAAAGGGCTAAATGGCTTCAGGATATTTTTCATAGAGAAGACCCCACCCGCCCCGTAACTGTGGGCATGGACCGTGTAAAAGCAGTGATGGAATCGGGCTTTGGAGCCTTACTCGACGTCCCTGGGCTTAACTATCGCATTCATCTCTATGAAGAAGCTTACAATAGATTTCCTCAAGGTTTTATTTTAGGTTCAGAAACAGCATCAACGGTCAGTTCTCGTGGAGTTTATAAATTCCCTGTAGTACAGGCAAAAATGAAACAGTATGACGACCTACAATGCTCGTCATACGATTTGGAGGCCTGCAGCTGGAGCAATGTTCCCGATGAAGATTTCGTATTACAGGACGATAAACCTTGGGTGATTGGCGAATTTGTTTGGACCGGTTTTGATTACTTGGGCGAACCTACGCCCTACGATGAGTATTGGCCGTCGCGAAGTTCTTACTTTGGGATTTCAGATTTGGCCGGACTGCCAAAAGACCGCTTTTATTTATACCGAAGCCGATGGAACACTAAAGACGAAACTTTACATATTTTACCGCATTGGAACTGGAAAGGCCGAGAAGGCGAAACCACTCCCATTTTTGTGTACACCAATTACAACAGTGCTGAATTGTTTGTAAACGGAAAGAGCATGGGCGTTCAAAAGAAAACAAATGAATCGCCACAACACCGTTATCGATTGATGTGGACAGACATAAAGTATGAGCCGGGCACCGTTAAAGTCGTAGCTTTTGATGACAACCAAAATCCTGTTGCAGAAAAAAGCATGAAAACCGCTGGAAAGCCATATAAAATTGTTTTGTCGCCCGACCGAAAAACCATAAAAGCTAGTGGTAAGGACATTAGTTTTGTTGAAGTATCTGTAGTTGATAAAAATGACATTCCCTGTCCCACAGCAAACAATCAGCTAAAATTTAAAGTATCTGGAAAGGGAACTTATAGAGCAGCATGTAATGGTGATGCCACATCATTGGAATTATTTCATTTACCCACCATGAAACTGTTTAGTGGAAAATTGGTTGTGCTGGTACAATCGGAAAACGAACCTGGCGACATAAAATTAACTGTAATGGGTAAAGGTTTAAAAAAAGGAGAAGTAGCTATTACTTCAAAATACTAAAAGTTTCTGATTGTCCGTTTTGTGTAAAAATGTTACCTTTTCTGTTATGCTGAACTCGTTTCAGCATCCCATAACAACTTTAAAGGTTGATGTTTTATGGTGAGAACCTGAAACGAGTTCAGGTTGACATCGAACTTTATTATTGATTATCAACATTCAATTAAAAGTTTAAAAAACCTTCTCTACAATAAAACTAAGCCTTTTCTATGAAAACAATTGCCGAATTACATCTTGAAGTTGAGAACAGTACACCATTATTTAATCTTAAGCATAAATTTAAAATATAAGAAAAGGGCTTTTCTACCGTTTAAATAGTTAGCTAAATACTAACACTTTTTATTTAATCTTTTGCACATAGCTATCCAACCACACTGCCTATAAGTTTACAAACCAGCTTTAAACGACTATTTGATTTTGTGAGAAAAAATGGCGAACTTCGTTTAACTATCTATATAGACAATTGAAAAAGTCTATATCTTTAAGTTGCCAGTAATATGAAAAAAACTCTGCTGATATTAACAATTCTGCTTTCATTTGAACTTTATTCACAAGAAATTATTAAGTTTTCGAATGCGGAATTTGAATTTTGTCTGACCAAAAAATGCGGAGAAAATGACTGTGAAATAACTAAAATTGAGGTTCTGAAAAATGGAATCATAACGCAAACTATAAAACCGAGCGAAAACTATTTCAGTAAAACTTTTCCAAACGACCAATTATTTACAATAGAGGATATGAATTTTGACGGAAAAACGGATTTTAAGCTAATGGAGTTTCTTCCAGCTGGACCGAATGTTCCTTTTCTTTTTTGGATTTATAATCCGACAAATGAACTCTTTGAGGAAAACAAAGATTACGGAGAAATAACATCACCTGAATTTGATTACGAAAAAAAGCAAATTAATTCGACTTGGAGAAACGGTTGCTGTGAACACGGTCGAGATATTTATGAATTGAAAAACGGAATTCCAAAACTGATAGAACGATTTGTTATTGGACATAATTCAGAGGACAAAGAATATTATGAACATTGGAAAGTTGAAAACGGAGAATTAAAACTAATTGAAAAAACAGTTGAATAAAATACTATTGGCAACAATGTATAACCGCAATTACGGCGGATTCGACTACGTCCGAATCCACTCGGAATTGCGAGCGTCAGTGCTTAAACGAAAATTAACGCATATAAACCCGTAACTGACGGTTAAACGAGCCTTTAAACGAACACTTTCAAAACTTCATTTAGAACTAAATCATAAAAACTACTTCAAATGAAAAAATTCGGTTCCGTTGAAGAATATATAGAAAACCACTCCAAATTCAATGACGCATTCACGCTTCTGCGAGATATTATCGCTTCTACTGAAGTTGAAGAAACTATAAAATGGGGTGCACCGGTTTATACTGTTAACGGAAAAAATGTGTTAGGTTTGGGGGCTTTTAAACACCATTTTGACATCTGGTTTTTTAACGGTGTGTTTTTAAAAGACGAACACAACCTTTTGGTTAACGCCCAAGAAAACAAAACTAAGGCACTACGGCAAATGCGCTTTGAATCGATTGAAGATATCGATAGGAACAAGGTTTTAACCTACGTAAAGGAAGCTATTGAAAATCAAAGATTGGGCAAGGAATTAAAACCCGACCACAGTAAAAAGAAAACTGTTATACCAGAATTACTGTAAAAACTTTTAAATTCAAATGACACATTAAAAAAAGCTTTTGAAAATTTAACACCTTACAAGCAACGCGAGTATTGTGAATACATCAACAGCGCAAAACGCGAAACAACCAAACAAAAGCGCCTCGATAAAATAACGCCTTTGATTTCTAAAGGTATCGGTTTAAACGATAAGTACAAAAACTGCTAATTTTAGTTAATTAGTGCTTTCTTTCAAACTAAAGAATTCGTATCTTTTATTTAGCATTTCATTTAAAACTGTTTTATGAAAAATATATTGGTTACCATAGATTTTGACGGCCATGAACAAATCCTTTTGGACAAATCCGTTGAACTTGCTGAAAAATTCAACTCTAAAGTTTGGGTCATTCATATTGCCGCACCAAACCCTGATTTTGTAGGCTACGAAGCAGGTCCACAACAAGAACGTGATTTTCGCGCCAATAAGTTGAGAGACGAACATAAACAAATTCAAGAGTACAGTACATTACTCAAAAATAAAGGGATTAATTCAGAAGCGTTACTTATTCAAGGTACTACTGTTTCAACCATTATGGAAAAGGCCTCTACCCTAAATATAGACTTAATCATTGCGGGTTACAACGACCACGGTTTTCTTTACAATGCCGTAATTGGTAGTGTTTCCAAGCAAATTATCAAGGAATCGAAAATTCCCGTACTTATCGTGCCTTTAGATTAAGCCTTAAGCACCAACCTAAAACGCGCTTTCCCTTCCTCTAAATGTTCCAATGCTTTATTAACATCTTCCATTTTAAATTCCTCTACCGTCGGGTAAATATCGTGCCTTACACAAAACTCCAACATTTTCCGCGTAAGCGCAATGCTCCCAATAGGGCTGCCGCCAACCGATTTTTCTCCAACTATTAAACTAAAAGCCGGAATAGCCATTGGTTCTAACACAGCGCCAACTGTATGCAGTTTTCCTTTTGGAGCTAAAGTGGTTAAAAACGAGTTCCAATCTAAAGTGACATTTGTAGTATTTTAAATAAAATCTAATGAGCCCGCTATGCCTTCCAAATCTTCCGGTTTGGTTGAATCTATAACACGATGTGCCCCCATATTTAGAATCATATCTTTTTTGCTAGGGTTTGAGCTAAATGCGTAAACTTCACACCCCCATGCTTTTAAAAATTTTATAGCCATATGGCCCAATCCTCCAATGCCAATAACACCTACTTTGTCGGTTGGTTGAACCCCAGAAAGCACAATGGGATTAAAAACAGTAATACCGCCGCAAAATAGAGGCCCTGCCTTTTTAATATCCAAACCTTCAGGAAGTGGAATTACCCACGACCAATGCCCTCTTACGGCATCGGCAAAACCACCATGCCTTCCAACAATGGTGGCTTCGGCATTACCGCATAAATGCTGGTCACCACCCAGGCATGAATTACAGTGCATACAGGACGCAGAGTTCCACCCCATTCCCACTTTATCACCTACTTTTAATCCCTGGACATCACTTCCTACGGCCAACACCTCGCCAACAATTTCATGGCCCGGTACAAGCGGAAATTCAGACATGTCCCAGTCATTGTTGATCATACTTAAATCGGAATGGCACAAACCACAATAATGGACTTTAATATCGACCTCTTCTTTTCCTATTTCGGGAAGCTCGTATTCAAACGCTTCTAACTTTGCTCCCGCTTCTTTGGCAGCATATGCGTGAATTTTTCTCATGGGTTTTTGGTTTTTGAATAGTTTGAGAGAAGATACGAAAAAAGTCGTGCTTTTATTAATTAAGATTGGTGAGTTAATAACATTTTTAACGTGGTAATTTTATTAAATTTACACCGCTAACTTTAACACAAACTAAATCATGAAAATATTGGCTATTGGCAAAAATTACGTTGCCAACAAAGATGAAATAAGCGCTAACAAAACAGGCAATCAAATTATATTTTCCAAACCTGAAACCAGTCTTGTTAAAAATAACCAAGATGTTGTGTACCCAAGTTTTACAAAACAGTTGAATTACGAAGCCGAAT
Organism: Flavobacteriaceae bacterium GSB9; assembly: GCA_022749295.1. Taxonomy (NCBI): domain Bacteria; kingdom Pseudomonadati; phylum Bacteroidota; class Flavobacteriia; order Flavobacteriales; family Flavobacteriaceae; species Flavobacteriaceae bacterium GSB9. The sequence goes on from CP062007.1 coordinate 1,085,322, forward strand.
TGGTTATTAAAATTGGAAAAAAAGGGAAAAACATTCCATTAAGTGACGCTGCGTCCTATATTTCGGAAATAGCTATTGGCATTGACTATACGGCTAAAGATGTCTTTAATGCCAGCAGGGAAAACAAAGGCCCCTGGGATTTAGGAAAAGGCTTTGATGGTGCCGCACCAATATCTAACTTTTTGCCCATTTCAAATTTTACAGACTTAAGCAATATCAACTTTAATTTGTCTATAAACGGCGAAAAGAAACAGGTTGGCAACACGAGCTTGATGATTTATAACTTTAACGATATCATTGCTTTTGTTTCGCAATACATGACTTTAGAACCTGGAGACCTTATCTTTACTGGAACCCCAGCTTCTGGAACCGGTGAAATCCATAAAGGTGACCATTTGCAAGCTTCTATTGAAGGAGAGTTGCTTTTGGATTTTAAAATGATATAATCCAACAGAACAAATCGACCAACAATGAGCAACTCTATAGCATATCGCGTTTATGATTTTATAAAAAACTATCCGCCTTTCAACCTTTTACAGAAAGATGATTTACTTAAAATTTCCCAAGAAGTTTCAATAATTTATCTCGAAAAGGGCGATGCTGTTTTTACCAAGGGGGACAACTATAGAAGTGTTTTTTATATGGTTAGAAATGGTGCTATAACACTTTACCACACTGCAGACGACAATGTTCAGCATATTGTTAATATTAGTGATGGCGGCGATGTGTTTGGTGTTAGGCCACTTATTGCTCAAGAAGCCTATAAACTTACTGCAAAGGCCAACGAAGAGTCTATTGTTTATGCCATACCCATTGATATTTTTAGGGAAGTTAGCTTAGACAATACAGAGGTTTCAAAGTTTTTGATTATGGCTTTTGCCACCAATGCATTTGACCCTTATACGGCCGAGGAAAACAAAAGAATTTTTGTAGACTATCTACCGAACACCTCACAGGATATTGTTAATTTTCAAACGGCAAACTATACCAAAAATCCCATTACCTGTAGCCATGAGTCGTCGTTAAAAGAAGCCGCTATAAAAATGAAGAACCATAAAATTGGTTGTATCATTGTGGTTGACGAAAGTAATAAACCTGTCGGTATTATTACAAACAGCGATATTAAAAACAAAATAGCGACGGGCATGTTTCCTATTGAAACCTGTGTAAGCAAAATTATGAGCGCACCGGTGATTACTTGCCAAAAGGACCTTACCGTAGCCGAAGGTCAATTAAAAATGATTCAATATAATATTGGGCATTTATGCATTACTAAAGATGGTACAGAAAACTCTAAACTTGTGGGCGTATTAACGCATCATGATGTTTTGGCTACTTTGGGGAATAACCCAACCGTTATTTTAAAAGAAATTAAACGTGTTAAACGCACAAAAAAGCTAAGAGCTGCCAGAATTAAAGCCAATCATTTATTAAAAAGCTATTTAGAACAAAATATTCCGTTGGGGCATATTTCAAAAATTATTTCACAGATAAACGATGCCGTAACCGTTCGTGCCATAGAAATTGCATTAAAAAAGATGCCTACCAAACCGCCGGTTAAGTTCTCTTGGATTGCGCTGGGCAGTCAGGGCCGTAAAGAGCAGTTATTATTTACCGACCAAGATAATGCCATCATTTTTGAAGACGTACCCGAAAACCAATACCAAGAAACCCAAGCCTATTTTTTAGAATTAGGCAAATTGGTTAGCAAATCCCTAAACAAAATAGGGTTTGAATATTGCGAAGCAGATATGATGGCCAGTAATCCAGATTGGTGCAAAAGCATTACCGAATGGAAAGCTCAATTTAACGACTGGATTTTAAATACTGACGACAAAGCTATTTTGTTATCTTCCATATTTTTCGACTTCAACCATATTTATGGAAAAAAAGCCTTGGTTACCGAGCTATCGGACTCTATTTATAAAACCTTGGGGCAAACCTCAATATTTTTTAAGTTTTTAGGTCGAGACGCTCTAAAAAACCCACCGCCATTAGGATTTTTCAAGCAATTTGCTGTTGAAAAGGACAACGAACAAAAAGATCTTTTCAATATTAAAAACAGGGCCATTATGCCTCTGGTTGATGCTGCCAGGCTGCTCATTTTACAAAAACAGATAAAGGGTGTTAATAATACTGCAGACCGCTTTGAAAAATTGGCCGATTTAGATCCAAGTAACAAAGAACTCTATCATTCCTGTGCGTATTCATTCAAGGCGCTGTCCAAATTTAAAACCAAACAAGGACTTTTACATAACAACACAGGTAAATTTATAGAAATTGAAACCCTTACCAAAGAAGAACAACTTAAGCTGCGTCGTTGCTTTAAACCCATACATGAGATTCAGGAAGTGCTAAAAGTTAGGTTTGATTTAAAAAACTTTGTTTAAAGCATGAAGTTCAAATGGCCATTTAAAAAACAGAAAAAGAATCTTCCTGATTTTTGGTTAGATTATATTTCCTTATTTAAAAAGAAAAAGAAGAAAAAATCTGAAATTCAAAATACAAGATTCGTTGCTTTTGATACAGAGACTACGGGTTTTGATAAAAAAGAAGATCGCGTATTATCAATCGGTGCCGTAGCTTTAACAGGAAAAACAATTCCTGTAAACGATACATTGGAAGTTTATTTAAAGCAAGATGTATTTAAACCAGAAACCGTAAAAATACACGGTATTATAAAGACGGGAACTGAAAAAAAAATAACTGAACTTGAAGCTATAAAAATTTTCCTAGATTATGTTAAAGATGCCGTTTTAATTGCCCATCATGCCAGTTTTGACAGAGATATGATTAACAATATGCTCGCTAGGCATGGCCTAGGCAAACTAAAAAATAGATTTATCGATACGGGTGTGCTCTACAAAAAATCGCTGCACATCATTTACAAAGACCACACAAGGCCATACACCTTAGATTATTTATGCAAAGAATTAAATGTACAGCCTATTGATAGGCACACCGCCACGGGCGATGCGCTTATCACGGCTCTTGTATTTTTAAAATTATTGACCCGTTTAGATAAAAGAAAACACCTAAATTGGGGGTATTTATTGAATAAGTAAAATAAAAATTATAACGATTTATCCATGATATCTTGTACAACTTCTGGATTTAAAAGTGTACTGGTATCGCCCAAATTACTGGTATCCTTACTAGCTATTTTACGTAAAATACGACGCATAATTTTACCGGAGCGTGTTTTAGGTAAACCTTGTGTAAACTGGATTTTATCCAACTTAGCTATAGGCCCTATACGATCTGAAATCAATTGATTAATCTCTTTACGTAGGTTACCATGGTCTCTAGATTCCCCTGTATCTTTAAGAGTTATGTAGCCATATAAGGCACTTCCCTTAACCTCATGAGGAAAACCTACAATTGCTGATTCAGCCACTGCTGGGTGTTCGTTAATAGCATCTTCTATTGGTGCCGTACCTAAATTATGGCCAGAAACAATAATAACATCATCTACACGTCCTGTTATTCTGTAATAGCCCACTTCGTCGCGCATAGCACCATCACCAGTGAAATATTTATTCTCGTAAGCAGAAAAATAGGTGTCTTTGTAGCGCTCATGGTTGCCCCAAATGGTGCGCGCTATTGATGGCCAAGGGAATTTAATGCACAAGCGGCCTTCTACTTGATTACCTTTAAGTTCTTGCCCACTTTCATCCAACAATGCTGGCTGAATGCCGATAAACGGCAATGTAGCGTAAGTTGGTTTTGTTGGCGTTACAAACGGTATAGGCGAAATCATAATACCACCTGTTTCGGTTTGCCACCATGAATCTACAATCGGACTTCTATTTTTGCCCACTACATCGTTATACCAGTGCCAAGCTTCTTCATTTATAGGTTCCCCTACACTGCCCAGTACTTTTAAGGATGAAATATCATATTTTTCAACCAACTCTACACCATGCTTCGCCAAAGCTCGAATAGCAGTGGGTGCCGTATAAAATTGATTGACTTTGTGCTTTTCAACAATTTCCCAGAACCGCCCAAAATCAGGATAACTGGGTACGCCTTCAAACATTACCGAGGTGGCGCCATTGGCCAATGGCCCGTAAACAATATAGCTATGGCCTGTAATCCACCCAATATCTGCAGTACACCAGTACACATCGTTCTCGCGATACTGAAATACGTTTTTAAATGTATAAGCCGTGTAAACCATATATCCGGCAGTAGTATGCACCATCCCTTTGGGCTTACCCGTTGAACCTGAAGTATAAAGAATGAACAGTGGGTCTTCAGCATTCATAACTTCTGGCTTACAATCATCTGAAGCCTCATCCAGCAAGGGCTGCAGCCATAAATCGCGCCCTTCCTTCATTGAAATATCAGACTGGATGCGTTTAGCCACCAATACCGATTTTACACCCGGACATTGCTCTAAAGCCTCATCAACAATACCTTTTAAGTCGATTGTTTTGGAACCTCTGTAAGATCCATCTGACGTAATAACCATTTTACAATCGCAATCGTTTATGCGGGTCGCTAATGCTTTAGATGAAAAACCAGCAAAAACAACGGAGTGTATAGCCCCTATTCGAGCACAAGCCAATACAGAAATGGCCAACTCAGGAATCATGGGCACGTAAATACAAACACGGTCGCCCTTTTTAACGCCCTGAGCCTTTAAAACATTAGCAAATTTATTAACACGCTTATATAATTCGTTATAAGTAATATGTTCTGAAGGTTCTTCTGGACTGTTGGGCTCAAACAAAATAGCCGTTTTATCTCCTCGTGTGGACAGATGCCTATCAATACAATTTTCGGTGATATTCAGTTGGGCTCCCTCAAACCATTTTATTTCGGGTTTATTAAAATCCCATGTTAAAACTTTATCCCATTTTTTTCGCCACATAAAGTGTTCTTCGGCGACTTCTTCCCAAAAATTTTCAGGTTCTCTTATAGACTTTCGATAAACTTGATAATATTCTTCTAAATGTTTTATGTGATAATTACTCATTCTTGTATAATTTTAAACAACCTAAAATAAAGCACTCTAAATTATAGGTTTTATAAATTTAATTCAAAGTTTTTTTAATGGTTACTCAATGGTTAAACAGCTTCTTGCTAATTAATGATGCGTTGCCTCTCCTGCTCCACTTGGTATTCTAATATTTTCAACAATTTCTTGTACATCTTCTGGTGGATCTGGAGTAAACTGCATAATGACAATAGAAACCACAAAATTTAGCACCATAGCAACGGTTCCGAAGCCTTCTGGCGAAATGCCAAACCACCATTCGCTTTCGTCGGGCACCGCATCATCAAACCAGCCCAATCTAAATTTCACCATATAAAGAAGCATTGTTATTACACCAACCACCATACCCGCAATAGCACCTTCTTTGTTCATTTTTTTATAAAAAATTCCTAAAATAATTGCTGGAAAAAATGAAGCGGCAGCTAAACCAAAGGCCAAGGCTACCACAGCGGCAACGAACCCTGGAGGATTTATACCAAAATATCCAGCAACAATTACTGCTACTACCGACGAAAGTCGCGCCGCTATTAATTCGCCTTTATCAGAAATATTGGGATTGATCATTTTTTTAATCAGGTCGTGAGATACGGAAGATGAAATAACCAACAACAAACCTGCTGCCGTTGAAAGCGCTGCCGCCAAACAACCTGCGGCTACAAGTGCTATAACCCAATTAGGTAAATTGGCAATTTCTGGGTTTGCCAACACCATAATATCACGATCTACATACAACTCATTGGCATTATCTGAAGCATTTGAAATTAAACGTTCGCCATGCACACCAACTTCACCAGTAAATTCTGGAGATTTAGAAGAAAGTGCAGGACCGCCATCTAATTTAGGACCTAAATACTGTACTTTTCCATCGTGATTTTTGTCGGTCCAAGCGATTAAGCCTAAGTCTTCCCAAGTATTAAACCAATTTGGCAATTGTTTGTACTCCGTTTGGTTAACGGTTTCCATTAAATTAAGCTTAGCAAAAGCCGCAACAGCCGGTGCCGTGATATATAAAAGAGCGATAAACAATAAAGCATAACCCGCCGATTTTCTTGCATCCTTTACTCGTTTTACGGTAAAAAACCTAACGATAACATGGGGTAACCCTGCAGTTCCTACCATTAAAGCTAAGGTTATTGCGAAAACGTCAATCATACTTTTAGAACCATCTGTGTAGGCGTTAAAACCTAGCTCTTGACTTAATCCATCAAGCTTATCCAACATATAGGTTCCCGAACCATCGGCCAGAGTATCACCCATGCCCAACATTGGCAAAGGATTATTGGTCATTTGAATAGAAATGAAAATAGCGGGTACAAGAAATGCAAAAATCAGAACACAATATTGCGCCACTTGCGTATAGGTTATTCCTTTCATACCTCCCATGACAGCGTAAAATAATACGATAATCATTCCAATCATTACCCCTGTATTGATATCGACTTCAAGAAAACGGGAAAACACCACACCTACACCGCGCATTTGTCCGGCTATATAGGTAAACGACACGATTAAAGCACAGAAAACTGCAACACTTCGGGCCGTATTGGAATAATAGCGGTCACCAATAAAATCGGGAACCGTGAACTTTCCAAATTTCCGCAAATAAGGCGCAAGCAATAATGCCAGCAACACATAACCGCCTGTCCAGCCCATAAGAAAAACAGAGCCGTCGTAGCCTAAAAATGAAATGATACCGGCCATGGATATAAACGAAGCGGCCGACATCCAATCTGCCGCTGTGGCCATTCCGTTCGCAATTGGAGAAACCCCGCCTCCGGCAACGTAAAATTCTTTTGTCGATCCCGCTCTGGACCAAATCGCTATTCCAATGTAAAGTGCAAATGTTACTCCAACAAATATATAAGTTAAATATTGTGCATCCATAATCTATTAGTTATCAAATCCGTATTTTTTATCCAGTTTATTCATTAATCTTACGTATACAAAAATTAGTATTACGAATACGTAAATTGCTCCCTGTTGCGCGAACCAAAATCCTAGTTTAAAGCCGCCTAGTTTTATTTCGTTTAAGGCATCTTTTAATAAAATTCCGGCCACAAAAGACACGAGGAACCAAATTGATAAAAGGATAAATAAATACCTAAGGTTTTCTTTCCAATAGGCCTTTGCATTGTTTTTAGTCATTTTAGTTTAGTTTAGTTGATATTTAATTGGTTGTTTTTTTAAGTATTAATTTAGATGTTTCCATTTAGATTTTTCATGCATGTACCTGGCTTCTTACACCAAGCATCAATATTACTTAAATTGCTACTTGCTTGAGACTGGGTCATTATGACAAATAATTCCTTGAAAAATTAAAAACTTCAACAAAAACTCGGTGTTAAAATGCTAATATAACATTTAGATTGTTAAAATCAATCGCTATTGATTATTTATCCCCAGCACATGTATTTACTAAAACTAATATTTAGAAGTCGTGCTTAGGAAGACAATACCCATGAATCATATAATTTCCCTACTGTTTTAGTCATCATACTTTCCGCACAGTACATCAATGCCATGCACAAAATATAAAAATGGAAAAACTTAATTGATACCAAAAGATACAAGCCACCTCCTATCAGGAAAGCCACCAATGGTATAAACCAGAAAAAATCTGAAAAATTTTTATTGATTCGTCATTAAACGTTATTTAAGATGTAAAAACATGGCTTTGAACGCAGTCGGTTTTCGCAATTAAAAGTATATTTATCGCATAAATTCCAAACCCTTTTGCCAACCAATCGCTTATACTTTATTGATGCCGTTAGAGCTTTTGCCATTTTAATGATGCTGCAAGGTCATTTTATTGATACTTTGTTAGCTCCCATTTTTAGAGACCATAGTTACACGGCTTATAATGTCTGGTCTTACTTTAGAGGTATTACAGCGCCTACCTTTTTTACAATTTCTGGGTTAGTTTTCACTTATTTACTCTTACGAGCATACCGTAAAGGAGACGATAAAACCAGAATAAAAAAAGGACTTTACCGAGGCTTATTTTTAATAGTAATTGGTTACAGCTTAAGAATTAATGTTTTCAGTTGGCTTAGCGGGTATTTCAATTCATATTTTTTGGTAATTGATGTACTGCAATGCATTGGTCTTTCGTTAATTTTATTGGTATGCCTGCACATCCTATTAAAAAAGCACAGCTATATTTTTTCTGTTATTTTGTTTTCAATAGGCAGTATTTGCTTTGTAACCGAACCACTTTACAGAGATTTAAACTTAGAAACTGTCCCAAAGCTTATTGCTAATTACATGACCAAGTCAAATGGTTCCGTTTTCACCATTTTTCCTTGGTTTGGCTACTCGGCCTTGGGCGCTTTTATATCTACTATTTTTTTTAGGCATGTGCACCGAAAGCGTTTTAAGATAATAACAATGGCATCATTCTTAATAGTTGGTTATATTTTAATATATTATTCGTCATGGTTACTAACAAAGCTTTACAACCTAACAGATATTTTACTTTTTAAACAAAGTGCCGACTACAATTATCTCTTCACAAGATTGGGCAATGTTCTTATTTTATTTGGTATTTTTTATGCTGTCGAGCAATTTTTAAAAAAATCTATTATTGTTAAAATTGGCGAAAAAACACTGTCTATTTACGTTATTCATTTTATTCTGTTGTACGGAAGCTTTACAGGTTATGGATTAAAGCGCTTTCTAAACAAATCGTTAAATCCAACTGAGGCCATTTTAGGTGCCATTCTATTTATGATTGTGGTATGCATTATTGCATTCCATTATGCCAAAACAAATGCGTTTGTGTATAACCTAACTAGAAAAGCAATTGATAGGTTTAAAAACTGAATAAAAATCATCCGTATCCCAAAAGATATAACAACATAAATAGAAAAAGTTTTTTTCATCCAGTAGTTTATAGGTTTACCAATAAACTTCTCATTTTCTAGCTTATAATACGCTACATTAATACGCTTCATTTAAAATTAAAACAACCATTATTTATATTAACCCTAAATAGGTATCATTCACCTTAACTACACTTAGATATCCTAAATATCAATTTTAACACAATAAAACCTACAAAAAATAACATAAATACGTATTTCATCTAAAATATTAGCTTTTAAACGTATTTTATTGTAGTTTTGGGTTTGTTAAAAAAAGAAACACTGAAGTTCAAAAAATAAAAGATGAGCCTAAAACATGTTTAACTAAAATTGAAGCCATTTTTTTATCGAACTAGGTAGAAAAAAGTTTTTGTTTTGAAAACTGCCCTAAATCAAAGTTTGAACTCATAAAGCTAATAATCTCCATGGAAAAACCTACTAACGTCATCACGCTACTCGTTTTAGTCTTTTTACTTAGCATAAGTAGTTTTGCCCAAACCTACAAACCTTTTACAGTTAGAGAAAACATAGATGTAAAAGGAAGTATGCTTGTCATTGGTAATTCAATTTTAGGGCAAGACAACCAACCTTTTAACGATTTATCACGTGACAACCAAGATATTTCAATGCAATACATTGATATTGATGGAGATAACTCGACTTTTAGTTCAAGTAATGCAGATTTATTGTTACAACCGCAAGAAAATGGAGACCCTACCACATGTTATCGTGTTGCATACGCAGGACTTTATTGGGGCGCTGTTTTACAAAATGGAGATCGCTCAAACATAAACAACATTAAATTTAAATTACCCGGTAGTTCAACTTATAACGACATCACAGGAGAAATTATATATGATGCCATTGTGTCCCCAATTGTTACTGAAACTGGCGAACCAGGTAATACACCCTATGCTTGCTATGCAGATGTTACCAACTTAATATCCAATCTATCCGTTATCGAAGGTACATATACTGTTGCCAATGTAACTTCTAGTTTGGGTTTTAATAATTCAACAGGGCTTTCTGCTGGTTGGTCGTTAATTGTTATTTACGAAGACCCAAACCTTCACACCAAATCATTTACAACTTATGACGGTTTTAGCCATATTTATGATGGTCATCAAGAAACCGTTCCCGTATCGGGGTTTACCACCCCTCCTGCAGGGCCAATAGACTTACAGTTTGCTTATGGCACATTAGACGGAGATAGAACAAAAAGGGCAACAAAACTTGAAATTAACGGTAAAGAGGTTACAACGCCTTTAAGACCGGCCAACAAATTCTTTGGTTCTGTAATAGAAAACTATAACGGTGTTTCATATCCCCGAAACCCATCAAGTGAAAATACTTTGGGCTATGACACTGGTTTTCTAGAAATTAAAAACTCAGAACCAGAGTTTATTAAAAACAATGACACTTCGGCTGATTTCAGGTTACAAGTAGCTCGAGGTCAAGCTGACCCCATTTTTGCCTTTTTTTCTGCTTTTGCAGTTGATATTATTGCTCCAGATATTGAATTGACAAAAATTGTACTTGATGAAAATGGAAATAATATCGACGGCGATGATGTCATTTTAGGGCAGCGCGTGTTTTATGAAATTACCTATCAAAGTATTGGTAACGATAATGTAACGCAATTTACCATTAAGGATATCTTACCCGATAATATTATATTTGACCCTAGTACAGATATCGATTTAAGCAATGCTGGTGGCGCAACCTTACAATCATACGACCCTGCTACAAGAACCATAATTTTTAATGTTCCAGATAGTTCAGTAGAAGTAAACGATCCTGAATTTGTTATTCGACTAGCGGTTCAGGTTGTTCCCAACTGCTATGATCTGGCTCAAGCTTGTAGCAATAAAATAATAAACCAGGCTTTTGCTACTTATCGCGGGGTTTTAAACACAAATATTATTGAAGAAGAAGGTAGCTTCGCCAGTACAGAATGTTTAAGCGAGCCAGCACCAACTAATTTCTTAGTAGATATTTCAAACTGTAATTTCGAACAAACCGAAGTTTTATGTGGTGACAGTGTAGAATTAACGGCCTTAGATGGTTACGATACCTACGCTTGGTCTACAAGCCCTAATGGTTCACCCGTTATCGGTAATGGTCAGTCATACACTGCTACAGAAACCGGAACCTACTACGTAACAAATACAACAAATTCAGACTGTCTTTCAGTTCAAGAAGTTTTTAATGTTATTACCTACGGCAATGATATAACAAATCCTGTAATACCTTATGCTGATTTGCTTCCTGTTTGCCCTAACGATGGTAAAGTACTACCTTACATTTTTCTTTGTGGAGCAAATGATGAGCGTGTCATTAACACAGGGGTTAGCGATGCCGTTTCAATAATATGGGAACAGCTAGACGAAACGAGCTGCCCTGCGGTAGGTGTCGAAGATTGTGCCAACGAAAACGATACCTGTACATGGAACCAAGTGGCCACAGGATCTAATTATACTGCCAATACCTCTGGACAATTTAGATTAGTAATCAACTATCCTGGAGGATGTTTTAATATTTTCTATTTTAACGTTTATACCAATATTTTAGAACCTACAATTAGCGCTAAAGACATTTTATGTTCAACACCTGGCCAGATTACTGTTGGCGGTACACCCTCTGGATATGAATACAGCTTAGACACTAATGGTCCGTGGCAAACTTCAAATATATTTGAAGTTAATGCTGCTGGTTACTATTCTGTATTTATTAGACAAGTTGGCGTTGAAACAAATCCTTGTATTTTTGAAACCCCTGAAGTTTACGTAAGACAAAGAGACTTTAATGTAACATCAACAGTAATTCAACCAGTATGCTATGATGACAAAGGTTCTATTATGCTTGCAGTAAACAATGCGCTTCCACAATATTATTACAGTATATACAATGGCGTTACGTTAGTAAATAGTATTGGCCCAGTGACAGAAAGCGATTATAGGTTCGAAAACCTGAACCCAGGTTTTTATACGGTAAACGTTTCCACGGAAGACGGCTGTACCTACACCGAAGATATAGAAATTATCCAGCCACCATTATTAGAGGTTACCGCAGCTCTAACAGCTCCACTTACCTGTACCAATGGGGAGATTACGATATACCCAACTGGCGGAACACCGCCATACACCTATTTCATTAATAGTAATTCTATTTCGCAGGACACTCCTGTCTATACAGTTACAGCACCCGGCGTTTATGATATTACAGTTTACGATTTCAATAGCTGTATTGCAACAACCTCAATCACGGTCGAGTCGATTCCCGCCCCTGATTTCACGGTATCTCATACGGACATAGCCTGTGCAGATGCAGCAAATTCTGGTTCTATTGAGGTCAACGTGTCCAACCCCAATGGCAATACCCTAGAATATAGTATCGACAACGGCGCGACCTTCGCAGACTCGCCGGTGTTCAACGGGCTCACTGCGGGCACATACAACGTTGTTGTGCGCTACACCCTGGGCCCTGATATCTGCGAAACGTCGCCTCTGGCGGTGACCATAACCGCTGCCCCTCCGGTTACGGGCACGGCATCGGTAACGGCACCATTGACCTGTACGGGTAGCGGTGAGATTACCGTTAACGGCGTAATGGGCGGAACAGCACCATATATGTATAGTATTGATGGCGTTAATTTTCAAACAGGCAATACTTTCTCTGGATTAATAGATGGTACATATAATGTGTTTATTAGAGATTCTAATAATTGCAGTATTGCTCTAGCTCCCATTACAATCGATTCATTAGACCCGCCAACTGATTTAAGTTTCAATAGTTCACCATTAGCCTGTCCTGAAAATACTTCAACGGTAACTTTATCAACAACAGGTGGGGTAACACCTCTTGAATATCAAATCATTGCACCTGCTGGTTCAGCTACGCCATATCAAGCATCAAATATTTTTACCGATTTAGCTCCAGATACTTATACATTTCAAGTAAGAGACGCTAATGATTGTACTTATAGCGAAACCTACACCATAACCCCATTACCTGCCATTACAGTTTTGGGTATTGTAGACAGTAACATTAGCTGTCTTGGTACTACAGATGGAGAAGCTACATTTACAATTTCTGGGACAACAAACTTTACATATTCAGTGAATGGTAGTAGCTCAACGTCTGGCACTTCACCAATAAACCTAACAGGTTTAGGGGCTGGTAATTATACCTTAACCATTACCGATACAACAACCAATTGTACAACTTCTGATACAGTAACCATCGATGAACCAACAGCTTCTTTAGGGCTTTCATTGGCTTCATCTCCTATAACCTGCATTGCTTCTGGAAGTATTACCATAAATGCTACTGGTGGCTGGGGAGGTTATACTTATGAACTACAACAACCCGATGCTACTATTATTGGACCACAGAACAGTAATGTTTTTACTGGATTAACTCAAATAGGAACTTATACTGCAACTTTAACAGATGTAAATGGTTGTTCTGTGTCTGCAACAATAGACCTTATCGCTCCTACAAACCCTTTAGCAACTATTGATGTAGCTTCTGATTTTTGTTTTGACCCTACTAATGGTGCAACTATAACCGTAAATGCTACAGGAGGGCAACCTCCTTATGAATACAGTATTAATGGTGGGACTTTTGTAAGCAGCAATACCTTTGCCAACCTAGGACCAGGTACTTATAATATTACTATCAGAGACTCCTTTGGATGTACATTTGATATTCAAACACAAACCATAGCAGATCAACTTACTGCTACTGCAGCCTTGATTAAAGGACTTGATTGTTCAGTGACACCTAATGCTGAAGTAAACATTGCGGTTAATGGTGGAACAGCCCCTTATGACTATGAAGTCTCATATAACGGAGGAGCCTATACTGGAGTTGGAAACCCTCCATATAGCTATAATAATGCACAAACAGGTACTTATCAATACAGAATAACAGATTCGTTGGGCTGTACTACAACAACAAATGTAGTAACCGTTCAAGGTATTACAAACCCTTCTGCAACAGCCATTGCGACTGACGTTTTCTGTAATGGCGACAATAGTGGTATTGTAACGATTGATATAGATGAAAACTTAGGTGTGCCTCCTTATACAATAAGTTTTAACGGCTCGGCATTTACTTCTCAAACAGTTTATAATGGATTGGTTTCTGGAAGCTATAATTACATTGTTCGTGACAGTAATTCTTGTGAATTTAACGGAAGCGTAGTTGTAGGTGAGCCTACCGTAGTAAATATAGACAGTGAGACCATTACACCAATTACCTGTGGGGGATCTGGAAACATTTTAGGAGCCATTACCTTAACAAATGTATCTGGCGGAACACCAAATTACACCTACACATTATTAGATAGTTCTGGGAATTTGGCAACAACCTCTTCTACAAACCCCTTAGGACCAACATCCAGCACAAGTGTAACTTTTAATGACTTGAATTTTGGCAATTATTATTTAAGAATAGTCGATGCTAATGGCTGTGAGTTTAATTTTGGTCCATATTTGGTGGCTTCAGATGTTGACAACTTAGACATTTTTGCCAATGGAGGTGGAACTTGTATTGCTGGTGTAACCTATGATTTAAGTATTGTTAATGGTACTGGTCCATTTAGAATTCGTATTTACAATGGAAACCCAGTATTTAATCCAGGGGATGGAGTTTCCCCTAATGGGTTACCAACTTCAAACATTTCACCAAATGAAAGAAACCATCAGTTTACAGGTTTACAATTTGATGTGAGTTATGTTTTTGAAGTTTTGGATACTAGCACAAATTGTACTTACATAGAGCAAGTCCCAGCAGTTGATAGTCCATCGGCCATTGACTTGACAGGTTCAGTTACCAATGTTACTTGTTATGAAGTGCCTGGTTTGAATGATGGCATATTCGATTTTACCGTGTCTGGTTATGATGGTAATGAATTATCTTGGGAGGTTTTTAATAATTTATCTAATGCATCAACCGGCATAACAGGATTAGCCAATGGTTTAACTGGAGCTGACTATAGTGATACCATTGCAAACCTAGCACCAGGAGATTATTATTTATTGGTAACCGAAACTGATTTAGCTTCAACACAATGTACAGCTATAGTCTATTTCCAAATCGTACAACCAACCGAGTTGTTACTTGCAGAAGTTATCAATACAAATGCAAATTGTAATCAAAATGCCCAAGTTGCTGTTAACGCGAGTGGAGGCACGCCTCCTTATGAGTATGCCTTTGTGGAAGATGGTGTAATGCCTAATCCTGGAAATTGGACTAGTAACAATTTAGCCAATCTAGATGTTAACGTCAACACCAATTGGGATGTTTATGTAAGAGACAGTAGCGGCTGCGACATCAGCATGCCCCTTGATGTTGTAATCAACCAAGATTCTGCACCCTCAGTAACCTTACCAACATTGGCTGATGATCAGTGTTCATCAAATGGTAGTTCTTATACCTTTACCGCTACACCTGGAGGCGGAGAAGTAACTCCGGTAATGTATAGCATCGATGGAGTTAGCTTCCAATCGAGCCCAACTTTTATAGTATCTTCTAGCGGCACTTATACTGTAACAATTAGGGATGGTAATGGCTGTACGGCTACAGATGATATTATAATTTATCCGCCACTTAATGTTACACCTTCAGTAACTGCTTTAACTACTTGTCTAGACAATGACGGTGAAGTTACAGTAGAAGCATCTGGCGGCTCAGGAACTTATACTTACAGTATTAGTCCGAATCCTGCGTCAGTTAATCTAGCAGGGAATGTGTTTTCTGGAGTTCCCTCAGGAACTTTTACAATAACTATTAGCGATGATATTACAGGCTGCACAACAAGTGCTCCTGTTTCCTTAGACCCTGCTACACCTGTAACCTTTACAACAACCACAAGTGATGTAGTGTGCAATGGAGGTAATGAAGGAACAATAACCGTTAATCTACCCGTAACTAATGACAATCCGCCTTATACCTATGAAATTATAGCGCCAATTGTTGTTGCCCCACAATCTTCTAATATATTTACTGGGCTATCTGCTGGAACTTATACAGTTCAAGTTAATTCAGGCAGAGGTTGTTCTTCAACTAATGATGCTGTTATTGGAGAACCCACAATGCTTTCCGTATCAGGTGTTGCTACAAATTTCAGTTGTGCAGCCGACAATTCTGTAAACACGTCAGTATTAACAATTACTGAGGCAGGAGGTACAGCTCCATACACTTATAGTATTAATGGAACAAACTATTTTACATCAAACACTTTTGATATAATTGACACTGGCAGTGTTCAAAATATTGACATCTATGTTGTTGATGCTAACGGATGTATGGCTACAAGTACCGTAAACATTAATCCGTTACCAACTTTGGATGCTGCATCTGTAGCAATAGCTACACCAATAGACTGTAATGGTACAGGTACAATTACCATAAATGTTACTGGAGGGTCAGGCAATTTTACTTATGAAATGTTACCAAGTGGAACTCCGCAAGCCTCGAATACTTTCAGTATTTCAGAGCCAGGAGATTATTATTTCCAAGTGAATGATTTAGACACGGGTTGTACGATTACAACTTCTGTTTTTACTGTCGTGCCATTTGACACTATTAACGTTGATGCTACAGCAACCACTGAAGTTACATGTTTTGGTAATTCTGATGGCGCTCTGGAAATTAATTTAACAGGATATACGGGTGCTTTTACTTATGAAGTATTTGATAGTAATAATGTTTCTGTTATTGCTTCAACCCCAACCAATACTTCAACAAACCCATTGGTAATTTCAGGGTTGCCTGGCGGTAATTATTATGTTGAAGTAATAGAAACAGATAGTCCTTTTTGTGCTACAAGATCCAATTTTGTTACCATAAATTCACCAAATAGCACTTTAAATCTAACACTAAGTGAGACCTCCAACGTGACCTGTGATGATGGAAGAGGTACGATTTCGGCCGTTGCCAACGGCGGATGGGGTTCCTATGAATACGAACTCACTGGAGCGGCAATGGTAGGGTATTCCCCCAACGGAACATTTTACAACCTGTCGGCAGGCACCTATACCGTTACCGTAAGGGATGCCGGTGGCTGTATCGTCTCAGAGACCATTACCCTAGATCTGCCCGCGCCAATCGACGCTACGGTTACCGCAAGCACCAATTTACTGGACTGTTTTGGGGACGACAACGCCTCCATAACGGTAAGCGCTACCGGCGGACAGGGCGATAATTACACTTATACGCTCAACAGGGTGTCGCCAACGGTGAGCGCTTCCGGACCACAGACCAGCCCGGTGTTCAATAACCTGGGCGCTGGAACTTATAGCGTAACGGTCACCGATGGCTATAACTGTGAATTTTTATCAGCCGATATCACCATCGACCAACCGACGCCCATTGAAGTGGATTTGGTAAAGGAAACATCCGCAACCTGTTTAACGGACGCTTCACTGACCTTGAGCGCCTCGGGCGGCACGGGCAGTTACGAATATAGCGGTACGGCGAACTTTGCTACTGTCCTGGGGACATTTGCAACATCGGTAACCTTTCCGGTCTCCGATGGCACCTATGTCTATTATGTGCGCGATGCGAACGGGTGTGCGGGAGCCGTTTCCAACGAAATCACCATCGCCCCCCTGCCTGAACTTGTTGTGGACTTGGATACCTCCAATGCCACGATCAACTGTGCCGGCGATGTTACCGGAGTTATCGTAGCGGAGGCACAGGGCGGCCTGGGCAATTATGTCTATACCCTCCAGGACGCTTCCGGGAACGATATCGATCCCGTAACCCAAGATAGCCCAGGGGTGTTCACCGAGCTTCCCGTTGGAAACTACCAAGTGCAGGTGGAGAGCGGCGATTGCTTGGTTACAAGTGCACAAGTTACAATAACAGAGCCTTCGACGCCGCTGACGGCCAATTTTGTGGCCACCAACGTGACCTGTCCGGGCACCAATAACGGCAGGCTGGAAATTACGGCCTCTGGTGGAACGGGCATTATAAAATATGCCATTTCGCCACAGTTGAACCAGTTCTTCGATGGACCGGTTTTCGAAAACCTGGCCCCGGGCGATTACCAGGCCATGGCACAGGACCAGCTG
This sequence comes from Flavobacteriaceae bacterium GSB9, assembly GCA_022749295.1. Taxonomy (NCBI): domain Bacteria; kingdom Pseudomonadati; phylum Bacteroidota; class Flavobacteriia; order Flavobacteriales; family Flavobacteriaceae; species Flavobacteriaceae bacterium GSB9. Next base: position 1,103,270 of record CP062007.1, read on the forward strand.
GGCTGTTTCGTGCTTTTCAATTTTACCATTGAAGATGCCGTTCCAGTAGCGCTCAGCATTGTACCGGGTTCCATTGTCCCAGAAGTATGCTCGGGAGATATGAACGGCGAGTTCAGTATAGAGATCTCCGGGGGCAACATGCCCTACAGTATCAGCCTGGACGATTATGAGGGCACGTACACCACGGGTGGAGCAGCACAGGCCCAATTTGACTTTTCGGGACTGGCCGGTGGCGACCACATCGTCTATGTGCGCGATGCCCTGGGCTGTGAGACCGAATGGAACATTACCTTCCCCGAATCGGTGGCGATAAATCCCGTTGCAGAGGTGGTTTTCGATTGTGTCAACAACATAGCGACCAATACCGTTACCGTTACCGTTGATGAGACCGTAGACCCTGCCGAACTGGACTATTCGCTAAATGGAGCCCCCTACCAGGCCAACAACGTTTTTGTGGACGTGCCGGCGGGCATGGGCCATTATATCGACGTAAGGCACTCCAACGGCTGTATCCAGCGTACCCAGGCCTTTGACGTGGAACAGTACGAACAGCTGCAGTTGGCCATCGATGACGGGGAGATTAACCAGATAGTGGCCGTGGCCACCGGTGGGGCAGAACCTTATGAATTTACGCTCAACGGCGAGCCTTACGGCAGCGAGAGCACGTTTGCCATCTACCGATCGGGCGACTACACGGTCACCGTGACCGACAGCAACGGCTGTACGGCAAGCGCAACGCGCTATTTCGAGTACATCGACGTGTGCATACCCAACTACTTCGTGCCGCAGAACGGCGGTTGGGGGCCCGGGTGTACCGGACAGTACCGGAACATGACCTTCGATATCTTTGACCGCTACGGAAGGAAGATAGCCACACTGGGCGTCGATGAAAAATGGGACGGAACTTATAACGGAAAGGACCTGCCCACGGGCGACTACTGGTACGTGGTTAGGCTCAACGACCCCAACGACGACCGTGACTTCGTAGGGCACTTTACACTGTACAGATAATCAAAGCAGCGCGACCCAAAAAAAGAACAAGATGAAAAAAAGAACATTGACCGTATATTTTCTGCTTTTGGCCCTGACCAATACTTTTGGCCAGGAACTGAACCTGCCGGTATTCACACAATACCTGGCGGACAACAACTTTGTGGTATCGCCCACCTATGCCGGTATTGGCGACAACCTCAAGCTGAGGGCCAACGGGCTCACCCAGTGGGTGGGCATCAAGGGCGCCCCAGACAACCAGTCGTTCTACGGCGACATCAGGATCGCCGACCGTACCGGCGTGGGACTGTCTCTTTACAACGACCGCAACGGGAACACCATACAGACCGGGGCCAAGTTCTCCTTCGCCCATCACCTTATCTTGGACTATTATTCCAAGATGTACCTGTCTTTGGGCATATCCTATAACCTGAACAATTTCAGGATAGACATCAACAACTTCAACACCACCTACGAGAACCCGACCATAGACCCTTACGTGACCGACGACCGCAGGACCACCAACCATAACTTTGACGTGGGCGCACTGTTCAGGCTCAAGGGCTACTTCCTGAGCTTTAACGCCAACAACGTGCTGGACAAGGATTTTGACCAGTCCCTGAGGAAGCTCGAGCCCAACCTGCTGCTCAACTACCAGCTCTACACGGGGTACACCTTCAGGGGACCCAAGAAGAGCGGGCTCGAGTTCGAGCCGAGCATGTTCATGCAGATGTTCAGCAGCGACAAGCGATCAAGTACCGACGTGAATTTTAAGTTCAGAAAATACAATAGATATGGGGACTATTACTGGGCGGGCATATCGTACCGCTTTTTGAACGACCAGTTTTTTAGGCCGCTCAACATCGGCCCCATGGTGGGATTCAAGAAATCCATTTTATATTTTGGGTACGCCTACCAGGTCACAACCAACGACCTATCGGGGTACAACTCCGGAACGCACGTGGTCACCATAGGCCTCGACTTCCTGCAGGGCATAAGCAACTGCCCATGTACACAGGACCCAGTGCACCATTAAGATTCCTAGCATTATTTTTGGAAAACACCGTCCTGTTACTTAATAAATGATTGGGCAGTAAAATTGGAGTACTTATTTTAAAAAAAGAGTTTGATTATTTCTTTTTACCACTAAAAACTACAAAACCTTGCAAATCATATCGTTTGCGCGGTTTTTAACTTTTTTTGGTTTTCAACTTGCGCTTTTACTTATATTCAATGCTCTTTTCCATTTTGATAGAAAATGTAAAGTACAATTAGCAGCACATTATAACATAGTTTCGGTTAGTACAAAAATAATAAATTCCGTATCTTAGAGTAAATAATGACATTACCATGATAATACTCAGTTTATTAAATATTTATCTCCAATTACCACCTGGCACGCGAAATCCTGACGATAATGCACCATTGGACCTTACAGACCCATTTAATGTTATTGTGTTTATTATCTTGCCAATTGCTGCATTGGTTCTATATTTTGTTTGGCGGAAAAAAAAGAAAAAGGACAGGGATTTATAAAACATTTCCAATGAAAAAATACCAGAAATCAAACAATCCTTCAAGTTACACAGAATCTTAGTTTGAAAACATCTAAAAATGCAAAAAAACAGAGCTATAAAACGAAGTTAATGCCATAATATATTTTATTAACTAAAACTTTAAATCACTCTAAAATATAAAACAAGGAATATCAGTTGAAATTAGTTACCTCTTGTATTTTCAGTTTAATTAATATTGTTTCATAAAGAATAGTGACAATTATCAAAAACAAAAAACCCTTACTAAAATAGCAAGGGTTTAAGTGATCGCGACAGGATTCGAACCTGTGACCGTCTGCTTAGAAGGCAGATGCTCTATCCAGCTGAGCTACGCGACCTAATTGAAAAATACATTTATTTTCCGGTGCGCAAATATAAAAATTAACTGTAAATCTAACCAAAAGAAATGCTATAATTTTAAAATAAATAATTGCATTAACTTACTTAATCTTAAAAAAAGCTTACAACACACCTTTAACACCCGTTTAATCTTCAAAATCTAGAAAAATTTTAAAGCTTAATTATCCTATATTTGTAACACAAATATTATCAAGAAATCAGCTAAACAAATGAATAGAGCTATTGTCAACGAAGTGAAAACTAACTTCAAAAAGCATTTTAAAACCGACCCCATACTTATTTTTTCGCCTGGAAGAATCAATATTATAGGCGAGCACACCGATTATAATGACGGTTTTGTTTTTCCTGCCGCGGTTGACAAAGGCATAGCTGCAGCCATTCAAAAAAGTGATGACGATAAATCTGTGGCTTATGCTTTGGATTTAGAAAGTGAAATTGAGTTTAATTTAAAGAAATTAAAGCCATCCAAAGAAGGCAGTTGGGAAAACTATGTTTTTGGTGTAGTTGCCGAAATACAGAACCGGAACAAAATAGTTGGCAATTTCAACATCATGTTTAAAGGCAATATTCCAGGTGGCGCGGGTATGTCGTCTTCGGCAGCCCTGGAAAACAGTGTGGTTTTTGGGTTGAACGAATTGTTTGATTTGGAACTTTCCAAAGAAGAGATGATTTTGATTTCACAAAAAGCAGAACACAATTATGTTGGAGTAAAATGTGGCATTATGGACCAGTACGCCAGTATGTTTGGTATTAAAAACAACGCACTGCTCTTGGATTGCAGAACGGTTGAATCCAAACCTTACGAAATTGATTTTAAAGACCACCAACTCATGTTGATTAACACTAACGTTAAACATAGTCTTTCGGATAGTGCTTACAACGACAGGCGTTCGGCTTGTGAAAATATTGCAGAATTACTTAGGATAAAAGCATTGAGGGATGCTTCTGAATCAGATTTAGAAAAAATCAAAAACCAAGTAACACCTGAAAATTTCCAAAAAGCACTGTTCGTTATTCAAGAAAACGACCGCGCCCTTAAAGCTTCAAAAGCCATTGAAGATAACGATTTAGATACTTTGGGAAAACTTATTTATGCTTCACATAATGGGCTTTCCAACCAATATAAAGTAAGCTGCGAGGAATTGGATTTTTTAGTTGATCAGGCTAAAACAAACTCAAAAGTCCTCGGTGCCCGAATGATGGGTGGTGGTTTTGGTGGCTGCACCATCAATTTAATTGCCAAAGATGAAGCCGAAAATTTTGCCGAAACAACTTCAAAAGCATACAAAAAACAATTTGACAAAGATTGCTCGGTGTATTTTATCGCCCTTGAAGATGGGACGCACGTAGTAAACCAACAAGACTAAACGAACATAGCAATGAAAAATACCGATTTACAGGATTACTCACATAAACGATTGAATATTTTAACGGGCGAATGGGTATTGGTATCGCCACACCGTGCCAAACGTCCATGGCAAGGACAAAAAGAAACGGTTTCCAATGAAAAGCGGCCAACTTACGATACATCCTGCTACCTATGTGCTGGTAACACCAGGATTAATGGTGAAGTCAACCCGAAATATAACGATGTTTTTGTGTTCACCAACGATTTTGCAGCACTGCAAAATGATTCCAAAACCTTTTCGCTCAGCGACGGCCTTTTAACCGCCGAGAGCGAAACAGGCATTTGCAAGGTAATTTGTTTTAGCCCAGACCACTCGAAAAGTTTAGCCGATATGACTACCAAAGAGATTGAAAAAGTAGTTTTGGCATGGCAAAATGAGTTTAAGGAATTGGGCGATAACCCTAAAATTAACTACGTACAAATTTTTGAAAACAAAGGCGCCGTTATGGGCTGTAGCAACCCGCACCCCCACGGACAAATATGGAGTCAATCTACTCTGCCCAATGAAGTGGACAAAAAACACACACAACAACTCAATTATTTCAATAAAAAGAACTCCAGTCTTTTAGGTGACTATTTAAAACAAGAACTCGAAAAACAGGAACGCATCATTTTTGAAAACGATGGCTTTGTAGTTTTGGTGCCGTTTTGGGCGGTATGGCCTTTCGAGACCATGATTGTTCCTAAAAAACATCAAACCAACATTTTAGAAATGGATGATGCTGAAGCCTATCAATACGCCGAGGCTATTTCAATAATTACCAAAGCCTACGATAAAATTTTTAACACCTCGTTCCCCTACTCTAGTGGCATCCACCAAGCGCCAACTGATGGAAACGATAACAAGCATTGGCACTGGCATATGAGTTTTTATCCTCCACTATTGCGAAGCGCCACGGTTAAAAAATTCATGGTAGGTTACGAAATGTTTGGGTCGCCACAACGCGATATTACGGCCGAGAGTGCTGTAAAGATGATTCAGGACCTTTTGTAAAAGACAAGCTTAATAATCTAAAAAACCTGTTGCAATGCAACAGGTTTTTAATTTTTACAGCTTTCCATAATAAATCATCCCTTCAAAAGTTATATTTTTAGCCTATAAAACATACGCCTTTAATGAAACGTTACTTTTACTTTACACTTACTTTAAGTTTTTTATTACTTTGGAGTTCCTGCCGAAAAGATTTTGAATTTTCTCCCAGTACCGGGCAACTCGAGTTTTCCAAAGATACTGTTTATCTCGATACTGTGTTTACTAACATTGGCTCCAGCACCTATAATTTAACTGTGTACAATAAAAGTGATAACGATATTTCCATTCCTTCCTTACGGTTGGCACTAGGCGAAGCTTCAAACTACCGATTAAATGTTGATGGTATAGCTGGTAAATCCTTTGAAAATATTGAAATTCTGGGAAACGATAGTTTGTATATTTTTGTTGAATCAACAATCGACATCAACAATTTCCCCAATTCGAATGGTGAGTATTTATACACCGATCAAATTGAATTTGATGCTGGTAGCAATCTGCAAAAAGTTGAATTAGTGACTTTGGTTAAAGACGCCATTTTTATTTATCCTGACCGTGACGAAACTACCAAAATTGTTGAAACGCTTACGCTTAATATAGGAGGAGAATCGGTAGAAACCGATTTACAGGGGCGCGAATTGCTTCCAGAAGAATTGATCTTTACCAACGAAAAACCCTATGTCATTTATGGGTTTGCTGCTGTTCCCGAAGGTGAAACATTGACGATTGAAGCTGGTGCGCGACTTCATTTTCATGATAACTCGGGCATTATCGTTTCTAACGGGGCTTCCATAAATGTAAATGGCGCTTATAGTACCGACCAAGAATTACTTGAAAACGAAGTTATTTTTGAAGGTGACCGCTTAGAACCCTTGTACAGCGATGTACCGGGCCAATGGGGTGCTATTTGGTTATTGGATGGCAGTATAAACAACACCATAAATTACACCACCATAAAAAATGCCACCATTGGCATTTTATCTGATGGCAACCCCAACGAAAGCAATGATAAATTAACCATAACGAATTCGCAAATTTATAATTCCAGTAGTTTTGGCATTATAGGGAGAAACACTTCCATTTTAGGCGAAAATGTGGTTATCAACAAATCCGGTTTATCTTCTTTTGCAGGTACTTTGGGCGGAAAATACAATTTTACACACAGTACTATTGCCAATTATTGGAATACCAGTGCGAGACAATTCCCGGCAGTATTACTGAACAATTTTGTCTTAGATGAAGAAAATAATGCAGCCTTGGCTGATTTAACCGAAGCCAACTTCAATAACTGCATTATTTATGGAAATGATAATCCCGAAATTTTGTTGGAAGAATTAGAAGACGACAACGTTCAGTTTAACTTTAAGTTTACCAATTGCCTTATCCGATTTGATAACAGAAATACCAATTTAACAGGACCAAATTACGACTTAAACGACACCAATCATTACGAAGGCAATATTTTTAACCAAGATCCAAATTTTTTAAATGCTAATGAAAACATGTTAATCATTGGCGAAGAATCTGCCGCTATAAACAAAGGAATAGCTTCATTTGCTACGCAAGTACCTTATGATATATTGAATATAGACCGAACCAGTGTGCCAGACTTGGGAGCTTATCAACATATTATTTTTCCTGAGGAATAAATATAATGTAATACGTTCTGTATGGCATTAACCAAACATAAATAGAATATTCATGGCATCTATTAAGCATCAAAGAAAAATCCTGTTTTTCTTATTCATTTTAATGTCTTTCGGCTCTGTTGAAGCCCAAGATATTTTCATTTCAAACACTCAAAACCGAACCTACACCAGTTTAAACGGTAAATGGGAATATATTCTTGACCGCTACCAAACTGGAAGACTAGGCTTTATGCCTATTTACAAAAATGCAACTCCTAAAGATAAGACTGACCGCATAGAGTATAGTTTTGATTCAAGTCAAACCCTTTGGGTTCCCGGCAATTGGAACTCCCAAAAACCAGAGTTTAAGTATTATGAAGGTAATATTTGGTATAAACGCACATTTAACAAAACCGACATCTCCCCTAACAAACGCTATTTCATAAATGTTGGTGCCGCCAACTACATCTCCACCGTTACATTTAACGGTAAAATTATTGGAAAACACGAGGGCGGATTTACGCCATTTTCATTTGAAATTACCGATTTACTTAGAGCAAAAGATAATTTTTTAATTATTGGAGTTAACAACACTCGAAAAGCAGATAATATACCGGCTGAAGTTACAGATTGGTTTAACCACGGTGGCATTACTAGAGATGTTAAATTAATTGAGGTACCCAAAACATTTATCGGGAATTTTTTTATAGCACTTGATAAAACCACGCTTAACAAAAAATCTAAAAAATTAGAAGGTAAAATTAAGCTTGTTGGCAACCATTTTCCTGAAAGTTTCAAAATAGAAATTCCTGAATTGAATGTAAACCAAATGATTAAAACCAATCCAAACGGTGTAACGAGCTTTTCAATTGAAGCCAGAAACATTGAATTATGGTCGCCTGAAAATCCTAAACTATACCAAGTGATTGTAAAGGCTGGCAATGACACACTCGAAGATCAAATTGGTTTCAGGAGCATCGAAGCCGTTGGTAAACAAATTTTACTGAATGGCGAACCCATTTTTTTAAAGGGCATTTGTTTACACGATGAAAATCCACTGAGAAAAGACCGAGCCAATAGTATTGACGATTCAAAATTAATGCTGGATTGGGCCGAACAACTGGGGTGTAACTTTTTAAGGTTAGCCCATTATCCCCACCAAGAAAACATCGTACGTCTTGCTGACCAAAAAGGGATTTTACTTTGGGAAGAGTTGCCCTTGTATTGGGGCATTGAATGGGACAACCCTGAAGTTCTTAAAAAAGCAAAAAAACAATATACTGAACTTATCAACCGAGATTATAACCGTGCCAGTTCCATTATTTGGTCAATAGCCAATGAAACAGCACCAAATAAACAGCGGACTGCTTTTTTATCTGATCTGGCCAGTTATGTTAGAAATATAGACAGTACCCGATTAATCTCCGCAGCCATAAAAAAAGACCAAAAAACGGATGGACATCCAGACAGCATTTACACTTACAACGACCCACTTATCGAAAAACTGGATATTATCAGTTTAAATGAATATCTGGGTTGGTATGGTGGTTTACCCGAGGAAGCCAGAAAAAAATCGTTTACATCTGGTTATGAAAAACCTATTATAATAAGTGAGTTTGGCAGCGGTGCTTTACAAGGCTTTCATGCTGATAAATTTACCCGATGGAGTGAAGAATTTCAAGAATACCACTACAAAGAAAGCATTGCGATGTTTGATAAAATTGACGGTCTTGCTGGTATGACACCGTGGATTCTTGTCGATTTTATGTCGCCTCTCAGGCAATTGCGAGGCATTCAAGATGGATGGAATCGAAAAGGTCTTATTTCTGAAAAAGGGCAAAAGAAAAAAGCTTTTTTTATTTTACAGAACTACTATAAAACCAAGTAACCATACTTCGATTAAATAAGTACAAAGCTGTTCTCTCTGTTCCAAAAGTCTAAAAATAACGTTTTGTCATTTCGATAGCATGAAGCACGAGCAATGAGAAATCTTATAATTATTAAATTCCTACTCATGTTCCTAGTTTGAAATAGGGATGATATATTCCAATTAATTAATAACTGAACAGAAAGTAATCTTTAACAACTATAAAAATAAAAAATCCTGCCAGATGGCAGGATTTCTGTTTTTATATGTATGTAATTAAGCCTAAACAAATAAAGGTTTATCTTTCATCATACCGTTTACTTTACCTTTTACAGCTTCTAAAGTATCGTCATCTTCAAAATTGGCAATAACCTCATCCAACAAGTTAGCAATTATTACCATATCATCTTCTATCAATCCACGTGTAGTTACAGCAGCCACCCCCAAACGAATACCCGACGTTACAAATGGCGATTTATCATCGAAAGGCACCATGTTTTTGTTCACTGTAATATCGGCTTTAACCAAAGCTTGCTCGGCGTCTTTACCAGATAGATTTTTGTTACGTAAATCAATCAGCATACAATGGTTATCGGTTCCTCCAGAAATGATGTTATAACCTTTTTCAACTAAGGCATCTGCCAATTTGCTAGCATTTTTCTTGACCTGTAATTGGTAGTTCAAAAAGTCATCAGTCAAAGCCTCACCAAAAGCAATTGCTTTAGCAGCGATTATGTGCTCTAAAGGCCCCCCTTGATTTCCGGGAAAAACCGAAGAATCCAATAAAGATGACATTTTACGCAAGTTGCCATTCTTTAATTTAATTCCGAAAGGATTTTCAAAATCCTGCCCCATCATTATCATACCTCCTCTAGGTCCACGCAATGTTTTGTGAGTTGTTGTAGTTACAATATGGCAATGCGGAAGCGGATCGTTTAAAATACCCTTAGCAATTAATCCAGCAGGGTGCGATATATCGGCTAATAAAATAGCGCCAACACTATCGGCTATTTCTCTAAAACGTTTAAAATCGATGTCGCGAGAATACGCAGAAGCCCCAGCAATAATTAATTTAGGTTGTTCTTTGGTAGCAATATCTTGAATTTTATCGTAGTTTAAAACACCTGTTTCTTGCTCAACACCGTAAAAAACCGGGTTGTACAATTTACCAGAAAAGTTTACTGGCGATCCGTGTGTTAAATGGCCACCGTGCGATAAGTCGAAACCTAATATTTTGTCTCCTGGCTTCAAGCAAGCAGCAAAAACAGCGGTGTTTGCTTGGCTACCAGAGTGCGGCTGAACGTTAACGTATGCTGCACCAAACAAGGTTTTTGCTCTATCTATAGCTATTTGTTCTACTTCATCAACCACTTCACAACCTCCGTAATAGCGTTTTCCCGGATAACCTTCAGCATATTTGTTGGTTAATACCGACCCTGCAGCTTCCATAACCTGTTCGCTTACAAAATTCTCAGAGGCAATCAATTCAATACCATGTAATTGGCGCTCTTTTTCGGCCTGTATAAGTTCAAAAATTTGTTCGTCGCGTTGCATATAATATTATGTTCTTGTTAAATATTCGGCAAAAATAACAAATAGATTACTTAAACACACTAAAAAAACAGTATTTAGTGGGAAGTTTTTAACGGCTTTATTAACGACTCTCTCCGCTTCATATTTTTCATGTTTTTTTAATTTAAAATAAAAAAATTATGTAGGTTTGATAACAAGACATAAAAACAAACACTAAATAAAACAGAATAAAGTCATGCCATTATCCGCAAACAACCCAGATAGAACTTCGTGGCTGCACGTTGATAAAAATTCAGATTTCCCAATTCAAAACATTCCTTTTGGTGTGTTTTTAACGCGTGATGATATCATAACCATTGGCACGCGCATTGGTGATACCGCCATAGATCTGGGCGCACTGCACCAATTGGGATATTTTGATGGTATAGCTTTAACCGACGATATTTTTCTGCAAGACACACTAAATGACTTTATTGCCGACGGCAGAAAAACATGGCGTGCCGTTAGAAACCGTATTGCCGAAATATTCGATAGCAACAACGATATCTTAAAAAATAATAAAAGCCACAAGGAAACGGTTTTGTTTAGGCTAGATGAAATAGAAATGCAACTGCCTGTACAAATTGGAGATTACACCGATTTTTACTCGAGTATAGAACACGCTACCAACGTGGGCAGTATGTTTAGAGACCCTGATAATGCTTTATTGCCAAACTGGCTCCACATCCCAGTGGGGTATCATGGCAGGAGCTCGTCCATTATTCCATCCGGCATTCCTGTTCGTCGCCCACAAGGACAAACCTTGCCAAACGGTGCTTCCGAACCTGTTTTCGGCCCGAGTAAATTAGTAGATTTTGAATTGGAAATGGCATTTATCACTACCGATGCTAACGATTTGGGCGAACCCATTCCTATTTCCGAAGCCGAAGAATATATTTTCGGACTCGTATTAATGAACGATTGGAGTGCCCGCGATATCCAAAAGTGGGAGTATGTACCATTGGGGCCGTTTTTGGCCAAAAGTTTTGCAACCTCTATTTCACCTTGGATCGTTACGCTTGATGCATTAGAGCCTTTCCGCGTAGCCGGTCCAAAACCACTTAAACCGCAATTGGATTATTTAAAATACAAAGGCAAAAAAAGCTACGACATTAATTTAGAAGTATCTATTCAACCCAATGGCGCTAAAGAAACTGTGGTTAGCAAAAGTAACTTTAAGTACATGTATTGGAACATGGTGCAGCAACTAGCGCACCATACGGCTAATGGATGCCCAGTAAATTCGGGTGATATGATGGGGAGCGGAACCATTTCAGGACCAACTGAAGATAGCTACGGCTCTATGCTGGAACTGACTTGGAAAGGCGAAAAACCTATCAAACTAAAAGATGGCAGCGAACGTAAATTCATAAACGATAACGACACCGTTATTATGCGTGGTTATTGTGAAAACGACGGAACCCGCATAGGTTTTGGTGAAGTTTCTACAAAACTGCTTCCTGTTTTTAACAAAAAGTAATTTTTAATTTACAAAATATTAGTTTTTAATTCATTTAATCGGATATATTAGTTTTTCATCGGCTATTTGTTTATTTTGGCACCAAAATTGAAACGACACCCAAATAAACCAAAACTTATAACCGATGAAAAAACTTTTACTTTTCAGTATTATGGCCCTTACGGTGTTAGCCTGCAGCACCAGTAAACAAATTGAAAAAGCGGTGAGCGTGGGCAACTACGACCAAGCTATTTCTTATGCTTTGGGAAAACTACGCACCAACAAAGACAAAAAGAGCAAAGAAGAATTTATTATTATGCTTCAGGAAGCTTTTAATAAAGCTACAGCAAGAGATTTAGATAATATAGCCTTTCTAAAAAAAGACAGCAATCCCGAAAATTACATCCGTATCTACGACGCTTATGTAGACTTAGATAACAGGCAAGAACGCATCAAACCCATATTGCCGCTTTATGCCAACGGCCGTGAAGTGCGTTTTAACTTCTCAAATTATCATAGTGATATTATCGCGGCAAAAAACAGTGCTTCAGACCAAATCTATAACAATGCTGTAGCATTATTAAAATCGAATAACAAACTAGATTTTAGAATGGCCTTCGAGCAATTTCAAGAAATTGAAAACATTAATCCCAACTACAAAGATGTGCGTCAACTAATGGATGTTGCCCACCAAAAAGGCACCGATTTTGTATTGGTTGAAATGATTAATGATACCCAAAAAGTAATTCCACAACGTTTGGAAGACGATTTATTGAACTTTAGCACTTACGGATTAAACAATCTTTGGACCGTGTACCATAACACGCCAACGAAAGCGGTTAAATACGATTACAATATGCGCGTAAACCTACGTGAAATTAACACCTCACCAGAACAAGTTAAGGAGCGCCAAATCATCAAGGAAAAGCAAATTGTTGATGGCAAAAAATTGCTATTGGACGAACGTGGCAACCAGGTTAAAGATAGTTTGGGCAATGCCATTGAGGTTGACAACCTAAAAACAGTTAGGTGCGAGTTTTACGAGTTTACACAATTTAAAGCCGTACAGGTAACCGGAAATGTTGAATACTACAATTTAAACACCAAACAACTAACCGATGCCTTTCCAGTAGATAGCGAATTTGTATTCGAACATATTTACGCCGATGCCCGTGGCGATCGCCGTGCTTTGGAAACCACATTACTCCCTTTTTTACAACGCCGTGCCGTGCCCTTCCCAACCGAAGAGCAAATGATTTACGACTCCGGAGAAGACCTTAAGCTCCAGCTTAAAAATATTATGAATTCGTATTCTTTGAATTGATAAACACATAAAAAAAGCCCAACTTAGGTTGGGCGTTTTATGTGCTTTTGTTATTCTTTACATTTAAAACATCATAGATTCCTTTATTCTAAATTCACCTATACTTAACATGAAATTTGTATTGCTTAACATCAATTCAATGTTATAGTGTCATTACCAAAAGATGTCTCCATATATTCCTCGATTTTTTTGTATGTTTCCTATTTCTTGGTATAGTTTTACAGATTTCCCATTATGATTTCGGCTTGTAAAAAATGGTTTGAATAAGCACTATAAACTCAGTTTCTTCCAGTAATGAATTATAATTTATTGGCACCCTTTTTTAACCATAAAATTTGTTATATTCTTCAATGTAGAAATGCTATTGCCCAATGGGGTTGAATGATAGATTTCATGATATTGAATCTTTCCGCACCATAGATGCCATAATAAGGTTTATTCCACCCATATAAATGCGTGATTGACATTCGTAACGAATTATCAGATATGACCTCAACCCCTTTAGATTCCAATAATTTGTAACTACTCTTAAATGAGACAAGATGAGGACTCATTTAAGCGACATGGAGAAGTGCACCTATGGAATCGGTGTATGGGTAATTAGATTGAAAATGGTTAATAAGGATAGAATCAGTCTCCATTATTTTCCGAAAACCGTTCATGTCATCCTCTAATGTAATAATGTCATTCTTAAGATTATTATGAATTTCAAGAAGTATCTCTTTTCAAGTTCCCTTTATTGTTGATGCTTATTCCAGTTATTCACTTGCAGTACAATTAAAATCCCTATCACCACTAAGGTAATCTCTCCTGTAGGACAAATAAACTAAGTTAGATTTTTCTTACTAAAAAATTCAAAAGTAGCACTACTCAAAATTAGAAAATCAGTTAACTCTGAATAATTTCAATTCACCGGAACCATCTGAAGAAGCCTCGCCGGATCATCAGTTAATATATAAATTGTACCGTCTGGCCCTGTTCTAACATCTCGAATACGCCCCATACCCTTCAGAATAATTTCTTGTTCCACTACTTGACCATCATTAATGCGTATCCTACGGAGTTCTTCGGCTTTTAGGCTTCCAGCAAAAAAATCATTATCCCAGTCTGGAAATACTTCTCCTTGATATTGAGTTAATCCGCAAGGTGCAATTGAAGGCGTCCACTGTATCAGTGGTTGCTCCATACCTTCTTGTTCTGTCTTAGAAGTTATAGGTTGACCATTGTAGTTAATTCCATGAGTAATTACTGGCCAGCCATAATTTTTGCCCTTAATTATTAGATTAAACTCATCACCTCCTCTCGCTCCATGTTCTGTGGCATAAAGCTCATCTTTTGAACTTACAACCAGACCCTGCGGGTTTCTGTGACCATAACTCCATATAGCGTCTAGTATTCTATCATCATTAATAAACGGGTTGTCGGTTGGTATCTTGCCATCATCATGAAGCCTCATGATTTTTCCGTTTGGTCTTGTTAAATCCTGTGCTTGGCCCATAGCTCCCCTCTCGCCAATTACAAAATACAAATAACCATTTTTAAAGGCTATACGCGTGCCATAGTGAGCACCAGACCTCATATAAAATTTAGAATCTGCTTTATAAATCCATTCCTGGTCAATCCATTTATGGTTCTTTATTCTACCTCTAACTATTGCCGTTTGCGACCATGACTTACCATCTGTATCCCGCCATCCATCTGCAAATGCTAAATAAATCCATCCATTATTTTTATACTCAGGGTGAAGAGCAATATCCATCATGCCTCCTTCTGGACCATCAAAAATCACCTTAGGAGTGTTTTCAATCGGAATTGTATCAAGCTCATTATCTGCATTAATAAGATATACAGGACCCAATCTTTCCGTCACCAACTTTCCACCATTTGGAAGAAAAGCAATAGACCATGGCGTTCTAAAACCTTCTACCAATTTATTAACCTTATAAGTGTGATACTGTGTACGAATGATACCATTGGCACCACTATAATTTTTTTTATTGGCTGGATTATTTTCACCCATGGCTTCCAGCTCTCTTATATAAACCACAATAGCCCTTAATTGTTCATCTGTAAGAGTATTATTGAAGGCTACCATTCCTTTTTCAGGAATACCATATTTGATGGACTTTAATATGGCATAGTCGCTATTTTCGCTTTTCCAAATACCATCAGTTAAACTACCACCTATAGCACCTGAATCATGACAACTGGAACAAAGATTCTTGTAAATATCCGCTACCTTCATTTTGGAAAAGTCTTGGGAAGATAAAGACAGATTAAAAAGCACCAAAATAGAAAATAGAAAAAATCGTTGAACACGTGAATGACTGTAGTGAGAATTCATATTCATAGCAGTTAATTCATATAGATACAATAGATACAAAAGACTAATATAAAGAATAATTATTGACCCATTTATAAAAACAGACTTATTACACAGAAGAAAAATGAAATTTAGCCTACATTCATTTTATTAATAAATACTATAACCAATTAAGTACAATTAAGCGGAGTTACAGTTTTCTAGCTAAAATTAAATACGTAGCGCTATTAAGAATTAGGTGCTTGGAATCTTATTTGCTATACATTTAATGCAATGCCCCAGCTATTAAACTATCAATATAAACTTGGGAAGCACGTACAAAATCATTGCCAGAATTTTCTTTTAAAATATAACTATAATGGATAGAATCACCTTGAAACAGATACGTTCCGTAGATTCTATAAGTACCCATCCAAGAATCTGGTGGCACAACCCGTAAATCTTGTTTTGAAGCTAATGATTTACCCAAGTGGACGATGTTAGCATCCTCTATAAGGCGCTCCCTTCCTAAAAGGCCCTTTTTACTAAATTTATCTAAACTTTTTTCATCGGTATCAAACAGTACCAGTATATAGTCTTCGGTGGTAGAAACCCGCACATTGGTATATACATTGTTATAGCTATGCACAAAGTAACCGGCTAAAGCAATAATAACCAGAACTACCAATTCTGAAATCAGTAATTTGTAATAGGCCATCTTTTTTACCAGAATTCTGTCTACTGCGTATAAACTCATAATAAAAATAGTAATTGGAACGGCAAAAACAGCATAAATAATAGCTGGGCTTTCGTGAGTAAAACCGATGTATATCGCGTCTATGCTAACAACAAAACTTAAAAACGTAATGCCAGTTAACAACGTAACGGGATAAACAAGGTTTTTAAGTGTTTTTAAAAATGCCATTGCCAGGTAGTTTATGGCTCGCTAAGCATAAAAATAATTAATAGTTAGAACCTTAAACATGATAAATATCAGCGTTTTACACCTTTTTGAGCTATGTTTTAATTTTTATCAATAAAAAAGCGCCCAAAAAGGACGCTAAATATATTTTAAAAAACTGTTGTTGACTATCCGAGCTTTAGTCGGCTCACTAAAAAGTTTATTTAATTTTAAGCTCCAAAGCGTCAAATGAATCCGTCTTTATTCCTATCAAACCATATTTGGTTTCACCCTTTTTAATTAGGGTTCCGTTTATATTATAATTTAGCATCTCCGACTTAAACTTTTTGTTTCCAGAACCTGCAACAATCATGTTTAAAGCCGTTATCCCAGGCCCAACCACTAGTCCAATGGGCGTTGAGCTGGTTGTTTCTTCAACTCCATAAGCGTTCGTTTGGTAGGTATATAAGTTTACGGGAGTTAGTAGCAAATACAATAAATACGTTGGCACACTTTGTTTTAACGTTTTAAAGGCCTTCTCGTTGTCCATAACATAAATTTCCGAGCCATTACCATAAACAAGTACCGCATCTTTACCAAACACCAAATCTCTGTCTGAATTATTAGTAATTTTAAGCGCAACAATCTTGACGCCTTTTTTTACTTCTTTTTTGGCATACTTTTTTTCCAATAAATCATACTTGTACTGAAGCTTTACATTATCTGTTTCGTGCGCAGACACATAATTAACAGTTTCTGGCGAAATCATTTTGTAACCTGAGGCACAACTGGTTAAAGAGATAATGGCAATACACAAAAAGGCAGCTTTAATAATTTTCATTCGTTTTGTTTAGTGGTTATTATTTTATTTTTTTACTTTACATACAGTCGCTTTTTGAGCGTTTACATGATAAAGGCCACTAAACTAAAATTTTCTTACTAAAAACATTTATAAATCTTACAAAACACCGTTTTATTAGATATGATGTACAGTCGTTTTTTTTGAAATAACAGCTAAAATGACGAATGGATTACTCAAACATCTGAACTTCAATATTTAGAACAAATCGTTTATATTAATCATTCAAAAAATTTCCCTGAAGCAATTTGTTTCAAATTAGAAACGCTTAAATTATAAATGTAAACCCAAGCTGCAAGTTCTGACCCATCGCTTAAATAAGCGGTCACCCGCTCCTTACGGTATAGGTTAGGCTCCGGATAGTGTTCCCCGACACCTTCGTAATCATTTAGCGCTTCAAAAATACTAGGGTCTTTATTCAACTTAAACACTCTTCCGTAAACCTTTTCGGATGGGTTATCACTCAAAACAGCTCCTGGAAACCATGACACCATATATAATTTCCCGTTGAAATAAGCATCACCCAAACATTCGGAATGTGCTTCCAGGAATTGGGCCATGTCGTGCTTGGAATCCTTAAGAAGCGTACCGTAAACAAACAGGTAATCGATTGCCATTTTATATATGTTGGCTTAAATCAATATTGTTAATTGCACCATGGCTGTCGTGAACTGTTACCGTACCATTTTTAATGACCAACAATTGCGGTGATTCATGTCTTACTTGAAATTTATTGGCTATATCGTTGGAAATATCTCGGTAGGAAATCAAATCCAAATAATATAAATCGGCTTCATTTTCGCTGAATTTGTAATCGCCTTCAAATTGCTTTTTTACCATACGGCTTATTCCGCAACGTGTAGAATGCTTAAAAATGACTTGTGTTTTGGCAGTTGATTTTTGCTGAATATCCTCCAATTGAGTTAAGTCGTTCAAGGCAATCCAAGACAATGTTTTTTCTTCTTTAGACGTCTCAGAATTACCGAATAATTTATTTAATAATCCCATTAATTTTAATTTCTATTTTCTTTTCCGCAAAAGCGGCAATCTCTTTTAATAATATACTAAGTCGGAACAAATACCCAAACTTACAAACCGACAAAAAGTCACTATAAATCAGCAATTAGCAGACATTTTGTCTTCTTGATTGAGTTGGTAAGATAATTGACTTATTCATGTTGTAAATGTAAAACAATAAAAATAGTCCTGTTTAAAACGCAGGAATAAAAACATAAAAAAACAAAGATATGAACCTGAATAATTATACTATAAAATCGCAAGAAGCGATTCAGCAAGCGCAGCAAATTGCGCAAGGCTTTGGGCATCAGCAAATTGAAAACGAACACCTTTTTAAAGGAATATTCGAGGTTGATGAAAACGTTTTACCGTTCCTCTTAAAAAAGTTGAATGTTAACGTTTCTATACTGCAACAAGCTTTGGATAAACAGCTAGAAAGTTTCTCGAAAGTTTCTGGTGGTGAACTCATGCTATCTCGTGAAGCCGGAAAAACACTTAACGAAGCATCTATCATCGCTAAAAAAATGAAAGATGATTATGTGTCTATCGAGCATTTGATTTTAGCTGTTTTTAAATCGAACAGTAAAATAGCGCAGATGCTAAAAGACCAAGGGGTAACTGAAAAAACCCTTACAGCCGCCATTAATGAGCTAAGACAAGGCGAACGTGTTACTTCGCAAAGCCAAGAAGACACTTATAATTCATTGAATAAATACGCTAAAAATCTAAACCAATTGGCTAAAGATGGTAAGTTGGATCCTGTGATTGGTCGTGATGAAGAAATCCGTAGGATTCTCCAAATTTTATCACGTCGTACCAAAAACAATCCCATTTTGGTGGGTGAGCCCGGTACAGGTAAAACAGCCATTGCCGAAGGTTTGGCGCATCGTATAATTGATGGCGACATTCCAGAAAACCTAAAGGACAAGCAAATTTTTGCCCTTGATATGGGCGCATTAATTGCTGGTGCGAAATATAAAGGTGAATTTGAAGAACGCCTAAAAGCCGTAATTAAAGAAGTAACAAGCAGCAATGGCGACATTGTGCTGTTTATAGACGAAATCCACACCTTGGTTGGTGCTGGTGGCGGACAAGGCGCTATGGATGCCGCCAATATATTAAAACCGGCTCTGGCCCGTGGTGAGTTACGCGCTATTGGAGCGACTACTTTAGACGAATACCAAAAGTATTTTGAAAAAGATAAGGCACTTGAGCGTCGTTTCCAAAAGGTAACCGTTAACGAACCCGATACCGAAAGTGCAATTTCAATTTTGCGAGGTATTAAAGAGAAATACGAAACACACCACAAAGTACGTATTAAAGATGATGCCATTATTGGTGCGGTTGAATTGTCGCAACGCTACATTACCAACCGTTTTTTGCCCGATAAAGCCATCGACTTGATGGATGAAGCGGCCTCAAAAATGCGTATGGAAATCAACTCCAAACCCGAAGAACTGGATGTTTTGGATAGAAAAATCATGCAGCTTGAAATTGAAATTGAAGCCATTAAACGTGAAAAGGATGAAGCGAAGCTTAAAAGTTTACGTTCCGATTTGGCGAACTTAAAAGAAGAGCGCAACGAAATCAATGCCAAGTGGAAAAGTGAAAAAGAAGTCGTTGACAACATCCAAAACACAAAACAGGATATTGAAAACTATAAATTGGAAGCTGAAAAAGCAGAACGCGAAGGCGATTACGGTAAAGTTGCCGAACTGCGATACGGTAAAATAAAACAAGCGCAAGAGCAGTTGGAAGTTTATCAAAAGCAGCTACAGGAGCAAAGTGAAAATTCACTGATAAAAGAAGAAGTGACCTATGATGATATCGCCGAAGTTGTTGCCAAATGGACAGGTATCCCTGTAACCAAAATGCTTCAAAGCGAACGCGAAAAGCTATTAAAGCTTGAAGACGAACTTCATAAACGAGTAGTTGGACAAGAAGAAGCTATTGAAGCCGTGAGTGATTCTGTACGTAGAAGTCGGGCCGGTTTACAAAACCCTCAAAAACCCATCGGAACATTTTTGTTCTTGGGTACTACAGGTGTTGGTAAAACCGAATTGGCAAAAGCCTTGGCCGAATATTTGTTCGACGACGAAAACGCCATGACCCGAATAGACATGAGTGAATACCAAGAACGTCATGCGGTAAGCAGATTGGTTGGTGCGCCCCCAGGATACGTAGGATATGATGAAGGTGGCCAGTTAACCGAAGCGGTAAGAAGAAAACCATATTCGGTGGTGCTACTCGACGAGATTGAAAAAGCGCATCCCGATGCTTTCAACATCTTGTTACAAGTATTGGATGAAGGTCGATTAACAGATAACAAAGGACGTGTGGCCGATTTTAAAAACACCATCATTATCATGACCTCCAATATCGGAAGTGAATTGATACAGCAACATTTCGACAACACAAAAGATATTGAAACGGCCACAGAAGGTGCGAAAGTTGATGTTTTAGGCTTGTTGAAAAAATCGGTTCGTCCAGAATTTTTAAACCGTATTGACGACACAATCATGTTCACACCATTAAGCAAGGAAAACATTATTGACATTGTTGGTCTACAGCTTAAAAACGTAACCAAAATGATTGCAAAACAAGGTATTACTTTTGATGCTACCCAGGAAGCCATAAGCTATTTAGCCGAAAAAGGGTACAACCCAGAGTATGGTGCCAGACCCGTAAAACGCGTTATCCAGAAAGAAGTGCTCAATGCATTAAGCAAAGAGATACTCTCTGGAAAAGTAACCACAGACAGCATCATTTTATTGGATGCGTTTGACGATAAATTGGTTTTTAGAAACCAAGGCGACCTTGTAGAAGAAGAACTTTAAAATTTAATAGCACATTTTGTAACATTTTAAGTTATAAGACGTCTATTAGTTTGGTTGGTTAGTTGAAAAGCAACACAAATCCATTTATGGATGCGTGTTGCTTTTTGTTTTATTATTAGTCAATAAAAAAAATTGCCTAATTATAAAATAATTTTCCATTAAATCTGTTAAATACATTGTTTGGCAACCGTTAATCTAAAAATTAAAAGTTCATTCAAAACTTAAACAAAAATTACATAATTTAGTTTCTATGTTAGTTGTCTAACTAATTTAATTAATAGCAACAGTAGACACCCTTTCTCTACTGTAACCAATCAAATTAAAAAATCCCTAAAAAATGACAATTTCAAGTTACATTGATTATACCCTATTAAAACCAACGGCCACAAGCCGAGACATCATTCAATTATGCGAAACTGCCAAAGAACAAAATTATTACAGTGTTTGCGTGAGCAGCTGTTATGTCGCGTTAGCTAGCCAAATGCTAGAACCAACTTCAGTAAAAGTCTGCTCTACCGTAGGATTCCCTTTAGGCACTATGGCCACCGCTTCAAAAGTTTTCGAAGCAGAAAAAGCTATTGAGGATGGCGCCGATGAAATAGACATGGTTATCAACTTAAGCTATCTTAAAAGCAAAAATTACATGGCAGTATTAAAAGATATCACTGATGTGAAATTGGCTGCCGGCAACATCCCCTTAAAGGTTATTATTGAAGTTTCTGAATTGAGTAAAAACGAAATCATCAAAGCTTGCGAAATCTGTTTGGATGCCAATGTTGATTTTATAAAAACCTCAACAGGGTTTTCTAAAAGCGGCGCCACTTTAACCGCTGTAAAAATTATTAAAAAGACAATAAAAAACAGAGCTAAAATAAAAGCTTCTGGTGGTATTAGAGACTTTGAAACAGCACTTAAATATATTGATGCTGGTGCCGACAGAATTGGCACTTCGGCTACAATAGCACCTAATGATGATGGTGTTAGCTTAAGAAACACCGAGGTTTTTAAACACTACATTGAAAAGACAAACCCTACAAGCAATAACAAAAAAGACGCTACGACAAAAACCATATAGCTTTATTCGATAATTTTAAATTTAATGTTTTGCCCAGTAAACTTTTGCGATAAAACATTAATGGCATTTTCGGTTAACTGCAACACCCTTGGATAACCGCCCGTTGTCTGGCAATCGCGCATTAAAACAATAAGTTTGCCCGACGGTGTTAACTGAACACTACCCGGCATTACGGCAGAAGTAATTATGGGTTTTAAATCATTTTCGAGTGGTTCTACCAATTGGTAGGCCATTCGATTATTTTCTTTTGAAATAGAAAATCCTGTTTTCATCAACAGGTTTTGTTGCTTTTTAGACAGCATACCGAACTCAGGACCTTTAAAAACTTCAACAGTATCAGTTTTTAAATAATCTTGATTAACTTTTAAATGGGCATATTTATTCAAATTGCTTATAGTTTTGTGTTCTACAGGCAACTCTTCTCCTTTTTGTAGTCTTGAAACCGAAGTAATGCCTTCGTACATACTTCTGCTCTGCATAATGGCTTCTGTTTTAAACCCGCCCGAAACACCCAAATAAGACCTAAAACCTAATTTCAATTTACCAAAAGACAACACATCGCCTTTATAAACTTCCATAACTTCATTTTTTGAAACAGCCTTTTTATTTAATTTTGGGCTCATTTCCGCACCAGAAATACAGATTAAAGTATCGCTTTTAAATTCTAAAGTAGGCCCCATCATAGTCATTTCAATAACAGCTGCATTTTCATGATTACCTAGAAGCAGATTCACCATTTTAGCCGCGTAATTATCCATAACACCCGAATACGGTACGCCAAACTCTTGATAGCCAAAGCGCCCTAAATCTTGAACAGACGAATATATGCCTGGTTTTAAAACCTTAACCATCAATCACCTCGCTTTCTATTTGGTAAACATTGGCATCAACCAAAGCTTTAATATCCTGATGTTCTTTAATCGATATGGGGTAGAATTTTATTTGATCGCCTGCTGAAGCAAAACAAGGGGTTTCGCTTTCCATATTAAAAAAATTGATGGGTGAATTGCCAATAATATGCCATCCTCCCGGACTTGCACTAGGGTAAACACCTGTTTGATGACCACCTATAGCTACCGCGCCTTTTTCTATTTTCAACCTAGGCGTTGCCTTTCTGCCTATGCTCAATTTTTCGTTCAAACCGCCCAAATATAAAAACCCGGGCAAAAACCCGATAAAGTAAACCCTATAAATAGCATCGCTATGCATTTTAATTATATCACTAACAGATAGTTTATTGACTTTTGAAATAATCTCTAAATCAATGCCAAAAGAAGCATCATAACATACGGGTATTCTCCATAATGTCGCTTTTAAATTTGTCTTATTTCCTTTGGCTGAATAAATAGACTTCAATCGCTCAATTTCTTCCTTAAGGCCTGTTTCAAAATGCGAGTACACAACCAAAACAGAGTGATACGCTGTACGTACCTCGGTTATGTTTTCAATATTTAACCACATTAAATCAGATTTAAAACGCAATAAATCAGTAAGAATATCTTCGCGAATTTCTGCTGGCCATTCCACTAAAATGACGTGCTCCCCGTAAGGCTTGTAAACAAGTTGAAAATTCATTTATTATCTTATCTTGTACCCCTTGTTCTGTAATTTTTCCGACAACCTTTTTACCATATTTACGGCATTGGGATGATCGCCATGTAAACAAAATGTGTTGGCTTTTAATGTTGCCCATGCTCCCGAAACTGTTTTTACTTTTTGGTTTTCATGAATATTGAATACTTGCTGAAACATCGCATCAATATCGTGAATTATTGCATTATCATCGGTTCGCGAAACCAACGACAAGTCGGCATTATAATTCCTGTCTGCAAAAGCTTCATAAAAAACAGGTATATTATTTTCAATGGCCACACGTGCCATCACCGAATTATAAGGCACATACAATTCGGCTGGTATTGCCAAGGCTTTCATCACTTCAACAATTACGTGCGCTGTTTTTTCATCGGTAGCGGCGAGATTGTAAAGTGCTCCATGCGGTTTAACATGATGCAGCGTTGCGTTTTCTTCCTTTAAAACCGCAACCAAATCTTTAATTTGATTTTTTACTGCCGTGTAAAGTGCAACACAGGGTAGTTCCATAACCGTTCTTCCAAAATTTTCCTTATCTGGAAATGACGGATGTGCTCCTATTTTAACGCGGTACTGCTTGGCCAACTTAACGACATGGCGCATTGTTTTTAAATCCCCTGCATGCCCTCCACAAGCAATGTTACATGATGATACATGAGGCAAGAGTTCCGCCTCGTTGCCCATGCCCTCACCCACATCTACATTAATATCGATAATTAGATTTTCCACATAACTAATTTAGCCATTCTAATGGGAATTTCAAGAATTAAAGCAGCAAAACTTATTTTAAGAAAATATTATAAACCTTTTCACGCAACTATTTTTAATTTTCACATCTAATACATGATTTAAAAAAATATATTGAATTATGAAAAAAACTATTTTATTAGTAAAAAGTTTAATTGCCATGGGCATTTTGTTTGTAAGTTGTGATACGGGAACGGACGATATTCAGTGTCCTGAAGCCATTACTGGCGCTTTGTCTGACACAGAAAACACCTTTGCCGGCACATGGACTTTGCAAAGTATTGTATCTGAAGAAGAACTAGACTTGACTGACGACAACACAGACAACCCGAGCACCGATATATACAGTCAGTTTAGCGATTGCGAAAACAACTTAGTTTATATTTTTGGAACCGACAGAAGTTACAATTATTCGTTAGGAAAAACAGCCACCGACTGCGATAACCAACAGGAAGCTTCGGGCACTTGGCAATTGGGAGAAACCAATAACCTAGTACTTGTAGCTAATTGTTCCAGACAACTAATATCTCTAGAAATTAACGAAGAAAACACCGAATTTTCTTTTGATGGTACTTATAATTTTACTGATATTAACGGTGTCACCATTACAACCAATACCACATTTACTTTTGGTAAATCGCTATAAAAAGTATTTTTTGGAAGAAAACTAATGAGGTTGTTCTTAAAAGCTAATCATTGAAAACAAATTAAAGATTACTTTTGAATAGCCTCTTTTCATTTGTTGAATCTTCTTTTACTTACCCCAACCAACCATCTCGGTCCAAACTTCTATATTGAATGGCTTCACTAATATGCGCGCCGTTTACATTTTCGCTGCCTTCCAAATCGGCAATGGTCCTAGAAACTTTCAAAATACGGTCGTAGGCTCTAGCCGATAAATTCAACCGTTCCATAGCGGTTTTCAACAAGTCTTTAGAAGCATCGTCCAATTCACAATATTTCCGAATTTGCTTGGTGTTCATTTGCGCATTGTAATGCACATTTTCTGAATCTTTAAAACGCTCAGTTTGCACTTGTCGTGCGGCGGTTACCCGTTTTCTTATCTCAACAGACGATTCGCTTTTTCGGTCTTCCGAGAGTTTTTCAAAAGGTACAGGAGTCACTTCAATATGAATATCAATACGATCTAACAAGGGGCCGGATATTTTACTTAAGTAACGTTGCATTTCAGCAGGACTTGATGTTACAGGTACATTGGGATCGTTAAAATAGCCTCCAGGGCTCGGGTTCATACTAGCCACCAACATAAACGACGATGGGTATGTAACCGTAAATTTTGCTCGCGAAATGGTTACTTCACGGTCTTCCAAAGGTTGACGCAACACTTCCAATACATCACGTTTAAATTCAGGTAATTCATCTAAAAACAAAACGCCGTTATGGGATAAAGATATTTCACCAGGCTGTGGAAAACTACCACCGCCAACAAGGGCAACATTCGATATTGTGTGATGCGGACTCCTAAAAGGGCGTTGTGCCATCAACCCCGTGTCTTTTACCCTTCCCACTACCGAATGGATTTTTGTAGTTTCCAGCGCTTCGTGTAAGGTCATGGGTGGCAAAATACTTGGCAAACGCTTGGCCAACATCGTTTTTCCTGCCCCGGGTGGACCAATCAAAATAATATTATGCCCACCAGCCGCAGCAATTTCCATACAGCGCTTAATGCCCTCTTGACCTTTTACATCAGAAAAATCAAATTCTGGAAAATCCAAACTTTTGGTAAACTCCTCACGCGTATTGATTATGGTCTGCTCTAGAGGTTCGCTTTTATCAAAATAATTTATGACCTGCTTGATATTATCAACACCATAAACCTCTAAATCGTTAACAATAGCTGCTTCTTTGGCGTTCATACTTGGCAGAATAAAACCTTTAAAGCCTTCTTCGCGGGCTTTAACGGCAATGGGCAATGCGCCTTTTATGGGTTGCAAACTGCCATCAAGCGACAATTCACCCATAATCAGGTATTTTTCTAAATTTTTGGCTTCAATCTGTTTTGATGCCGCCAAAACACCAATGGCCAAAGTGAGGTCGTAAGCACTGCCTTCCTTTCGTAAATCGGCCGGCGCCATATTGATGGTAATTTTTTTTCCAGGTATTTTATAACCATTGTTTTGCAAAGCAGCCGCAATACGGTAATTGCTCTCTTTAATCGCATTATCGGGCAACCCGACTAAATGGTATCCTATACCTCCATCTACATTTACCTCTACAGTAATCGTTGTCGCTTCAACACCAAAAACAGCACTTCCAAAAACTTTTTTAAGCATAACATTCCTATTCCTTTACTGCTTAAATGTAAGAAATGTATTTTAAACGTTGTCATATTATATTCATTAGATTGCCGGATTTCCTTTCTTTTTAGTGTTAAATGTCACGCTTTCTGTTTAGTTTCGTCCCATAAAAGAATCCCACCAATGGTGGGATTCCGTTGAAATTGGATAATCAAACTAATTAACATTAAAATGAAAATGATTTCTCCAATTAACCAGATAAACGAATTTTATTTAGTTGGTTCCGTTTAAGAATTTTGGTTTAATAATTAACATGGCCCAAGCCCAGTTTTGAGTAGATTTCACTCCTGGCACATCAGCTATCTCACTTGGTTCGAAGAAATGAGAATAACCACCAACCAGTTTAAATTCCTTGAATTTTTTTGCTAATACTAAATCTATTTCTGTTCCTAAATCTTTTCCATCAAAAGCATCAACATCCTCAACTTCCGTAAAGTAATGACCTGTTAAACTAACCGCCACACCTGAGATTTTAGTAGCAAGAGATAATTGCAAATCATTTAACCCGCCAGCATTCCCGTGGTTTCCAACATAAAATCTATCCATTAAACCATTAAAAGCATGGTTGGTACCGTATAGCGGGAAAAATGCTGCAGAATCATCTTTTCTTCCGGAAATAGATTCATAACCAGCTCCTAATGTTAATTTATCAGAAAATTTATATTTAGCCAATAAACTTGCCAAAAGTGCACCTTTAACATCTACTCCTCCTAATCTTTCTCCGTCTTGAAGATATAGATTTGCGGCTAATGACAAGTCAGCTACATTATAATCTGCATGAACCCCAGCAGTAATTAAGCTAGACTTATTGGAACCGTCCACATTAGAATCTTGAAAGGTATTAACTAATCCTAAAAAAGAAATATTGAACTTTTCTCCTTTACTATTTGCTCTCAAGAATACCATATCTCTATAAGAAAATAATGCAGAAGTATTGTATACCTCATCAGCTGTAGTGTTTAAAGCACCACCGATATCTAAACTAAATTTATTTTTCATGTATTTATACACAGCAGCATCATGTGTTCTAGCTTGTTGCGCCCAACCTAGGCCTCCTAGTATTCTCTGATCATCATAAGATAATGGCTGACGACCAACTTTTAAACTTGAAGACTCTCCTAATTTTAAATCTGCCCAAGCTTCTTGAATTCTAAAGTTACCATTTCCGTTAGTAGCAATTTGAGGCCTATCTCCAAATACAAATACTTCTTGGAAGCTAGTAAACAAGGTGTAAGTTTCCGATGCATACTGAGCCTTTAAAGCCGCTCTTACAGAGGTTCTTATAAAACCTTCATCAGCATCTGTAGCTGTTTGGGCCGGAAAACTCCCTCCTGTAAAATTACCACCATTTCCGAAATATTCACTACGCGGTCTAAATTCTCCTTCTAGTGTAAACTGAGCTTGTGCAAATTGTAAGCACCCCAATAAAAGTGCTAATAATAGATATTGTTTTTTCATGGTTTTCTCGTTTTAAGTTGTTTTTTTTTGAGTTTTGTTAATAATTGTGATTGGTTTTTGTTTTTAATTTTTGTACAAATTTATAGCTGTAGTCTACCAATGGCTATGACATTTCTCATGTTTTACAGCCCTAATGAACCACTAAATTTGATTTGTATTTTTGACTCCCTATTTACAATATTAGAATCGAAGTCATTTTATTAATGCTCCAGGAAGTCAATTAAATGTTTTCTGTATTTGTAATAATCGTTATGTTCTAAAACAGCCTTTCTTGTTCTGGGCCTTTCAAAATCGATTTCGAGAACATCACCAATTTTGGCTCGTGGACCACTGGTCATCATCACCACTCGGTCGGCCAAAAATATGGCCTCATCCACATCATGGGTAATCATAACCGCAGTAATTTTTTCTTTGTTCCAAATTTCGATGAGGATATCCTGTAGTTCACCACGGGTTAAAGAATCCAACATTCCGAAAGGCTCATCCAACAATAGTACTTTTGGTTTAATGGCAAATGCTCTTGCAATACCCACGCGTTGCTGCATCCCTTGCGATAATTCGGAAGCTCTTTTATGGAACGCATCTTCCAAACCTACTTTTTGAAGATAATATTTGGCAATATCGTTACGCTGTGCTTTGGTGGCATCAGGGAACACTTGGTTTACTCCTAAAAGCACATTTTGTAGTGACGTCATCCAGGGCATCAAACTTGGCGCCTGAAAAATAACGCCTCGATCTGGCCCCGGTCCCTTTATATGCTTTCCTAATACTGAAATATTTCCTCCAGATATTTCATTCAATCCAGCAATCATACTTAACATGGTGGTTTTTCCGCAACCCGAATGCCCGATAATGGTAACAAATTCTTCCTTTTTTATTTGAAGGTTCAAGTTTTCTAAAACCGTGTAATCCCCTTTTGGTGTTGGGTATACTTTTTTAAGGTTTTTTAAATCCAACATCACATCAGATGCGGGAAACAACCCATTATCAGTAAAATTTTCTGTTTTATTTGCTGCTAAAGTATTCATCTGTTGTGAGTTTAAAATTGATTAACAAAATCTTTTGGTGCCAAATCAGGAAGTTCATAAACGGCCTGTGCTTCCGATTTTCGCTCGTTTCCTATATCCATCAAATATTCGATAATAGCATTTCGAGTTTCCTTAAAATTGGCATTATCGTTCAACTCAGTTTTATCCCTTGGGCGCTCGATATCGATCTTGAACTCGGGACCTAGAGTTGCTTTTGGCCCTGGGCGCAACGGAATAATACGATCTGCCATGTAAATACCTTCATCCACATCATTGGTAATCAACAAAGCCGTACGCTTATCTTTTCCCCAGATATTTAAAATTTCATCCTGAAGATTTCCGCGTGTTAAAGCATCCAATGCCCCTAACGGTTCGTCCATAATAATCATCTCTGGTTTCATAGATAACGCTCTTGCCACGGCCACACGCTGGCGCATACCGCCCGATAATTCTTTTGGGCGCTTATTAATGGCCGGCGTTAAACCTACCATATCTACATAGTTAGCCACCAATGTATTCAGTTCTTTTTTACTTTTCTTCGGAAAGGCTTCTTTGACTGCCATATACACATTTTGCCCAACGGTTAGCCAAGGTAGCAGTGAGTAATTTTGAAAAATCACACCACGCTCGTGGCTGGTTCCGGTTACAGGTTCGCCTTTAAACAAAACCTCGCCTTTGGTTGGTTCTAAAAGTCCGTTTATCAAGTTCACCAAAGTGGTTTTTCCACTCCCTGTAAAACCTACAATGGCAACAAATTCGCCCTCTTCAATAGATAGGTTGATATTCGATAATACCTCTGTTGCATTATCGCCCTGTCCGTAAGTTTTGTGAATATTATTTAATTCTAAGTATGCCATTTCTTTTGTATTTTATTGTTTTTTGTTGAGGCGTTTATTCGCTTGCACGATTAAACCCTTAAACAAATCCACATTATTTATATCGCATCGGTTTTATCAAACGATACCGTGTTTTGGATGGTTAGCATCAATCGGTCTAAAAGGAAACCAATGATACCGATAACAAACATCGCCACGATAATTTTTGCGTTTGAGTCGTTCGCACCGTTTTGGAATTCCTCCCAAACAAACAATCCTAAACCTGGGCTCTGTGCCAATAATTCAATGGCTATTAATACCATCCATGCTACTGATAAGGTAATTTTCAACCCTGTAAAAATCAACGGTAATGATGATGGCAATACCACCTTAAATATTTTTTGGAACGACCCCAGCTTCAATACTTTGGCCACATTTATATAATCTTTATCTACCGAGGACACGCCCATAGCCGTATTAACTAAAGTGGCCCACATAGAACACAACCCCACACTAATGAATGAAATGGTGAACGAACTATCTTCGCTAGAATCAATAAGTAGCGTTTTTACAATCATAAATACCAACAAATACCAAACTACCGGAGACACTGGCTTGAATATTTGGATGAACCAATTGAACGCACTTTTTAAAGTAGGGCTCAATCCGATAAAAACACCTAATGGAACAGCAATAATCAACGCCAATAAAAAACCTGCGAATACTGTTTTTAGACTTCGGAAAATTTGATCGACAAATGAGGGTCTTCCCGTGTAAGTAATAGGGTCTTTTCCTTCTGCTATACGTTTTTCATTAAGCGCTGCTGTTTTTTCGACGAATGCCGCTTTATCTGCTGCAATAATGTTATGGTCTCTCAATAAAGACTGAAAAGATTCCCACACCTTTGCTGGCGATGGTAATGTATTGGGTTGACAACTTACATCTCCCGATGCTATGCATTCGCGCATAGCATCGGCAGCTGCTGGACCTTGGTCTGTAAGTGCTTTTTCAATTTTATATTCTGCTTCTATGTTGTACAAAGATCTTGCACCTAAGTGCCACAGGCCTAAAAATAATAGGACGGAAGCAAGCGGCACGACTACTTTGCGCAAGAAATTTCTATAATCTTCCTTCCCTAGATTCCCTGTGAATAGGTCTTTAATAGAGGTTAAAAACCCCAATCCTACAAATTTGGTTACTCTTCCTAATGTTATACTTTGCTTCATGACTTATAATTTTTATGCCCTATTTTTATTATTGTACAGCTTCTTCTTTATTTCCTATTTTAAAACTGTTGATGTATCCAATTGGGTCTTTGGCATCGTATGTAGTGCCGTCTATAAAATCTGATGTTGGTGCTTTGTAGCCATCAGTCGTTGGAATATCTTCTTGAGGGATGTGCCCTTCTTCAACTAAAAGCTTAGCTGCTTTTTTCCAAATATCTGGACGGTATATGTCCTTAATAGTTTCTGAATACCACTCCGCTGGCTTAGAGTCTGGAATTTGCCCCCACCTTCTCATTTGGGTTAAGAACCAAATACCGTCTGAATAGAATGGATATGTGGCATTGTACTTGTAAAACACATTGAAATCAGGCATTTCTCTTTTATCACCTTTTTCAAATTCGAAGGTTCCCGTCATAGAGTTGGCCAATACCGCTTCATCGGCACCAACGTATTGAGACATTGACAATATTTTTACAGCCTCTGGTCTGTTTGATGGTTCATCCAACCATTTACCTGCTCTAATCAATGCTTTAGTAACAGCGATAGCTGTATTTGGGTTTTCTTCAACAAATTTTTTGGTCATTACAAATACTTTTTCCGGATTATTTTTCCAGATATCGTAGTTTGTGGTTACCGGCACTCCAATACCTTTAAATACGGCTTGTTGGTTCCATGGCTCACCCACACAATAACCATAAATAGTACCTGCTTCAAGTGTTGCTGGCATTTGTGGCGGAGGCGTTACAGACAGTAAAACTTCAGCATCGATTTGCCCCTGTACGTTTTCAGCAGTATACATACCTGGGTGGATGCCTGCAGCTGCCAACCAATATCTTATTTCGTAGTTGTGCGTAGATACCGGAAACACCATTCCCATTTTGAAGGCTTTACCGCTAGTTTTATATTCATTAATTACAGGCTTTAAAGCATCTGCTTTAATGGGGTGAATGGGTTTTCCATCTTCATCGGCAGGCACGTTAGGCTTCATTTTAGACCAAACGTCGTTAGAAACGGTAATACCATTTCCGTTTAGGTCCATTGAAAACGGTGTAACCAATTGGGCTTGGCGACCAAAACCAGCACCAGCCGCAATGGGTTGGCCAGCCAACATGTGCGAACCATCCAACTGACCATCAATTACACGATCTAATACGTTTTTCCAATTCGATTGCGCTTCAACAGAAACAAACAAGCCTTCATCTTCAAAAAAACCTTTTTCTTTTGCAATGGCCAAAGGCGCCATATCGGTTAATTTGATAAAACCGAAAGTTAATTGTGGCTTTTCAATATCCAATGTTTTTGTTTTTGAAGTTTCAGCCACAACAGTTTCTGCTATGTCTTTCTTTTCCTTCTTACCACCACACGCAAATAGCAATATGGCTACCGGTAAAATTAAAGTTGTTCTTTTTAGTAGAGATTTCATAATTATCGTTTTTTGTTTTAATTACGTAGTAATACTTATTTTTTGACAAAGATATACGTAGACGACCTTCTGTTCTATGACATTACCCATGTACACACGTCTTTTTACAACACAAGTAAACCTGCTAAAAAACATAAAAACTACACAAAATACTTGTTTACAGCAACTTAAAACACTTATTTATAGTATTTTAAACTACTTAAACAGGCAAAAAACTACTTAGATTTATAACTATTATTGGAAAATAATGAGGTATTAACAAAAATTCCTTTGTAACTACGCTGGAATTACTACGTAGTTTACTAAGGAACAACACTAGGAGAGTTAGTTTAATCTTCCAACGTCTTTAGCCACTCGTCTTGAGATAAGGCTATGTACTTCTTTTCATTTCCGTAAGGGTCTTCACCTCCGTCAAAATAATTTTGAATTACACGCATGGGTATAGTATCCGCCATTTTATTCGGAACCTTATATTTATGGTTACCGTGGAAATCGTGGCACTGAATGCAGGTAAACCATTCTTCTTTTGCAATTAAGTCTTTATGGGATATATCCAATGGATCGCCCTCCACCTCCAAATCCTGATGGCAATTCATACAGTAATTAATGGAGGCCACAGAAACGCGTTCTTCCTGATGTTCGGTATGGCAGGTAATACATGTGGTAGCATCAATATGCTGTACAGCCTCTTTAAAGCGTGGCTCCGAAAAACGATACGTAGGGTGCCGATCGTTTGGACGGTCGTGGCATTGCAAACAATTGTCTACAGTAACATCTTGGGTCCCAAAATCCACCCCGTGTTCTCGCATTCCGACAGCATGCGAAATATTAGATTGCACCTGCTGAACCAAATTACCCTTGGCATCGGCATGACAAGCAAAACACGACAAATCTTGGTGGCCAGTGTTCATTGGTCCGATGGAAACATATTGCTCTGTGGCATCCCATGTTAATACATAAAACAGGGAAACGCCCAGAAAAACACCTATCAAACCACCCCAAAACTGCCTTTTACGTAACGGACTAACTTTAAACATTAAAATTGAATCTTAAATTTCTAAAACCACTTTTTCACTTACTGGGTAACTAATACAGGTAAGTACCGCACCTTTATCAACTTCAGTTTCAGGAAGAAAATGACCTTCCGTCATTTTCACTTCTCCCTCTACACATGTTGCTTTACAAGTTGAACACATGCCAGACCTGCACGAATAGGGTATAACAACATTTTGTGACATGGCCTCCTGTAAAATAGACTTGTCACCCCGAACCTTTAACTCGTGCTGTTGCCCGTCTAATTTTATAGTAACATCGCTTATTAATTTACCGCCAGTTAATTTTACAACGGCCGGCTTGAATACCTCTACCTTAATATTTTCTCGTGCTACGCCACTGTCACAAAGAATACTTTTAACCGTTTCCATATAGCCAAAAGGCCCACAAATCATGTAAACATCATCTTTATAGTCCAAATCATGCTTTAGAAAGATTTTATCTACCAACTCCTTGGTTGCTAAACCGGCGTGATAATTATCTTTATTCGCTTTACCGGACGCGACAATGTGCTCAACAAAACACCTTTCGGGATATGATTTTTCTAAAGATTTAATCTCATCATGAAAAATAATTGAATCCATATTTTGATTCGCATATACCAATAACACTTTAGAACCAGGCTCTTCAGTTAAAACAGATTTTAAAATAGAAAATACCGGAGTAATCCCACTACCTCCCGCAAACAGAACGTATTGCTTCGCGGAATTTTTTTCTGGTGCAACGTAAAAAGACCCAGCTGGCCCCTCTACCTTAAGCTTGGCGCCTTTGTTTAAAACATCGTGCACATAATTTGAAACCAAACCGTTTTCAACACGCTTTATGGTTATTTTTAAATCTTTATCGGTGTAAGGATTGCTACTAAATGAATACGCTCTTTTGTGAACTACCTTATCTATAGTAACATGAATGGTTATAAACTGACCCGGTTTGTATTTTATTTTCCTAAATAAATTTCCATTCTTAAAACAGATACTTACTGCATCCTTGGTTTCCTCTATAATCTCCTTAATCTCTAACTTCATTCATTGAACTATTTATAGTAAAACACCATCGAAACATGAAACACTAACATGATAGTAACGATTATTGACAATGCCACATGTGAAATCATCCATCCTTTAAAAAAGGCGTCGCTACTATTTTTCACGACATCTAGGTTGAAATATCCCAATATGGTGTTCGAAAAAAATATATAAGAAAGCAGCAATAAGTACCCATACCCTAAAGAGATACTGTGTATGTAGAAAAGCAGCGGACTGAGCGCTCCCACCCATTTGTGAATGGTTTGCATAGACATGGCGTGTTTTCTAAACTTTTTGAGCACTCTAGTAAGCGTTAGCACCCATTGGAAAACAATAAACAATGCCAGCCCTAACCCCGACCAACGTTTATACATTTCTTCCTGCTGTAGCTGAAACAGCCAGTCCCATTGAAGGGTTAAAAAAAACTGTAAAAAGAACGCCGAAAGCAATATCAATCCAACAAGTGAAGACTTATTATTGATTATCATAAATATTTTAAGATTTCTTTTTTGAAGGTTTGGTTTTAAACCGGAATTGTATTCATGATTCCTTTAAGGTCAAACATCGAAACACCACTATTTTGTGGCCACCAAGTGCTTCATGGTTTCATAAGACGACAGTTTCTTTACGCTATCAAGAAAGACTTCGGCCGTTGGCAAATACTTACCCTCTTCTGGCCACTTATCGCCCACAACCGGTTTTTCACTTTCCTCGAATTTCGACACTTCATCTAAATATTCCATATAAATATCTACCGTCCCTTTTGCATAAGAACTTAAAACAGCGACGGTCTCTTTATAAGTCAATGAATCTTTTGGGTATTGCCAGGTAGTAGCTCCCATAACGTCGCCCAATTTCCAATCAGACTTAGTTGTTTGCGGATGCTTATTATGGCAAGACACGCATGCCCCAGCACTAGCTAAATCGGCAAACATAGCCGTGTGCAGTTTTTGGTCTTCATCATAAAAATACTGTGGTTTTTGGTCTTTTTTAATCTGCTTGAACAAGTCAGCCTGTTTTCCTTCAAATTTATTGGCTGCATTTACTGGAAAATCAGAACCCAAATATAAACCTAGTGGCACTGGGCTTTTTCTAATACTTGTCGCAACCCCTCTTAAAAATAAAGCCGGCAAAGGTCCCGCCTCAACATCGTCCTTCCTCCAGTCTTCGTCAAACTTCATGCCTTGTGCTTTTCCTTTTCCAACAATGGCCTTGGTATATAGAGTTCTGGTGACGTCATTTTCTTTGGCTACCATTTCTAAAACTTCTTCCACAGAAAACACTTTCTCAGCTGTATTGGCTTCCGATTTTTCCTCCGGAACACCTCCGCATGAGTTTAAAATAATTGAACTTAACGCTATGATAGATAAATTGTAAAAATATTTCATTGTAATTGCAGTTTTAATTATTAATAAGACGCCTTTATCATTACTCCAGACATTACTCCATAAACATCAATCCAGGCTCCTTTCACTTCTGGCGTAAAATCTTCGCCTAAACCCGCTTCAAGTGTTCCAATCAATGCAGCCCCAACAGTATCGTAATGGGAAGGTTCAACCTTATAAGCCACATGGCGTTTTCCCAAATCCTGCAATACGGGTATTAGCGCATCCAAATTACTCAACCCAGCAACTGCAGCCGCCAACATGGTCATGAGTTTATTACCCTGGGTTTTCATAGCTTCATCTCCTGTTGGAAATAAAGGTTTCAATTTAGGGTCCAATTCAAACAACTTGGAATAAAATATTTGTGCCGCTGTAGGCGCAATAGGCTTAACTTTTTCGAACGAATCTTGTACTAAGGCAATTGTTTTCTGCTCCATAGGTTTTATGTATTAAATTTATGCTTTCTTTTTTAATTAAGTATTAATACTTATTGTGGAGACAAAATTAAAAGATGCACAACTAACTAAGTATGAAATAAGATAGCCCGAAATAATCTTTTTGCACACACTAAATTCTGCCAAAACACAGGTTTTACATATAAACAAATGTTTATCAGGGTACTAAAATTTTATTGCAACAAAAAAACCATACGTAGAATACGTATGGCTTAAAGAAAAATTAACTTAAAAAAGAAGTTTAAGCGGGCTAACTATCTAAAAAAAAGTTATGCTCACTAATTTCATTCTTAAGAAGTTGAATGTCGTTAATACCTATTTTTTTTCCTTTTGTTACAATGAGTTTTTCCTTTTTAAGTGCCGAAAACATTCTGATGACCTGCTCTTCTGTAGTACCGGCATATTCGGCATATTCACGTCGGCTTAAAGGAACATCCAAAAAACCTTTATTGCTTCCAAACTTTCTATTAATGTACAATAACGTGTCGATAACACGCTCACGTACCGCCATTTGGGAAATTGACTTTACTTTTGATTCACTCTTATTCAATTCATTAGCATAAAATAGCATCAAATCGTACGCAAATTTCGGGTTGTTTTGAAGGGCGTTTTGAAGATAAGCCTTCGAAAAATAGCACAATACGCTATCCTCGAGTGCCACAGCACCTATAGAGTAACATTCTTCGGTACCGAAACCGCGATGCCCAATAATTTCGCCTTCTTTGGCAAAACGAACAATCTGCTCTCTACCATTTATCCCAGTCCGAAACACCTTAACCTTTCCTTTTAACACAAAGAACAATCCGTTTACGGGAGCACCTTCCATAATAAACTGTTGTCCTTTTTTGCATCGCAAATTGTTTTTTTCTACGTTTAAACCGCTTTCTTCCAACGAAGCTAAGTTTCTTTTTATAAGACAATTATTGTTTTCACAAACATCGCAAGTCACCTCCAGAGAATTTCGCTTTCTGGTGGATGAAGAAACGGTATGTAAACGGCTTGCTTGCAATTAAAGAAATATTACCTGCAGCAAATATAAGTATTAATACTTAATTCAAAGAAACAAATACTTATTTTTAGTAGCTTCACAAAATAAGCATCATATAATTTGTAGAATCTAAATTTTACGGCTTATAAATTCCGTTTATAAAAATGCTCCCGAAAATTCAGAAATACCCAATAGAACTAATTATAACACTTGCGAATAAATTTATTTGCTTAAAGTTTCCGTTAGATTACGTTTTCTAATAAAGGCCACAATCGCCACAAAAACCATAAAAATCATGAGTACATACACAAACGAAGGGATTGGTAACGGGTCTCCAGCTGCATAACTATGCAACCCTGCCATATAATAGTTGACGCCAAATGAAGTCATAATTATTAAACACATTATTGTGCGGTACATGGCAGTCGTTACAATTCGCCCATTCTCGATGTGAACTGTGCATCCAACTATTGTAAACAGGCGTCATAACGTGGCAATTCACACAAGCTTGCGGATTATCGGACATATACGACACCAATTCAGCTTCTTTAGCCATAAAAAAACCTAATCCAGTAATAACAGCAATTAAAAAAACAGCTACAGTTCTCCACCTTGATGTTTTGTCGGGAAGTATGTTTTTTTGAAGGTTCACAATTTATATTATTTAATATATTCCTATCACTTGCAATATTTCAAGGCTCGACCGCAAACAAAAATCCAGTATTTTTACTTTAAAAATGCTGATATTTATCATTTTTTAAAGATAAAAAAATCACCTTTCCTTAATGTTATGCACACATTAAACTTTGTTATTTTTCTTATATTTTATTGCCCCCAATTCAATGCCAATAGCCGTTTTAGCTAAAATAGTAAACACCAAAGCCCCTAATGCCCAAATGCCCAAAGTCACACCAATTTCAATTGATGTAGGCGTGTATTCGGCAATTTTACCATAAGGCCCTGGGATAAACCCAGGAACAATTAGTCCGAAACCTTTCTCAATCCAAATAGCCACGAACAAAATAAAACAAGCAAAGAAAAGCACTTTAAAATTGTTACGCAGTTTATGAAAAGTTAACAAAACTGTCGCTAAAACATTCAAAGGAATGGCAGTCCAAATCCAAGGTAATAAAGCGTCTTTTCCGTGAAGCCCAAAAAATAGATAGTAAGCACTTTCACTGTGATGGGTGGGAGCATAAAACTCCTTAAACAATTCAGAAATAAGCATAATCAAATTAATCTGTGCCGCTACGGTCACCACCATGGCTATTTTCTTTATGGTCTTATCTTCAATTTTAAACGCCGTGAAATTTCTTATAATGGCTAAAACCAAAATTATCAACGCGGGACCTGCCGCAAAGGCCGAAGCTAAAAACCGAGGGCCCAAAAGCGCATTGTTCCAAAACGGACGAGCTTGTAACCCTTGATACAAAAACGCCGTTACCAAGTGGATACCAACCGCCCAAAATACCGATAAAATAGCACCAGGCACATATACACCAGATTTGGCTTCCTTGCCTTGATAGTGTCTAAACAGAATATAAAACGGGATAGTAATATTTAGAAATAGGTAGCCATTAAGCACAATAACATCCCAGGTTAACATCGAATTCGGGAAATTAAATACTCCAACACCTGGAATCATGTGCCACAACACCGACGGTCCTCCCATATCGGCTACCACAAAAGCCAAACACATAATTAATGCCGCAACAGCTAATCCCTCTCCGATTAAAACGGCTTGCTTAAAATCAATATCTTTAAGGACATAAGTGGGCATTACCAACATAACAGCGGCAGCTGCCACACCTACCAAAAAGGTAAAATTAGAAATGTACAAACCCCAACTCACTCTATCGGTCATACCAGTTACACTAAGCCCCTCTTCCAACTGAATGGAATAGCAATACATGCCCACCAACATAATAAAGGTGAGCGCCCCCATCCAAATATGGTATTTTAAAGACCCACGGGTAACGGTGTCTAAACTATCTTTTACCAAACTTTTAAAAACCTTTAACTGTTTCATGTGTTCGTTTTAATTACTTTTAAAAGGCCATATACAACATGCATTTAATCCAACCTTTACTTTTACTAATCGAATTTCATCTATGGGTGTTCCATATAAATTCTTATAATCCATTTCTTTTAGTGCGTTTCCTCTTTATGCATTTTACCTTAAGCTTGCAGTAAGACTATCCACCACAAACACTCACTGCGCTTAGAACTTCCAACCCTATAACAAACGCCATACAGCCTTAATCCATAAAATACCAAAACTTAGGTTCGGTGCCCAAATCTTCTTTTAACCTAAATACCTTTTTATTTTCAAGCACCCACCTTATCGTACTATTGGGATCCAAGAGATTACCAAAAATACGAGCCCCTGTTGGACAAGCCTCAACACACGCAGGGTTTTTACCTGCTCTGGACCGCTGTACACAAAAAGTACATTTTTCCATCACGCCTTTTTTA
Organism: Flavobacteriaceae bacterium GSB9; assembly: GCA_022749295.1. Lineage (NCBI taxonomy): Bacteria > Pseudomonadati > Bacteroidota > Flavobacteriia > Flavobacteriales > Flavobacteriaceae > Flavobacteriaceae bacterium GSB9. The sequence continues at coordinate 1,143,441 of CP062007.1, forward strand.
CGCATGCGATTGCCCAAATAATGCTGATTTTTATTTATTTCTTCCTCGGGTACTTCGGGCTTACTCCAATTGAACCGTCTCCCATCATAAGGGCATGCTGCCATACAATAGCGGCAGCCTACACACCAATCATAATCTACTACCACCAAACCGTCATCTTCTCGCCAAGTAGCCTGTACAGGACAAACCTCCACGCAAGGCGGGTTATCGCAATGGAAACATTGCGTACCCATATAAAAATGACCCTCCGCAGGCACTTCATGATAATAATTATCGTCAGCCTCATTAAAATTAAAGCCCTTGCCATCCTTCATTTCGTGAATACGAATGTACTGCATCTGCGAATTTCTATCTTGGTTGTTCTCCTCAACACAGGCACTTACACAATCCATATATCCTTGGCACTTCGATATATTGAATGCATAGCCATACAACACATCCTCTTCTGCGTTTTTGGAAGACATACTAATGTTCTTTCCGGTCCTCAACTCATAGGACCGCATCAAGCGCTCTACCGTTGCTTTTTTTTCATCATCATTCATCAGTTTATAGTTTCCCTTAAACTGTTCTTCCCAATCAATTTGTGCTTTTTCCTTGGTATCGTCGCCAGTAATAATACTGCACGACGTACTTACTGCCCCAGCACCTACCAACAAACTAGCGGTGAGTTTTTTAAAGGCTGAACGACGACTCATTTTAACATCAAAAACTTGGTCGAATCCGTCTTTAACCCGTTCCTCTCCAATAGAAGCGTTAATAGCAGCTTCGTTAAATTCTTCTTCAGACATTTGATGCTCAACAGAATTTGAACCGCAACCTCCCGAAGTTTTTCCACAGCTGCAAGCTGAGTACAACTCTTCCTTTTTTCTTCCAAGATTTAACGAAAACCATTTTTTCCTTTCATTGCTCATACCTATATTTTTAAAATCGTTAAAGGCATTTTACCTAGCTATTCTCTTTCTTTTACTTTTTGCGTATTGAAACGTGCCGGCCATCTAGACTCAAAGTGAGGCTTGTGTGGATTGTGGCAATTCACACAGGTCATCGATGCTCTTGGTGGTGCCCAGCCACCAATACGTTTTCCATGTGCACCACCCTTCCAGTCTTCAAACTGTTTGGTGTGGCACTGGTTGCATAAATTATAACTGTTGTTAAAGTCGATATGGTTGCCCGTTAAACTTTTTAAATCATCCATATTACCAGGGTTGTGGCAGGTAATACAATTCATCGTGTTTTGATTGGCATGGTCCAACTTGATATCCCAGTGTGCTTTTTGGAAATCACCATTCTTCATTTGTTCCAATGGTTTGGTGTGGCACTCGGCACATGCAAACATGTTCATTTCACCTTTACGCTCAGGGATTAGGAATGTGTGCTCGCCTTCGGTAATTTCAATCATTTCAACACCTTCAAAATAGGGTTCAGAAGTCAACGACGTACCATGATAATTTTGGCTTTCAGCTTCAATTTTGTCCATAACACCATGATATTCACCTTCACCATGCTTGCACGACAAGCATCCTAAAACAACCATAAAAAGGCATACTTTTTTTATTGTAAAAAATTTGCTACTGTACATAATCGCTCACCCTTTTAAAAGTTCCAATATCTGTTGTTTCTTTATTGTTTGGCACATGGCATTGCCTACAGTTTACCCGTTCGGGGTGTATTACCCTTATTTCTTTTGGTGCACTTGGCCCTGCATGGCAAGACAAACAATTTTCGTGCATTTGTATTTGGTGCGGAATTACAGGTGGACTACCCAACATGGCATTATTCACACCTACCTCTGGCGCTTTTATTTTTTCGAAATTTGTCTTTTTAAATAATCCAGATGATACTTGAGCTACGTGGCATTGGCGGCAGTTAATCATTTCGGGGTGCGGCGTTACTGGAGCATAAGCGTCAAACTTTGCAACAAACCCTCCATTTTGGTGACATTTTAAGCACACATCTTCACCCATGCTTCTCTCATTGGCCACGGGATGCGGAATACTTGGTGGTGCCCCATGGAACGCTCTATTTTTATAATAAGTTTTCAAACTACGTTGGTGGATTTCGTCTACTGGCATATTAGCATAGTCCAAAGCATGTTCTGAACGTTTGAACACTCCTGTTTCAGAAGGGATTAAAGTTATCGGATTCTTGTTTTCTATGGGAATATAAGCTTCTTCTTTTCCCGTTTGATAACTGATGTTCCAAACTAGAATAAAAGCGACAAACAAAATGATAAATAAGGATATAATTCCGAGTCTCTTCATAATTACACCTTTTCTACTTTAACGGCACATTTTTTATAATCAGGTTGTTTCGAAATAGGACAGAAAGCATCGAGTGTAACTTGATTAATCAACATATTTTCATCAAAAAACGGCACAAAAACCTGGTTTTTTTCGGGCACCCCTCTTTCGTTTACCGATGCCGGCAAGGTAATTTCACCTCGTCTTGACGATATTCTTACCTTATCTCCCGTTTTTATCCCCATATCCTTAGCCTGTTCGGGGTTCAACTCCACATAACCATGGGGCATGGCTTTGTGCAACACAGGAATCCTTCGTGTCATTGAACCTGTGTGCCAATGCTCTACTACACGACCAGTACATAACCAGAATGGGTATTCCACATCAGGTTCTTCGGGAGCAGGTTCGTAAGGACGCTGCCAAATTACGGCCTTACCGTCTGGTTTTCCGTAGAAATGGAATTTTTCACCGTTGCTACAAGCCGGATCGTATTCGGCATTAAAACGCCATTGTGTTGATTTGCCATCAACGTAAGGCCACTGTGCTCCAGGTTGTGATTTTAATACTTCCAAAGGTGCCATGGCGTGCTTTTTGCCTTCGTGGTGCCTTCTATATTCGTTATAAATTTCTTCAATGTGGGTTTCTTCTTTATAAGCAAACTGTTCTTCGAACCCTAAACGTTTAGCCACTTCAATAAGCTGCCACGTATCACTCATGGATTCTCCAGCGGGTTCTATCATTTTCTCAAAATATTGTGTACGGCGTTCTGAGTTACCATACATCCCCTCACGCTCAATCCACATTGCAGAAGGCAAAATAACATCTGCTATATCAGTAGTTGGTGTTGGATATACATCCGAAACGACAATAAAGCGACCTTCTTTTTTGGTAGCATTGCGATAACGCTTTAGTTTGGGCATAGTAACCATAGGATTGGTAACCTGAATCCACATAAATTTAATATCGCCTCTATCTAAAGCCCTGAACATTTCAACGGTGTGGTATGTGGGCTTTGGCGAAATGTTTTCGACGGGAACATTCCATATTTCAGCAGCATGCTTACGGTGTTCCTCATTCATCACCACCCCATGTGGCAATTTATGGGTTAATGTTCCTACTTCTCTAACAGTACCGCAGGCACTAGGCTGCCCCGTTAATGAAAACGGACTATTTCCAGGGGTTGAAATTTTTCCAGTAAGTAAATGGATATTATAGATAAGGTTGTTCATCCAGGTGCCACGGGTGTGCTGATTAGGACCCATACACCATAGTGACATTACTTTGGTGTTTGGGTTGCCATAATGTGCGGCCATATATTTAATGTCCTTGGCAGAAACCCCTGAAATTTTTTCTACTTTTTCAGGAGTATAATCACTCAAGAAGTTTTTAAAACCTTCAAACGAAATACCTTCGGGCTTATCGCTAAACTTATAATTGTCTTCCATACCATACCCCATATCTGTAAGCCCTTTGCAGAAATTACAATGTTTTTCTACAAAGGATTTGTTCACCCACCTATTTTTTATGATTTCGTAACAAATGGCATTAGCCACTGCCAAATCGGTTTGCGGCCTAAAAATAATGGACTTATCGGCCGCCATGCTGGTACGTGTTGTACGTGTAGCAAAATCTATAATTTTAACCCCTCTTTTCAAACGTTGATCTAACAGTCTTGAAAAAAGAACTGGATGCATTTCTGCCATGTTATTTCCCCATAGCACAAATACATTTGCATGGTCTATATCTTCGTAACATCCCATTGGCTCGTCTATTCCAAATGAAGTTAAAAAGCCCGTTACCGCACTAGCCATGCACAAACGGGCATTCGCCTCGACATTATTAGTACCGATACAACCTTTAAAAAATTTTGAAGCGACATAACCATCTGGAATCGTCCACTGTCCAGAACCGTAAATTGAAACAGCGTCTTTGCCGTGATTGGTAATTGTTTCCTTCATTTTAGAAGCAATCAAATCTAAGGCCTCTTTCATGGACGTTTCTACGTACTTACCGTTCTTTTTTACGAGCGGTTTAGTTAATCGGTCCTTTCCGTAAAGCGCCATTACCGAGTGATAACCTTTAACACAGCATAGCCCTTTGTTTACAGGCGATTTGGGATCACCTTTTACCGCTACAGCCTTACCGTTTTCAATTCCTACTAAAACACCGCAACCTACACCACAAAAACGGCATGGTGTTTTTTTCCAATCTAAGTTCCCACCTTTCGGAAGATTTTTTTCCTGTTCATCGGCAAACAATATGCCCGGAAACATGCTGGCAGCAGCCGTCATGGCCGACATTATGGCCATTTTTTTTATAAAACTCCTTCTATTGGTCAATGAAGTGTACATAATTAATTTTCTTTTGTTGTGGAAAAACCAGAAACCATAGCCAGTAGTTTTAAGTCATCAAGACTTTCTATGGTCTGTTTTAATTTATCTTCTTGTTCTTTATTATCAGTTTCGGTAACAACAATGAGTAAATCTTCGTTTTCGGCTGGGATAACTTCACAATTACGTAAAGCACTCAAAGCTTTAACAAGACTATGCTTTCTTCCTAACTGAGGGTGAGCTAAATAACTTGTAATTGGCATAAATTTTATTTAATAAAGACAAATCTATCTTACTTAAAAAACCTAAAACCTGACAATTGTCATATTTAGACTATTTACAATAAATCTAAATAAGATGAAATTCCAATACTTTAAAATACAAAAAAACCTTAAATTCGTTATATTTGCAAAGACATAACGATAAGCCCACTCATGATTTCTATTGAAAAAGCCATACAACTAGTAAAGCAACATATAGAACCGCTATTACGAGTAACAACAAAACCTATTGAAAAAGCAGGTGGCTACCAATTAATGGAAGACATACAATCGCCTATTAATATGCCTCCGTTTAGGCAATCGGCAATGGATGGCTATGCTTTAAACCTTCATGACCACTTAGACTATCATTTGATAGGTGAAATAAAAGCAGGTGATGAAAAACAACTTTTTCTAAAGCCAGGAGAAGCTATTAGAATTTTCACGGGAGCTGCCGTACCCGACTCTGCCAATGCCGTTATAATGCAGGAAAAAGTTTTGGTAAACGGTTCGAAAATTAACATTGGACAACAAATTGTACCAGAATACAATATACGTCCGTTAGGCGAGCAAGTAAAAAAAGGAGCCTTAGCTTTAAGAAAAGACACGAAGTTAACTCCCGCAGCCATTGGTTATCTATCATCACTGGGCATTTCAGAAGTTTCGGTATATAAAAAACCGTCCATTGCTATTGTTTCAACTGGTAACGAACTTGTGAACCTCGGTTTTGATTTGCCTTTCGGAAAAATTTACGAAAGCAACTCAAAAATGTTATTGAGCGCCTTATACAGCTTAAAATTTTACGATGTTTCAATACACAAAGTTCCAGACGATTACGCAAAAACCCTCTCAAAACTAAAAACCATCATTGAGCAAAACGATATGGTCATGATAACTGGGGGGATTTCGGTTGGCGATTATGATTATGTGGGAAAAGCTTTGAAAGAACTAGCTGTTGAAGAAGTTTTTTACAAAGTAAAACAAAAACCCGGCAAACCTTTATTCTTTGGAAAAAAAGAGGGCACCAATATCTTTGCTTTGCCCGGAAACCCAGCCGCTGCCCTCACCTGTTTTTATGTTTACGTATATATCGCTTTACAAAACATGATGGGTCGCGAGAACAATCAATTACCCTATATGAAAGCAAAATCGCTTTCAAATTTTGAGAAAAAGGGAGACCGCCCGCAATTTTTAAAGGCTATTTATATTAAAGGAAATGTTGAGATATTGGAAGGCCAAAGTTCGGCCACACAACATACTTTTGCCTTGTCGAACGCACTGGTTTTTATTCCAGAGCATGTCACTAAAATAGAAATTAACGATAGCGTTGAAACCATATTATTACCCGTCTAACATGGATTACAAAATAAAAAGCAGAATATGGATTGAGTCTGATAGCAACGTATTATTAGGCGAAGGCCGTGTAAAATTATTGAAAGCTATCGATGAAACAGGATCACTTTCAAAAGCTGCAAAGTCCCTTAACCTATCCTATAAAAAAGCTTGGCACTTAATAGATTCGGTTAACAAATCTGCAAAAAAACCGGTAACCATAAATAGTATTGGCGGTAAAGGTGGCGGCGGTGCTGAATTAACCGATTACGGAAAATCGCTAATTGTTGCGTTTGACGATATCAACAAAAACTGTTGGGAATTTTTAGACCAACAATTAACTAAAATAAAAGAACTGTAAAATGCTCCAAACCGAAAACTTATACGGCTTTTTGTTTATGCTGCCCGTTGTTGCTTTTTTATATTCTAGCGTTGGACATGGCGGAGCTAGTGGCTATTTAGCACTAATGGCTCTGTTTTCATTTCCTCCTGAAACCATGAAACCCACGGCATTACTACTTAATTTATTTGTTGCCGGCATATCGTTTTTCTATTATTATAAAGGCGGTTTTTTCAATAAAAAACTTTTTCTGCCATTCGCGCTAACTTCCATTCCATTAGCATTTCTAGGTGGAACCTTAGAAATCGAGGCCGCTTTTTACAAAAAAATACTAGCGGTTCTATTGGTGTTCGCCATTTTAAAAATGTTGAATGTCTTTGGAAAAGAAAGCAAAGCCATAAGAGAGGTTAAACTCTGGCAAGGTATTTTGGTTGGTGGTATCATCGGATTTTTTTCGGGACTCATTGGTATTGGTGGCGGCATCATTTTAACACCAATCATTTTACTCTTTCACTGGGGGAAAATGAAAGAAGCCGCAGCCGTTTCGGCACTTTTTATCTGGGTGAATTCTGCCGCTGGACTTATTGGTCAAATAAGTAGCGGAGTGCAATTGGAAAGTGCTTCATTCATTATGGTTGGCATTGCCTTAATTGGCGGAATTTTAGGTGGCTACTTCGGAAGCAAAAAAATAAACAACAAAAACCTAAGATATATTTTGGCGTTCGTTTTAATTATAGCATGCATAAAATTAGCTTTCACTTAAATGATTGATAAAAACGACATAACAGGTATTATTTTGGCGGGGGGAAAAAGCTCAAGAATGGGTACGGACAAAGGTTTTCTGTCTCACAACGGTAAACATTTTGTTCAGCACAGTATTGATGCCCTAAAGTCTTTAACTTCTGAAATTATTATTGTTTCAGACCACGAAGCCTATGATATTTTCGGATTAAAACGAGTAACAGACAATATAAAAAATGCAGGTCCCTTAGCTGGAATTTGCTCTGGTTTGCAACATTCAAAAACCGAGTACAATTTGATTTTGAGCTGCGATATTCCGTTAATCACTTCCGAAGTCTTAAAAAAATTGGTTGATGCGGTTGATAGCACCTCGGATATAGTTCAAACGGAAAGCAACGGAAAATCGATGCCTTTAGTCGCCCTGTACAAAACAGCTTGTGCCAGAAAACTGAACGCGCTTTTTCAAACCGATGAAAGGCGATTACGGGTGGCTGTTTCCCATTTTAATGTTAAAACGGTGTCATTAAATATTGAAGAACAAAAAACTACCATGAACGTGAACACCAAAGAAGAATTCAAACAAATTGAAAATGAACATAACCATTAAATATTTCGGACAAATTGTTGAAGTCACCCAGCAAAACGAGGAACAATTGGAGTTTTCAGGAAACTTAGTTGGCGAACTTCTGGATGTGCTCCATTCAAAATACGGTGCTTTGAAAACCAAAGATTTTCAAGTGGCCCAAAACCAAGAATTGGTTTCAAAAAATGAAAAACTAACGGGGCAGGATATTGCCTTATTACCACCTTTTGCAGGGGGGTAGAAACATTTGGACGCAATACTTAATTGTCATTACGAGGAGGAAACGACGAAGCAACCTTTCAAAAAGATTGCTATCATAACAATAAGATTGCTTCACTGCGCTAGTAATGACGAAAATTTATAAGAATGACAAATAGATACAACAGACATATTATTTTATCGGAAATTGGTGAAGCGGGCCAAAATAAAATTTCAAACGCCAAAGTTTTAGTCGTTGGTGCTGGCGGTTTGGGCTGTCCTATCTTACAGTATTTAGCAGCAGCGGGTGTTGGTACTTTGGGCATTATTGATTTCGATGTGGTTGAAACATCGAATTTACAACGTCAAATTTTGTTCGGCAACGCCACTTTAGGTCAGAATAAAGCCTTGGCAGCCAAGCAACGTTTGGAAGATTTAAATCCTGAAATTTCCATTACTGCTTACGCGGAACAATTAACCTACCAAAATGCTGTCGGTTTGTTTAAAAATTACGATATTATAGTAGATGGCTCCGATAATTTCGAAACCCGATATTTAGTGAACGATGCCTGCGTTATCACCAACAAGCCATTGGTATTTGGTGCGATATTTAAGTTTGAAGGTCAGCTTTCGGTGTTTAATTATAGTAATGGGCCGAGCTATCGTTGTTTGTTCCCCAGCGCACCAAAAAAAGGTAGCGTACCCAACTGTTCTGAAATTGGTGTTTTAGGTGTCCTTCCCGGTATTATTGGAAGCATGCAAGCCAACGAAGCCCTGAAAATTATTTTAGGAATAGGTCATCCGCTTTCCGGAAAACTACTTTGCTACAATGCGTTGACAGCACAATCACATGTTTTGAAAATCAGTAAGTCGGAAAATGAAATTTCAAAAGTTTTAAATGAAAAGGACCATTTCAGCCAAAAGCGAATGGAAGAAAATTGTGCCATCCCAAATGTTGAATTTTCAATTCAGAATATTTTAGAAAAAAACAACATTCAGGTTATTGACGTCCGAGAACCGCATGAACTTCCAAAAGTCGCAAAGTTAGAAGTGACCAACATTCCGTTAAGCGAATTAGAGCACAGCCTTGAAAAATTAGATTTAAACAAAGAAAAGTTTATTTTTTGCCAATCGGGCATTCGCAGTAAAAAAGCGGTTTCGATGCTAAAAACTTTGGAAATAGACCATTGTTTCAGCATAAAAGAAGGCGCACCAGAAATCAATAATTATTTAAAAACACAGTAAAAAACCACGACAAATGTCAGATAAAAAACCAAAAAACGTATTTAAAGAAGGCGCTATTTCTTCAACATTTATTGGAGAATCCATTGCCAAACACCAAACCAAAACCAGTATTGGTGCCCACAACATATTTTTAGGCCAGGTTCGTGCTGATGATATTGACGGCAAAACCGTTTCCGCTATAGAATATACAGCTTATGAAGACATGGCCAATAAGAAATTCCACGAAATCAGAGAAGCTGCTTTCGATAAATTCGATATGACATGCATGCACATATACCATAGTTTAGGTACGGTAAAAGCTGGAGAAATTTGCCTGTTTGTTTTTGTGTCGTCACCACGTCGCAAAGTCGTTTTTAATGCTTTGGAATATATAGTAGAGGAAATTAAAGCACACGTTCCCGTTTTTGGCAAGGAAATTTTTGAGGATGAAACACATCAATGGAAGAAAAACACATAAGTTTTTTTGTTTAATCGAGGAATTGTTTAATAGTTGAACTGAAAGCAAATGGCATATAAATTTTCATTTGAAAAATTGAATGTTTGGATAGATTCTAAAGAGTTTATAAAGCAAATATACCTTATTACGAAAACCTTTCCTGACGAAGAAAAATTTGGCCTAATCAACCAACTAAGACGTGCTTCAGTTTCCATTGCTTCGAATTTAGCAGAGGGTACCTCCAGAAATACAAACAAGGACAAAGCACATTTTACAACCTTAGCATTTAGTTCCTTAATGGAAGTATTAAACCAAATAATCATCTCAAAAGACCTAGGCTTTATAAAGGAAAGTGTTTATCAAGAATTAAGAAGTGAAATTGAAAAAATTTCCAATAAGCTAAATGCTTTACGAAAATCTCAGTTAAACAATTAAACGATTCATCAAATCCACACAATTATGGTAGATATTACACATAAAAACACAACATTACGAATTGCCTTAGCGCAAGCAGTCATCAAGGTGAGCAAACCCGAAACCATCGAGGCGATACAGAATGACACCGTACCCAAAGGCAATGTTTTTGCCATGAGCAAAGCCGCTGGACTTTTGGGTGTAAAGCGCACTCCTGATATTTTGCCCGACTGCCACCCCTTACCTATCGAATTTACGGGTGTGGAATATGAAATAAATGGTTTGGAAATTGCCGTGCTATTCACAGTAAAAACGATTTACAAAACAGGCGTTGAAGTTGAAGCTATGCACGGCGCCAGTGTTGTCGCACTGAATATGTATGATATGCTGAAACCCATCGACAAAGGCATTGAAATACACAGCATAAAATTACTCAACAAAAAAGGTGGCAAGTCTGATTTTAAAGACAGTTTTAGAAAAGATTTAACTGCTGCCGTTGTAGTTTGCAGCGACACCATTTCTGCGGGCCACAAAGAAGACAAGGCTGGGAAAGCCATTATAAAAAAATTGGAAGAATGCGATGTGAAAGCTTTAGAATACGTTATTATTCCTGATGAAAAAGACGTCATTACCCAAAAAGCAAAAGCTTATAAAGAACAGGGTGTCGATATGGTAATTTATACGGGCGGAACTGGGCTTTCTGTTCGGGATGTTACGCCAGAAGCCTTATTGCCACTTTTAGACAGACGCGTTCCTGGCATTGAGGAAGCTATAAGAAACTACGGCCAACAACGCATACCCTACTCGATGCTGTCGCGTAGCATTGCCGGCACCATGGGCAACACACTGGTTTTAGCTCTACCGGGTTCAACCAACGGAGCCAAAGAGTCAATGGATGCCATTTTTCCATCGGTTTTGCATCTATTTAGGATTTTAAAGGGTGCAAGACATGATTAGTTGTTAGTTGTTAGTTGTTAGTTGTTAGAACGAAAATAAATGAAGAAGGATTTAAAAATATTAGAAGATAAATTTGGCAGGGAGCACACCTATTTGCGTATTTCGCTTACCGAACGTTGCAACCTGCGATGCACCTATTGCATGCCCGAGGAAGGCATTCCGTTGTCACCAAAAAGTCACTTAATGACTTACGAGGAAATTTACGATATCGCCAAAACCTTTGTAAAACACGGTGTTAATAAAATTAGATTGACAGGCGGAGAACCCTTGGTTAGAAAAGACCTTCCCGTTATTTTAGAAAAATTGGCCACCCTTCCCGTGGAGCTTTCCATAACTTCGAATGCGGTGATTATCGATAAATTTATTGATGTTTTAAAAACGACCGGTGTCAATAAAATTAACGTTAGCCTAGATTCGCTCGATATAAATAAATTTAAACACATTACCCGCCGCAACGATTTTAAAAAAGTTTATGACAATATTTTACTATTGGTAAAAGAAGGCTTTACTGTTAAAGTGAATGCCGTTTTAATGAAAAGCTTCAACGATAATGAAATTATCAATTTTATAAAATTCACTAAAGATTTACCCGTTTCGGTTCGCTTTATTGAATTTATGCCTTTTGATGGCAATAAATGGGATATGAGCAAAATGGTGAGCTATGCTGAAGTTATGAAGCATGTGAACAGTGCATTCTCTAAAAACGATATTGTCCGATTGCAAGACGCTCCAAACGACACATCAAAAAACTATAAAATAAAAGGTTATAAGGGCAGTTTTGCAGTTATCAGCTCCGTTACCAATCCGTTTTGCGATTCCTGCAACAGACTGCGTTTAACGGCCAACGGACAATTAAAAAACTGTTTGTTTTCTTCTTCAGAATCTGATTTATTGACATCTTTCAGAACAGGAAAACCCATTGAGCCCATCATTAAAAAAGCGGTTCTAGCTAAATTAAAAATGCGTGGGGGCATGGATACACTTAAGAAATTAAAAGAACCCAAGCGTCATAACAACAACCGTAGCATGATTGCTATTGGAGGCTAACTAAACCTGTTTATTCAATACTTTTTTTTCAAAACTACTTTTGGGCGCTTCGCATAGCGAACATTCGTATGTTGCAGGTAAATCTTCAAAAGGCGTGTTAGGTTCTATGCCTTGAGTAACATCGCCATAAGCCTTGTTATAAACCGTCAAACATTCTGAGCATTGGTGCACTTCTTCTTCAACAATTTCCTTTAGTGGTTTTGAAATTTCCTCTTCAGTACGTTCATTTCCTAATTGCTCAAAATACAACTGACTTAATTCCATTAACAAACCAGGCAACTCTACCTTATCGACATCCTGAACATGTAAAATATATTTACGGGTATTAGGGTCGAAATTTTTGGCATACAAGAGGTTATAAGTATCTCGTATTTTAAAATCGCCAATAGCTTCTGGTTTCTTATTTTTTTCGATAACAATTGATGTAAAATTATAGGTATCGCTATCAAAACTGGTTATTCCAAAGGTTAGACCGTAAGTACTAATATCATTTTGGTCGAAATTAGTCACTAAGTATTTTTTCAAGTTAAGCGCCTCTTTGTCGTTCACTGGTAAATGCCAATTCATTTCTAACATAGAATGGCGCACATTGATGCCGAATTTCCCCAAAAACTTTTCCCATTGCAGCTTCGATTTTAGAGGAATCCCCTTAACAATAAAAGATTTCCAGGGTGTAATGGATATTTTACCAATTTTACTATCTGAACACAAATCGCACATAGCTTTCAAGAACTTTAAATCATAACGGTTGTTCCGCCAATAAAGCCCAAGCCAATACCTATCGGTTCCAATTCGGTTCATCCCTTCGTAATAAGGAAATGGGTAAAACGGCACATCTAAAGGTTTATCTACCGTACGGTTGTTGGTGTCAACAGCATCACTAACCAGTTCAAAGAGGGTTTCAATATTTTCTGGTTCTTCTTGCAAAACATCCTCAATGGCATGTTCTATTTTGTCCATATCCCAACTGTAAACCAATGCTGGGTACATTACTGTTTTTTTCCACTCAGGTAGCCTAACGTAAAGGTACCAATAGTCTTCGTGCTCCGAAGCTATAAAATTTACATTTCCTGTAAACAAAGGTACCAAACGCTGCTTGGGATCTGTAACATTAATACGTAATTTAGGTTTGTGCTTAAACTGCTCGATAACGTACAAATACCTGTCACTGGTAAGCCATGATGTACTGGGTAAAATCTCAGCAGACACATATGACGATGCAATGTTTTCTACACCATCTCGTTTGGGTTTTACAAATTTTATTTTGTCGAACTCATCAAACTTACTTTCATCAATTTTTTCCGGGAAAATAATATCTTGGCGAGACCCAAAAGATATGGCATCTAAACCAAGTGCCTCTGCCGCTTCACAAATATATTTAAGCTCGCCCGGTGAAAGCACACCGCCGTTTATTCTTAATCTGTATGGTTCTTCCATTATGCTAATACTTTTGAATTATGAAGGATTTCCCTAACCTCTGTTTTACAACTTCCACAGCCTAATCCGGCGCCCGTTTTATTACACAACTCTGTAAAATCGGTACAGCCCTTTGCTATGGCTTCTTCAATATTTCCGGCCCCGACTTGGCTACACGAACATACCAATTTACCTATTACGGGTTCGTTATTTGAAGCGCCCCTCAATAAGGTGTTTCGCTTTTCGGCCATTTCAATTTTACTCTCTATCATGGTTTTAAATTCGGCAAACTCGTTTTTATCGCCCATTAAAACCGCTCCAACCAATAAGTCGTCTTTTACGATGCACTTCTTATAATAGCGCTTTTTAATATCGGTAAATATGATTTCTTCATAACTATCGTCATTCTCAGGAACATTTATTTCACCAATGCTACATAGATTTAAATCATTGAATTTTAAAATGTTCATCAATACTGAACCATTATACGAGCAACTGATGTCGCCTGCAATAAAGTTAGCTAAGATATTGGCCTGTTCTTCGGCAGCCGATGTAATGCCGAACAATTGATTATTAAATTCAGCGATTTCACCTATGGCAAAAATATTGGGGTGCGACGATTGCAAATGTTGGTTAACCTTAACGCCCCTACTACAAACAATACCATTTTCTCTGGCTATTTCAACATTTGGAATGGTTCCAATAGCATAAACAATAGCATTAGCGGTTATAAACTTTCCACTCTTTAAGGTGATATTTAATTCGCCAGTATCCTCATCGTCAAAAACCGTACTCACCTCATTATCGAAGTAAATTTGGATACCGCGTTCTTGAACATCCAAGGCCAATAATTTACTAGAAACCTTGTCTAACTGCCGCTCCATTAAACGCGAACCACGCTGCACAATCGTTATCTTAACGTTTTTATGTTTCATGGCCGCTGCCAACTCTAGCCCGAGTAAACCACCTCCAACAATAACTACATGTTGCTCTTCGGGCGGTAATCCGGTAGCATCTAAATATGCTTTAAATTCATCAGCATCTCGTTTGTTTCGCATCGTGAAACGCCCCGGTAAATCAATCTGAACGTCTTTTGGGATAAAAGCCCGACTTCCCGTAGCAAGAATCAGTTTATCGAAACTATGAGATTTGTTGTTACTATCGGTAACGCTTTTGCTCTGCTTATCTATCTCGGTAATGTAAGTTTCTGGATGACAATGGATATTAAGCTTGGCCAACTCCATTTGTTTAATCTTCAACAACTGCTCCCAACTTAATTCTTCTGTTACATACTCGGGCAACAATACGCGGTTATAAAACAAATTGGGTTCTTTTGAAAACACATGTATTTCATCGGTTTCATTATACTCCCTATAGTTCTGAACAAATCTAAAAGCCGCCGCGCCAGCTCCAGCAATGATTATTTTTTCTGCCTCTTTTTTATATTTTGAAACCGAAACCCGTGTAAACTTAAAATCTGGTTCTTTTGAAGTTGGGTCTACATGCGTATTGGTTAAATTGTTAGCCCTATTTAAATCGCTTTGAAGCTGTTTGCCCCAATGCATGGGCAAAAACACCACGCCCTTTTTAATATCGTCGGTGACTTTTGCACGTACTCTAACTATACCATTTTCACTTTTTATTTCGGTAATATCGCCGTCTTTTATCTTGTTCAAATACGCATCAACAGGGTTGATTTCGAGAACAGGCGTAGGGTAATGTGTTTTTAGCCGTGATACTTTACCTGTTTTGGTCATGGTATGCCATTGGTCGCGAATTCTTCCGGTTGTCAATACCAAAGGAAAATCATCATTAGGCTGTACTGATGTATTTTTTATATGGCTAGGTAAATTGAACTGTGCTTTTTTTGACGGCGTATAAAACTGTTTATCTTCAAAAAGCCTCGGCGTTCCTTTGTGTCTATATTCCGGTACTGGCCATTGGAACGTTCCTTCGGTTTTTAACCGTTCATAATTCAAAAAAGAAACATCAATGTTTGTTCCCTTTGTCATCGAGGCATACTCATCATATATTTCTTCCGAACTGTTATAGTTGAACCCCCTAAAGCCCATTCTACGAGCGAAATCGCAGAATATTTCAACATCCGGTCTTGCCTCTCCCGGTGCGTTTATTTCTTTGGGTAAATATGAAATTCTACGTTCCGAATTCGTCATAGTACCTTCTTTTTCCAACCATGCAGCAGCCGGTAAAACCAAGTCGGCATGAACGACCGTATCCGATTTATGGGAAATATCCTGAACTACGACAAACTTGGCGTTTTTCATGGCCTGTTCAATACGGTGTGAATTTGGCATGCTTACCAATGGGTTGGTACAAGCTATCCAAACAGCTTTCATTTTACCGCTTTCAAGTGCATCGAACATTTCGGTTGCTGTCAATCCTGGCTTTGGGTTAATTTTATCAACCCCCCAAAACTGAGCAACTTCGCGACGGTGCTCTTCATTCATCAAATCTTTATGTACCGCTAAAAGATTCGCCATCCCTCCTACTTCACGACCGCCCATGGCATTGGGCTGCCCGGTCAATGAAAACGGCCCCGAACCTGGTTTTCCAATTTTCCCAGTAATCAACGAAAGGTTGAGCAACGACACATTTTTATCGGTACCCACAACACTCTGGTTAAGTCCCATGGCCCACATACTGATAAACCCTTTTGAAAGCCCTATAATATCCGCCGCCTTTCTAATATCCTTTTCAGGAACACCACATAATTTTGAGGCTTGCTTTAAAGAAGTTTTAAAAATCAACTCTTTGTAATTGTCAAAGCCCTCAGTATGTTTATTTATAAAATCTTCATCAATCAAACCACGCTTATACAAGCATCTTCCTATGGCATTGTAAAGTATAACATCAGTTCCTGGAAGTAATTGCAAGTGTAAATCTGCAAAGTTCGCCGAATCTGTTTTACGGGGATCTACCACAATAATTTTCACATCGGGATTTTCCTCTTTGCGCTTTTCTATTCTTCTGAATAAAATAGGGTGACACCATGCGGGGTTTGCTCCAGTTATCAAAAAACAATCGGCCAATTCAATATCTTCGTATGAAATAGGCACACTATCTTCCCCAAATGTTTTCTTGTAACCTACAACGGCCGAACTCATACATAAGCGCGAGTTGGTATCGATATTATTAGTGCCCAAAAACCCTTTAGTAAGTTTATTAGCTATATAATATTCTTCGGTTAAACTCTGTCCAGATACATAAAAACCTACGCTATCAGGACCATGTTTTTTTATAATGGATTTAAAAACACTTGCCGCTCTATCTAAGGCATCGTCCCAGCTCACACGCTCACGCGGGTGCGAACGACTCCAACGCATTTCGGGATATAAAATCCTATCGGAAACGTCATTGGCCACATAATGCAGGTTCATGCCTTTTGAGCATAGCATGCCCTTGTTTACAGGGTGGTCTTTGTCGCCTTCAACAAAAATTTTGTCATTATTGTCTTTTTTAACCACAATACCACAACCTACACCACAATAAGAACATGTTGTTTTTACTTCGTTTTTTACCATTTAGACAAACATTTTAAATAAAAAGATTCTTTAACTAACATTAAAAAATCAATAATTGTATTAACGTCCCCATTTTCTTTATTGTAAAATTAAGTATTTATACTTAATTTTTATACATATAAATAAGCAACCATTGAAAAATACAGTATTAATAATTACACATGAATGATTTTATCGATTTACCAAAAAAAAGCGAAATATTCATTTCGTTTTTTATCACAAAATTCATTTTTTACGACATAAACCACTTTTTAATCTATACTTTTCTCAAATTTATTGACCAATTGAGGTGTTGCTTTATTAACCATTCTTTGTACAACCCTATGCATCCAGATTAAACAAATTGCCGATAGTAAAAACATTAAAATCCAACAACTCGACCAAAGGCCCGTACCCTCTAAAAGGTAACCGAATATTATTGGACAAAAGAAGCCTCCCAATCCACCTAGAACACCAACCATACCACCTACAACACCAACTTCTTCCGGAAAGTAATCCGGAATATGTTTATAAACTGCGGCTTTACCTATCCCCCAAACAGAGCCTATAATAATGGCTATAATTGCAAATATCCAAAGGTTTGCTTGAAAATATATATGCGTTTTTCCCTCTGCAATCAATTCTTTCTTTTTAACCATATCACCTTTTTTCACTACGGCTTGTTGCCAAGATTCTTTAACAGGAAAAATATTGAAATCGTTTTCAAGAGATGCCAACTTATCGGTTTTACCTTTAAGCGGATACTTTTTTCCTTCCAATTCAATATAAGTTGATGTTACATCGGTAACCACTCCAGAAGATTTAGCCATTACACCTTTGCCAGCAGCATAAATATCCATCCTTGGAATAATTAGAGTAGCACTAAAAACTAATGAAGCTCCAAGCACCCAATACATCACTTTTCGAGCTCCGAATTTATCGGACAACCACCCACCAAAAGCTCTAATAACACCGGACGGTAAACTAAAACATGATGCCAAAAGTCCTGCGGTAGCTAAATCCAATGCATATACATTAGTGTAATATGGCACCAACCAACCAGCAAAAGCAACAAAACACCCAAAAACCAAAAAGTAATATAATCCAAATCTCCAAACACGCACACTCTTTAGCGGCTGCATCATACCAGCTAAACTCTTGGTACTTGATGCTGGTTTTTTATTTTTTGTTGAAAAGAAAAACACTATAGCCATGAGCACTAAAAAAGCAGCATAAATCTTAGGCATATCCCTCCATCCTTCAAGGTTCGTCTTTCCATCGGTTAGAACATCTAAAAGTTTAGGTCCAATTAAAGTCGTAATGGCCGCACCGGCATTCCCGGCACCAAAAATGCCTAAAGCTAAGCCCTGCTTTTCTTTAGGAAACCAAATTGATGAAAAAGCTATACCTACTGCAAAACTAGCCCCCGCAATACCAAATCCTAAACTACAGAGCGCGAACGACCAAAATCCATTAGCAAAAGACAACAAGTACATAGGGACAGCACAGAGTAGTAAAAGTCCCGTGAAAACAGGTTTACCACCCAATTTATCGGTTAAAACACCTGCTGGTAATCTAAAAATTGCACCGGTTAACACGGGGATACCTATTAGCCAACCTATTTCTACAGCACTCCAGTTAAATACTTGATTGTCTACTAAAAAAGTTACCAATATTCCGTTCAATAGCCATGCAGCAAAACAAAACGTAAAAGATAATGTATTAATAAACAACGTTTTGTTAGCTCCTTTTGTCACTTTCATTACTATATAATTTTTAGGTTTATAAATTTTAAAAAGACAGAAACCCTATGTTTTCCTAGAGCAAAACTAAGTATTTATACTTAATTTTAAACCTAAAAAATTAAGTATCTACGTATTTATATCAGATTGATAATTTCGAGTGATAATTTTTGAATATTTAATAAAAAATGAAAGAATTACATCCAAAAATAAATGAAAAAAAGACAAATACTACATAGCAAAGCACAGCGTAACTTAAAACAAAAGCTTTTTAAATAATATCACACCTGTTTACTTAAGCAAGTTGGCATAAAACTAGACCAAATCGTACTCTTTTGCTTTATTAGTGAGTTCCATTAAATTTTTCACCTCAAGCTTTTTCATGAGATTAAAGCGATGCACTTCGGCGGTTCTCTTGCTGATTTGTAGCTCTTCGGCTATATCTTTATTATTTTTCAATTGAAGTACTAAATCAAGAATTTGCTTTTCTCGCCTCGTTAACTTAAAAGGCATTTCTTTAGGCTCCTTTTTGGAGATTTGGGTGGTCGCGGTATTTGTATTTCCATTTACAAAGTTATTCATGATTATGGCAGACACGTCTCCTGTAAAATATTTACCACCCGAAGCCACATTGTTCAGAGCTTTTAAAAATTCTTCCTTGCTAGCCCCCTTTAGCAAATAACCATCAGCCCCAGCTTCAATGGCCTTAACAACATATTCTTCAGAATCGTGCATGGACAATACTAACGTTTTTACATCCTTATGACGTTTATTAATTTCACCAACAACTTCGATTCCATTCATCTCTGGCATTCTAATATCGACAATCAACACGTTTGGCTTGTTCTTTTCCACTATCTCTAAAGCCTCTTTTCCATTGGAAGCCTCATCGATTACAACAATACCTGATTGATCCTCTAGAAGCGCCCGAATACCATCCCTAACCAAAACGTGGTCATCAGCAAGAATTACATTAATAACGTCTTTCATAATATTTTAATTTTATTTAAAGTGCTGCCATTACCAACACATGAAATTTTTATTTCCGTAAAACAAAAATAAGTATTTTCTAAAAAAGTAAGTATTTTTAATTTATTGGGATATTAAGAGTTACACGCGTCCCACTACCTACCTCAGAATTAAGGAACAAGCGCCCTCCAATATAGTTTATACGTTCGCGCATAAAAGTCATTCCCATGCCGCCATCGCCATTCTTTATTTTTTTCACTTTTGAAGGCTCAAAGCCCTTCCCATTATCGTCAATTACAATGCTCAATATGTTTTGGCTATGGGACAATGCCACGATAATATGCGTTGAATCGGCATATTTTATGGCGTTATTTATGGCCTCCTGAACAATCCTATAAATATTTATTTCGGCTAACGAATCTAACCTTTGATTGAAATCCGTTTTATTAAAAACCACAATTTCTTTTCCAGTAAGCCTGGTCAACTCCTGGGTCAATTTGGCTATTGCAGGTACAATACCGTGGTCTGTTAACTCTGGCGGTGTTAAATTAAAAGTAGCCGTACGTACGCCTTTTATTATATTTGATGTAAGCGCTTTTAAGTGCTCTATTTTAGCGGTTGCCTTTTCTACATCTTTGGCATCGATACTTTCCAAATTATATTTTAACCCCGTTAGCATTTGCCCAATACCGTCATGGACATCTTTGGCAATTCTATTTTGTTCTTTTTCTTGGTTTTCAATTATTTTACTGGAAATTATTTTTTGTTGGCTCATTTTCTCCTCAAAGCTCTGTTTTGTAAGCCGTTCTATTTCCAATTGCGCTTTTTTACGCTCTGTAATTTCCGATGCTATTATTAGCAACTGTGACTTATCTTCTGTTGGGCTAAATGGAATTATAGCCATTTCTAGCCATACATCTTCGCCATTTTTGGTTGTTGCCTTAACCTCACCTTGCCAACCTGTTTTTTTATTTTTGGAAATGATGTCTTCAACGGCTAGTTGTTCGTTTTCAACCGTTGAGAGCACATTCCAAATCAGTGTATTTTTACCAAATTTTGAAAACTTAAACAATCTTGAAAACTTGTTACCCATGTGTACCAATTGGCCATTGGGCAAAATTCTAGCGAACAACAAGGTTTCGTCCATCGCATGACTTAAAGCCCGCAATTCTTTAATGGATTTCTCTTTTGAAATACTTAGTTCATCAGCATCCTTGGCCATTTTTTTGGCACGCTGTTCTGCAGATAACAACTCAGCCAATGTATTTTTTACACTTTTAGCCGTAGGCCAGAAAATAAACATAAATTCACCCAACAGGATGAGTAACGTAAAGCCCATTAGCCAAATCTCGAGGTCTCGGAGCCAATCCACTTTTTTATCAGCTTCAAAATCATATTGATTTACAATATCATCCATCATGGCAAGAAAATCGTCTTCGTTAGCCTTTACCTTTTCTATGTCAGATTGAAAAGCACTAACAGGCAAAGGTGGTACATTCTCGATTTTTTCTATAATGGACTTTGTTGCATTAGAAATGGTATCGAAAACCGGGTTTAAAGCCTTAAACTTTTGTGTAACCACTTTACTATTTTCTTTTGGCAGCCCCAAACTGTCGTTGCCATGTTGAAGTGCATGATGCGAAACTTCCCAAATATGTAGGGTTTCCTTAATCTTATCTTTTAGCAGCAACCTTTTTTCTGAGACAGGTTCTGCTGAAAGAGAAACCACATCTTTTGTTAGTTTTTGGCTTAGCATACGCTGCCTACCGGCCACATTAATTACCGAAGAATCGCTCTGTTGGTCGTTTAGGTGATTTCGTATAAGAATTTGACTAGCAATAACCGAAACAGCAATGGCACTTAAAGCTATTACGTATAAACGGCTTAATTTATTAAACGTACGTTGGTCTAATGAATTACCGCTTTTTGCCATTTGTTTTACTATTTAGGATATCGCCTGTTTTACGAGTGCCAAACCTTTTTCCGAAAAGGGCAATTTTAGCGCTTCCGCATGCCCCTTATCAGACATTTTAACCCAGGTTTTTTTTAAAATATCAATTACTTTTTCGTCTTCGTGTTTTTGGGCAAACTCCTCAAAATAATAATCTAAAAAAACCAAACAAATGGTATCTTCCAACGCTTGGGACTCTTCATTTTTCTTTATGAGTTTTTTGTTTATTAAAAACGAAACACGCTCTATAAACTGATCGTCATAACCAACTTGATTCAATATCTCGGCAGTTAATTCAGCATGCATTTTTTTTAAGGTTTCTCGCCATTTTAAATACCCCACGCGGTCCATTGGATATTCATCCCTGGCAATTTTCCAACGACAAATATGCTGTGCGCGTGCTGCAATTTGCAATGCTTTTGAAGCGTTAGGCTCAAACCGCAAAAGCTTCCGGGTCATACGCTGCGAATACAACAGTTCTTTTGGATATTTTATACCAAAAACATCGTAAGTATTGGTATCTTGACGGTTTTTTTCATCTATTAAAGCTATGGCGGTTTCAAATCTGGTTGGTTTCATAATGCTGTATTTTGTACTAATCGTTAATCCGAAAAGCCAATATACACATTTCCTTTTTCAATTTTAACAGGATAAGTTGCAATTTTTAAATCCTCGCCACCAAGGTTACTTCCGTCTTCCAACGAAAAATTCTTTTTGTGCATGGGACAGGCCACTTTAGGAATACCATCTTTATCGCCTATCATACCTAAGGACAGAACCATTTCCATTTTATGCGGACACAAATTTTGCGTGGCGTACCACTTGCCCGTTCTGGTAAAATTATAAACCGCTATCTGCTTGGTTTTGTACTTTATACAAGCCCCGCTATTTTGTGGAAAATCTTCAATCAAACCTACTTTAAACCACTCTTTTACATCTGGTTCGGCCACCGTTTTGTACTGTTCTAAAATATCTTGCATAATTACAATGTGTTGTTTTTTTAAACTTTTTTGTGTGCTACCTTAGGGTCAGGCTTTATTTTTTAATTCCAAGCTTTAGGCATTTTTTGCTCTCGCAATGGTACAAACTCCAAGTTGTCATCAGTATCATCTGAGTTCACAAAATGCTTAAAGCGCTTCATCATTTCAGGGTTTTCAATGGCTTGTTTCCATTCACACTCATATTTCCCAATAAGGCCTTGCATTTCTTTTTCAAGATCTTCAGCAATACCTAATGAGTCCTCAATAACCACTTCTTTTAAGTACTCAATACCGCCTTCCAATTTATCTAACCAAGGGGCCGTTCTTACCAAAGGTCCGGCGGTTTTAATATAATACATCAAGAACCTATCTAAGTATTTTATGGCAGTTTCGTCATCCAATTGCTCTGCAAAAAGCACGGCATGTTTTGGCGTGGCACCACCATTTCCGCATACATATAAATTCCATCCACCCTCAACGGCTATCAATCCAAAATCTTTACCTCTGGCCTCAGCACATTCCCTGATACACCCTGAAACTCCACCTTTTAATTTATGTGGCGAGCGCAATCCTTTGTACCTGTTTTCAATCTCTATGGCAAATGATACACTTTCGTGCATACCATAGCGACACCATGTAGAGCCTACACAACTTTTAACCGTACGCAACGATTTTCCGTAGGCATGGCCACTTTCAAAACCGGCATCAATCAATTCTTTCCAAATTACTGGTAATTGGTGTATTTGTGCTCCGAATAAGTCAATACGTTGTCCGCCAGTAATTTTTGTATATAAATCGTATTTTTTGGCAACTTCACCAAGAACAATTAAATGCTCTGGAGTAATTTCGCCACCCGCAACCCTTGGCACTATTGAATACGTACCGTTGCGTTGGATATTGGCCAAAAATCGATCATTGGTATCTTGTATAACCGGTTGTTTATTTGGCGTCTCCATAGTAATGGTTGCAAATATAGAGGCCAATGCCGGTTTACAAATCTCGCAACCATGCCCTTCACCAAATAAATCAAGTGCCTCTTCGTAATCGGCCACGCCATTGACTTTTATCAAATCGTAAAGTTCTTGACGGCTAAAGCTAAAATGTTCACAAAGTTCTTCTTTAACTTCCTGCCCAAGTGATTTAAGCGTTTCGTTAACCAAATCGACCACCATAGGTTTACAACCGCCACAACCCGTAGTTGCTTTGGTTTTTTGGATAACATCCCCCAAGTTTTTGCTATCGCCATCGGTTATCGAGCAGCAAATATCGCCCTTGGTAACACTCTCGCAAGAACAAACCTGCGCAACATCTGGAATATCCAACACACTTCCAAACGAAGAATCGCCCTCGCCGCGTGTACCAATCACTAATTCCTCAGCATCTTCTGGTATGGGTAATCCATTTAGATAAATTTGATGGAACATATTATAATCACTGGCATCACCTATTAGTATTCCTCCAAGCAATTTTTTTCCATCATGACTAACATTTATACGCTTGTAAAGGTTTTTGGTTTTATTCTCAAAAATGATTGAGTACCCTTTCTCAACAGGCATAAACGGCACACCATAACTTGCTACATCAACACCAATCAACTTCAGTTTTGTTGACATATCGATATCATCATCCATCACCACATCCGTATTACCTATAATTTGGTTGACTGCAACATCGGCCATATCGTAACCCGGTGCCACTAAACCGTAAATCATCTGGTTGAACAAGGCTACCTCACCAATTGCAAAAATTTCCGGGTCTGAAGTTTGCATCTTATTGTTTACCACAATACCACCTCGCGTACCCATTTCAAGACTACAGGTTTTTGCCAACTCATCTCTTGGCCTAATACCAGCAGAAACAACAAGCATTTCAACATCTATCTTGTCATACTCGCCAAACTCCATTCCAGTAATAGCCCCATCTCCCAAAATTTTATTGGTAGCTTTTGAAAGGTGAACGTTTATCCCAATAGACTCTATCTTTTCCTGAAGTACTTTACTACCTCGTGTATCTAATTGCCTAGGCATCAATTTAGGAGCAAACTCAACAACATGAGGCTCAAAGCCCATATCCATAACTGCTTTCGCTGCTTCTAAACCTAATAAACCACCACCTAAAACAGCCGCTTTAATTTTTTCGTCGCGTCCCTGTTGAATTTTATCGGCATAGGCTAACATGTCTTCCAAATCCTCGATTGTTCTGTAAACAAAAACACCTTTTTTCTCAATGCCATCAATGTTTGGAACAAAAGGCGAAGACCCTGTAGCCAAGACCAAATAATCATATTTATAATTGATATCTTTTGAAGATGTAACTTTTTTGGAAGACCTATGGATATCGGTAATCCGCTCGTTGGTTATAAGCTCAATACCGTGCTCCTCATACCACTCTCGTGGCGCCATTTCCAGCGCTTTGGCATCTTTATTCCCAAAGTATTCACTTAAATGAACCCTATCATAAGCTGGCCTTGGCTCCTCACCAAAAACAGTAATTTTAAAATTCTTACTTTCTGGTTGCTCTACTAATTTTTCGCAGAATTTGTAGCCAACCATACCGTTTCCAACTACAATAATTTTTTGCATATCTAAGTATTTATTAAGCAAATCTAAGTATTTATACTTAATTTAATATGCGTTTTGCTTATAAATTTTACTAAGTAGTCAAATTATTGTCATTTTCTCAAATTGAAATAAAGATAATTGCTTTTTAATAAATTAAACGGTTTGGATTTTACCGAAACCCTAAATAACCTCAATACTTATAGCCACACTCTTTGACGCAGGAGTTTTAGCGGTATGTGCAAAACTATTTAACGGAACCAAAGGGTTGGTTTCTGGAAAGTACGTGGCGCAGCAATTTTTGGGAATGTCGTAGCCAACAACTTTAAAATTCTTAACAAATCTTGTTTCGCCATCATAAACCGATTTTAAATGAACCGCTTGACGTTCTTCCAATCCACGGACTTTCATATCTTCAGGATTCATTAAAACAACACGTCTTTCATTAAAAATTCCACGATACCTATCGTTTAAGCCATAAATAGTCGTATTAAATTGGTCGTGGCTTCGGATGGTCATCATCATTAATTCATTTTTCTTTAGCTTCCAATCGGGTAATTTATTGATAGAAAAGTTAGCCTTTCCCGTTTTGGTCTTAAATTTTCTAACACGGGCTCCGTTAGGCAAATAAAACCCTGCTGGTTCTTTAATACGTTCGTTAAAATTATTGAAACCATCAACAACATCGGCAATATCGTCGCGTACTAAATTATAATCGTCCTTATAAGCCAACCAATTTATTTTAGAACGCCCCTTTAAAGTAGCACTCGCCACACCACAGACCACTGCCACCTCGCTAAGCAATGATTTTGAACACGGCTCTAAAACCCCATTAGTGGAGGATACGATGCCCATAGAATTCTCCACAGATTGAATTTGAAGTCCTGTTTTTTGATAATCTTTTTCTGTGCGCCCTAAACAAGGTAGAATGAGCGCCTCTTTACCCGTTACTAAATGCGACCGGTTTAATTTTGTACTAACGTGTACCGTTAACTTACAATTGGCCAAAGCTTGTGCCGAATAATACGTATCGGGAACCGCTGAAATAAAGTTTCCACCCAAACCAAAAAAGACTTTGGCCTTGTTTTCATACATCGCCTTTATGGCATCAATCACCGAATATCCATGATTATTACTGGGTTTAAATCCGTATTTGGTTTCAATTTTATCTAAAAAAGCCTGCGGAGCGGCTTCCCAAATCCCAACTGTTCTGTCTCCCTGCACATTAGAATGGCCGCGCACCGGGCAAGTACCTGCCCCCTCCTTGCCAATGCTCCCTTTTAAAAGCAATAAATTTACGAGCTCCCGTATGTTATCCACAGCGTTTTCGTGCTGTGTCAAGCCCATAGCCCAGCAGCAAATAATTTTGTTGTTATTCAGTATTAAATTGAAAACCTCATCAAAAATTTCGCTTGAAACTCCCGATGATTTCAGACAGTCTTCAAAATTATAAGTTTTTAAATCTGAAATAAAAGCATCCAAACCATGCGTATGCTCTTCAATAAAATCCTTATCGAAAACATTCCCCAATCGTTCTTCCTTTTCTAAAAGCTTCAACAAAATAGCTTTTGTAAAAGCCACATCACCATTAATTGTAATTGGCACATGCACATCGGCTATTTGTGTTCCTCCTGTCACCATCTTTAACGGGCTTTGCGGGTTGGTGAATTTTATTAAACCAGCTTCGGGCAAAGGATTTATGGCTATAATTTTACCACCGTTTTTTTTACATTTCTCCAAAGCTGTGAGCATTCTAGGGTGGTTGGTTCCGGGGTTTTGCCCAATAACCATAACCACTTCGGCTTTGTGCAAATCGTCCAATGTTACCGACCCTTTACCTATGCCTAAAGTCTCTGAAAGCGCCTTGCCACTCGCTTCGTGACACATATTGGAACAATCGGGTAAATTAGATGTACCATATTCGCGCACAAACAACTGATATAAAAAAGCGGCTTCGTTGGTTGTTCTTCCTGAGGTATAAAATACAGCCTCATCGGGAGAGTTGAGCGCAATTAAATGCTCTCCAACCTTTTTAAATGCTGATTCCCAAGAAATGGGTTGGTAATGTGTAGCTCCTTTTGCTAAAAACATGGGCGCTGCCAATCGCCCAGATTTCCCTATTTCGAAATCGGACCAACCGGCTATTTCATCTACTGAATGTTTTTTAAAAAAATCGGCTCCAATAGTTTTGTTCTGGGCTTCCTCGGCAATTGCCTTTATACCGTTTTCACAATATTCGCCCAATGACGACCGTTCATCATCGGGGTCTGGCCATGCACAACCTGGACAATCGAAACCACCTTTCTGATTGATTTTCGTTGATAATTTAAAAGCGGCGGCTGGATTCATGTATTTAGAAACGTGTCCGGCAGCAGATTTTATAGCCTTGAAACCTGCAGTATTTTCAGCAGGTTTGGTAATCCTTAAATCTAAAAAGACTTCGGGTGTTTTGGCTTTATCTTTAGAGGACAAACTCATGCTTTATCTTTTTTGTTTTTGGTTTCTATGGCCTTTTCGTAATCTTCTTTTAAATCGATGTCCATGTTAACAAAAGGAGCGTCCAAAATTTGAACGCATACGTTATGCGCTTCCAAAACTATTTTTGCTCCCTTGTCGCCTTTTAAATCTGCTAATTCTTTAAAATAATACTTATCAAAAACCACAGGCACTCCTTTTTTTCCATCTTTATAACGAGTCGCCAAAATTTGCTTTTTATTAGGCGTAAAAGAATTTATCATCTCACTCAAATACGTTGATGTTACAAAAGGTTGATCTGCTAAAATAAACATTATGCCATCTGGCCTAGGCTTCCTATCCAAAAAAAATAAAGTCGCCTTAGATATTGACTTACTCATCCCTTCTTTCCAGCGCTCGTTCTTAATAATAGTTATTGGGTATTCTTTAAGTTGGGGGTTAACAATATCGCTATTAGCGCCTAAAACTACTGCACTGGTATTAGCCTTAACACTTAAAACTGTACGAATAACATGTTCAACGAGGGTAACATCGCCCCAAGGGAGCAACTGCTTGACTTTTTCCATACGACGGGAAGCACCAGCCGCCAAAACAACTATGGCTATGTTAGGGGATGGTTTTTTCATGAAGTGAGTTTTAACTTTCATGAATCTTTCCCGATTTTTTACTCAAAGAAATCGTATCTCGTTTTCGAGTAACCGCCAGTATTTCTGAAATGATAGAAACAGCAATTTCTTGTGGTGTTTCGGAGCCTATATCAATACCTGCAGGTCCGTGGATATTATCTAAAAAACCACTATTTATTTCAGGACAATATTCAATAAACTGGGACAATAACTCTTCCTTACGTTTTGTTGGACCAAGAATACCAATATAAACCGGCACAGTATTTTTCAAGGTTACCAAATAACGAAGATCCTTGGCAAAATTATGGGTCATTACCACCAAAGCGGTTTGATTATCTATTAACAATTCAGAGGCTTCCTCTGGCGAGATAGTAAAAAATTCATTGGCACCAGGAAAATTTTTAATGCTTTTACTTTCATTATAACCAGAGACTACTGTTACTTCCCAACCTGTTAATGCTGCATATTTACATAGCTGAACAGCGTCGTGCTCTGCCCCAAGAATCACAAGTTTAAAACAAGGTGGCATATGCTGTTCAAAAACTGATAAATTTGGTTGCTCTACATATTTTAAATCTATCCCTTGTACTGAAAATATTTTATTATTTAAAGTAACGAACGACCCTATTCCAGAAACACATCCAGCCGTTTTACTAAAAAAAGAGCGAACGTGAAATCCATTTCGCTTTTTTAGACTCTCGAAAAACATTTCTTCGAAATCAGGGTTTGGTTGGAACAGTTCCAAGAGTATATACAATACGCCTTCGCACCCCAAACGATACTTACCATCATAAGTCATTATTTTAGGGTTTCCCGTTTTAAAAACTTCTTCCGATTGTAATACTATTTCTTTCTCCACACAACCTCCACTAACAGCTCCAACCATATCTCCGTTTTCAAGAACTAGCATTCTTACACCCGGCCTTCTGTATGATGAACCATCTAAAGCCACCACAGTTGCAAGCACAGAGCGAAGTTTATTTTTTTGGGCTTTGAATGCTTTGGAAACAATTTTTTTAAATTCGTGCGTCATTTATTCGTTGCATTTTAACCTAAAATAGGTTCAGACACCATAAATGGCTGATTGTAATATCGCTTTCCAGTAGCTTTATAAAGTGCATTTGCTAAAGCTGCTATGGCGGGCGGAAGTCCAGGCTCACCCAATCCTGTTGGATCAATTTCGTTTTCTACAAAAAACACCTCTATTTCTTCAGGAGCTTGTGAATGACGTATCATTTGATAACTATCAAAATTATTTTGTACCGGCGAACCTTTTTCAAAAGTTAACTGACTATACATAGCATGACCAATACCATCAATAACACCTCCTTGAATCATGTTTTTTGCCGCATCAGGGTTTATTACAATACCACAATCAACGGCGCACCAAACTTTTTTTACTTTGGGTTGATTATCCTTTAAAACAACATCTACCACCTCAGCAACATAAGAATTATGACAAAAATAGGCGGCAACTCCTCGGTAAACCCCAGGTTTAACTTCGCCCCAATTCGATTTTTCTTTAACCAATTTTAATACACCTTCATAACGCTGAGCATCGTAATCGTTCTTTTCGCCTACAGGATTATTTTTTGCTTGCTCAAACAACTCTAACCTAAAGTCAATAGGGTCTTTTCCCGCCAATTCAGCAACCTCATCTAAAAATGCCTGCTCTGCTGCAGCCGCAAAATGAGATCTTGGTGCACGCCAGGCTCCTGTTGTAATGTTGGTATTTCCTTTTATTGATGCTGCTTGATAATTCTCAACAGTACCCGCAGGAAATCGATTTGAAAATATGGCAGGTGATGGCAAACCGGTTCCCTTAACCGAAAAAGCAATCAATCTATTATTTTCATCCAAACCTGCCTTGTAAGTTGATAAATAAGCAGGGCGATATATTCCCTTAGTCATATCATCTTCTCTAGTATAGATAAGTTTTACAGGAGCACCTATCTTTTTTGAAATGGCCGCAGCTTCGACACCAAAATCCGTATATAACCTTCTACCAAACCCACCTCCTATTCTAGTCATATTTACGCTAATATTTTCAACTGGTAAATCAAGTAATTTAGAAACCGCATTTTCTAAACCTCCGGGAGTTTGTGTAGGTCCTATTAATTCAGCAGAGCCCTCTGTTACGTTGGCAAAGAAATTCATAGGCTCCATGGTATTGTGAGCCAAAAACGGGGAACTATAAGTGCGCTCAATCACTTTTTGGGCTTTACTGAATGCAGCATCTGGGTTACCATCTTTTCTGTCTATTTTAATCTTTTTTGATGACAAACCCTCTTCCATTTGCACCCTATGCATTTCGGAATTTTCCAGTTCATTAACCACTTCCCAATTGGCCTTTAAGGCTTTTTTGGCCTTTATGAGCTGCCATGTAGAATCTCCAATAATAGCAATATGTTGATGATAACCGTTTTTACCAGAGTCGTTTGAGTTATTAATTGAAGTATCTATAATAAATGCATCACTAACTCCAGGCATTCTTTTTATTTCCTCCTCATTAAAACTCTTGATTTTCAATCCAAAAGCAGGCGAATGTTCAATCATAGCCAATTTCATGCCCTCTCTTTTAAAATCAATACCAAATTGAGGTTTTCCTGTTACTATTTTTAAGCCATCAACATTTTTTTTGCTATGACCTATAATCTTAAAATCTTTAATGTTTTTCAATTCAACTTCCTCGGGAATTTCAACATCAATGGCTTTTGATGCTATATCTCCATAACCTATGGTTCTTTCACCATTTTTTTCTTTTATAATCCCTTGAGAAACCGTTAAATCTGCTACCGGAACCCCCCATTCTTTTGCCGCAGCTTCCAAAAACATTCTTCTTCCCGTAGCTCCAGCCATGCGCAGTGCATCCCAGCCCCTCCTAATAGATTGGCTTCCTCCTGCGAACTGATTGTTATAAAAACCGTTATTTAGAGGTGCTTGTTCTACCATTACATTGTTCCAATCTACATCCAACTCTTCGGCAACAATCATGGGCATTGATGTTCTAACGTTTTGTCCAATTTCTGGGTTTGGCGAGTAAATAGTCACCAAACCTGTGTCGCCAATCTTTATAAAGCCGTTTATTTCAAACCATTCATTTGGAATGGCTATGGTTTCTTTTATATTTTTATCAGAAATGCAACCCGTAAACCAACTAAACCCAATTAGCATACCACCTCCGGCCGCTGCAGATATCTTCAAAAAAGAACGACGATTATATTGTGTTTTTACTTTTGTCATGATTTCTGAAGGTTTAAAGTTTAGAAGCCGTTTTGATGGCTTGTTTTATCCTGATGTACGTGCCGCATCTACAAATATTCCCATTCATTGCAGTATCTATATCCTCATCTGTTGGATTGGGATTATCTTTTAAAAGTGAAGAAGCACTCATCATCTGACCGCTTTGGCAATACCCACATTGCGGCACATCGTGTTCTAACCAGGCTTGCTGTACAGGATGGCTTCCATCCTCTGAAAGTCCTTCGATTGTGGTTATTTTTGAATCTCCAATTGCAGAAATACGCAAGAGGCAACTCCTTACGGCTCTTCCATCGAGATGAACGGTACAGGCACCACACATGCCAATGCCGCAACCATATTTGGTCCCCAGAAGGCCTATATGGTCACGTAAAACCCAAAGTATAGGGGTATCTGCATCGACAGTTATAGAATAGGATGTATTGTTAATACTTAAATTATAAGAAGGCATATTTATATATATTTATTTAAAGTGTTGGCAACATCAAAAATAGATATCAAAACAATCCCTCTAAAAATACAAAAAAATATAGCTGATATAGTATTTTGAAAATTTTTAATGGTTTAGCATAAACTCAAGTGCCTTTTGCTCATTATAATAAACATTATTTTTATCAACAAACCCTGCATGACCACCATATTTAGGCATTTCCAAATAAAGATGTTTATTTTTTTTGGCTTCCTTTACAGGGTAACATTCTGGGGATAAAAATGAATCGTTAAGCGCATTAATTATTAAAGTCGGCACCTTTATATTGTTCAAAAATTGTAAACTACTACTCTTTTGGTAATAGTCTTGTGCGCTTTTAAATCCGTGTGCCTTAGCTGTATAAACTGTATCGAAATCGCTCAAGGTTTGTATTGATTTTAAATCTTCAGCCGTGAGTATTTCAGAGTACTTTCCTTGTTTTAATTTCAGTTTTTTAACCAAGTGTTTTAAAAATCTATCATGATACAGTTTGTTTTTAAAAGTATGTAAAGCTTTTGCCGACCCTGTCAAATAACATGGCACCGAAACAGCAACTGAAGCTTTTACTTGAGGCGGAACAGCATCACGCTCACCTAAATATTTTAATATAATATTGGCTCCCAAGCTAATACCTTTCAAATAGATTTCGGAATAGTTTTCAGCCTTTAAAATATGCTGTATTACGGCATCTAAATCCTCAGTAAAGCCAGAATGGTAACTGCTAAATTTTAAGTTATCTTCACCACTGCAACCTCTAAAATTCACACAAACGGCATCCACACCATGCTCATTAAAAAGTTTTGCTGTTCCAGTCATATATGGACGTTGACCATTACCTTCCAACCCATGGAGCAGAATGATGAGTTTTGAGGTTTTCGCTTTGGAATGACTCCAGTCTAAATCCAAAAAATCGCCATCTTCCAAGGTAATACGTTCGCGCTGCTGCTTGATAGAAACCCTTCTTATTAATCCAGAATAAACCGTTGATATAAATCCGTTTTTAAAATAAAAACGCGGTTTGTAAGTTGAATCAATTATTGGCATAAATTAGTTTACTTCTAACGATGTGAATTTAAAATCGGTTCCGTTAAACACCCCTTTATCGCTGAGTTTTAATGACGGAATAACCAAAAGAGCCATAAACGACAAGGTCATATAAGGTGCATTTAAAGTACTTCCCATGCGCTTAGCCATGCCATCTAACTCGGCATATGCTTTTGCAACCGTTTTACCGTCTTTATCGCTCATAATTCCGGCCACGGGAAGCGGAAGTATTTTTTCTTGAGTATTGGAAATGGCGCAAATACCACCTTTGTTTTCAATAACTAAATTAATCGCTTTACAAATGGCTTCATCTGAAACGCCAACCGCAATAATATTATGAGAGTCGTGGGCTACCGAAGAGGCTATAGCACCTTCCTTCAACCCAAAATTCTTAATAAATGCCAAAGCAGGATTTTGATTTTGATATCGATTTACAACCACTATTTTCAAAATATCAGTTTTTGTATCTGAAACCCAAAATCCGTTTTCAATTCTGGGCCGCGCGATAATGCCGTTTGTCACTAATTGCCCATCGAGCGCTTCAATAACACGTAATTTTTTTGAAGTTACCGGAATCTTAAAGTCTGACACCGATTTTTTATTGCAGTTAAAATTATTAGGGGTGTTAAAGTTTATTTTTTCAAACAAGGTTTCACCATTATCAAAAACTAAATTGCCATTTATATAGGTTTGACGAATTTTGAATTCCTTTAAATCCTCAACCACAATACAATCGGCATCATCACCAATGTTTAAATTTCCTATATCTAAATTGTAATGTTTTATCGGGTTGATGCACGCCATTTGGAGCACTTTAAACACATCAACTCCTTTCGTTAGCGCACGGGCACAAAGCTGATTGATATGCCCTAAGATTAAATCGTCGGGGTGCTTATCGTCACTACAAAACATCATATTTTCAAAGTGCTCGGGCACCAAATCGATTAGTGCTTCAAAATTTTTGGCGACACTGCCCTCACGAACTAATATATTCATGCCTTTTTGAAGTTTCTCTAAGGCTTCTGTTTTGGTAAAACATTCATGGTCGGTTGATATTCCTGCTTCAATGTATTTTGAAATATCGTCACCAATAACCCCCGGTGCATGCCCATCGACAGGCTTTTTAAAGTGTTTAGCCCAAGCTATTTTTTGCATTACTTCAGCATCTTCAAAAAGAACACCGGGATAATTCATCATTTCTGCCAAATATTTGATATCTGGATTTTGCAGTAATTCTTTAATAGCTTCTGAATTAATCGTTGCCCCAGCCGATTCAAAATGTGTTGCCGGCACACAGGATGGTGCACCAAAATTGAATTTAAATGGTACTTGTTTTCCGTTTTTAATCATAAATTCCAAACCTTCAACCCCCAATACATTGGCTATTTCATGCGGATCAGAAACCGTTGCCACCGTGCCATGTTTTACCGCTATTCTAGCAAATTCACTGGGCACAAGCATTGAACTTTCAATATGAATATGGGCATCAATAAAACCAGGCAGGATATAGGTATTGTTGGTGTGATTTTTTTCTTCAATAGAAATTATCTTGCCATTTTTAGAAACTATTTCTCCTTTAAAAATGCGTTGGTTTGGTATATCTACAATGTTGCCTTGTAATCTCATCCTATTTGTACTTCTCGAACAATCCTCGAGAATAGTGCTTTATTTTAGTTCTATTCTTAAAATGCTTTTGGTGTTTTTATCAACCCGAAATCGATGATCTGCTCGCTGCCCAATCACCCAAACAATAGCATTCCCAGAACAAAGTAACCTTGCATTTTCTTTGTCGAGCAATGAAAATTTTTCATCTTTAAAATACTTGCTTAATTTCTTCTTTTTTCCGTTCATTCCTAAGGGATAAAACACTTCGCCAACTTGCTTTTTTCTAATTATTAAAGGGTATTGAAGCTTGTCGCTATCCACAAAAATTGTTTTAGCATCTTCCTCGAGAACGGCATCTACCTCA
This sequence comes from Flavobacteriaceae bacterium GSB9, assembly GCA_022749295.1. NCBI lineage: Bacteria > Pseudomonadati > Bacteroidota > Flavobacteriia > Flavobacteriales > Flavobacteriaceae > Flavobacteriaceae bacterium GSB9. The sequence goes on from CP062007.1 coordinate 1,178,545, forward strand.
TCAAAAAACAACACGCCCATTGGCATTTCTACTTCCTTTTGTTTCTTTTCAACTTTAATTTCTGTGATGTTGTTTTCTTGGTTTTCAACCAGCAAGAGGTATTCCCTATCCTTTATCAATCTGTATTGCGCAGAGAACAGTTGCTTGCCGGGTTGTGCATCCAAGAGGTTGGCAACATCGTTCCATTCATTAAATCCGTAAGCTTTAAAAACTTCAAAAAGATAGGCTTTAGGATGCTTTAAGGCTTTAAACTCTGAAATCTTGTAACGCATTTGCCCGTTTTCCATTTTTTCTGCAGCCTTGTCTAAAAACGCTTCTATCGTTTCATGGATGATTATTGAAGCATCGCCCAAGTGACTCAAAGTAGATTGAAAACTCTGCAACAAACTCGGGTTGATTTGCTTTAAAATAGGTACGACTTCGTGACGCAATTTGTTGCGTAGGTATTTCACCGATTTATTACTGCTATCATCACGCCATTTAATACGGTTTTTTTCGGCAAACCGTTCAATATCATCACTTGAAAACGGCAACAACGGTCTTACAAACCGTCCGTTTATTTCGGGGATTCCGGTTAAGCCTTCCAAGCCCGTGCCACGGCTAAAGTTGATTAAAAACGTTTCCAGATTATCATCGGCATGATGGGCCGTTAAAATATAATCGTATTTTAATTGCCTTGACAGTTCCTCAAACCAGTTATAGCGTAATTCGCGTGCGGCCATTTGAATAGAACGTTTATTGGCCTCGGCATACAGCTCAGTATCAAAACGTTGCAAAAAAACTTCTATATTTAAATCTTCGGCCAAGGCTTCTACAAAAGTTTCATCGGCATCACTCTCTGTTCCGCGCAAGCTAAAATTACAATGTGCCATAGCTATATCTAAATTCAGTTCATGGCACAGATAGGTTAAAACCACACTGTCTATTCCACCGGAAACAGCTATTAAAAGCCTCGAGTCATTCAAAAAAGGCAAATGGGTTTCAATGTGGGATTTGAGTTGATTTAACATGATTTCAAATATACAACTTTGCCTATTTTAAAAATAATGATTCTTGTTATTATGATTGATTAAAATCATTTTAAGCATTGATAAATTTTGTAACTTTAAAAGGTTAACTTTAATACGCGTGGTTATGAGCTCAATGAAAGAATTAAACGATAAAGCAACACAAGAGACCTTTAACAAAAAAGTGGTTTCAATTACGCAACACCTCCAAGCTTATGTAAAGCACAGGCTTTATATTGCTCAATCTACAGGAATCATCCCCAAAAACATGTATACTTCCAACGACTTTATTGATGAAGCCATTGCCAAATATTATGAAAGCGGTTATAATATTGATGCCGAACCAAACGAAATTAAACTGAAGCTCTTCAAAATAGTTGATGCTGAATTAGACGAACTTTTCACTAAGGAATCTTTCCACAAAAGCACCATGAGCACACATGCCATTTTAATGGATGAACTGAACGCCCTTGAAGAAAAGTATACTATTGATGAGGACTTCGATTTTATCATGAATGATGAACTAAACGACATTTCGTATAAGCAGGAGAGCAAACAAAAACACCTTTTTTTATATGACAATAACAATGCTTCTGTGGTCGATGCTTTTGAAATTAAAGACCTATCATCAACACACAATAAAAAGCTTTTGGGCAAATTCTATACATGGCTGCCACTTGGGGTCTCTAATATTGTTGATTTGTCTGTTTTTGGGCGATTAACGGGTGACGAAATTGCTAAAATAAAAAATATAGAAACCAAGCGTGTTGAACGCATTTTGGGTATTGCTGTAAAATCGTTTAAAAATTATTTAGACTAGTTTTCCAAAACCGTTCGCATAGCCTTAGCCTTTACCAAACACTCTTCATATTCTTTAAGTGGATTACTTTTTGCCGTTATAGCACCACCAACGGAATACGACACATATTTTTTTGTTTGGTTGTACAAAATACTGCGGATCACTACATTAAAATCGAAATCACCCTCTGGTGAAAAATAACCTATAGCTCCCGAATACAAGCCACGTTTTGTTTCTTCTTGGAATTCAGCTATTTGCATTGCCGAAACTTTTGGAGCGCCTGTCATACTGCCCATAGGAAAGGTACTTTTTATGATATCAACAGGGTCTGTAGTGCTTTCAACTTCTGAAACTACCGTAGAAATCATTTGATGTACCTGTTCAAAAGAATACACTTTACACATCTCTTCTACTTGCACACCACCCTTTTTAGCGGTTTTTGATAAATCGTTGCGTACCAAATCTACAATCATAATATTTTCACTGCGCTCTTTTGTATCTTTTGAAAGTTCTAGTTTCAGTTTACTATCCTCCTCTATGTTATCCGACCGCTTTGCTGTCCCTTTTATAGGTTGTGAAATAACATGATTCCCTTCCCTTTTTAAATAACGTTCGGGAGATGCGCACAAGGCATATTTATCCTTTAGCTTTAAAAAGGCTGCAAAAGGCGGCTTAGAAATGTCGTTGAGCTTTTGGTAGGTTTCAAACGCATTTATTAGGGTGTTTTCCGCATAGAATTCTTGGCAAAAATTGGTTTCATAAATATCGCCGCGATGAATATGCCCCAATATTGTATTGACCTTTTCAAAATAATCATCCTTATGAGTTCTTAGCTTAATCTTTATAGGGTTAGCCACTTTTCCACGAACTTGCCCACTATTTTCAATATCAAACAAATCTTCTTTAAACTCATTATCAACAAAATTTAAATACTGTACTTCAACAGTATCACCTTTAAAGAAAAATATTTTTTTGGGCTGAAAAAAAAACAAATCTGGAAACTCCAAACCATCAAAATTATTGGATTCAAGTGCTTCAACATCATTCTTTAAATCGTATGTTAGATACCCAAAAATCCAATCGTTAATATAAGCATTAAACTCCTTCAATTTATCAAAAGCATTATTATAATCGGTCTGAATACTAGTAAATGCATCAACGGCCAAAATAGCATCATAGCTTGAATACCGCTGATTGTGTTGATTGGAGTCTAACCAAACCACATCATCAAATTGTTGGCTCCAAATCAAGGCTTTTCTCTTAAAGCGTTCAATTTTTTTCGGTTTATGGTAGTGTTTTTGTCTCAATAGTGGATTTTATGCTGTAAAGTTAGAAAGAATAGACAAAAAATTACAAGTTTTGTATATTTAGATGAAAAGAAACAAACCATGTTTACACTAAAAAACGACTTGCTTAAAATAGCCGTTAAAAAAACTGGAGCCGAACTATGCCAAATTACATCGGTAAAACATGGTACCGAATTTATGTGGGATGCCAACCCCGATGTTTGGAGCAGCCACGCGCCTAACCTTTTTCCTATTATTGGAGCGCTAAAAAATGACACTTATATTTTTGAAGGCAAAAAGTATAATTTGCCTAAACATGGTTTAGTAAGGCATAATACAGATATTGAAATCTACAAACTTACCGAAATTAAGGTAACGTTTAAGCTGAGCTACAACGAAAAAACACTGTCGAATTACCCTTTTAAGTTTGAATTATATGTGTCTTTTACACTAAATGGTACTTCTATTGAAGTAGAACATATTGTAAAAAACATAGATTCTAAAACCATGTATTTTTCAGTTGGAGGCCACCCAGCTTTTAAATGTCCTGTATTTCACAATGAAAATTATAATGGTTATATCTTGGAGTTCGAACATGCTGAAAACGCCAAAACACATTGTATAAACCTGGAAAATGGATTGATTTCGCAAAAAACCAAACCGATTTTAAGCAATAGTAAGGTATTACACCTAACTCATGATTTATTTAATGAAGATGCACTTGTTTTCAAGGATTTAAAGTCTAAAAAAGTAAAACTTAAAAGCAAAAATAACGGTGAAATTTTATCGGTTTCATACGGCGATTTTCCTTACTTAGGCATTTGGGCCAAACCAACTGGTGATTATGTTTGCATAGAACCTTGGCTAGGTATTGCCGATAACGAAACCTCCAACCAAAACTTTGTAACTAAAGAGGGCATCATGAGTTTAAAACCTAAAAACGACTTTACAGCAACATACACGATTGAAATACATAAAGCACTTTTAGTGTAAACCCGTTTTTAAACGTAACTTTGCGAACAAAATAGCATTATGGCTACATTCAACGACCTAAACCTCAACACACCGCTTTATAATGCCTTAAACGATTTGGGGTTTAACACACCTACCCCTATTCAAGCCGAAGCCTTTGGCTTAGTAGCTTCTGGGCGAGACATGGTAGGTATTGCCCAAACAGGTACTGGAAAAACATTGGCCTATATGTTGCCCATTCTAAAAAACCTTAAATTTTCAAAGCAAGACAACCCACGTGTTTTGATTTTGGTTCCTACTCGCGAATTAGTGGTACAGGTAGTTGAAGAAATTGAAAAACTTTCAAAATACATTAACAATCGTGTTTTAGGTGTATATGGTGGCACGAATATCAACACTCAAAAACAAGCGGTTGGCCAAGGTTTAGATATCATTGTGGCTACTCCGGGCCGATTATACGATTTGGCGGTAAGCCGCGCTTTGCAATTAAAATCCATTCAAAAACTGGTGATTGACGAAGTAGATGTCATGCTCGATTTAGGGTTTAGGCACCAACTCATCAATATTTTTGATATTCTTCCACCTCGCCGACAAAATATTATGTTTTCGGCCACTATGACCCACGATGTCGATGTATTAATTAATGATTTTTTTAGAAATCCAGAACGTATTTCCATTGCTGTTTCCGGTACACCTTTAGAAAACATTGAACAAAAGCGCTACAATGTTCATAATTTTTACACTAAAGTCAATTTGTTGGTCGATTTTCTCAGTGATACAGAAACGTTTAACAAAGTGATTGTTTTTGTGGCTTACAAACGCATGGCCGACCGTTTGTTTGAAAAACTCGATGAACATTTCAAAGAAGAACTCTGCGTTATCCACTCCAACAAAACGCAAAACTATCGTTTGCGCAGTATCGAGCAATTTAAAGAAGGGGTTAACCGAATTTTAGTGGCTACCGATGTGATGGCACGTGGATTAGATATAGACAACGTTAGCCATGTTATAAACTTCGATACACCTGAATTTCCTGAAAATTATATGCACCGCATAGGAAGAACGGGACGTGCCGAACGCAAAGGTGTTGCCATAACCTTTTCAACGGAAAAGGAAAAAGAACACATTGAAAATATTGAAACTTTAATGGACATGAAGATTCCTCTTCTGAAAATGCCTGAACATATTGAAGTTTCAACAGAACTTATCCCAGAAGAGCGTCCTCAAATAAAAGAACGCAACAACCCAACAAAAAGGAAAGAGGATGATGCCACGGGACCAGCTTTCCACGAGAAAAAGGCTAAAAACCAAAAAGTAAATTTAGGAGGCTCTTACCGTAGGGAAATTACCAAAAAATATAAAAAGCCCAAAACTAGGGGCGACAAGAATTATAATAAACGTAACAAAAGAAAATAAACACAAATGAAAACCAAAATTGCCTTAACCGTATTATTTCTTCTTATAGTTTTCCAACCTGTAAAAGCAGAACCCTTTTGGGGCGCCACAGGACATCGGGTTGTTGGCGAAATAGCCAACCAACATTTAAAAGCAAAAACCAAGCGAAAATTAAAAAAACTACTAAACAGGGCGTCCTTGGCATTTACATCAACTTTTGCTGATGAAATAAAATCAGACGAACGCTACAAAGAGTTCTATACCTGGCACTATATAAACATGCCTTTAGATGAAGACTACGACATTACTAAACAAAACCCAAAGGGCGATTTAGTTTCTGGCATTAATTATTGTAAGTCTGTAATAAAAGACAAAAACTCCAATACCGAAGATAAAATCTTTTACCTTAAGTTTTTAATACACTTAATTGGCGATTTGCACCAACCCATGCATGTTGGCTTAAAAGAAGATAGGGGCGGCAACGATTTCCATGTGCAGTGGTTTAATAAAGACACCAATTTACACAGCGTTTGGGACAACAAAATGATTGAAGAATACGGCATGGGATATTATGAATTGGCCAAAAACGCCGATTATTTAACTAAAGAAGAAATTAAAGAAATTCAAAAAGGCAGCATTATTGATTGGGTAAACGAAACCCACAAAATTACGCGTAAAGTATATGCACAAACCCAAGCCGATGATAATTTACGCTACTCCTATTCTTACTTGTTTTTTGGAACAGTGCGTTCACAATTACAAAAAGGCGGCATTAGGCTCGCCAAAGTTTTGAACGATTTGTTTTAAACTTTTATAAAACCACATCACTTAAAAAAAAGGAATTGTCAAGATACACGACAATTCCTTTTTTAATTAAAACTTATTTTGGTGATTATAAAAACACAAGTAATCCGAAGTTTAGGTTTGTAGTAAATAAATTAAAGGAAAATAAGTTGTTTTTTGATTTTTCAACACCACTGCTTTCCGACGTATTATAGTTATAACCCATACTGCCCAAATTACTATATAAAAAAACCTTCTCAGACAATACAAAACTAAAACCTGGAGTTATCCCCACAAACACACTGGATGCATCTCTTGTTAAAATATCGTCGCTGGAATTATTAGTACTGTCCTCCCAGCGTTTAGTAAAAATGGCGCCACCTTCAAGATTAAAAGCTAGCTTTGAACCCATGGGAAAATATTGTCGAATATAAGGCGCAACGCTTAGTGTCTCAAAGTTACTTTCATAGGTATACTCTTGAGAATTGAGAGATTCTTGATTACCAAAACTAAACCCCGATTTTACCCCCAATAGTAAATTGTTATTTACGGAATATCCTATGTCTGGATTTATACCCAACGAAGTACTCTTATGTTCGGAATCAGCAATTTGATCTCTTAAAGGTTTTTGTTCCGAATCATAAAAATTAAGATTCAGTGAACCACCCAAAACCCATTTATTTTTTAGGATTTTAAACTTTTCATCTGTGTTTTGAGCAAAAACGGTTGAACATACTAACAGTAAGGCAATAATTAAGTTTGTTTTCATAATATAAGCTTTTTAAATGTTGTCTAACATGAACCATTAACCATACCAACACAACACTACCTACATTAACTTACTGTTATGAAAAAATTACCATAGCACTAAAACCTAGTATTATCTAAAATCAATAAGTGGAAAAACAAGCTTTTATTTCCATATAACCCCTAACATACCAAACACTTATATTTACTTTCTTTAATCCTCATCCATTTCCATTATCAAATTGGCAATTAAGGCTGTCCATCCCGTTTGGTGCGAGGCGCCTAAACCTTTTCCGTTATCGCCATCAAAAAACTCATAAAACAGATGTAAATCCCTAAAATGTTCGTCTTTGGCAAATTTTTTATCGACATCATCGGCGTGATATTGAAACCTTCCTTCCGAATTTCGTTCATAGAGTTTTATTAACCTTTTGGTTAACGCGTTGGCAATCTGTTTAAGATTAAGTTTATTGCCCGACCCTGTTGGAAATTCATATTGATAGCTTGGCCCATAGAATTTGTAATACTTCCGTAAAGACTGTATAATCATATAGTTCAACGGCATCCATATTGGTCCGCGCCAATTGGAGTTACCTCCAAACATATTGGAACGGCTTTCGCCCGGCTCATACTGAATTTGGTGATAGCCATGATACTGAAATACGAACGGGTGCTTTTCATGGTATTTTGAAAGCGACCTGATGCCGTAATCTGAAAGGAACTCATCTTCATCAAGCAGACGTTTAAGTAAATGCTCCAATCTAAAACCGCGCATGATTGAAAAGAGGTAATTCCCTTCATCGTTAGGGTCATCTAAATTAGAAATCAGTGACGCTAAATCCGGACGGGTTCTTATAATTTCGTTCGCTCTAATCCTGAACTCTTTAAGTTCCTCAAAGAGGTCTTTATGCATAATTTCTACGGCAAACATAGGAATAACCCCAACCAGTGATCGCACTTTTAGTCTATCACTAACACCGCTGGACATTTCAACCACATCGTAGTAAAAATTATCTTCGTCGTCCCAAAGCGAAATATCTTTTTTACCAATATGGTGCATGGCCCAAGCAATATTTAAAAAGTGCCTAAAAAATTTGGCTGCTGCCTCTTCGTAAATCTTATTGGTTTTTGAAAGCTCTAGCGACATACGCAACATATTCAAAGCGAACATGGCCATCCAGCTTGTGGCATCGGCTTGTTGCATTCTTGTAATTCCCGGTGGCATGTGGTTTCGGTCGAAAACCCCAATGTTATCAAGCCCTAAAAAGCCACCTTCAAAAAGGTCGGTTCCGCTTTTATCTTTTTGGTTTACCCACCAAGTAAAGTTCAACAATAGTTTTTGGAAAGCCGTTTCTAAAAACTTCGTATCGGGCTTGTTGGTGCAATTTTTATCTTTTTCATAAACATGCCAAACCGCCCAAGAGTGTACCGGTGGATTAACATCACTAAAATTCCACTCATAAGCTGGAATTTGCCCATTTGGGTGCATGTAGTTTTCTTTAAGCACCAACAATAACTGTTCTTTTGCAAAATGGGGGTCAACCTCGACAAAAGAGGCCATATGAAAAGCCAAATCCCATGCCGCATACCATGGGTACTCCCACTTATCTGGCATCGAAATAATATGTCGGTTTGTAAGGTGCTGCCAACTAAAGTTTCTAAGATTAACACGATTGGGCCTAATTTCGCCTGGCCCTCCAAACAGCCATTTAAACACATCGTAGTAATAAAACTGTTTAGTCCATAATAAACCAGCAAAAGCACTTTTTGCTATAGCCCGATAGTTTTCTGGCAAATCTTGTTTTAGAGTCTCGTTATAAAAGTCTTCACACTCTTGTGTTCTTTGGTTAAATACGTCATCAAAGTCTTCCCAAGGCGATTTCAACTTAGTTTTACTTAAACGCACGCGAATACTTTTTTCTTCCCCTGGCTTTAATTTTAATTGATACCAAATTGCACACTTTGATCCATTTTTATCTGGGTTTACAGTCGGCTCTCCGTTTACTACATGCTCATTAATACCATCTTTTACGTAATCAACATCGTTTGGTATGTTGTAAATACGTTTGTTATTGGTTTCATTTTCGCAAAATAGCTGTTTACCGTTTTCGTGATAAAAATAATAACGTCCATTTCTTGTGCTTCTTGAGCGCACACTGTCATCAGATATCGATTTCATTTCTGGGCGTGTATGTCTTTGGTTATGTTTCCAGAAATTTCGAAACCACAGATGTGGCAACACATGAATTGGAGCCGTGTTTCCCCCTCTATTTACAACCGTTATCTTTAATAAGATATCTTCAACATCAGCCTTGGCATATTCTATAAAACAGTCGAAATAAGCATTGTTTTTAAAAGCCTGGGTATCTAAGAGCTCGTATTCAAACTCGTCTCGACTTCTTTGATTGCCACTCACCAAATCGCTGTATGGAAATTCATTTTGCGGATATTTATATAAGAATTTACAATAGGAATGTGTTGGCGTAGAGGCTTGGTGGAAATACAGTTCTTTTACATCTTCGCCATGGTTTCCTTGGTTATTGGTCAATCCGAACAAGCGTTCTTTTAAAATTTTATCCTTACCATTCCAGAATGCCGGTGCCAAACATAATATTTCTCTGGCATCACAAAATCCTGCAATTCCCTCTTCACCCCATCTGAATGCATTACTTCGTGCTTTATCGTGGTCTATAAACTCCCATGATGTTCCATGTTCACTATAATCTTCGCGCACTGTACCCCATTGCCGGTCTGCTAAATAAGGCCCCCATTTTTTCCAACGTTTGTAGGGCTTAGCCCCCTTTAGTTTTTCTGCTTCTTGACCTTTTTGAACCATATCCTGAGTAAATTAGTATGTTTTTGAACTTAAATTTGAAGTTGTGTTTTAAAATACACCGAGCAAAACCTAAATATTGGCTTTTTACGTTGTACTTAAAAATAAACCTTTTTTAAAAATCAACAGTGTGCAAAAACAAGTATTGCTTAATTACTTTTTTTGAGTTTATTTTTTAGCAATTTGTTAAAAAAACAAGGTCTGAATTAATAAACTAACACTTTTGAAAAATAAATTATTTGAAATAAGATTTGTTTTTTAAATTTAAAAAAACCCTTTCCAAATTCATGGAAAGGGATTATAAGATGTAGAGAGTTTTTGGGCATACAGAATAATAACCAACCAAATTTAACCCTAACTTAAAGTTAATCCTGCACGCTTACTTGACTCTCTACAATATCTTTAATTGGGACAATTAATTTTCCTTCTTTAGTTTTTAAGGTTATGGAAACTTGGTTAATAGAGTCAACCTCTCCTTTAATGTCTCCAAACTGTATTTTTTGTCCAATTTCATATGTTTTTCTGGCGTAAAATGTTTTTATTAATTCGGTTACTATTTTTTGCGCTCCAAGTCCAAAAGCCAGTGCAAACGCCAGAAGAAAGGCCGCCAAAATCATAGTAACATTACTTGTTACAATTTCGGTATCTACTCCTGCTTGGTTTAACGCAGTAATCGATATAAATAATAGCAATAATAGAAATACAGACTGACTTATAATTTTTGAGCCTGATAAGTCCATTGATTCAAAAAAGGACTTGATTGCTTTTTTTATAAAATTGGCCAAAAGCAATCCTATTGTAAATATTATAAGTGCAGAGAATAATTTGGGTAAGTAACCAAGGAAGTTCTTTATTTCCTCAGAAACCATAATCAAGTTCAAAACGTCTGTTACAATAATCAAAATCATTATGTACAGTACCCATTTTAAGAACTCTGTCGTGATTTTTATAATGTCGAAATTGAGTTTTTTGCCTCCAAATATTTCAATTTCGTTAATTTTGTCGTCCAATTTATCAGCCTTGGCAAATTTCAATGCTTTTCTAACAATCCCAACCAAAAGTTTTGTTAGCAACCAACCAACTATAACAATAACCAATGCTGCCAACAGATTCGGAACTACCTTTGCTATTTCGGCAGTCATAGTAGATAATGAGTCTATAAAACCTTCGTTCCAAGCTGTTAATTTTTCCATACTATGCTATATTAATTACTTAAGGGTTATTTTTTCTTTGTTTTACGGTTTGTTCAATAATTTTAGCAGCATCAAAGGAAAAAAGTTTGGCCAAATCCATCAGCAACTTAGCCATTGCAATATCGCTCATAACCTTAGATTTGAGTTCTACAGGTACTTCTTTGAGTGGCTGATTAATGTGTTTAAACGGATTTTCCATTAATTAAACTTCTCGTCATATACTTTTATCAACTTATCTTTTGCGCGCTTAATTCTCATTTTAACGGCACTTTCCCCAACATCTAAAACACTTTCGATTTCTTTTATTGTTAAGAAATCTTGATATTTTAGCAACAGTATCATTTTTTCCTCGGGAGATATTAGCTCAAGGGCTTCTTTAAGCCTATCAACTCTCATGTCCAAAAAATCTTCCTCATTCTCTTCATCCTCCGAAAGGTTTTCTATATCATTATAATCTACCGATTTTTTTTCAAACTTTTTTGCCGTATTACGGGTCACATAATTTACACAATGATTATACACAAATGCATATAACCAAGTTGAAAATTTAGACTTTCCCTTAAAATTCGACAATTTAACAAATAGTTTTAAAAAAACATCTTGCGTTAAATCTTTAGCTTCATCTTCATTTCTTGCAAAACCATAGCATTTGTTGTAAACTAACTTTGCATATCTATCATACAAAACCTCGAAAAGCAATGTGTTGTTTGTCTTAACAATTGCTTCAACCAAATCTTCGTCTGATGAATCTTTGATGTCTGTGAGGGTTTTCAAATTTAGCTAATCGCTATTTAGTTGCTTAGTATATTTTATTTACTTATGTTGTTAGACACACGCATTTTTAATAAGTCACATAAAAAATGAAAAAAAGTAGATTTATTTAAAATTTATCGATTGACACCACATGTATTTACTACAAATTAAGACATCCTTTTGCTTCTTATCATCTTTAAAAAACTGATAACAAGCACCATAAAACAAAATGTCGCAAAAAATAAAATTAACTTACGACTTATTAATTTTTTTAATTTTTGTTTTTTTCTAAAAAGACTAAAACCAATGCAAGATTTAATTTAATATTTGATTATTTTCTTTAAGAAGCCAACTTTTGTCCCCTCCACTTTTAGATAGTAAATACCATTAGGAATTTCAATAGGCAAGTTAATTTGATTTTTGCCAAGATTTAATTTACCATTCATTATAACTTTGCCTAAAACATTAACAATATTATATTTAGCATCAAATTCAAGTCTAATGTTGATTGTGCTAGTTGTAGGGTTGGGGTAAATTAATATACTAGACACATTAAATTCATTTGTACTTAAAGAACAATTTAAACTAAAATCTGCTCCTGCATCTCTTTGCCATTCTGGAGATGATTTTGCGGAAGCTTTTGCTAGATCATCTACTTGTATACAATTTAACATGGGGTTGTCATGAGCCCACATTTGGTCTAGCCCATCAATATTTCCATTGGCAATATTCAATTCGGTAAGCTGGTTTTGATTACACCAAAACCCAATTAAATTAGGCAACATACTAACATCAGCAGATGTAAAAGTGTTAATTCCAATGTCTAAATATTTGATACCTGTATTACTAACAAAGTCAAGATTTGATAAATTTGAGCAACAAACGTAAACCTCTTCTAATGTAGTCGTTTCTGGCAAATTGATGCTTGTTAAATTTGAATTGGAATTACTATTGAAAAGAGCTAGTTTCATGTTTGCAGAAGCATTAATACCGGTAAAATTATTATCATAGCCCCAGAATTTTTCTAAATTTGGTAGCATCGATAAATCTATACTATTTAAAGAAGGGTTTCCTCCGCAATCCAAACTTTTGAGAGAAGTATTATTGGTCAAGTTTAACCCCGATAGATTATTATAATAAAGCCACAACGTTTCAATATTTGGAAATTTAGTAGTGTCTAAGCTACTAATATTATTATCGCCACAATCGAGATATAGTAAAGAATTATAATCAATAGTTGAAAACGATAAATTGTTAACTCCACTATTATAGCACCTTACTTCAGATAAACTGGTATTCGCAGATAAGTCTAAATTAGGAATATTATTTACATATGAAGTATTGTAGCTAGAATAACACGTTAAAACTTCCAAATTAGTACACGTAGAAATATTCAAAGAGCTTATACCTGCATTATGCACTATCAAATCGGTTAAATTTACATTAGCGCTTAAGTTTAAATCACCAAGGTCCTGTGGCCCGTTATTGTAGCATGCCAGATATTCTAACATCGGATATTCGCTTAAGTCTAAACTTGCCAAATTATTATTTCCAATATTTAAATAAGCCAACAAATTATTGTTCGGTAATGTTAAACTCATGATATTACAGTTATAAGCACGAATTTCTTTGAGCGCAGTATTATTAAAAACATTTAGACTTGCAAGTAAATTATTGCTACTACAATTTAATGTTTCTAAAGCTGTAAAATTCTCAATGCCATCCATGGATTTAATGCCTTGATTGGAAACATTTAAGTCAACTAATGTTTCAATTCTAGAGGTAAAGACCAAATCGTTATCCTCAATATCGTCTCCTTTCCCAATAGATTCTAGGTAAGTTTCAAATCGATTGTCAGGTACACAAGTTTTTCCTGAGGGCACGCTTTCGCATTGAGAGTAAACATTTGAGAAAGTAATGAAGAAAAATACAATAATAAAAAGTAAACGCGTTTTCATAAGTGTTAGTGTTTATTAAGGTTAAACATAACATCTTATAGAATTCAGAACAGGTATTAAAGGGTTGGTTGAGCTATTAACTGTCCTACACCACGTAAGTTACTAAATAACAACATCTTAAGCAAATTAATTTTAAGCATAAAAAAAAGGCTTTTAAAAGCCTTTTTTTTAAACTAGTACTTTATCAATTAACTAGACATGCAATGCCCTATCGTCTGTAGCAGCTAAAGCCGCTTCTTTAATCGCTTCGGTAAAGGTTGGATGCGCATGCGACATTCGCGAAATATCTTCGGCCGATGCACGATATTCCATAGCCACAACCGCTTCAGCTATCATATCAGCGGCTCTTGCGCCAACCATGTGTACGCCTAAAATTTCATCTGTTTTTTTATCGGCCAAAACTTTTACAAATCCATCAATGTCCATGCTAGCTCTAGCTCTACCTAAAGCACGCATAGGAAACTGCCCTGATTTGTAATCTACTCCAGCTTCTTTTAATTGTTCTTCGGTTTTACCTACAGCAGCCACTTCTGGCCAGGTGTAAACCACTCCGGGTATTAAATTATAATCAATATGCGGTTTTTGCCCCGCTAATGTTTCGGCTACAAAAACACCTTCTTCTTCAGCTTTATGTGCCAACATCGCTCCTTTTACCACATCACCAATAGCATAAATGTTAGAGGCCGAAGTTTGTAAGTGGTCGTTTACTTCTATTTGTCCTTTATCGTTTACTTTAACACCAGCAGCATCTGCATTCAAACCGTCTGTGTATGGACGACGCCCAACAGACACCAAACAGTAATCGCCTTTAAATTCTACTTCTTCACCTTTTTTATTATCGGCCTTTACAACAACCCCATCGCCTTTTCTTTCAACCGATTTTACTTTGTGTGACGTATTGATTTTAAACTTCTGCTTCTTTAAAACTTTGTTCAACTCTTTCGACAGTCCGCTATCCATCGTTGGTATGATGCGGTCCATATACTCAATAACAGAAACCTCGGCACCCAAACGCTTGTAAACCTGCCCAAGCTCTAAACCAATCACACCACCACCAATAATGATTAAATGTTTTGGTATTTCTTTAAGTTTTAAAGCTTCAGTTGATGTAATTATGCGTTCTTTATCAATCTCAATAAACGGTAAGCTTGATGGTTTACTGCCCGTAGCGATAATAGTGTTTTTAGCCTCAATTTCGGTGCTCTCTTCCCCATCAATTTTAATGTGCGTAGCATCTTTAAAGCTTCCTAATCCTTGGTAGACATCAATTTTATTTTTCTTCATTAAAAAATCGATACCTCCCGTAGTTTGATCAACCACAGCTTGTTTACGGGCGATCATTTTCTCTAGGTTTACTTTTACATCCCCAGGGATTTCAATACCATGCTCTTCAAAATGCTTTACAGCATCTTCGTAGTGGTGCGAAGAATCCAAAAGTGCTTTACTCGGAATACACCCTACATTTAAACAGGTACCTCCTAAGGTTGAATATTTTTCTACAATGGCAGTTTTCATGCCCAATTGTGCACAACGAATGGCGGCAACATAGCCTCCAGGACCAGAGCCAATTACGGCTACATCATATGAGTTCATACTTATATTTTGAAATTCATTAATTTTTAAGACAAAACCAAAAATACGAATGTTTTGCTGTAAGTCAATAAAAAAGCGGCCTTTATAAATTGAAATATTGATTTTCAATAAAAAGACTAAAAATTTTCCTGTAATCGTAAATATGACTTAAAAATTTAACAGGTTTTCTATACAGTTCTCTTCTGTAGTGTAATCGATTAACCTAAAGTAAAATAAAAGAGCTTCATCTTTAACCCATCACTTTTTTTTAGAATCGGTTATTTTTTTTGTATCTTAATAATTCACTCTAAAACCACAACATTATGGATGAGCATATTTATAAAAAGATTGAAATTGTTGGCACATCTGCAAAATCTAGCGATGATGCTATTGAAAACGCCATTAAGAAAGCTTCAAAATCGGTACAAAACCTTAGGTGGTTTGAAGTTATTGATAAGCGTGGCAACATAAGCGACGGCAAAGTAGACATGTGGCAAGTTACGGTTAAATTGGGCTTTACAATGAAAAATTAACAACGCACCTTACATATTTCTCTCTTGAAATTATGTAGTTTTGTGCGTCATGCAGAAAAACATCAACATTCAAAATAAAAAAGCGCGGTTTCAATATGAAATATTGGACAAATATACTGCGGGCATTGTTTTGTCGGGCACCGAAATAAAGTCGATACGAAACAGCAAAGCTTCCATTGCTGAAAGTTTTTGTGAGTTTAATGATAAAGGCGAACTTTTTGTTGTTAACATGACCATTGAAGAATACAAATATGGCACGCATTACAACCACATGCCCAAAGCCGAGCGCAAGCTGCTTTTAAACAAAAGAGAGCTAAAAAAACTCAACAAGGAAGTTCAAAATACAGGGCTAACGATCATTCCGTTACGTTTATTCATTAACGATAATGGTTTGGCCAAGTTGGTTATTGCCTTGGCCAAGGGTAAAAAACTATACGACAAGCGCGAAACCATTAAAGACCGAGACAATAAGCGCAATTTAGATCGTATAAAAAAAGCTTATAATTAATTTTATATTTTCTTACTCCAATACCGCGTAAAAATGAAAAAATTATTAACCCTAATTTTAATCAGTTTTATCTCCCTACAGTTTTATGCCCAAGACGACACTAAAGGCGACAAAAAAGAAAAAAAGAAAGTTTCGGATATAGACACCACAGCCGTTTTTAGTATTGATAAAACTATAAAAACACTATATACTTCTATTTCGGGTGAAAAACAAGGAGACAAGGAAAATGATACGGGAGAAACTAAACTAAAAAGAAATTGGAAACAATTTCACTACTTATTTAAGCCAGAAGCAAAAATGATTGTTTCCCATTTAAACGACGATTTTGTTTACGATACCCGGTACATGAGTCCGAAAGAGTACCAAAAAACTACTCAAAAATGGATGCAGGAAAACGGGTTTATTGAAAAAGAAATACACCGAAGGGTTGAGCATTTTGGCAACATAGTGCAGGTTTTTAGTACTTATGAATCCTATCATTCAAAAGAAAACGAAAAGCCATTCATGCGTGGCATTAACAGTATTCAAATGTTTTATGATGGTACCCGTTGGTGGATTGTTAATATTTTTTGGGGACAAGAAAATGATGAAAATCCCATTCCTAAAAAATACCTACCATAAAAACACAAAACTGCCATATACAAGATGACGCTTGTAAACTAATTTCAAAAAACTATATACATCAGGTAATCTAATTCTTATCCTCCAAAAGAGGCACAAACCGAAACGCCCCAAACTCTTCCTTATCAAATTCTTTTTGACCTTTACGGGTAAACATGGTCATTTCCTGTACATCGTTACCTACAGGAATAACCAATCGCCCACCAATTTTTAATTGGCTCAATAATGGTTTTGGAACAAAAGGTGCGCCGGCAGTTACCAAAATACCGTCAAAAGGCGCTTCTTCTGGCAAACCAACATAACCATCACCAAAAACAAGCTTTTTAGCACGATAACCCAATTTGGGCAAAAACTTACTGGTTTTTTTAAATAGTTCGTTTTGGCGTTCAATGCTAAATACTCTAGCTCCCATTTGGCACAACACCGCGGTTTGATAACCACTACCTGTCCCTATTTCAAGAATTTTATCACCTTTTTTAATTTGTAATAATTCCGTTTGAAAAGCCACCGTATAAGGTTGCGAAATGGTTTGCTCGGCTGCAATAGGAAACGCTTTGTCCACATAAGCATAATGCAAAAAACCAGAATCCATAAACAAATGCCTAGGAATATTGTTAATGGCATTTAAAACTGCTTCATCTTTTATTCCTTTGTCTCTTAACCCATTAACAAGTTGCTGCCTTAATCCTTTATGCTTAAATGTATCTTTCAATTTTTTGTTGAGTTTAGTTGGCTAAAATTACTCAAAGATTTTAAAGGTAGAAACTAATTTTTCCATAATTTAAATTTCACAGTTTTTACCTCAAAAATTGGAACAAATTCTTTAGTTTCATCTTTTAAATATCTTATTTTTGTTGAAAACGTAATAATTATGCTAAAAGCAGGTGTTCTTGGTGCTGGCCATTTAGGAAAAATTCATTTAAGACTTCTAAAACAATCTGAAAAATACGAACTCGTTGGCTTTTATGACGCCGATGAAACGCATGGCAAAAAAATAGAAGCCGAATTTGGATACAGGTTTTTTAATTCCATTGATGCCTTGATTGATGCCGTAGATATGGTAGACATTGTAACACCAACGCTTTCGCATTACGATTGCGCCAAGCAGGCCATCGCAAAAGGCAAGCATATTTTTATTGAAAAACCCATTACCAATACTGTTGAGGAAGCCGAACACATTAGGCAACTATTGGCACAAAACAACCTGCGCGGCCAGGTTGGGCATGTAGAGCGTTTCAATCCGGCATATCTTGCCGTAAAAGACGATATTAAGTCGCCCATGTTTATCGAAACGCATCGCTTAGCGGAGTTTAACCCTAGAGGAACCGATGTTCCGGTTGTATTGGATTTAATGATTCACGATATCGATATTATTTTAAGTATTGTAAAATCTAAAGTCAAGCATGTTTCGGCTAGCGGTGTTGCCGTTATTAGCGACACCCCCGATATTGCTAATGCGCGGTTGGAATTTGAAAATGGCTGTGTAGCCAACCTAACGGCAAGCCGCATTTCACTCAAAAAAATGCGCAAGGCACGGTTCTTTCAAAAAGACGCCTATATTTCGGTTGACTTTTTAACCAAAAAGTGCGAAGTGGTAAAAATGAAGGATGCACCCGAAAATCCAGGCGATTTTGATATGATCCTTCAAAATGCTGAAGGCGTTAAAAAACAAATTTATTTCGACAATCCGCCGATACCCGAAAACAATTCCATTTTAGACGAGTTAGAGTCTTTTGCTCATGCAATAAATAATAATAGGGCTCCCGAAGTAACCCTACGCGACGGTACCGAAGCGTTGCGTGTGGCCAACCAGATTATTACTGCCTTTTAAAATGGTGGTTTTGTTTTCAGAAACGTGACATTACCAGGTTTTGAAACTTTTACGGAATTCCAACTCAACCGTTACTGGTTTGGTTGCAATTTTAAACTATAAAACTTATGAAAAACATTGCAGTTATTGGCGCAGGTACCATGGGCAATGGTATTGCGCATACTTTTGCCCAAAGCGGTTTTAACGTTAACCTTATTGATATTAGTGAAGCTTCATTAAAACGTGGCTTGGAAACCATTTCTAAAAATTTAGACCGAATGGTGGCCAAAGAAAAAATTACCGAAACCGATAAAACTGAAACTTTAGACAGGATTTCGACCTTCATCGAAATTAAAAACGGCGTAAAAGATGCTGAATTGGTAGTTGAAGCCGCTACCGAAAATTTAGATTTAAAACTTAAAATATTTTCAGAACTCGATCAAATTTGTTCAAGCGAAACTATTTTAGCCACAAATACCTCATCCATTTCCATTACGCAAATTGCTGCTACAACGGCAAATCCTAATCGTGTAATAGGTATGCATTTTATGAATCCAGTGCCTATTATGCCATTGGTAGAAATTATACGTGGTTATAACACAACTAACGCGGTTACAAAAACCATTATGGAACTTTCACAAGGACTAGGCAAAACTCCTGTTGAAGTGAACGATTACCCGGGTTTTGTAGCCAATCGTATTTTAATGCCCATGCTTAACGAATCTATCGAAACGCTTTATAACAGCGTGGCTGGCGTAGAACAAATAGATACGGTGATGAAGTTGGGCATGGCTCATCCTATGGGACCTTTACAACTCGCCGATTTTATCGGTCTGGATGTTTGCCTTTCAATTTTAAACGTGATGTACAATGGCTTTAAAAACCCAAAATATGCGCCTTGTCCGTTGTTGGTCAATATGGTAAATGCCGGTAAACTAGGGGTTAAATCGGGCGAAGGTTTTTATGATTATTCTAACAGCAAAAAAGCCGAAATCGTATCTAAACAGTTTGAAAAGTAATGATTAAAACCCAAACTTTTTGTTTAACAAAAAAATTATACAGCAAAATAATACTTGAAAAACGATTGAAAAAGTCTTGGTGGCTCTATACACTAATGATTCTTTTTGGTGTATTACACCTATCAAATTTCGGAAAAGATAACTTTAGTACTTTTTTTGTGATTTTTGCTGTTGCTTATCCCTTGGGCATGTTCATATTTTTATGGTTTTGGTCTCGTGCAAGAGGGCATCAACCTATCTTTTCTGAAACAAATCTCACTTTCGACAATCGTTTTTTATATTTTAAACAAAACAATAATGAGTCAAAATTGGATCCGAACACTCTGCAACACGTGGTTTCAAATGCTCAATATTGGTTGTTATATATTTCAAAGGGTCAATTTATATATGTTCCAAAAAACATTTTCTTTTCAAAAGACGATTACAATAGCTTCAGTACTTTAATAAATAATAAATAAACCAATGGCTCAAATTCTTCCTTTTAAAGCTGTAAGACCAACGCGAGACAAAGTCGGTTTAGTAGCGTCGCGCTCGTACCAGAGTTTTACGCAGGCCGAACTGGAAGCACGATTGGACTATAATCCGTTTTCGTTTTTACATATCATCAATCCGGGTTACAGGTACAGCAAAGCCATCAAAGGCAAAGACCGATACAGTTTAGTTAAAAACAGGTATTTAGAATTTAAGGAAGATGGTATCTTTATTCAAGACAGCACCCCTTGCTATTACATTTATAAAATTGTTAACCGCGATAAGGTGTCGTTTTCAGGAATAATTGCCGCTGCCAGTACCGATGATTATAAAAATAACGTTATTAGAAAACATGAAAACACCATTGAACACCGCGAAAATCTATTTAAAGATTACTTAAAAACCGTTGGCTTTAATGCCGAACCCGTACTGTTAACCTATGCCCATAATAAAGAGATTGCAAAAGTTATTTCTGAAGTACAACAACAGCGAGCTGAATACGAATTTACCACAACTTACCGCGACACCCATTACCTTTGGAAACTTAACAACAAAAACCAGGTTAAAGCCATTCAAGATGCTTTTAAAACCATGAGAACCATACATATTGCCGATGGCCATCACCGCTCGGCTTCATCGGTTTTATTGGCAGAAACTTTAAAAGCAGAAAACAAAAACCATACGGGACATGAGCCTTATAATTATTTTATGAGCTTTTTAATCCCCGAGTCTGAACTGAAAATACACGAATTCAATAGATTGGTGAAAGATTTAAACGGACTTTCAAAAGAGTCATTTTTAATAAAACTCGATACCGTTTTCAGAATTGAAAACAGAGGAACAGACCTCTACAAACCAAACCAAAAACACCATTTTAGCATGTACTTAGATGGTGAATTTTACTCGCTTCACCTTAGGAAAGGCCACTACAAATTCCAAACACCGCTGGATGCTTTAGATACCCAAATATTATACAAAACAGTTTTAGAGCCTATTTTGGGTGTAACCGATTTACGGAACGATACACGAATAGCTTATTCGCACGGTAAAAATGACTTAGTAACTATAAAAAGCAAAGTCGATAGCGGTGAATTTGCTGTTGGTTTTGGGCTGGTTCCTATTAATATTTTTGAATTAAAAGCCATAGCCGATTCCGGCTTGACCATGCCACCTAAAAGCACGTTTATTGAACCTAA